>CAWJGS010000010.1:0-805429 GCA_963842575.1 uncultured Actinomycetes bacterium | reverse complement strand
GGGTACGCCGGGCGCTTCGTCGGCAAGGTCAGGATCGACGGCGACCTTCAGGTGCTCGGCACCGTGAGCAAGGGCGGCGGCGCGTTCCGCATCGACCACCCGCTCGATCCGACGCACAAGTATCTCCAGCACTCGTTCGTCGAGTCGCCGGACATGAAGAACGTCTACGACGGCGTCGTCACGACGGACCGGCGGGGGTATGCGACAGTCCGGCTCCCGCGCTGGTTCGAGGCCCTCAACCGCGACTTCCGCTACCAGCTCACGCCGATCGGCGACCTCGTGCTCGTGGCGGTCGCGCGTGAAATAGCGGGCAACTCTTTCACGATCCGCTCGGCGAAACCGCACGTGAAGGTCTCCTGGCAGGTGACAGGAATCCGTCACGACGCGTACGCGAACGGGCACAGGATTCGCGTGGTCGAGCGCAAGCCTGTCGCGGAACAGGGGGACGGCTTGTATCCGTAGCGCGCGATGAGTAGATGATCTTCAGGCGGCGCGCGCGTAGACCACTAACCTCATGGGGGTGGCGCGCCCCCGCAAGGCTCTTCCTCCGCCGCTACCGCCGGCGGAGCGCACCGTCGGACAGACGATCGCCGAGACGATTCGCCTGTACGGCGACCGGTTCTGGCCCTCGATCGCCCTCGGCCTCGGCCCTGCCATCCTCTTCGCGATCGTCCAGCCGCTCCCCTCGGTCCTGCAGCTCCCGGTCGCCGCCGGCGCCGGCTCGGTCCTGATGACGGCCTCGTACATCGGCGCCTGCCTCATCGTCGGCGGCCCCGCTCCGCGCCGGGCAATCTGGTACGGCTTCGTCGTCGGCTTCCTGATCTGGCCGACGGTGGCGCTGCTGCCCCTGCTCTTCGCGGCGACGGGGAGCGTCTGGATCACGCTGATCGGCCCGTTCCTACCCATCCTGCTCTGGCTTGCGTACGTCGGGATGGCCGTCCCGGCCGCGGTGATCGAGCGGCTCGACTACCGCCTCGCGCTCGCGCGCGGGATCGAGCTCGCCAAAGTCGACTTCGTCCACGTACTCGGCACGCTGGTCACCCTCGTCATCACGTACCACCTCACCGGCGGAGTCCTCTACCTGCTGCTGCACGGGACGTCGAAGCTGCAGCTCGGAATCGCCGGCTTCCTTGCCACCGTCGTTATCTCGCCGATGATCTTCCTCGGCTCCGTTCTCGTCTATTACGACCAGGTTGCGCGGGTCGATAAGGTGCGCGCGCGAGCGACGGAAAGGAGCGGGGATGCCGACCTACATCCTGCTGACGACGCTGACGGCCCAGGGAGTACAGACGCTGAAGTCCAACCCGGACCGCCTGCGCGAAGTGAATCGTGACGTGGAAGAGCTGGGCGCGAAGGTGCTGCACCAGTGGGCGACGCTCGGCCCGTTCGACTTCGTGAACGTGGTCGAGGCGGCCGACGACGCGGCCATCGCGCGGGTCTCGGTCGCGCTCGGCGCGCGCGGCAGCGCGAAGATCCAGACCGTTTCGGCACTTTCGATCGACGAGTTTCTCGGCGCAGTCACGAGCTGAAACACACCGGTGCTGGGGAACATCAGCCCCGGCCCCTTCATCCTCACCCTGGCCATTTCGGCCTTGATCTCGATGGCCGTCTTCTGGCACGCGAGCAAGAACGGGGTCAGGCACTCGACGGCCTGGGGCGTCGCGACGTTCCTCTTCGCCGGGATCATCCTCCCCGTGTACGTCGTCTACTTCCTGATGACGCGCCGCCGCTACTAGCCACGGCCCGGGAAATGGGCTAGGTTCAAGCGGTTGCGTAAGGTCGCTCTCCTTGGTCTGCTCCTCGCGGGATTGATCGCCGCTCTCGGGGGGACGCACGTGCGCGCAGCCAGCGCGCCGGGCCACGACGGCGACATCTGGTGGGACGGCCTCGGCCACGACAGCCGCTCGACGGTCTACCGGCAGCCCGAGGGCGCGGTCACGACCGGCACCAGCGTCAAGTTGCGCTTTCGCACGTTCCACGACGACGCGACGAGCGTCACCCTCCGCGCGTACTACACGAACCCGGGCCGCGAGGACCTCGTGGACATGCACATCGTCGCCTCGAACGTCCCCTGCTACATGCAGTCCGACTTCGGCTGCGACTTCTGGGAGGCGACCGATCGATGCCGGCTCGACGGGGACGGTGTACTACCGCTTCATCGTCCACGACGGGCCGAAGACGGTCTACTACGAGGACGACTCGGACGTGCGCGACGGCGGCTGGGGCAAGCCGTTCGACTCCTCGCCCGACTGGGGCTGGGCGATCACGGTCTACGACCCGGCCTTCAAGCCCATCGACTGGCTGAAGAACGCCGTCATCTACCAGATCTTCCCCGACCGCTTCCGCAACGCGAACAGGAAGAACGACCCGGCGCGCGGCAACCCGAAGAAGTACGTCTGGAGCAAGGACAAGCGCTACGCGTACCCGCACGGCGACCCGAGCCACGAGTCGACGCCGGCGCTCGACCGCATCGTGCGCATGCCGTGGGGCGCGATGCCGGAGGGCTGGTGCCGGAACTACACCGACGCGCTCCAGACGTGCAAGAAGCGCTTCGGGCCGGACAAGCCCGTCGGCACCGAGGGCCCGCACGGCCGCGACTACTTCGGCGGCGACCTGGCGGGGGTCACGCAGAAGATGGCGTACCTGAAGAGCCTCGGCGTGACCGTCGTCTACCTGAACCCGATCTTCTGGGCCGGCTCGAACCACCGTTACGACACGCGCGACTACACGAAGATCGACCCGTACCTGGGCAAGCAGGCCGACTTCGTGAAGATGGTGAAGGCGGCGCACAAGAACGGGATCAAGGTGCTGCTGGACGGCGTCTTCAATCACATGTCCTCCGACAGCCCGATGTTCGACCGCTACCACAACTGGCCGGGGACGGGCGCCTGCGAGCAGACCTTCTCCAAGTTCCGGGGCTTCTTCCAGTTCCGGCCGCCGGCCGCCGGGGAGCCGTCCCCGTGCGCGCCGCACGATCCCGCGAAGGACAGCTACTACGAGTCCTGGTTCAACTTCAACTCCCTGCCGCAGCTGACCGAGAACTTCGGCGTGAAGCAGTACATCTACGACTCGGCGACAGTCGGCCGCGCGGAAGTGGCTCAAGCTCGGCGCGGACGGCTGGCGTCTGGACGTCATGCAGAGCAAGTCGATCGATTTCTGGCACGGCTTCAAGGCAGCGGTGGACAAGACCAAGGCGAACACGCCGATCGTCGGCGAGCTCTGGAAGAAGTTCGACGTCCTGCCGTACGTCTACGGCGACACCGCGACCTCGTCCATGGACTACCGCTTCCGCGACGCGGTCGTGTCGTTGCTCGCCCCGCATCCGTTCGACTCGAAGGGCTTCCCCGGCAGCGGCAACCCCATCCCGCCGTCGCAGTTCGTCAGCCGCATGGAGTCGATCCGCGAGGACTACCCGGACGCCGTGTACTGGACGCTCATGAACCTCGTCGACTCGCACGACACCGAGCGGCTCCTCTGGACGCTTTCGCCGGGCGACGAGAACGCGGCGCAGCGTGAGCACACCGCGGCGAACCTGGCCGAGGGGAAGGCGCGCATGAGGCTCGCGGCGCTGATCCAGATGACCATGCCGGGCGCGCCGACGATCTACTACGGCGACGAGGTCGGCGTCTCGGGCGACGACGACCCGGACGACCGCCGCACGTATCCCTGGGGCGACGCCAACACCAAGAAGCTCGGCGACACGCGCAAGCCCGACACGGCGATGCGCGCCTACTACAAGGGGCTCACGAAGATGCGGAAGGACAACGGGTGCTCCGAGACGGCCAGCTCAAGTTCCTGCTGACGGACGACGCGAACGGCGTGCTCGCGTACGCGCGCAAGTCCGGCGACAACGCCGCGATCGTCGTCGTCAATTCGAGCAAGCAGGCGACACACGGTGACGGTTCCGCTCGACGGCGTGTCCTCGCCGGGACGCAGATCCGCAGGTCACCATGGCCCGCTCGCGCTCGTCGGTCCAGTTCATCACACGGCGACCTCACCGGGCCGGACGCGCCGACCGGGCTGGCCGTGACCGCCAACGGCGTCGCGGTCGATCTCGGCTGGAGCGCGGTCCGGAGCGGCCGGCTACAACGTCTACCGCAGCCCGCTCTCCGGCGGCGGCTACACGAAGGTGAACGACGCGCCGGTCACGGCCACGAACCTTCACGACGCCGGCGCCGACCTGCGCAGCGGGACGAGCTACTACTACATCGTCAAGGCGCTCGACTCGGCCGGGAACGAGAGCGCCGCGTCGAACGAGGTCTCGGTCGTCCCGTCGTACCCGATCGCGTCGGTCGTCGCTCGACCGGCCGCTGACGCTCGACTACACGATCAGCGCCGCCGGACGCACCGACCCCGTCTACGGTCGCGTCAAGATCGACGGCGTCACCTCGCAGGCCGGTGAGATCCCCGGGATCCTCGCGCAGCTCTGCTTCGGATCGACGCAGTCGCCGACGCTGCGAGACCATGACCTTCTCCTCGGATCAGGGCGACGAGGACGAGTACGTGGGGACGCTCAAGCCGGAGACGCCAGGAACCTACTCCTACTGGGTCAGGTTCTCGACGAGCCAGGGCGCGACGTGGACGAGCTCACCGCAGCAGGGGACGCTGACCGTCCACGCGAACCCGGACCAGACGCCGCCTGGCCCGCCGACCGGTCTGACCGCGAAGAGCCGCGGCGCGACCTCGATCGGCCTGTCCTGGACCGCGCCTCGGCGACGGAGATCTCTACGGCTACGTGATCTACCGCTCGACCACGTCCGGCTCCGGCTACGCCGAGGTGGGCCGGACCGACGCGGCGACGACCAAGTTCGTCGACACCGGACTCACGTCCGGGACGACCTACTACTACGTGGTCAAGGCGCTCGACCAGGCGAACAACCTCTCGGCGGCATCGAATCAGGCGAGCGGCGTGCCGTCGGCGCTCGCGGTCGACGTCACGCTGGTCGTCACTCCGCCCGCGTCGACGCCTGCCAACGCGACCATCTACATCGCGGGCGGCCAGCCCGAGATCTGCAACTGGTGCAACCAGCACACGGTCAATCTCACCAAGGGCGCCGACGGCAAGTGGCGGATCACGATCACGTGGCCCGAGGGAACGTCGGTCGAGTACAAGTACACGCTCGGCGACTGGGATCACGTCGAGAAGGGCGCCTCCTGCGACGAGATCGCGAACCGCAAGTTCACCGTCGCCCCGAGCGGCGACGACGCGACGATGACGGTGGAGGACCCCGTCAAGAACTGGCGGAACGTCCCGCCGTGCGGCGCCTAGATGGTTGATGCCATGAGATCGCCTGCTCCGGGGCGCGAGCTGGTGCGTCTGGGGCCGCGGCGACGCTTGCCGATGCCGGGAGCATCGGTGAGCGGCCGACGCGGCGAAGCGCAGGCACGGTGGAGGCCGGCTCGCCGGCCGCAACCGGGCCGGAGCGGCCCAGGCGTGCCAGATCGCGCAGCCGGACGCGCGAGATCGTGGCATCAGCCATCTAACGCTCGGCGGCTCTCGAGACCCAGACGAAGAGCGCGCAGGTCACTGCGACGAACGCGCCGCCCATGATCGCAACGAATGCGCTCATGCTCAGTCCCGAGAAGATGCTGACGAAGAAGAGCGGTGTCCAGACGGCGAAGGCGGTGAGGCAGAAGGCAGGCGCCACGCACGAGGCCAGAAGCCGGAGTCCGGCGAGGTGCGTCGGCAGCGCGAGATCCTCGCGGCGGACACGCGGGCTGTAGGGCTTCCTGCTCCAGAAGACGATCGAGGCGCGATTCCAGCCCCTGTTTGCCGACTCCACCGGGAGCCGCTCTTCGACCATGTCCTGAGGCTACAGCCGGGTGGCGAGGTCGCGCTCGCGGCGCGTCTCGTGCGTGCCGAAGACGTACAGGAACGCAGTCAGCAGGAGCAGGGAGCCGCCCAGCGTTGCCGCGTAGACGGGGCCGCTCAGCGTCACGAAGACGTTCAGGACCATCAGCGGGACCCAGACGTACAGCACCGTCATGATCCCGGCCATCATCACGCAGGTCCGGAACATCCGGAGATTCCCCAGACCGTTCGGCAGCGTCAGGTCGGCGATCGTGACGTTCGGCTGGCGCAGCTTGGCGCTTCGGTACTGGATGACGGCCCGGTTCCAGCCCCTGCGATCATCCTTTGCGTCGATCATGTCGTCGTCGAACATGCGCTCAGTCTAATAGGACGTCAAAACGGCGTCCCAGGCTAGTTCGGACGCCACGATTCCGAGCGCGGTCGTGTCGAGCACTGGATCGCTCTCGACCTCGCCGGTGGAGACGGCGAACAGCACGTCCCCGTCTTCGAGCGCATGGAACGGCTGGATCGCGCGCGCCATGGAGACGTGCACCTGGCGGCCTACCGTGCGGAGCTGGCGCGAGTCCAGCTTGAGATTGGTCGCGACGACGGTGAGCGTCGTGTTGCCGGGTGGAGGGCGGATGGAGCGGCCCTCCGCGAGCCGGGCCTCCACGCGCGGGACGAGCCCGAGCCGCTCGCCGGTGGCGCGGTCGTACTGGCCTCGGACGACGGTTCCGTTGCGGTCGAAGATCGCGCCGATCGCATTCACCACCGTGAACACGGCGACCTTCGTCTCTCCCACCTGCCGGAACGCCGCGCCCTGTCCCGCCGGCTCTCCCTCCTGGTAGTCGAAGACCTTCCCGACCGAGGCGGAGCGGCCCGCGCCGCGCGGGCCGAGCGGAAAGAACCCCTCCCGCGCCGCGCGGAGCGCCGCCCGCCCCAGCTCCTTGTCGGGGTAGACGGCGTTGTCGCGCCGTCCCCAGTCGAAGACGATCGCGCCCGCGACGATGGGGATGTCCATCCAGCCTGTCCGGTACTCCCGCCGGGCCAGCAGCTCCGCGGCTACGCCGGCGGCCGCCTCCAGTCCGTACAGCGAGCCGCCCGCCAGGCAGATCGCGTTCACGAGCTCGTATCCCGCGCCGCTGACGCCGGGCGAGCCTCCGCGCACGTCGATCGAGGAAGCGGCGCCCGCCGGGAAATGGAAGACCGTGCAGCCGGTCGGCCCCTCGTCGTACTCGGCGACTCCGATCTCGAGACCGGGGAACGCGAACTCCAGCGAGGGGCCTTCGAACTCCGTGCGCGGGCTGAGCTCGGCCGTGTCGTTCGTGAGGCGCGCCACCGGGCGCACCATACAATCGGCCCGTGGACGCGAAGACGCGCGCGCGCTCGTTCGTTCTCGGCGGGCTCGTCGGCGCCTCGGCCGTCATGGCCGCGGCCAGGCGCAGGCGTCCGCGCCGCCACCCGCGAGGCATCCCCGGCGGCCTCGACGCCTTCGAGAACGCGCCGTGCTACCGCGAGGCGGTCGAGCGCGAGGCACCTCCGCGCCAGCAGACTCCTTCCTAGCTCGTTGCTAGCGTTATCGCGCCATGCCGATCTACGAGTACCGGTGCCCTCAAGGCCATGTGTTCGAGCGGTTTCAACGCATGAGCGATCCCCCGCCCGACGTCTGTGAGGTCTGCGGCGAGGGCCCGGTCGAAGTCGTCCTCTATCCGGTCGCCGTCCACTTCAAGGGCTCCGGCTTCTATTCGACCGACTATGGGCGCGGCGGGAAGAAGAAGGACGCAGCGAAGGACGGCGGCGAGAAGTCCGAGAAGTCCGAGAAGAGCGAGACGAGCGAGAAAAAGGTCGAGAAGAAGGCCGCCGAGGCGTAAGGTCCGGTCCTTGCGCGCCCTCGTCTTCTTCGCCGCAGCGGCGCTGGCACTAGGCGTTCCGGCGGCGTACGCGCCTTCGACCCCGTCTGGCACCGTCACTCTCGCGTCCGATCCTGTCCGCATCGACGGCGGGGCGCCCGGTGACCTCGCCGGGACGTCGGTCGCCGGAGTCGGCGACCAGAACGGGGACGGCCGGCCCGACGTGGCCGTGGGCGCGCCCGGCAACGGCGGCGGCTACGCCTACGTCTCGCCAGGAGGAAGCGCCGGCTACCGGATCAGCGGGACGGGAACGCAGGAAGCGGGCTGGTCGGTCGCCGGGGTAGGTGACCTCAACGGCGACGGACGGCCGGACATCGCGGTCGGGCTCGAGCTCGACTCGGCGTATCTCGTCTTCGGTCAGGCCGGTCCGACCGACGTGGACCTCGGGTCGATCGGGGGCCGCGGGTTCAAGATCCAGGCCGAGCCGAACGCGCCCAACCTCGGCACGGTCGCCGCGGCGCCCGGCGACGTGAACGGGGACGGAAAGGCCGACCTGGTGGTCAGCGACGGCCGCGCCGAGTTCAAGCAGGGCCACGTGGTGCCGAACAAAGCGACCGTGATCTTCGGCGGTGCCGCCATCCAGCTCATCTCGCTCCACGACCTCGGAGGGCACGGCTTCCTGATCGACGGCGCGAACCTCGGGACCGAGTTCTCGGTCGCCGGCGCGGGCGACGTCAACGGAGACGGTCGCGCCGACGTCATGTTGGGCGCGCCCTTTGCCGGCCCGAACGGAGCCGTGTTCGTCGTGTACGGCAAGGCGGACACGCTCGCGGTGGACGTGGGCTCGCTGGCGGGCAAGGGATTCCGGATCGACGGCGCGCCCGGCGACCGCGCCGGAAGTGCGGTCGCGCCCGCCGGAGACGTGAACGGCGACGGCCGGCCCGACCTGCTGATCGGCGCCTCCGGGACCGGCCGGGCGTACGTCGTCTTCGGTCGGGCAACTCCCGGCAATGTCGATCTCGGGTCGCTGGGCACCGGTGGCTTTCGCATCGTCGGCCGGGGAATCGGCGACGCCGTGGCGGGCGCCGGTGACGTCAGCGGGGACGGGCGGGCCGATCTCCTCCTCGGCTCACCTTCGACATCCACCGCCTACCTCGTGTACGGACGCGCCGCGACCGCCAACGTCGACGTGGCCGCGGTCGGGGCCGGAGCGGTCGCGTTGGCGGGCGACGCCGGCGACCGGACGGGAGCGTCCGTCGCGGGAGTGGGGGACGTCAACGGCGACGGCCGTCCCGACCTGGCCGTCGGCGCTCCCGGTGCGGACCCCGGCGGACGTCTGGACGCGGGCTCCGCCGTTGTGATCACGGGCGTGACGGCTCCGCCGCCGCCTCCACCGCCTCCGCCCCGCCCCCGCCACCCGCGCCTCCGCCGCCGCCCGCACCGAAGCCAAAGCCGAAGCCGAAGCCCAAGCCGAAGAAGTGCAAAAAGGGCTACCACCGCGTGCACGGCAAGTGCAAGAAGAAGCCGAAGTAGCCGTTCGGTCCGACAGCGTTACTGCAGTGTTGCTTTGCCGCTCACGCAGCCCGAGCCGAACAGCGATCCCGGCTTGGGCGGCTGCGCGGCCGACTTCCCGAGCACCATCGCTATCACTGCGCGGCTTTCCTCGTCCGGGACGATGAATCCGCTTCCGTCCGCGGTTCCTCCGAGCCGGCAGCGAAGCGTGCTCCCGCGGAACTTGACCCAGCCGAGCTGCAGAAGCTGGCCCGCGGTCAGGTCGGTCGCGAGTGGCCGCATGAGGTCGCCGCCGTTGAAGGGCATCCCCACCAGGGTTCCGAAGCCGGTCAGCTTGTTCCCGATCGCCTGAATCACCGCCTGCTGGCGCGCGGCGCGGGTCGCGTCCGACTCGCTGGGGTCGAGCAGGTTCTCGCGGATGCGCGAGTAGATGAGCGCGCGCTGACCGTCCATGTGCTGCGGCCCCTTGGCGAACCTCCATCCCTGCCACCGGTCGCACTGCGCCTGCGTCTTGAAGGGGCAGTCGAACTTGTTCGAGCGGATCTTCTCCGGGACGTCGATCGTCACTCCGCCCAGGTCATCGATCAGCTTCTTGAACTGGGCGAAGTCGACGAGCGCGATGTGGTTGATCGGAATCCCGGTGAACTGGCGGATCGTCTTGACGGCCAGCCGCGGGCCGCCGAACTGGTAGGCGGCGTTGATCTTCTGCGTGCCGTAGCCGGGGACCTCCACGCGCAGGTCGCGCATGAGCGAGAGGTACACGATCCGGTGGTGATCGGGGTCGGTATGGACGAGCATGATCGAGTCGGAGTGCCGGTTGCCGGGCCGTGACTTGGCGGAGTCGGTGCCGAGCAGGAGGATGTTGCTCGTGTGGGAGAGGAGCAGCCCGTTCTGCTTGTTCAGCACCGCCTCGACTCTGTTCGGCAGCCGGTGATTCGCTGCGATCACGCCGCTGCGGAAGGAGAACCAGCTCGCGATGCCCCAGATCAGGACGAGCGTGAAGACGGACGCGAAGCCGATGACGAGCCAGCGCTTCCACGACCAGCGCCGGTACCAGCGCTTGGGCTTGCGTGGGCCTCGGTCGGGGAGAGCGTCCCCGCGCCGCAGCCGGCGGCCGTCCTGCTCGACGGCTCTCGTCCGCTGCTCGCGCGCGAGGGTGGGAACCCCGCCCTTGAGCCGTCCTCCGCGATAAACGCGGTACGGCTTCTCTTCGCCGGAGGGCGGCATCCGGCGGGTTATGGTAGCCGCCGCGGTGGAGGCCACCCATGTCATAGGCGTCGATGTCGGAGGCACGAAGATCCTCGCCGGGGTCATCGACCGCGAGAGCCGGATCGGGCGGAGGATCGAGCGTCCCACGCCGGTCTCCTCGGCGGGAGCGCTCATCCAGGCGGTCGAGGACACCGTGAGCGAGCTGCTCGAGCCGGGAATCGCCGCCCTCGGGTTCGGGATCCCGGGGACGATCGACCAGCCCCGGGGGCGCGTCGTCTTCGCTCCGAACATCCCCCTCGCGGACTACGACCTGCGCGAATGGATGCAGCAGCGCTTCGAGCTTCCTGTGGGGATGGACAACGACGCCAACGCGGCTGCGTTCGCGGAAGCGTCGATCGGCGCCGGCCGCGGGAGCCGCTTCCTCGTGATGCTGACGCTGGGGACGGGAGTCGGTGGAGGGCTCATCCTGGACGGGCGCCCGTACCGCGGAGCCGTCGGCGCGGCTGCCGAGCTCGGCCACATCGTGGTCGAGCACGACGGCCCGCCGTGTCAGGGCGTGTGCACCGGCCGGGGGCACCTGGAATCGCTCGTGTCCGGAACGGCTGCAGGGAAGATCGCGCGCGAGCTCTTCGGCGAGGGCGCGAACGCGCACACCCTCGTGGAGGAGGCGCGGGCGGGCAACGACGCCGCGGTGGCGGCACTCGACCACATGGGGCACATCCTCGGCAGTGCGATCGGCTCCCTGGTGAACATCTTCAACCCCGAGGTGGTGGTGATCGGCGGCGGATTCGGGGTTGCCGGTGACCTCTTGATCAAGCCTGCCACTGAACGCGTCCACCGCGAGGCCCTGGAGCCCGGGCGCGACCTCGTCCGGATCGTGCCCGCCGAGCTCGGCCCCGAGGCGGGGCTGATCGGCGCCGGCCTCGTCGCTTTCGAAGCGCTCGGTGCGTAGTGGTGCACATTCGGCCGCTCGGCCCGGGCGAAGAGGAGCGGCTGCGGGAGGTCGCGCGGGATTCGAAGGCGTCCTGGGGCTACGGCGACGAGCGCGTACGCGTTTGGGCGGACTCGCTGGACTATGCGGGAAAGGACGTTCACGTCGCCGCTGCGGACGGGGCGATCGTCGGGTACGCCACGCTGGTCGTGGAGGGAGACCGGGCCGAGCTGGACGAGCTCTGGGTCGACCCTGCGTGGATGGGAAAGGGCGTGGGCGCGGAGCTCTTCCGCTTCGTCGCCGCTCGCGCGGCCGCGCTCGGCGCGAGCCGGCTCGAGTGGGAGTCCGACCCGAACGCGGTCGGCTTCTACGAGCGTATGGGCGCCCGCTATCTGCGCGATAGCCCGCCGAGCGAGTGGGGGCGGATACTGCCCGTGATGGGGATCGACCTGTGACGCGCATCGCCGTGCTCTGCGACATCCACGGCAACCTCCCCGCGCTGGAGGCCGTCGTTCCGGAGCTCGAGGTGGATCTCGTCGTGCTGGGCGGCGACGTCGCCTCGGGGCCGTTCCCCGCAGAGACGCTCCAGCTCCTCCGCTCGCTGCCCGTGCCGGTGCGGTTCGTGCGCGGCAACGCCGACCGGGTGTTGGATCTCGAGGGCATTCCCGAGCCGAATCGGAGCGCACGCCTGTGGGTCGCGGAGCGGCTGGGGGAGGAGAACCTGCGCTTCCTGGCCGAGCTGCCGCTGGACGTGGTTGTCGACGGCATCCGCTTCTGCCACGGCGCGCCGGGGAGCGATACCGAGCCGATCACGCGGCTCACGCCGGAGGGGCGGCTCCGGTCGCTGCTCGCGGGCGTCGACGAGCGCGTCGTCGTCTGCGGGCACACGCATGTCCAGTTCGATCGGACGGTCGACGGGATCCGCGTGCTGAACGCCGGAAGCGTCGGCGCGCCGTACGAGGCCGAGCCGGCCGCTTACTGGCTCGAGCTCGATCCTGAGCCGCGGTTTCGGAGGACCGGCTACGACGTGGAGGCGGCCGTCGCGCGTATTCGCGCCAGCGGCTACCCGAACCTGGCTCCGCTCGACTACGTCACGCCCGACCCGGAGCGTCCCGAGCGGATGAGCCGCCTCATCGAGGGCCTGGACTGATGCTCTCGGTCTGCGCCACCCCGATCGGCAACCTGGATGACATCACGCTGCGCGTGCTCGAGGAGCTGCGCTCGGCGGACGTCGTCCTGTGCGAGGACACGCGCCGGACGAGGATCCTCCTCGACCGGCACGGCATCTCCGCCCGCCTGCTCAGCTATCAGCGGCACAACGAGGCCGCGCGCACGGCCGCCCTCCTCCCGCGCCTGCAGGCGGGCGAGCGGGTCGCGCTGGTCAGCGACGCGGGCCTCCCGGGCGTGAACGATCCCGGCGCCCGGCTGATCGCCGCGGCGCTGGAGGCGGGCGTGCCGGTGACTGTGCTGCCGGGGGCCTCCGCGGTCGAGACGGCGCTCGTCGCGAGCGGTCTGGGTGCTGAGCGGTATCAGTTTCTCGGCTACCTCCCGCGCGGGAAACCCGCGCTGACCGCGCTGGGTGAGGAGCTCGCGCGCTGGCCGCATGCCGTGGTCGCGTTCGAGTCGCCGCAGCGGATCGTCGAGAGTCTCGGGCAGCTCGCTCCCGCACTCGGCGAGCGTCCCGTCGCCGTCTGCCGAGAGCTGACGAAGCGCTTCGAAGAGGTCGTGCGGGGGACGGCCGCGTCGGTGGCGGAAAGCCTGCGGCAGCCCGTGAAGGGTGAGATCACAGTCGTCGTCGGGCCTGCGGATGCGGTGGTCGGCCCGGCGGAGGAGTCCGCTGCAGCCTCCGCCGTGGCCGAGCTCGTCTCAGCCGGCGTCGGGCGCCGCGCTGCCGCCGACCTCGTTGCCCGCCTCACCGGTGTTGCCCGCAATACGCTCTACCGCGGCTCTCTGTAGCCGTAATTGACAACGTCCGACCCTCCTGGTTAGCTGTGGGCGACTCGTTTACACACAAGACAACAAGGAGGTTGAAAGACAATGCGACGTGTAGTACTGAGGGCAGCAGCGGTGGTGGGCGCCCTCGCGTGCGCACCGGCGGCAGGAGCCTGGACGTGGCCGGCCGGCGGCGCAGTTTTACAGCCGTTCGTCTTCGATCCGGCGCACCCATACGCCGGTGGCGAGCATCGTGGCATCGACGTCGGCGGCGACGCCGGCTCGGCGGTGCTCGCTCCTGCCGCCGGCACCGTCTCGTTCGCCGGATCGGTACCGACGAGTGGCAAGAGTGTGACGATTCAGACACCGGACGGGCTGTCCGTGACCCTCACGCATCTCGGGTCGATCGGCGTGATCCGGAATGCGGTCGTCGCGGAAGGCTCCTCCGTCGGGACGATCGGGCCCAGCGGGACGCCGGAGGCCGCGGAGCCGTACCTCCATCTGGGCATCCGCGTCACCGCGCAGGACCAGGGCTACCTCGATCCGCTCGCGTTCCTACCGCCGCGGGTCGGCCTGCCGCCGCCCGTGCCGGAGGCGGAGGCCTCTTCGGCCGAGCCTGCTGCGGAAGCCGACGCAGGGGCCGTGCCGCCGGTCGCGGAACCTGAACCCGCTCCGGCGGAGCCCCTCGCTGCGACGGCGGACGAGGTAGCGGACTCGACGTTCCTACAGCCGGTGACGGACTCGCCGCCAAAGCCTGCTCCGCCAGACATCGTGGCCGAGCCAGGTGCAGCCGCGGAGTCGAGCGTTGGTCCCGCTAGCCCGGCCGAAGAGCCGGTGGACGCGGCCACCATGCCGGATCCGCAGCCCGAACCGGAGGCTCCTCCGGTCGAAGCGGCTTCCCCCGATGCGGCGCCGGTGGCGGTCGCCGAGGCAACTGAGGTTGCGTCCGCGCCGGCGGAGTCTCCGCCGGCTGACGCAGCTCCAGCCCCGCAGGAGGGCTCCCACTCCGGGCCCGTCGCAGAGCCGGTGGCCGCTCCCGCGGTTGCCGCGCCTGCCCCGGCTCCGGTCGAGTCCGCGGATCCTGCCCCGGTAACGGAGACCGTCCCAGCGGCGGAGACCGCGCCGGCGTCGGTCCAGCCCGCACCACACCCGACGTCGGAGCCGGTTGCACCGGCGCCTTCGCCGGAGGATCAACCTGCGTCGGTGGACCGGCCGCAGAGGCCCGACGTCTCGAACGCCGTCCCACAGCCGGTGTGGAACCAGGCTGCTCCGCGGCTCGCGACCGACACGGCCGCAAGACCCACGCGGCGGCAACACTTGCACACGCAGGTGCAGCTCGTTCGGGCCGCTACGAGCACGTTGCACCGCCCCGTGCGTCAGCACGGCACGAGCACCGGAACGACGATCCGCACCTGGCCGGTGCTCCCGGCAGTCGCGGTCGTGGGCCTGCTCGTGCTGCTGGCGGTGGCGGGCGGAGGGCTCGTGTTGGCACGCCGCCGGCAAGGCTCCGCCGGAGGCCCGACCGCCACTCGCGGTGGTGCTCGACGAGCCCGCCGAGGAGCCCGATACCGATCCGGCGGGCGTGCCACTAAGGTGGACGCATGTCCGGCCTGCCCCGATCGCGACGGGAGCGAATCCTCGTGGCCGTCGCCTGGCCGTATGCCGCCGGCCCGCGGCACATAGGCCATGTGTCCGGCTTCGCGGTTCCCGCGGACATCTTCGCCCGCTACCAGCGTCTGCGCGGAAACGACGTGCTGATGGTGTCCGGAACGGACGAGCATGGCACGCCGGTGATGGTCGTCGCCGACCGAGAGGGGCTGTCGCCGCGTGAGGCCGCGGACAAGTACAACGAGCTGACGAGGAACGATCTCCGCAATCTGGGGATCAGCTACGACCTCTTCACCCGGACGACGACGGCCAACCACGGCCGCGTCGTCCGGGACCTCTTCAAGACGCTGTACGACAAGGGGTTCGTCTTCGAGCAGACGGCGCTCGGGGCTTTCTCCACCACGACCGGAAACACCCTCCCCGACCGCTACATCGAGGGCACGTGCCCGATCTGCGGGTTCACGCGAGCGCGCGGAGACCAGTGCGACAACTGTGGGAACCAGCTGGATCCGATCGACCTCATCGATCCGCGCTCGACGATCGACGGAACCACTCCGGAGTTCCGCGAGACGAACCACCTGTACCTCGATCTGCCCGCGTTCCAGGACAGGCTGATCGAGTGGATCGAGTCGAAGGACTACTGGCGGCCGAACGTCCGCAACTTCTCCCTCGAGCTCGCCCGCGAGATCAAGCCACGGCCGATCACGCGCGACCTCGATTGGGGCATCCGGGTGCCGGTAGACGGCTACGACGAGAACCCCAGCAAGCGGATCTACGTCTGGGTGGACGCGGTCGTCGGCTACCTCTCCGCGGCGGTCGAGTGGGCCGCCGCGCGCGAGACGCCCGAGGCCTGGCGCGACTGGTGGCAGGACCCGGAGGCACGGCACTTCTACTTCATGGGCAAGGACAACATCGTCTTCCACACGATCATCTGGCCGTCCGAGATCCTCGGCTACGGGACCGGCGGGGAGCTGGGGGCAGGCCGCCCGCTGACGCTCCCGGACAATGTCGTCGCCAGCGAGTTCCTGACCATGGAGCGGCAGCAGTTCAGCGCCAGCCGCGGGATCGGGATCTTGATCAAGGACTTCCTGGCGCGATACGACGCGGACGCGCTCCGCTACTACCTGACCGCCGCCGGCCCGGAGACGCACGACTCGGACTTCACCTGGGCGGAGTTCGTCCGCAGGAACAACGACGAGCTCGTCGCTACCTGGGGCAATCTCGTCAACCGCACGCTGGCGAGCGCCTATCGCAACTTCGGAGCGGTCCCCGAGCCCGGCGAGCTGACCGATCGGGACCGTGAGCTCATCGCAGCCGTCGAGGCGGGATTCGACTCTGTCGGGACGCAGATCGAGGCCGCGCGCTTCCGCGCCGCGCTCGCGGAGGCCATGCGGCTGGCTTCGCTCGTGAACGAGTACACGAGCGAGCAGCAGCCGTGGGTGCTCGTCAAGACCGACCGCGACCGTGCTGCCACCGTGCTGTACGTCGCCTTGAGCTGCGTCGACAACCTCAAGATCCTCTTCACCCCGTTCCTTCCGTTCAGCTCGCAGCGGCTGCACGAGCTCCTGGGCCACGAAGGCGAGATCGCCGGCCCGCCCGACTCGCGCGAGCACGCGGACGACGACGGGACGAAGTACGGGGTGCTCACCGGCGACTACAGCACGCTCGTCGGCAGGTGGGAGCCGAGCGCCCTCCCGCCAGGCCAGTCTCTCCGCGAGCCGGAGCTGCTCTTCAAGAAGCTCGACCCGGACAAGGTGGTCGAGGAGGAGCTGAAGCGCATGGACGACGCGTCTCGCGGGGATGATTGACACCCATGCTCATCTCGACGCTTGCGGCGACTTCCCGGCGGCGGTGCTCGAGCGTGCGCGCACAGCCGGCGTCGAGCGCGTGATCACCGTCGGGACGACGATCGAGTCCTGCCGCGCCGCGCTACAGACCGCCGAAGCAGAGCCAGGCGTCTTCGCGGCGCTCGGCATTCATCCGCATGAAGCCGGGGGCGACGAGGCCGAGCGGCTCGGTGAGCTGCGCGACCTCCTCGCGCACGAGCGAGCGGTTGCCGTCGGCGAGACCGGCCTCGATCACTTCCGCGACTACGCGCCGCACGACGCCCAGCTCCGCCTCTTCGAGCGGGAGCTCGGGCTCGCCGACGAGCTCCGCAAGCCGGTCGTCGTGCACACACGCGCGGCCGACGAGGACACGCTCGCGGCCCTGCGGGGCTTTGAGGGAACGGTGATCCTGCACTGCTTCTCCTCGCCGACGCTCCTCGAGGCCGCCCTCGAGCGCGGCTACTACGTCTCGTTTGCCGGGAACGTCACGTATCCGAAGGCGGCCGACCTGCGCGAGTGCGCCGCGCACGTCCCGGCCGACCGCATCCTCGCCGAGACCGACAGCCCCTACCTCTCGCCCCAGCCGCTCCGCGGCCGGCCGAACGAGCCCGCGAACGTCGTCCACACCGTCGCAGCGCTCGCCGAGGCACGCGGCGAAGACGCGGACGAGCTCGCCGCCCGCATCGCCTCGAACGCGAGCACAGCGTTCGCCCTCCCGTGACTCGCTGGCCCGTCTCGCCGAACCGCGATCTCGGCCAGCACTTCCTCGTGGACGAGAACATCCTCGGCGTGATCGGCCGGCTGGCCGAGCTCGACCCCGCCGACGTGGCGCTCGAGATCGGGCCCGGTCTCGGCGTTCTGACCTCTTACCTCGCCGACCGCGTCCGGCATGTTCATGCCGTCGAGATCGACCGCGGGCTCGAGCCGCACCTGGCGGAACGGCTCGAGGGTCGGGACAACGTGGAGGTCGTCTTCGGCGACGCACTCAGAGTCGATCTGGCGGACCTCGACCCTGCCCCGACCAAGCTCGTTGCGAACCTCCCGTACCAGGTCGCGACGCCAATCGTCGTGGAGAGCCTCGACGGCCTTCCGAGCGTCGCCCTCTGGTGCGTGATGGTGCAGCGCGAGGTCGCGGACCGGTTCTTCGCGCGGCCGTCGACCAAGGCGTACGGCGCGGTGTCGGTGCTGGTCCAGCTGGCGGCGGAGCGAACAGGCTTCCACCCCGTCTCGCCGACCGTCTTCCGGCCGCGTCCGAATGTCGACTCCGCGCTCGTCGCCTTCCGGCGGCTGAAGCTCCCGGCGGACTACCCGAGCGTGAAGGAGGTGGTCGGCGCCGCGTTCGCCCACCGCCGCAAGACGCTCGCCAACTCGCTCCAGCAGGCGGGTCTCGCGAAGCGAGACGACGTCTTCGCCGCGCTCGGGAAGATCGACCGCCCTCTCAACGTCAGAGCGGAGGAGCTCGAGCCGCCGGAGTTCGTCGCTCTGGCCGCCGCGCTCTAGATTCCGAGCTCGGCGACGATCCGGCCGTCGGCTGCAGCCTCCGTCAATCGCTTGTAGTCGCGCTCGTTCACATCCGCGTATGTGGCGGCGAAGTCGGCCAGCGCACGGTCGAAGACGTCTCCCTTCCCCAGGTACGACGCAATCGCGATCCGGTCGCCGGAGCGCGCGTGCGCTCGCGCCAGCGTCCAGCCGCACACGCGGGCGTAGAGAATGAGCCCCCGCGGCAGGATCCGATCCATGTCGACCGATGTCTTCCAGTCCCAGAGCTGGCGGACGTAGTAGTCGCGTGGCGTGCCGTCGAGGCCGTACGGGCTGTGGATCCAGCCGAGGAAGATGTCGCTTGCGGCCTGCATCAGCCGCTGACCCTCGACCACGCGCTTGCCCGCATTCCTGAACCTGCTCCTGCCGAGGTGAGGCTCGAGCACCGACTCCTGAGCCTCCTTGATCTGCAGGAAGAGCGGGTCCCCGTTGTCGCGGCCGATCAGGAGTGCGATCCAGGCCCTCGTTCCGACGCTGCCGACGCCGACGACCTTCCGCGCCAGATGGACGAACCGGTAACTCTCGAGCAGATCGCGTCGGCTGCTCTCCAGTGAGTTGCGATACGCGCGGTATAGGTCGTGAATGCTCTCGTCCATGCCTTCGGAGAACCCTTCGACGAGCTCCTCGACCGGAACGAGGACCGGTGGGTCGGAGATGATGCGCGGCTCTCCGTCGACGATGCGGGTCAGCTTGGCGAACGCCCGCATGCTGTCCTTGGTCTGGGCCTTCGCAACCGCGCGGCTGAACGCCTTCGCCGAAGGCTTCGAATTCTCGGCCTGGACACGCGCCGCGAGCGCCTCGGCGTCGAGCCGCGAGTACCAGACGTCGAGGTTCCGCATCAGCGCGAATTCCCGCATCGCCTTGCGGTAGGCGCGGACCACGGCCAGCACGGACTCGCGGCGCTCGGCGTCGTCGAAGCCTCGGTCACGGCCGCCGATCTCGAAGCTCGCGGCGAGTCGTTTCACATCCCACTCGAACGGCCCAGCCAGGGTCTCGTCGAAGTCGTTGAGATCGAAGACGAGCACTCGCTCGGGCGACGCGAACCCGCCGAAGTTCGAGAGATGGGCATCGCCGCAGAGCTGGACCGTCAAGCCCGCGTTCGGGGTGGACGCGAGATCGTGCGCCATCAGCCGGGCCGCGCCGCGATAGAAGGTGAACGGCGAGACGAGCATCCTCCCGTAGCGGATCGGCACCAGCTCGGGAACCCGCGACGCACTCTGCTCGTCGAGCAGAGCCACCGGATCACGCTCCTCGAGGTCGAGCTGCGCCTGGCTCGAGCGCGGTGTGGCTGCCCGCGCAGCCTTTCCTCTCGCGCTCCGCTCGGCTGCGGAGACGTGGATGACCCTGTCCGCCGGCTCCTCGAGCTCTGGCTCCGCCTTCACCGGCATTTCCCTATTGGACCACTAGGGTGCGCCCATGTCCACGCCCAACCGTGCGACCGCGCCGGCGAAGCTGAATCTTGCGCTCGTCGTCGGCCCGGTGCGCGGCGACGGGAAGCACGAGGTCGTGACCGTCATGGCGCCGCTCGAGCTGGCCGACGACGTCGACCTGGAGTCGGCGGAGGCGCTCTCGGTCGAGGGCTACGCCGGCGATACGCTCGTCCGCGGCGCACTCCTGGCGCTCGCCTCGGCTGCGGGTACGGACGGCCGCTGGCGCGTCACGATCGAGAAGCGGATCCCGGTGGCGGCCGGCCTCGGCGGAGGGAGCTCCGACGCGGCGACGGCCCTGCGGCTCGCAAACGCGACGCTGGACGAGCCGCTCGGGGACGAGCGCCTCCACGAGCTCGCCGCCGGCCTCGGCGCCGACGTGCCGTTCTTCCTTACGCCGGGGCCGAAGCTCGCCCGCGGGGACGGCACGATGCTCGAGCCGATCGAGCTCCCAGGCGACTTCGCCGTCGTCCTGTTCCTCCCGGACGGAGCCACCAAGAGCTCGACCGCTTCGGTCTACGACGCCTTCGACGCGCGTGGGGGAGCGGATGGCTTCGGCGACCGCGCGGCAGTCCTCGAAGGAGCGCTGCAGGCAGGAGACCTTGCCGCGCTTCCGCCCAACGACCTTGCGTCGTCGCCGCATGCCGGGAGGCTGAAGGAACTCGGCGCGTTTCGCGCCGACGTGACCGGTGCCGGGCCGGTCGTCTACGGGCTCTTCAGTGAACCTGACGAGGCCCGCGTAGCCGGGCAGGCGCTTGCCTCTTCTGGTCGGATCTGGGTCGACAAACCCGGTTGGTAACCTCGCCACATGGCGACGAATCCAGGCGAGTTGCAGCCCCGTCAGGCGCCGATGTCATCGACCACGGTGCCAGCAAAGCAGGCCTCTGGCTCAGGCGTCAGCGTACCCAGATCGCCCTCTGGATCGCAGTCATCGAGGGCCTGCTGGTCGCCGTCCACTTCATCAACCGCTGGCTCGCGATCTCAGTCGCGATCGCCGCGGTGACCGTCTACTTCTTCGCGGGACGGGAGTCGAAGTCGTTCACGGTGCGCCAGGTGAGCTGGATCCTCGCCACCTCGCAGGCTGCGGTCGTGCTGGTCCCGTTCGCGCTCATACTCTTCGGGACGTTCGCGCTCATCGCGGTCGGCCTGCTCGCGATCGTGGCGCTGATCGCGCTCTTCTCGGACCGGCCCTAACTAGACTGGCGACTGCGCTGGGGCGTAGCCAAGTGGTAAGGCAACGGGTTTTGGTCCCGTGATCCCAGGTTCGAATCCTGGCGCCCCAGCCATTACGCTCGCGTCCTGATGCCGACTCGGATCGCAGCCGTGATCATGGCCGGAGGGCTCGGCACCCGCATGCGCTCGCAGCTTCCCAAGCATCTCCATCCGCTTCTGGGCAAGCGGCTGGTGGACTGGGTGATCGCCGCCGCCGGCGCGATTGGCCCCGAAAGGCTCGTCGTGGTCACGTCTCCCGAGAGCGCTTCGGCCTACGACGGAAGCGTCGAGGTCGCCGTCCAGGAGCGTCCGCTCGGAACGGGCGACGCGGCCGCGACCGCGCTGGCGGCGCTGGAGGGATTCGAAGGAGGCGTCCTGATCATTCCCGGCGACGCACCGCTCGTGACCGCCGAGATGCTGGAGGATCTCGTCGCTGCGCATACCGCCGGCGGCGCGGATGTCACCCTTCTCACCTTCACCTCACCGACTCCGCTCCCGTACGGCCGCATCGTCCGAGACGAAAACGGGAACGTGACGAGGATCGTCGAGGAGAGGGACGCAACCGACGAGGAGCGGGCCATCGAAGAGCTCAATGCCTCCTACTACGTCTTCGACGCCGCGTCGCTCGGTCGTGCGCTGGAGCAGCTCGACGCAGACAACGCGCAGGGCGAGCTCTACCTCACGGACGCGGTCGAAAGCATCGTCGCGGCCGGAGGCCGCGCGGTCGCGCACCGCTCCGAAGCCGACCCGGTCAGCCTCACCGGAGTGAACACGCGCGCCGACCTCGCCCAGGCCGCCGCCGCCCTCCGCGACCGGATCAACGAGGGGCACCTGCTGGCCGGCGTCACCATCGTCGATCCGCAGACGGCCTGGATCGACGACTCCGTCGAGCTCGAGGCCGACTCCACCGTCCAGCCGTTCACCGTCCTCAAGGGCGCGACGCGTGTTGCGGCCGGCGCCGAGATCGGTCCGCACGCGGTCGCGCACGACGCCGACATCGGACCGTCGGCACTCGTGGGTCCGTTCTGTTACCTTCGCCCCGGAACGGTTCTGGCGGCGGGCGCGAAGGCGGGGACGTTCGTGGAGATCAAGAACACGCACGTGGGCGAGCGCAGCAAGGTTCCCCACCTTTCCTACATCGGCGACGCCGACATCGGCGAGGACTCGAACATCGGCGCGGGCGCGATCACCGCGAACTTCCCGCACGACCCCGATCAGCCGAAGCAGCGCACGAAGATCGGCAGGAACGTCAGGACTGCGGTCCACAATGCATTCGTTGCTCCGGTCGACATTGGCGACGATTCTTGGACGGCGGCGGGGACCGTCGTCACCGACGACGTCCCCCCCGGATCGCTCGCTGGATTCCCGCCGAGGCAGGTCACAAAGGAGGGCTACGTCAGTGCAAAGCGCGACGACGACGATGACTGAGCTGACCAAGCCGCTGCCCGGCATCGAGGTCGAGACGGCGCTGCCCGAGCCGCAACCCGGCCACTGGCTCGAGCGCGCGCCGGGGAAGCGCCTGATGGTCTTCTCAGGCCGCTCGCACCCGGGGCTGGCGCAGCGGATCGCCGAGCATCTCGGCGTGGAGCTCGGCGAGATCGAGCTCGAGACCTTTGCCAACGGCGAGTCCTACTGCAGGTACGGGGAGTCGATCCGCGGCGCCGACGTCTTCCTCGTTCAGACAGGTAGCGAGCCCGTCGACCGCAACATCTGGGAGCTGCTGCTGATGATCCAGGCGGCCAAGCTCGCGTCCGCGAAGCGCATCACGGCCGTCATCCCGTGGTTCGCCTACTCGCGCCAGGACCGCAAGGCGCGCCCGCGCGAGCCGATCTCCGCGCGCCTGCTCGCCGACACGCTCCAGCTGGCTGGCGCGGACCGCGTGCTGACGATGGACCTGCACGCCGGCCAGATTCAGGGCTTCTTCAACATCCCGGTCGACCACATGACGGCGCTTCCCCTCTTCGTCCAGCACTTCCACGACCTCGGCCTCACCGGGCCGGAGGTGGTGTCCGTCGCGCCGGATGCAGGCCGCGCGAAGTACGCGCACCGCTTCTCTGAGCTGATCAACGCCGACTTCGCGATCATGCACAAGACGCGGCCGGCGCACGACATGGCCGAGATCACCGAGATCACCGGCAGCGTCGACGGCAAGATCGCCGTCGTCGGCGACGACATGACGACCACCGGCGGCACGCTGATCGCCGGCGCTGAGACGCTGAAGGAGAACGGCGCCAAGGAAGTCTGGATGTTCGTCACGCATCTACTGGTCAGGGACGAGGCGTTGGAGCGGCTGGGCGACTCGGGCATCACCGGGCTCGTCGTAACCGACACCGTGCCGATCGATCCCACCCGCAAGCCGGACAACATGACCGTTCTCACTGTCTCGCGGCTCCTGGCCGACACGATCATGAACGTGTTCGACGACGAGTCCGTTTCCGCCATCTTCGGGCCGGAAAACCAGCTGTTCTAGCCGCTGGCTACACTTTTCGGCCGTGGCTACCGAGCGAGTGAGACTCGAGGTCAAGGAACGCGAGCGGACCGGCTCGCGCGAGTCCCGGCGCCTGCGCCGTGACGGCCTCATCCCCGGCGTCCTGTACGGACGCGGAAAAGCGCCCCATGCCATCTGCGTGCCCGAGCGCGAGCTGCGCCGCGCGCTGACCGGTGGACACGGCTTGCACGCCATCCTCGACGTCGTCCTCGAAGGGCAGAAGACGACGCACGCGTCGATTCTCAAGGAGGCCCAGCAGGATCCGATCAAGGGCCGCGTCATCCATGTCGACCTGCAGGAGGTTCGCCTCGACCAGCCGATCCAGGCGCAGGTCGTGATCGAGCTCGTGGGTGAGGCCGAGGGAGTCAAGGAGGGCGGCGTCCTCTCGCAGGTCGTGCGCGAGATCAACGTCGAGGCGCTGCCGATGGAGGTTCCCGATCGGCTCGAGCTGGACGTCAGCGGCATGGTGATCGGCGACACGCTGCGTCTGGCCGACCTGCCGCCGCGCGAAGGCGTCACCTACCTGGACGATCCCGAGGAGACGGTGCTGGCGAACGTCACGATGCCGACCCGCATCGTCGAGCCCGAGCCCGAAGAGGGCGAGGAGCTGCCGGAGGGCGAGGAGCTGCCCGAGGGCGAAGAGGCTCCGGAGGGCGCGGCCGAGGCCGCTGCGGAGACCGGCGACGAGGCCGGCGAGGGCTCCGAGGGCGAGCCCGGCACCGCCGAGGGATAAGAAGTGGCCCGCCCGGGGGCACTTGCCGGCTTCCGGAACGCGAGCAGACGGCGCCGGGCGGCGTCCTCAGTCGCGTCCGTATTGGCCAATACGGACGCTCCCTGCGTCCTTCCCCGGCTTGCTGCTCGCGCCCCGGAACTCCACCAGCGCCCCCGGGCGGGCCACTGATGCGCCTGTTTCGTCGGGGCAAGGAGCATGCCCCGACGATCGACCTGCTGGTCGCGGGGCTCGGCAATCCCGGACGCGAGTACGAGCGCACGCGCCACAACGTGGGCTGGATGGTGGTGGAAGAGCTGGCAAGGCGGACCGAGGCCTCGTGGCGCGGAAAGTTCTCCGGCCAGCTGGCGGAGACGCGGCTGGACGGTGCCCGGCTCGCGCTGGTCAAGCCGGAGACGTACATGAACGATTCGGGGCGCTCGATCGCGGCGGCGCTGCGGTTCTTCAAGCTTCCGCCGGAGGAGCTGCTTGTCATCCACGACGACGTCGACCTCGATCCGGGTCGTCTCCAGGCCCGCCGGGGAGGAGGGCTCGCCGGCCACAACGGGCTTCGCTCGATCGCGCAGGCGCTCGGCTCGCAGGGGTTCCTGCGGCTGCGGATCGGCGTCGGCCGCCCGAGCCGTGGCGATCGGCGCCCGGTCGCCGACTACGTGCTGTCGCCGTTCGAAGACGAGGTGGACGTGGACGCGGTGGTCAGGCGCGCGGCGGATGCGGTCGAAACCGTCGTCCGCGAGGGTCTCGAAGCCGCGCAGGCTCGTTTCAACTGAGCACGAACCGGCACCGAATAGACACTCTCGGCTCCACTTCCGTCACGGCCCGGCGCGATACGCTCGCCGCGGGTGGCGGGTGGAACCTCATTCCCCACCCTAGGGTGGGGCGTTGAGTTGTTCGACGTTGAGTTTGTTCGAGCTTTGAGCTTGTTCGAGATGCGTGGCCGCCGGCTGCTGGCCGCGGCGCCTGACGACCCCGCCGGGCGCGTTGACGAACCCGCCGAACCGCCGCCGGCCCGCTGACCCGCCGCGGGCGGAGCAGGGCGACTCCTCGCATTCGCGCCGGCCCCGCGAGCGCACCTAGACTGGACTCCGCGGGACGCGTGTCCCGTCGTTCGTCATGGACCGTCCGGTACTGCACACCTTCGTCGACCAGGTTCGCGCCAACGAGCGCTTCCAGCAGCTCGCCGGCGCGCTGCCGAGCCGTGCCCGCGTCTCCGAGCCGATCCTGCCGCTTCTGCTCGCCGCTCTGCACGAGGAGCTCGAGCGGCCGCTCGTCTGCCTGCTCCCCGACGACGGCGACGCGCGCGACGCGGCCGAGGCGGCGGGCTGGTTCCTCGGCTCGCAGCACGTCGCCCTTCTCCCCAGCCGCGGCGTCAGCCGGGGATCCGGCCTCGAGCCGCCACCGCACCTCGTGGGGGAGCGCGCCCGGGCGCTCGAAGTCCTCGCAGGGGGAGGTCTCGTGTGCGTCTCGGCGGAAGCCCTGGCAGAAGGCCTCCCGCCCCTGAAGGCCCGCCCCGAGACCCTCCGCGTGGCGATCGGGGACGAGCCCGGCTTCGAGGAGCTCGCCGAGCGGCTCGCCCTCGCCGGCTACGAACGGGTCGAGCGCGTGGAGGAGCGCGGCCAGTTCGCCGTGCGTGGCGGGCTCATCGACGTCTTTCCCTCGACCGGCCGCGAGCCGCTGCGCATCGAGCTCTTCGGGGACGAGATCGAGGGCGTCCGCGCCTTCTCGCCGTTCACGCAGCGCGCGCTCCGGCCCGTGCAGACGGCGACGATCTATCCGGCCGCCGAGCGACGGCTCGACCTGATCGAGCCGACCCTGGACGACGACGCGCCTCCGCCGCTCCCGAACGACCTCGTCTCTCCACTCCCCGGCGTCCCCGACCTCGTCTGGGAGCCCCGCGAGGTGGAGCGCATCTGGACGGAGGAGCTGGAACGAGGCGATCTCTCCTTCGCCGGTGCGACCGAGCTGGAGCCGCTGCCCGCGGGCCAGCCCTTCACCTTCGAGGCTCAGCGCCCTGCAATCGCGGCCAGAGGACTGGCGGAGGCGGAGAACGAGCTCCAGGGCTTCGTCCGCGGCGGCAACCGCGTGGTCGTCGCCTTCCCGCACCGCGGCGAGGCGCTTCGCACACAGAACATGCTCAGGCGGATCGACGCGCGCCTGCTCGACGCGGAGGACGACTTCCCTCGCGATCCTGAGCTCCTGTTCGCCGTCGCGCCCGCCCGTCGCGGCTTCGTCTGGCGCGAGCTCGGCCTCGTGCTCCTGCCCGACTCGCAGGTCTTCCGCAAGCGTCCGCCCCGCGCGCCCGCGCATCTCGGCCGCGCCCTCCAATCGTTCGCCGACCTGCGCACCGGCGACTACATCGTCCACGAGGACCACGGCGTGGGGAAGCTGCTCGGCTTCGAGACCCGCACGGTCGCGGAGGTCACCCGCGACTACCTCCAGCTGGCGTTCAAGGGCGACGACCGGCTGTACGTGCCGCACGAGCAGATCGGGAAGGTCTCGCGCTACATCGGCGCGGACGCGCGTGCCCCCGCGCTCTCCAAGCTCGGCGGTCGGGCCTGGCAGCTGATCAAGTCACGCGCGCGCGCCAGCGTCCACGAGCTGGCCGGCGAGCTGCTGGCGCTCTACGCGCGCCGCCAGAACACGCCGGGCGTCACCTTCGACCTCTCCAGTGACTGGCTGGAGCGGCTCGAGGCCGAGTTCCCGTACCGCGAGACGGAGGACCAGCAGCGCGCGATCGAGGCGGTCAAGGCCGACCTCGAGGCCCCGCACCCGATGGACCGACTCGTGTGCGGGGACGTCGGCTTCGGCAAGACCGAGGTGGCGATTCGCGCCGCCTTTGCCGGCGCGCTGAACGGGAAGCAGACGCTGATGCTCGTCCCCACCACCGTCCTCGCGCAGCAACACTGGAACACCTTCCGCGAGCGCTTCCGTGAGTTCCCCATCCGCGTGGAGATGATCTCGCGACTCCGGCCCGCGGCGCAGCAGAAACAGGCGCTGGCGGACTTCGCCGAGGGGAAGGTCGACATCCTGGTCGGCACGCACCGGCTGCTGTCCCGCGACGTGATCCCCAAGAACCTCGGCCTCGTCATCCTCGACGAGGAGCAGCGTTTCGGCGTCGCACAAAAGGAGCTGCTCCGGTCGCTGCGGCTGGAGGTCGACGTGCTCGCGCTCTCGGCGACGCCCATCCCGCGCACGCTGCACATGTCGCTCTCCGGCCTCCGCGACATCTCCGTCATCGAGACTCCGCCGGAGGGCAGGCGCGCGATCCGGACGAGCGTGGGGGAGTACGACGAGGAGCTGGTGAAGGCTGCACTCGAGCGGGAGCATGCACGCGGCGGCCAGTCCTTCTACCTCCACAACCGGGTCGAGACGATCGAGGAGGCCGCGCGCAAGCTGCAGCAGCTGTGCCCGGATCTGCGTTTCGTGGTCGCGCACGGGCAGATGCGGGAGCGGGAGCTGGAGGACAAGATGCTCTCCTTCCTGCGCGGAGACGCGGACGTGCTGGTCTCGACCACGATCATCGAGTCAGGGCTGGACATCCCGCAGGCGAACACGCTGATCATCGAGCGCGCCGACCTGCTCGGCCTGGCCCAGCTCTACCAGATCCGCGGCCGCGTCGGGCGCTCGGACGTGCTGGCGCACGCCTATCTCTTCTATCCCGACTCCCGGGAGCTGACCCCCGAGGCACGCGCCCGCCTGACGACGATCGCGGACCACACCGAGCTCGGTGCCGGCTTCGCGATCGCCATGCGCGACCTCGAGATCCGCGGCGCGGGCGAGCTGCTCGGCGCCGAGCAGTCGGGGCACGTGGCCGCCGTCGGTTTCGAGCTCTATGTCGAGCTCCTGGCCGAGGCGGTGGCCGAGCTGTCCGGCCAGCGGCGCCCGGCGGCGCGGCCCATCCGCGTGGACGCGAAGGTGGACGCCTACGTCCCCGCGGCCTACATCCCGGCCGAGGCGCTCAAGATCGACCTGCACCGCCGCATCTCGCTGGCGGAGACCGAGGACGAGCTGGTCGAGCTCCACGCCGCCACCGAAGACCGCTACGGCCCGGTCCCGGAGCCCGTCGAGAACCTCTTCTCGATCCAGGAAGCCAAGCTCAAGCTCGCGCGGATCGGCGCCGACTACCTCGTCTTCCGCAACGGCCGCGCGACAGTCGGCCCGCTGGTGCTCGGCTCCCAGGAGCTGGGTGACCTGCGCCGGCGCGTCGACACCGCGATCTACACGACGTCGAAGCGCGAAGTCTCGCTCAGGGAAGAACCCGGTGAGAATGGCGACGGGTTCGGCACCGCACTGTCCCTCGTCACTGCTATATTGGACTCGCGCCAGGCAGCGTGACGCCTCCGCTGGCCGGCGCTTTTTCCATGAGACAAAGTCGTTTTCCATTGAGACATAGTCGTTTTCTCTTTCTGATTCCCCTCGCGGCCATCGGGCTCGCGCTGGCCGGCTGCGGCGGCGGCGGCACTGTCGAAAGCGGCAACGTCGCCGAGGTCGGGGACGTCGCGATCACGCAGGAGCAGTTCAACAAGCTCATGCTGCGCGCGCAGGCCAGCTACAAGACGAACAACCAGACCTTCCCGAAGCAGGGCACACAGGATTACGACAGGATCAAGAGCCAGGCCGTCTCCTTCCTCGTACAGAAGGCCGAGTTCGCCCAGGAGGCGGAGAAGATGGGGATCACGGTCACGGACAAGCAGATCCAGGATCGCCTCGCGCAGATCAAGAAGCAGTACTTCAACGGCAACGACAAGGCGTACCAGAAGCAGCTGAAGACGCAGGGCCTGACGGAGAAGGAAGTGGAGTCCGACATCAAGGACCAGCTGATCTCCCAGGACCTGTACGACAAGGTCACCGCCGGCGTGAAGGCCTCGGACGCGGACATCAAGAAGTACTACAACGCGCACCTCACCCAGTACCAGCAGCCCGAGAGCCGCATCGTCCGCCACATCCTCATCTCCGTCTGCAGTCCGAGCTCGCCGCAGGGCTCCAAGTGCCTGCCCGACGCGAAGGCCAAGGCGAAGGCGAACCAGCTGTACGACCAGATCAAGGCCGGCGCGAGCTTCGCGACCCTCGCCAAGAAGTACTCCCAGGATCCCGGCTCGGCCAGCCAGGGCGGGAAGCTCACGATCAGCAAGGGCCAGACGGTCGCGCCGTTCGAGCAGACCGCGTTCCTGCTCGGCAACGGAACGGTCTCCCGGCCGGTCCAGACGCAGTACGGCTACCACCTGATCGAGCCGATCTCGAACGTGACGCCCGCGCACACGACGCCGCTCAAGCAAGTGGAGGAGTCGATCCGCCAGCAGCTCCTCCAGTCGAAGAAGCAGCAGAAGATGGCGGACTGGGTCAACAAGATGAAGAAGGACTTCAACGTGTCGTATGCGTCGGGCTACAAGCCGGCCTCGACCTCGACGACGGCGACCACGAGCGCGACGACGCAGCCGGCCACCACCTCGGCCGCGACCACGACCGGCTAGAGCCTTGGCGCTCGCCGAAGCGCTCCTCGACCTTCAGCAGCTGACCGAGCGGCTTCGCCGTGATTGCCCCTGGGACCGGGAGCAGACCGAGCGGACGATCGTCCCGCACACGGTCGAGGAGGCATACGAGGTTGCGGACGCGGCGCTCGCCGAGGATGACGCGAAGCTCGTCGACGAGCTCGGCGACCTTCTCTTCCAGGTGTACTTCCTCTCGCTGCTGCTGTCCGAGAAGGGCAACGGGGACCTCGAGCGGGTCGCGCGCGGCATCCACGAGAAGCTCGTCCGCCGGCATCCGCACGTGTTCGGCGACGTCGAGGCGGATACGCCCGCGCGGGTCAAGGCCAACTGGGAGCAGATCAAGCGCGAGCAGGAGTCGCGCGAAGGCGTGTTCCACCACGTCGCCGGCGCGCTGCCGGCGCTGCTCTATGCGCGCAAGGTCCAGCAGCGTGCAGCGGCGGTCGGATTCGAGTACCCGGACGTCGAGGGCGCTCTCGCCGATCTGGACGACGAGCTCAGGGAGTTGCGCGCGGAGCTCGACGGTCAGCCCGACCGGCAGGCCGAGGAGGTCGGCGACCTCCTGTTCGCGGCAGTGAACGTCGCGCGCCGGCTCGGAGCCGATCCGGAGCTGGAGCTACGGAGGGCCTCGCAGCGCTTCGTCTCACGGGTCGAGGACGCGGAGCGGATCGCAGGAGCCGAAGGGCAGGCGTTCGCCGAGCTCGAGCTGGACGAGCAGGACCGGTACTTCGATCTCGCAAAGGAGCGCGAATGAGCGGATCCCGCATCTCGGACGTCACGGCGCGCCAGATCCTCGACTCGCGCGGGAACCCGACGGTGGAAGTGGATATCACCCTCGAGGACGGAGCGTTCGGGCGGGCGGCGGTCCCGTCGGGCGCATCCACCGGCAAATTCGAGGCGGTCGAGCTGCGCGACGGGGGCGAGCCCTGGCTCGGCAAGGGCGTGAGCGATGCGGTCGGCAACGTCCGCCACGAGCTCGCCGAGGCACTGCGCGGGATGGATGCGGAGGACCAGCGGGGGCTCGACGAGCGGATGATCGAGGCCGACGGCACTCCGAACAAGTCCCGGCTCGGCGCGAACGCGATCCTCGGGTGCTCGCTGGCCGCTGCGAAGGCGGCCGCGGCCCACGCCGCCGTCCCGCTCTACCGCTGGCTCGGCGGCAGCGGCGCTCACGTGCTGCCGGTGCCGATGCTGAACGTGGTCAACGGCGGCGCGCATGCCCAGAACTCGCTCGATATGCAGGAGTTCATGCTCGTGCCGGGCGGCGTCGAGACGTTTTCCGAGTGCCTGCGCGTGGCTGCCGAGGTCTTCCACTCGCTGAAGAACGTCCTGCACGAGCAGGGCATGTCCACGGGAGTGGGGGACGAGGGCGGCTTCGCGCCGGAGCTCGGCTCGGCCGACGAGGCGATCGGCGTCGTCCTCGAGGCCGCCGAGCGGGTCGGCCACCGCGAACGCGTCGCGATCGCGCTCGATCCGGCCTCGACAGAGCTCTTCCGCGACGGCGCATACCACTTCGAGCGGGCCGGCAAGGTCGTGGACACGGCCGGGATGATCGACCTGTACGCGAGGCTGCTCGACGACTATCCGATCGTCTCGATCGAGGACGGGCTGGCCGAGGACGAGTGGGACGCGTGGCGTACGATCACCGAGCGGCTCGGCGACCGCGTGCAGCTGGTCGGCGACGACCTGTTCGTCACGAACACGGAGCGCCTCGAGCGCGGGATCGGCTCCGGCGTCGCCAACGCGATCCTCGTGAAGGTCAACCAGATCGGGACGCTCACCGAAAGCCTGGACGTGATCGAGCGTGCCCGCGCAGCCGGCTATGCGACGGTGATCTCGCACCGCTCCGGCGAAACCGAGGACACGACGATCGCCGACATCGCCGTCGCGACTGGGGCCGGCCAGATCAAGACCGGCGCGCCGTCCCGCACGGACAGGACGGCCAAGTACAACCAGCTGCTGCGGATCGAGGAAGAGCTCGGGCCGTCGGCCGAGTACCCGGGCTGGGACGCGTTCCCGCGCTTCACCGCTCGGTGACACGTCGCACGGCCGGTGCCAGTTAGGCTGGGCACATGGCGCGCCTAGCGCCTCGACGCACGAAAATCGTGGCCACGATCGGGCCGGCGACGTCCTCGCCCGAGATGGTCGTGGCCCTTGCGCGCGCGGGAATGGATGCCGCGCGGCTCAACTTCTCGCACGGCTCGCACGAGGATCACGCCGAGCGCGCGCGCAGCGTCCGCGCCGCGCAGGAGGAAGTCGGCCGGCCGCTCGCTCTCATCGCCGACCTCCAGGGGCCGAAGCTGCGTGTGGGGAGCCTGCCGCAGCCGATCCGGCTCGCCCGCGACGACGAGGCCGTCGTCGTTTTCGCGCCCGCTGCGCGTGACGGCGAGATCCCGGTGCTCCCGGCCGTGCTCGGGGAGGTGCTGCAGCCCGGCCACGACCTCCTGATCGACGACGGCCACGTCCATCTGAAGGTGGAGGAGGTCGAGCACGGGCGGGCACGGTGCAAGGTTCTCGTCGCCGGCGTCGTCAGCTCGGCCAAGGGCGTGAACGTCCCAGGCGTCCCCGTTCCCATTCCGTCGCTCACAGAGAAGGACCGCCGCGACCTCGCATTCGCGCTCGAGCTGGGCGTCGACTTTGTCGCCCTCTCGTTCGTGCGCTCTGCGTCCGACGTGCGCGAGCTGCGTGCGCTCATGTCCGGGGGGGATCCGGAGGTGCACGTGATCGCGAAGATCGAGAAGTCGGAGGCCGTCGCGGCGCTTCCGGAGATCGCGGTCGAGGCGGACGCTCTCATGGTCGCCCGCGGCGACCTTGGCGTCGAGATCGGGCCGGCTTTGGTGCCGCTCCTGCAGAAGCGGATAATTCTCGCCTCGCTCGACCGCGGCAAGACGGTCATCACCGCCACCCAGATGCTCGAGTCCATGGAGCACCGTCCCGAGCCGACCCGCGCGGAGGCGAGCGACGTCGCCAACGCGATCCTGGACGGCTCGTCGGCCCTGATGCTCTCCGGGGAGACCGCCATCGGGGAGTTCCCTCTCGAGGCTGTCGAGTACATGGACCGGATCGCGCGCGCGGTCGAGCCCAGCCTCGGCTACCGCCACCAGATTCCCGAGGCGAGCGACGAGCCCACGGTCGGCAACGCGATGTCGAACGCGGCGTGCGACCTGGCCGAGGCGGTCGGGGCCAAGGCCATCCTCGTCCCGACCTTCACCGGCCGGACCGCGTCGGCCGTCGCGCGTCTCCGGCCGACGAGGCCGATCATCGGTATCACCCACCATCGGCACGCCGTCCAGCAGATGGCGCTGGAATGGGGCGTCACGCCGGTGCTGGTGGACGAGGCAGTGGACGTGGAGGATCTGTGGAACCGGGCGCTCGAAGCCGCGCGCGCGAGCGAGCTCGTGGACGCCGGTGACCGCGTGGTGATCACGGCCGGGACCGCGGTCAATATCCCCGGCTCCACCAACGTGATCAGAGTCGACGTCGCGTAGCAGGGAGGCAGGAGCCTCGGCGCGATTCGCGAATCGAGCGGAACGGATGGAAACGCCTGAGCAACCGCGCAGAAAGAGGAAGAGGCCGCCGCGCTCGACCATCGCCTTGCGCTGGGCCGCGGTCGCGGCGCTGGCGATCGTCGCCTTCCTCTACTACCGGCCGGCGCACAGCTACTTCAGCACCCGTTCGGCCCTCGACCAGCGGAGCGCCGAGGTCTCGCGGCTGCGCGTGGAGCACGACCAGCTCGCGCGCCGGCTCCACCGCTCGGCCAGCAGGCAGGCCCTCGAGCGCGCGGCTCGCCACCTCGGGCTCGTCCGGCCCGGTGAGCGCCTCTACATCGTCAAGGGCATCAACCCCTGGCTCCGCGCGCACGAACATACGCTTCGGAGCAGTGGATGACCGCGAGATCGTCGCGCGCCAGCTGGGCCGGCCGCCGCGCGCCTTCCGGCGCGTAGCCGTCCGCTGCCCCTTCGGCCGGCCGGCCGTCACCGAGCAGCAGCCCTACGACGACGAGGGCGAGCCGTTCCCGACGACCTACTACCTGACCTGCCCCCACCTGGTCGCAGCGGTGTCGCGCCTCGAGGCGGCAGGCGGCGTGGAGCGCTGGAGCGCAAGGGTAGAGCAGGACCCCGACCTGGCCCGCAGCCTCGAGGATGCGACGGAGAAGCAGCGTGCGATCCGCCGCGAGCTCGTTGCCGGCCGCGCCGACAGTGACGGCGGCGCGTCGCTCGAGCTCGGGATCGGAGGCTCGCGCAACCCGCGCCGGTTGAAGTGCCTGCACGCGCATGTCGCCTTCGCGCTGGCCAATCCCGGATACGAGCTCGGGGAGCGGATCGTCGCGGAGCTGCCTCATCCGCTCTGGCCTTCCGAGTGCTGCACTCCATAGGATCCGCCCCCATGCCGGCCGAGAGCACCCGCCAGGAGTGGGAGGAGGGCTATCGCCGTGTGCAGGCCGCGCGCGACGACCGCCGGCGGTACCGGGCGCTGATGGCCGACGTGGACAGCGTCCGTGACGCGCTCCGTCGCCAGATCGGCCAGACGTTCACGATTGCCGAGCTCGCGCGCGTCTACCACGACGCCGACGCGTGGATGCGCGACGTCGTCTCCGACCGGCACGAGCTCCCGACGATCGGCGCGGCCGCATTCCATCTCCACGCCCGCGGCGCGACGGACTACGCGCCGTGACCGAGCCCTCGGAGCGCCGCCGCCCGCCCCGGCGTAACGTGCAGCGCCGCCGGCTCATCGCCGGGATCGTCGTCCTGATCCTCGTCTTCCTGCTCGGGATCGCGTTCGGCAAGGCGCTGAACGACAACCCGAAGACCGGCGAGAGCACGACGTTCGTGCGCACGTTCTTCCCGCTGAGGTCGAATCAAGGGCCTTGAGGTTTAGAAGTTCCCGGATCGAGGAATGGCCAGGTTTGTATAGATTCCAATTTCTATGAACTCGCGAGAGGGAAATACAAGTAGACGCAGTTTCGGCGGCGGCGAGCCGACCGAGTGGATGACGCTCGGTCAGGCGGCTAAATATCTCGGCGTCGCGCAGAGCACGATCCGCAAGTGGTCCGACCTTGGCCGCGTTCCCGCCTTCTATACGCCGGGCGGCCACCGGCGCTACCGCCGGTCCGACCTGGACACCTTCCTCGAGTACTCCGGCCCTGGTGGCGGTCCGCAGGGCGGCCCGCTCATCCTGATCGTCGACGACGACGACCACGTCCGCGAATACGTGAAGGCGAACCTCGAGCTCGAGGGCTACTCCGTCCGCGAGGCGGGAAGCGCCGAGGAGGGGCTCGCAGCGCTCGAGCAGGAGCCTCCCGATCTCATCCTGCTCGACGTGATGATGCCCAAGGTGGACGGCTGGGAGATGCTCCGGCGCGTGCAGGAACGACACGGCGTCGGCTCGATCCCCGTCGTGATGTTCAGCGGGAAGACCGACGAGGCCTCTGAGGAAGAGGCCAAGGCCCGCGGCGCGCGCGGCTTCATCGGCAAGCCGTTCGACCCCCGGCAGCTGATCGAGTCGACCAAGCAGCTCCTGCCGACCTGATCCACCTGGACCACGAGCTCGAGCGGTGGGTCGTCCACCATCGGGCCGGCTGGCTGAATCCGGTCTTCGAGGGGCTCAGCTACATCGGGTCCTTCGGGCTGGTGTGGATTGCCGTCGCGCTCGTCTGCGCGCTCCTCTGGAGGCGACCGCTCGTGCTGCTCTCGGTGCTCGCCGCGGTCGTCGTCGCCGACTTCTCCGCGCTCGGGCTCAGGCGGGCGGTGGGACGGGTGCGTCCCTGGCGCCGTTATCCCGAGCCCCATCCGCTCGGGCACGTCCCCAAGGATCCGTCGTTTCCTTCAGGGCACACCACGATCGCCTTCGCGGCTGCGACGGTCCTCTCGTACTACCGCCCGCGCTGGGCGCCGGCGTTCTTCCTCCTCGCCGTCGCGATCGGGTTCTCGCGCGTCTATGTCGGCGTGCACTATCCGCTCGACGTGCTCGGCGGCGCGATCCTGGGCCTGCTCATCGGCGGGATCGTCATAGCTCTTCTCCGGCTCGAAGCAGCCCGCCGAAGATGACGCCGATCGCGGCCACCAGCGCGATCCAGATCCCGATTCCACGGCCGTCTGCCGGCAGGAACTGGTCGGGGATCGAGATCAGCCGAATCAGGACGAAGATCGTCGATACCGCGCCGATGGCGATTATGACCAGGCTCTCCGGAATGGCGGGCGGAAGCTCGATCCCGGCCTCGCGTAGGACTGCGAGGAGAATGACGGCGGCGCCGAGGAAGAAGACCAGCTTGCCCAGCGTCCCCGTGTGCCAGCCGATGACGCTGATGGTCAAGCCTTCGCCCGAGCCCACGTACCAGCCCATGAAGCTGGAGAGCATGAGGACAAGCCCCGCGACCCACGCGATGCGGCCCCCGGCTGTCCAGATCGTCGCGGGCGCGCGCGGGTAGGGCTCCGGCGGCAGCGGACGGTAGGGCTGCTCGGGGGAGTCGTAGAGGTCGTCCGGTTCCTGCATCAGAGCCCGAAGAGGTTCTCCACTTCCTGCCAGACGAAGAACCCGAGCGCGACGGCCCCGCCGAGAAGCGCGAGGATGACGATGAAGAAGCGGATGTGCGCGTGCCGGACCGCCCGCTTGCGCTCGACGCGCGCCTCGCGCCGAGCGCGCTGCTCGACGAGCGTGCGCTCGATCGCCCTCGGGTCGTACGGCGGCGCCTCTTCAGCCGCCGTTTGGCGCCTCGCCGGCTCGGCCATGCGGGAAGTTTAGGCGGTTATCCATACTTCGGAGCGATGCGCGACTCTCCGGAGGCGCTCCAGGCGCTCACCGAAGCCATTGGAAAGGCGCTGCGCGCGGACGCGGCCGTGGTGCGTCTCCGGGAGGAGGCGAGCGGCGATCTGGCCGCCCGAGCCGTTTGGGCGACGTCCGCGGTCGTCTCCGCCGAGCTGGTCGGATCGCGCGGCCCACTGAGAGGCGCGGGACAGGACGGCTCCGCGCTGACCATCCCCATCAAGCGAGGAAACGAGGTCGTCGGCGAGCTCGAGTTGCTCAGATCCGGCGAGCCGTTCGCCGAGAACGACGTTTCGCTGGCGGAGTCGGCAGCGGCGCAGGCCGCACTCGTCCTCGCCGCCGAGCTTGGCTCGGTCGGCGACACCGAGGCTCGCCGGGAGCGCGAGCTGGCGCTGGCGGGAGAGGCGCTCGCGCTCGCCTCGGGGGGAAGTGCCGGCCAGCTCGTCCAGGTTGCGGCGGAGGCGGGCGGGGCCTCGGGAGCGGTGCTGTGGCGCGCAGCCGATGGAGACGTGCTCACGCTCGCAGCCGAGGTCACGGTCGACCAGGCGCGCATCCCGGAGCTCGAGCAGGCCGCGGCGGACATGCTCGAGAGCAGGGCGTCGGTCGCGGTCGAAGGCTCGGTCGCCAGCGTCCGGCTCGGCGAGCCGCCGCTCGGCGTCCTCCAGCTCGTGTTCGACGGAGGAGCCGAGCCGGTGAACGGGTCGGCGGGCCCGCTCGCGACGTTCGGAGTGCGCGCGGCACAGGCCATCCGGGCGAACGAGGCGTTGGTGGAGACGGAGGCGGAGCTGGAGCGCACGCGCGCGCTCCTCGCCGTGATCGGCCAGGCTATCGCGCAACTGTCCCTTTCCCACACGCTCGAGACCGCGGTCGAGCGGATCGCCGAGCTCCTCGGCGTCGAGCGCGTCGCCGTCTATCTGCTGGATGGAGGACGGCTGCAGCCGGTGGCCGGGCGCGGCCTGGCCGGTCCGCATGCACGGGTGGGGGATAGCCTGCTCTCGCTCGCCCTCGGCCCGCTCCGCGGCCGGCAGGCGCTGATCCTGGCGCCGGGAGAAGCGGCCGAGCTGCTCACGGCGTGCGCAGCGAGCTGGCCGAATCGGGAATCGAAGGCGTGCTGGCTGTCCCGCTGGTCGCGCCGGAGTCGGTGATCGGGTTGCTCGCGGTCTATCCGCCCGCCGCGCGCGTCTTCGACGAGAACGAGGTCGCGCTCATGACGGCGCTAGCGGCCCAGCTCGCGGTCGCAGTCGAGAACGCTCGTCTGCACGAGGAGGCGAAGGAGCTCGGCGCACAGCTCGAGCACGCGCTCGCCGCCGAACGCGAGTTCGCGCGCCGCCTGCGCGCGCAGTACGAGATCTCCCACTCGTTCACCCACAGCCTCTCGCTCGAGGCGACGCTCGAGGCGGTGACGCGGACGATGGTCGAGACGCTCGGGATCGACGCGGCGGCGATGCGGCTGCCGGACGGGCGCGGTGAAATGCTCGAGACGCGCTCCGTGTACGTCTCCGACCCGAAGCTCGAGGCGCTCCGCTCGATCCTCGGCCGCGACCAGCCCGCGACGGCGCCACCGGTCCGCCGGCTGCTCCGCTCGGGCGAGCCGATCGTCCTCGACCGCCGCTCGGCGCAGGAGCTAGCCGGACAGGAGCTGCTCGTGCCCTTCCTGGAGCGGGGCGCGACCGCCGTGGTCATCCCGGTCTCCACCCCGGCCGAGGCGCTCGCGACGCTGACGCTCGTCTCCCTCGATCCTGCGCGTCCGCTGCGCGGGGAGGTGCTCGACGCTGCCCTGTCGATCGCCGGCCAGGCCGCGCTCGCCATCGACAACGCGCGCCTCTACCAGCAGCAGAAGAGCTTTTCGGACACGATGCAGCGCTCGCTGCTGCCGCGCAGCGAGCCGCGGGTAGAGGGGCTGGAGATCGGCACCGTCTACGAGTCCTCCGCGCGGGTCGACGTCGGCGGGGACGTCTACGACTTCCTCACGCTGCCGGACGGCGGGCTCGCCGTTGTCCTCGGTGACGTGACCGGGCACGGAATCGAGGCGGCCGCCGACATGGCGATGGCGAAGTTCGTCTTCCGCTCGCTCACACGCGAGCATCCGCAGCCGGGTGACTTCCTGGCGTCGGCGAACGAGGTCGTGGCCGGCGAGATCGCGACCGGGAAGTTCATCACGCTGGTCTACGTCCTCGTCGAGGGCGATTCGGTCGCGTGCGCGAACGCCGGCCATCCGGCGCCGCGTCTCATGAGGAGCGGCGGCGGGATCGCCGCGCTGGCGGCGCGGGGCCTCGCGCTCGGGGTCGACGTGGGCCAGACCTACGACGAGGTGCGCGTCCCGTTCGGGCCGGGAGACACGCTCGTTCTGTACACGGACGGCCTCGTCGAGCGACGGCGCGGGACGGAGTTGTACGGCACCGAGCGCCTGGACGAGGTGCTCGTCGGCGCGCGCGATCTCCCCGCCAGGCAGCTCGCCCGGGCCGTGCTCGCGGACTGTCGAGCGTTCGGGAGCGGCGACCTCACGGACGACTGCGCGATCGTCGTCATCAAGCGCACCAATCCGTAATCCGCCGGGGCTACACTCCGCACGTGCGCCGCCTCGCCCTCCCGGTTGTCTTTGCCCTGGGCTTCCTCGCCGCCGGGGGCCTCTCGGCGTCCGTCGTCGCCGCGACCGGCACCGGCACGACGAGCACGTCCACGGACACGACCGCGACCACGACGACGAGCACGACCACCACCACCACCACCGGTACGACCACCACCGGGCCGGTTCCGCCCACCACGATCGCGCCCGGCGTCCTCGTCGGCGGCGTCGCCGTCGGCGGTATGAGCGGAGCGGAGGCGAAGGTCGCGATCCTGAGCGCGGCGAACCAGCCGATCGTCGTCAAGGTCGGCAAGCGCAGCTTCCGTTCCTCGCCCGCCGGGATCGGCGCCGTCCCGCAGATCAAGGCTGCGGTCAAGCGCGCGCTCGAGGCCGCGCCGGACAGCGAGGTCCCGCTCGCGATCGCCGTCCGCCAGGGTCTGACCCGCGCGTATGTCGCGAAGCTGGCCAAGCGGTTCGACCGCGCGGCGGTCGACTCGGTGCTGAAGCTCCGCAACAACAAGCCGTGGATCACGAAGTCCGTGTCCGGGAGGAAGATCGACCGCACGCGCTCGGTCAAGCTGCTCGTAGTCGCTCTCCACGCCGATCGCAAAGGCCCGGTCAAGCTGATCCAGAAGATCACGCAGCCGCAGGTCGGCCGCACCAGCTTCGGGCCTGTGATCGTCATCCACCGCGGGACGAACAAGCTCTATCTGTACAAGGGCATGAAGCTCTGGCGCCTTTTCGGCGTCGCGACCGGTCAGTCGGCGTATCCGACGCCGCTCGGCCATACGCAGATCGAGGTCAAGGCGGAGAATCCCTGGTGGTATCCGCCCGACTCGCCGTGGGCGGCCGGCGCAAAGCCGATTCCACCCGGCCCCGGCAACCCGCTCGGGACGCGCTGGATGGGCCTGGGCTTCGACGGCGTCGGCATCCACGGCACGCCGGACGCCGCGTCGATCGGCTACTCGGCGTCCCATGGATGCATCCGGATGTACATCCCCGACGCGGAGTGGCTCTTCAACCACGTCGCGGTGGGGACGCAGGTCTTTATCGTTTCCGCGTAATGCGTCTGAAACTCGGAGCGCAGGTCGTTGCGCTCGGCATCGTTCTGGGGCTGCTCGGGCTGCTCGTCTGGAAGCTCGTGAACCAGGATCAGAAGCAGGCGCGCAAGAACGCCCCCGCGCCGGCGTTCTCGCTTCCCCGCCTCGACAAGTCGGGCGATCTCTCCCTCGCCTCGCTGAAGGGGAAGGCGGTCGTGCTGAACTTCTGGGCGTCCTGGTGCGCTCCGTGTCGCGACGAGGTACCGGTGCTCCAGAAGGCCTGGCTCAAGCACCGGGGCCAGGGCGTCGTCGTGATCGGCGTCGACCAGCAGGACCTGTCGAGTGACGCGCGCGCGTTCGCGAAGAAGTACGGCATGTCCTATCCGCTCGTCCGCGACGGTCCCGGGCACGTCGTGGCGAAGTACGGGCTGACCGGGGTGCCCGAGACGTTCTTCGTCGGCCGGAGCGGGAAGCTCGTCGGCCCCCACGTCGAGGGGCAGGTCACGAAGCGCCAGCTGGCCGAGGGCATTCACGCGGCGATGAGGTCGTGAGGCTCCTCGCCGCGCTGCTGGTCGCGCTGGTCGTCGGCGTGCCCGCGGCGCTCGCGAGCGAGTCGCATCCGACGCTGCACGAGCTGGAGGGACAGCTGATGTGCCCGACCTGCGGGACTCCGCTGGACATGTCGGACGCGCCGGCGGCGAACCGCATCCGCGCGTTCATCGTCACTCGCATCAACGGGGGCGACACCCGGAGCGAGATCATGGACAAGCTCGTGGCGCAGTTCGGGTCGGGGATCCGCGCGGCTCCTCCGAAGAGCGGGTGGGGGCTGCTCGCCTGGTTGCTGCCGCTCGTGCTCCTCGTGGGAGGCGGGGCGGTCCTCGGCGTCTACGCCTGGCGCTGGAGCCGCTCGCGCGAGTCCGCCCCCACAGCGGCCGGGCCAGAGCAAAACGGCCGCGCGCCGCTCGATCCGGACCTCGAGCGCCGGCTCGAGGAAGAGCTCGCGCGCTTCGAATGATCGTGCGTCTTCTCGTGGCTTTCGGGGCCGGCTTCGCGTCGGTGATCACTCCCTGCGTGCTGCCACTCGTCCCGGGCTACCTCGCCACGGTGTCGGCGGTGGACGCGGAGCGGCTAGGCCAGCGTGGGGTGGCGCGGCGCGTGACCGTGGCCAGCCTGCCCTTCTTCGCCGGCTTCACGGTCGTCTTCGTGTTGCTCGGGGTTGCCGCGAGCGCCATCGCCACGACACTCAGCTTGCGGGCGCAGCAGGAGATCGGTGGATTCATCCTGATCGTGGTCGGGCTGGCCTTGATGGGGCTGCTTCCCGTGCCGAAACAGCTCGTCGGGGCGGGGTTGCTCGGTGAGGCGCGCAAGAGTGGATCCCGGGCCTTGCTGGGTGCCGCCTTCGCGACCTGCGCGGCGCCGTGCATCACGCCCGTGCTGGCGGGCGTGCTCGTGCTCGCGGGAGGGACGTCGACGATCGCGAAAGGGGCCGCCCTGTTGCTCGTGTACTCGCTCGGGCTGGCTTTCGCCTTCCTGCTCGCCGGCGTGTCTTTCGCGAAGGCGATGGGGACGTTCCGCTGGCTTCGCGACCGCTACCGCATCCTCAGCGTGTCCGGCGGAGCCGTGCTCGTCGCACTCGGATGCCTGCTCTTCTTCGACCGGATCTGGTGGCTGCGCGTCGGCCTCAACCGCTTCCTGCACCTGTTCGGGTTAGGGGTCTAGGCAACTCCAGCGATCCCGTCGCGACGATCGCGGCGGCCTCCTCCACACGACTGAGGAGAGCAGCGACGTCGACCTCGCGATGGGTCGGCGTGTAGGGACCGAGGCGCCGCGTCGCCTTGTCCAGCTGCCGCTCGCAGCCGGTTCGGTTGCCGCGTCCGGCCTGGTACCAGGCGACGGCTACGTGGACGAGGCCCTGGAAGAAATCGCGTTCGTCCGCCTCGGCGGCCCGCCAGGCGTCCTCCAGCACCTCGTGCGCGGCGAAGTACTCGCCGGTGCGGATGAGCTCGATGCCCTCCGCGAGCAGCTCAGACTGAGACCTGGATCTCGCCGTTGTCGACCCGCACCTCGTAGGTACGGAGCTCGATCGCGTGGTCGAACTCGTTCAGGCCGGTGCGGACGTCGTACTGCCAGCCGTGCCACGGGCACGTGAGCACCGGTCCCTCCAGCTCGCCGTCGCCGAGCGGCCCTTGCAGGTGCAGGCAGTGCCCCTGGGTCGCGTAGATCTCGTCCTCGACATTCGCGAGCGCGATCTCCTCGTCCCCGGCGCGGACGTGCTTGCACGTTCCAGGCGGGACGTCTTCGACGCGCGCGACCGTCACAAATGCCATGGGGAGGATGTTACGCTCCGACCGTGGCGACCGTCCTGCTCGTTGGGGTCGACCTCTACTTCCGCGGGAAGCTCGAAGGGCTCCTGCAGGGCCACCACCTCGTCACCACCGACAGCATCGACCCGCCGGACATCGTGATCGCGGACATTGCGCGAATCGACCCGGACGAGGTCGCGGACACGTATCCGGACGTGCCCATCGTGGGGTATTCGAACCACACGGACACGGCCGGCCTGCGTGCGGCGCACACCGCCGGATTCGACCAGGTGCTGGCGAAGTCGGCGCTCGTCGAGCGCGCTCCGCAGGTCGTGGAAGAGCTCGTCGAGGCGTGAAGCCGGCGCCGCGGGCGTCGTTAGAGTAAGGCTCCGTGACGTACATCATCGCCGAGCCCTGCATCGACATCAAAGACCTCTCCTGCGTCGACGTCTGTCCGGTCGACTGCATCCACGAGGCCGGGCGGATCCTCGTGATCGATCCGGAGGAGTGCATCGACTGCTTCGCGCCGGAGGAGCAGCTGCTGACGTCACGTGGGCTGCGGACGTTCGCGGAGCTCGAGGGCTCGTGGTGTCAGGTGCTGACCGATCACGGGCTGCGTCCGGCATACGTCAAGCGTTTCCGTCGCAAGCCGCTCGTGCGGCTCGAGCTCGCGCCTGCTTTCCAGGAGCGAGACCGCTACGGCGGGACGCGGCTGACGACGCGCAACATCTCGCGGTTCCGGCGGTCCGTCCTCGCGACGCCCACGCACCAGTGGGTGCTGGCGTCCGGCGAGAAGACCGCGGAGCTCTCCGTCGGGCAGTACGTGCCCTCGGCGACGCTGGCCGTCAGCCGTGACTCGGAGCAGTACCGCCTCGGCGCGCTCCACGGCATCGTCTACGGGGACGGCTGCTGGAACAAGCAGGAGGTCAAGTCCGGCCTTCATCTCCACTACGTGCAGCTGTACGGCGAGCGCGTGGCGAGGTTCCGCGACTTCTTCGACCAGGTCAACTTCTCGCCCTGCCTGGACGTCCATCCCGGTTACGCCGGAACGGGAGTCGTGCGCGCCTCGGTGAACCTCAAGCGAGCGCTGCCGGAGACGGCCGACCCGGACTATCTCGCCGGCTTCGTTGACGGCTGGCTGGCGGCGGACGGCGACCCGGTCAAGGCCGGTTCGTGGCGGCTGCGCTCGACGTCGCACGAGGCGCTCGACTGGCTCGAGCGGGTAGCGCCGCTGGCGGGGTACGTGGCCGTTGGCTCGGGCGAGGAGGGAAGCGTCGAGACGAACTTCGGCGTCCGCAGCCGTCCGATCCGCTGGCTGTACCTCGCGACACGTGAGGTCTACTGGCGCGTGATGAGCGCTGAGCCGGAAGACGGCGAGGAGTCGGAGACGTTCTGCGCGGTCGTCCCGCGCGACCACACCTTCACGCTGGCCGGCGGTGTCTTCACTCGCAACTGCGGTGCATGCGAACCGGAGTGCCCGGTCGACGCGATCTTCCCCGAGGACGCGCTCCCGGACAAGTGGGAGCCGTTCGTCAAGATCAACTACGCCTTCGACCAGGGCTTCGACGTGATCAATGGGCTCGTCGACGCGTACGCGACCGAGCACAACGTCCAGAACCCCCCGCTCGAAGGCTGACGCCGACGCCCTCGCCCCCACATCCCCACCCTGGGTGGGGAGTTCCGTCCACCCGCCGCCCACGGCGAGCGTAGCGCGGCGATTCGTACCGGTTCGTGCCGCCTTCGAGCCGATTTGGCGCACGCTCGTTCCAGAGATTGAAACCCCTGGAAATGGGCACACAAGCCGCGTACAGAAGGCCATCAAGGAGGTCTCGATGCCGCAGAAAGCATGGAGCAACAAGCGAGAACGGCAGTACGAGCACATCAAGGACGGCGAGAAGAAGCGCGGTGCGTCGACCAAGCGCGCGAAGGAAATCGCCGCACGCACGGTCAACAAGGAGCGCGCCCAGAGCGGCGAAGCCAAGACATCCTCGCGCACGTCGCGTCGCGACATGCCGTCGAGCCGCCGGGGCGGCCAGCGCTCCGGCACGAACCGCCCGCGCGGCCGGACGAAGGAACAGCTCTACAACGAGGCCAAGCGGATGAACATCCAGGGCCGCTCGAAGATGAACAAGGCCCAGCTCCAGCGCGCCGTCGACCGGCGCAAGTAGCCACCCATGACAGCGAGCGGAGGGGCGGCGACGCCCCTCCGCTTATCTATGCTCTCCCGCATGAATCCCGAGACACTCGACCACGTCGCGCTCTGGGTCGCCGACCGCGACCGGATCGCGGACTTCCTGACCGGCGGCGCCGGCATGCATGTCGTCGAGCGAACCGACGCGTTCACCCTGGTCGGCTCGGACGCGCGGCGCGGGAAGCTGACCCTCTTCGCCGAGGAGGGGCCGCGCGAGCGCGGGCCTCTGAAGCACGTCGCGCTTCGCGTCTCCGACCTCGAGACAGCTCTGGCCGACCTGCCGGAGGACGCCGACATCGAGCGGCCACGCGACGGCGAGGCCTACTTCGACGTCCACGAGGGACTGAGGCTCGGCCTGGTCGAGGCGGACACGGCGGTCGAATACGACCTCGACCATGTCGCGCTCTGGTCGGCGGATCCCGCCGGGACGGCCGAAGAGTACGTCCCCCTGGGCTTCAACGCCGCTGAGCCGGGGCCGTCGGGCGCCGACCGCGTCGAGGTCGGCGGCGCCTACGTCGAGTTCCATCCGGGGGACGCGACCGAGCCCGAGCGTCCGCTTCTGAACCATCTGGCGATGCGAGTCGAGTCGGCGGCGGAGCACATCGACGAGGCGAAGGAGCAGGGAGTCGAGATCGACAAGGTCGTCGACGCCGCGAACACGTACGCGGTCTTCGTCTGGGGCCCCGAGCGAGTGAAGCTCGAGTACGTCGAGCACAAGCCGGGCTTCGCCCTCACCTGAGCGCCTCGGCCACGATTGCCGGCGCGGGCATGGCCGGCCTGTGCGCGGCGGCGCGCGCCCGCGAGCTCGGGCTCGAGCCGGTCGTCTACGAGAAGGGCGACCGGCCGGGAGGATCGATGCTGCTCTCGAGCTGCGTCGTCTGGCGCTACCGGACGCTGGAGGACTTCCGCGCCGAATGCCCCGGCGGCGACCCGCGGTTGCAGCGGCTGATCGTCGAGCGCTTCGACGACGCCCTCGCGTGGCTCGAGTCGCTCGGGCCGCCGGTCGTGTGGGAGGAGACCGGCAACCCGCGGACGATCGGCAAGCGCTTCGACCCCAGGGGGCTGACGGAGGTGCTCGCACGCGCGGCCCGTGATCTACGGCTGGAGGCGTCCTTCCCATCCACGGACGATCCGCTCGTCCTCGCGACCGGCGGATTCCAGGGCGACCGAGAGCTCGTCCACCGCTACATCACCGAGGAGCCGGTTCTGCACCGCGCCAACCCCTGGAGCGCCGGCGACGGCCTTCGCCTCGGCCTCGAGCGCGGCGCCGCGCTCTCCGACGGGCTCGACGAGTTCTACGGCCGGGCGATGCCCGCGCCTCCGGCGCACGTTCCCGAAGAACGCTTCGTCGAGCTCGCCCAGCTGTACGGCAGCTACGCGCTCGTGCTCAACGAGGACGGCGAGGAGTTCGCTCCCGATCCGATCTCCTGGGCCGAGACCGATCTCGTGCAGGCGATCGCGCGGCAGCCGGGGGGCCGCGCCTGGTACGTCGTGGACGAGCCGACACTCGAGATCGAGATCCGCGGGCGCACGGTCGCGGACATGATCGACGCGGCGCGCGAGGCCGGTGGGACGGTCGTGACCGCGGGGGAGCTCGGCTTCGAGCTTCCGGACTCGTACCGTTATGCGGTCCACGTGGCCGCGGGGATCACGCACACGGTCGGCGGGCTGAAGGTGGACGAGCGCGCGCGTGTCCTCGCCGAGGACGGCGCGCCGGTCGACGGCCTCTTCGCGGCGGGCGTGGACGCCGGCGGGATCGCCGCGGGCGGCTACGCGAGCGGCCTCGCGACCGCCCTCGTCCTCGGCCTTACCGCCGCCGAGAGCCTAGGCTTGTAGGTACGCGCAGACCCGGTCGTCGCCGGGCAGGGGGGAGGGCGCGACCTTGCACACCCACTCGGTGCGCTCGTCGATCTCGATCGAGTCGCCGACCATCGGCGCGTCGCCCGAGCGTTCGACGAGCTCGTAGCCCGTCGGCTTCCAGACGAACAGGAGGTAGCCGTTCTCCGCCATCGGGGCGGATTCTAGACGGCCAGCGAAAGCTGCTCCGGCTCGGGCGGAGGCCCGAGCCTCTTCCTCCGCCGGTCGGAAACGCCGTACTCGCGCTTGAGCTCGGCGACCGCCGTCTGCACGGGGCCGGTGACGTCCTTGCCGAGGTATGCGCGGCGCCGGTAGAGGCGCTCGTAGCGCTCGGCCTCCTCCGGCCAGTCCTCCTCCAGGTGCGCCATGAAGTGCTCGCGCGTGCCGGGACGCAGGTTGAGGACGTTCGCCCACAGCCCGGTCGCGCCGGCCTCCCGGGCGGCCTTCACCACCTCGCGCAGCAGCTCCGGCTTGTCCGAGATCCCCGGCAGGATCGGCGCCATCCCGACGGCTGCGTTGATCCCGCCGTCCACCAGCCGCTTCAGCACGCGCAGCCGCTGCCGCGGCGGCGCCGTCCCGGGCTCGGTCGTCCGCCAGATCTCATCGTCCAGCGTTGGGACCGAGAACGTGACGCGCACGTCCGCTCGCCGGGAGGCCTCCTGCAGCACGTCCAGGTCGCGGAGGATCAGGGGGCCGCGCGTGATGATGGCGAACGGGTTGTGCGCTTCCAGGAGCGCCTCGATGCAGGTGCGCGTCAGCCGGTAGCGCCCCTCGGCCGGCTGGTACGGGTCGGTCGCCGCGCCGATCGCGACCGTCTCGTGCTCCCAGCGCGGGCGCGCGAGCTCGCGCCGCAGCACCTCTGCGATGTTGATCTTGACGCGGATGGACGTTCCGTAGCGGTCGTCGAACGGCCGGTCGGCGCGCAGCTCGAAGGCGCGGACGTAACAGAACGTGCACTGGTGGACGCAGCCCATGTACGGATTGAGCGACCAGCTGAACCCCATCCCCTTGACGCGGTTCAGGGCCGACTTGCAGGGCTCCTCGCGGTACTCGGCGCGCACGCTTTCCATTATACGAACAGATGTTCGTACACGAGAATGCGCAGATGAAACAGATCGCGCCGGGAATCCAGCGCCTGACCGTGCCGCTGCCGCTCGCGCCCGGCCACGTCCACTGCTACGTGGTCGAGGGGGACGAGGGACGGCTGCTGGTCGACACCGGGCTCGCGCTGCCCGGGCTCGACGACCTCTTCCGCGAGGAGCTGGACGGGCCGGTCGACCGGATCGTGATCACTCACTTCCATCCCGACCACGTCTGGGGTGGAGAGATCGCCCGCGCGGTGACCGGCGCGCCCGTCCACCAGGGCCGGCTCGATTACGCACAGTGCGAAAGCGTGTGGGGGGCGCGGGACTGGCCGGAGCGGATCGCCGACTGGTTCCGCTTGCACGGCGTCCCGGCGGAGATGAGGGAGACGATGCTGGAACGCGACCGCGAGGCGCTGCCGCTGATCCGGTACGAGCGCGATCCGCAGCTCCTGGACGAAGGCGACCGGGTGGACGGCTGGGACGTGGTCGAGCTGCCGGGGCACGCCGATGGGCATCTGGGGCTCCTCCGCGACGGCGTCCTCGTCGCCGGCGACCACATCCTCCCGGAGATCACGCCCGCCGTCGGCGTCTATCCCGAGTCACGCCCCGACCCGCTCGGCGCCTACCTGGATTCTCTCCAGAAGACGATCGAGCTCGCTCCACGGCTCGCCCTGCCGGCGCACGGCGACCCGATCGCCGACCCGGCCGGCCGCGCCCGCGCGATCCTCGACCACCACCGCGAGCGTCTCGACGAAACACGCGCCGCCCTGAGCCCCGAGCCGCGGACCGGCTACGAGATCTCACTCGCCCTCTTCCCCGGCGCACACGGTCCTTCCCAGCGCCGCTTCGCCGTTGCCGAGACGCTCGCGCACCTCGAGCGACTCGTCGCAAACCGCCTGGCCGCGCGGCAGGGCGACGTCACCCCTGTTACCTATACTGAGCCATAGATCCTGTTGGACGACGAAGACATTCCTAGACGTCCGCCCGGCGGGGCGTTGACGTGAACACCTTTCTCGAACTGCTCGCCGTCGGGGCGCTGATTCTGCTGAACGCGTTCTTCGTGGCGGCCGAGTACGGGCTGGTCACCGCTCGGCGCACGCGGCTCCGCGAGCTGGAGTCGGAGGGCAACCGCCGCGCCCACGCCGTCCTCACGATCACCGCGCAACCGCCGCGGTTCATAGCCGCGATGCAGCTGGGCGTCACCCTCACCTCACTGGCAATCGGTGCCGTGGGCGAGACGGTGCTCAAGGAGCTCTTCGACCCGTGGATGGCCACGATCCTCGCGATCGTCTTCGCCTTCCTGATCATCACGTTCCTGCACGTCGTGATCGGCGAGCTCGTCCCCAAGGGAGTGGCGCTGCAGTACTCGGAGCGGGTCGCTCTCGCCGTGTCCACGCCGGTACGCGCGTTCTTCGTCGTCTTCGGGCCGCTGATCTGGGTCCTGCAGAGGTCCACCGAGCTCGTCCTGCGCGCGATCGGGCTGGAGCCCCCGGGCGCCGAGGGGGACGTTCACTCCGAGGCGGAGCTGCGCATGCTGCTCGACCGCTCGCAGCGGTTCGGGGAGATCGAGGAGGAGGAGCAGCAGATGATCTCCAAGGTCTTCGACTTCGGGGACAAGGAGGCGGCCGACGTGATGGTGCCTCGCGTGGACGTCGTCGCACTCTCGATCGACCTCCCGCCCGAGGAGGCCCTCAAGGCCGTGATGGAGTCGCCGTACACGCGCTACCCCGTCTATCGCGGCTCGCTCGACGAGATCCTCGGGATCCTGCACGTGCGCGACCTCTTCGCGGCGCTGATGGACCGCGGCATCGAGCAGGTGCAGCTCGAGGACCTCCTGCGGACGCCGTACTTCGTTCCCGAGACGAAGGATCTCGCCAGCCTGCTCGCCGAGTTCCGCGCGCAGAACCTGCACATGGCGATCGTCCTCGACGAGTACGGCGCGATGGAGGGCATCGTGACGCTCGAGGACCTGCTGGAGGAGATCGTCGGCGAGATCGAGGACGAGTTCGACCTTCCCCACGACGACCTCGAGCGCATCGACGACCGCACGGTCCGCGTCAGCGGGGCTTTCACGATCGACGAGTTCAACGAGCAGGTGGGGACGAAGCTCCCGGACGAGGACTACCACACCGTGGCGGGATTCGTGTTCGGCCTGCTCGGGCGCGCCGCCGGGCCGGGCGACGAGGTCGAGTACGAGGAGATTTGCTTCCGCGTGGACGAGGTGGACGGAACGCGCATCCAGAGCCTGACGGTGACGCTGCCGGAGGACGAGGACCGCGAGGCGGTCGGCGCAGATGAACGGGCAGGGGAGCGGTAGCCCTAGCTACCCTGGCGCGATGCTCAAATCACTCCTCGTCGCGGCCGTAGCTGCCGCGCTCCTCGCCGGCAGCACACAGGCTGCCCCCCACAAGGTCACGAAGCTGTACGCCCAGGCGGGCCCGGGCTTCAAGATCACGCTCAAGACGAAGGCCTTCGTCCCCGTCCACTCAGTCAAGCGCGGCACGTATACGTTCGTCGTCTTCGACCGCTCGACCATCCACAACTTCCACCTGAAAGGCCCGGGCGTGGACAAGCACACGTCCGTCCCGTTCCTCGGCACCAAGACCTGGGCCAAGCTGACGCTCAAAAAGGGGAAGTACAACTACTGGTGCGACCCGCACAAGGCTCAGATGCACGGGTCGTTCACCGTCAAGTAAGCGCGTCCCGGCGGAGTATCGTCGAGGCGTGAGCAAGCGCTCGCGCGTCTACGCGGTCGTCGGGATCGCAGCCGCCGTGGCGATCGGCGCGGTCGCCGCGGTGGTCCTCGTCTCCGGCGGGAGCGGCCACGACGCGGCCGCCGCGACGCTCAAGGGACGGCCGCCGCTCGAGCTCGACCTCGGGCTGCGCACCGACCCCGAGGCGGTCGCGCTCCGCAAGGCAGGAACTCTGTACGCGCACGGCAACCCTGCCGACGCCGCGAAGATCTTCGCGCGGTACCGGTCGGTCGATGCCCAGGTCGGTTCCGCGCTCGCCTCGTGGCCCGACGGGACGCTCGACGAGCTCGGCGGGCTCGCGGCGGCACACCCACGCAGCTCGTTCGTCCAGCTCCATCTCGGGTTCGCCCTGTACTGGGCCGGCCAGCGGAAGCAGGCGCTCCAGGCCTGGAAGGAGGCGCAGGGCGTCCAGCCCGACACGTTCTCGTCCATCCGCGCCGGCGATCTGCTCCACCCGCAGTACAACCGCGGGCTCCCGACGTTCGTGCCGAGCTTCTCGGCGCCGAGGACGCTGGGAGGTCTAGGGCCGCAGGAGCAGCTGGACGCCCTCGCCCGGGGACGGAGCGAGCACATGAAGCTCCTGTACGGGGTCGCGCTGCAGCGGCTCGGCCACCAGGTCTCGGCCGAGCGCGCCTTCGCCGAGGCGGCGCGACTCGCGCCGGACGACGCCGAGGCCCACGTCGCCGCCGCGGTCGGCCGCTTCGACAAGACCCATCCGGAGCGCGCGTTCTCGCGCCTCGGGCCGCTGAGCAAGCGGTTTCCCCATGCGGCGACCGTCCGTTTCCATCTCGGCCTGCTGCTCCTCTGGCTCGGAGAGGTCAAGGCCGGCAAGCGACAGTTACGGCTGGCCGAGGCTGCGGAGCCGGGCTCGCCGCTCGCGCGTGAGTCGCAACTTTTTCTGCAGAAACTGACGAAATCGAAATAGGTCTGCAGACGGCGCAAGATAGGCCGAACGGCCTATGGATTCCGTCCGCCCTGCGTGCGACAGTGCCGTCCTCAGTGCGGAGTGGAGGGGAGACAACGACAAAAGAGCGGACCGTGAGGCGCCCACAGGTCGCACGATCGTGGACGTGCTCGAGACCGACGAGGCCAAGGCGCTCCTCGAGAGCGGTCGTGAGAACGGCTCGCTGAGCGCGGACGAGATCGCGCTCGCCCTCGACGACCTCGAGCTCGATGTCGCCCAGCTCGACGATTTCTACTCGGCGCTCGACGAGCTCCACATCGAGGTCGTGAACGGCTCGCAGCCGCCCGAGGAGGAAGTGCAGGTGAAGGTGGACGAGCGCGAGGTGTCGACGGACTCGCTGCAGCTCTTCCTCAAGGACATCGGGCGCGTCGACCTGCTGACGGCGGCCCAGGAAGTCGAGCTCGCAAAGCGGATCGAGCGTGGCGACCACGGCGCGAAGCAGGAGATGGTGGAGGCGAACCTCCGCCTCGTCGTCTCGATCGCGAAGAAGTACCGCAACCAGGGCCTGCCGTTCCTCGACCTCATCCAGGAGGGGACGATCGGGCTCGTGCGCGCCGCCGAGAAGTTCGACTACCGCAAGGGGTTCAAGTTCTCGACCTATGCGACGTGGTGGATCCGCCAGGCGGTCGCCCGCGCGCTCGCCGACAAGGGCCGGACGATTCGCATGCCCGTCCACATCGTGGAGAAGCTGAACAAGATCGTGCGCTCGGAGCGAAAGCTCCGCGGCGAGCTCGGTCGCGAGCCGACCATCCCCGAGATCGCGATCGACGTCGAGATGGCGATCGAGGACGTCTCGCAGATCCGCCGCACCGCGCAGCTGCCGGTCTCGCTCGAGAAGCCGGTCGGCGACGAGGAAGAATCGGAGTTCGGGCACTTCCTCACGGACGAGTCCGAGCCGCTCCCGGACGAGGCGGCCGAGCGGTCGCTCCGGCGCGAGGCGCTGCTGAAGATCCTGGGGACGCTCTCCGAGCGGGAGCGCGAGGTCATCCAGCTCCGCTACGGGCTCGACGGCCGCGCGCCGCTGACCCTGGACGAGGTCGGTCGCGCGTTCAACGTCACGCGCGAGCGCATCCGCCAGATCGAGCACCACACGCTGAAGAAGCTTCGGGCTCTCGCTGACGCGCAGAAGCTCCGCGAAGTGGCGTAGGGCCCTAGGTCACAAGGCGAGCCCGCGACCAGGCGCGGCGGACGGCCGCAGCCAGGCTCTCCTCGTCGTAGGAGCCCTGGTGGCGCATCCCGTTGACGAAGAACGTCGGCGTCCCGGCGACGTTGCTCTCGTCGGCGCTCTCGACGTCCTCGGAGATACCGGGGGCGTAGACGCGGCGCCGTAGCTCGTCGCGGAAGCGGTCGGCGTCGAGGCCGAGCTCCTCCGCGTAGCGGACGAGGTCCGACGGCGCCAGCGCGTCCTGGTGCTCGAAGAGCTTGTCGTGCATCTCCCAGAACTTCCCCTGTGCCGCGGCCGCTTCTGCCGCTTCGGCCGCCAGCTGCGCACGCGGGTGGACGTCGGAGAGCGGGAGGTTGCGGAAGACGAAGCGAAGCTCGTCCCCGAAGTCGGCCAGCAGCTCGCGCAAAACCGGCTCGGCGCGGCCGCAATACGGGCACTCGAAGTCGCCGTACTCGACGAGCGTCACCGGCGCGTCCTCCGGCCCGCGGATGTGGTCCTCCTCCGGGTCGACCGGCATCGCGAGGTCGACGATCTCCTCGTAGCCTCGCCCCAGCGCGAAGCGGGCCCAGACCTCCTGGGGCAAGTGCTTGATCGCCATGAAGTACGTCGAGCTGATCAGGGTCGCGCCGATCGCGGCGGCGAGAATCCCGAGCTTCGCGTCGGTCAGCTGCTCGCCGTGGAAGGCGAGAGTGGCGACGAGGAGCGAGACGGTGAAGCCGATCCCGGCCGCCGCGGCTCCGCCGAAGAGGTTGGGCCAGCCGACGGGCAGGCGCATCCCGAACCGCTTGCGGGTGGCGAGCCAGGAGTAGGTGAGGATGCCGACCGGCTTCCCGACCACGTAGCCGAAGAAGATCCCGAGCGTGATCGGCGAGGTGACGGCGCTGCGGAGAATCTCGCCGCTGATGTGCGTGCCGGCGTTCGCCAGCGCGAAGAGCGGGACGATCAGGTAGCTCGTCCACGGGTGCAGCCGGTCCTGGAGTCGCTCGTTCGGCGAGATCGCCGCCGTGATCCCACGCTGGGTCTCGCGTGCGAGCTCGGCGGTCGGCTGCTCGCGGAACTCTCGCGCGAGCGCGGTCGTCTGCTCGAGGTCGGTCCGCGCGGGCGGATAGGCGCTGAGCGAAAGACCGAGGGCGAGCCCCAGAACGGTCGGGTGGATCCCCGACTCGTACAGCGCGACCCAGGACCCGAGACACAGAGCTATCGACACCGGAGCGTTGTGTATGCCGGCCGCTCGCAAAATGAGCAGACCGGCAAAGAACACAACCGCGACCGCGAGCGCGGAAAACGAGACGTCCTGCGAGTACGCGGTCGCGATCACGATGAGCGCGATCAGGTCGTCGAAGACGCACAGCGTGAGGATGAAGGCGCGGAGACGGGGATAGCCTGGCGCGACCAGGGCGAGGATCCCGAGGGCGAAGGCCGTGTCCGTGGCCATCGCGGTGCCCCAGCCACTCGCGCTCGAATGGCCGAGGTTGAACGCGAGGAAGATCAGGATCGGGAAGATCATCCCGCCGCTCGCGGCGACGAGCGGTAGTGCGATGCGGCGGCGCTGCCGGAGCTCGCCCATGTCGAGCTCCCTCCTCGCCTCGAGCCCGGCAACGAGGAAGAAGAAGACCATCAGCCCGTCGTTGATCCAGCCGCGCAGGCTCTCCGAGATCCCGGACCCGCCGACGCGGATCGAGAGGTCCTTCGCCCAGAAGGTGTCGTACGAGCTTCCGCCGGCGTTCGTCCAGACGATCGCGACGAGCACGGCGGCCAGGAGGACGACCGCTCCGCCCGACTCGGTACGCAGGTAGTCCCGCAGGGGGCCGGCGAGGTTGCGTGCCCAGGCGGTGCGGCCGGTCATCGGCTGTGCGGCAGCGGTGGCCACGGGGAAGTAGCGTACGACTGTGCAGCAAGACTGGCTCGACGAGCTTTCGGAGTTCCTGCGCATCCCGAGCGTGAGCGCGGACTCCGCGCATGCGGAGGATGTCAAGCGCGCCGGCGAATGGGTGTGCGACCGCATCCGCGGCGCCGGGGGCGAGGCCGAGCTGATCGACTGGGAGGGCCAGCCCCTCGCCGTCGGGGAGATCCGCGCGTCGACGAACGGCAGTGCGCCCACGGTCCTCTGCTACGGGCATTTCGACGTCCAGCCTCCCGCGCCCCTCGACCTCTGGGACAGCGGCCCGTTCGAGCCGACCGTGGACGGCGAGTACCTCGTCGCACGCGGCGTCGTCGACGACAAGGGGCAGCTGTACATGCTGCTCAAGGCGGCCGAGCTGCTCGCGTCGGCGGACGAGCTCCCCGTGAACCTCCGCTTCGCGTGCGACGGGGAGGAGGAGACGGGCGGCCATTCCATCGTCGACTTCCTCGCCGCCGACGACCGCGACGCCGACGCCTGCGTGATCTACGACGCCGGCATGCTCGCGCGCGGTGTCCCCGCCTTTTACATCGCGACGCGGGGCATGTGCTACTTCCACGTGCGCGTGCGCACGGGTGCCGCCGACCTCCACTCGGGGCTCATGGGCGGCGCGGCGATGAACGCGATGCACGCGCTCATGCAGACGCTCTCCGGCGTCCTGCCGCGGAACGGGCGTGTGCCGGAGCCGCTGCGCGCCGGCGTGGCCGAGATCACCGACGAGGAGGCGGCCGACTGGGCCACGTTGACGCCGGGCGCGGAGGAGCTCTCGCAGCTCGGCGCCAAGCCGGCCGACCCGAAGGCGGCGGAGGAGTTCTACGTGCGGACCTGGGGAGAGCCGTCGGTCGACGTGCACGGGATCGCCGGCGGCGAGCCGCATCTGACCAAGACCGTGCTCCCGGTCTTCGCCGAGGCGAACGTGTCGATCCGCCTCGCGCCGGGGCAGCGCGTCGAGGAGATCGGCCCGGTCTTCGAGCGGCTCCTGCGCGAGGCCGCTCCGGAGGGCGCCGAGGTCGAGGTCGCGCTCGGCTCGAGGGCCGATCCCGGACTGGTCGCCCCGGACTCGCGTGCGATCGCGCTGGGTCAGGAAGCCTTCGAGCGCGCGACCGGCGCCAAGCCGCTACTCGTCCGCTCGGGCGGGACGCTTCCGATCGTGCCCGCGCTCGAGCACAAGGGCATTCCGACGATCGTCACCGGCTTCGCCGTTCCCGGCGCGAACGCGCACGCTCCGAACGAGCGGCTGCTGCTCGAGTACCTGCCGCTCGGTATCGACGCCGCACAGGAGCTGTTTCGATCCTGGGCGGCTCTGGCAGAGCCCAGCTAGAGCGACTTCGTGTACTGCACGTCGATCGGGTTCGGCGGGAACGGGACGACACGCGTCTCCTCGGTGAGCTCCCAGCCACGTCGCTCGTAGAAGCGACGCGCGTTCCGGTTCTCCTCCAGGCACCACAGGCGCGCGCGCTCGTTCCCACTCGGCGCGTAGCCGCTCGAGCGCGTGGTCGTGCAGCGCCGATCCGACGCCGCCGCCCTGGTGCCCGGGCAGCACGTACAGCTGGCTGAGGAACTCGCCGCCGATCGTCACGACGCCGGCCGGCAGGCCCTCGACCTCGGCGACGTGCACCTCGACCGTCTCGCCGGAAAGGCTCTTCCGCCACTCCTCACGGACGGCCTCGTCGGGGAAGGGGTACTGCTCGGGCGGGAAGATGTGCGCGAACGCCGTGGTGCAGGCATCGCGCTGGACGCCGAGCAGCGCCTCGACGTCCTCCGGGACGCCGGCGCGGATCAAGAGCCCGCTCACTCCGCGTGCAGGCCTGCGCTGACCCGGAACGTATGCCCGTCCGGATGGCGCAGATGAAACTCGCGGATCCCCCACGGCTCGTCCGTCGGCGGATACGTGATCTCCGCACCCACCTGCAGAGCGCGCTCGTGGATCGCGTCGACCTCAGCGACATTGCGTACCCACCAGCTCACCCAGGTCCCGCGCTCACCCTGGCCGTCCAGGCAGAGAAACATCTCGGTGTCGTCGGTGCACACGGACCCGAAGCCCGCCGGCCCGTTGGCGTCGGCTGCCGCCGCCCCCGCGATGGAGCCGCCCTCGTTCCACGTGAACCCCCGTCGCCAGCCGAACTGCTCGAACCACTCGATGCTCGCGCCGACGTCGGACACGTTCAGGATCGGCGTGACGCGGAGGACGCTCACGTCAGTTCCACGGCGGCGGGTTGTGCGTCCATCTCCCGCCGCACATCGTCGCCACCACCGACAGCTCGCGCAGCTCCTCGGGCTCGCACGAGAGCGGATCGCGGTCGAGCACGACCAGGTCGGCGAGGTAGCCGGGCACGAGCTTGCCGCGTCGCCGTTCGTCGCCGGTGAGCCAGGCCGGATTCACGGTGGTCGCCTGCAGCGCCTCCTCGACCGTGAGCGCCTGCTCGGGATGCCACGCGGGACGGTCGTCCTGTGTTCGCAGCACGCCGGCCCGGAGCCCCGCGAGCGGATCGAGCTCCTCGACCGGGGCGTCGGAGCCGTTCGCGACGAGCGCGCCGGCGTCCCATAGCGAGCGGTATGCGTACGCGCGCTCCTCGAAGCCGGCCCAGATGCGGTCGGCGAGGTCACGGTCGGAGGTCGCATGCGTGAACTGGACGGAGGCGGCGACGCCGATGGAGGCGAAGCGCGGGACGTCGTCCCAGGCGAGGAGCTGGGCGTGCTCGATGCGGGGCCGGAGGCCCTTCGGCGCCCACAGGTCGCGGGTCTCCTCGAAGGCGTCGAGGGCGTCGCGGTTGGCCAGGTCGCCGATGGCGTGCACGGCCACGGGAAAGCCGGCGGCGGAGGCCCTGCGGACGATGTCTGCCAGCTCCTCCCGGCTCGTGATCTCCACGCCCGAGCCGTCCAGGAGTCGCGCGGTCTCCGACCCGAGCGTGCCGTCCATGAACGCCTTGATGTAGCCGACGCGCAGGTAGTCGTCCCCCAGGCCGGATGCGAGGCCGACCTCGGCGATCTCGTCCAGCTTCGCCGCCGGGAGGGACTGCCAGACCCGCAGCGGCAGCCCGTCCTCGCGGCGGAGCGCCTGGAAGCGGGGGAGCGCCCCCAGCCAGCCGTCCTTGTCGTGGATGGAGGTGACGCCGCGGGACGCCGCCAGCCGGAGCGCCGGTCGCATCAGGTCGAGCCACTCCGCCTCCGAGATCGCGGCGAGCATGCGCTTGCGGCGGAACTCCCAGGCGGACTCCTCGCGCAGGACGCCCGTCGGCTCACCGGACGCGTCCGTCTCGACCACGCCGCCGGGGACCCGCAGGTCGCCGTCGGCGAGGGCGAGTGCGGCCGAGTTGAGCCAGAGCGAGTGCCCGTCCCGTGCGATCAGCGCGACCGGCGAGTCGGAGGCCACCGCGTCGAGGTCGTGCTTCGTCGGCTCGACCGGGGGCGACCAGTCGCCGCTCCGCCAGCCGCTGCCGCGGATCCAGGCACCGCGCGGTGCGCGTGCCGCCGCCTCGGCAACCCGCGCGACGGCCTCCTCCAGCGTGCTCGTGTCCTTGAGCTGGATCTCGTTCTGCGCCAGCGACCACAGCAGGAAGTGGACGTGCGAGTCCGTGAATCCCGGCAGCACGCAGCGGCCGCCGAGGTCGACGCGCTCCGGGCTCGCCAGTGCCGTCTCGTGCGTCCCGATCCCTCCCGCGATGCGGTCTCCCGCGATCGCGAGCGCACGCGCCTCGGGCAGCGACGGCTCCATCGTGCGGACGGTCCCGTTCTCGAGAATCACACCTGGATCCTACGTCGCACCGTTCGAATTCCAGGGGATCCCGGTAGCATGCGGCACGTGAGGAAGCCGCCCTTCCTTCTCGCTGCGGTGTTTGCGGCCATCGTCGCCTCGAGTGCGTATGCGATCACCTATGGGCAGCCGGACGGAACCGGTCACCCCAGCACGGGCGCGCTCGTGTTCTTCAGCCCGACCCGGCACGAGTACCGGATCGAATGCTCCGGCACGTTGATCTCGCCGACGGTCTTCCTCACGGCATCCCACTGCACGGCGTTCCTGGAGGCGAACGGGATCAGCAACGTCGGCGTCAGCTTCGACTCGCAGTTCGACGCGGCGACGTCCAAGGTCTACACGGGGACGATGCACACGAATCCGCTGTTCAACCAACGGGCGTCCGATCCCGAGGACATCGCGGTCGTCACCTTTGCGCACCCGATCCAGGGAATCGCGCCCGTCCAGCTCCCGACAGCCGGGCTGCTCGACCGGATGAGCAAGGACAAGAGCATCAAGAGCGCGTCATTCACCTCGGTCGGCTACGGCGACCAGGAGCCGACGAACGCGCCTGGAGGCAAGGTCTATCCGTTCACGGGCGACCGCCGCGTCGCGACCGGCAGCTTCAATGCGCTCAACAAGGTGTGGCTCCGCCTCTCGGAGAACCCGTCGCACGGGGACGGCGGCACCTGCTTCGGCGACTCCGGCGGCCCGCAGTTCCTCGGCTCGAGCAATCTGCAGGTCTCGATCACGATCTCGGGCGACAGCGTCTGCCGCTCGACGAACCTGGACTACCGGCTGGACACGCCGCAGGCCCGCGCCTTCCTGGGCCAGTTCGTCTCGCTGCCCTAGCCCTACTCGGCTAGCTCGACGCGCTCGATGACCGCGTCGTCGGCCGGCTTGTCGCGCGAGTCGACCGGGAGGTTCGAGATGGTGTCGACCGCCTCCATCCCGCCCGTGACGCGCCCGAACACCGTGTGCTTTCCGTCCAGCCAGGGGCAGGCGTCGGCGGTGACGATGAAGAACTGGCTTCCGTTCGTGTTGGGCCCGGCGTTCGCCATCGCGAGGGCGCCGCGCTCGACCGGGTGGTCGTTGAACTCGTCCTCGAACGTGTAGCCGGGGCCGCCCGTGCCGGTGCCGGTCGGGTCGCCGCCCTGGATCATGAAGTCGGGGATGACCCGGTGGAAGACGACGCCGTCGTAGAAGCCCTCGCCGGCGAGCTTGGTGAAGTTGCCGACGGTCTTCGGTGCGTCCTCGTCGAAGAGCTCGACCTCGATCGGGCCGTGGTTGGTGTGCAGGGTCGCGTTGGCCATGTGCGGCACCGTATCGCAGTCGGCTCGAGCCGAGTTGCCGATGCGTAGTTCTCACTGACGCCGAGTCGGCGTCTCCGCGGACGTGTTCCGTCCGCTCGACGTGTCTGATGTGTTAAATCGACACGCGACCATCGGAGGAAACGATGCGCAAGATCTTTCTCACCGGAATCTCAGCAGCACTGTTCGCGGCAGCCGCTCTCGCAGGGCCGGGCGCCGCAGCCGGGCCGTCGCAGCTGATCGTTGCGATGCGAGATCCGGGCTGCCACTGGTTCTATCTCGGCGGAGGGCCGAGTCAACGGAAGTACGTGAAGACCGTCGTCCGCCACGGCGCGGTGACGCTCGTCAACCTCGACGAGGCTGCGCTCAAGATCAAGGGTCCCGGCGGCACCAGGATCGATCCGGTCGGCGCGAAGCTGACGCTCAAGGCGAAGGGCATCTACCGGATCACGATGGTCAAGCAGGCGTCAGACGACAACCACCTGAAGCTCACAATCAAGTAACACGCCAGGTGCGTGTCGATGCGACGAAGGCCCGCCCGGCGGGCCTTCTCGTTGCTCGTGCTGGCACTACACTCAGCGCGTGCGCTACGACCCGCTGACCGACGAGCAGCGCGAGATCCGCGACATCGTCCGCACGCTCGCGCGCGAGCGCGTCGCGCCGCGCGCCGAGGAGATCGACAAGACCGCCGAGTTCCCGTGGGACATGGTCGAGCTGTTCCGCGAGTACGACATCTTCGGCCTTCCCTTCGAGGAGGAGTACGGCGGGACGGGCACGGGGGCGCTGATGGTGCTCGTCGCGATCGAGGAGATCTCCAAGGTCTGCGCGACGACCGGCCTCCTCCTCGCCGTGCAGGAGCTCGGCTCGCTCGGGCTCAAGCTGGCCGGCGACGAGGAGCAGAAGCGGCGTTACCTCCCGAAGCTCGCGAGCGGAGAATGGCTGTGCGCGTATGCGCTCACCGAGCCGGGCTCGGGATCGGACTCGGCGGCGATGCGCACGACGGCTGAGCGCCACGGCGGCGAGTACGTCCTGAACGGCTCCAAGCGCTTCATCACGAACGCCGGAGTCGCCGACCTCTACACCGTCTTCGCCAAGACCGATCCCGAGGCGGGGCACGCAGGCATCTCCGCCTTCCTCGTCGAGGCGAGCGCCCCGGGGTTCGAGGTCGGGCGGATCGAGCCGAAGATGGGGATCAAGGGCTCGACCACGGGCGAGATCTTCTTCAACGACTGCCGCGTCGCCGCGGAGAACCTTCTCGGCGAGGAGGGCGAGGGGTTCCGGATCGCGATGCGGATCCTCGACCGCTCACGTCCCGGAATCGGCGCCCAGGGTCTCGGCCTGGCGCAGGGCGCGACCGACTATGCGCTCGAGTATGCGCGCACGCGGGAGACGATGGGCAAGCCGATTGCGCAGCACCAGCTGATCGCGGCGATGCTCGCCGACATGGAGACGAAGTGCGAGGCGGCCCGAGGCCTGCTGTACAAGTGCGGGCTGATGATCGACGAGGGCGCACCGGCGGATGAGGTCACCAAGATCTCCGCGATGGCGAAGCTCTACTGCACCGACGTGGCGATGGACGTGACCACCGACGCCGTCCAGGTGCTCGGCGGGTACGGCTACATGCGCGAGTACCCGGTCGAGCGGATGATGCGCGACGCGAAGATCACGCAGATCTACGAGGGGACGAACCAGATCCAGCGTCTCGTGATCGCGCGGCAGATGCTCAAGGAGAACCGGGCCTTCCTCCTGGCCGGTGTCGGCTGATCCGCCGCTCCGCCTGAGCTTCGGGCGCGTCGCCGAGCTCTACCACCGCGTCCGCCCGCCGTACTCGCAGGAAGCGCTGGACCTGGCGCAGGAGGTCCTCGGGCTTACCCGTGGTGTGCGCGTGCTGGATCTCGCCGCCGGAACGGGGCGGCTCACGCACGAGCTTGTCCTCCGGTTCGACCACGTCGTCGCCGTCGAGCCGAACGACGCGATGCGCGCATTGATCGAGGACGGCGATGTGCTCGCGGGCACGGCCGAGGAGATCCCGCTCGAGGACGCGAGCGTCGATGCCGTCTTCGTCGGCGAGGCGTTCCACTGGTTCGATCCCGAGCTGGCGATCCCGGAGATCGCGCGCGTGCTCCGTCCAGGCGGCGGGCTGGCCATGATCTGGACCCACTGGTGGGAGACCGAGCCGCCCCTCCCCGACGCGGCGCAGGAGCTGCTCCGTGAGCCGTGGGAGCGCTTCAGAGCGCAGCGGAGACCGCCCTGGGACGACGCATTCCTCGACTCGCGCTTCGAACCGCTCCGGTACGAACGGTTCGTGGACTCGATCACGGTCGGTCCCGACGAGCTGCTCGACCTCTACGCGACGACCAGCTCGCTCGCGGCGATCGAGCCCGAGGAGCGGGACGCGCTCTTCGCTTGCGTGCGGCCGCTACTCGAGGCGTCCTACCTGCTGCCGCTCAGGCACGAGCTCACCTGGACGCGGCTGAGCTTGAGTCTAGTCGCCGCCCTGTTCGCCGATTGTGTCCGTCGGCGTCGGCGCGGAGTGCCGCGTGATATCGCCGCAGACGACGTAGACCTTCAGCTGCTTCGCCGAGCGGTGGATGTTGACCGCGTACTTTCCGTTCAAAAGCTTCGTGAGCGGGACGTCCACGGTCGTGACGGACTTCCCGTTGACGACGTTCTTCAGCGGATACGCGGGGGTGGGGTCGAGCTTGGCGCACGTCCCCTTGTGGATGTGCGCCGGCTGCGCGTTCGCCGCGTAGCTCGACATCTCGATGTCCACCTTTGTCTTCGACCCCATCGCGGTCAGGGTCACGTTTCCGCTCTCGCCGGAGAAGTTCTGCTCCTGGAGCTGCACGAGTACCCCCTGCTGGCCGCTCGACGTCGTCGTCGTCGCCGTGCTTGCCGCCTCCGCCTCCGCTCCCACAGCCCGCGAGGACTGCGGCGAGCAGAACGGCGAGCGGTCCGGCGACTCTCTTCACCCGCGCAACGTTACTCGGGCTGGAGGTACTGGACCTTCGCCTGCGAGAGCTCGAGAGGTGACGCGCCGGTGTAGACCGGGACGTCCTTGTTCGCGGCGGGAAGGTGACCGTAGTCGATGATCGCCTGCGACTTCGGCTGCAGCAGGATCGCCTTCTTCCCGTTCACCCAGGTGGTCTCGCCGTTCGGTGCGGCCTTCACCACCGAGAGCACGTAGGCCGCGTAGCCCTGTTGAGACTTGACCGGCGTCGTCCCGGTCGTGTCCAGCACAAAGGCGTTCAGCTTCGGGTCGATGTACATCGTCAGCTGTGAGCCGCCCTTGACGCCGATCGCCTTGGCGGCGAATGCGTAGGCGTTGTCGCCCACGGCGATGGCGCTCGCGACGGTCGGCGACTGGTCGTGGCCGGGGGCGGTGCGATACACGAAGCCCTTGCCGTCGCCGGTGAAGTAGACGCCGTCGCTCTGGCCCGGCGTCATCTTCAGGTCGGAGACCTCGGTGTAGAAGCCCTGGCCGATGAGCGTCAGCGTCTCCGTGTCCGGCTTCTTCAGGTCGGAGCCGTTGATGAAAACCGTCATGGCCTTCATGTCGTTGGGGATGAGGTAATTCGGCTCCGGCGTCGAGGCCCAGTTGTCGATCGACGCGATCTGCTGCACCTGCACGCCGGGGATCTGGTTGACCATCTTCCCCTTCACCAGGCCGGTCACGCGTCCCTGGCTGTCGCGAATGAGGAGGTGCGCGTGGTTCGACGGGTTGCCGAGCAGCGAGATCTGGTTGTAGAGCGTGGCCGAGCCGGAGGAGCCGGCCGATCCGGCGCCGGCGTTCGGGGAGTTCGTGAAGTCGAACGGCTGCGGGGTCGTCTCGCCCGGAGGCGTCGCGTCGAGCCGCATGTTGTAGGGATGGCCGGCGTCGCCCGAATACAGCGCCTCGGGGAGGTCGGGTCTGGTCGCCGCGTTGTAGCTCCACGTGTTCGCGTTCGTGTCGAACTCGACGGCGCGCGTGATCCCCGGGTAGTTGTTGTCGTAGACGAGGACGGCGAACTTCCCGTCGCCCTTGTCTTCGACCGCGTACGGCGTGATGGCGTGCCCGCCGTCGGCGTTGAAGATCTTGATCGTGTAGAGCGGCCCGCCGTTCGAGTAGGCCTCCGAGCGGTTGCTGCCGTCCTTTCTGAGGCCGTCGACGATGGCCTGCAGGATCGCGTTCGGCGGGCCGGTGAGCTCCTGGTCGGTTACGCGCGGGAGGAACTGGTAGACCCAACCTGCGGCGATCGTCGACTCGAGCTGCCGATTGTTCGCGACCTCCAGATCGAAGGTGGAGTCCGCGCCGTAGTCGCTCGAGGAGAGGTTCCCGCTGTAGAAGCGGAGCGCCGTGACGGAGAACCCCATGCAGTGGCCGCCGGCCATCTGCTCGTTCGTGACCTCCATCCACTTCTCCGCGGCCGGATCGAGCTGGCAGTCGGCACCGCGTCCGCTGAGGCAGACCTGCTGAGCGCCGAAGAGGCCGCTCATTGCCCCGGGGGTCAGGTTGGTCTGGCCGCAGTTGCCGTAGTTCTCGACCCCGAAGCCGTCGGTGTCCGGCCGGAACCCGTTGTCGGCGACGATGTCGCCGCTCGGCTCGTACGACGCGGGCACGCTGCCTGCCTCTCCGCAGACGGCGGCCCCGACGGCCTTGTGGCTACCGCCGCCGCAGCCGGCGGCCACGAGCCCCGCGCACAGGGCGAACGCGCACAGAAGGACGAGCCGCAGCCTCACCGGCGCCGAAAGTTACACGCCGGCAACGGCAAGTAACTGCGCCATCTTCTCGGCGACGGCGAGCGTGCTCAGATTCGTGTTCGCCCGCGGCATGGTCGGCATGACCGACGCATCGGCGACGTAGAGGTTCTCGTAGCCCAACACAGCGCCGCCTGCGTCGACGACCGAGCCGATCGCGCAGGTACCGACCGGATGAAAATAGCCGCGGACCGTCTCGCGGATGTACGCCTCCGCGTCGACCTCCAGACCCGGCCGTACCTCGCCGGACGCGTACCGGCTCATCGCGTCGCCGGCACCCAGCCGCCGCAGGAGGTCCAGACCGTCGACCAGCACGTCCAGGTCGGACGGATCGGTGAGGAACCCGTGCTCGATCACCGGCGGAGTGTTCGGATCGGGGCCGCCGAGGCGGACGCGGCCGCGCGAGCGCGGCTTGAGCGCGAAGGCGGCCGCACTGAGCTCGTAGCTGCCGGTCGGATGCCCGAGCTCGTCCTTGGCCGGGTCGGTGGCGGGGAAGAGGTGGATGTCCCAGAGGCTCCCTCGGGGCACTGGCCGCTGCGTGCCTTGACGATGATCTGCGCCATGAACAGCGGGAATCGCTGCTCGTAGGCGCGCGTCTCCTCCTGCAAGCGCTCCGTCGGCGCCCAGCCGACGCCGGTCCCGGGATGGTCGATCAGGTTCTCGCCGACGGGCAGCTCGTCGATGCCGCTGCGCAGCAGGATCGCGGGCGACCCGTACGAGCTCGCGGTGACGACGACACGCCGCGCGCCGAGCTCCGTTCCGTCCGCGAGGACGACGCCGGTCGCCCGCTCGCCGTCCAGCCGCACGCGGTCGACCAGCGCATCGCCGCGGATGGTCAGGTTGGGACGCGACCGTGCCGGATCGAGGTACGCGAAGGCGGCGTTCCAGCGAACCGATCCGACGGCGTTGACCGGGAACGGCCCCACGCCGGCACTGTCCTCGGTCGCGTCGTCGAGCCGCGGGAGGTCGAGCTCGGGCGCCGAGTCGAGCACCGCGCGGTTGATCGGCGCCAGCTCCTCCTGTGTGGAGCGCCGCGTGCGCACCGTCTCGGTCGCGCGGTCGAGGTACGGCTGGAGCTCGTCCGCCGCCCATCCCGGGCCCCACTCGTCGTAGTCCGAGCGCGCGCCGGGAAGTACCGCGCACGCATTGTGGGAGGAGCAGCCGCCGAGGATCCGGGCGCGCAGCTGTGACCGGTCGTCGGCGTCGCTCCGCTCCCACGAGTGCGAGAAGGCGAGCTCGCGCGCGTCGAGGATGTCGGCGGGCCAGCCGCCTCCGTCATACGGCCCGTAGTCCGGCCCGGCCTCGAGCAGGCAGACGGAGCAGTCCGGGTTCTCGCTCAGCCGCGAGGCGACCACGCAGCCGGCCGAACCGCCGCCGGCGACGACGAAGTCGAACTCCCTCATGGCGCGAGCGAGCGCGTGTCCACGACCTCGAAGGCCGAGCCCTTGACGCGTCCGAGGGTATGGAGGGCGTCGTTGTCCCAGTGCGGGCTGGGCGCGCCCGAGATGTACCAGTCCGACCCGTTGTCGGCCACGAGCATTCCGTAGCGCTTGAGCGCCTCCAGCACGATCCGCGCCTGCGCCGGGAAACCGTCGATCGGGTAGTCCGCCTTGAGTCGCACGCGTAGGCCCATCGGCGGCAGCGACGGATCGTTCGAGTCGCTCGCGTAATGACGGGCCGGATAGATGTAGGCGCGGCGCGTGCTCTCGACCGTGAACCGGAGCGCGTGGTCGATCCTTCCGCGGGCGACCTCGTCCCAACGCACGAGCCCGGGGAAGATCGGCAGGCCGGCCGCATCGGCGGACGTCCACCCGGACGGGCGCACCTTGTTCGAGCGCAGGCTCCAGATGGCTCCCGAGCCGGCATGCCGTCCGTGCAGCGCGTAGACCTCGTACAGCTTGCAGCTCGAACGGTCGAGCATCAGCGCGTGCCGGTCGCCGCCGTGCTCGACCTTGACGTTGCGCGGGATCGGGTACGGGCCCTTGTCACTCTGGTCCGCGTAGTCGAACGAGAGCCTGACCCTGGGCGTCTTCTTGCTCACGACGTTGAAGGGGATGCCGATCGGGCCGGAGCCGAAGTCGGGATGGAGCCCGGTGTTCAGGCCGATGGAGCGGATGAGCTCTCGCGACCCCGCTGCGACCGGCAGGTGATCGACCGGCCGGTTCCACGGGTTGGACTTGGGGAACACGGGGCAGCCTGGCGCGGCGGGGACGCGCAGCGCGGCCGCCGACCCGGCGAGGAGCAGCGCGGCGACGATCAGCGCAGCTGCGTATAGGTGGGGTCTAGACCGCCCCACAAGTCCAGCTCGGTGTCGACCCCGACCCACCGGTAGGCGAACACTAAACCGGCGTCGTCGCCGTCGCCGTGGACGACGTGCTCGAACGTGTCCGGCGTCTCGCCCTCGACCTGCACCTCGAAGGCGTGGTTCTCGTAGCGCGAGCGCTCGGCCCACTCGCCCAGGATGGGGAGCTCGCGCACGATGCGGACGCGGTCGAGCCCGGCTTCCTCGTGCAGCTCGCGCAGAAGGCCTTCCTCCAGCGTCTCCCCTGGGTCGAGGCGGCCGGCCGGAACCTGCGTTCCCGAGTCGGGCTCGTCGCGGTGGTCGAACACGAGCAGCTCGGTACGGCCGTCCCGCTCCCGCGTGACGTATGCGAGCACGCGCTGCCGCACTACTTCTCGGCTCGGAGCTTTGCCTTGTAGGCGCGCTTCTTCGCCTGGTATTCCTCGAGCGCCTGCGCCGAGTCCACGTCCCCGAGCGTCGGATGGTTGGGGACGAGATCCTGGGCGGCCTCGACTCCGAGCCTCTTCGCGAGCACCGAGCCGAGCGCCTTGATCTTCATCTCGCCGAAGCCGGGAAGCGCGGCGATCCGGGCGCGGAGGTCGGCGCCGTCGGCCGCGCCCGTCCACAAGCGCGAGGCGTCGCCGTCGTACTCCTGCTCGACCAGGCGAGCAAGCTGCTGGACGCGCTCGGCCATCGAGCCGGGGAAGCGGTGGATCGCCGGCTTCTCCCGGAAGGCCTCGAGCAGCGTGGCCGGGTCGGTCGCGGCGATCTTGCCCGGGTCGAGCGTTCCCAGCCGCTGCTTGAGCTTGAGCGGGCCGGAGAAGGCGGACTGCACCGACACCTGCTGGTCGAGCGCGAAGCCCACCAGCAGCGCGAACGGCTCGGATGCGAGCAGCGCGTCCGCCTCGTCGTTGCCGGTGAAGTGGAGCTTCTGGACGGCGACGGCCATGCCGCGGATTCTACGCCTGGAGCGTGGTACCGTCGGCCGATGATCCGGCTGTTCGTCGCGCTGGGCCTGGTTGCGGCCGGCACGCTCGCGACGGCCGCCGCCGCGACCTTTCCCGGGCGGGACGGAGCGATCCTCGCTATGGGCAATCCGGTCGACGTCAGCGAGCTGGCGACGCTCGTGTACGTGCCGACGGACGGCAGTCCCGAGCGGGTGCTCGGGCTCGGCCAGTACCCCGCCTGGTCGCCGAACGGCAAGGTCTTCGCCTTCGCGACCTGGCGGAAGATCTTACGTCGCGACCACGGACGGCTGGACAGTCACGAGCCACAGGCGGCTGATCACCGTCCAGGAGCCGATCCAGCTCTGGGAGCTCTCCTGGTTTCCCGGCGGCCGGCGGCTCGCCTACGTCGCGACGAACAAGAACACGGACACCTCGGACATCCATACGCTCGGCGTCCCGGACGGGCGTCACCGCTCGCGGCTCACCTTCGCCCGGAAGGGCTGGTCGAACGAGTGGCCGGCCGTGTCGCCGAAGGGGCGGTGGATCGCGTACGTCCAGTGCTCTCGAGGAGAGGACGCCTGCAACCTGCGGCTCATGCGGACGAACGGGGCGGACCAGCACACGATCGTGGCCATCCCTCCGTGGCGTGTTGTGCGTCCCGTGTGGTCCCCGGGCGGGAGGAAGATCGCGTTCAACCTCTGCGGCATCCACCGTTGCAGCGGGTGGATCTACGACGTCGCGACGCACAAGCGAAGGCGCGTTCCGGGGGAGACGATCGAGGCCTTCGCCCCGGACGGTGCGCACCTGCTTGTCTTCGACGATGTCAAGAGCCGGAAGGAGTGTGGGGAGGGCCTCTTCGTGACGGATCTGTACGGGAAGCAGCGACGGCTCCTGCCCGGCGACTGTCTCGACGGTGCCGACTGGCAAGCGCGCTAGCGGGAGAGCTCGCGCCGGACGATCTCGATCGTTCTCCTGCCAGATGTCCTCGGGCACGGGCGGGAGGATGTCGTCCCAGATCGCCGCGAAGCTGTCGCTCAGCTGCCGCATCCGGGCCGGTCGCCCCATGAACCACCAGTGCAGGTGCTCGCTGCCTTCGCCCCACCGGCCGATGTGAACCCGGCCGATGTCGCCGGCCGTTCGCATGGCGCGCTCGATCCGCTGCATCAGCGGCCCCATCTCCGCCGCGCGCTCGGCCGGAAGCGTCTCGATGTCGTAGTGCTCCTTCGGCTCGAGGATCAAGACCAGCGGCAGTCCGGTCGGGCCGATCGCGGTCAGCTGCCAGTGCTCGTCCTCCCAGATCAGGTCGTCCGCGGTCTTGCCGCAGGCGTGGCAGTCGACCCCTCCCTCGCCGTGACGCTGCTTCTCGTCTTCCGCCGGCGGCTGCAGAGCGCGCGGACGAGTGACGCCCTCGAACGGGAACGTTTCCCACTCGTCGAGGGGCGGCATCCGCAGCGCATCCTTCGCGCGCTCGTAGAACTGTTCCGGCGTCTCGGGCACTACTGGGGGCCGATGGTAACGTCGCCGACATGGAGTGGCCCGATCGCTTCTACGAGCTACGGCGCGGTGAGGGCTGCCCGATGTGCGACCAGGGACGCCCCGAGGAGACGCCGTGGGGAATCCGCTTCTTCGCCGGAGAGGTCTCCGACGCGTATCTGCAGCGCGAGAAGCTTCAGCGCGGCTACACGGTGGTCATCTGGCGCGGGCGGCACGTGGCCGAGCCGACCGAGCTCTCGGCGGAGGAGGCGGCGCAGTACTGGCTCGAGCTGCTCGAGGCGGGGAGGAGGCTCGAGCGCGTGTTCGAGCCGGTCAAGGTCAATTACGAGACGCTCGGCAATGCGCTCCCGCATCTGCACACGCACGTGATGCCGCGCTATGCCGACGACCCCAAGCCGGGGTGGCCGTTCCCGCACCCGGAGGGCGAGCGAGGCACCTTCGACGACGGCGACCTGCGGCACGATGTGGAGGCGTTGCGCGCATGAGCAGCCTGGACGTTTTCAGTCCCGAGACGCGCAGGTGGTTCGAGGGCGCCTTCGCCGGTCCGACCCCGGCGCAGGAGCTCGGCTGGCCCGCGATCGCGCGAGGCGGTCACACGCTGATCCAGGCCCCGACCGGCTCCGGCAAGACGCTCGCCGCCTTCCTGTACGGGATCGACCGCCTCAAGGGCTCGCCCGGCCAGGGCATGCGGCTCCTGTACGTCTCGCCGCTCAAGGCGCTGAACTACGACGTCGAGCGGAACCTGCGCGGTCCGCTCGCCGGGCTGAACAGCTCACTCGACGTAGGGGTACGCACGGGGGACACCTCGCAAAAAGAGCGGGCGGCGATGCTGCGCAAGCCCCCGGACATCCTCATCACGACTCCCGAATCGCTCTATCTCCTGCTGACCTCGCGCGCCCGCGAGAACCTCCGCGGGGTCCAGACGCTGATCCTGGACGAGGTGCACGCGGTCGCGGGGACGAAGCGCGGGGCGCACCTCGCGCTCTCGGTCGAGCGGCTGGAACGCCTCGTCGAGGGGCCGCTGCAGCGGATCGGCCTGTCCGCGACCCAGCGCCCGCTCGAGGAGATCGGCCGCTTCGTGGCGGGGGGCCGCCCGATCGAGCTTGTGGATGCAGGCCGCGCGAAGGAGCTCGACCTCGAGATCGTCGTCCCGGTCGAGGACATGCGGGAGCCCGGGGGCGGCGGCGAGGACGGCTCGGCGCAGTCCATCTGGCCGTCCATCTACCCCGAGCTGCTCCGGCTCGTGCGCGAGCACCGCTCGACCATCGTGTTCGTCAACAACCGGCGTCTCGCGGAGCGGCTCGCGCTCAGGCTGAACGAGCTCGCGGAGGAGGAGATTGCCCGCGCGCACCACGGATCGCTGGCGCGCGAGCAGCGCACCGAGATCGAGGAGCTGCTCAAGGCGGGGCAGATCCCGTGCCTGGTCGCGACGTCGTCGCTCGAGCTCGGCATCGACATGGGCGCCGTTGACCTCGTCATCCAGGTCGAGTCGCCGAAGTCGGTCGCCCGCGGCCTGCAGCGCGTCGGCCGTGCGGGCCACGAGCTGGGCGCCGTGTCCAAGGGCCGCTTCTTCCCGAAGTTCCGCGCCGACCTGCTCGAGTGCGCGGTGGTCGCGAAGCGGATGCTCGAAGGGGCGATCGAGGAGACGACCATCCCGCGCAACCCGCTCGACGTCCTCGCGCAGCAGATCGTCGCGATCTGCGCCGAGGAGGAGATCACAGTGGACGAGCTCCACGAGCTGGTGCGAGGCGCGTACCCGTTTTCCGACCTGTCGCGCGTCCAGCTCGAGAACGTCCTCGACATGCTGGCCGGTCGCTATCCCTCGGACGAGTTCGCCGAGCTGCGCCCGCGTGTGGTCTGGGACCGCACCGCCGGGCTCGTGCGTGCGCGTGAGGGCGCTCAGCGGCTCGCCGTGCAGAACGCGGGGACGATCCCCGACCGCGGCCTCTTCGGCGTGCACCTGGTGGACGGGGGCGGCCGCGTGGGCGAGCTGGACGAGGAGATGGTGTACGAGGCGCGTGCCGGGCAGGTGATCCTGCTCGGAGCGTCGAGCTGGCGGATCGAGGAGATCACGCGCGACCGCGTGCTCGTGTCCCCCGCGCCCGGAGTCCCCGGGGCGGTGCCGTTCTGGAAGGGCGAGGGCGTGGGGCGGCCGTACGAGCTCGGGGAAGCGATCGGCCAGACCTCGCGGGAGCTTGTAGCTCTTTCGGACGAGCGCGCCGTCGAACGCCTGACGGGCGAGCACCGTCTCGACCGCGCGCGCGGCCGCCAACCTCGTCACGTTCCTCCGCGAGCAGGAGGCGGCCACGCGCGTCGTCCCCTCCGACCGCGCAATCGTGGTCGAACGGTTCCGCGACGAGATCGGGGACTGGCGCGTCTGCATCCTCACGCCGTTCGGAGCGCGCGTGCACGCGCCGTGGGGGCTCGCGCTCACCTCCCGTCTCCGCGAGTCGCTCGGGCTCGAGGTGCAGTCGATCTGGTCGGACGACGGGATCGCGCTCCACCTTCCCGACGCCGACACGTCGCCGCCGCTCGACGACCTGATGCTCGAGCCCGACGAGGTCGAGGAGCTGGTCGTAGCGGAGCTCGGAGGCAGCGCGCTGTTCGGCGCGCGCTTCCGCGAGAACGCGGCGCGGGCCCTGCTCATCCCGCGCCGGCGACCGGGGGAGCGCACACCGCTCTGGCAGCAGCGGCTCAAGGCACAGAGCCTCCTGCAGGTCGCGCGCCGCTACGGCTCGTTCCCGGTCGTCCTCGAGACGTACCGGGAGTGCCTGCAGGACGTGTTCGATCTCCCGGCGCTCAAGCAGATCCTGCGCGGGCTGAAGACGCGCGAGCTCGATCTCGTGGATGTGGAGACTCCCTCCGCGTCGCCGTACTCGACCTCGCTGCTCTTCGACTACATCGCGACGTACATGTACGAGGACGACACGCCGCCGGCCGAGCGGCGCGCCCAGGCGCTGTCCCTCGACCGCGACCTGCTGCGCGAGCTGCTGGGGCAGGAGGAACTGCGCGACCTGCTCGATGCCGACGCCGTGGAGGAAGTGGAGCGGCAGCTGGCCGGCGACCCCCGCAGCGCCGACGAGCTCCACGACCAGCTTCGGCGTACCGGGCACCTGCGGAAGGGCGAGTACGAGCCCGAGCTGGGAGAGCCGCTCCTGCGCGAGCGGCGCGCCGTCGAAGTGCGGGTCGGGGGAGAGGACGTGCTCGTCGCGGCCGAGGACGCCGGGCGCTACAGGGACGCGCTCGGGGCAATGCCGCCCGGAGGTCTTCCGTCGGCGTTCCTCGAGAAGACCGACGAGCCGCTTCCGTCACTCCTGCTTCGGTTTGCCCGCACTCGCGGCCCGTTCACGACCGCGCAGGCAGCCGAGCGCTTCGGCCTCGAGCTCCAGGTCGCCGAGGAGGAGCTGGCGGCCCTCGAGCGGGCGGACAAGCTCGTCCGCGGCGAGCTGCGCCCGGGCGGCACGGAGCGGGAATGGTGCGACCCGGACGTTCTTCGCCGCCTGCGCCGGGCCTCGCTCGCCGCGCTTCGGCGTGAAGTCGAGCCGACCGAGCAGGCTGCGCTCGGCCGCTTCCTCGCCGGCTGGCAGGGCGTCGACCGGCGCGCGACGCTGCGCGAGGCGCTCGTGCCGCTCCAGGCGCTGCCGCTGCCGGTGGCGCTCTGGGAGTCCGAGCTCCTGCCGCGTCGCGTCCCGGGCTACCAACCGGCGCAGCTCGACCAGCTGTGCGCCTCGGGCGAGGTCGTCTGGGTCGGGGCGGGCCTCGACCGAGTCGCGATCTACTTCCGCGACGACGCCCCGGCGCTGGGGCGGGTGGCATCAGCCGAGCGGCCGGAAGGCGAGGTGCACGACAGGCTGCGCGAGACTCTCTCCTCGAGCGCCGAGTTCTGGTTCGACCTGCTCGAAACGGCGACCCTCGACCCTGAAGTGGCGCTTCCAGCGCTGTGGGAGCTCGTCTGGGCGGGCGAGGTCACGAACGACGCCTGGACGCCGCTTCGCGCCGGGCGCCGGTACGGCATTCCACGCCCCGAGCGGCGTCCGCGGCGCTTCTCGCGCCAGCGGGCCAGCTCGATCACGGCGACGCAGGGACGGTGGTCGCTGACCGACCGTCTCTTCCGCGGACAGCCCGACCGGCGCGCGCTCGCCGAGCTGCTGCTCGAACGGCAGGGAATCGTGACCCGGGACGGCGTCCGCGCCGAGGGCATCCCCGGCGGCTACGGCGCGGTCTACGGCGAGCTGCGGGCGCTCGAGACGCTCGGCCTGTGCCGGCGCGGCTACTTCGTCGGAGGGCTCGGCGGGGCCCAGTTCGCGCTCGGCGGGGCGGTGGAGCGGCTGCGGGAGCTTCGCGAGCGCGACGACGAGGACGCGCTCGTCCTGGCCGCCGCCGATCCGGCCCAGCCGTACGGCGCCGCGCTTCCCTGGCCGCGACGGGCCGGCGCCCGTGCCGCGCGCGTGGCGGGAGCCCACGTCGTCCTGCTGGGCGGCGAGGCGGCGCTGTTCGTCGAACGGGGCGGACGCTCGCTCGTCCCGTTGCGCGACCCGGAGGAGAGCTGGCTGCGGCCGGCGCTCGAGGCGCTCGTCCGGCACGTCCGGCAGCGGGGCCTCAAGCGCCTCGCGGTCGAGCGCTTCGACGGCGAGCCGGTCGCCGAGTCGAATGTGATGCCGCTCCTGCTCGAGGCGGGCTTCCAGGCGGGTCCTCGCCGCGCAGTCCTGCGGCCGTGATCGACGTCGGCCCGCTCCTGGGCGTCCAGCACTCGAGCTACGAGGCCGCCAGCGAGGGTTTTCGCGCGACGTGGCCCGAAGCGCAGGCGCTGGGCGCAGCTGGAATGGCCTCGCTGCTCGAGGACAACCGCTACTGCGTCCTCGCGACCGCGCGGCGCGACGGACGCGCCCACGCCGCGCCGGTCGGCTTCGTCGTCGCGGAGGGTTCGTTCTGGATTGCGACGGTCGAAGGGTTGCGGCTGCGGAATCTCCGCGCCACCCCGTGGGTCTCGATCGTGGTCATGGACGGCGATGCGGACGAGGGCGAGGAGGGAACGCCGCACCGTGCGCTCACAGCCGAAGGGCCGGCCGTCCTGCACGACATCGACGTGCTCGCACGCTTCGAGGAGGCGTGGCTCGCTCGTCACACGGATCCACCCGATTGGGCCACCGCATTCGTCGAGCTGCGGCCGCAGCGGCTCTTCTCCCATGCGGCGGGCTAGGGCCGCCTGCGCGCTCGCCGCCGGCGCTGCGCTCCTCACCGCTTGTGCAGAGGCTCCCGCCCAGCACGCGGCGCGGCTGAAGGTCGAGCAGGCGGCCGCCGCGGCAGGGCGAAGCGGCGCGACGAAGTGCACGGCGAACCCGCGGATCTTCTACGCCCAGGGTCCCACGGCGAGCGTCTTCGTCTGCCTCGTCAAGGTCGGGGGCGGGTCGTGTGACCGCTACATCGTCAAGCGGGGCGAGGTGCGGCTCCAGCTGCGCGAGGCCGACTGCATCCTCCCGGGAGGCACCTAGTCCCCGAGGGCGACTCGCTCCACCGTGCCGCACGCCGCCTTCAGGTGCTGGTGGGACAGGAAGTGGCGGCGGAGGCGCCGCATCCGCGCGGCGCGGCGGTCGCGTCGCTGGTGGACGGGCGCCGGCTCGTCTCGACGCGCGCCGTGGGCAAGAACCTCCTGCTCGAATTCGACGGCGGCGTCGTCGTCCGCAGCCACCTCCGCATGCGCGGCCGCTGGAGCGTCGTTCCCGCCGGATCCAAGCGCACCGGCCGGCCCTGGCTCGTGCTGCGCGGACGGGAGCATGAAGCGGTTCTCTGGAACGGGCCCGTGCTCGAGCTCGAACGGGGGCGGACGGCCAGGCTCGGGCCGGACATCCTCACCGAGCGCGTCGACGCCTCCCGGCTCCGTGGCGTCGACGCTCGGCGGGAGCTCGGCGACGTCCTCCTCGACCAGCGCGTCGTTGCCGGAATAGGCAATCTGTGGAAGGCCGAAGCGCTGTGGCAGGCCCGCGTGTCGCCGTGGCGCACGGTTGGCGAGACGTCCGACGAGGAGCTCCAGCTCGTGCTGGACGAGGCTGCGCGCTTGATGAAGGCGTCGCTGGAAGGCGCGCGGCCGCGCCGGTCGGTCTACCGCCGTGCCGGCCGTCCATGCCCGCAGCTGCGGCACGCCGGTCGCGTCGCGGGGCCAGGGGGATGACAACCGGATCGCGTACTGGTGTCCCGCCTGTCAGTCGTAGACGAGCTGGCAGCCCGGATCTCGGCGCTGCCCCTTCCGGCACGGATCGGCGTGGACGGCGTCGATGCCGCCGGGAAGACGACGCTCGCCGACGAGCTCGCCGGGCGCCTGCCGGAGGCAGCGCGACTCTCGGCTGACGACTTTCTCCGGCCGCCGGTGGAGCGCTACCGGCAGGGCCGCGAGTCACCCATCGGGGTACTACGAGGACTCCTTCGACCACGTCGCGCTCCGCGCAGCGGTGCTCGCCGCCCAGGGCCTCGTGATCGTCGACGGCATCTTCCTCTTCCGGCCCGAGCTGGACGACCTCTGGACGTTCCGCATCTTCGTTCACGTCGAGCTCGAGGAGTCGATCAGGCGCGGGGTCGAGCGCGACGGCGCCGCCAGGGAGGAGCTCTACCGGCGGCGCTACGCGCCCGGCCAGCGGCTCTACCTCCATGCGGTCCGGCCGGCCGAGCTGGCCGACGTGATCCTCGACAACTCCGACCCCGACGAGCCCAGACTCAGCCCAGGCGGGGCGGACCGCCGATCTTGACGAACGGAAAGATGTAGGGCAGGAACCGCTTCGTCCCGTCCGAGAGCTCACGCGGGAAGCCGCGGGCCACGGCCTCGCCGGCCAGGCGCCAGAGCTTGAAGATCTCCTCGGTCACGACCTCCGTCAGCGCGGTGTACCCCTCCCGGTCCCGGCGGTACCCCTCGGTCGGGATGGCGTCACCAAAGACGACGGCGCACGCCCGCCGGTTGGTCTTGGCGTTCCACTTGAACGTCTCGACGGCGCAGGGGACGACGGGAACGCTTTCCTGCATCGCGATCATCGTCCCGCCGAGCTTTGCCTCGCCCGGATACCCGAACTGTTGCCGCGTCCCCTCGACGTGGACCCCGGCGACATGCCCTTCGCGGACGAGCCGGCGTCCCTCGCGCAACGCCTCGCGGTCGGCGAGACCGCGCTTGACCGGAAAGGCACCCGTCCAGATGAGCGACTGCCCGATCACGGGCATCGCGAGTAGCTCCGCCTTGGCCATGTTGAAGACCGTCCGGGGGAATGGATCCCGATCACCACATGGTCGATCGCCGCGAAGTGGTTGGCGGCGAGCACGAATCCGCCCTCGGAGGGGACGCGGTCGAGGCCGTAGCCACGCGAGCCTGGGGCGAGGTAGGCGTAGGTGGCGAGGGCGCAGAGGAAGCGGAGCCCGTACGGCCACAGGATTTCCGGGTCCTCGTTCCACAGCCGGCCGATGCCGAGATCCTTCAGTCGCACGGACGCTCAGACTAAGGCTTGCCGGGTTCGCACCGCCGGATTCCATAGAGGAGAGGAACGCCCGGCCGCGTAGGGGGAAGTCGTGGCGGTCCGCTCCGAAACCCTGCAGCGTGCGCTCCGATGCTTTTGTCTCGGCGCGTTCAACCTGCTCGGCAGCGAGCAGACGGAGGTCCCGTTCGCCTTCGAGGAGCACGCGGCGCCGGGCCGACCCTCGCTGTACGAGTACCGGCCGCTCGTCCGCAACTTCGTGGAGGCCCGCGCCGACCGCCTGGCGCGCCACGAGGATGCGCGGATCGCGATCGAGGAGCTGCGCCGCGAGCCGGCGGCCGCGATCTTCGCGCGCGCACACGCCGGCGTGAAGCCGACCGAGGACGAGGCGCTGCTGCGCACTGTCCTGCTCCCTGTGTTGATCAAGACCGCCGAGGCCTGCGGCGGATTCGACTGGGACGACGGAGCCTTCGACCACGCGTACGCGGACTTCGAGCGCTCGCTCTTCGGCGAGGGGCGCGCCTATGCGGCCGTCACACCGGTGGTCGGGATCTCCGCTCCGTTGCAGCTGGAGCTCGGCCGCGGCATCCGCCTGCGCCCGGCGGCGACCGGCGAGCTCGCCGCCCTCTGGCCGGAGGCGCGCGGGCTGCTGCCCTCCGGCTTCGGTCGCGAGCCCGACCGTCTGTGCGTCCTCGAGTTGGAGCAGGCTCTCGCCCCGCAGGCAGTCGAGCCGCCGGACGCGCCGGGCGAGATCGGGGACATCGTCACCTCGCTCAGGCTTGCGACCGCGGCACCCGTCGCCGCCGGCCCCGTCCTCTTCGAGCGGCTCGACTGGCGACCGCTCGGCATCCGTCCCGTCCTGCCCATCTCGGCGAGCCAGCCCGCGGGCGAGGCGACGCGACTCGACGCCTTCCGTGCGCGGCTCGCGTCCGAGCTCGTCGACCGCCTCGCGGCCGCCGACGCCGATCCCGAGCTGGGCGAGGCGCTCGACCGCTGGGAGCTGTCCCTCTTCCAGGACGAGCCGTTCCGTTCCGAGCAGCTGCGGGAGTCGCTGACCGCGCTCCTCGGCGGCACCGACGGGTTGTGGGCGGCAGCGCTGCGCGCCTCCCTTCTCCTGGGTGAGACGCCCCGGGAACGCGCCGGCGTGATGGAACGGCTCAGCCGCCTCGCCCGCGGGGAGCGAGTGGACGCCGATGACGGGGACCTCCAGCGTCGCGCGCTGGTCGAGGTGCTCATGCACGACGACCGGGCCAGCCTCGTCGAGGCGCTCGACGAGTCGGCGCTCGGCCTACGGCCGCGTCCGACCGGCTATTTCGCGGCGCGGGCAATCGCGAGTTAGTCGTCACAGACACGTCACATGCGCGGGGGTACCGTCGGGAGATGGACATCCTCGAGCGGCTCAGCAGGATCGAGCGCCTGGAGCAGGACGAGGCTCCGGCGGACGTTCTCCTGAACGAGGTGCGCGCGCTGCTCGCGGAGGCGGAGGAATGGGTGCGGTCCGATGGAGCCGCGAACGAGCGGGCGCAGGCGGCGGTCCAGGGGCTGCGCGAAGCGCTCGACACCGGTGCGGAACCCGTTCTGGCAGCCGAAAGGACTTTGGTAGCCTGAACCGAAAGGTGAGCCCTGATGGGGCTCGCCGCTCGACTTCTCCCACGCCCGTCTCTGCGGGCGGAATCTTCCCAGCCTGACTCGAAGGAGCTCACCGTGGGCCGTGTCATCGCGTTCGCGAACCAGAAGGGCGGCGTCGCCAAGACGACGACGACGCTGAACCTCGGCGTGGCGTTCAAGGAGCAGGGACTGAACGTGCTCGTGGTCGACCTCGACCCGCAGGGCAACCTCACCATGAGCCAGGGCTTCAACCCGGACTCGATCGAGCGCTCGATGTACGACGTGCTCGTCCACCGGCTGCCGATCGAAGAGGTCATCCAGCAGGCGGAGGTCGACATCGCCGTCTCCTCCATCGACCTGGCCGGCGCCGAGCTCTCGCTCTCGAGCATGATCGGCCGCGAGCGCGCCCTCGAGAAGGCGCTCGCGCCGGTCCGCGAGAACTACAACTACATCCTCATCGACACGCCGCCGTCGCTGGGGATCCTCACGATCAACGCGCTCGTCGCCGCGAACGGGGTCATCGTCCCCGTCCAGTGCGAGTACCTCTCGCTGCGCGGCCTCGTCCAGCTCGAGAACACGCTGAGCATGATCCGCGAGAACCTGAATCCCGAGGTCCAGATCCAGGGCATCCTCCCCACCATGTATGACAAGAGGACGTTGCACTCGCGTGAGGCCATCGACATCCTCGAGGAGAACTTCGGCGACCTCGTCTTCGACACGAAGATTCGCAAGACCATCCGCTATGCGGAGGCCCCGGTGAAGGGGACATCCGTGCTCGCCTACGACCCGACCGGCGACGCCGCGCAGATGTACCGGCGGCTGGCGAGGGAGGTGCTCAATGGCTCGCAAGCGCGCCAGCATGCGTGAGGGCCCTCTGGCCGAGCTCTTCCGCGCGACCGAGGCCGCGCAGAAGCAGGCGGAGCGCGAGGGGCGAGCCGTGGAGCCGGTCCAGGAGGAGACGGTCGAACACGCGCCTCCGTTCGAGGTGATCGAGACTCCGGCGCCCATCCGCGAGGCGGCGCCCGACCCCGAGCCGGAGCCTGCGACGCGCTGGCTCGAGCCGGTCACCCTGCCCGAGCCGGCCCCGCGCCTGCACCGCGCAAACCTGACCGAGCCTTCGGCCTACATGGCGAACATCAAGGTCGTCGGCGTCGGCGGCGCGGGCCTGAACGCCGTCAACCGGATGATCGACGCGGGCATCCCCGAAGTCGAGTTCGTCGCGATCAACACCGATATGCAGCAGTTGCGCAACTCGGACGCGCCGACCAAGCTCCACATCGGCGCAGACCTCACGCGCGGCCTCGGCTCGGGTGCCGACGCCGAGATCGGCCGCGTTGCCGCCGAGGACTCCTACGACCAGATCAAGCACGCGCTGCGCGGCTCGGACATGGTGTTCGTGACCGCCGGCGAGGGCGGCGGGACGGGCTCCGGCGCGGCGCCGGTCGTCGCGCGGATCGCGTGCGATCTCGGAGCGCTCACGGTGGGGATCGTCACGCTCCCCTTCAAGTTCGAGGGCTCGCGGCGCAAGCGCCAGGCCGACGAAGGCGTGGAGACGCTGCGCGGTGCCTGCGACACGACGATCGTCATCCCGAACGACAAGCTGCTCGAGGTGCTCGACCAGTCGACCTCGATGATCGACGCGTTTCGGATCGCCGACGACGTCCTTCGCCAGGGCGTCCAGGGGATCTGCGACCTCATCACCGTCCCCGGCCTGATCAACCTGGACTTCGCCGACGTGCGGACGATCATGACCGGCGCCGGCTCGGCGCTGATGGGGATCGGCTACTCGACGAGCGACGACCGCGCACGCGAGGCCGCCGAGCGCGCGCTCCGCTCCCCGCTGATCGACACCGAGATCGTCGGGGCAAAGGGCATCCTGCTCTCGATCGCGGGCGGCGAAGACCTCACGCTGCTCGAGGTCAACGAGGCGGCGGAGATCGTCCGCCAGGCCGCCACCGACGAGACGAACATCATCTTCGGCGCCACCATCGACGAGCGGCTGCAGGGGCAGATGTGGGTGACCGTGGTCGCGACGGGGCTCGGCGGGACTCGCCGCAGCACGCCGATCTTCACTACGAGCCGCGCACCGGAAGAGCAGCTCGAGCCGCCGAGCTTCCTGGCCAGCTAGGGCTCGGCGCGTCACCGACCGGCGCGCCGATCAGAACAGTCCTACGGTGCGGCCGTTCTCGTCGATGTCCACCTGGAAGGCGGCCGCGCCGGCGCCGAGCCCGGGCATGGTCTGCATCGTCCCGAGCAGCGGAACCAGCCAGCCGGCGCCCGTGTAGGCGCGCACGTCGCGGACGGTCACCTCGAAGCCGGCCGGGGCATTGAGGAGCGTCGGGTCGTGCGACAGCGACAGGTGCGTCTTGGCCATGCACACCGGGAGCCGGTCGAGCCCGCGCTCGGCGAAGCGCTCGATCTTGTCCTTGGCCGTCTGCAGGAGGACGATGCCGGCGGCCCCGTAGATCCGCCTGCAGACCGTCTCGATCTTGTCCTCGATGGACGCGTCCAGGGGATAGGTGTGCGTGAACGGGCTCGGCGTCTCGGCCGCGTCGACCACCGCCTCGGCGAGAGCCGCCGCGCCTTCGCCGCCCCGCTCGAACGCCTCGTTCACCTCCGCTGCGTGCGCGCCGAGCTCGAGCGCGAGGCGGCGCACGAGCTCCAGCTCCTCGGGCGTATCGCCGGGGAAGCGGTTGACGGCGACGACCGCTTTGAGCCCGAAGCTCTCGACGATCCCGAGGTGGCGTGCGAGGTTCGCGGCGCCGCGCTCGATCGACCCGTCCCCGTGGTGCTCCAGCGCGCGCACGGTGACCACGAGCACGATGGCGCTGGGTGAGAGGCCTCCGACCCGGCACACGATGTTGAGGAACTTCTCCATCCCCATGTCCGAGCCGAAGCCCGACTCGGTCACCACGTACTCGCCCAGCTTCAGTGCCACGAGGTCGGCGACGAGCGAGTTGTTCCCGTGCGCGATGTTGGCGAAGGGGCCGCCGTGGACGAGCGCGGGCTGGCCCTCGAGCGTCTGGACGAGGTTCGGCTTGATCGCCTCCTTCAGCAGCACCGTCATCGCGCCGGCCGCGCGCAGCTGTTCCGCCGTGACCGGCTCGCCCTCGTATGTGGAGCCGACGGTGATCGCGCCGAGGCGGCGGCGGAGATCCTGCAGGTCGCGCGCAACCGAGACGATGGCCATCACCTCCGACGCGGCGGTGATGTCGAACCCGGTCTGGCGCACGTAGCCGTTCGCCTTTCCGCCGAGGCCCACCACGATGTCGCGCAGCGCCCGGTCGTTGATGTCGACGCAGCGGCGCCACTCGACCGCGAGCGGGTCGAGCCGGAGCTCGTTTCCCTGCAGGATGTGCGACTCCACGATCGCGGCGAGGAGGTTGTTCGCCGCTCCGATCGCGTGGATGTCGCCGGTGAAGTGGAGGTTGAGGTCCTCCATGGGGACGACCTGCGCATAGCCGCCTCCCGCCGCGCCGCCCTTGATCCCGAAGACCGGCCCGACGGATGCCTCGCGCAGGCACAGCACCGGTCGCTTGCCGATCGCGCCCAGGCCCTCCGTGAGGCTCACCGCGGTCGTCGTCTTGCCCTCGCCCGCCCGGGTCGGCGTGATGGCCGTCGTGCAGATCAGCTTCCCGTCCGGGACGTCCGCCAGCCGGTCGAGGACGGAGAGCTCGATCTTTGCCTTGTGCCTGCCGTACAGCTCGATTTCGTCCCGAAGCAGGCCGGCGTCGGCGGCGATCTCTTCGATCGGCCGCAGCCGCGCCTCCTGGGCGATCTCCAGGCTCGTCATCCGCACGCCGTCAGAATGTCAAGTGGTGGCCAGCCGTGCTTCGCTGATGGCGGGTCGCGCCGACCCCCAGCATCGTAGGCTCTGGTCCATGAGAGGAGCGATCGCTGCGGGCCACCCGTTGACCGCCGAGGCGGGCGCGCGCGTGCTCGCCGACGGTGGGAGCGCCGTCGACGCGTGCATCGCGGCCGCAATCGTGTCGTGGGTGGCGGAAAGTCCGGTGACAGGCCCGGGCGGCGGCGGCTTCATGCTCGTCCACCGCGCCCGCGACCGGACGAGCCGGCTGATCGACTTCTTCGTCACCATCCCGGGCGTCGGTCTGCGGCAGCCGTCGGCGGGCGAGATGGAGGAGGTCGACGTCGGCTTCGTCGAGTCCTCGCAGATCTTCCGGATCGGGGCGGCTTCGTGCGCCGTCCCGGGCTCGCCGGCGGGCCTGGAGTACGTCCACCGCGTGTACGGGACGCGGCCGTGGCAGAGCCTGGTGGAGCCGGCGATCGAGCTCGCCCGCAACGGCGTCGAGCTCACCAAGCCGCAGGCGCACCTGCACGCCGTCGTCGACCTCATCCTGCGCCACAGCGAGGAGGGTCAGGCGATCTTCGGGCCGGAGGGGCGGAGGATCGTCGCCGGCGAGCGACTCGTCCAGCGCGATCTCGCCCACACGCTCGAGCTGCTCTCCGAGCATGGCTCACGCGCGATCTACGGCGGAGAGGTTGCGCGGGCGATCGCGTCCCACGTCCGCGAGCGCGGCGGCTCGATCACGCTGCGCGACCTCGAGGAGTACCGCGTCATCCGGCGCCGGCCGGTCCGCGCGGATTTTCGCGGGCACGAGTTCGAGTCGAACCCGCCCCCGTCGACCGGCGGCGTGCTGATCGGCTACGGGCTGCGGATGATCGACCGGCTCGGTCCCGGCGGCCCCGCGGGCAGCGCGGAGGCGATCGCGCGGCTGGTGGAGATCATGCGCGAGCAGAACCGCGTCCGCGGCGCGCGGTTCGGGCGCGACCTGCACCGTGGCGGCCTGACGCGGCGCCTGTACGACGACCAGCAGCTGGCGGACGCGATCGACCGCGTGGGCGGGACGACGCAGATCTCCGTCGTCGACGCCGAGGGGAACGCTGCGTCCTGCACCGCCTCGACCGGCTCCGGCTCGGGCGTGGTCGTCCCGGGCACCGGTATCCATCTGAACAACATGCTCGGCGAGTTCGACCTCGCCGCCTCGGCTGGGGCCGGACGGGCAGGGACGCGGATGACGAGCATGATGGCGCCCTCGATCGTGATGCGGGGCGGCGACCCGCGCCTGGTCGTCGGCAGCGCAGGGTCGCTGCGCCTGCGCGCCGCGATCATGCAGATCGTCATCGACGTGGCCGTCCACGGGATGTCGGTCGAGGAGGCGATCGACTTCCCGCGCTTCCACCTGCAGGACGGTGACGTGCACTGCGAGGGCGGCGCCGATGCGGCCGAGCTCGACCGGCTCGAGGCGATGGGCTACGACCTCGTTCGCTGGCGCCGGCGCAACCTCTACTTCGGTGGAGCGGCCGCGGTCGAGATTCGTGCGGACGGCACGCTGGCCGCCGCCGGCGATCCGCGCCGCGGCGGCGCCGGCGTCGTCGTGGAATGACGGACGTTCACGTGCGCCGGGCCGAGCCGGGCGACGCCCAGGCGCTCGTCTCGCTCGCGCGCGACGTGGGAGGCGAGCCCGAGGGCTGGCTGATCACGCGCAGCTCCTGGCGCAGCGTCGCCGACGAGCGGCGCTACCTGAAGGCCCTGAGACGCCACGTCGGCGCCGCCGTGTACGTCGCCGAGACCGAGGCGGGCGAGATCGTCGGCCGCCTCTCCGTCGCACGCGACCCGCATCCCGCCAGCAGGCACGTCGCCGACCTGGGCCTCATGGTCGCCTCCGGCAGCCGCCGCCAGGGGATCGGCTCGGCGCTCCTCGAGCAGGCCGTGCGCTGGGCGCACGAAACCGACGTGAGCAAGCTCGAGCTCCACGTCTTCCCGCACAACACGCCTGCGATCGCGCTGTACGAGAGGTTCGGCTTCGTCCGCGAGGGCTACCGGCGAGGCCACTACCGCCGCGGCGACGAGCTCGTGGACGCGATCCTCATGGCCTACCGCGTGCCGTGACGAGCGTCCGCTTCCCGCGCCGACCCTGACGCTCGCGCGGGCAACGATCGGGCCGAACCGGTGCGGTCCTGCGTCGCTCCTACAATCACCTACCCGTGCCCGACCCGGCGTTCGTCCACCTCCACGTCCACTCCGAGTTCTCGATCCTCGACGGCGCCTGCCGCATCCCGGCGCTGGCCGCCCGCGCCGCCGAGCTCGAGATGCCGGCGGTGGCGCTCACCGACCACGGGTCACTCGCCGGGGCCGTCGAGCTCTACCGCGAGACGCGTAAGCACGGGGTCAAGCCGCTGATCGGCTGCGAGGTCTACGTCGCCGACGACCGCGCCGCGCAGCGGAAGGGCTACGCGCACCTGACCCTCCTGTCGGAGACGAGCGAGGGCTACGGCAACCTGATCAAGCTCGCTTCCGCGGGCTACCTCGAGGGCTACTACTACAAGCCGCGCGTCGACTGGGAGCTGCTCGAGCGCCACTCGAACGGCCTGATCGCCCTGTCGGGGTGCCTGTCGGGGCGGGTCTCGAAGGCGCTGGAGGAGAACCGGCCGCAGGACGCGGCCGCCGACCTCGACCGCCTCGTGCAGGTCTTCGGCAAGGACTCGACGTACGTCGAGATCCAGAACGCGGGTCTCGACGCGCAGGCGCGGATCAACCCCCAGTTGCAGAAGCTCGCCGAGGGGACGGGGCTGCCGCTCGTCGCGACCGGTGACGTCCACTACCTGCACCACGGGGACTTCCGCGCGCACGAGGCGCTCCTCTGCATCCAGTCCGGTACGAGCCTGAACGACCCGAACCGCTGGAAGTTCGACACCGACCAGTTCTTCTTCAAGAGCCCGGCCGAGATGGCCCTCGACTTCCCCGAGTACCCGGAGGCGATGCGGCGGACGCTCGAGGTCGCGGAGCGCTGCTCGGTCGAGATCGAGCTCGACGTCCTGCGCCTGCCGAAGTTCCCAGTCCCGGACGGGCGCGAGGCGTTCGACTACATGGTCGAGCTGTGCGAGAAGGGGCTCGAGAAGCGCTACGGGGGCTCGACTCCCGACCTCCAGGAGCGGCTGCGCTTCGAGCTCAAGACGATCCGGGAGATGGGCTTCACCGACTACTTCCTGATCGTCTGGGACTTCATCCGCTTCGCGCGCCAGAACGGGATCAGCGTCGGCCCCGGCCGCGGCTCGGCCGCCGGGTCGCTCGTTGCCTACTGCCTCGAGATCACCGACGTCGATCCCATCCGGTACGACCTGCTGTTCGAGCGCTTCCTGAACCCGGGCCGGAAAGAGATGCCGGACATGGACATCGACTTCGCGGTGGCGGGGCGCGAGCGCGTCATCAACTACGTGGCCGAGAAGTACGGGCGCGACCGAGTCGCCCAGATCATCACGTTCGGAACGATGATGGCGCGCGCCGCAGTGCGCGACGCCGGCCGCGTCCTCGACGTCCCCTACAGCCAGGTAGACCGGGTCGCGAAGCTGATCCCGGAAGGCCCGAAGGTCTACCTGGACGAATGCCTCAAGCCGGGCCAGGAGCTGAAGGCGGCCTACGACGGCGATCCCCTCGTGCGGGAGATCGTCGACCTCGCGAAGCCGCTCGAGGGTCTCGTCCGCCAGGACTCGATCCACGCCGCGGGCGTCGTGATCGGGGCCGAGCCCCTCACGAACCTCGTCCCGCTCCAGCAGAAGGGGCCGGACGCAGAAGTGGTGACGCAGTTCGGGATGTGGGACGTCGCCGCGCTCGGCCTGCTGAAGATCGACTTCCTCGGACTGCGCAACCTCGACGTGATCGACAAGGCGGTCGACCTGATCGGTAACGGCCTCGACATCACCAAGATTCCGATGGACGACGCGAAGACGTACAAGATGCTGGCCGACGCGGACTCGATCGGGGTCTTCCAGTTCGAGTCCTCGGGGATGCGCGAAGCGCTGCGGCAGGTGCAGCCGACGCGCTTCGACGACCTGGTCGCGCTCGTCGCCCTCTACCGCCCGGGGCCGATGCAGTACATCCCCGAGTACGCGCGCCGTAAGAACGGCCGGGCCTCGGTGACCTACATCGATCCCCGGCTGGAGGAGATCACGGGCGTCTCGTTCGGGATCTGCATCTACCAGGAGCAATATCTCGAGATCGCCAAGACGTTCGGCGGCTTCTCGCCCGCCGAGGCAGACGACCTGCGCAAGGCGATCGGTAAGAAGATCCACGAGCTGATGGCGTCCCTCAAGGAGAAGTTCCTCGAGGGCTGCGCGGCCTCGGGGACGACGCCTGCCGTCGCGAACCAGCTGTGGAAGGACATGGAGCAGTCGCAGGACTACTCCTTCAACAAGGCCCACTCCGCCTGTTACGCGCTCACCGCGTACCGCACCGCGTGGCTGAAGGCGCACCACGCCCGCGAGTACATGGCCGCGCTCATCTCCTCCGTGATGAACACGAAGGACCGCGTGCCCGTTCTACGTCAACGGCTGCCGCGAGATGGGGATCGAGGTCGAGCCGCCGGACGTGAACTCCTCGGCGTGCGACTTCGCGGTCGTGGAGGGAAAGATCCACTTCGGCTTGAACGCCGTGAAGAACGTCGGCGACTCGGCTGCGCGCGCGATCATCGCCGCGCGTGAAGAGGGCGGGACGTTCGAGTCGATCTGGGACTTCACCGAGCGCGTCGACCCCCAGGTCGCGAACCGGCGCGCGCTCGAGGCGCTGATCCGCTGCGGCGCTCTCGACTCGACCGGCGCGACCCGCAAGGGGATGCTGGACGTGCTCGACTCCGCGCTCGCCTGGGGCGGCCGCGAGCAGGCCGACCGCATCGCCGGCCAGGGCTCGATCTTCGACCTCGGCGACGCTGCCGGGCCGGAGGCGCCGCGCCACCATCCGGTGATCTCGCGCGAGGAGTACGACAAGAGCGAGCTGCTCGCCCTCGAGAAGGAGACGCTCGGCCTGTACGTCTCGGAGCATCCGCTGTCCGCGATCCGCGAGCAGCTGCGGCGCAAGGTGGACTGCGCGCAGGTCGAGCTGGAGCGCCGCCGCGACGGCGAGGTCGTCACGGTGGGCGGGATCGTCGGCGCGATCAAGCAGCTGACCACGAAGAAGGGCGAGCCGATGGTGTTCATGCGGCTCGACGACCTGACCGGCTCGACCGAGGTCGTCGTCTTCAACTCCGTCTACGCGGCCTCACGCGAGCTGCTCGTCCCCGACCGCGTGCTCGTGGTGAAGGGCCGGGTCGACCACAAGCAGGAGGGGGAGACGAAGATGATCGCGCTGGAGGTCTCCTCCTTCGAGGCGATGCCGGAACGGCGGCAGGTCGAGCTGCGAATCGACGCGGCCAAGGCGCACGCGGGGATCGTGCGCGAGCTCGCCGCGCTCGTCCGCGACTATCCGGGCGAGGCTCCGGTCGTGCTCGCGCTCGAGACTTCCGCCGGACCGAAGCGGCTCGCCTTCGGGCCCGAGTACAAGGTGCAGCCCGTGGCCGATTTCTTCGCCGAGGTCAAGGCTCTCCTCGGCGAGGCCGCGATCGCCTAGCGAACGAACGGGTCTTTGATCAGATGAGCCGGTTCGCTTTGCCTGAGGGACAGCGGTAGGCTCACGGCGTGGCCGTGGCACCTGCGCGGATAGACCGCGCCCGCATCACTGAGTTGACCGAGCGCGAGGCGAGTGCGCTGAACGAGCGCACGCCGAGATCGCGCGAGATGTACGAGCGGGCCCGCCTCGCTCTTGCCGGGGGCGTGGCCTCGTCCTACCAGCTTCGCGAGCCCTGGCCGATCTACCTCGAGCGCGGCGAGGGCGCCCGCGTCTGGGACGTGGACGGGAACGAGATGCTCGACTTCCACAACGGCTTCGGGTCGATGACGCAAGGTCACGCCCACGACGCCATCAGCCGGGCCATCGAGAAGCGTGTGCGGCTCGGAACGCACTTCGCCGCTCCAACCGAGGACGCGATTGTGGTCGCCGAGGAGCTCCAGCGGCGGTGGGGGCTGCCGAAATGGCGCTATACGAACTCGGGAACCGAAGCGACGATGGATGCGATCCGGATCGCGCGCGCGGCGACCGGCCGCGACACCGTCGTGAAGATCTTTGGCTCCTACCACGGCCATCACGACACCGTCATGGTCGGGACCGGCTCGGTCGACCTCGAGAGGGCCGACCCGGAGAACCTTCCGTCCATCGCGTACGGGGCCGGTGTTCCGCAGGCCGTCGTCGAGCTGACTGTGCCCGTCCCCTTCAACGACGCCGACGCAATGGAGCGCCGAATCGACCGGCTCGAGAGCGAAGGGCGCCCGCCGGCGTGCGTGATCATGGAGGCGGCGATGATGAACCTCGGCATCGTCCCGCCCGAGCCGGGTTATCTGGAAGCGGTGAGGGAGCTGACGCGTAGGCGCGGGATCCTCCTGATCTTCGACGAGGTCAAGACGGGCCTGGCGATCGCGGCGGGCGGTGCGACGGAGCGGTTCGGCGTGCTCCCCGATCTGGTCACGCTGGCCAAGTCGCTGGGCGGAGGGCTGCCGTCGGGTGCGATCGGCGGGTCCGACGAAGCGATGCGGCCGGTCGAGGAGGAGCGTGTCTATCAGGTGGGGACGTACAACGGGAACCCGCTGACCATGGCCGCAGCTCGCGCGAACCTGTTCGAGGTGCTCACGCCGGCGGCCTACGAGCATCTCGACCGGCTGAACGACCGGATCGTCGGCGGCTGCGCGCGCGTCATCGACGAGCACGGCCTACCGGGGTACGCGATCGGGATCGGTGCAAAGGGTTGCGTCACCTTCGCGACCGAGCGGATCGTTGACTACTTCACCTTCAAGGCGCACCAGGACGTCGAGCTGACCGAGCTCGCCTGGCTGTATTCGATGAACCGGGGGATCTTCATGACTCCCGGCCGCGAGGAAGAGTGGACGCTTTCCGTCGCGCACGACGACGCGGCCGTCGATACGTACGTGGACGTCTTTGCCGCGCTTGCCGGCGAGCTCGTCGCCTAGCGGGCACGCGTTAATCATTTGTTAAGCCGTGATCCGGGAGGAACTTTTCGGTCCAGGCGGCGTTGTAGAGATCGAGATGAGTACTGCAGACGTCATATATGCGGAGACCGAGGAACAGCGGATCGAGAGCTGGCGCATGGAGGCGCTCGAGCGGGCCGGCTACGACCGCCGCTCGGCCGCCGTCCTCGCCTGCCGGAAGGACGTCGACCTCCACCAGGCCATCGGCCTGCTGAAGAACGGCTGTCACTCCTGAGCTCGCGCTCAGGATCCTGCGGCGTCTCAGCGAGGATCCTGCTCTAGCATTGGGGCGCCTTGGCGCCCCTGATCGCCTCGATTCCATCCCCCGACACGAGCGTCGTCCATATCGGGCCGCTCACGATCCACATGTACGGGGTCATGCTGCTGCTCGCGATCGTCGCGTGCGTCGTGCTGACCGGTATCCGCTGGACGCGCATGGGCGGCGACTGGGATCTCGTCCTGCGCGTGGCCGTCTGGGGAGTCGCCGCCGGGAATCGTCGGCGCGCGCCTCTACCACGTCATCACGAGCTGGGACGAGGTGCCGCACACGTGGTGGGGCCCCTTCGCCGTCTGGAAGGGCGGCCTCGGTGTGTGGGGCGGGATCCTGTGCGGCACGCTCGCGGGCGCGTACGTGGTCAAGCGCGCGGGTCAGAGCGTTTTCCTGTTCATGGACGCGATCGCGCCCGGCCTGCTGCTCGCGCAGGGGATCGGCCGGTGGGGCAACTACTTCAACCAGGAGCTCTTCGGCAAGCCGAGCGACCTGCCCTGGGCCCTCCAGATCGACCCGTCGCACCGTCCTGCCGGCTACGAGCTGGACGCGACCTTCCAGCCGACCTTCCTGTACGAGTTCATCTGGGACGTGCTCTTCGTCGGGGTCCTGATTTTGATCGGCTGGCGCTTCCGCATCCGGCCGCCCGGGCTCTTCGCGTTGTACGTCATGTTCTACACCGGCTTCCGCGCCTACGAGGAGACGCTGCGGATCGATCCTGCGCACGTATTCCTCGGCCAGCGCCTCAACTTCTGGGTGTCGATCGTCCTCTTCGTCCTCTCGACCGGGTTCTTCATCTGGTGGCAGTTCATCCGCAAGGGACCGGAGGAGGAGCGCCGAGCGCGGCCGATCGAGCCGAAGGGCCCGAAGATGGCCATCCCCAGCCGCCGCGTCCGAGGCCGACGCTAGCCTGATTGGCGCTCCGCGGCCATCTCCGGCCCTGGCCGCGATAAGACTGCGCGATGCGGCGTCCTCAGTCGCGCCCGTAGCACTACGGCTACGGGCTCCTGCGTCCTTGCCTCGCTTGCTTCTCGCGACCCAGGAGCGCGGCGATGACCACGGAAGGCCCGCGCCGTGTCCGTTCACGAGCTCGAGCTCGACCTCGAGGCGTTCGAAGGCCCCTTCGACCTGCTGCTGACCCTGGTCCTGAAGGAGGAGGTGCCGCTGGCGGACGTGGACGTGGCGGGCGTCGTCCTCGCCTTCGTCGAGGGACTGGCCGAGCGGGACGAGCTCGACCTCGAAGCGTGCGGCGAGTTTCTGGTGCTCGTCTCGTCGCTGCTCGAGCTGAAGGCGCGCGCGCTGGTGGCCGGGGAGGACGTCGACCTCGAGGAGCTCGATCCGGAGGAGGCGGCCGAGGAGCTCGCGCGGCGCCTCGCCGAGTACCGGCGTTTCAAGGAGGCCTCGCTGTGGCTGGCCGAGCGGCTGGCCGCGGAGCGCGACCGCTACTTTCGCCTCGGGCCGGCGCCGCTCGCGCCCAAGCTCGAGCCCGTGCTGGCGCCGCAGGATTCGGCGTCGCTTGCGGCCGCGCTCCGCGCGCTCGCGGTCGAGCCCCCTCCGGTCTCGGTCGCGCACATGGCCCTGCGCTTCCCGCCGGTCTCGGTCTTCCTCGATCGCTTCCGCGCGCTGCTCGGCCGGCGGCGACGGTTCGACTTCGAGCAGGAGGTCGTGGGGCTGACGCTCGCCGAGCAGGCGGTCGCGTTCCTCGCGCTGCTCGAGCTGCGGAAACGGGGAGAGGTGGCGCTCTCTCAGGGCGCCCCGTTCGCGCCGATTCGAGTCTCGCGGGCGGAGGAGGAGACCCCCGCCGCGCGTGAAAGGAGGACGACATCGAAGCTCCGCTCCGCCTGATCCAGACCAACCCGCTCGACCGCCTCGCTCGCACGATCGAGGCGCTGCTCGTGGTCGCGTCCCAACCGCTGTCGGTGGACGAGCTGGCGGTGGCGACCGAGGACGAGCACGAGCGCATCGAGACCGCGCTGTCCCTGCTCGAGGAGCGCTACCGCGAGGGTCGAAGCGGGATCGTGCTCGAGCACGTCGCCGGCGGCTACGCGTTCCGCGCCGCCCGCGATGCGGCCGAAGCCTGTTCCCGGCTCTTCGGCAAGCCCGCCGAGCGGGGGCTCTCGCAGGCCGCGCTCGAGACGTTGGCGATCGTCGCCTACCTCGGTCCGTGCACGAGGCCGGAGATTGCGCGCATCCGGGGCGTCGCGGCGGATTCGGCCGTGGCCGGCCTGGTCGAGCGGGGCCTCCTCGGCGAAGCGGGCCGGGAGTCTTCGGTCGGTGGCGCCGTCCGCTATCGCACAACGCCGCTGTTCGAACGGGTCTTCGGGCTCGGGAGCCTGTCCGAGCTGCCGCGGCTCGAGGAGCTCGGCGGCGACGCGGACGAGATCCGCACCCGTCTGCACGCGGTCGCGGAACGCAAGACTGCCTGACCTCGCCGGCAAGACCGCGATCGTCACCGGCGCCGCCTGGGGCATCGGCCGCGCGACCACGCTCGCGCTCGTGGCCGAAGGGGCACGCGTTGTGGCCACCGACCTCGAGGAAGAACTGGAAGGGCTCGACGAGCTCGTAGCGCTCGGCGACGGCGCCGTGACCCCGTGCGTTGCCGACGTCGCGTCCGAGGAGGACTGGCGCCACGTGGTCGAGACCGCGGGGGTCGTCGACGTCCTCGTCAACAACGCGGGCGGCCACCGGCCGCCGAACTTCCCCGACACGAGCACGGATCGCTGGGGCGCGGTGCTCGACGTCAATCTCCGTGGCGTCATGCTCGGGATCCAGGCGGTGCTCGAGCCGATGCGCCGGCGCGGCGGCGGCTCGATCGTGAACGTGTCCTCCGTCGCCGGCCTGATGCGCGAGCCCTACAGGCCCGTCGAGTACGCCGCCGCGAAGGCGGGCGTCGTCGCCGTCACGACCTCGCTCGGCTCGCTGTGGGAGAGCGACCGCATCTCCGTCACCTGCATCTGCCCGGACTGGGTGCTGACCGAGGCGGTCGAGCGGACCGTCGCGGCGATGACGCCCGAGGAGCGGGCGGAGGTGCGGGGCCTCGTTCCGGTCGAGGAGATTGCGGGACTGATCGTCCGGCTCGCGACCGACGAGTCGCTGGCGGGGCGGGTGATGGTGCGGTGGGCGGACGAGGACGGCGAGCGCCTGCTCCCGCTCGGGCGGGAGCGCTAGAGCTTGCGGATGATCGCTTCGGCTTCGTCGCGCGTGAACGCGCGGAGCGTCTCGGTGTGCTCAGCGCCGTAGCGCTGGAGCTTGAGCAGGATCTCGACCGCGATGTCGTCGTCCGGGGCCTCGAAGATCTCGACCACGTCATAGCGCCCGAGCGTCACGTAGACGCCGACCAGTTCGCCGCCCGCCTCCTCGATGATCCGCTCTCCCTCCTCGACCCGCTCGCGCCATCCCGGAAGACCGGCGACGCCCTGCGACGTCCAGCGCATCAGCGAGATGTAGTGGGGCATGCCCGAATAATGACGACATGAGGCTGAACGCGTATCTCGCTCGAGCGGGCGTGGCCTCGCGCCGTGCAGCGGACGAGCTGATCAAGGCGGGCCGGGTCACCGTGAACGGCGCGCCGGGCGAGCTGAACACCATCGTCGGCAAGCGGGACGTGGTCGACGTCGACGGCAAGCGCGTTCGCCCGCAAAGGCTCGCCTACGTGCTGCTGCACAAGCCGGCCGGGGTCGTAACCACCGCGCGCGACCCGCACGGACGCCGGACGGTCGTCGACCTGATCGGACGCCGTCCGGGCGTCGTCCCCGTCGGCCGCCTGGACGCCGACACGACCGGCGCGCTGCTGCTGACGAACGACGGCCCTCTCGCCCACAAGCTCGCGCATCCCCGGTATCGGGTGGACAAGGTGTACGTCGCGGACGTCGAGGGACGGCCGACGAAGGAAACACTCCGCCGCCTGGCCGAGGGCGTCGCGCTGGAGGACGGCCGCAGCTCTCCCGCGCAGGCACGCCTGCTCGGCCCTTCCCGGGTGGAGCTCACGATCCACGAGGGCCGCAAGCACCAGGTGAAGCGAATGCTCGAGGCCGTCGGACATCCCGTCGTCCGCCTGCACAGGTCGCGCTACGCGGGCCTCAGCGCGGACGATCTGGCTGCCGGCCGGTCGCGCGAGCTCGCTCCCGACGAGGTCGCGGCTCTCCGGGAGCTCGTCCGGTGATTCACTCGTAGAACGCGAGCGTCGCGACCACCACGTACAGCGCGACGAGGGCCAGGCCCTCGAACAGCACCGCCTTGCCGTCCCCGGTGATCTGCCACACGGCGATGGCCATCAGGACGAGCGCGATCACGTAGATCGGGTTGAGCACGAACGTCAGGTGCGAGGAGAAGAACAGGGAGAGGAGGACGAGCACGGGGAAGAGGAACGCCGCAATCTGCGCGACCGAGTTCTTGATCACCGAGATCGCCAGGTCGGACTTCCCTTTGTGCGCGAGCCAGATCCCGACGACGTTCTCGACCGCGTTCCCCGCGATTCCGACGATGACGAGGCCGGTGAACGCCTTCGAGATCCCGATTGCCTTCACGGCAGGGTCGAGCGCCGAGACGAACCAGTCCGAGACGAGCGCCGCCGCGACGCCGCCCACGGCCAGGAGCACGATCGCGAAGCGGAACGAGGTGTGCGGGCGCGCCGGCTCAGCTTCGGCGACGGGCGCCTTCTCGCTGCGCAGGTACTGCCACAGCCAGGCGCCGTAGACGACGAGGAGGCAGACCGCGCCGACCACCGAGATCGCGACCTGGTGATGGCTCGCCCGGTCGCCCACGCGGTCGGACACGCCGAGCAGCGCGATCACGAAGACGGCCAGGAGCAACAACGTCGCGGTGTCGATAGGCAGGCGGGGCCGGAAGCGCATGACGCCGTCGGGGGCGGCGCGGGCACCGGCGACGATCGAGAGCCCGAGTACGAGGAGCGCGTTCGCGAGCAGCGACCCGACGATGGCCGTCTTGGCCACCACGAGCTCGCCCGCGGAGACGGCGAACATGACCACGAAGAGCTCCGGCAGGTTTCCGAGCGTCGACTGGATGACGCCGGTGGCGGCCGGGCCGAAACGCTGTCCCACCGACTCGGTGGCGATCGCGATCACCCAGGCGAGGCCCGGCCAGCGCCGCGCCGGAGACGACGAAGATCGCGACCGCGTTCGCGCCGGCGTAGTGGAGAACCCCCGCGACGACGGTCAGCGCGAGGACTCCGGCGAGAACCGCGTAGGTCCTAGCCGGGCCGGACAAACCCCATCTTCTCGTACATCGCCTCGAGCGTCGGCGCCGACGCCGCCCGCGCCTTCTCGGCCCCGTGGGCGAGCATTCGCATCAGCTCCGGCTCGTCCGCGCGGATCTCCTCGTAGCGGCGCTGGATGGGCTCGACCAGCTCGATGACCGCCTCCGCCACCGCCTCCTTGAACGCGCCGTAGCCCTGGCCGTCGAAGCGGGCCTCGACCTCGGGGATCGTCTCGCCGGTCGCGACGGTCATGATCTCGATCAGGTTCGAGATCCCCGCCTTGTCCTCGCGATGCTCGATCTCACGCCCGGAGTCGGTGACCGCCGTCTTGAACTTGGCGCGCACGGCGTCGGGCGGATCCATGATCAGCACCGTCCCCTGCTCGGTGCTGCCCGTCTTGCCCATCTTCCCCTCGGGATCCTGGAGATCCATGATGCGCGCGCCCACCTCGGGATAGACGCCGTCCGGCACCGTGAAGGTCTCGCCGAAACGGGAGTTGAAGCGCTGCGCGATGTCGCGGGTGAGCTCGAGGTGCTGGCGCTGGTCGTCGCCGATCGGGACGATGTCGGTCCGGTACAGGAGGATGTCCCCGGCCATCAGCACCGGGTACACGAATAGCGCGGACGAGACGAACTCCTGCTGCTCGCCCTTCTCCTTGAACTGGGTCATCCGGCGCAACTCGCCGTAGCTCGTCGCCGAGCCGAGCAGCCACGCCGCCTCCGAGTGCGCGGTCACGTGGCTCTGGACGAAGACCGTCGACCGCTCCGGGTCGAGGCCGGTGGCGAAGAGCATCGCCGCGATGTGCAGCGTGAGCCGGTGCAGCTCCGCCGGGTCGTGCTCGACGGTGATCGCGTGCAGGTCGACGATGCAGAAGAAGCCGTCGCCTTCCTCCTGCGTGCGCGCGTACTGGCGGTAGCCGCCCGAGTAGTTGCCGAGCGTCGACTCGCCGGACGGCTTGATGCCCGAGAAGATTCGCTTGCTCATCGTTCCTCCAGGAAGTTAAGTGCGATTGCGGAGCCGTGCTCGCGTCAGCACGGACTCGGGATGGAACTGGATGCCGTCGATCGGGAGGCGGCGATGGCGCATGGCCATCACTTCTCCGTCGGCGGCCGTGGCGGAAACCTCGAAGTCGTCGGGGACGCGCGTGACCGCGAGCGAGTGGTAGCGGCCGGCGGTCAGCGGATCGGGGAGGCCGGTGAAGAGGCCGCGTCCGTCGTGCTCCACCGCCGCGGCCTTTCCATGCACGAGCTCGCGCGCCGGGCCGACCTCGCCGCCGAAGGCCTCGGCCAGCGCCTGGTGACCGAGGCAGACACCGAGTGTGGGGACTTGCGGAGCGAGGCGGCGGAGGATCTCGAGCGTGGCGCCGGCGTCGGCCGGGCGGCCGGGACCGGGGGAGATGACGAAATGCGACGGCTCGAGCCGCTCGGCCCCGTCGGCGTCGATCGCGTCGTTCCGCCGCACCACCACGTCCGCGCCGAGCTCGCCGAAGAGGTGCGCGAGGTTGTAGGTGAAGCTGTCGTAGTTGTCGATCAGGAGGATCACGCCCCCGCCTCCGCCAGGTCGATGGCCTGCTCGAGCGCGGCCAGCTTCGCCCGGCACTCGGCGTGCTCGGCGGCCGGGTCGGAGTCGGCGACGATCCCCGCTCCGGCCTGCAGGTACGCGACGCCGTCCGCGAGGACGATCGTGCGGATCGTGATGCACGTGTCGAGTGTCCCGTCGGGCAGCGCGTAGCCGACAGCGCCGGCGTACGGGCCGCGCCGGTATCCCTCCAGCTCCGAGATCAGCTGCATGGCGCGCACCTTCGGCGCCCCTGAGACGGTTCCGGCGGGGAAGCACGCGCGCAGGAGGTCGAAGGCGCCGACGCCGGGACTGAGCTCGCCCGTCACCTCCGAGACGAGGTGGCTTACGTGCGAGAAGCGCTCCGGCTGCATGAACCGCTCTACGTCGACAGTCCCGGGCTCGCACACGCGCGAGAGGTCGTTGCGGCCGAGGTCGACCAGCATGACGTGCTCGGCGCGGTCCTTCTCGGAGCGGAGGAGCTCTGCCTCGTCACCGGGTCGCGCCGTTCCCGCGATCGGATTGACGCTCGCGCGCGTCCCCTCGAGCTTGACGAGCGTCTCCGGCGAGGAGCCGACGAGCGCGATGTCGCCCAGCTCGAGCAGGAAGAGGTACGGCGACGGATTCACGAGACGCAGCGCGCGGTACAGGTCGACCGCGGAGGCCCGCGTCGGCCGCTCGACCCGCTCCGAGAGAACGACCTGGAAGACGTCGCCGGCGACGATGTGCTCCTGCGCGCGCCGCACCAGTTCCTCGTACTCGGGCGACGGTGTGACGGGCCGGTGCACCGGCGGCGGCGGCGCCGGCAGCGGCGGCGTGTCCTCTCCGTGGTCGAAGCGGATGAGCTCGTCGGCGACGACGAAGCGGCTCGTCGGGAACGGTGGGCCTGCGGCCGGAAGCGGCACGGTGGGCTCGAGCGCGGCGACGTGGTCGTAGCCGAGGTACCCGACGACCGGCTCACCGCAGCGTTCGGCCTCCTCGAACGCGACCAGGCGCGAGCCGCGGCCGACGAACGAGTGGCGGCCGAGGCGTCCGTGCTCGACCGACTCGAGCAGGAACGATCCCCCGTCCCCGCGCAGGCGGAGATAGGCCTCGAGCGGCGATTCGGTGGCTATGTCGGTGAACGTGCTCATACGAAAAAGACCTCCCGGTGGAGGTCTCGAGCGAAGCAGGGTGCGGGCCGCTTTAGGTCAGGCGACGCTCCCGCCACGCTCGTGGCGCCAGGACCAGGCCCAGTTGTCGAGGCGAGAGGTCATACTGGATCCAGGGTAGAGGACGCTACGGCTCCGGGTCAACTCCGCGCAGCTCGCGCTTCATCAGGTCGAGGATCTCCCCGACGAGCTCGTGCAGGCCCTTCTCGCTCAGCGGGCCCCGGTTGTACGACGCGAGCTGGCGGTGGATGCGCTGCTCCTGGCGCGTGTCCAGGAAGTTGATCCGGTTCTCCTCCTTGTACGCCTTCAGGCGGCGGACGAGCTGAAGCCGGGCGTTGATCGCGCTGACGATCTCGCGGTCGCGCTCCGCGATCTGCGCGCGGAGCTCGTCGATCTCGGGATCTCGCGACATCGGCGGACACCGTACCTCCGCGCCGCGTCCGTGTCGGCGAGCTCGAACGGGTACGCATGTTGCGCCCGCCAGCCGTGCTCGGCCTCGATGACGAATCCCCACAGCGCCACGCGGCCGAGGAGGCGGCCGACGACGGAGGCCTCGTCCCTCCCCGTGAGGTAGACGAGCGCGTCTTCAGGCCGGCGCGCGGCGTAGATCCCGCACGCGCACTCGAGCGACGGCGCGGCGTGGCCGTGCGGGCATGCGGCCACGAGTGGCCTGCCGGGCTCCCACACGTCGTCGTACAGGACGGACTGGAGCCGCCCGTCCGCGCGGAGGCACCAGGCCCGCCAGCCGAGGAGCGGCGACGCGGAGGATGCGCTCAGGCTTCCCGATCTCCATTTGCCCGCCTCACGATCTCGTCCACGATCCCGTACTCGACCGCTTCCTCGGGGGACATGAAGTGGTCGCGGTCGATGTCCTTCATGACCGCTTCGAGCGGCCGGTTCGAGTGCCGCGCGATGATCTCGGCCACGCGCTCCCGCATCGAGAGAACTTCCTGCGCGTGGATCTCGATGTCGGTCGGCGCCCCGCGGAATCCGGCCGTCCCCTGGTGGATCATGATCTTCGAGTTGGGCAGCGCCATCCGCTTGCCCGGCGCGCCCCCGGTGAGGAGGACCGCCCCCATCGACATCGCGATGCCGGAGCAGATCGTCCGCACGTCCGGCTTGACGTACTGCATCGTGTCGTAGATGGCGAGACCGGCATACACCGAGCCGCCGGGAGAGTTGATGTACAGGCTGATGTCCTTTCCCGGATCCTCGGCCTCGAGGAAGAGAAGCTGCGCCGTGACGACGTTGGCGAGGTCGTCCGTCACCTCTGTTCCCAGGAAGACGATCCGCTCGCGCAGCAGCCGCGAGTAGACGTCGAAGGCGCGCTCGCCGCGGCCGTCGGCTTCCACCACCATCGGTATCAGGCTGTTAGAGTGCAACTGACTGGTTGCACATTATCACGCAACCGTAGGGTTGCGCAAAGGAGGTCTCTGGTGGAGGTCACACGAGAGTTGGTGTTGCCGGCGGCGCCCGACGAGGTGTGGGAGGAGCTGACGGATCCCGCGCGCCTGGAGGAGTGGTTCGCGAACGAGGTCGAGCTCGATCTCGACGAGGGCGAGGGTCACTTCCGCTGGGAGAACGGCGAGGAACGGCACGCGGTGGTCGAGACCGTCGAGGAGGGCCGCCGGCTCGGGTACACGTGGATCGACGAGGACGGGCGCGAGACCCAGGTCGACTTCACCATCGAGGAGGTCGACGAGGGCACGCGAATCGTCGTCACCGAGACCGCGCCGGTCGCGGAATGGGGAACGGCGCTCGAGTTGCGCGCCTGCGCGTACGCGCTGGCGTGACCGACCAGTCCGGGCCGGTCTTCTCGGCCCTTTCCGATCCGACGCGTCGAACGGTCGTCGAGGCGCTGGCGACGCGCGAGACGGCGACCGCCACCGAGCTCGCCTCCGAGCTCCCGGTCACGCGGCAGGCCGTGTCCAAGCACCTGACCGCGCTCGGCTCCGCCGGCCTCGTCGCGGCCGAACGGCGGGGACGCGAGACGCATTACCGGCTGACGCCCGAAGCGCTGTCGCAAGCGCTGTCGTGGATGGAGCAGGTCGGCTCGCAGTGGGAGAAGCGGCTCGCCGCGCTCCGCCGTCGCTTCCCTGAGTAGATTCCCGTCATGAGCCGGTTCGAGCAGGTCGTCGACGTCGCGCGGGCGCAGATGGAGGAGTGGTCTGTCCCCGGCGTCGCAATCGGCATCCTGTCCGACGGCGAGGAGGAGATCGCCGCCCTCGGCGTGACGAGCATCGAGAACCCGCTCGAAGTCACCGCGGACACGCTCTTCCAGATCGGCTCGATCACGAAGACCTTCGTCGCGAGCGCGATCATGCGGCTGGTCGAGGAGGGCGAGGTCGGGCTCGACGAGCCCGTGCGCGCCTACCTCCCGGATTTCCGGCTCGCGGACGAGGACGCCGCGTCGCGCGCGACCGTCCGCCAGCTCCTCACCCACACCGGGGGCTGGCTGGGCGACTACTTCCAGGAGTACGGGTGGGGCGACGACGCGCTCGCGCGCATGGTCGACGCGCTCGCCGAACAGCCGCAGCTGACGCCGCTCGGTGCGGTCTGGTCGTACAACAACGCCGCGTTCTACATCGCCGGCCGGGTCATCGAGGTCGTGACCGGAAAGACCTTCGAGACGGCGCTCCGCGATCTCGTGCTCGATCCGCTCGGGATCGAGCATGCGTACTTCTGGATGGAGGACGTGATCACGCGCCGCTTCGTCGTAGGGCACGAGCTCGACGAGGCGAAGGAGACCGTTGTCGCGCGGCCGTGGCCGATCGGACGATCCGCGCACGCCGCGGGCGGCCTGGTCACGACCGTGCCCGAGCTGCTGCGCTACGCCCGCTTCTGGATCGAGGGCGGAGACTTCCTCTCGCACGAGTCGGTTGCGGAGATGACACGCCCGCAGATCGAGGTCGGCGGGAACATCGATGCGGTCGGGCTCGCGTGGATGCTGACCTCGGTCGAGGACGTTCAGCTGATCGGGCACGGCGGCGGGACGAAGGGGCAGATCTCGTGGCTGGGCATCGCGCGCGACCGTGGCTTCGCGCTCGCGATCGTCACGAACCACAGCTACGGAGGCATCCTCGGCGACCGCGTGGCGGAGGCCGCCTACGAGGCGTACCTGGGCGTCCGGAACCCCGAGCTCGAAGCGGTCGAGCTCGACCCGGCGCCCTACGTCGGCCGCTACGAGGCGCGCATGGCGGACGTCGAGCTCGTGCAGACGGACGAGGGGCTCGAGCTCCGCTACATCCCCAAGGGAGGGTTTCCCACGCCCGAGACGCCGCCGATGCCGCCTCCGCCGCCGGCGACGATGCGCTTCGCGAGCGCCGACCTGCTCTTCGCGGTGGACGACACCTGGAAGGGCGAGAAGGTGCAGGGTCCTGCGCGACGAGGAAGGCGGGATCGCGTGGATGCGCGTCGGGGGACGCGTCTTCAAGCCCGTCGAGAGCTAGGCGGTGCACTAACCTCGCGCAATGACGACCGCTCCGGCGTGGACGCCCTCGACCTGGCGCTCGCTTCCGGCGCGCCATCAGCCCGAGTGGCCGGACGAATCGCAGGTGGGGGCGGCGCGCGAGCAGCTCGCTGCGCTTCCGCCGCTCGTGTTCGCCGGCGAGGCCCGGGCGCTGATCGCGGCGCTCGCGGAGGTCAGTGCGGGCCGCGCGTTCCTGCTCCAGGCCGGCGACTGCGCGGAGTCGTTCAGGGATTTCTCCGCTCCTGCGATCCGGGAGCGTCTCAAGATCTTCCTGCAAATGGCGGCCGTCCTCACGTGGGGCGCGACCCTCCCCGTCGTGAAGGTCGGGCGGATCGCCGGCCAGTTCGGCAAGCCGCGCTCGTCGCCACGCGAACAGGTCGGCGACCTCGACCTCCCGTCGTTCCTGGGGCACATAGTCAACGACGATGCGCCAACGGTTGAGGCGCGAACGCCCGATCCGGAGCGGATGGTGCGCGTCTACCACCAGTCCGCGGCGACGCTCAACCTCCTGCGCGCGTTCACCAAGGGAGGCTTCGCCGACCTCGAGCAGGTGCATGCCTGGAACCAGGAGTTCGCGCGCGAGTCGCGCGAAGGGTCAGCGCTACGAGCGGATCGCCGCCGAGATCGAGCGCGCGCTGCGCTTCATGGCCGCGTGCGGCATCGACATCTCGGGCCGCCCCGAGTTGCACGAGGTCGATTTGTGGACGAGCCACGAGGGACTGCTGCTGGACTACGAGGAGCCGCTGACGCGGCGCGATTCCCTGACGGGCGACTGGTACGACTGCTCCGCGCACATGCTCTGGATCGGCGAGCGCACGCGCCAGCCGGACGGAGCGCACGTCGAGTTCTTCTCCGGCGTGCACAACCCGGTCGGCGTCAAGCTCGGCCCAGCGGCCGCGCCGGAGGACGTGCTCGAGCTGTGCGAGCGCCTCAATCCCACGCGTGTGCCGGGGCGGCTGACGCTGATCACGCGCATGGGCGCGGAGCGCGCGGCCGATCTCCTCCCGCCGCTCGTGCGTGCCGTCCGCGACTCCGGGCATCCCGTCGTCTGGGTCTGCGATCCGATGCACGCGAACACGATCACGACGGCGAGCGGGCGGAAGACGCGCCGCTTCGACGACGTCATGACCGAGATCGAGGCGTTCTTCTCCGTCCATCGCGAGGAGGGCACGTGGCCGGGCGGCGTCCACCTCGAGTTCACCGGCGACGACGTGACCGAGTGCATCGGCGGCGCGGAGGCGGTGCTGGAGGAGGAGCTCGACGGGCGCTACATGACGCTGTGCGACCCGCGGCTCAACGCGCGGCAGTCGCTGGATCTCGCGTTTCGCGTCGCCGAATTGATGCGGTCTTAGCTCTGCAGCGCGATCTGGACGAAGAGGGCGGCGAAGCCAAGCGCGCCGCTTAGCCACAATCCCATCATCCAGCGCTTCGTGGCGTACAGCTCGCCGCGCAGTGTGTTCACGTCGGCGCGCAGCTCACGCATCTCGAGCTGAAATTCGCTGAAGCGGCGCTCGAGGCTGTCGAGCCGGCGATCGAGCCCATCGAAACGCGCCTCGAGCACGTCCTGGCGCATCACGCGCTCCGCCAGCTGATCGAGGCGGTCGTCCGTCCAGCGTGACCGTTCCACGGCCATCGAGCCATCGTAAGAACCAATTCTGCGCGAAACCGTGCTCGTTCCGCAACGAATCACCCTCTAGCCTTGTCGCATGCGCATCGCGATCATCGGCACCGGGCTGATCGGCGCCTCCGTCGGGCTCGCCGCCAGGCGCGAGGGCCATTCCGTGGCGGGCTTCGATCCGGACGAGCGCGCCCTCGCCGTCGCCTCCGAGCGCGGCGCGGTCGACGAGGCCGCCGCGAGCCTCGAGCGCGTACTCGACGGCGCCGACCTGTCCGTCGTCGCCGCTCCGGTCGCGCAGCTCGTCCATACGGTCGAGGCGGTCCTCGCCGCGAGCCTCGAGAGCTGCTCCGTCACCGACGTCGGCTCGACCAAGGCTCGCGTAGCCGCCGCTGCGCCCTCTCCGAGGTTCGTCGGCGGCCATCCGGTCTGCGGCTCGGAGGCACATGGCCCCGCGCATGCGCGCGCCGACCTCTTCGAAGGGGCTTCCTGGTTCCTCACGCCGAGCCCCCAGACCTCCGCCGCGACGCACCGCCTCGTCCACGGCTTCGTCGCATCGCTCGGCGCCACGCCCGTCGCCGTCGACCCGACCGTCCACGACCGCCTCGTCGCCCTGACCAGCCACCTTCCCCATGCGCTTGCCAACCTGCTGGTCAACCAGGCCGGGGCCGCGCGGATCGACGGGCACGAGCCGCTCGCCGCCGCGGCGGGGGGATCGCTGCGGGACATGACGCGCGTCGCCGGCTCGAATCCCGCGGATCTGGGTGGACATCTTCCTCGAGAACTCCGGCGCGATCGGCGAGGCGCTCGGCGAGCACCGCCGCCGCATCGAGCAGCTGGAGCAAGCGCTCGACGCCGGCGACGCCGGCTTCCTCGCACGCTGGATCGGCGAGGCGGGTCGCAACCGCGGGCGCATGCTGGCGGAGGCGTACCCCGACCTCGGCACCCTCCAGCAGCTGCGCGTCCACGTCCCCGACCGCCCCGGTGTCCTGGCGGGGATAACGCAGGCGCTCGGCGCCGAGCGCATCAACATCGAGGACTTCGAGCTCCAGCACGTCTCCCCGGAGCGCGGCGGGACGCTGCGTCTCTTCATCTCCGGCGAGGGCGAGGCCGAGCGGGCCGCGCGACTGCTGGAGGAACAGGGCTACGGCGTCGAAGTCGCGCCGGTCGTGGAATGAAAATCGAGCCGGCGAGCGAGATCCGCGGCGACGTCGCCGTGCCGGGCGTCAAGGGGATCTCCCAGCGCGCAGTCCTGCTCGGCGCCGTCGCGGACGGTGAGAGCGTCATCCGAGGCTTCGGCCGAGCGGCCGACACCGACTCGGCGATCGGCGCGGTGCGCGCGCTCGGCATCCAGGTGGACGACGAGGAGGTCGACGTCGTCCGCGTTCACGGCGCCGGCCTGCGCGGGCTGCGGTCACCCGAAGAGCCCATCGATTGCGGCAACGCCGGCACGGTGATGCGCCTGCTGACGGGCCTGCTCGCCGGGCAGGAAGGCTCCTTCGAGCTCGTCGGCGACGAGTCGCTCTCCTCCCGTCCGCAGGAACGCGTCGCCGATCCGCTGCGCCGGATGGGCGGGCACATCGAGACGACGGACGGCCACGCACCCCTCCGCGTCGACGGCTCGCAGCTCCACCGGATCCGGTACGAGCTCCCGGTCGCGAGCGCGCAGGTGAAGACCGCCGTCCTCTTCGCCGGCCTCTACGCCGATCGAGGGCCCACGACCGTGGTCGAGCCGCTTCCCAGCCGCGACCACACCGAGCGGCTGCTGCCGGCGCTCGGCGCTCGGGTCCGGCGCGCCGGGCACGAGGTCTCCGTCTGGCCCGTCGACCGTCTCGCCCCACTCGATCTCCAGATCCCCGGCGACTTCTCGGCGGCCGCGCCCTTCATCGTCGCTGCCGCCCTCGTCCCCGGCTCACGGGCTCGCATCCACGGCGTGAACGTCAACCCGACGCGAACGGGCCTGCTGGACGTGCTCGAGCGAATGGGCGTCGGGATCGCGCTCTTCAACCGGAGGAAGGAGGGCGGCGAGCCGGTGGGCGATCTCGAAGTGCGCTCGCCCGAGCGTGACCTCCGCGCCGCCGAGATCGGTCGGGAGGAGGTGCCGCGGATGGTCGACGAGCTCCCCCTCTTCGCGCTCGCGGCCGGCCTCGCACGCGGCGTAAGCGTCGTCCGCGGAGCGGAGGAGCTGCGCGTGAAGGAGACCGACCGCATCGAGACGGTCACGGAGGCGCTGCACGCGGTCGGCATTCGCATCGAGGCGCGTCGGGACGGCTTCCGCATCCGCGGCGTCCCCAACCGGCCGACCGGGAGGACGAATCGACGCCCACGGCGACCACCGGATCGCCATGCTCGGGGCCGTGGCCGGGCTCGTCTCCCGCGACGGCGTCGAGCTCGAAGGCGCGGACACCGTCGCTATAAGCTTCCCCGGCTTCTTCGAGCTCCTCGACCTCCGGTGGTCAGGCAGGCGGCTGCATCGTTGCCAACAGACCGGGCCTGCGGGCGCAGGCAAGAGCACGGTCGCGCGGCGGCTGGCCGAGCGGCTCGGGTTCCACTACCTCGACACCGGCGCGATGTACCGCGCGCTGACCTGGCTGGCTCTCCAGTGGGACGTCCCGCTGGAGGACGAGACGAAGCTGGGCGAGCTCGCGCACGCCTACCCGGTCACGTTCGAGGCGGACGGCGAGGTCTGGATCGGCGGCAACGACGTGACGAAGGAGATCCGCGAGCCGCGGGTGGACAAGGTCGTCTCGATGGTCGCGCGTCATCCCTCCGTCCGCGAGGTCATGCGCGAGCGGCAGCGGGAGCTCGGGCACGAGGGCGACTCGATCATCGAGGGGCGCGACATCGGCACCGTGGTCGCGCCGGACGCCGAGGTCAAGGTGTACCTGGTCGCGGACGAGACCGAACGTGCCCGCCGGCGCGTCGCCGACCGCCCCGGGATCGGCGCCGACGCGCTCGCCACCGACCTGCGCATGAGAGACGAGGGCGACGCGGCCCAGATGCAGCCCGCGGAGGACGCGGAGCTGATCGACACCACGCAGCTGACGATCGACCAGGTGGTCGAGCGGATCGAGCAGCTCGTCCGGGCCCGGCTGCCGGCCTAGCCGTGGAAGGGAGACTCGCGGGAACGGTCGCCGTGGTCGGCTTCCCCAACGTGGGCAAGTCGACCCTCGTCAACCGGCTGACCGGGACGCGCCAGGCGGTCGTCCACGAGACGCCCGGGGTGACACGTGACCGCAAGGAGGTCGTGTGCGAGTGGAACGGTCAGCGCTTCCTGCTCGTTGACACCGGCGGCGTGGACATCGTCGATCCCTCGCCGATCACGCGCTCGATCGTCGACCAGGCGCGGGCTGCCATCGCGGAAGCCGATCTCGTCCTCTTCGTCGTCGACGCGCGCGCCGGAGTCATGCCCGGCGACGAGGAGCTGGCGGCGATCCTGCGCGCAGCGGACAAGCCGGTCCTCCTCCTCGCGAACAAGATCGACGATCCCTCGCAGGACGCGCTCGCACACGAGTTCCACCGGCTGGGGCTCGGCGATCCGATCCCGGTCTCCGCAGTGCACGGGCTCGGCACCGGCGACCTGCTCGACGTGGTCGTCTCGCGGCTCCCCGGAACGGCGCGCGAGGAAGTGGGGGAGGACGCGATCGGCGTCGCCATCCTCGGCCGGCCGAACGTCGGCAAGTCTTCCTTGCTGAACGCGATCCTCGGGCAGGAGCGCGTGATCGTCTCGGCGACTCCCGGGACGACGCGCGACGCCATCGACACCGTCTTCCGCCGCGGCGACCGCACCTTCGTCCTCATCGACACGGCGGGGCTGCGGCGCAAGCGGCGGCAGCGCCAGGGCGTCGAGTACTACTCGGAGCTGCGCGCGCTCCAGGCCGCCGAGCGCGCGGACGTCGCCCTCGTCGTGCTGGACGCGGAGGAAGGCGTGGTCGACCAGGACCTCGCCGTCGCCGACGTCGCCCGCAAGGCGCACGACGCGACCCTCGTCGTCCTGAACAAGTGGGACGTCGGGACGGTGGGGATCGAAGACGTCCGCCCGCGGCTCGAGGCGCGCCTTCGGCAGCGGCCGCGGATCGTCGCCGCCTCGGCCAAGACCGGCCGCGGGATCGGCCGGATGCTCGACCGCGTCGAGGAGCTGTTCGACCGCTCGAGCTCGCGCATCCCCACCGGCGAGCTCAACCGTTTCCTCGGGGAGCTCAAGGAGGCTCGCCAGCCGCCGTCGCGCACCGGCAAACGGCTCAACCTCCTGTACGGCACGCAGATCAAGACTCGCCCGCCGCGCTTCCGCGTGGTCGTCAATGATCCCGGGCTGATGACGCGGGACTACGGGTACTGGGTGGAGAACCGCCTGCGCGAGCGGTTCGACCTGGAAGGCGTGCCGGTCGACATCGACTTCGTGCGACGGTCATGAGGGCCGGCGTCGTCGGCGGTGGGTCGTGGGGGACGGCATTCGCGCGCCTGCTCGCCGACCGCGGCCACGACGTCACGCTCGCGGTGCGCGACCCCGACCAGGCGGCAGCGATCGCCGAGACCGGCCGGAACCCGCGCTACCTGACGAATGTCGACCTGACCGACGTAAGCGCCGTCGCACTGCCCGACCTTCCCGAAGCGGATCTTCTGGTCATGGCCGTCCCCAGCGAGGCATTCGCGCAGGTGGCCGCGACGCTCCCGGAAGGCCCGCCGGTTCTGAGCCTGGCGAAAGGCCTCGATCCGTCCACCGGCAACCGCCTCTCGACCCTGCTCGAAGGCCACCCGGTCGCCGCCCTCTCCGGGCCGAACCTCGCTGCCGAGATCGGCGCGGGCCTCCCCGGCGCGGCCGTAATCGCGAGCGAGGACGAGGAGCTCGCCACCTGGCTCCAGCACGAGATCAACTCGCAGATCTTTCGCGTCTACGTCAACACCGACCTGACCGGCGTCGAGCTGTGCGCGGCCGCGAAGAACGTGATCGCGCTCGCCGCCGGCGGGGTGGACGGCCTCGAGCTCGGCGACAACGCCAAAGCGGCGCTGATCACGCGCGGCCTGGCCGAGATGGCTCGGCTCGCCGCCGCCTGCGGCGCCCGTCCCGAAACGTTCGCCGGCCTGGCCGGGATGGGCGACCTGATGGTGACGTGCTGGAGCAGGCTCGGCAGGAACCGGCGCGCCGGCGAGCTCATCGCGCGCGGCTCCTCACCGGAGGAGGCCGCGGCCGAGATCGGCCAGGTGGTCGAAGGCCTGACGACCGCGCCGGTGCTCCGCGATCTCGCCCACCGACTCGAGATCGAGCTGCCGATCACGGAGGGGGTGTGCCAGGTGCTCACGGGCGTCGATCTGCTGGAGCTAGTCTCTACGCTGATGGGCCGCCGTCCGAGGGAAGAGTGATGAGGCTGAAAATCGGGGTCATCGCAACTGCGGCAATGGTGTTCATCGCGGCCGGTTGCGGAGGTTCCGCCGGCGGTCACAAGGCAGGCGCGATGGGCGCGGCGGCAGTCGCGCCGGGCAGCGCGGCCGCGTACGTCGCCGTCGACTCGAACCTCGATTCAGCGGCGTGGACGAAGGCGAAGGCGCTCCTCGACCGCTTCCCCGGCAAGGACAAGTTCATCGCCCACCTGCGCTCGTCGCTGCAGCAGGAGGGCCTGGACTGGGAGACGGACGTCAAGCCGGCGCTCGGGAGCGAGATCGACCTCGTCTGGCTCGACTTCCAGCACAACGGCAACGACGTCGTGGGCGTGACGAAGCCCAAGGACGCGGCCAAGTTCGATGCGCTCCTGGCCAAAGGCTCGAACCCGCTGGTGCAGGAGCAGGTCGACGGCTGGACCGTCTTTGCCGAGAGCCAGGCCATTCTCGACGCCTTCGACAAGGCGCGGAACGACAGCGGCTCCCTCGAGGACGACTCGGCCTTCAGCGACCACTTCAGCGCCCTTCCCGCAGAGTCGATCGCGACCGCGTGGGCGCGCGGCGATCCGGTCCAGGCGGCCTTCGACAAGCGGCTGCAGGCCGCCGGCCTGCCCGCGGGGACGACGAAGAGCCAGTTCGGCACGCTCGAGGCGCTGACGGCGGCGGTGACCCCGGCCTCAGACGGGATCCAGGTCAACTCCACCTTCAGCGGCAACCTCGACCTCGGCGTCAGCAACTACACGGCCGAGCTTCCTGCGTCGGTGCCGGGCGGCGCGATCGCCTACGTCTCGTTCAACAAGATCGGCGAGCGGATCAACAAGCTGATCGACAAGCTGGGCGGCTCGATCCCGAACTTCGACCAGCAGAGGGCCGCGATCGAACTGGTGCTCGGCTACACGCTGAAGGACGTCTTCGGGCTCCTGAACGGCGAGGGGGGCCTCGCGATCTACGCGAACGAGGGAGGTCAGCCGGCGGTCCTCTTCGTGGCGAACGTCGACGACGAGTCGAAGGCGAGGAACATCCTCGACCGCCTGGCCACGATCGGTGCCGCTACCGGGGGATTGCATATCCAGTCGGTGCAGGTCGGCTCGGTCCAGGCAAAGGAAATCAAGCTCGGCAACGGCACATCCGTCTACGTCACGGTCTTCGACGGGAAGCTCGTGGCCACGAACAGCCGCGCCATGCTCGAGAAGCTGCAGGGAAGCGGGCCGAAGCTGGCCGACGACTCGGCGTACAAATCCGCGCTGGCGTCCGCCGCGGTCCCCGATCAGACGAGCGGGTTTCTCTACGCCGACGCGAAGGAGACGATCGAGTACGGGCTCGACTACGAGAAGGCGCACGGCGCCACGATCCCGCAGGTCGACGAGGACAACATCGCTCCATTGCGCGGCCTGGTGGTGTACGGCTCGGAGAACGGCGACGACTTCACGCTGACCGGGTTCCTGGGAATCCAGTAGGTACGCTTCGGCCCGCATGCCTGAGCGCGAATACCTCTTCACGTCCGAGTCGGTCACCGAGGGCCACCCCGACAAGGTCGCCGACCAGTTGTCGGACACGGTCCTCGACGCCGTCCTCACCGACGATCCCGACGGCCGCGTCGCCTGCGAGACCCTTGTCACGACGGGTCTCGTGATCGTCGCCGGCGAGATCACGACCAACACGTACATCGACATCCCCAAGCTCGTCCGCCAGAAGGTCGCGGACATCGGCTACACGCGCTCCGACTTCGGCTTCGACGCGCACACGTGCGCCGTTGTCGTCGCGATCGACGAGCAGTCGCCGGACATCGCACAGGGCGTGGACACCGCCTACGAGGTGCAGCACGACCCGGGCGACGACGATCCGCTCGACCGGCTCGGCGCGGGCGACCAGGGGATGATGTTCGGGTACGCCTGCCGCGAGACCGAGGAGCTCATGCCGCTCCCGATAATGCTCGCGCACAAGCTGTGCAAGCGGCTGGCGGAGGTGCGCAAGGCCGACGACCTCCTGTACCTGCGCCCGGACGGCAAGGCGCAGGTGACGGTGCGCTACGAGGAGGACGAGCACGGCGTCACGCGCCCGGTCGAGATCGAGCGCGTCCTCATCTCCACCCAGCACGCGGACGGGATCGACGCCGAGGCGCTGATCAAGCCCGATCTGATCGAGCGCGTCATCCGACCGGTCCTCCCGCGCAGCCTGTACGACGACAAGCGCTTCGAGGAGCGGGACTTCGTCTACGTCAATCCCACCGGCAAGTTCGTCCTCGGCGGGCCGATGGGGGATACCGGCCTGACGGGGCGGAAGATCATCGTCGACACGTACGGCGGGATGGGACGTCACGGCGGCGGCGCCTTCTCGGGCAAGGATCCGACGAAGGTCGACCGCTCGGCCGCGTACGCCGCCCGCTACGTCGCCAAGAACATCGTCGCCGCGGAGCTCGCCGACCGCTGCGAGGTCAACGTCGCGTACGCGATCGGCGTCGCGCGTCCGGTGTCCATCACCGTGAGGACGTTCGGGACCTCGCGGATTCCCGAATGGCGCATCGAGCAGCTCGTCACGGAGCACTTCGACCTGCGCCCGGGCGCGATCCTGCGCGACCTCGACCTGAAGCGGCCGATCTACTCGAAGACCGCCGCGTACGGCCACTTCGGCCGCGACGACCACGACTTCACCTGGGAGCGCACGGACAAGGCCGACGCGCTCCGCGAGGCCGCGGGGACCACGGCCTCGGTCACTTCCTAGCGCTCGAGACCGTCACCAGCTCGTAGCCCCTTCGGCACCGAGCTCGGGCATGCGTGATGCTGTGTCCGTGCATGCGGTGACTCGGCGGCTCGCGGAAGTGGCCGGGGCGTACGGGACGGTCCTGCGGAACCCTTCGCTGCGGCGGCTGCAGATCGTCTACGGGACGTCCGTGGTCGCAGAATGGGGCTTCCTCGTCGCGCTCTCCGTGTTCGCGTACGACCTTCGCGGGGCGACGGGCGTCGGAATCGTCGGGGTCGTGCGCATGGTTCCGGCCGCGCTCGCAACTCCCTTTGCCGCGGTCCTCTCGGACCGGTTTCGGCGCGAGCGCGTGTTGCTGTGGATCGAGCTCGCCTCCGCCGCGGCGACGGCGGGCGCGGCCGTTGCGTTCTTCGCCGGTCCGGCCGAGGTGACCATCTATGCCCTCGCCGGATTGCTTGCGATCTTCTCGACCCTGCTGCGGCCGACGGTTGCGGCGCTTCTCCCGTCGCTGGCTACGACTCCGGCCGAGCTGGTCGCGGCGAACGCCGCGTCTCTGACGACCGAGAGCCTGGCGACGCTGGCCGGGCCGCTGCTCGCGGGTCTCGTCGTCGGAACGACGAGCGCAGGAGTCGTGTTCGCCGGTGCGGCCGTCATCTATGCCGTTTCAGGGCTGCTCGTCCTGCTCGTCCGGGTCGAACGCCCCGTGGTGCCGATTCGGGCCGGACGGCCCGCGGAAGAGCTGCTCGGAGGCTTTCGCGTCGTCGCGCAGGATTCCCGGCCGCGGCTGCTCGTCGGGCTCTTCGCAGCCCAGACGCTGGTGCGGGGCGCGCTCAGCGTCCTGATCGTCGTCATGGCCTTCCGCCTCCTCGATGCCGGTGGAAGCTGGGTGGGCTACCTGACGGCGGCACTCGGCGCCGGCGGCCTCGTCGGCGCATTCGCCTCGGTTACCCTCACCGGGCGACGGCTGGCGGCTCCGTTCGGCATCGGCCTGCTGCTGTGGGGGATCCCGATCGCGGGCCTCGCGCTGTGGCCGAACAAGGTCTGGGCACTCGCGATGCTCGCCCTCGTCGGGGTCGGCAACTCGCTGGAGGACGTCGGCGGCTTCAGCCTGCTGCAGCGGATCATCCACGACGAGGTGCTCGCGAGGGTGCTCGGCGTCGTCTGGGGGCTGGCGATGGCGGGGGTGGCGATCGGGTCCGTCGTGGGGCCACCGCTAATCCACGCGATTGGAGTCCGGGGAGCCGCCGCGGCGATCGGCCTGTTCCTCGCCGCAGTCGTCGGGCTCTCGTGGCGCCGCCTCGTCTCGATCGACGAGGCCGTGGCCGCGCCGGTCGAGGAGCTGGCTGCGATCGACAAGGTTCTCATCTTCCGCGGGCTGTCGGTCGTGGCGAAGGAGCGTCTCGCGACGAGCCTGATCCCGGTCTCGTATCCGGCCGGAACGGCGATCGTGCGCGAGGGTGAGACGGGCGACCGCTTCTACATCGTCCTCGACGGTGAGATCGAGGCAAGCGAGGGAGGCCGGCCGGCCGGGCGGGGGTCGCTCGAATACTTCGGCGAGATCGCGCTCCTGCGCGACATCCCCCGCACTGCGACCATCACTGCGCGAACCGCGGTTCGCCTCTATGCGCTCGAGCGGGACGACTTCCTCGCCGCGGTGACGGGCTACTCCAGCGCCATGGAGGCCGGGGAGGCGGTCGTCGCCGAGCGGCTTGCCCCGGCGTAAACCTATTCGGCAGCCGGTGAGAGCTCACTGACGGTCACCAACTCGTAGCCGCCCGCGCGAAGCGCCGGGAGGAGATGCCAGAGCGCCTCCACCGTCGGTGTGCAGTCGTCTCGCGAGCGGGTCGGCGGCGGTGGATAGCCGTCATGGAGGTCGACGATGCATCCGTTGCTGCACCGGAGCAGAACCGCGGACAGGATCCGGTGGGAAACGACTCCCGGCTGCCAGTCCTGCGGATCGATGTCAGCCGACACCATGTCGAGCTTCAGCTCCGCCACGATCCTGCGAACGCGCTCGTCTGCATGGAACCCGGGCGCCCGGAACAGATGCGGGCTCTCGCCCACGACCTCCGCCACCGCGCGTGCTCCGTCCTGGATCTCGCGGCGGACCTCGTCGTCGCCGATCTCGGTCAGCCGGGGATGGGTCATGGTGTGGCTCCCGATCTCGTGCCCCGCCTCCACGATGCGGCGCACGTCGTCCGGGCGTTCTCGCACGCGCTGACCGATCAGGAAGAAGGTCGCGCGCGCATCATGCTCGTGCAGTAGCTGGAGCACCTGGCCCGTCCACTGGGAAGGACCGTCGTCGAAGGTGAGCGCGAGCTTCAAGCCGCGCGCACGAACAGGCCCGCGGCGGCCTTTTCGGCAATCGGCCCGGCTGTGCGCTGGAGCTCCTCCAGCCGGACTTCCGAGCCCGGCACGTAGCCGTGGTCGTAGAACCAGTGCAGCAGCTCGCCGTCGTGCTCGGCCAGGCGGACGATGGTGGCCGTGCGGTCGGGCTCCAGCGCGGACAGCGGCGACAGCTCCTTGTTCTCCTTCTGCTCGAACACGGTGTCGACCGGCCAGCCGTGCGGGCAGCGGTCAGGATTGCCGAGCCGCTCGGAGATCCGCTCGACCATCTCGTCCGAGAAGGTGTCGCCCAGCTCGTCCGCGTGCACGTGCGCCTCGGCCGCCGTGTAGCCGAGGAAGTCGGTCAGCATCCGCTCGATCAGGCGGTGACGGCGGACGACCTGCTCCGCGCGCTCCCGTCCTCTCGGCGTCAGCAGCGCCTCCTTCTGCTCTCCGCGCTCGATCAGCCCCTCGGCCTCGAGCCGCTTCAGCATCTCGCCGGCGGAGGCGCGCGAGATTCCGAGCATCTCCGCGACGCGCGAGGCGAGCGTGGGCGACCCCTCCGTCACGGGGTGGTACTCGCCGATCGGAAAGGCGAGGAAGTAGATCGTCTCGAGGTAGTCGTCGACCGAGTGTCCTTGCGCCATCGCTTGTCCTCGTCTATAGTCCGGGCCGCTTGTAAGGTGTGCCTTACAACAGGAGGAACTGACACTGTCGACTGCACAGATCGTACTACTCGGTGGGATCGCCGGCTCGACCATCTTCCTCGGGCTCCCGCTCGGGAGGGTGTCGAATCCGAGCCCCGCCCTCAAGGCGAGCCTGCGCGCCCTCGCCACCGGCATCCTCGTCTTCCTCCTGATCGATGTCGTCCAGCACGGCTTCGAGCCGGTCGAGGAAGGCGTGGTCGAAGCGCGCACTGGAGCGAGCTGGCCGGGTACGGGCTGCTCTTCGTCGCCGGGCTCGCCGTCGGCCTGATGTCTCTCGTCTACTACGAGCGCTGGATGTCGCGCGAGCGGCAGAAGTCGATGCTCGGCCCGGGCGCTGCCTCGGCGGCCGAGTTCGAGACGAACTGGGTGGCGGGATCTGTCTCCCGGCAAGTGGCTCGCCCTGCTCATCGCGACGGGCATCGGGCTGCACAACTTCTCCGAGGGGCTCGCGATCGGTCAGGCCGGCGCCACCGGTGCGATCGGCCTCGCGCTCGTTCCTGATCATCGGCTTCGGCCTGCACAACGCGACCGAGGGGTTCGGCATCGTCGCGCCCATGTCCGGCGAGCGCGCCGAGCTGGAAGTTTCTCGCGCTCCTCGGCGTGATCGGCGGCGGCCCGACGTTCCTCGGCACGATCGTCGGCCAGGCGTGGACGAGTGACGGCGCTCTCGGTGCACTTCCTCGCGCTCGCCGCGGGCTCCATCCTCTACGTCGTCCTTCAGCTCGTGAAGGTCATGCAGCGGATGGGGCACCCGGTGCTCGTCGCGTGGATGATCCTGCGGCGGCTGCTGCTCGGTTTCGGCACCGAACTGATTCTCAAGGCCGCAGGGATCTAGCCCCACCCCTCACTACGCTGGACGGATGGCGTTCGCCTCCGTCTATCCGCTCGTAACCGCGCGCTCGGTCGCCCGGCCGTTCACCTACGAGGTTCCGGACGAGGTCGGGCCGGGCGCCGTCGTGCAAGTGCGCTTCGGCAACGCGACGCGGCGCGGCGTGGTCGTCGAGGTGGCGCAGTCGCCGCCCGAAGGCATCGAGGCGGCGCCGATCGAGAAGGTCGTGGACGAGGTGCCGGCGCCGCTCGTCGACCTTGCGCTCTGGATCGCCGGCTACTACGGCTCCACGCCCGCCCGGGCGCTCGAGCTCATCGCTCCGCTGAAGCGGAAGGCGCGTGCGGAGCGTCCCCGTCCCGCCGAGCGCGACGCCCTTGGCGGCGAGGCCCGCCCGGCGGCGCTCAGCCCTTCGCAGGAGAACGCGGTCGGCCGCATCGTCGGCGCGATGGACGAGGGGCTCGGCGCCAACTTCCTCCTGTATGGCGCGACCGGGAGCGGCAAGACCGAGGTGTATCTCCAGGCGTGCGAGGCGGCGCTGGAGCGGGGCCTGGGCGCGATCGTGCTCGTCCCCGAGATCGGGCTCACGCCCCAGGCCGTCGGCCGTTTCGAGACCCGCTTCGGCGACCGGATCGCGATCCTCCATTCCGCGCTCGGGGACGCGGAGCGGCGGGACGAGCGCGTGAGAATCGCCTCGGGCGAGGCGCGCGTCGTCATCGGCGCTCGCTCTGCCGTCTTCGCCCCGATGAAAGGGCTCGGCCTGATCTGCGTGGACGAGGAGCACGACGCGTCGTACAAGCAGGAGTCGGATCCGCGCTACGACGCGCGGACGGTGGCGGCGAAGCGCGCCTCGCTCGAGGGCGCGGTCGCCGTGTACGGCAGCGCGACGCCCCGTCCCGAGAGCTGGGAGCGGCTGGAGCGGCTCGATCTGGGCGGCCGGCTGGCGGCGCCGCTTCCGCCCGTGCGCGTCGTCGACCTCCGCTACGAGAAGGGCTATCCGCTCTCGGCGCCGCTGCTGGCGGAGCTGGGAGCGGTGGTGGAGCGGGGAGGGAAGGCGATCCTGCTGCTGAACCGCCGCGGAGTCGCGCCGGCGCTGCACTGCCGCGCATGCGGCAAGACGATCCGGTGCCCGAACTGCGACGTCTCGCTCGTCCTGCACCGCGACGGCCGGCTCCGTTGCCACCACTGCGGCTTCGCGGAGGGCGCGCCGGAGACGTGCCCGTCGTGCGGCTCGGCCGAGCTGGCCCGGCTCGGAGCCGGGACCCAGCGGCTCGAGCGAGAGCTCGCCGCGCAGTTTCCCGAGCTGGAGCTGATGCGGCTCGACGCTGACGCGGTGGCCAAGCCGGGCGCCGCCGCGAAGGCGCTCGCCCGCTTCGCGGCCACCGATCGCGCCGTGCTCGTCGGGACGCAGATGGTCGCGAAGGGACACCACTTCGAGGGCGTCGCGCTCGCCGCGGTCGTCGACGCGGACACCGGGCTCGGGCTCCCCGACTTTCGCGCCGAGGAGCGCACCTTTCAGCTCCTCACGCAGCTGGCGGGGCGGAGCGGCCGCGATGCGCCCGGGCGCGTGCTCGTCCAGACCTTCCAGCCGGATGCGCGCGCGATCCGCTACGCGGCGCGTCACGACGTCGCGGGCTTCCTCGCAGAGGAGATCGAGCGGCGCCGCGAGCTCGGCTACCCGCCCTTCAGGCACCTCGTCCGCATCGTCGCGTCAGGTCCCGACCAGGACGGCCCCACCCGCTTGCTCACCGAGCTGAAGGCAGGGCTGGGCGAGGAGCTGCTCGGCCCCGCTCCACTGCTGCGGCTCCGCGGCCGCCACCGCTCCCAGCTCGTGGCGAAGACCGACCAGCCGCGGCGGATCTCGTCGCACGCGGCGGCTCTCCTCGCCGACGCGGCCGTCGCGATGCGCCGGGCCGGGCTGACCGCCGTCGTCGACGTCGATCCGCAAAGCTTGTAGGCGTGAAGTACGGACTGCTCTGTCGCCAACATCGGCTCGTACTCGGACGCTCGCTTCGTCGCCGACCTCGCGGCAGACGCGGAAGCGGCGGGCTGGGAGGGCCTCTGGATCGTGGGACCACCTCGCGTTCGTCTGGGGCATGCCCTCGGCCGACCCGTGGGTCACGCTCACGGCGTGTGCGCTCCGGACGGAGACGATCCGGCTCGGCACCGGGATCACGCCCGTCCCGCGCCGGCGCGTCCAGGATCTCGCGCTCGAGCTCACCACACTCGACCGGCTGAGCGGAGGTCGCGTCGTCTTCGGCGCGGGCCTGGGCGGTAATCGCGGCGAATTCGAGCGCTTCGGCGAGAGCTTCTCTCGCGCGCGCCGGGTCGAGTTGCTCGACCGGGGGCTCGAGACACTGCGCTCCTGGTTCGACGGCGAGGAGGTGGACGGCGTTCGGCTGAACCCCCTGCCGGAGGGCAAGATCCCGATCTGGATCGGTGCGAACAGCCCGGACATGCTCGAGCGCGCCGCCCGCTACGACGGCTGGTTCGCGAACAGCGCGGGCAGGGATGCCATGACGATGACTCCCGACGACGTGGCCGCGGGAGCCGCCGCGGTGGGGGACGGCGACATCGTCGTCCACGGCTACTCACGCGTTGTCTCGCCGGCCGACTACGCCGCCGCCGGTGCCACCTGGTGGCTCGAGAACCTGAACGACCTGTACGGGCCGCCGAGAGCTGCGCGCGCTCGTTCGGGCCGGTCCTCCGACGAGGGAGGGCTCGGCGGGCACCGCTGAGGCCGCCGGACAGTGCCGCTCGGCCCGAGGCGGCGTCCTCAGTCGCGCCCGTATGACAGGCATACGGGCGCTCCCTGCGTCCTTGCCTCGAACCAAGCGGACGCAGCCCGGCGGCGTGCGGGGCCCGCCAATCCCTCCTAGACTTTGCGACATGTCCGAAGAAGTCGGCCAGGTCATCGAGGAGGAGCGCGACCCGCAGGAGGAGGCGATCCGCCTCGCCGCGCTCGCGCAGATCCGCCAGTACCCCGACCCGGTGCTCAAGCTGGAGGCGCGCGAGGTCGAGGAGTTCGACGACGACCTCCGGCGGCTCGTCGAGCGCATGAAGCAGCTCATGAAGGACGCGTACGGCGTGGGCCTCGCCGGGAACCAGATCGGAATGCTGCGGCGCGTCTTCGTCTTCCAGAAGGACGAGGACGAGGTGGCCGCGCTCGTCAACCCGCGCATCGTCGGGCGCTCGGACGAGTCGGACGTCGACGAGGAGGGCTGCCTCTCCATGCAGGGCATCCGCGTGCCGGTCGAACGGTCGCTCACCGTGACCGTCGAGGCCAAGGACGAGGAGGGCCGCGACGTCCGGCTGGAGCTCGAGGGGCTGACGGCGCGCGTCGCCCAGCACGAGCTGGACCATCTGGACGGCACGCTGATCCTCGACCGCACCGACGACGAGAGCCGGCGGCAGGCGCTCGGCATCCTCCGGCCGCAGCCCGTCCTTCAGTAGGTTGGATCGTCTTGCGGTTGCCGCGACGGCGCCCTTCGGCGCCGACGTGCTGGAGCGGCTCGCGTCCCGCCACGACATCGCCTATCTGCTGACGCGGCCCGACCGGCCGCGCGGCCGAGGCCGCGACGTCGGCCCGCCTCCGGCCAAGGTCGTCGCCGGGCGGCTGGGGATCGAGGTGCGCCAGCCTGAGCGGCTCGCCGGCTTCGACCCGGACGCCGACGCCGTCGTGGTCGTCGCGTACGGCGCGCTCATTCCGGCCGAACTGCTCGACCGCGCGCTCTGGCTGAACGTCCACCCTTCGCTGCTTCCGCGCTGGCGCGGCGCCGCGCCGGTCGAGCGGGCGATCATGGCCGGCGACCAGGAGACCGGAGTGACGATCCACCGCACGACTGCGGAGCTCGACGCCGGCCCGATCGCGGCGGAGCAGGCGTTTCCGATCGGGCCGGAGGACGACGCAGGCGCCGTCTACGCCAGGGCCGCGCCGCTCGCGGCGGAGCTGCTCGAGCGCGTGCTCGCGAATCCGCAGTTCGCGCCCCAGCCCGAAGAGGGCGCGACGTATGCGGAGAAGATCACGGCCGACGACCGCCGGCTCGACTGGTCTGCGCCCGCGCAGGAGATCGTCGACCGCGTCCGCGCCCTCTCCCCACACATCGGCGCGCGCGCCGAGCTGGAGGGCCGGCCGGTGATCGTCTGGCGCGCGCGGGTGGAGGACGGCCGCGCCGTCCCGGTCGAGGTGCAACCCGAGGGGAAGCGGCGCATGACGTACGAGGAGTTCCTCAGGGGGCTGCGCTGATGCCGTGGTGGTACGCGGTGGTGGAGTCGCGCCACCACGAGGTCCAGAATCCGACGAGCCCCGAGAAGATCCGCCGGCTCGGCGAGCTGCTCGAGCTCGGGCCCGAGTCGAGCGTCCTCGACATCGCCTCGGGCAAGGGAGGACCGGCGCGGATCCTCGCGGACGCCTTCGGCTGCCGCATCACTTGTGTCGAGAACGCGCCGGAGTTCGCCGCGGTCGCGCGCGAGCGGGCGACCGACCTGATCGAGGTGGTCGAAGCAGACGCGAAGGATTTCGAGATCGAGCCGGGCGCCTACGACGCCGCCCTGTGCCTTGGCGCGTCCTTCGCCTACGGCGGTCTCGTCGAGACGCTCAACCGGCTGAAGCCTGCCGCGCCGTTCGTCGCCGTGGGAGAGCCGTACTGGCGCGCGTGGCCGCTGCCGGCGGACGTCGAGCTCAAAGAAGGGTGGGAGGACTTCCTTCCCTTGCCCGAGACGGTGGCCCGCTTCGAGTCCGCGGGCGTGCGCGTCGTCTCGCTGATCGACTCCTCGCTCGACGACTGGGACCGCTACGAGACGCTGCACTGGCTGGCGCTGGACGACTGGCTGGCCGCGAATCCGAGCGATCCCGACGCCGAGGAGTTCCGCGAGCGCGGGCGGCGCTATCGCGAGCAGTACGTTCGCTGGCAGCGCGACCTGCTCGGCTGGGCCATCTTCGTATGCAGGAGCCTGAGCTTCGACGACCTGGTCGAGCGGGCGCGCGCGGACGACCGCGTGGTCGGCCTCTTCCTCGGCGGCTCGCGCGGGAAAGGGGCGAACGTCCGGCCCGACTCGGACTACGACGTGCGGCTGGTCGTCACGGCGCCCGTCCCCGAGCTCGACGGGCCTCGAGGCCGGCACGTCGAGGTCGGGGTGATGACCCTCGACCGGTTTCGGGGCGACTACCCGAAATGGGACCGGTACACGCTCACGCGCGCCCAGGCGATCATCGACAGGACGGGCGAGATCCAGCGCGTGATCGACGAGAGGGGCCGCCTCTCGGAGGAGGAGACGAAGTCGATCCCTCCGCTCGCGCTCGACGCGTACATGAACTCGCTCTACCGCGGGCTCAAGCGGCCCGCGGGCATCGGCGGGCGGCTGCACGAAGCGGAGGCGGCGGGCCACCTGCTTACGCTGCTGTTTGCCCTCGAGGGCCGCGTCCGTCCGTTCCACGACTACCTCGAGTGGGAGCTGGAGCACCACCCGCTGGAGGGATGGGACGACCTTCTCGCCCTGCTCGAGGGCGACCAGCGCGAGCTCTTCCGGCGCGTCGAGACACACGTGCGCGCGCACGGCCTCGGCGACGTCGTCGACTCGTGGGAGCCGGACGTGGCCTTCATGCGCGGCGACACGTGATCGCACCGGCCCGCCGAGTCGCGTACGACGTCGTCCTGCGCGTCTTCGAGGAGGACGCGTACGCCGACCGCGCCCTCGCCGGCGCGGCCGCCGGCCTGGACGCGCGCGACCGCGCGCTCGCGCAGCGGATCGCGTACGGGACGGTGCAACGGGCACGCACGCTCGACCACGCGCTCGAGGAGGTCGGCCGCCGTCCCATGCGCAAGCTCGACCCTCCGGTCCGCGCCGCTCTGAGGATCGGCGCATACCAGCTCGGCTACCTGGATGCGGTTCCCGCATATGCGGCCGTGGGCGAGTCGGTGGAGCTCGTGCGCGCAGCCGGGCTCGAGCGAGCGGTGAAATTCACGAATGCCGTCCTGAGGCGGTTCACGCTCGGGCATCTTGCGGAAGCGGACGCCCGAGGAGGCTGCTCTCGCCCATTCCTACCCGGACTGGGTCGCGGAGACCTGGTGGCGGGAGTGGGGGGCGGAGGAGGCGCTCGCGCTCATGCGCGCCCAGAACGAGCCGCCTGAGACGGTTGTGCGGCTCGTCCGCGGTGAGATCGAGGGCGAGCCGCACGGACATCCCGGGCGCGTACCGGGTCGAGCGGGTCGACGAGCAGGCGCTCGCGGACGGGCGCATCTGGCCGCAGAGCCGCGGCTCGCAGCTCGCGGGGTTGGCGGTCGGCTCACGCGAGGGCGAGCGGACGCTCGACCTGTGCGCGGCCCCGGGCGGGAAGGCGACGATGCTCGCAGGCGAAGTCGTGGCGGTGGAGAAGCACCCCGGCCGGGCGCGCGAGCTGGAGGAGAACGCGCGCCGCCTCGGCGCCGCGAACGTCACCGTCGTGAACGCCGACGGGCTCGCGCTGCCGCCCGAGCTCACCGGCTTCGACCGCGCGCTCGTCGACGCGCCCTGCTCCGGGCTCGGCATCCTCGCGTCGCGGCCGGACGCGCGCTGGCGCGCAGAGCCGCTCCCCGAGCTTCAGTTGGCGCTTCTCCGCGCCGCTGCCGAGCGCGTGAAGCCGGGCGGGACGGTCACGTACTCCGTTTGCACGATCAACGCGGCGGAGAACGAGGCGGTGGTCGACGCCCTGGGCCTCGAGCCCGAGCCGCTCGGCGACGAGTGGCCGGACTTCCGCCATCCGCGTCGTCCCGAGCTCCTGCTGACGCTCCCGCACGTCCACCGGACGTCGGGATTCTTCATCGCCCGCCTCAGGGTGCCGTGAAGCCCGTCCGCCAGGCGACGCCGGCGAGCAGCTCCTGGCCGTCCCGTGAGGGGTGGAAGAAGTCGCGCGACGACACGTCTCCCCGGTCGAACCTCGTCCGGAACGCGGCGCCGTCGTCGTAGGTGCACTGGACGTACTCGGCACAGACGTCTCCGAGCACGTCGTTGAAGCTGACGAGACGGTCGCGCACGAGCGCCCGCCGCGCGACATCCTCCGGCGCGTTCGACTGCGGCCGCTGCAACAGCGCGTCGCAGGTGTGCAGAAAGCGCCAGGCGGTACGCGCGAGGAAGTGGCCCTTCTCGATCTGCCAGAGCCGGTAGAGGTCGGGGATGCTCAGCACCTGTATGGCGCGTCGGGGAGGTCGGTAGCCAGGATCCGTATCGCGCTCTCGAAGTCGGAGCGGAACCGCGTGACGCTGGTCATTCCCGACACGCCGCCATGGCAGATGTCGTTCGCGCCCATGAGGATCAGGACGTCGTCCGCCTCCTGGTCGGCGGCGTGCGCAGCCTGGGCCGGAAGGTCGCGCATCCGCGCCCCGTCCTTCGCGTCGTTGTACGACAACCGCACGCGCAGGCGCCGCGCGGGGCTCGAGACCTGCGTCCCCGTCGCCCACGAGTAGCTCGATGCGTCGCGGAACGGGATGCGGCCGGCGTTGAACGCGCGTGTGATCGAGTCGCCCAGCGCCGCGATCGAGGAGGGAGGAGCGGCCGCCGAGCTCGCCCCGCACAAGGCGGCAGCCACGACCGCTGCCAGCGCGAGCATGCGTCTCATCGGGCGCGAGGGTACTCGCGCACGATGTGGTTTCTGTTAAATCGCCACTGTGAGCTGGAACGAGTGGATGCGCGGGCCGGAAATCGAGCCGTCGATCTATGCGGCCGACTTCGCCAACCTCGGCCGCGACATGACGACGCTGCTGGACGGCGGCGCGAAGATCTTCCAGTTCGACGTCGGCGACGGTCACTTCGTCGAGCCGATCACGATCGGGCCGATCGTCTCGCAGGCGATCGCTCCGATCTTCCGCGCGAAAGGCGGGATCCTCGACGTCCACCTGATGGTGGACAACCCCGAGCACCACTTCGAGATGTTCAGAAAGGCAGGCGCCGACCACGTCACGTTCCATCACGAGGTCGTGCCGGATCCCGCGCCACTCGTCGCCCGGGCCCGCGAGCTCGGGCTCTGCGTAGGCATCGCTTTCAACCCGGAGACCGAGCCGGAAGAGGTCGCGGCGACCGCAGGCGATGTCGACCTCGTCCTGTGCATGGGCGTCCATCCCGGCTACTCGGGACAGGCGTACATCCCCGAGACGACCGAGCGCGTGCGGCGGCTGCGCGAGCTCCTTCCGGCCGAGATCCACATCCAGGTGGACGGCGGCGTCGGGATGGAGAACGTCCGTGAGCTGCGCGAGGCGGGCGCCGACCTCTTCGTCGCCGGCTCGAGCCTGTTCGCGCACGAGGATCAGGTCGCGGCGTACCGCGAGCTCTCCGCCGCGGTGCAGTGAGCCTCGAGCGCGCGCTGGAGCTGGCGGAGCGAGGCCGCGGCACGGCGTACCCGAACCCGGTCGTCGGCGCCGTCCTCGTGCAGGACGGCGAGGTCGTGGGCGAGGGCTGGCACGAGCGGCGAGGCGGCCCGCACGCCGAGGTGAACGCGATCGCCGCAGCCGGCGAAGAGGCGCGCGGCGCGACGATGTACGTGACCATGGAGCCCTGCACGCACCACGGCAGCACGCCGCCGTGCGTGGACGCGGTGCTCGAGGCCGGCATCGCGCGCGTCGTCGCCGGGTCGCTCGATCCCGTCCCGGAGCACGGTGGAGGGCTCGAGCGGCTTGCCGCCGCCGGCGTCGAAACCGAGCTGGTCGACTCCTTCGAAGCGCGGCGGCAGAACGAGGCCTGGCGGACGTGGGCCGCTGAGGGCCGTCCGCAGGTGACGTACAAGGTCGCGGTCACGCTCGACGGCCGCGTGACCCTTCCCGGCTCCCGCTGGATCTCGGGCGAGGAGAGCCGACGGCTCGTGCACGAGCTCCGCGCCGCGTCCGACGCCGTCGCAGTCGGCATGGGAACGGTGCGGGCGGACAGTCCGCGGCTCGACGCTCGCGGCGTGGAAGCGCCTCGCCAGCCGCGCCGGCTCGCGTTCGGGAAAGGGCCGCTCCCCGGCGATTCCGAGCTCGAGCTGCTCAGCGGCCCGCTCGACGAGGAGCTGGCGCGGCTCGGTGAGGATGGCGTCCAGTCGCTCCTGCTCGAGGGAGGCCCGACGCTCGCGACCGCCTTCCTCGAGGCCGGCCTCGTGGACAAGCTGCTCGTCTTCGTCGCGGCCGTGATCGGCGGAGCCGGGCCGCGCTTCCTCGGCGACCTTGCGGCAGCCGTCCCGCTCTTCCGGTTGAATGCGCGACCGGTCGGCGAGGACGTGCTCCTGACCGCCTATATCCATGAGCCCTGAGGACAAGAACATCGACCTGATCACCCACTGGCTGACCGGCCAGATCGACGACGACGCCATCCGCGCCGAGCTCACGACCGACGGGCTTTCGGGGGAAGGTGCCGAGGCGGTCGAGGAGCTGATGCTCGAGCTGCGCCGCTCGGACGTGAGCCGCGGCCACCTGCACATGCTCGCCCGCGAGACGCTCGAAGCGCTTGCGATGGCGGGTTAGCCTTCCCCTGTGTTCACCGGAATCGTTCGCGAGCGCGCCGCGGTCGTCTCCGCAGGCGAGGGCAGGCTCGTCATCCAATCCTCGCTCGAGCCTGAGATCGGCGACTCGGTCGCCGTCGACGGCGTCTGCCTGACCGTCAGCGGCCGGGAGAACGGCCGGCTCGCGTTCGACGTGATGGAGGAGACGCTCGCGCGCGCGAAGCCCTTCCGCCGCGAGGTCAACCTCGAGCCCGCGCTGCGCGCCGGCGACCCGCTCGGCGGCCACTACGTCCAGGGCCACGTGGACGGCGTGGGGCGCGTGCGTGCCTGGGACGGCGAGCGGCTGACGATCGAGGCGCCGCCGGAGATCCTCCGCTACTGCGTCGAGAAGGGCTCGATCACGGTCGAGGGCGTTTCGCTCACCATTGCCGCGCTCGACCAGGACGCCTTTACCGTCGCCCTCGTCGCGCACACGCGCGAAGTCACGACTCTCGGAACGCTGCGCCCAGGCGACGAGGTCAACCTCGAGGCCGACGTCCTCGCGAAGTACGTCGAGCGCCTCGTCACCAGCCAATACGATTAGCCCGATGGAGCTCCAGGAGCGCACGGCTGCCTTCGCGACGATCGAGGAGGCGCTGGAGGACTTCCGCGCCGGCAAGTTCGTGGTCGTCGTGGACGCGCCCGACCGCGAAAACGAGGGCGACCTCACCATCGCGGCCGAGTTCGCCACCCCCGACGCGATCAACTTCATGGCCACGCACGGGCGGGGCGTGATCTGCCTGTGCCTGACGGAGGAGCGCACGGAGGAGCTGAACCTCCGCCTGCTCGCGAGCGAGCGGGAGTCGCGGCTCGGGACGGCGTACACGACGACGATCGACGCACGCGAGGGGATTGCCACCGGCGTCTCCGCGGCCGATCGAGCGCACACCATCGCGGTCGCGATCGACCCCTCGTCCGGCCCGCACGATCTGATCGAAGGCGGCCACATCCTTCCGCTGCGCGCGCGTCCCGGCGGCGTGCTCGAGCGGATGGGGCAGACGGAGGCGGCGGTCGACCTGGCCCAGCTCGCGGGCCTCACGCCGGCCGGCGTCGTGTGCGAGGTCATGAAGGACGACGGGACGATGGCGCGCGTCCCCGACCTCATCCCGTACTGCGAGCGGCACGGCCTGAAGATGATCACGGTCGCCGACCTCGTCGAGTACCGCCGGCGCAGGGAGAAGCTGGTCGAGCGGACCGCGACGGTGCGGCTCCCCACCGAGTACGGCGAGTTCACCGCCATCGCGTACCGCGAGACGCTCACGGGGCGCCCGCACCTCGCGCTCGTGCGCGGGAACGTCGAAGGCGGCGAGAACGTGCTCGTCCGCGTCCACTCCGAGTGCCTGACCGGGGACGTCTTCCACTCGCTGCGCTGCGACTGCGGCGAGCAGCTCGACCTCGCGCTGCGGCGCATCTCGGCCGAGGAACGCGGCGTCCTGCTGTACATGGCGCAGGAAGGCCGCGGGATCGGGCTGCTGAACAAGCTCAAGACGTACGAGCTGCAGGAGACCGGGCTCGACACCGTCGAGGCGAACATCGAGCTCGGCTTCCCCGCCGACGCGCGCGACTGGGGGATCGGCAACCAGATCCTCGCCGACCTCGGCCTGTCCACGATCAGGATCCTCACCAACAACCCGAAGAAGATCGTCGGGCTGGAGGGGTTCGGGCTCACCGTGGTGGAGCAGGTTCCGATCGAGGTCCCGCCCAATGCCGAGAACCGGAGATACCTGGAGACGAAGAAGTCCAAGCTCGGCCATCGCCTCCACCACCAGGACCTCCGATATGAAGTAGAGAATGCGCAGGATGACTGAGCGCTCCGAAGGCTCCCGCCGCCCGTTCCATCTCGACGAGCCCGAGCTGGAGGAACCGGAGCGGGCGCCGTGGGACCGGGACCCCGAGCCGGCCGCGGCGGGCACCGAGCCTGTCCCGGCCTACGCGGCCGAGGACGCGGTCGAGGACGTCGCCGATGAATCCGACGAAGAGGACGAGCCCGAGAACGAGCCGGAGCCCGAGCCCGTCGCTGTCGCCGAGCCGGTCTACGCGCCGCCACCGCCTCCACCCGAGCCGGAGGCCGAGCCCGAACCGGAGCCCGAGCCCGAACCGGTCGCCGAGCACGCGCCCGGCGGTCTGGACATCCCCGGCGGCTACCGGACGCTGCAGGGCGAGGCGCACGGTGACAAGCTCGCGGTCGCCATCGTGGTCAGCCGCTTCAACGGCGAGATCACGAGCAAGCTGCTCACGCGGGCGCTCGACGAGCTCGAGGCCCGCGGCGTAGCGAAGGACGCGGTCACGATCTCCGCTGTCCCCGGAGCGTTCGAGCTGCCGCTCGCGGCCATGGCCCTCGCCAAGACGCGACGGTACGGCTGCGTGGTCGCCCTCGGCTGCATCATCCGGGGCGAAACGAAGCATTTCGACCTGATCGCCTCCGAAGCGGCCAGCGGCCTCCAGCTCGCGGCGCTCGAGACGGGGACGCCCGTCTCGTTCGGCGTTCTCACCACCGAGACGACCGAGCAGGCCGAGGAGCGGCTCGACAAGGCCGAGGAGGCTGTCCAGAGCGCGCTCGAGATGGCGGACATGTTCTCGCAGCTCCGCGCCACCGCCGGGCACTAGGCGCAGCCCGCCATGGTTCCCGAGTCGGAGCTCGTCGAGACCGAGCACGGACTCGTCCCGAAAGGGCAGGGCTGGTTCATCCTCAACGCGCGCGACGCGCAGTGGTGGGACCGCAAGGGTCGCGGCGTCCTCTGCGAGTTCGAGGGCGCGGGCTTCGAAGGCGCCGCGGATTTCCCGCAGGTCGGGATAAACGTGACACTGCTCGGCCCCGGCGAGCCGCTGTCGATGTACCACTACGAGAACGACCAGGAGGATTTCCTCGTCCTCGCCGGCGAAGCGCTCGCCATCGTGGAAGGCGAGGAGCGGCCGTTGCGCCGGTGGGACTTCCTGCACTGCCCGGCGGGAACGAACCACACGATCCTCGGCGCCGGTGAGGCACCGTGCCTGGTGCTCTCCGTCGGAGCCCGCGACCGGTCGACGGGCCCGGATTGGGGTGCGTACACCGTGGACGAAACCGCACAACGACATCGCGCCGGCGTCGACCGGGAGACCACCGAGCCACCCGAGGCGTATGCACGCTTTCCCAAGAGCGAGCTGACGCGGTACCAGGCGGGCTGGCTAGCCGGCCAGGACCGTCAGTAGCTACACTCGCCGCGTGTCCAAGGTGTGCTCAGTCTGTGGCAAGAAGCCGTCCTTCGGCAACAGCCGCAGCCATTCGATGGTCGCAACGCGGCGTAGGTTCGAGCCGAACCTGCAGCACGTTCGCATCCTCGTGAACGGCCATGCCAAGCGCGCCTACGTCTGCACCCGCTGCCTGAAGGCCGGCAAGGTGCAGAAGGCCGCCAAGGCACCGAAGCAGACGCAGCAGTCCTAGCCGGACCTGTTCCTAGACTGGAGCCGTGCTTCCAAGCGGCTTCGCAGGCGTGGACCCGCCTTCCGACTGGCCCCGCCCGCGAGGGGCCCCGAATCCCGAGGCGCTCGAGCGCGCGGTGGACGTGCTCGCCGGCGTCGGGCCGGCCGTCCAGAAGCGGCTCGCCAAGCTCGGCCTACGCACCCTGGGCGATCTCCTGCGCTACCGCCCGCGCCGGTACGAGTCGCCGGCTCCCGAGCGGCGTATCGCCGACCTCTTCGGGGACGAGGACGTGGCCATCGCCGGCGAGATCCTCTCGGTCTCGGAACGGCGTCGTGGCCGCCTCAAGATCCTCACCGCCCGGGTGGCGGACGGCAGCGGAACGATCTCCGCGACGTGGTTCAACCAGCCGTGGCTCGCGCGGCAGCTGCAGCCCGGAAAGCACGTCCGGCTGCGCGGACGGCCCGGGAGGTACGGGTTCGACGTCCGCTCATTCGACCTGAACGGGGTCGTCGCGACAGCCGATTTCGCCCCCGTCTACCCCGCGAGCGAGGAGGTCACGCCGAAGAAGCTGCGGGAGGTGGTCGGCGCCGCGCTCGTCCATGCGCGTGACCTTCCCGACCCGCTGCCGGCGGAGCTGAAGCAGCGCGAAGGACTGCCGCTGCGGGCCGATGCGCTGTGGGCGCTGCACCGGCCGCGCTCCAAGGAAGAGGCGGAGACCGGCCGCCGGCGGCTCGCCTTCGAGGAGCTGCTCGTCCTCCAGCTCGGGCTGCTGCGGAGGCACCGGGGCGAAGAGAAAGCCGTCGCGCCCGCGTTGGAGGCGCCCGGGGAGCTGATCGCGCGCTATCGGAAGGCCCTTCCCTTCGAGCTCACGCTCGACCAGGAGAAAGCCATCACCGAGATCGACGCGGACCTGGGCCGTTCGGCCCCGATGCAGCGGCTCCTTCAGGGCGACGTCGGCTCGGGCAAGACGGTGGTGGCGCTGTACGCGCTTCTGCGCGCGGTCGAGGCGGGATACCGCGGCGCGTTCATGGCGCCGACCGAGACGCTCGCCGAACAGCACTTTCTCACGGTGGAGGAGCTCTGCCGGCAGATCGGCGTCAGCGTCGGCCTGCTGACCAGCTCCGTCCCGAAGGGGCAGCGCGACACCGGCGCGAGCATCCTCGTCGGCACGCACGCGCTCATCCAGGAGGGCGTCGACCTGAGCGACCTTGCCGTGGCCGTGATCGACGAGCAGCACCGCTTCGGCGTCGAGCAGCGCAAGGCGCTGGCCGAGGGGCGGATCGCGCACACGCTGCACATGACCGCAACGCCCATCCCCCGGACGCTCGCGCTCACCGTCTACGGGGACCTGGCGGTGAGCGAGATCACGCATCCCCCGGCCGGGCGCAAGCCGGTGATCACGCGCTGGGTCGGGCAGGATCGCAGCGCCGAGGCATACCGCCGCCTGCGCGGCCACCTCGAGGCGGGGAGCCAGGCCTTCGTCATCTGTCCGCTCATCACCGAATCGGAGACGATCGAGGCGCGCGCGGCCGAGGAGGAGACCGAGCGGCTCCGGCGCGCCGAGCTGCGCGGCCTGCGCGTCGCGTGCCTGCACGGACGGCTCGTCCCGCGCGAACGGCGCGAGCTGATGGGACGGTTCAAGGCCCGGGAGCTGGACGTGCTCGTGGCGACGACGGTGATCGAGGTCGGCGTCGACGTCCCGAACGCGACGATCATGATCGTCCAGGAGGCAGACCGCTTCGGGCTCGCCCAGCTCCACCAGCTGCGCGGACGCGTCGGCCGCGGCTCCGAGCAGTCGTACTGCCTGCTCGTCTCGCGCCCCAAGGAAGAGCTGACGGAGTCGGCGCTCTCCCGCCTGGAGGCGCTCGTCCGCACGACCGACGGCTTCGAGCTCGCCGAGGCGGATCTCGAGATCCGGGGCGAGGGCCAGCTGCTCGGGACGCGGCAGTCGGGGCTGTCCGACCTCGCTTTCACGAAGCTGCGGGCGGATCGCGCGCTCCTCGAGCGCGCGCGCGAGGCTGCCGGGGGGCTCCTCGACTACGAAGGGCCGCTGGACGACGAGGTCGAGCGGATGTTCGGCGACGCAGACGTTGCCGCCTGAGCCGGTGGAGATCGCCGTCGCGATCATCCGCTTCGGCGATGACCTGCTGATGGTGCGGCAGGCCGGGCCGGGTGAGGAGCCGTTCTGGGTGCTTCCCGGCGGCCGGCGTCGAGCCTGGCGAGCTCGTCACCGAGGCGCGTCGTTCGCGAGGTCGAGGAAGAGACCGGGATCACGTGTCCTCGATCCCGGCCCGTCGCGTTCACGGCGCAGGTGGACGAGCGGCGCGAGAGTTGGTTCGCGACCGTCTGGACCTTCGACGTCGCCGCCTGGGAGGGCGACCTCGCGGTGGCCGATCCTGACGGTCTCGTGCTCGACGCGGCGTGGGTGCCCGTCGAAGAGGCGTGCCGGCGCCTCGTCATCTGATCGCCTGGCACTCGCTCACGTCCGCTACCTTCGGGGTACGCTCGAGCCGCGGCCGCTCTGGCTGCGCCGCGTGCATCCCGACGGCAGAGAGGAGTGGTTCTAGTGGCAGTCGAGCTGATCGATCCCGAGGGGCTCCTCGAGCGGCCCACCTACAGTCACGTCGCGATCGCACGCGGGTCGCGGATCGTCTTCATCAGCGGCCAGGTCGGATTCGACCGCGGACGGGCAGCTGGCCGGCGAGGATCACTTCACGCAGGCCGAGCAGGCCTTCCGCAACCTTGCCACCGCCGTCGAGGCGGTCGGCGGCTCGCTGGAGAGCATCCTGAAGATCACGATCTTCGTCGTCGACAACCGTCCCCAGCTGCTCGAGCCGCTCATGAACGCGCGCGCGGCCGCGTTTGGCGAGCACAAGCCGGCGAGCACCTACGTCGGCGTGGAGTCCCTCGCGCGGCCGGGGCTGCTGGTCGAGGTCGAGGCGGTCGCCGTCCTTGACTAGCGACGAGGCCCGCGAGCTCGCGCTCGCCCTGCCGGAGCGCGGTCGAGCAGGACCACCACGGCCGTCCCTCGTTCCGCGTCAACGGAAAGATCTTCGCCACCCTCTGGGACGACGAGCACATGAACGTGATGCTCGACGAGGGCGGAATCCACCAGGCGGTCCAGGAGCATCCCGACGTGTGCACCGAGGTGATGTGGGGCAAGCGCCTGGCCGCCGTTCGCGTCCACCTCCCGGGCGCACGACCCGAGACGCTGGGCCGGATGCTCGAGGAGTCGTGGGAGCTCCGTGCGCATCGTCGCCGGTAGCCGCAAAGGCCACACGATCCATGCCCCCAAGGGAGTGGACACCAGGCCGACCGGCGACCGCGTTCGCGAGGCCGCCTTCAATCTGATCGGGCCCGTGGACGGGGCCTCTGTGCTCGACCTCTTCGCGGGCTCGGGCGCGATGGGGCTGGAAGCCCTCTCGCGCGGCGCCGAGCGCGCCGTCTTCGTCGAGTCCGACCGCGCCGCCTGCCGCGCGATCGAGCGCAACCTCGAGAAGCTCCGGCTGACGGGCGCCCGGGTCGTGTGCGACGACGTCCTCCGCTTCCTCGCGACGAACCGCGGCGTGTATGACCTCGTCCTCGTCGATCCGCCGTACGAATTGGTTGAATCCCTGCAAGTGCGGCTCTCCCGCTACCTGCCGGACGTCGTGGCCGAGGACGGTCTCCTCGTGTTCGAGAGCGCCGCGCGCGACGAGCCGGAGGTGCCGCTCCACAAGCGCACGAGCCGGCGGTACGGCTCAGCCCGACTGACCCTGTTCGAGCACGAATGACGACGGCGATCTGTCCCGGCAGCTACGACCCGGTCACGTACGGCCACCTCGACGTGATCAAGCGCGCCGCCCGCATCTTCGACCGCGTCGTCGTCGGCGTCGTCCGCGACCCGCACCACAAGGGGACGATGTTCACCGTGGAGGAGCGCGTCGATTTCCTGCGCGACGCCCTGAACGAGAACGGCAACGTGGAGGTGGACGTGTTTGCCGAGCTGGTCGTCGACTTCGCCCGCCGCTGGGGCGCGACGACGATGGTCAAGGGCCTCCGCGCGATTTCGGACTTCGAGTGGGAGTTCCAGATGAACCACCTGAACCGGACGCTCGCGCCGGACATCGAGACCGTGTACGTGATGGCGAGCCCGCAGTTCAGCTTCGTGTCCTCGAGCGGCGTGAAGGAGATTGCCTCCTTCGGCGGGAATGTGGAGGAGTTCGTGCCTCCCAACGTCGCGGCGCGCTTCGCCGAGCTGTACCCCGGCGGCCGCCCAGGCGCTCCCCTGAACCCGCAGGAGTAGTCCGGTCCAGCCAGTACACTGATCGCCCATGGACGTACTCGTACTCATCGACAAGCTCGACGACCTCGTGCACAACGCGAAGGCCGTCCCACTGACCGACCAGGTGCGCATCGACCGCGAGGAGATCTACGACATCCTCGACCAGATGCGGGCCACCATTCCCGAAGAGATCAAGCAGGCGCGCTGGATCGTCAAGGAGCGCCAGGAGATGCTGGCCGAGGCGAAGCGCGAGTGCGACCGGATCCTCGGCGAGGCGCGCGAGCAGGCCGCTCGCGAGGCGTCGCAGACGGAGATCGTCAAGCTCGCCGAGCGCCAGGCCCAGGAAATCATCGACGACGCCAGGCGCGAAGCCCGGGAGCAGAAGCTCGAGACCGAGGACTGGATCGACCAGATGCTCTCGACGCTCGAGATGAACCTGGACAAGTTCCTCGGCGCCGTGCGGCGTGGACGCGAACGGCTCCACGAGCGCTCGCAGGAGTCCGTCATGGTCGGCGTCGGCAGCGAGACCGACGAGCAGCCTCCCGCGCCCTACTAGCCCGGCTCTCGCGGAACCGCGGCGTCTCTAGCCGGCGGCGCTCAGTGCGACGCGTACCGGGCCGTACCAGTGCTTCGAGCCGTCGAGGCTCACGGTCTGCAGCCAGTACCGCGACGCACGTCCGGGCTTGCGGTCGAGCCATGAGTATCCCGCCCCGCCCACGTGGCCGGCGGTGGGGATGAGCCTTGGAGTCGCACGGGTGCGATGAGAGGCGCTTCCGCGCGCGACGTAGAAGCCGAGCGTCCCGGAATCCGATGCCGTCCGCCAGCGCAGGTGTCGCGACTCTGGATGCGAGAGCTACATTGGACGGGTGACCGTCCTCAGCCTGCGCACGATCAAGCTCAGGTCGGGCGAGGAGCACAGGACCGAGCAGGAGATCGAGCTGGAGCCGCTGACGCTCGGCGGCCAGCGCTATCTCCCGGTTCCCGCCAAGGTCCCGGCCGAGGTAGCCGTTTCCCGCGCCAGTACGGGAACGGTGTTCGAGCTGGCCTTCACCGGCCGGCTGTACGGCCCCTGCTTCCGCTGCCTGGCGGAGACTGTCGTGGAGGAGCGGATCGCGGCCCGCGAGTACCAGGCGAACAATCCGGACGGCTCGGACGAGCTGCGGACGCCCTACCTGGAGGACGGCAAGCTCGACCTCTCGGCCTGGGCGCGGGATGCCCTCGTGCTCGCCCTGCCGGGCAAGATCCTCTGCCGGCCCGACTGTGCCGGCCTCTGTCCCGTGTGCGGGAAGGATCTGAACGTCGAGTGGCACACGCACGACGATTCCGAGCCCGATCCGCGCTGGGCCGCGCTGTCGGAGCTCCGGGACAAGCTGTAACATCGCTCGCGGCGCTCACGCGCCGAGCCATGACGGACTGACTGAGCCCATCCCGTTCCCGCGCCCGATGGCGCGCTTCGCTCATTCAGGAGACCGCATGCTCACGCTCGACCGCATCAGCAAGTACCACGGCGCCAACCCGATCCTCCTCGACGTCACCCTCGGCGTGCCCCCGGGGGCACGCATCGGCGTCGTCGGCCCCAACGGGGTCGGCAAGTCGACGCTCCTGCGGATCGCCGCCGGGATGGAGGAGCCTGACGCGGGGACCGTGACCCGCGCGCCGGGCTGGCTGACCGTTGGGTATATGGCGCAGGAGCAGAACGGGCGCGCGACCCTCTCCGGGGGCCAGGCAGCGCGGAAGGCGCTCGACGCCGTGCTGACGGCCGAGCTCGACGTCCTCCTCCTCGACGAGCCGACGAACAACCTCGACTACGAGGGCCTCGCGCGGCTCGAGCGGTTCATGCGCACCTCATCGGCGAGCATCGTCGTCGTCTCGCACGACCGGGAGTTCCTCGACCGGACGGTCGCGCGCGTCCTCGAGCTCGACGAATGGACGCGGCAGGCGAAGGAATACCCAGGCGGCTGGAGCGAGTACGAGGCCGAGCGCGACCGCGCACGGGGCAGGCAGTACGCGCGCTGGGAGAGCTCGGTCGAGGAGCGCCGCCGCATCGAGCAGCAGGCGGCGCGGATGCGCCAGTGGGAGGAGCGCGGTTACGGGCAGGGTCGCAAGAAGAAGAAGTCGAAGGACGTGAAGAAGGCCTATGCGAAGAAGCTCGCGCGGGTCGAGACGGCGGAGAAGCCGTACGAGCCGTGGGAGCTCTCGATCACGATGGGCGCGGAGAGGCGAAGCGGGCGCGTCGTCGCACGGTTGGAAGGAGCTGTGATCGAGAACGGAGATTTCCGGCTCGGCCCGCTCGATTTCGAGTTGGACTGGGGCGAGAGGGTGGCGTTGACGGGGCCAAACGGGAGCGGGAAGACGACGATCCTGCACGCGCTGCTCGGAAGACTTCCGCTCGCGGCGGGCACGCGGTACGTCGGTCCGGGCGCGGTGCTGGGAGAGCTCGACCAGGAGCGCGCGCGGTTCGCAGGCCCGGAGTCGCTGCTGGACGCCTTCTGCCGCGAGGCGGATGTGCCTTCGGATGAGGCCCGCACGCTGCTCGCCAAATACGGCCTGGGCGCCGACGACGTGCTGCGCCCGGCCGAGTCGCTCTCGCCGGGAGAGCGCACACGTGCAGCCGTGGCTCTCCTTGTCGTACGCGGTGTCAACTGCCTCCTCCTCGACGAGCCCACGAACCACCTCGACCTCCCGGCGATCGAGGAGCTCGAAGCCGCGCTGGAGCGCTACGACGGCACCGTCCTGCTGGTCACGCACGACCGCCGCTTTCTCGAGCGATTCGCCGCCACGAGGACGGTCGAGGTCTAGATGGTTGATGCCATGAGATCGCCTGCTCCGGGGCGCGAGCTGGTGCGTCTGGGGCGCCGCGCGGACGCTTGCCGATGCCGGGAGCATCGGTGAGCGGCCGACGCGGCGAAGCGCAGGCACGGTGGAGGCCGGCTCCGCCGGCCGCATCCGGGCCGGAGCGGCCCAGGCGTGCCAGATCGCGCAGCCGGACGCGCGAGATCGTGGCATCAGCCATCTAAATCCTCGCTATAGTCGGCCGCTGAGCTATGGCCGTTCCGAAGCGAAAAACCTCCAAGTCCCGACGCGACAAGCGCCGCGCGACGCACCGCATCGAAGCGCCGCGCGTGAACGAGTGCCCGCAGTGCCACCAGCCCAAGCGGCCGCATCGCGTGTGCCCTACGTGTGGGACGTATCGCGGCCGCGAAGTCGAGCCTCTCCGCACACCTGCACCGTAGCCCCATGACGGTTCGGATTGCCGTCGACGCCCTCGGTGGCGACCGCGGTCCCGAAGCCATCGTCTCGGGCGCGGTCGAAGCCGCGGGAGTCGAGCCCATCCTGTTCGGCCCGGCCGGCCTCGATACCCACGGGCTCGAGCTCGTCCCCACGACGCAGGAGATCGCGATGGACGAGAAGCCGGCGGAAGCGGTTCGCTCGAAACCTGACAGCTCGCTCGTCGCCGCGTGCCGTGCCGTCGGCGAGGGACGTGCGGATGCGGTCGTCTCGGCCGGGAACACGGGCGCGATGCTGGCCGCATGCCTGCTCGAGTTCCGCCGGCTCCCGGGTGTGATGCGGCCCGCGATCGCGGCGCCGCTCCCCGCCATGGAGGGCGTCTCGGTGCTCATCGACTCCGGCGCGAACGCCGACGCGCGCCCGGAGCACCTGCTCCAGTTCGCCTACATGGGCGCGATCTTCGCCGAGGAGATCCTCGGCATCGAGCGTCCTTCCGTCCGCCTGCTCTCGATCGGCGAAGAGCCGGAGAAGGGAAATCAGCTGACGCTGGAGGCGCACGAGCTCCTGGCCGGCAGCGACCTCCGTTTCGAGGGGAACACGGAGAGTCGCGACTTGCTGAAGGGGGCAGCCGACGTCGTCGTCTGCGACGGGTTCACGGGCAACATCGCGCTCAAGCTGATGGAGGGGACGATCAAGACCTTCCTCAGCGCCCTGCGCGAGGAGACCCTGCGCACGAGGAAAGGGAAGGTCGGCGGCCTGCTGATTCGCGGCGCCGCGCGCGGCCTCCGGGACCGGCTCGATCCGGACACGTACGGCGGCGCCTACCTCCTCGGGCTGAACGGCCTGGCGGTGATCGCGCACGGAAACTCTTCGCCGAAGGCGATCGCGAACGCGATCGGGCTGGCTGCGCGAGGGGTCGAGCACGACGTCGTCGGGCGTCTCGCCGAAAGATTCCCTGAGCGCCCGCCCAAGGCCGTGTTAACATCGGCCCGCTCTCAGACCGACAGCCGACAAGAGGAGTGATATGGCAGCTTCGCGCGAGGAAGTTTTCGAACGGGTCAAGGAGGTCCTGACCGAGCAGCTCGGGATCGAAGAGAGCGAGATCACCGACGAGGCGTCGTTCCAGGAAGACCTTGACGCGGACTCGCTGGATCTCGTCGAGCTGATCATGGAGCTCGAGGATCAGTTCGGGATCAAGATCTCGGACGAGGATGCCCAGCAGATCCAGACGGTCGGACAGGCCGTCGACTACGTCTCGTCGCACCAGTAGCCCGGAACGCCCCGAGCTCGGCAGGCTGATCGCCGAGCTTCCCTCTGCGCGCCGTCGCCAGGTGTTCACGCACCCGTCGTGGGCAGCCGAAAGGGGGGACTCGTACGAGCGGCTCGAGTTCCTGGGCGACAGCGTCCTCGAGCTCGCGGTCGCGCGCGCGCTGTACGACGAGTACCCAGACTTCGCAGAAGGGGAGCTCGCACGCCTGCGGGCGCACATCGTCTCCCGCCGGAGCTGCGCGGTCGTCGCGAAGGAGCTCGGCCTGCAGGACATGCTCGTCGAGCACACGCAGGACGTGTCGGGCGACGAGGTCGAGCGGCTGGCAAAGAACTCCAATGTCCGCGCGGCGTTGCTCGAGGCCGCGCTGGCGGCCCTGTTCCTCGAGCACGGCTTCGGCGTGATCGAACCGGCGATCGTGGAGGCTTTCCGCGGGCGGATCGAGTACGCGGCTACGAGCTACGTCGACCACAAGACGGAGCTGCAGGAGGACCTCGCGCGCGAGGGTCGCCAGGTGACCTACAGGGTCCTCGAGGCAGAGGGGCCGCCCCACGAGCGTACGTTCACGGTTGCCGCGCTCGTCGAGGGGGAGCAGCTCGGGACGGGCACCGGACGGTCCAAGAAGGACGCCGAGCAGGGCGCCGCCAAGGAGGCGCTCGCCGCCATCCGCACCGCTCAGTAGCGTTCGGCGCGCATTGCACCTGCGCTCGATCTCCCTGCGCGGCTTCAAGTCCTTCCCCGATCCGGTCGAGATCCGGCTGGAGAAGGGCGTGGCCGTCGTCGTCGGCCCGAATGGCTCGGGCAAGTCGAACATCGCCGACGCGATCGTCTGGGCCGCCGGGAGCCTGAGCCCGAACGAGCTGCGCGCTGAGAAGGCCGACGACGTCCTCTTCGCCGGCTCGGCGGGCCGCCCGGGCGCGGACTGGTGCGAGGTCGAGCTCGTGTTCGACAACACGGACGGCCGCCTGGCCGCCCTGGATTTCTCCGAGGTATCGATCCTCCGCCGCCTGCATCGCGGCGCGGAGGGGCAGTACCTCGTGAACCGCGCGCCCGTGCGGCGCACGGACCTCGTCGAGCTCCTCTCCGATGTCGGCCTCGGGTCGGGGATGCACTCGGTCGTCGGGCAGGGGAAGGTGGAGGCCATCCTGGCGAGTAGCCCCGTCGAGCGGCGAGCGCTCGTCGAGGAGGCAGCCGGGCTCGGACGGTTCAAGCGCCGGCGCCACCGGGCCGAGCTCAAGCTCGCGCGCGTCGCGCGCGAGGTCGAGCGTGCACGGGACGTCGAGGCGGAGGCGCGCAAGCGCCTGCGTCCGCTGGCGCTACAGGCAACGGCGGCGGAGCGCGCCGAGAAGCTCGGCGGCCAGATCGCCGCCGTCGAGGCGCGGATCGCCCAGCTCGACCTCGCCGCGCTGGCGGAGCGGCAAGGCGCGGCGGAGGAGCGGAAGGCCGCGTCTGCTCTGGAGCGCAAACGGGTCGAAGGGCAGCTGGAGTCGCTGCTCGTCGAGCGCGGCGGCGTCGAGGAGGAGCTGGCGGACGCTGCCGGCCGCCGCGAGGGCGCGACGGCAGCTCTCTACCGGCTGCGGAGCGCCGCCGAGCGCGTTGCGCTGCGTTCGGAGGGGCTCGACGATCTGACGGAACGGCTCCAGCGCGAGCTCGAGGCGGCACGCGCCGCTCGGCCCGCGCACGCCGTCCAGGAGACGCTGGCGGCGGCGCGGGACGCGGCCCTCGAGCGCGAGCGGGTGACCGCCCAAGCGGCGGCGGCCGCCGACCGTCTGCGCGCGCTGGAACGCTCCCTGGCCGAGCGGGAGGGAATTCCACCCGCGGCTCGGGAGCTTTCGGAGCGGGGGCATGCGCTTGTCCTGGACGGTCTGGACGTCGACCCGGGCTACGAGCGTGCCGTCGCGGCCGCGCTGGCTTTCCGCGCCTCGGCGGTGACCGCGTCCACCGCGTCCGAAGCTCTCGGCCTGGTCGAGGACGCTCGCACACGCGGGCTCGGGCGGCTGCTGGTGCTCGTCCCGGCGACCGCGCCGGGCGAGCGGGGCGTGTCACCGGCGCCGGGCGCCGAGCCGCTTGCCGAACACGTCCGCGGCGCGAATGTCCCGCCCGACGCCTGGGTCGTCGACCGCGACGAGCTCCTGCAGGCAACCCGCGGCGTCGTCGTGACGAAGGAGGGCCACGGCTTCGCCCCCGAGCGAGGCGAGCTGTGGTTCGCAGGCGAGACGGCCGAGAGCGTCCTGCTCGAGCTCGAAGGCAGGCGCCAGCGGCTGGCGGAAGAGGTCGCCGAGCTGGAGAGCGCCGCCACCGCCGCGGTGGAGCGAGCCGAGGAAGCCGAGCGGCTCGCGGCGGGCTTGCGCGCGGCCGCTCCGCGCGTTCCCGCCGTTGTTCTCGAACGCCTGTTGGCCGGCGCTACGCGGGCAACCGCAGCCCTCACGGCCGCGCGGGGGGCCGCGGAACGCCTCGAGACGCCGCTCCGCGCGCGTGCAGACGCGGGCGGGATGAGGACCGGCGAGCTGGCCGCAGAGCTCCGCAAGCTGGGCGCCGCCGAAGCCGAGCTCCGCCGCGAGGCAGGCGAGGCGCGCGAGCGCGCGGGCGCCATCGACGTGGAGCTCGCGACCATCGCCGCCGAGCGGCGCGAGGCGACTCGCCGGCTGGAGGCCGCGGCGGCCGAGCCCGCGGAGGGCGAGGACAGGGACGAGCTCGAGGCCGGGCTCGAGAAGCTCCGCCGCCGCCGGGAGGCGCTCGGCCAGGTCAACCCACTGGCGAAGGAGGAGTACGCGCGCGAGAAGGAGCGCGTCCAGGAGCTGGTCGAGCAGCGCAAGGATCTCGAGGAGAGCCTCGAGCAGCTCGAGCAGCTGCGCGCCGAGCTGACCGAGACGGTCGAGCGGCGCTTCGAGGAGACCTTCGACCGCGTGCGTGAGCATTTCCAGGAGGTCGCGGCCACCCTGTTCCCCGGCGGCGAGGGACGGCTGCGGCTCAGCGAGCCCGATCCCGAGGCTGAGGAGCAGGAGGAGCCGGGAGTCGAGGTCGAGCTACGGCCCGCCGGGAAGCGCGTGACACGGCTGTCTCTCCTCTCCGGCGGCGAGCGGGCGCTCGGCGCGATCGCGTTCCTGTTCGCGCTCTTCCTCGCGCGGCCGTGCCCGTTCTACCTCCTCGACGAGGTCGAGGCCGCCCTCGACGATCCGAACATCGGCCGCTTCGTCTCACTCCTCCGCGCCTACGCCGACCGCGCGCAGTTCATCGTCGTCACGCACCAGAAGCGCACCATGGAGGCGGCGGACGTTCTGTACGGCGTGACCATGGGACAGGAAGGCGTCTCGCAGGTCGTCTCGCGCCGCGTCCCGCGCGAGGACGAGCAGGCACTCGCCGCCGCCTCGTAGAATCCGCGGCTATGGATGAACGAACGGTCGCCGTGCGGCCGGTGCAGCTGTTCGGCCTCGGGGTTCTCGTCTACGGGATCCTGCGCCGGTCGTTGCCGGCCGGCCTGGCCGGGGTCGCGGTGCTCGCCTACGACGCCAAGCGCGAGTCGGCGAAGCCTGAGTTCTCACCGCTCGATCTCGTCACGCACAAGACCCCCGTCTAGGCCTTGGCGCGTAGCTGGGGAGAGCTGCTCGGCGACGCCGATGCTGGGGCCGAGCAGGAGGAGCGGTCCGGCTTCTTCTCGCGGCTGCGCGACTCGCTGGGCAAGAGCCGCCGCGCGCTCGTCGGTGAGCTGGCCGCGGCCGCCTTCGATCCCAACGACGACGAGGCCTGGGAGCGGCTCGAAGAGGCGCTGATCTTTGCGGATGTCGGCGTCCCGACGACGGCGGAGCTCGTGCGGCGACTGGAGGCGCGGGACGATCTCTCAGATGGGCTCGAAACGGCGCTCGCGGAGGAGATCGCAGCGCTCATGGGCGAGCCCGGCCGGCTCGATGTGGGAGAGAACCCGAGCGTGCTCCTCTTCGTCGGTGTGAACGGCACCGGCAAGACGACCACGATCGGAAAGCTCGCCCAGCGCCTCCGCGAGCACGACCACGACGTGATCGTCGCCGCCGCGGACACCTTTCGCGCCGCCGCCGACGAGCAGCTCGAGGTGTGGGCGGAGCGTGCAGGCGCCGACTTCGTCGGCGCCGCGCGGGGCGGCGATCCGGCCGCCGTGGCCTTCGACGCCATCGAGGCGGCTCAGTCGCGGGGCCGCGACGTCGTCCTCGTGGACACGGCCGGCCGCCTGCACACGCACACGAACCTCATGGCCGAGCTGGCGAAGGTCCGGCGCGTCATAGCCGCGAAGCTGGAGGGGGCCCCGCACGAGACGTTGCTGGTGGTGGACGCGACGACCGGGCAGAACGGGCTGCAGCAGGCGCGTCTCTTTCAGGAAACGGTTGACGTGAGCGGCGTCATCCTGACGAAGCTCGACGGCTCGGCGCGCGGCGGAGTCGCCGTCGCGATCGCGCACGAGCTCGGCCTACCGGTCAAGCTCGTGGGCGTGGGCGAACGGCTGGAGGATCTCCAGCCGTTCGATCCGCACGATTACGCGCGAGCGCTGGTTGGCGGCTAGCTCACTGCTTGGTGAGGATCACCCGGTACTCATGGATGTTCCCGGGACTCTGTGTCTCCACGGTCGCTTCGAACGTGACCGTCACCTTTGTACGATCCGCCTTGCCCCATTGCTTGTCGGCGTCTTTGAGCGCGTCCTCCAGCGCGTCGTTGAAATTCTGCCAATGCTTCGTTGTCCGGCGGCTCGGTTTTCTTCAGATCCTCTGGCCGACTGCGGCATTGCTCCTCCCTCCTTGAGAACTGGGGGGATTCTCACACACCCCCGGCCGCGCCGGTGAGGAACCGTTCGGCGCGCGAGGCGGCAACGCGGTTGCCTTTGTCCGCATAGAGTCGCACCGCCTTTTGCGCGGCGGCCGCTCCGCCGTCCAGGTCGCCTTCGGCGAGCAGCGCATGGGCGAGGGCCAGGCTCGTATCGCCGCGGAAGAGGAGCGCATCAGTCTGGTCGGCGAGTGCGTCAGCCTCATGCATCAGCTCGGCGGCGGCCGTGACGTGGCCGTCGTACAGCTCGGCATACCCGAGCGCCGTCCGGCAGAGGATCGCTCCGAGCGCGTCGTCCGATGGCGCCTCGCTGCTCTCGCGCGCAATCCGCGCGGCCTCGGCCTGGCGATCCTGGCGTCTCAGCGCTTCCGCGAGCAGGGCTCCCTGGAACGGGATGATCCTGTCGAAGCCCGCTTCCACCATGGCGTCATAGCCCTTGCGCACGTGCCGCTCGGCCGCGAGGGGATCGTCCGCCAGCAGCTCGACCAGCCCGCCGAGGAACGCGGCGCCGATCAGTGCGAGCCGAAGTCCCAGCTCCTCGAGGATGGCTTCGCCCCGCGCATAGAGACGCCGCGCCTCGTCGAAGTCCCCGGTCATAGCGCGCAACACCGCGAGGGGGGCGACCACGTTTGCCTCCAGGAGCGGGGTGGCCGGACGTGCCAGGAAGGATTCGCAACGCGCGATTGCAAGCTCTGCCGGCGCGGGGCCTAGGACGAACACGGTGCACAGCCGATCGATCGTGCGAGCCTCCTCCTGCGTGCTTCCGGCACGGCGCGCGTGCACCAGCGCGTGGTCGCAGGCCTCTTCCGCGGCCCGCAACCGACAGGCGTTCTCGTGACAGGACGCCACTCTGCGCCAGGCACGCGCGAGCCCGAGGTCGTCGCCGAGCTCCTCGAAGACGGTGATCGCTCGCACCGCGACGTCGAGGAGCTCGCCCTCATCGGCGTGCGTATAGCCACGGCGGGCGGCGCGCTCGAGCAGCGCCGTCCACTCCAGCCGGCGGTCGTCCGACGCCGCAGCGGCATCGAGCACTCCCTGGAGGAGGATCTCGGCGCGCGCGACCTCGCCCACGGAGAACAGCGCTGCGCTGAGCTCGTGCAGGAGGACGGGATAAGCCGGCTCGTCCTTCGTGACGAGCGCGAGCGCGCGGTCGAGGAGCTTCACCGCCGCCGGCATGTCGTCGCGCGCGAACGCCCGCCGGCCCGCCCGGCCGAGTATCCCGCCCGCCCGCCAGCCAAGCTCTTGCGTGTGTGCGTCGAGCTGGCCGATCTCCTCCCGGTAGCGGTATGCGCGCTCGAGGTGGTAGCCGACGAGCTCGTCCAGCTCCATGCCGCGGTCGAGCGCAGTCGCCCAGTCGGCGACCCGCTCGTGGAGATCGGCCCTGACCTCCTTGGGCATCGCCCCGTACGCGGCTTCCTGGATGAGCGCATGCTCGAAGCGGTAACGGTCCTCCGCTGCCGTGCGGGACGTGTCCGGCTGGACGAGCTGCTTGCGCACGAGAGCCAGCAGGTGCGCAGTCAGCTCCGCGCGTTCATGCTCGGGAGTGAGGGCGGCGATCACCGGGAGGGGAAAGTCGCGTCCTACCACAGAGGCGCGCTCGATCGTCGCTCGCTCACTTGCCGAGAGCCGGTCGAGGCGTTCGCCCAGCAGCGCCTGGATCGTCGGCGGCACCGGGATGTCCGCACTTCCGTCGTCGCCCGTCATCGCCGCGAGTCTGCTCGAGAAAGAGCGGATTGCCCTCGGCAGCGTCTGCGATGCGGCGCAGGGCGGAGGCGTCGAGGTCGAGCTCGCCTGCGAGGCCGCCGAGGAGCGCGTTCGAGCCTCTTGCGTCCAGCGGCTCGAGCGCGAGCGCGTCCTGACTGGGACTGGGCGCGATGAGCGATGGCCTGCGCTCAACGAGTTCGGGCCGCGCCAGGCAGACAATCAGGATCGGCGCGTTCCTGCTCCAGCCTACGAGGTAGTCGACGAGGTCGAGCAGGGTGGGCTCGGCGCTGTGCAGGTCTTCGAAGCAGACGACGAGCGGGCGCCGCCGCGCGCACGCCTCGAACGCACGCCGCACGGCCCAGAATGCCTCCTGGCTCGATGCGGGCGTCTCCGACTCGCCGGTCAGCCCGGCGAGCAGCTCACGCACGGCGGCGCCGTCGTCCCCGACGGCTTCGCTGACGTCCCCGAGCGAGCGCAGGATCTCCGCGAGCGGCCAGAACGTGATCCCCTGGCCGTAGGGCAGGCAGCGCCCGACCGCCGTTGTGGCGCGGCTCGTCGAGGACGGTTGCGAGCTCCGCGACCAGACGCGATTTGCCGATTCCCGGCGGCCCGAGGACGGCGAAGAGCCGGCAGCTCTGGTCGTCGACCGCGCGCTCGAACGCCTGGCGGAGCAGCTCGAGCTCCTCGTCGCGTCCGACGAGCGGGAGGTCGAGGCGGCGCGCGACGCTCGGCGCCTCGCAGATCGACCTCTTCGACGCGTCGACGCGCGACGTCCTCGTCCTTTCCCTTGACCGGGATGCGCTCGAGCGGCCCGGCGCTTACCGCGTGCTCGACCAGCGGATACGTCGTCTTTCCGATGATGATCTCTCCGGCGGCGGCGCCTTGCTCAAGACGCTTGGCGATGATCACCGGTTCGCCGGCGACGAGCCCGAGGCTCTGGTCTGGATCACCGGCGAGCACCTCGCCGGTGTTGATGCCGATCCGCGCCTGAAGGCCGAGCTCGGGCAGCGCCTCCTGCATCTCCTGCGCGGCACGGACGGCTCGGAGCGCGTCGTCCTCGTGCACGACCGGCACGCCGAACACCGCCATCACCTCGTCACCGATGAACTTCTCGACCGTTCCCCCGTGCCGCTCGACGATCTCGCGCATGCGGTCGAAGAAGCCCGTCTGGACTCGGCGGTAGGCCTCCGGATCCCCTTCCGCGAGCCCCGTCGAGTGGACGAGGTCGCAGAAGAGGATCGTCACGGTCTTCCGCACTTCTCGTGCGGACGCGCTCATGCGGTGGAGTCTAGGCCGCTCGCCGCGGCCGGATCGGGTTAGCGCTCGACGCCGAAAGCGATGTCGACGGTCGTGCGGTACTCGGTGATGTGGTCGCCTTCGACCACGGCGCTCATCGTCACCACGTGCGCGCCGCTGATCCCGCGCAGCGTCTTCGCCGCCTCCTGCACGGCCGCGTCGGCGGCCTTGGCGAAGCTCTCGGGCGACGAGCCGATCAGACGGACGATCTTTGCGACTTCAGCCATGTCGTGCCTCCTGGGTCGTTTGCAGGCCGGACGATAAGGCCTAACTACACTGGGCGCGAATGTTCGAAACCCTGTCCGACAAGCTCCAGGCGGCGCTCGGCGACGTCCGCAAGCGCGGCACGCTCGACGAGGAGGCGATCTCGCGCGCGATGCGCGAGATCCGGCTCGCGCTGCTCGAGGCCGACGTCAACTTCAGGGTCGTCAAGGAATTCGTCGAGCGCGTGCGCGAGCGGGCGCATGGACAGGACGTCCTGAAGAGCCTCACGCCCGGCCAGCAGGTCGTGAAGATCGTCCACGAGGAGCTGACGGCGCTGATGGGGAGCGGAAGCTCGAAGCTCGCGTTCGCGAGTCGTCCTCCCACCGTCGTTCTTCTGGCTGGTCTCCAGGGCGCGGGGAAGACGACCGCCGCCGCCAAGCTCGCCCTGCTCCTGCGCAAGGAGGGGAAGAAGCCCGCGCTCGTCGCCGCCGACCTGCAGCGTCCGGCCGCGGTCGAGCAGCTCCAGCAGCTCGGCCGGCAGATCCAGGTCCCGGTGTACACGGGCGAGAAGGATCCGGTCAAGGTCGCGCGCGAGGGCGTGGCAGGCGCGACCGAGGCGGGGGAGGACGTCGTCATCGTCGACACCGCCGGCCGCCTGCAGATCGACGAGGCGCTGATGCAGGAGCTGGCCGACATCCGCGCCGAGGTCAAGCCGACGAACGTGCTGCTCGTCCTCGATTCGATGACCGGCCAGGAGGCCGTCTCGGTTGCGGAGGCCTTCCAGGAGCGGGTCGCGTTCGACGGCGTCGTCCTGACGAAGCTGGACGGAGACGCCCGCGGCGGCGCCGCCCTCTCGGTCAAGGCGGTCACCGGCAAGCCGGTCAAGCTCGCCTCCACCGGCGAGAAGCTCGACCAGCTCGAGTACTTCCATCCCGACCGCATGGCCTCACGCATTCTGGGAATGGGCGACGTGCTCTCGCTGATCGAGAAGGCGGAGGCCGCGGCCGAGGAGGACGAGAAGGAGGCCCTCGAGCGCCGGCTGCGCGCGGGCGAGTTCACCTTCGACGACTTCCTGCAGAGCTACCGGATGCTGCAGAACATGGGGCCCCTCAAGAGCGTCGTCTCGCTCATCCCCGGCCTCGGGAACCAGCTCAAGGGCGTGGACATCGACGAGCGCCAGCTCAGGCGCGTCGAGGCCATCGTCCTGTCGATGACCCCGGCCGAGCGCGCCGGCCCGCACCTGATCAACGGCTCGCGCCGGCTGCGGATCGCGAAGGGGAGCGGGGTCACCGTCCAGCAGGTCAACCAGCTGCTGACGGCCCGCAAGCAGATGGAGAAGATGATGAAGCAGCTTAGGAAAAGGCAAGATTCCCGCGTTACCCGGAATGAGATAGGAGACAGATGGCAGTTCACATGAGGTTGACCCGCGTCGGCGGGAAGAAGAATCCGATCTACCGCGTCGTCGTCGCGGACTCGCGCTCGCCGCGCGACGGCAAGTTCCTCGAGATCATCGGGCGCTACAACCCGCAGACCGAGCCCTCGACGATCGAGTTCGACGAGGAGAAGGTGAAGGAGTGGCTCGGCAAGGGCGCGCAGCCGTCGCAGGCGGTCTCCCGCCTGCTGAAGGCCAAGAACATTGGCTGAGCTGCTCGAGTACCTCGCCCGGCAGCTGGTGGACGACCCGGACGCGGTTCAGGTCGACGAGGGGGAGGACGACTACGGCGGCCTCGTCCTCCACCTGCACGTCGCCGAGGCGGACATCGGGAAGGTGATTGGCCGCCAGGGCCGTGTCGCGCGCGCGCTGCGGACGGTCATTCGCGCCGCCGCGGCCGGGGAGGACCGGCGCGTGCAGATCGAGATCGCATGAGAGTCGCAGCTTTGTACGACGTCCACGCGATGCCGTGGGCGCTCGAGGCGGTGCTCGCCGACGTGGCCGACGAGGGAGTGGACGCGGTCGTCTTCGGCGGCGACCTCGATTGGGGCCCCTACCCCGACGAGACGCTCGAGCTCGTGCGCTCCGTAGACGGAGCACACTTCGTGCGGGGGAACTGCGACCGCGAGTCGGAGGTCCACTGGCTACAGGAGCTGCCGATGACGGTCGCACTGGACGGCGTCCTCTACTGCCACTCCACCCCGACCGACGACATGCCGATCGTGACCGCCGAAACACCGGTCGAGGCCCTGGACGAGCTCTTCGCGGACGCGGCGGAGGACACCGTCGTCATCGGCCACACGCACCACCAGTTCGACCGGCGGGCGACCCGTGTGCGTATCGTCAACGCGGGGTCGGTCGGGATGCCCTACGAGGGCGAGGTCGCCGCCTTCTGGGCCGTGATCGAGGACGGCGAGCCTCGCTTCCGCAAGACGTCTTTCGACGTCGAGCGGGCGATCGCCGCGGTCGGCTCCAGCGAGTGGCCGCAAGCGGCCGATTTCGTGGCGGAGAACCTGCAGGTCGCGGCTTCCCGGGAGGAAGCCATCGCGAGCCTGGAGGACCGCCGTTCGTGAGCGAACTGGTCGAGGTCGGCCGGGTCGGAAAGCCGCACGGCCTCGCAGGCGCGTTCTTCGTCGAGCAGCCGAGCAGCGATCCGGAACGGTTCGCGGTGGGGGCACAGCTGATCGCGGGCGGCGAGCCCGTACGGGTGGTCGAGACGAAGCGGTCGGGGGGTCGTCCCGTGATCCGGCTGGACCGGGAAGTCGAGCGCGGCGCGAAACTGGAGGTTCCACGCTCTGAGCTCCCTCCGCCGGACGCGGATTCGTACTACGTGGCGGATCTGGTCGGGCTCGAGGCTGTCGAGGAAGGCGGCGCCGTGCTCGGCCGAGTGACCAACGTGGCGCCGGGCGTCGCCAACGACGTCATCGAGCTCGATTCCGGGCTCGCGCTACCCTTCGTCGCCGCCTGCGTCCTCGAGATCGACCTCGACGGGTCCAAAGTCGTTGTCGCACCTGGCTTCTCCGACCACGGGTAACCTCACTTTCGTTGCAACTAGACGTTTTCACCCTCCTGCCGCACGCCTTCGGCTGGCTCACCGAGCAGCGTCCGGTCTCCTCCGTCCTCGGCCGTAGCCTCGACCTGCGACTCTTCAACTACCGGGACTCGACCCCCCTGCGCGCAGGCCAGGTGGACGACGATCCCTACGGAGGGGGCGCCGGGATGGTGTTGCGCGTGGACGTCGTTGCGGCCGCGCTCGATGCGGTGTACGGCGGCGTCCCCGAGCACCGGGTGATCGCCCTGACGCCCCAGGGCCGGCAGCTCGACCAGGCCACCGTCGAGGGGCTCGCAGGCGAGGAGCGGCTGACGCTCCTCTCGTCCCGGTTCGAAGGCTTCGACGAACGGATCGTCACCCACCTCGCCTCGGACGCGATCTCTATCGGGCCCTACATCCTCTCCGGAGGCGAGCTGCCCGCGATGGTCATCGTCGACGCGCTCGCCCGGCGCCTGCCCGGCGCGCTCGGAAGCGAGGAGTCGGGGCTGGTCGAGAGCTTCTCGGCCGCGCTCGACGGCGGCCTCGAGTATCCGCACTACACGCGGCCGCCCGAGTTCCGCGGCTGGAGCGTCCCGGACGTGCTGCTCTCCGGCGACCACGGCCGGATCGAGCAGTGGCGGCGCGAGCAGAGCCTGAGCAGGAGCCCGGCGTGAAAGACCCATACGAGGTTCTCGGCGTCCCGAAGGACGCCTCGGAAGCGCAGATCCGGTACGCCTACCGCCAGGCCCTGCGCGAGCGCGAGTCGGGCGAGTCGCCGGTCGAGGTACAGGAGCGGATGGACGAGGTCGAGGAGGCCTACCGGACGCTGAGCGACCCGCGCTGGAGACGCGAGGCGGATGGTGCGCCGCCGGGCGCGCCGGTACGCGAGCCGGCGCCGGGGCTGCCGGTGCTCGAGGAGGCCGAGGAGAAGCGTCCCCGCAACCCGTTCACGCGGATGACATACAAGCTTCCGCGCCCGTGGCGGATCGCGCTCGACTGGGTGCTGACGATTGCCGGGGCCGTCCTGATCGTGCTCGCAATCAAGGCCTGGGTGGTGAACCCGTATCGCATTCCGTCCTCGTCCATGGAGCCGACGCTGCATTGCGCCAAGAACGGCGACGTGGCCAGCGGCTGCGAGGCGCATTTCTCCGACCGAGTGCTCGCGAACCGCTTCATCTATCACCTGCGTGACCCGAACCGCGGCGAGATCATCGTCTTCAACACGCCTCCGAAGGCTGCACTCGAGTGCGGCGCCGGCGGGACGTTCGTCAAGCGCCTGATCGGCCTTCCGGGCGAGCAGGTCCGGGAGAAGAACGGCTGGTTCTACATCAACGGAAAGCGCTTGGACGACTCCAGCTACATCAAGCCCGGCCGGCGGGACGACCGCGACGGGTTCTGGATCGTCCCCAAGAACTCCTACTTCTTCGTCGGGGACAACCGGACGCAATCGTGCGACTCGCGCCGCTGGGGGTCGGTGCCGCGCGGGAACTTGATCGGGCCGGTGTTCGCGATCTACTGGCCGCCGAACCGGCTCCACGTCGACACCCCGGGCCCGCTCGGTGCGGGCATCCTCGCGATCCTCTTCGTGATCGGCGGCTTCTTCGTCGTCCTCGCGGTGCGGAGACGGCGCCACGCCCAGCCGTAGTCGCGGCGTTCGCTAGCATTTCCCGACGGCCGGGCCCAGCGCCAGGCCGTTTTCCTGCCATGAGTAACGTGATCGAGTCCATCGAACGGCGCCAGATGCGCCCGAACATCCCGCCGTTCAAGGCGGGAGACACCGTGCGCGTGCACTTCCAGGTGATCGAGGGGCAGCGCCGGCGCACCCAGGTGTTCGAGGGCATCGTGATCAAGCGGCAGGGATCGGGCGTGCACGAGACGTTCACAGTCCGCAAGCAGTCGTTCGGCGTCGGTGTCGAGCGGACGTTCCCGCTCCACTCCCCCAAGATCGAGCGGATCGAGGTGGCCGCGATCGGCGTCGTCCGGCGCGCGAAGCTGTACTACCTGCGGGACAAGGTCGGCAAGCGGGCGCGGGTGCGGACGAAGGCGGGCGCCGTGCTTCCGCAGACGCCCGTCGCCGAGCCGGTCGAGCCCCAGCCGGAGCCGGAGGTCGCGGACACCGAGCCGGACGAGCTCGAGGCCGCGCACACCGAGGCTGCGGATGCGGAGGCCGCGCCGGAGGCTTCCTCCGGCGACGAGTCCGTTCCCGAGACCGAGTCCAAGTAGCGCCAACAATCCCGGGCAGGCTCGCAGGGACCGGAGTGTCTCTGCTCGCGTCGCTGCGCTGCCGTCGTCGGAGCGGGTCGCGGGTGGGTCGGGGTTCCGGCTCCTTCCTTAACGTCCCCACCCAGGGTGGGGAAGAGCGTCCACCCGCCGCCCGCGGCGAGCGTATCGGCCGAACTCTCACCAGACTGTTGCGAGACGGAACCGATTCCCGCACGGTGCAAAGAGTTCACGGAGCCGTCACTGAGTCGTGACCGCTCGTCGGGCTATCCTCGGCGCGTGCCCGTTCGCACCGGACAGAAGCTCCTTCGCTTCGACCGCAAGCTCGGCGCACGGTACGTCGCCGGCGCCGACGAGGCCGGGCGCGGCTCGCTCGCCGGTCCACTGGTCGTCGCGGGCGTCCTCCTCGACTACGGCTGCCTCCGCAACCACCGCGTGCGCCCGCTCGGACTGCTGAACGACTCCAAGCAGGTCGCGCCGGCCGAGCGGGAGGAGCTCTTTCGTGCCGTCGTCGGCTGCGCTGAGCGGATCGCGGTTCGAGTCATCTCTTCGGACGCGATCGATCGTCACGGCCTGCACCGGATGAACCTCGCCGGCCTGCGCTCCGCTCTGCACGCGCTTTCACCGCCGGCCGAGATCTGCCTCGTCGACGGGTTCCGCCTCGGCCCCACCGCTCCCGAGCATCGGGCGGTCGTCGACGGTGACGAGCGAAGCGCGGCTATCGCCGCGGCTTCGATCATCGCCAAGGTGGTCCGTGACCGCGCGATGCGGCGGATGGACGCCGTGTATCCCCGGTACGGCTTCGCCTCGCACGTCGGCTACATCACCCCGGCCCACTCGGCGAAGGTGCGGCAGCACGGCCCGTCCGACATCCACCGCCGCTCCTTCCAGGCGCTGTGCTACCTCTCCGAGGACGAAGCCCGGGCCCGCGTGGCGCAAGCCACCTAGTCGCCGCTCGGGCAGCCGAGCGCCGCGCCCGCCTCTACTACCGAGTCCGCGGCTACCGGATCCTGGGGACGAACGTGCGGGTCGGAAGAAGCGAGATCGACCTCATCGTCCGCCGCGGCTCGCGCCTCGTCTTTTGCGAGGTGAAGATGCGCTCACGCCTGGACTACGGCCATCCGTTCGAGATGGTCGGAGCGGAGCAGGAGGAGCGGCTTCGCCACGCCGCGTCGCTCTGGCAGGCGGCGCGTCCCGAACTGGCCGGCCTGCAGAGCTCCTTCGACATCATCGGCATCCACGGCCGGCAGATCGAGCGACTCGAGCACGCCTTTTAGTCCAGAGTCGGCACAGACACGTGCGGTTTTGCTGTCTACGGTCGAGGAGTGCTCGGACGCGCGACCACACATGCGCTTGTCGGCCTCGAGCCACGTCGGGTGGAGGTAGAGGCCCACCTCGCGGAGGGCAAGCCGACCTTGACGATCGTCGGTCTGGCCGACCGCGCCTGCCAGGAGGCGAAGGAACGCGTCCGCAGCGGGATCGTCTCGGCTGAGCTCAATTGGCCGGTTGCCCGAGTCGTCGTCAATCTCGCGCCTGCCGGCCTGCGCAAGGAGGGATCGGCCTTCGACCTCTCAATCGCGCTTGCCATCCTGGCTGCCTCCGGCCAGGTCGATCCTGCATCTCTGCGCGGGCACGCAGTCGTGGGCGAGCTCGCGCTCGACGGTCGGCTGCGTCCCGTGGGCGGCGTGCTCGCCGTGGCCGAGGGAGCGAAGCGAATCGGGCTCGAGCGGATCCTCTGTCCCGCCGAATCGTCGCCGGAGGCCGCACTGGCCGGTGTGGAACCGATTCCCGTCCGGCATCTCTCGGAGGCCGTGTCCTACCTGAGCGGGGGCAGCCGGCCGCCACCCTACGTGCCACCGAACGGACAACGCCCTCGGGCCCGCGCCCCGGACCTCGCCGATGTTCGCGGCCAGGAACGGGCAACGCGCGCTGTCGAGCTTGCTGCCGCGGGGCGCCACAACCTGCTGCTACTCGGGCCGCCGGGCACCGGAAAGACCATGGTCGCGCGTCGACTTCCGGGAATTCTTCCTCCACTCGGGCGCAGCCAGGCTCTCGAGGTCACGCGCATCCACTCCGTTGCGGGCGTGCTCGGACCAACGGGCTCGCTGATCGAGCTGCCGCCGTTTCGCGCACCGCATCACAGCGCGTCGATGGCAGCAATCGTCGGCGGCGGGCTTGGACCACGTCCGGGAGAAGCGAGCCTCGCCCACAACGGTGTTCTTCTGTTGGACGAGTTCCCCGAGTTCCAGCGGCCGGTGCTCGAGGCCCTCCGCCAGCCGCTGGAGGACGGCGCGATCAGCATCGCGCGGGCGTCCGGACAGGCGGTCTTCCCGGCCCGTTTTCAACTGGTCGCGACGATGAACCTCTGCCCGTGCGGAGGCCGGGCCGACCCGGCGGCGGAGTGCTCGTGCTCGCCCCAGCAGCTCGCGCGCTTCCGCGCGAAGCTCTCCCACGCGCTCCTCGACCGCTTCGACCTGGTCGTGACGATGCCGCGTCCACGCGCTCGCGAGCTGGCCGGCGCGCCGGGTGAGGCCTCGACCGCCGTCCGCGAGCGTGTTGTCGCGGCTCGGGCACGGCTCGACGCAGACATCCCCGCTCGCGATGCGGAGGCAAGCGCCTTGCTCGACAGGGCCGTCGATCGCTTGCCGCTTTCGGGCCGAGGCCGCGCGCGCGTCGGGCGCGTGGCGGCGACGATCGCAGCCCTTGCCGGCGCGGACTGCGTGGCAGCGGAGCATGTCGCCGAGGCGCTGTCGTACCGCTCCCCGAAGGAGCTTGCGTCCTGAGCGACCTTGCTCTCGCAGCCTTCGCCGCAGAGACCGGCGCACACCTCGTGGACGAGCCGCGGAGCCGCCGTTACGAGCGATTTCGCCGGGCGTTCGACGCAGCAGCCTACGGCGGCTCGTTGACCGAGCGCGGCCTGCGGTTCATCGGCCGTTCACAATCCGAGTTTCCTCCGCTTCTGCGGGCCATCCACGACCCACCTCCCGGCCTCTTCCTGCGCGGAACGGCGGGAGCCGACGTCCTCATCCGCGACGCGGTGGCAATCGTCGGTGCACGCTCCTGCTCGAGCTACGGCGCCCACGTCGGCCGATCTCTGGGGCGCGAGCTCGCGGCCGCCGGATTGCTCGTCGTGAGCGGCATGGCCCGAGGGATCGACGGAGAGGCTCACCGCGGCGCGCTGGAAGCGGGCGGGATCACCGTGGCCGTGCTCGGGTGTGGGATCGACCGCGACTACCCGGCGTCACATGCCACGCTGGCGGGTGAGATCGCCCGCCGAGGGCTCGTCGTGTCGGAGTACCCGCCGGGAGTCGAGCCCGCGCCCTGGCGTTTCCCGGCGCGGAACCGCATCATCGCCGGACTTACCCGCGCGGTCGTGGTCGTCGAGGCACGGGAGCGAAGCGGCGCCCTGATAACAGCCGATCTTGCGCTGGAGGAGGGACGGGAGGTGTTCGCCGTCCCGGGTGAGATCACGTCGTCACTCTCGGCCGGGAGCAACGGGCTCCTGCGTCTGGGCGCGCATGTGGTCACCGCGGCGCAGGACGTCATGGATGCGCTTGGGGTGGCACGTCCGACAGCTCCTTCCGAGCCTGAGCTCGATTCGCGGACGCGCCGCGTACTCGACGTGCTCGCCGACGCTCCCGCCACTGCCGACGAGCTCGTCGGCGCACTAGGCTTGCCGGCTGCCGACGTGGCGCCGGCGCTGACCACCCTCGAGCTTGCAGGCCTGATCATGGAGGCGGAAGGCCTATACCGGGCGGTGATGCCCGCGGGTTAGCATCGCGTCGTGTCCACCTCATACTGGCTGGAAGAGCCAGGCACTGAGCTCCACAGCAAGCCGCTCGATGGTCCGCCGGACGTCGACATCGTCGGTGGCGGGATCACCGGCTGCTCGGCGGCGAGGACGCTCGCGGAGGCAGGGCTCCGCGTGCGCGTCCACGAGGCGCGAGGCGTCGCTGAGGGCGCGAGTGGCCGCAACGGCGGTTTCGCGCTGCGCGGCGGAGCGATGCCGTACGAGCGCGCGCGTGAGTGGCTGGGTGCAGACGAAGCCGGCGCCTACTGGAGGGCGACGGAGGAGGCGCTACGGCGGCTGGGCGAGTACGTCGGCGACGCGCTCCGGCCGGTCGGCAGCCTGCATCTCGCCGCGGACGAAGAGGAGCGCGAAGAGCTCCGCGCCGAGTACGAAGCGCTACGCGAGGACGGCTTCGAAGCCGAGTGGCGAGAGCCGCTCTCTGAGCCTCTGGAGCGGACGCTTTCTCGCAGGGATCTTCAATCCCGCCGACGCGGCCGTGCAACCTGCGCGTATGACGCGGCGCCTCGCCGAGCGCGCGAGCGCGAGCGGTGTCGAGTTCGTCGAGCACCACCGGGTCGAATCCCTCTCGGAGCTGGCGGCCGACCGCGTCCTGATCGCGACCGACGGGTATCCGAGCGGCCTGCTGGGAGAGTTCGAAGGGCTGATCGTCCCCACGAGGGGGCAGATGGTCGCTACAGAACCCATCGCCGAGCGTCTGTTCGAGTACCCGCACTTCGGCCGGCACGGGTTCGCCTACTGGCAGCAGCTGGAGGATGGCCGCATCACGGCCGGTGGGTTCCGCGACGTCGACCTCACGACCGAGTTCACCGCGGAGGAAGTGATCACACCGACGATCCAGGACTCGCTCGAGGACTTCCTCGAGGGAATCGTCGGTCGTCCGCTTACCGTCACGCACCGCTGGGCGGGAATCTTCGGCCTCGTGCTCGACTTCATGCCGGTCGTCGGCCCCCTCCCCGGCACCGAAGGCGTCTGGGTATGCGGCGGCTATTCGGGGCACGGCAACGTCCTCGCATTCATGTGCGGCGACCTCGTCGCCAGGGCGATGCTCGGCGAGGAGAACCCTCACCTCGCGCTGTTCGACCCCGCTCGCCTGCTGACTGCGGCCTAGCTCTCGCTCGTCGGCGCCTCTCCCGGCGAGGGACGGCTCGGCGCGCCGCCGATGAGGTTGGTGAACCAGATGTTGAAGCGCTCGGCCCAGCCCGGATGCACCTCGTAGCGCTGGTGGGCACGTTCCCGCCTTCGCGGACTGTGCTTGTAGAACCAGCGGGACCAGGCGGAGTGCGGCTTCGCAAGGCGGAACGCCCCGATCAGGCCCACGAATGGAATGAAGATCGCTGCGAGGCCGAGCATGAGCTTCCCCTTGAGGAACGTTACCGCCGCCAGGACGACGTGGAAGGCGATGACGCCGAACGCGATGGTGCGCGAGGGGTCGGCGTCATCCACCCCGAAGGGCGAGACGCCGACCATCAACAGACCGGCGAGCATGACGCCCATGACGGTCGCGTCTATGGAGGTTCGTCCCTCGGGCGACCAGTAGACGTCCTTCAGATAGAGCGAGAGTGCGAACTCGTCCAGGACGAGCGCCGCGCCGACGCCGAAGAAGATGGCGATCAGGTCGCGGCCTATCCCGGTCGGCTGCACGGCGACCGTGACGATCGCCGTCACGATCAGGATGAGGATGCCCACGACCATGTGGTGGAGGTGGACGCCCCCCGCCACGCTCCCGCTTCTCCAGCCATACACGCGCGCGAGCCGGGTGTACAGCCGTGTGAGCGTGAAGGTAATGAGAAACGCGAGCAGCAGCAGCAGAACGGGCTCTTTGCCGTCCCCGACGATGTGCTCCGAGTAACCGGGGATGAAGCGGAAGACATCGAGGTCGTGAGCGGTGGCCTTCGCGATGTTCGAGGCGCTGTCGAGCAGGAAGAACATGGCTAGAGCTGGATCTCCTGCAGGTGCGGCAACCGGTCGGCGTGCTCGAACGCTACGAGTGCAACAGCGAGATCCTGGATGGCGAGGCCGGTCGAGTCGAAGACAGTGATCTCGTCTGCGGTCCGCCGGCCTTCGGCCTGGCCGGCGAGGACCGTGCCCAACTCGGTCACGTCGTCGCGCTCGAGGACGCCGGCCTCGACGGCATGGACGAGATCGCCGTTGTGGCTCGCCTGTGTCCAGTCGTCGCAGAACACGTGCACTCGGGCCAGCTCTGCGACTGCGATCTCGGCTTTCCCGGGGCCATCAGCGCCCATCAAGCTTGCATGCTGACCAGGACGAAGAGAGCCCCTTTCGAGCAAGATTTCGTGACCGGGCGTCACGGTGACGACCAGGTCTGCGGCGAGCGCCTGATCCCGGCTACCGGCGACATCCGCTCCGAGCTCTTCGGCCGCTGCCCGGGCCCGCTGTTCGTCGACGTCCCAGAGAAGCGGTCGCCGGCCACGGGCGGCGAACGTGCGTGCCGCGGCCTTGCCGTTGATCCCCGCTCCGATCACCGCCGCCGTCTCCGCGTCCGGACGACCCAGGGTCTCCGCCGCCAACACTGCGGCCGCCCCCGTTCGCAGCCGGGTGATCGCGCCTGCGTCGAAGATCGCTTCGAGGGAGCCGTTCTCCGCGCTCGACAGCACCACGAGCCCGGTCACGGTGGGGAGGCCCTGGCCCGGGTTGCCGGGGAAGGAAGTCACCCACTTCAGGAGCGCATGGCCGTCGCCGAGGGCGGGCATGGCTCGGAAATCCCCGGCCGGATAAGCCGGGACATAGACCTTCGGAGGCATCGACCATTCGCCGCGCGCGTATGCGATGAAGGCGGCTCGAACTGCCTCGACGGCGCGCTCAGGCGGGACGGCGGACTCGACGTCCGCTGCAGAGAAGAACGGCACCTTCACCACACGAAGCGTACGCCGCGGATCATCGCAGCGACGTCGCGGCGCCGGCGGCGGTGACACGATTCGGCACGCTTTCGTTTCCCACGCGTCGCGATTTCGTCGATACGCTCGCAGTGGGGAGGAGGTTGGTGGCCACCCGGCCCCGAACGGCCGAGGGAGACGGGTTAGAGCGCCTTTACGTCGGACACGAGCGCCGCGACCGCATCCTTCGCATCCGCGAAGAGCATCACCGTCTTCGGATCGCGGTAGAGCGGATTGTCGATCCCGGCGAACCCGGGATTCATGCTCCGCTTGATCACCACGACGTTCTGCGCCCTGTCGACGTCGAGGATCGGCATTCCGTAGATCGGGCTCCCGGGCTGGTTGCGGGCGGCCGGATTCGTGACGTCGTTCGCGCCGATCACGAGCGCGACATCGGTCTCCGGGAAGTCGGAGTTGATGTCGTCCATCTCGTGGAGCTGGTCGTACGGCACGTTCGCTTCCGCCAGCAGCACGTTCATGTGCCCGGGCATCCGGCCGGCAACGGGATGGATGGCATACCGCACGTCCACTCCCCGGCGCTCGAGCTCGTCCGCGAGCTTGCGCACGTCGTGCTGGGCTTGAGCGACCGCGAGCCCGTACCCGGGGATGATGATCACGCGCCGCGCGTAGGCGAGCATGACCGCCACGTCCTCGGCGCTCGCCGAGCGCACCTGGCCGTCGCCGGCGGCCGCCGCGGCGTCGCCCGAGACCTGCACTTGGCCGAATGCCCCGAACAGGACATTCGAGACAGAACGTCCCATCGCGCGCGCCATCTTCAGCGTGAGGAGCGTCCCCGACGCGCCCACGAGCATCCCGCTCACGATCAGGACGTTCTGGTGCAGGACGAAACCTGTCGCGGACGCGGCGACCCCCGTGGCCGCGTTCAGCAAGGAGATCACGACCGGCATGTCCGCCCCGCCGATCGGCAGGACGAACAGCACGCCGAAGAGAAGCGACCCGGCGATCAGCACGACGAAGAGCCACTGGTTCTCGACGCCCGCGACGATCGCGATCCCGATCCCTACCAGCGCCGCCAGCAATGCCAGGTTTCCGACCTTTTGCCCCGGATACGTGATCGGCTGGCCGGAGATCAGATCCTGGAGCTTCCCGAAAGCGATCATGCTCCCCGCGAAGGAGACGCTGCCGATCAGCGCGGACAGGACGCTCGACACCGAGCTCTCCGTCGGCAGCCGCCCGGGATCGGGCGCAATGGCATGAAACTCCGCCAGCGCCACCAGTGCCGCCGCCCCACCGCCGACGCCGTTGAACAGCGCCACCATCTGCGGCATCGCGGTCATCTTCACCGCACGCGCCGCGTACCACCCGATCGGCGCGAAAACGGCCATGACCGCCAGGATCGACCAGTAGTTCGTCAGCCCCGGCTGCGCGAAAGTGACCCCGACGGCGATCGCCATTCCGGCCGCGCCGAACCACGTGCCCAGCCGCGCGTGCGCCGGGGAGGAGAGGAACTTCAACGCGAGGATGAAGGTCACGATCGTGACCAGGTAGCCGAGGTTAATCGCGTCGGCTCTGCTCATCCTCCGCCTCTCCGGGCTTCTTCTTGAACATCTCCAGCATGCGGTCGGTGACGACGAAGCCGCCTACCACGTTCATCGTCCCGAGCGCCACAGCCGCCAGGGAGATGACGCGGACCCACCACACCTGTCCCGGCAACCCGGCCACGATGATCGCCCCCACCAGAACGATTCCGTGGATCGCGTTCGTGCCGGACATGAGGGGCGTGTGCAGGAGAGTCGGCACCTTCGAGATCACCTCGAAGCCGACGAAGATCGCCAGCACGAGCACCGTCAGCTCGATGATGAACTGGCTCGGCATTTAGGCGGGCACCTCCTCGCGCCGGGTGACGCATGCGCCGGAGACGATCTCGTCCTCGAAGTCGAGCCGCAGCTCGCCGTCGGATACGAGCAGGTCCAGCAGCGCGGCCACGTTCTTCGAGTAGAGCTGGCTGGCATGGGACGGCATCGTGCTCGGCAGGTTCAGCAGGCCGAGGATGATCACGTCCTCGCGCACGACCTCCTCGCCGGGCTCGGTCAGCTCGCAGTTGCCGCCCGCCTCGGCGGCCAGATCGACGATCACCGACCCGGCTCGCATTCCGCGGACGGCCGAGGCGGGGATGAGCTTCGGCGCGGGGCGGCCTGGAACCAGCGCTGTCGTGATGACGACGTCGAACTCCGGGATCCGCTGCTCGAGCGCCTCCTGCTGGCGCGCCTGTTCCTCCGGCGTCAGCTCGCGCGCGTAGCCGCCCTCGGACTCCTCGCCGACCACACCGAGGTCGAGAAACGTCGCGCCCAGTGACTCGACCTGCTCGCGCACGACCGGGCGGATGTCGAACCCGGACACGACGGCGCCAAGCCGGCGCGCGGTGGCGATCGCTTGCAGGCCGGCCACGCCCGCGCCCATCACGAGCACCTTGGCCGGCGCGACCGTCCCCGCGGCCGTCATCAGCATGGGGAAGAACTTCGGGAGCCGGTCGGCCGCCAGCAGTACGGCCTTGTATCCGCCCACCGTGCTCTGCGAGGACAAGGCGTCCATCGACTGCGCGCGCGTGATGCGCGGGATCGACTCCATCGCAAAGCCGACGACCCCGCGCTCGGACAGACGTTCGATCCCCTCCTTGTCCGTCAATGGCTCGAGGAAGGAGATCAGCGCCACGCCCTCCGGCATCGCCGCCACCTCGTCGGCTGTCGGCTTGCGCACGCGGACGACGACGTCGGCGCCCGAATACAGCTCGGGGCCGGAAGCAACCGTGGCCCCTGCCTCGCGGTAGGCCTCATCCGAGAACCAGGCGCCCTCGCCGGCGCCCGATTCGACGGCGATCTCGAGCCCGGAACCGGCCAGGCGCGCGACCGTGTCGGGCACGAGCGCGACGCGCCGCTCGCCTGCGGCCGTCTCCTTGGGAACCGCGACCTTCACCGCGCGGAACTCTAGACGCGGCCGCGCCCGCGGTTTGCACCATCATGAGGAGACATGGCGCAGTTGATCAACGACTACGGGTTGCTCATCCTGTTTCTCATCGTCGCGGCCGAGTCCAGCGGGATTCCGGTCCCGGGAGAGACGGCCCTGATCACGGCCGGCGTGGCAGCCTCGCAGGGCCACCTCGACATCGTGTGGGTGATCGTCGTCGCGGCGACCGCCGCGATCATCGGCGACAACATCGGCTACGTGATCGGGCGCACGGGCGGGACGAAGCTGCTCGCGCGCTGGGCGTGGACGCGGCGGATGCGGGACAAGTACATGCCGCCCACGCAGAGATTCTTCAACGCCCATGGAGGCAAGACGATCTTTCTCGCGCGCTTCGTCGCGGTCCTGCGTGTCTTCGGCGCGTGGATCGCAGGGATCACGCACATGCCCTGGTGGCGCTTCTTCGCCTGGAACGCGGCGGGTGGGATCTGCTGGGCCATCCTCGTCGGCCTGGTCGCGTACTACCTCGGGCACGCGGCCGCGGACGCGATCCAGAAGTGGGGGCTGATCGGCGCCGGCGTTGCGGTCGCCGTCGGCATCCTGCTCTTCCTCGGCGTGCACTACCTGAGCAAACGCGTCGTCCGCGAGGAGGACTAGAGGGCTACTAGAGGCTCGACCAGGCGTCCAGCTTCGAGCGGACGCGCGAGATGACCTCGTCCGTGAACTCGGTGGTCGAGGCGTGCCCGCCCAGATCGGCCGTTCGCACGCCCTGCGACACCGCCTCGAAGCAGGACTCGCGGATCGCGCGCCCGGCCTCGCGTGCCGGCCCTTCCATGTGCGTCAGCAGCGCAGCCCCGGCCAGGATCATCGCCATCGGGTTTGCCACGTTCTTTCCCTCCAGAGAGGGCGCCGTCCCGTGCGCGGCCTCGGCCATGAGCGCGTCCGGCTCGAAGTCCTCGGCGAAGGCGACCAGCAATGACTCGGAGCCCGCGATCGAGCCGAAGAGGGGAAGGACGAGGTCGGAGAGGATGTCCCCGTCGCGGTTCAGGCTGGGGATGACGAGCGGATCGCCTGTCGAGCCGATCAACAGGGCAAACGTGGCGTCGATCAGCTGCGGCTCGTACGGGACGTCCGGGTGCCGCGCGGCGGCGGCGTCCATCTCCTCCTTCAGCATCCCCTCATAGATCGGGCTGACGGTGTACTTCGGGCCGCCGAACACCTTCGCGCCCGTGCGCGCGGCCTGGCGGAACGCGAATTCGGCGACCGCGTGGCAGATGCGGCGCTCGATCCGCTCCGTGCGCAGCGCAACCTCGTCGTCGCCCTCCCCCTCGCGCCATTCCTTCGCCCCGTATGCGTCGCCGACGGCCATGCGGACGATCGAGATGGGAGCGTGCACACCTCCCATCGGAACCACCCCCGGAATCCGCCGCCCGGTCCGGACGATGACCTTGCCGCCGATCTCCTCGCGAAGGATGCGATTCGGGGAGCCGACGTCGCCGGCCCCTTCCGGTGTGACGGTGGCCGCTTTCAGGCCTAGACCTGCCGCGCGGATCGCCTGCGCGGCTTCGAAGACGATCTGATTCTGCGTTGCGCGCCGCGATTCGAGCGAGAGATCGAAGCGGGGGAACTCGAACGGGATTCCCGTGACATCCGGCGCAAGGACGCGCAGCGCTTCGTCGAGCAGCTCTTGTCCCGTCTGGTCGCCGTCGAGTACGACGATGGTCTGGCCGTCCACGCGGCGATTCTACTCGCGGGATTACGCACGACTCCGAACGGAAACAGAGCGGCCATGCCTCGACGCGGAGGATGGACACGAAAGGGCCGGAGGAAGCCGTTCCGCTACTTCGACTCGCGCGGCAATCGGATCACCGATCCGTCGGCACTCGAGCGCCTCGAATCGCTCGTCATTCCGCCGGCGTGGCAGGACGTCTGGATCTCGCCGAAATCGTCGGCGAAGCTGCAGGCGACCGGGGTGGACGCGGCGGGGCGCCGGCAGTACCTGTACCACCCGGATTTTCGCGCGGAGCGCGAGCAGGCCAAGTTCGACAAGCTCGTCCGCTTCGCCGATCACCTTCCCGAGCTGCGCACGGCCATGGCCGAGCACATGGCCATGGACGAGCTAGCGCCTGAGCGGGTCAGCGCCGTTGCTCTCCGGCTGATCAACATGGGTTGGTTCCGGGTCGGCTCGGAGCGTTACGCGCGCACCTCGCGTACCTATGGGATCACGACGCTGCGCAAGCGGCACGCGGAGGTGCGTGGGAGCCGCGTCGTGCTCAGCTTTCGCGGGAAGGGAAGCGCGCACGTGCGCGCAGCTGTGGTCGACGGCGAGCTCGCTGAGGCGATGCGCGAGCTGCTCGCGCTCGAGGGCGGCAGCCGGCTTTTCCGCTACCGGCGAAACGGCGATCTGTGCGCGCTGACCGCCGAGCGGCTCAACGATTACATCGGCACGCACATGGGCGAGGAATTCACGGCCAAGGACTTCCGAACCTGGGGTGGAACGCTGCTCGCGGCTATCGGCCTGGCCGAGCGCGGCGTCCAGGAGACGGAGGCGGAAAACAAGCGCTGCGTCGTCGCGGTCGTCCGGCGGGTCGCGGAGCAGCTCGCGAACACCCCGGCGGTGGCGCGGGCCTCGTACATAAGCCCGGCGGTCATCGAGCAGTACATGGAAGGGCGAACGATCGAGGATTTCCGTCCGCGACATCTTCGGGTCGTCGGCGCACGTGATTTAGGTCTCAATCCCGAAGAGCAGTCGCTCCTCAGCCTGCTGCGGTCGTGGCGGATTCGACGCGCACGAGCTGCCGCCTAATTCCCCTTGACATAGTGGCTAGACTGCGAGTACTTGCTTCCAAAAGGGAGGGCTCCATTGGCCAGAAAGACCGTGCTCATCTGTGACAACTGCACTAAGGAAGTCGGAGAGGGCAAGGGCGCGACGTTGCGCCTCACGTATACAGACGCGCGGCGAGGCGCGAAGCAGGCTGATCTTTGTGACACCTGCGCGACCGACATGCCCGGACATCCGGCAGCTCGGCGCGGTCGCCGTCCGAGGTCTGCGACGGCGTAATCCCTCGTCGGCCGTCGGCCGACGCATTTTCCCGCATTTTCCGCGCTTTCACGCCATTCCAAGTCCAGGAGCCGTCAGGCCCCGGGACTAGGATGGCTGCGTGCCGTTGACGCTTCTCGCCGGCCCGGCGAACTCGGGCAAGGTGGCGACCCTTCTCGACCGCTATCTGGACTCGCTCGACGAGGATCCGGTCCTGATCGTGCCGAACCGCCCGGACGTCGACCGGATCGAGCGCGACCTGCTCGAGCGCTCGCCGGCCCTGCTCGGGGGCTCGATCGGGACGTTCGCCGACCTGTTCGAGCAGCTCGCGCGCTCGGACGCCCGCGCGCGCCCGGTCGCGAGCGAGGCTCAGCGCGCGCTGGTCGTCCGCCGTGTCCTCGCCCGCGCGCAGCTGAACGGACTCGGGCGCTCGGCGCGCTTCCAGGGGTTCTCGGAGTCGCTCGTGAGCACGCTGGGAGAGCTGGAGGCGGGCCTCCTCGAGCCGGCCGATCTGGACGACGACGATCTCGCCGCCCTTTACTCCGCCTACCGTGCGGAGCTCGACCGGCTGGGGCTGTGGGACCGGGACAACGAGCGGCGGCACGCTGCCGGCCGCGTCGCCGGAGACCTGAATGCCTGGGACGGGCGCCCGGTCTTCGCCTACGGGTTCGAGGACTTGACCGGAGCGGAGTGGGCGCTGCTGGAAGGCCTGGCGGCGCGCTCCGAGCTCACCGTGTCGCTGCCGTACGAGCCCGGCCGCGCGGCCTTCGCCTCGCTGGAACGTACCGCCGCCGACCTGGCCTCACTCGGCCGCGGCCGCATCGAAGAGCTTCCACCCGGCGCGACCGGCTGGACGCAGCCCGGCCTCGCGTACATCGAGCGAGCGCTCTTCGAGGACACGCCGCCTGCGCCGCCGCCTCTCTCCGGTGAGCTCCGTTTCTTCGAGGGCGCGGGGTCGCGCGTCACGCACGAGCTGGTCGGGGAGGAGATCCTCGGCCTGCTGCGCGCGGGGGTCCGCGCTGAGGAGATCGCGGTCGTCTGCCCGTCCATAGAACGGGTGCGCGCGCCGCTCGAGACCGCCTTCTCGACGCTCGGGATCCCGTTCGCGGTCGAGGCCAGGCGGCGCCTCTCCCAAACGTCCTTCGGGCAGGCGCTCGCGGCGCTGCTCCGCTACGTCTGGCTCGAGGGAGGCCGCCCGGACTTGTACGGGTTCCTCCGCTCGCCGTACTCGGGGCTGACCCGCGCTCATGTCGACTATCTCGAGGGGCGGCTGCGCGGACGTGCCGTCAAGGACCGGACACGCGTGGAGGAGGAGACCCTCAAGCACCGCGGGAAGCCGATCCCGATCCTCGACCAGGTGCGCGCGCAGGAGCCGCTCGCAGCCGCGCGCACGCTCGCGGAATCGATGCTGCGCGCCGCCTACGGTCTGAACGCGCCGCCGCTCGACGAGCGCGCGCAGCTCGACCTGCGCGCGTACGAGTCCGCCTCGCGTCTCCTCGACGAGCTCGAGGACTGGGAGCGCCTGGGCGAGCACCTCTCCCGCGAGGAGATCCTCTCCGCCCTCGAGCGGGCCACCGTCCGCGGCTCCGCAGCGAACGAGCCCGGCCGCGTGCACGTCCTCGACCTCATGCGCGCCCGCACGCGGCGGTACGAGATCGTCTTCGTCCTCGGATTGGAGCAGGGAGGGCTTCCGCGGCGCTCGCAAGCTTCGCCGTTTCTCGACGACCAGGCGCGGGCCGACATCGATCAGCGCAAGCGCGGCGCGAGGCTGGCCCGCCCCGATCAGGTTTCGCGCGAGCGCTACCTCTTCTACACCGCGTGCACGCGCGCGAGCCGCCGCGTGTACCTCGTCCGCGAGGCCGCGACCGACGACGGCTCTCCGCGCGAGGCCGGCCCGTTCTGGGACGAGGTGCGCGCGCTCTGGCCGGCGGACGAGGTGGAGCGCTGGACGACGCGGCGCCGTCTCTCGTCCCTGACCTGGCAGCTCGAGCGCGCCCCCACCGAACGCGAGCGGTTGCGCTCTCTCGCCGCCCTGTCGCCGGTGGACCCGCAAGCCGCCGACGCTGCCGCGCGCGCGAACGGGTGGGAGCGGAGGCTGGAGCGGGCCCGCGTCGCTTTCGACCGGCCGACGCGCCTGCGGCACCCGGCCGTGCTCGAGGAGCTTCGCGCCAAGACGACGTTCGGCGTCACCGAGCTCGAGGCGTTCGCGGACTGCTCCTCGATCTGGTTCATCGAGCGGATCGTCAGCCCGCGCTCGATCGACAACCAGCCGGACGCCCGCCTGCGCGGCTCGATCGCGCACTCGGCGCTGCACAAGTTCTTCGCAGGGCTGCCGAAGGCGCTCGGGACGGACCGCGTCGAGCCGGAGCAGCTGGAGGACGCGATCGCGTTCCTCCACCAGTGCCTGGACGAGGCGCTCGAAAGCGGCCTGTGGCTGGAGCTCACGGACGTCGAGCGCAGCGAGCTCGAGCAGGGCCTGCGCCGCGACCTGGAGCACTTCGTGCGCAAGGACGCGGAGCTCGGACTGACGTTCGTCCCGCGTCGCTTCGAGGTCTCGTTCGGCTCGGAGCGGGCCGCGCCGGAGCTGCAGGCCGGGCTCGACCTGGGCGACTTCGCGCTCTCGGGGAAGATCGACCGGATCGACGTCGACCCGTTCTCTGCGCGCGGGATCGTCCAGGACTACAAGTCGGGGAAGACGGCCTTCTCGGCGGCGAAGATCGACTCCGAGCTGCGCCTGCAGATCCCGCTGTACATGCTCGTCCTGCGGGACCTGGTCGGGATCGAGCCGCTCGGCGGCCTCTACCGGGCGCTCGCCGGCGAGCGGGATGCACGCGGGCTCCTGCGCGAGGAGGCCAGGGACGATCTGCCCGGCTTCGTTTCCACCGACTACCTGGACGAGGACGAGTTCTGGCAGCAAGTCGAGACCGGGAAGGAGCGCGCGACCTCGCTCGTCGAGCGGATCCGGGCCGGCGACGTGGAGCACGATCCCAAAGGGGGCTTTCCCTGCCCGCCGTGGTGCGAGCTGTGGTCGATGTGCAGGGTGAGGCGGGCATGAGTACCGCTCCCAACACGGAACAGCTCGCCGCGATCGAGGCTCCGGGCGTCGTCTTCGTCTCCGCCGGCGCGGGCACGGGGAAGACGACAGTGCTCGTCGAGCGCTATGTCCGCGCGGTGTGCGAGCGCGGCCTCGACATCGACTCCATCCTCGTGATCACCTACACGGAGCGCGCGGCCGGCGAGCTCGCGACCCGCATCCGTGCGCGGCTGCTCGAGCTGGGCCGCCACGACCTCGCCCGCTCGCTCGACGGCGCGTGGATCTCCACCATCCACGGGTTCTGCCACCGGCTGCTGAAGGCGCATCCGTTCGCGGCCGGGATCGATCCCCGCTACCGCGTGCTGGACGAGAGCCAGGCGCGCGTCGTGCAGGGAGAGGCTTTTCAGCAGGCGCTGACCGAGTTCTGCCGGGCCGAGGATCCCGAGCGGCTGCGGCTGCTCGCGACCTACGGCGCGCGCGGCCTGCGCCGGATGGTCACCGGCGCGTTCGAGACGCTCCGTTCCGCCGGCCGGCCGCTCGAGCTCGAGCTGCCGGGCGACTCCGAGCTCCCGGCGCGGGTGGAGGAGCTGCGCGACGCGGCACGCTGCCTGCTGGACGAGGGGCCGGATGACACGCTCGCCCGCGTCCTCGAGCTGCTCGACGCGGCGCCGGTCGCGGAAACCCTCCTCGACCTCTCCGGCTACGCCGTGAAAGGCCGCGCGCGGGAGCGGTACGCGACCTACGAAGAGGCGCGCGGACGTGTCGAGCGGGCCGCTCTCGACGAGCTCGCCCGCCGGGACCGCGACCTCCTCCAGCGTCTGTTGCAGGCCTTCGCGAAGGCCTACCGGGCGGCCAAGGACAACGACTCGGCGCTCGACTTCGAGGACCTCCAGCTGTACGCGCGCGACCTGCTCGTCGGGAACGCCGAGATCCGCGACCGCGAGCGCTGGCGGCTGCGCTCGATCATGGTCGACGAGTTCCAGGACACGAATCGCCTCCAGTGCGAATTGGTCGACTTGCTCGCCGGCGAGGAGCTGTTCTTCGTCGGCGACGAGTTCCAGTCGATCTACCGCTTCCGCCACGCCGACGTCGAGGTCTTCCGCGAGCGGCGCGAGCAGACCGGCGGCGTGCTCGCCCTGACGGAGAACTACCGCTCCCGGCCAGAGGTGCTCGAGGTCATCAACCACCTGTTCTCCGCCGACTTCGGCACCTCGTTCCAGCCGCTGTCCGCGGCCGGCCGCTTCCCCGACCCCGCCTTCGGCCCCGCGGTCGAGCTGCTCGTCACCGACAAGTCGACGTATTCGGACACCGGCGTCCACTGGCGCAAGGCCGAGGCGCAGCACGTCGCGCGGCGGCTGCGCGAGATCGTCGACGCCGGCGAGGCCACGCCGGGCGAGATCGTCCTCCTCTTCGCCGCCGGCACCGATGCCCGCCTGTACGAGGAGGAGCTGCGCGCGCTCGATCTGCCGACCTTCCGGGCGACAGGCCGCGACTACTACAGCCGCCAGCAGGTGGTCGACCTGCTCGCGTACCTGCGGCTCCTGCAGAACCGCTACGACGACGAGGCGCTCGTGACCGTGCTCGCGTCGCCGTTCGTCGGCGTCTCAAACGACGCGCTCGTGCTGCTGCGGCGCGCCGCCGGCAGGCGTCCGCTGTACGCGGGGATCGAACGCGGGCTGCCGGAGGACATGGACGAGCGCGACCTGCGGCTCTTCCGCGCCTTCCGCCAGCGCTACGAACGGCTGGCCGACGGGGCCAGCGGCCTTTCGCTCGAGCGCCTGTGCGAGCAGGTCGTCATCGAGCACGACTACGACCTCGCAGTGCTCGCGCAGGCGGACGGCCGGCGCCGCTACGCGAACATGCGCAAGCTCGCCCGCCTCGCGCGCTCGTACGAGGAGCTGCGCGGCCGCGACATCGAGGGCTTCGTCCGCTTCGTCCGCGAGCAAGACTCCGTCGGGGCCACCGAGCTCGAGGCGGTCGCCGAGGAGGAGGACACGGACGTGATCCGCCTCCTCACGATCCACGCGGCCAAGGGGCTCGAGTTCAAGGTCGTCGTGGTCGCCGACGCCGGGCGCGACTCGCGCGCCTCGCGCGACGAGGTGCTCTGCCTGCCGGACGGCCGCCTCGGCTTCAAGGTCGCGCACCCGTCCACAGGCAAGCGCCTGCCGACGACCGGCTACGACGAGGTCAAGGAGGTTGAGGCGGAGGCCGAGCGCGACGAGCGCCGCCGCCTGTACTACGTGGCGATGACGCGCGCGATCGACCGGCTCATCGTGTCCGGCTCGATCGATCCGAGCCGCGCCTCCGACGCCGAGACGCCGATCGGCTGGGTGCTCGAGCGGCTCGGCCCGGAGGAGCTCGAGCGCGCGGGAGACGCCCCGCTCGAGATCGTCCGTGACGACGCGCGCCTCGTCCTGCGGGTCGATCGCTTCCGGCCGTCGGCGCCCGCGCCCGCGGAGCGGCGGGAAGACGAGGAAGAGACGCAGCTGTCGCTGTTCGCGGCCGGCGAGGCCGTCCCGCTGCGGATCGAGGTCCCGCCGCTGCCCGAGCTCGAGCCGGTGCCTGCGGCGCCCGAGTACCGCATACGGCGTCTGTCCTACAGCGCGCTGGCGCTCTTCGAGCGCTGCTCGTACCGTTTCTACGCCGAGCGGATCGCGGGGATGCGGCCCGCGCGGCGGACCGGGGAAGGGGAGCCGGCGCTGGCCGCCACCGAGGTCGGCGATGCCGTCCACGGGCTGCTCGAGCGGATCGACCTCGCGGCGCCCGGCGTACCGGACGACTTCGAGTCGCTCGTGCGGGCCCGATATCCCTTCGCCACCGATGCGGAGCTGGAGCGCATCCGCGAGCTGACCGCGGCGTACGCCGCGTCGGAGCTCGCCCGCCGGGTAGCGGCGCTCCCCGGCGCGAAGGCGGAGCGGCCGTTCGCGTTCGAGCACGACGGAGTGCTCTTCCACGGCCGCATCGACGTGCTGCACGTCGGCGCGGGTCGCGCCCTCGTCATCGACTACAAGACGAACGTGCTGGACGGCCGCGCGCCGGCGGACGTGGTCGATGCGGAGTACCACCTCCAGCGGCTCGTCTACGCAATCGTGTGCCTGCGTGCCGGCGCGGACGAAGTCGAGGTCGTGCACCAGTTCCTGGAACGCGCGGACGACGTCGTCTCTGCCCTCTTCACCAGGGCCGATCTGCCGGGCCTCGAGGCGGAGCTGTCCGCCGCGATCGCGCGCATCCAGGCCGGCGATTTCCGCCCGACGCCCGGCGAGATGGTCTGCTCGGACTGCCCGGTGCTGGGGCTCGTCTGCGCGGGGCCCGCGTTGCGCAGCTACACGAGCGAGCCCGCCCCCGCGCTAGCCGAGGCGTAGCTGCTCGTCCGCCTGCTCGATGAGCAGCGGATCGTGCGTGGCGGCCACGACGGCGATGCCCATTTCGCGGGCGAGCCGGGCCAGCAGGACGGCGACCGAGATTGCGTTCGTCTGGTCGAGACGCGAGGTCGGCTCGTCCACGAGGATGAGGCGGCAGCTGGCGGCGAGCGCGCGGGCGATCGCGACGCGGCCGCGCTCGCCGGTCGAGAGCCGCGACACGCGCTGGCCGGCTCGCTCGGAGAGACCGACGTCGGAGAGCGCCTGGACGGCGCCGTTGCCGATCGCGTGGTGCAGCGCCTGGCCCAGCTCGACGTTTTCCGTGGCGCTCAGGAACGGCGTGAGTCCCGGCTCCTGGCCGACGAAGGCAATCGCCCCGGCGCGTAGCTCGGCGCGGGCGGCCCGGTCGAGATCCGAGACCACGGTCGCGTCGACGACGACGTCGCCCTGTGTGGGCAGCTCGAGCCCGGCGAGCAGGTGGAGGAGCGTCGTCTTTCCCGACCCGGACGGGCCGGTGACGGCGGTGAGCGTCCCGCCCGGGAACGTGGCGTCCAGTCCGCGCAGCACGTCGCGGCTCCCGTAGCTCTTCGAGACGCCGCGGAGCTCGGCGACGACGGCCGGGGGTGGGGGAGGGGCGAGCTGCGGACCGGCGGGGACACTCTCCTGCGCCGCCTCGCCCGCTGCGCGCACGACGATCTCGTCGCGCTCGAGCCGCGCGCTCGCGTGCGTGACGATCCCGGCGCGGCGCAGGTACTCCTCCGGCAGGCGCAGCCAGCCGCCGCGTCCGACGACGATCGTGTCACCGACACCCTCATGGTCGCGCACGGCCTCCGCCGCCACGCGCCCGTCCCGGATTGTCACGACGCGATCCGCAACGGTCGCCGCGGCCGGGTCGTGGCTCACCAGCACCGTGGTCGTCTTCTCGCCGCGCACCAGTTCGCCGATCAGCTCGAACAGCCGCCGGGCGTTCTCGGCGTCCAGCTCGCCGGTCGGCTCGTCGGCGAGGAAGAGCCGCGGACGGTGCGCGAGCGCGGCGCAAACCGCGATCCGCTGCTGCTCTCCGCCGGACAGCTCGGCCGGGTGGGCGCCGCGCCGCTCGAGCAGGCCGACCCGCTCGAGCAGCTCGTCCGCCCGGCGATCGCGTGCTCCCCGCGGCTCGCCGCGCAACGCGAGCGGAGTCGTCACGAGATCGTGCGCGGTCAGCTCCGAGGCCAGCATGAGGCTGTAGTGCTGGTCGGCGTAGCCCAGCGTCCCGGTCCGGTAGGCCGCCAGCTGCCGCGACGGGAGCTTCGCCAGGTCGCGCCCGAAGGCACGGACGCTGCCGGCGGACGGCCGGTCGAGCCCGGCCAGGAGCCGCAGCAGCGTCGTTTTCCCGGAGCCGCTCGGCCCGAGGACGGCCACGAGCTCGCCCTCGCCGATCCCCAGCGACAGCCCCTGCAGCGCGGCCGCGTCGCCCTCCGGCGTCGAGAAGACGCGGAAAACGTCCTTCAGCTCGACCGCGTTCACCAGCCGACCTCGGCGAAGCGTCCGGCCGCGGGGCTGCGGAAGGCGCTCCAGGTCGCAGCGGCGACGAGGGCGCCGGCGGCGACGACGTACGCGAGCAGCCCCAGAGCGAGGACGCCCCAGTCGATTGAGAGGACGAGTGGAGGCTGCGGTGCGGTTGCGTTCGCCGTCACCTCGACCAGCGAGACCACGAGCACGCTGAGCACCGCGCCGGTGACGATCCCCCCGATCAACCCCATCCCGACGAGCATGAGCGCGCGGAGCCGCAGGTGGCGCCGCAGCGTGGCCGGAGTCGCGCCCTGCGCCTCGAGGTCGAAGAGCTCGCCGCGCTCGTCGCGCAGGTCGGCGACGACGACGAGGAGCAGCCCGGCCAGCGCGAGCCCGACGCCCGCGAGCGACGCGACGACGAGCGCCAGAAGCGAGCCGCGCGCGAGCGGGTCGCCGGCCAGCCCCTCCTGAACGCTCTGGCGCGTGATGACGCGCAGGACGTCGAACGGCGGGCGCGCGGGCGGCGGCTTTCCCAGCCAGATTTCGTTGGTCACCGCCGTCCCGGGATGGTCGGCGTTCATCGCGGTCGCGAGCGTCTGCCGGTCGGCGACGACGAAGTCGCCGTCGACGGAAGGGAAGCGGTTGGCGGTGCCGACGACGCGCGTGAGGACGGGTGTTCCTTCGATCTGGAGCGGGAGCGTCCGCCCGGGGCCGGCCGCGGCCGCGATCGCCGGTGACACGACCACCGGCACCGCCTCTTGGTCGAGCGGCTGGCGGATCCGGAACGCGGGTTGGAGATCGGACGTGGCGAGGAACCGCAGCCGCGCCGAGTCGCGGCGTCAGGCGTGCGTGGAGGCCGCTGCCCTTCCACGCGCGGAAGTCGACCGCGAGCGGCCGGCCGTTGACCCGAGGCGGCCGCAGCTTCAGCGTCAGGCTTCCGAGCGGATGCGCCCCTTCGCCCGTGACCGCCTCGCGCTCGAGGCCGTGGCCGGTGACGTCGAAGGAGAAGCCGAGCAGCCGGCCGCCGGGCTGGTTCCCGGGCAGCGGCACGTAGCGGAAGCCCCCATCCCTCGTCTCGATCGCGGCGCGGACCCGGACGAGGCCGCTTGCGCCCAGCGGGAGCGTCAGCCGTCCCGCCGGGAGCGGCACCGTGCGCAGCTGCACCGGCCCCGCGGGCGCGATCCGCTGGGCGAGCTCGGGTCGCGACAGCGAGGAGAAGCCCGAGCGCCAGCCGCCCACGTCGGCGACCGTGGCGCTCGGCATCCCGAGCAGTGTGAAGCCTGCGCCGGCGGGGACGTTCCCGCTCAGCCGGATGACCTGCGCGGCCGGGCCGTAGCGCTGATACTGGCTGAACGGCGCCGCTTGCAGGACGCGTACGAGCTTGGCGTCGTCCTCGCTCACGATCGCCGCCGCCGGGACGGCGTACGCGGCCTGGTCGCGCTGGCCCTGGGTCAGCGTCGAGCGGTAGACCGCGGCGAAGACGGCGAGGCCGAGGCTGACGACGAGGAACGAGACGGCGATTGCCGCCCTGCCCGGGTTGCGCGCGAGCGAGAGTGCCGCGAGCCGGAGCGGGAGCGGCCCGCCGCGTCCTGCTCGCTCGAGCAGCCGCGAGACGAAGCCGACTGCGCGGGCGGCGAGGACGGCGGCGATGAAGACGACGAGGCCGGGGAGGAGGAGCAGCACCGCTCCCGTCCCCTTGCCGCCTGCGAGGCTGCTCGTGTCGGTCGCTCCGCGGGCGAAGGCGACGACGACCACGACCGCCGCGGCCACCGCCGCGAAGTCGAGCGCCGTGAAGCGGAAGCCGCCGAGCTGGACCTTCGGCGCCCACACGGAGGCAAGCAGGATCGCGGCAGTGGCGACGACGAGCGAGATCGCGACGGCGAGACCCGCTCCGGACAGGACCGAGTGCGCGACGATCGCGGCTCCGGGCGATCCGAAGTGACCGGCGACCGCCAGCGCGGGAAGGATCCCGGCGAACCAGCCGACCGCGGTCCCGGCTGCGGCGATCGCGGCCGCCTCGGCACCTGACTGGAGCGCGATCTGCGGGCGCGTCGCTCCCAGCCAGGTGAGGCGGCGCCGGCTCGCCTCCGCGTCCCGTCGGAGCCCCGAGGCCGCCAGGACCACGAACGCGAGCAGGAGAGCGGCCGCCTCCCCGCCGAGGAGCAGCAGGCGCCGCTGGCCGGCGCGGCCGGTGGCGAGGAATGACTCCAGGTCCTGGTCTGGCGCGTCGACGGTGAAGGCGCTCGAGACGGCGCCGACCGTAGCGCGGGCCTCGTCCAGCTTCCGGGTGACGCGGTCGAGAGTCCACGGGTGGACGTCGCCCGGCTCGAGCGGGACGAGCCAGCGATAGCTCCGGTAGTCGTAGAACAGACCGGGCAGCCGCGAGGCCTGCGCAACACCAGCCGCGAGGAGGAACGGCGGCGCCGCCGGCCGGTGCCAGCGCGTGGCCCGCGCGATGACCGAGCCCGCCGTCTGGCCTCCCACGAGGTACCCGAACGGCGCCTGCGACACGAGCGATCCCGGTTCCCACGCGGACGAACCCGCGCGGGATCGGCCCGCTTCCCGCCAGCTGGACGACCTCGCAGTGCCCGGGCCGCAGGTGCGGGGCAGCCTTCCGCTGTCGAGCTTGACCCAGCGGGAGAGATCGTCCCCCGCGGCGAGATCGACGTTGGCGCCGGCGACCCTCGTCTCCCGGAAGAGGGCAAAGGCCGTCGGGGCGCGGCCGACAACGGGGGTGAGCTGCCTCCGCGCGAGTCGGTTCAGGCTGCGGAACCCGCCGCTCGGCTGCTGGAGCGGGACGCCGCCCCAGACGGCCGCGACCTGTCGCTCTGGGGCGGGCAGCGAGGCGATCCCGCGCGCGATCGTGCGATCCGAAACCGTCAACGCGGCGGCGAGCACGGTCGCGAGTAGCGCTGCCCCGGCCGCGGCCCCGAGGGCTACGAGCGCGGCGCGCCCGCGACGGCTCCACACACGGCGCAGTGCAAGCCGGAGAGGAGTCGAGGCCCGCGTCAACGAAGACACCAGCGTAATATAGACGCTGGTGTCCAGGAGACGACCGCCCCAATACGACCTGCCCAAGGCCGCTCCCGGCCGGCTCCGGCTCGTCCAGGTGCTCGTGAACACGACGGACGGGCATGAGCGGGAGCTGCTGGCCGAGTGGCTCGCGGAGCAGAGTGTGCCCGCGGCGTCGGCAGCCCTGTCCCGAGCGCGCGAGGTGCGTGAGGCTCTCCGCGCGCTGCTGATCGCGAACAACGAGGGCGGGTCTGTTCCCGTCGACGCCGCGGAGACGCTCGAGCGGGCGGCCGCCCGCGCGCACCTTTCCATCCATTTCGCGCCGGTTGAGCTCGTCTCGCTCGCGGACGGGGTCGACGGCGCGCTCGGCCGCGTCCTCGCCGCCGCATTCGCGTGCATGCAGGATGGGAGCTGGTCGCGCCTCAAGGCCTGCCGCAACTGCCACTGGGCGTTCTACGACGAGTCGCGCAACCGCTCCGCCGCCTGGTGCTCGATGCAGCTGTGCGGGAACCGGCTGAAGACACGCGCGTACCGCCGCCGCAAAGCGGTCGCATAGCCTCCGCTCATGGCGAGGAGCTACGTGCGCGAGGCGCGCAAGCGCGTCGGGCCGAAGCGCGAGCGCATCCGCCCGATCATCGAGCGGCTGAAGGCCGAGCACGCGGACGCGGCGATCGCGCTCCGCTTCCGCTCGCCGGTCGAGCTGCTCGTCTCGGTGATGCTCTCGGCGCAGACGACCGACGTCAACGTGAACCGCGTCACCGAGCGGCTCTTCCGGAAGTACCGCCGGCCCGAGGACTACCTCGCCGTCCCGCCGGAGGAGCTCGAGCGCGACATCTACCAGACCGGCTTCTTCCGGCAGAAGACGAAGGCCCTGCGCGGGACGATGAAGATGCTGATCGAGGAATTCGACGGGCAGGTGCCGCGCAAGCTCGACGAGCTCTTGCGCCTGCCCGGCGTCGCCCGCAAGACGGCGAACGTCGTCGCCGCCGAGCTCGGCGAGCCGCAGGGGATCGTCGTGGACACGCACGTCCGGCGCCTCTCGCAGCGGCTCGGCCTGACCAGGCAGGACGACCCGGTGAAGATCGAGCGCGACTTGCAGCGGATCGTGCCGCGCGAGGACTGGGGAATCTTCCCGCACCTGCTGATCTGGCACGGCCGGCGCGTGTGCATCGCGCGCGCGCCCCGCTGCGAGGAGTGCGTGCTGAACGACCTGTGCCCCTCGTCACGCGTCTGACCCACACGCGTTACATCTTGTTGTCTACTCTGGCTACGTGCGCACAGTCGACCTCGCCATCTACGCGGACACGCTCGCCGGCGAGCACGCCGCGCTCGCGGCCCGGCTCGAACAGGCAAACGCTCGCCTGCGCGAGGCGGCGATCGAGCGGGACGCGCGAGCCCATCTGGCGGCGGAGGCGGTGAGGGAGCTCGAAGCGCTCGGGATCATCGGCGGGATCGACGAACGAACGGCGAGGAGCGAGATCCGCCGGCTCGCCCGCGCGCTCGAGGCGGTCGAGCAGCTGCAGATGTGGGTCGAGAGCAGGCTGGAGCTCAGCGCGGCGTGATCGCGACCAGAAGTCCGCCGTCCGTGTCGTACGCGGGGAAGAAATCCCCCGTGACCGGCTTGCGCGAGCCGGCCTTCGTCGTCAGCTCGAGCTGCTCTGCCAGCCGGCGGACGCCCCACTCGAGTGAGAGCTCGACCGGGTTCTTCCCGTCCGTCCAGCCGTTCAGCGCGAGCGCGTCGACGACCGGCCGTCCGATCAGGTCGGCCTCGGAAAATCCAGTGAGCTCGAACACCCCGCGTCCCGACGCGAGCACGCGCCCCTGCTGGTCACACGTCACGAAGCCCGTGCTCGGTGCGGGGTAGTAGTCGTCCAGGAGCTCGAAGAGGAAGCCGAAGCCGCAGGAATGGCAAGCGACCGGCTCGTCGCTCAGCCCTTCGAGACGGTCGATGTCGACCGACCGCTCCTTGCAGTTCGGGCAGATGAAGTAGGGCACGAAACGAGAGTAGTGCTAGATCCACTTCTTGCGACGGAAGTACCAGAGCTGCCCGATGGTCGATGCGACGATGAGCAGCCATGACCACACATACCCCCAGCCACCCCAGTCGTTGATCTCCGGGATGTAGGTGAAGTTCTGGCCGTAGACGCCGACGATGAAGGTTGGGACGAGCAGCAGCGAGGCAACGACGGTCAGTCGCTTGACCACCTCGTTCTGGTCCTGCGCGACCTTGGCTGTGTAGTAGTCGCGCGCGCTGTTGAGCAGGTCGCGGATGTAGTCGAGGGCCTCGCTCGCGCGCAGGACCTTGTCGTACGCGTTGCCGAAGGCGATCTGGAGCTCTCGGGGAAGCGACCTGCCTTCCTCGACATCGGTCCTGTCGTCGACGATCTGGCGGATGGCGTCGCGGGTGGGGGAGAGCGTGCGGCGAACGTGGAGGATGTCGTGGCGGAGGTTCGAGATCCGCCGGCGAATCTGCTGCGCAGACCAATCCTCGATGTGGTCGTCGAGCTCCTCGACCTCCTCGTTCAAGTTGTCGATCAGGTGGAGATAGTCCTCGATCACCTCGTCGATCAGCCGGTAGGCGATCATTCCCGGCCTGTCTTCGGGGTTCACGACCGCCTTGACCCGCTCGATGTCGAACGGCGTCCCGCGTTCGGGTGTCTTGCGAACCGTGACCATGGTCTCTCGTGTAAGGACGAAGTCGATCTCCTGGTAGTAGACGCGATCCTCGTCCGGGACGGCGACGGCGCTCAAGAGGATTCCGAAGACGTAGTCGCCTTGCCTTTCGAGCCGGGGCCGCGGCTCGTTCCCCTGGCGCGCGGACGTCATGAGGCGCTCGAGCGCCTCGTGGTGAATCGACTCGGGGAGGCAGTCGCGGAGACTCTGCTCGGATGGATCGAGCAGGTCTATCCAGGTGGCCATGCCGCGAATCTACCGCTGAGCTCGGCTGGACCTACGCTTCGCGCGGCGCAGCGAGCGCCGCGTGCGGATGCCCCTCCATGGAGGCGAGGAACCGCTCGGCGTCCAGTGCCGCCATACAGCCCGAGCCGGCGGCAGTGACCGCCTGCCGGTAGACGTGGTCCTGCACGTCGCCGGCCGCGAACACGCCGGGGATGTTCGTTTCCGTCGATCCCGGCTTCGTCACGAGATAGCCCGCCTCGTCGTGGTCGAGCCAGTCGAGGAAGAGCTTGGTGGTCGGGTCGTGTCCGATCGCGATGAAGACCGCCCGCACGTCGAGGTCGAACGTCTCGTCGTTTGTGGTCGAGCGAAGCCTCAGGCCGGTCATCGAGGGATCCCCGAGTACCTCGTCGACGACGGCGTTGGTGACGAACTCGATCTTCTCGTTGGCCTGGGCGCGGTCGAGCATGATCGGCGAGGCGCGGAAGTCGTCGCGACGGTGGATGACGCTGACCTTGCTCGCAAACTTCGTGAGGAAGATCGCCTCTTCCATCGCGGAGTCGCCGCCACCCACGACGGCGACGGGAACGTCGCGCCAGAAGGCTGCGTCACAGACGGCGCAGTACGTGACGCCCTTGCCCTGCAGGCGCTTCTCGGACGGAATCCCGAGCTGCCTCGCGGTCGCGCCCGTCGCGACGACGACCGACTCGGCGCGATACTCCTCGTCGGCGACGAACACGGAGAACGGCCGCTCCGAGAAGTCCACGCGCGCGACGTCGTCGGTGATGAACTCGGCGCCGAAGCGCTCGGCCTGACGGCGGAACTCCGCCATCATCTCGGGCCCGAGCACGCCTTCCGGATAGCCCGGATAGTTCTCGACGTCGCTCGTGATCATGAGCTGGCCGCCCCACTGGAAACCTTCGATGACGAGCGGCTCCAGGTTGGCGCGCGCGGCGTACAGGGCGGCCGTATAGCCGGCCGGCCCGCCGCCGATGATGATCATTTTCCGAATGACTGTGCTCATAGGTCTCTAACCTAATCAACGATGCGGATGGGGGTCATGTTCCCCATTCACGCCACCTCCACACCGCAAAGATAGAGGATGCCTGCGCGGGCCTCGGCGGCGCCGGCGAGGCGGTGTGGCTCGCTTTCGCCCGGCCGGACGAGGTGGACGACCTCGTGGCCGCGCGCCGTCAGGAGGTCGGCGATGAAGCGCCGGTGGCAGCGCTGCCAGGGAGTCTCCGCACACATGAAGGCAGGCGTGGGATCGGCGAGCGCCCGGGAGAGCGCGTGCTGCCACTCCGGACGTCCCATTCTGGCCGCGTAGGCCCGGAAGGCAGGCTCGCGAATGCAGCCGAACCGTTCCTCGCCCGGCTCGGCGCTCCGCATCCCCCCGAGCTCGACCGCGTGTACGTACGTCATCCCGGACCGGTCGAGGGTCTCCGCCAACGCGGGCTGGTTGAACTGCGGATTGCGACGCGAGGAAGGGAAGCGACGCACGTCGACGAGCGTCTCGATCCCGGCTTCGCGCAGTACTTCGACGAGCTCCTCCGACGGCCGTCTGCCGTGCCCTACCGTGAAAACTCGCATCGTGCTTAGAATCGTGCCGTTCTGAAAGAGGGAGAGGGGATATGGCGGCAACCGTGAACTGGGACAGCCTGCGTGAGCTGGCCAATTTCCAGGCCGAAAACGGCTGCGCGATCAGCCTCTACCTCGATCTCGACCCCAGCGACACGCCAACCGCGGGCGACGCCCAGACGCGTGTGCGCTCGCTGATCGACCAGGCGCATCAGCACGCCCCGCGCAGCGCGAGCCACGCCGCCCGCGAGGGCCTCAAGGCGGACATCGAGCGACTGGAGGGGTACCTGACGGGCGAGTTCAATCGGGACGGGGCGCACGGCGTCGCCGTCTTCTGCGCCGGCCCGGACAACTTCTGGTTTCCGCTCGCGCTGACCGATTCCGTGCCCGACAGGGTCAAGATCGGAAAGAGCTTCTACCTTGCGCCGCTCGTCCCCCTCGTCGGCCGCGGCGAAGGCGCGCTCGTCGCGCTGGTGGGTCGCGAGCAGGGCGAGGTCTACCGGCTGCACCAGGGGCGGCTCGAGCCAGTCGCGGACCACTCGGAGGAGACGCCCGGGCGGCACGACCAGGGCGGCTGGTCGCAGTCCAGGTATCAGCGGCACATCGAGTCTCTCGTCCAGGATCATCTGCGCAGGGTTGCGGACGAGCTCGACCGCCAGGTGCGGCGCCTGCGAGCCCCCCGGGTCGTGATCGTCTGCTCGGAGGAGACGCGAGGCGAGTTGCAGGATCTGCTCTCGAACGAGGTGCGGCGCGTCCTCGCCGGATGGACCCAGGTGCAGGCGCGCGCGACGCCGACCGAGCTCCTCGAGGTCGCGAGCCCTCTCCTCGAGCGCGCGCGTGAGGAGGAGGAGCGCGAGGCCGTCGAGCGCTGGCGCGAGGAGGCCGGACGGAACGGCCGCGCGGCGTCGGGCTGGGAGCAGACGCTCGAGGCCGCGTCGGACGGGCGCGTGGAGGTGCTGCTGTACGACGAGGGCGCCGACCACACGGCGTGGGAGTGCCCGAAGTGCGGGCGTGCGTCGCTCGAGGCCGGCAACTGTCCGCTCGATGGCACGCGGATGGAAGAGAGCGACAACGGCCTCGACCTGGCCGTCCATCAGACGCTCGGGCACGGCGGGCGCGTGTGGGCGCTGCGCAGCCGCCAGGATCTCGAGCCCGTCGAGGGCATCGGCGCCCTCCTGCGCTACTGAAGCTCGAACTGCTTGGCGAGCAGCATCTCGACGGCGTCGCCGAGATGCTGAAGGACGCGGACGTCCAGCGGTACACGATGGTGCCCGTCCCCGTGCCGGAAGGGTTCGAGCGCGAGTGGCTCGCGCGGTACGAGGAAGGGCGGGCGGACGGCACGCGCGAGGGGTTTGCGATCGTGGACGACGACGGAACGTTTCTCGGGCTCGCGCTTGCGTTCGCTATCGATCACGAGGGCCGCGAGCTCGAGCTCGGGTACACGCTCACGCCTGCCGCGCGCGGCCGCGGCATCGCGACGTGGGCGCTGCGGGAGCTGACGGAGTGGGCGGTGCGGCAGCTCGATCCGGCGCGTATCCAGCTGCAGATCTCCGCCGACAACGAGGCCTCGAAACGCGTCGCCGAGCGGGCCGGATACGTCTACGAAGGGACGCTTCGCTCCGTCCACTTCAAGCAGGGCGACCGGCAGGATCTCGAAGTGTGGTCGCGAATCGCCGGTGACGCGCCGGGCGTCTGAGCTAGAGGCCCGATGTGAAATTAGGCCGGGCCGGATGACGCTCCAGACACGGCGCCGGATCAGCACGTTCGGCCGCGACCCGTAGCGCTGCTACGCGCCGCGACCGCCCGCACTGACCGGCTTGGTCTGGAGCGCCCCCGACGGCGGCCAAATTTCCCATCGACCCTCTAGCCGGCCGTCGATCCTGGGTTCAGGGACTCGAGGTCCTGCCAGTAGTCGACTCCCGGCACGGTGCGGTCGAACCCGACTGCTTCATAAGCGCGCCGTGCGGCGGTGTGGGCGTCGTCGAGACCGGTGTCGACATGTGCGAAGCGTAGGTCGCGCGCCCGAAAGTGTTCGAGCACGTGGCGGTACATGAACGTCGCCCAGCCATGTCCGGCGCGATCGCTGCGCACGGCGTTGTTGTCGATGTGGCCGTAGCTCTGGGCCGGGAAGATCCAGAAGCTCACGAACCCGAAGACATCTCCATCTTCGTCCAACACCCAGAGCTGGTCCGGATGCTCGGCGAAGAGGTCGCGGTTCTGGCGGGTCTTCCGCTCGTCCCAGCGCAGCTCCGGCTGCTGCCGGACCGCCTCGTAGCAGCGTTCCCCGAGCATGGAGACGTAGCTCTCCTGGATCGCGCGGTAGCCCTCGACGGTCAAATCGTCGATGGCGTCCAGATCCGCTTCGGTGGCGATACGTAGGACGACGTCTCCGCGCCGTCCGATGATCCCCTTCTCATCGATCACGGCGCAGAGCCTAGTGCGGCGTCAGGCTCGCCCCGGGGGCTAGCATCGGTCCATGGGAATGCTTCGCAAGATCAGGGACTGGTGGCGGGGCAGTAACGATCCGGAAGAGCGCGCCAAGGCCGCGCAGTTGCGCGAGGACGTGGAGACGCGTCGGGTCGGGACTCTGACCGGCCAAGTGAACGTCACGCACCGCGGCAAGGACTCGACGGGCCGCTAGTCGCGTCCGCGGCCCGGGTGCCACCAGCCTCCTCCCCACTGCGATCGTAGTAAGGAAATCCGCACCTGTGGGAAACGAAACAGTGCCGCAACAGCGACGTTCCATCCCCGCTCGATAGGCTCTAAACGATGGCCTCGCTCGCCCGCCAGATCCTCGACGACCACCTCGTTCGCGGCGAGCTGACCCCGGGCACCGAGGTCGCGCTGCGCGTCGACCAGACGCTGACGCAGGACACGACCGGGACGATGGCCCTCATGCAGTTCGAGGAGTTCGGTGTCGACCGCGTCCAGGTCGAGACCGCCGTCCAGTACGTCGACCACAACCTCCTCCAGATCGACTTCAAGAACCCCGACGACCACGTTTTCCTGCAGAGCCTCGCCGCCCGCTACGGCCTCTGGTTCTCGCGGCCTGGTAACGGCATCTGCCACTACGTCCACTGCGAGCGCTTCGCGACGCCCGGCAAGCTCCTGATCGGCGCGGACAGCCACACGACCCAGTCCGGCTCCTGCGCGATGATCGCGATCGGCGCCGGAGGCCTCGACGCGGCTGTGTGCATGGCCGGCCACCGTTCGAGATGCCCTGTCCGAAGATCGTCGGCGTCTTCCTCGAGAACGAGCTCGCGCGCCCGTGGATCACGGCCAAGGACGTCATCCTCGAGCTGCTCCGGCGGCGCGGGGTGCGCGGCGGCCGCGGCGCGATCTTCGAGTTCACCGGGCCGGGCACGACCAGCCTTTCCTACACCGAGCGCGGGACGATCGCGAACATGATCGCCGAGCTCGGGGCGACTGGCGCGATCTTCCCCGCCGACGCCGAGACGAAGGCATGGCTGGAGGAGCAGCAGCGCGCGGAAGACTTCACCGAGATGCCGGCCGGCGACACCGGCGACTTCGACGAGGAGGAGCACATCGACCTGGCCGCCCTGACGCCGCTCGTCGCCAAGCCTTCGAGCCCCGGCAGCGTCGCGCCGGTCGAGGAGGTCGCGGGGACGCGGCTCGCGCAGGTCTGCGTCGGCTCCTCCGTGAACTCCTCGTACGAGGACCTGGCGGTGGTCGGAGCAGTCCTCAGAGGCAACCGCATCGCTCAGAACCTCGTCTCGGCAACCGCGACGCCCGGCTCGCGCCAGATCCTCGACCAGATCACGCGCTCCGGCACCTACGTCGACCTGCTCATGGCGGGTGTGCGCATGCTCGAGCCGGCCTGCGGGCCGTGCGTGGGTATGGGACAGGCGCCGCCGTCGCACTCGAACTCGCTTCGCACCTTCAACCGGAACTTCAAGGGCCGGACAGGGACGGCGGACGACAGCGTCTACCTCTGCTCGCCGGCGATCGCCGCCGCGTCGTTGCTCACCGGGGTGATCTCCGACCCGCGCGAGCTCTCCGCGCCCGAGCTGCCGGAGCGGCCGCTGGCGCGGCCCGAGGTCGTGCAGAACCACGTGCTGGCTCCGCCCGCCGCTCGAGGAGGCCAAGGGGATCCAGGTGCCGCGCGACCTGCCGAACATCTTCCCGCCGCCGCCGCAGAAGGAGCTGCCGGACGAGCTCGACCTCCGCGTGCTGATCGTCGCGCCCGACGACATCACCACCGGCGATCTTTCACCCGACGGCGCGACCGTCATGGCGTACCGCTCGAACGTCCCCGCGATCGCCGAGTTCACTTTCCAGCACCAGGACAAGCACTTCCCCAAGCGCGCGAAGGAGTGGGGCGGCGGCTTCATCGTCGCCGGACACAACTACGGACAAGGCTCGAGCCGCGAGCACGCCGCGCTAGCGCCGGCGCAGCTCGGCGTCCGCGCCGTGATCGCCAAGAGCTTCGCGCGCATCCATCGCCGCAACCTGATTGCGCAGGGAATCGCGCCTCTCCTCTTCAAGGACGAGGCCGACTACGACAAGGCCGAGCTCGGTCAGACCTGGCGCATCTCCGAGCTGCACTCGATCGCGGACGGGAACGACGAGATCGCGTGCGAGATCGAGGGAGTGGGGGAGATCACCCTCACGCACGACTTCCTGCCCCGCGAGCGCGAGATCGTCGTCGCGGGCGGCCTGATCCGCTATCTGAACGCCGAGCAGGGCGCGCGCGGCTTAGGCCGCGTCGAGCGCGCGCGGGGAGCTCTCGGCCACTTCGGCCGCCTCGAGCTCCGGCGACTCGGCCGCGCGGATCCAGCTTCGACTCGAACCGGTCGAGTCTCCGCTCCGCTTCGGCGTACTTGCTCCGGGCGTGTCCCAGATGCTTGCCGATCGTGTCGAAATCCGCGCGGAATGTGCCGAAATCCTTCTGCAGCTGGGCGCAGTAGGCCATGACCTCCTGCGCGTGTTGCTCGATCTGCATTCCCTTGAGCCCGAGCACGATCATCTGCAGATAGGCGACGAAGGTGTTGGGCGAGACCGGGACGACGTTGCGCTGGTGCGCGTAGGCGAGCAGCGCGCCGGTCTTCCCGCAGGCCAGCTCGTAGTAGATCGTCTCCGAGGGCAGATACATCAGGGCGAAGTCGTAGGTGCCCTCGTCGGGACGGATGTACTTCGACTCGATCGCGTCGATGTGGATCTTCACGTCGCGCGCGAACGCCTTCTCATGCATCTGCCGTGACTCATCGTCCTGCGCGTCGACGAGACGCTCGAAGTTGTCGAGCGGGAACTTGGCGTCCACGGGGACGAGCTTGTCCACGCGGATGACGGCATCGACGCGCTCGCCGCTGCGGAAGGTGTGCTGGAGCGAATAGGCGTCGGCCGGTAACCGGTCGGCCAGCAGGTTGCCCAGCAGGAGCTCGCCGAACCCTCCTCTCGCCTTCGGCGGGCGCAGCACCTGCTGGAGCTGTCCCAGGTCCTTCGCCTGCTCGGCCAGCTGCGCGGTCGCGCGGCCGACGTCGCCGAGCTGCTTGTGGATCGCGTTCGTCTGCTGGGACGCGTGCTCCATACGCCGGTCGACCTTCGTATCGAGGTCGGCGAGCCGTCGGTCGACCGCCTCGGTCAGCCCCTGCAGGCGCCGGTCGACCTCGGCAGTGCGGCTCTCCAGTTGGCGCGAGTTGTCGGCGCGGAAGGCCGTCAGCGCACGCGCGAGCCAGACGGCGAGGCCGGCCAGGATGAGTCCGAGGACCAGTAGCGCTGCGGCCGTGAGCATGGCCGCAGAACGCTACTGGTCGGGTCGGACGGTGCTAGACCGTGCGGCCGGAACCGCGGTTGAGCAGCGCGATGACGGCGACGACGAGCGCTGCGATCAGCAACAGCCAGAGCAGGTTGCTGACGCCGACGCCGCCGGCGATCGCCGCGATCACCAGCACCAGTACGAGAATCCACAACATGAGATAACCCCCTTTCACCGAGCGGAGAGCGTGATGCCATATCGCTGTCCCCGGAAAGGAGCGTTAAAAACGCCAAGTCCGATCGACCTTGCGGCCGTCCGGACTTGGCAACCAGAAGATAACAGCACCAGAGAGGCTGGTCAAGCCGCTAGCATCGCTCCGTCATGGCCAAGCGCAAGAAGCCGCGCACACCCGCTCCGCCGCGCCGCCCGGCCGCTCCGCGCTCGAGCGGCGGAAACGGCGCGCAGGCGCAGCAGCCAGGCCCGTCGCGCGCCGTGCAGGCCCCGCAAGTGCGCTCCGGCAAGAAGCGCACCCAGGCGGACACCGACAAGCGCAACAGGATGATCCTGTACGGCGTCGCCGGCGCCGGGATCGTCGGGATCGTCGTCGTGCTGCTGGCACTGTTCGTTCTCGGGCAAGAGCGGCAGCACCACGGCTCATTTCGACGGTCCGAACGTCGACTTGGCCAACCTCCCGGGCCTCATGCGCAAAGCGCCGCCCTGGCCGAACAACACGAAGGACCTCGACGCGCGGATCAAGGACGTCGGGGTTCACATCCTCCCGCAGGAGGGCAACGTGCTGCACATCCACCAGCACCTGGACATCTTCCGCGACGGCAAGCACGTCACCGTCCCCGCCCTCATCGGCATCAAGCGCAAGGGGCAGGGGGCCGAGTTCGCCGAGCTGCACACGCACGACACGAGCGGGATCGTCCACCTCGAGTCCGACCGCGCCCAGGCCTTCTCCCTCGGGCAGTTCTTCGGCGTGTGGGGGAACTACCTCGCGAAGAACTGCGTCGGTGGTCTGTGCTCGCCGCCCGAGCCGTTCGCGGTGTACGTCAACGGGAAGAAGATTCCGCCGACCGCCGATCCTGTGAGACTCGTCCTCCAGCAGCACGACGAGATCGCAATCGTGTACGGGACGCCGCCGGCGACCATCCCGTCGAGCTACACCTGGCCCGCCGGTTATTAGGCTTATCAGCCGCCGGGGTGGCGAAATTGGCGATACGCGGCTGACTTAAAATCAGCTGTCCCCGCAAGGGGGCGTGAGGGTTCGAGCCCCTCCCCCGGCACACGGAATCCCTGCTACGGCCACGTTTCGGCTCTCCGGCGTATTGGCGGCATACGCGACAGAATCGGCGATGGGGCAACGTCGGAGGCCGCGAATCTCGCCGCCGGGTGACGGACTCTCACACCGATCTAGCCAGCAGACGCGCCAGTGCGACGATTGATCCTTCCGCTACTAGGGAGGAAGGATCATGGAGGTTCGCATCACCAAAGTGCGCGTGGCGATGGCCGCGCTCTTCGTGCTGGCCGGGGTCGGTCTTGCCAGCCTGCTCAGCCCGCTCGTCGGCACCGCGCTCGCAAACGTCGGCCAGGTCGTGAATATCTCCGACCACTCGGGTTCTGCCTTCTTCGCCGAGGTCGATTCCGCCGGGAAGCTGGCCGTCGGCGACGGCGCAGGGCCGTTGAGCGTGGACGGGACGGTCGCGAGTCGTCCGGCTGCGCCTGCCTCTCCGTGGCGCGCACACCAGCGCATCATCGGCATAGGAGGGGATCATTGGCCCATCGCCGGGCCGAGCGCATCGCCGATCAACCTCACGAGCCTGTCCGTCACGACCGCAGGCAGCGACCGGACAGGACATGACGGTCGAGCTAGTACGGCTTCCACGTTGCCAACAGCGCGACGGGTTGCAGCGGGCCGACATTGACCTTCGACGCGGTTCTGTGGTCCATCCTCGACGCGGGCGACGCCGCGACGCCGTCCTGGTCACCTTTCCGACCCCGCTGCAATACAAGCCGCCCGCGAACACGAAGGCGTGCCTGCTGGCTCTTGCCTATACGCCACTCAGGAACGATCATGAACGCGGTCGGCTTCTACGGCGGCTGACGACCAGGAATCGAGCAGGCGTGCCCGGAAGGGTGCGCCTGCTCTCGCTCAGAACGGCGAGGCCCGTCAGAACGGCATCCGTAGTTCGCAGAAGCGGGCCTTCGTGGGGCAACAGATGGGGCAACAAGACCCACCGAGAAACACCGAGACGGCCCGGCTCACAACCGGCCCGTTTTCGCGTCACAGAGCAGTTTCGTCTCGTGTCGACTCGGGCTGTCTGAGGTTCGGCGTCAACTTAAAATCAGCTGTCCCCGCAAAGGGGCGTGAGGGTTCGAGCCCCTCCCCCGGCACACGATGGCAAACGTTGTGACCTTGCCGACCCAGGGGGCCGGGTCGCGGTAGGCCGACCTGCGGAGCTTCATCCGAACCGGGTGATTACAGGGGCCCAGCCGGGCGATACCTTGCGAGCGCAACCTCACGAGCACGAAGGGAGATCAGACGGTGGCCGACGGGGGCCGGGAAGCTCGAACAAACCGACGTTCTCGTGATCTTCGGGATCACGGGCGATCTGGCGAAGGTGATGACCTTTCGCTCGCTCTACCGGCTCGAGAAGCGCGGCCTGCTGGATTGCCCGATCGTCGGCGTGGCCTTCGACGACTGGACGGTGGAGCAACTCGTCGAGCGCGCGCGCGAGTCGATCGTGGGCACCGGCGAGCAGCTGGACGAGAAGGTCTTCGCGCGCCTCGCCGCGCGGCTCTCGTACGTCCAGGGGGACTTCTCGGATGCCGCGATGTACGGGCGGGTCGGCAAGGCGATCGAAGGGAAGACGACGCCGGTCTTCTATCTCGAGATCCCGCCCTTCCTCTTCGCGACCGTCATCAAGGGGCTGTCCGAGGCGGGGCTGACCAAGACGGCGCGCGTCGTCGTCGAGAAGCCGTTCGGGAACGACCTGGCCTCCGCACACGCTCTGGCGGAAGAGCTGCACAAGTACGTCGACGAGTCCCAGCTCCTCAGGATCGACCACTACCTCGGGAAGATGGGGACCGAGGAGATCATGTTCCTCCGGTTTGCGAACGCGATGCTCGAGCCCATCTGGAGCCGGAACTACGTCTCGACAGTCCAGATCACGATGGCCGAGGACTTCGGGGTCGAGGACCGCGGCCACTTCTACGATCCGGTCGGGGCGCTGCGCGACGTCGTGGTCAATCACCTCATGCAGGTGGTCTGCATGTGCGCGATGGAAGCGCCGGCTCGAGGGGACACGCAGACGATCAAGGATGCGCAGCTTTCCCTCTTCCGCGCTGTCAAGGAGGCCGATCCCGCTCATTACATCCGAGGGCAGTACGACGGCTACCGCTCGATCGACGGCGTCGCACCCGACTCGACGACCGAGACCTATGCCGCTCTGCGCCTCGAGATCGAGAACTCGCGCTGGGCCGGCGTCCCGTTCTTCATCCGAACCGGGAAGCGCCTCCCGGTCACGCAGACTGAGCTCCGGCTCGTTTTCAAGAACGCTCCTCGGCTAGGGTTCGGGCTCTTCAAGGACGAGATCGAGCCGAATCAGCTGGTCGTGAAGCTCGATCCGTCAACCGGTGTGAGGCTCGTCTTCCTGGCGCATCGGGCCGATGGGCCCGGCCCGATCGAGCTCGACATGGAGTTCGCCGCCGAGGGCGGCGAGGGCCCGACCCCGTACGAGGTGCTGCTGCACGCCGCCATGGTCGGGCAGACCCTGCGGTTCACGAGACAGGACACCGTCGAGGAGACCTGGCGGGTCATGCAGCCGTTGCTCGACTCGCCTCCGCCGGTGCATCCGTACGCGCCGGCCTCGTGGGGGCCGAAGGAAGCGGACGAGCTCGTCGCCGGGCACGGTCGCTGGCGCGACCCGTGGATCGTGTCGTGACCAAGGCTGCAACCGAGGACCGGGCGGCGCCTCAGAGCGCCGCCGCACCTTCCCCGTTCCCACCGATCGCCGAATACGCCTTCCTTTCGAACTGCCACACCGGCGCGCTCGTGGCTCCGGACGGCGCGATCGACTGGCTCTGCGTCCCTTCGTTCGACGCGCCCAGCGTCTTCGGGAGCCTCCTCGACCGTCAGGCCGGGTCGTTTCAGTTCGGCCCGTTCGGGATCAGCCATCCGGCCGACCGCCAGTACGAGCCGGGGACGAACGTGCTCGTCACCTACTGGAAGACGCCGAGGGGCTGGATCGCCGTCCGCGACGCGCTGACGATGGGGCCTCGCTCGCGTGAAGACGAGGTCACGCCGCACACCCGCGCGCCCGCGGACGACGACGGCGACCACATGCTCGTCCGCACGGTCGAGTGCATCGAAGGGTCGGTGGAGATCGAGCTCGTGTGCGAGCCCGTCTTCGACTACGGCCGGACTGCAGCCGAGTGGAACCTCGTCGACGGCGGCCGGGCGATGGCCGACGCGACCGGTGCCGGCCAGACGATCCGCATCGTCTCCGACCTCGCCCTCGGAATCGAGGGCGGCCGCGTGCGAGGGAGGCACGTGCTCTCTGCCGGCGAGCGGGCCTACTGCGCGCTCTCCTGGGCAGAGGAGCTCGCGGCACCGAAGGACATCGACGAAGCCGAGAAGAGGATGGCCGCGACGCGGAGTTTCTGGCGCGACTGGCTGGGGAGGGCTCGGGTTCCCGATCACCGCTTCCGCCAGCAGATCCAACGCTCGGCGCTCGCGATCAAGGGCCTGACCTACATGCCCACCGGCGCGACCGTGGCGGCCCTGACCACATCGTTGCCCGAGACGCCCGGCGGCGAGCGCAACTGGGACTACCGGTACACCTGGATGCGCGACACGACGTTCACGCTGCAGGCGCTCCACTGGCTCAACCTCGACTGGGAGGCCGACGAGTTCATGGAGTTCGTCGGCGACCTCGAGCCGACCGAGGACGGGTCGCTTCAGATCATGTACGGGATCGACGGCCGGCGTGACCTGACGGAGTCGACGCTCGACCATCTCTCCGGGTATGCAGGCGCGCGTCCTGTCCGGATCGGTAACGGTGCCTTCGACCAGCGCCAGAACGACGTGTTCGGCGCCGTGCTCGACTCGATCCTGCTCCATACCCGCAAGAGCGCGAGGTTGCCGCGGCGGCTGTGGCCGATCGTGCTGTCCCAGGCCGAGTGCGCCACGAAGGTCTGGCGCGAGCCGGACCAGGGCATCTGGGAGGCCCGTGGAGCTCCCCAGCACTACGTCTCCTCGAAGCTGATGGGGTGGGTCGCCCTCGACCGGGCGGCGCAGCTGGCCGAGATCCGCGGAGATCCCGAGCAGGCTGCGACCTGGCGAGCGACGGCCGACGAGATCCGCGACGACATCCTCGAGCACGGCGTCTCGGAACGCGGTGTTCTCCGCCAGCACTACGACACCGACTCCCTCGACGCGTCGGTGCTGCTCGCGGCGATCTTCGACTTCCTGCCCGGTGACGACGAGCGCCTGCGCTCGACGGTGACCGCGATCGCCGAGGAACTGACCGAAAACGGCTTTGTCCTGCGGTACCGCACCGACGAGACCGATGACGGCCTCTCGGGCAAGGAGGGCACCTTCCTCATCTGTTCCTTCTGGCTCGTCTCGGCTCTCGCCATCGTCGGCGAACTGCAGCAAGCGCGTGACCTGATGGAGAAGCTGCTGCGGATCGGCTCTCCGCTCGGTCTGTATGCGGAGGAGTTCGACGCCGACACCAGCCGCCATCTCGGCAACTTCCCACAGGCCTTCTCGCACCTGGCGCTGCTCGATGCGGCGGCGCGGATCGTGGTGCCCGAGATCATGGCGCAGTACTGAGAAGGCCCCTGCTAGGAGGTTCGATGGACGACTACGACGTGATCATCATCGGAACCGGCGCAGGCGGCGGGACGCTTGCACGGCACCTCGCTCCCTCGGGCAAGCGGATCCTGCTGCTCGAGCGCGGTGACTGGCTACCGCGCGAGCCGCAGAACTGGCTCGCGCAGTCCGTGTTCGTGGAGAACCGCTACGTCTCGGACGACACCTGGTACGACACGGACGGCAAACCGTTCCAGCCGCAGATCCACTACTACGTCGGCGGGGCGACGAAGCTCTACGGCGCCGCCCTCTACCGGCTGCGCGCCGAGGACTTCGGCGAGCTTCGCCACCACGCCGGCATCTCGCCCGCCTGGCCGATCTCGTATGACGACCTCGAGCCGTATTACACGCAGGCCGAGCAGATCTACCAGGTCCACGGAGCGCGAGGCGAGGATCCGACGGAGCCTCCTGCCAGTGCGCCGTACCCGCATCCCGCTGTGTCGCACGAGCCGCGGATCCAGCAGCTCGCCGACCAGCTGGCCGACGCAGGCCACCACCCCTTCCACGCCCCCTGCGGAATCCTGCTCGACGAGCAGAACATGCCCTACAGCACCTGTGTGCGCTGCGCCAACTGCGACGGGTTTCCCTGTCCGGTGCACGCCAAGGCCGACGCGGAGGTCCTGGGCGTGCGGCCGGCGCTCGAGCACGACAACGTCACGCTGCTGACGAACGCGAAGGCGGTCAAGCTCGAGACGAACCCGGCCGGCACAGCGGTCACGGGCGTCGTCATCGAGCGCAACGGCGCAACGGACACCTACGCCGCCGATCTCGTCGTCGTTGCCTGCGGCGCGGCGAACACGGCGAAGCTGCTGCTTGCTGTCGGCGAACGACAAGCACCCGAACGGGCTCGCCAACGGCTCCGATCAGGTCGGGCGCAACTTCATGTTCCACGACAGCATGGCCGTGCTCGCGCTGTCACAGGAGGAGAATCCGACCGTCTACCAGAAGACGCTCGGGCTGAACGACTTCTACTTCGGCAGCGACGAGTTCGAGTTTCCGATGGGGAACATCCAGATGGTCGGCAAGTCGCAGGCGCCGATGTTCCGGGGCGAGAAGCCGGGAGAGACCAAGCTTGCGCCCGGCTGGACCCTGGAAAAAGTCGCACGCCCATGCGATCGACTTCTGGCTCTCGACCGAGGACTTGCCCAGTCCCGACAACCGGGTCAGCGTCGACGGCGACGGCAAGCTCACGCTGAGCTACACGGAGACGAACGCGGAGGCGAAGAAACAGCTCTACGACAAGCTCCAGTCGCTGCTCGGACAGCTGGACATGAATCCGGGCCACCTCTTCCACCGCTTTCTGTACATGAAGACCGAGATCCCCGTCGCCGGGTGCGCCCACCAGGCAGGGACGTGTCGCTTCGGAAACGACCCGGAGAGCTCGGCGCTCGACGTCAACTGCAAGGCACACGAGCTCGACAACCTGTACGTCGTCGACACGAGCATCTTCCCGAGCATCGGTGCCGTGAACCCGGCCCTCACGGCCATGGCGAACTCGTTGCGCGTCGGCGATCACCTGCTCGAGCGAATGGCGTGAACACGGGGAATGCGCCCGCCCCGCCATCCGGTGAGCAGTTCGAGATCTCCTTCGGCGACCAGCGCGCCGTGGTCGTCGAGGTGGGCGGCGGATTGCGCTCCTATTCGGTTTCCGGTCAGGAGGTCCTCGACGGCTACGGCCCGGACGAGCAGGCGCAGTCGGGTCGCGGGCAGCTGCTCATCCCCTGGCCGAACCGGCTCCAGGACGGAAGCTACGAGTTCGACGGGCAGCGCCTCCAGCTGCCTCTCACCGAGCCGGAGCTCTCGAACGCGATCCACGGCCTGGTGCGCTGGGCGGCCTGGTCCGTCGGCGAACGCGACCCGTATCGCATCGTGATGAGGCACGTGATCCACCCACAGCCCGGCTATCCGTTCACACTCGCCCTCGAGGTCGAATACTCCCTCGGCCACGGCGGCCTCTCGGTGCAGACGACCGCCCGGAATCTCGGTGCCGCGGCGTGTCCCTACGGGTGCGGCCAGCATCCGTATCTGACAGTCGGGACGGCGACCGTCGACTCGAACGAGCTGCGCGCGCCGGGCGGCGAGGTGCTCCTCTCGGACGAGCGCGGTATCCCCACGGGCTCCGAGGCGGTCGACGGAACAGAGCTCGACTTCCGCGACGGGCGGACGATCGGCGCCACGAGGCTCGACAACGCCTTCACGAACCTCGAACGCGGCGAGGACGGCCGCGCCCGCGTCGTGGTTCGCGATGCCGGCGGCGGCCGGGCGATCACGTTGTGGATGGACGAGAGCTACCGCTACGTCATGCTCTTCACCGGCGACACCCGCCCTGATGTGAATCGCCGCAGCCTCGCGGTCGAGCCGATGACCTGTCCGCCCAACGCCTTTCGCACGGGCGAATCGGTGATCCGCCTCGAGCCCGGACAGTCGTTCACCACCGTGTGGGGGATCACGCCGTCGTGAGCTCCGGTTCCGGACGCCCGCTGGTCCTGATCCTCGGTGGCGGGTTCGGGGGAGTCGGAGCGGCGCAGAAGCTGAAGGACGCAGATGCCGACGTCGTGCTCGTCGACCGGCACGACTACCACACCTTCCAGCCGCTGCTCTACCAGCTCGCCACCGGCCTGCTCGAGACGAGCGGGGTCGGCCACTCGCTCCGTGACCTGCTCGAGCGTCACGACAACACGACGATCCACAAGGCGGCCGTGACCGGGATCGACCTCGATGCGCGCCAGGTCAGCTTCGAGGGCATCGCCGCCGATCACCTACGACTACCTCGTCTTCGGCCTCGGCGCCGAGGTCAACTTCTTCGGCACCGAGGGCGCGGTGGAGCACGCCTTTCCGATGTACACGCTGCCCCACGCAGTCCGCCTCAAGAATCACATCCTCGAGCGCTGGGAGGCCTCGGACCGGGATCCCAGCCTCATCGCGGACGGCGCCCTCAACATCGTGGTCGTGGGCGGAGGCCCGACCGGGATCGAGACGGCAGGCGCCGTCGCCGAGCTCTACCGCGGTGACTTCAGCCGCGACTACAGAAACGTGAGTCAGGACGACGCGCGGGTGACGCTGGTCGAGGCCGGCCCGGAGCTCTTCCCGATGTTCAAGCCCAAGCTGCGCGAGTACGCCGCGAAGGCGCTCGAGGACCGAACCGTCGAGGTAAAGACCGGCGTCGCCGTCTCGTCGGTGTCGTCCGACGCGCGTCACGCTCAAGTCCGGCGAGGAGCTGAAGGCCCACACGCTCGTCTGGGGAGCAGGGCTCCAGGGGAATGACCTCGTGAAGTCGCTCGGAATCGAGCTACAGCGAGGCAACCGCATCGGCGTCGGGCCCGAGCTCACGCTGCCCGACCATCCGGAGGTGTACGTGGTCGGCGACGTCGCCGCGATCACCGACGCGAAGACCGAGCAGGTGCTGCCGCAGCTCGGATCGGTCGCCCTCCAGTCGGGAGAGCACGCCGGGGAGACGATCGCCCGCAGGATCGAAGGCAAGGACGCGAAGCCGTTCGAGTACCACGACAAGGGGACGATGGCGACGATCGGCCGCGGCGCGGCGGTCGTGCAGTTCCTCCGCGGCCGGACGATGACCGGCCTCAAAGCGCAGGCTCGCGTGGGGCGACGGTGCATCTCGCGCTGCTGCCGACCAACGAGGACCGCGCGAAAGCGGTTGTCAGCTGGGCCGGATGCCGCGTTCACCCACCAGCGGGCCGGCCGGATCACCGTGGAAGGTGAGTAAACGGGCGTGAGCTTCGTCGCGTCGACCACCGTCGACCTCGCGCGCGCGCAGTTCGCGACCACCTCGATCTACCACTTCCTGTTCGTGCCGCTCACGCTCGGTCTCGGGCCGCTCGTGGCGATCATGCAGACGCTCTGGCACCGGACCGGGGACGAGGCCTGGCTCCGGCTGACGCGCTTCTTCGGGACGCTGTTCCTGATCAACTTCGCGATCGGGGTCGCGACCGGGCTCGTGCAGGAGTTCGAGTTCGGGATGAACTGGTCGGTGTACGCGAAGTTCGTCGGCAACGTGTTCGGCGCGCCGCTGGCGATCGAAGGGCTCGCCGCCTTCTTTCTCGAGGCCACGTTCCTCGGCATCTGGATCTTCGGCTGGAATCGGCTCTCGCCGCGCCTGCACCTCGCGGTGCTCTGGATCGCCGTGGCCGGCACCTGGATATCGGGCTACTTCATCCTGGTGGCGAACTCGTGGATGCAGCACCCGGTCGGGTACAAGATCGTGAACGGCGAGGCGCAGCTGACGAGCGTCTGGGCGCTGCTGTCGAACGGGTTCGCGCTGCGCGCGTACCTGCACACGATGCTCGCCGGTCTGATCTTCGGGTCGACCGTCGTGCTGGGCGTCTGCTGCTGGCACTTCCTGCGGCGCCACGAGGTCGACGTCTTCCGTAAGGCGGCGAAGCTGGCGCTGATCGTCGCGGTGCCGGTCACGCTGCTCCAGCTCGTCGTCGGCAACAAGTTCGGGGAAGCGGTCACGCACGCCCAGAGCATGAAGATCGCCGCCTCTGAGGCGCAGTGGAACACCTGCCAGCCGTGCGGCTTCTCGCTCTTCCAGATCGGAGGCTTTTCCGAGCAAGACCAGACGCCGAGCTTCTCGATCACCATCCCCCGCCTCCTCTCGTACATGGCCACAGGGTCCTTCGATGGCCAGGTCCAGGGCCTCAATCAGCTGCAGGATCAGGAGCAGCGCAAGTTCGGGCGTGGCAACTACATGCCGAATATCGAGTTGATGTACTGGTCGATGCGGGTGATGGCCTTCGCGGGAGTGCTGATGTTCCTGGTCGCTGTCGTCGGGGCTTGGCTCTACCGGAAGCGCAGGCTCGAGCGCGCCCGCTGGTTCCTGTGGACGGCGATCGTCGCGATCGCTTTCCCGTACATCGCCGCGACAGCGGGTTGGATCCTCACCGAGATGGGACGCCAGCCCTGGATCGTGAATGATCTACTCAAGACCTCGGACGCGAACTCGCCCAGCGTCAGCACCGCCTGGCTCACCATCAGCCTCGTCTTCTTCGTCTGCCTCTATCTCGGCCTCGGCGTCGTCGACTTCGTGCTCATGCGCCGCTACGCGCGACCCGATCGGCCGACGCCGCCCGACGAGCCGACCGCCGCGGCCGTGACGTACTGATGGATCTCCAGATCCTCTGGTTCGTCCTCGTCGGCGTCCTCTGGAGCGGCTACTTCCTGCTCGAAGGCTTCGACTTCGGCGTCGGGATGCTGTTGCCGTTCCTCCCGCGTAACGAGCGCCAGCGATCCGCCATGTTCCAGTCGATCGGGCCGGTCTGGGACGGCAACGAGGTCTGGCTCGTCACCGCCGCCGCGGCGACATTCGCGGCCTTTCCGACCTGGTACGCGACGATGTTCTCCGGCTTCTACCTCGCGCTCCTGCTCGTTCTCTTCTGCCTGATCATCCGCGTCCTCTCGTTCGAGTGGCGCGAGAAGGCCAAGAGCGCGAGCTGGCGGAAGGTCTGGACGTGGGCCAACACCCTCGGGAGCGTCGGCGCCTCGTTCGTCTGGGGTGTCGGGCTCTCGGCCCTCCTGTACGGGCTCCCGATCAACTCGAGCGGCGACTACACCGGGGACTTCTTCGACCTCTTCACCGGCTACACCGTGCTGGGCGGGATCTCGGTGGTTCTGCTGTTCGTCTACCACGGCGCGACGTATCTCACCCTCCGCACGACCGGCGATCTCTGCGAGCGCGCTGCTCTGACCGCACGGCGCGTTGCTCTCGCCGTCGCGCTGGTGGTGACCGGATTCCTCGCCTGGACCGTCGCCGTGGCCGTCGACCGAAACGACAAGGGCCTGGCGGCGCCGCTCGTCCCGGCGCTCGTCGGGATCGTCGCGCTCGTCCTCTCGCTCGTGGTCACGACCAGGCGGCGAAGCGGCTGGGCGTTCGCGCTCACGGGGGTGGCAACGGTGGCATGGGTCGCGACGGTGTTCGCGAGCCTCTATCCGCGGGTCATGGTCTCGAGCACGGATTTCGCGAACAGCCTGACCGTCGACAACGCCTCGTCGAGCCACTACACGCTGGCGGTGATGAGCGTGGTCGCCCTGATCTTCCTCCCCGTCATCCTCCTCTACCAGGGCTGGACCTACCACGTCTTCCGCGCGCGGGTCGGTGGCGAGGAGTTGCCGTCCGGCGCGGCCCCGACTCCTGCTCCTGAGCCCTGACGCTCCCTAGGAGAAACGTGTCGCCGAGCGATCACCACACCGAGTACCTGGCCAGAGCGGTGGCGGAGCTCACGCCCGAGGGCCGCGAGCGGGTCGACGAGCTTCTCGACCAGCTGGCCGAGGCAGCCGGCGGACGCGAGTGGCTTACGCGTTTCGCCGGCGCCCGGAGGCAGGAGGCTGACTCGGGCGGCGCCACCGTCCCGCCCGAAGAGGAGCCGGGGCGGATGCTCACGAAGCAGGAGCTCGACAGCCTGAGGGTGGGCTTCATGACGATCCGCGACCAGGAGCACCTCGACGACGTGGCCAACTGGGCGAACGCGGTGCTTGCGCTCCTCGAGGACGAGGCCGAGGCGAGCGAGTCGGCTTGAGAGGGATCGATCCGCGCCTGCTGCGGCGAGCGCGGGAGGCGCGCGCCGCGCTTGCGGCAGATGCGCTGCTCGGACTTGTCGCGGCGCTGCTCGTCCTCGCCCAGGCGGTTCTTCTCGCCCGTGTCGCCGCGCGCTCGTTCGCCGGCGCGTCGCTCGGCCAGGTCGCGTTGCCGCTCGCGTTGCTGGCCGCCGTCGTCGTCACGCGTGCGTCGACGGTGTGGGGATTCGAGGTGATCGGCCGGCGGGCGGCCGGGCGGATCCTCTCCCGGCTCCGGCTCGAGGTCGTCCAGCGCCGGCTCACCGGCAATCCGGCAGCCCTCGACGGCACCGAGAGCACCGAGGTGGCCACGGTCGCCGTTGCCGGGCGTCGACGCACTCGAGACGACGTTCGCGCGGTACCTGCCCCAGGTCATCCTGGCCGCGATCGTTCCCGTCGCGGTGCTCTCGCTCGTGGCGGCGATCGACCTCACCTCCGCAGGGGTCATGCTGGTGACGCTTCCGCTCGTGCCGGTCTTCATGTGGCTCATCGGCCGGTATACGGAGCGTCGAACGCAGGAACGCTGGCAGGCGCTGTCCCTCCTCGCGAACCACTTCGCCGACGTGGTTCGGGGGCTACCCACGCTCCGCGCCTTCAACCGGAGCCGGGCGCAGGCCGAGCAGATCGCGGCCGTGAGCGACCGGTACCGGCGCGCGACCATGGGGACGCTACGCGTGGCATTCCTCTCGGGCGCGGTGCTCGAGCTCGCGGCCACGCTCGGCATCGCGCTCGTGGCCGTGACGGTGGGGGTACGCCTGGTCGACGGCGGCCTGGGATTCGAGGCGGGGCTGACCGTGCTCGTCCTCGCGCCCGAGCTCTACGCGCCGCTGCGCAACCTGGCGGCGCAGTTCCACGCCAGCGCCGACGGCGCGGCCGTCGCCGGACGGATGCTCGACCTGATCGACGCGCGTCCGACCGTTTCGCACGGGCGGGAGGCGGCGCCGGACCTGCGCACGACGTCGATCCGGCTCGAGAACGTCGGGTTCCGCTACCCGGGCCGGCCGGTACCGGTGCTGCAGGGGATCGACCTCGAGCTGGAGCCGGGTGAGACGGTCGCTCTGGTCGGGCCGAGCGGATCCGGAAAGAGCACGATCGCCTCCCTGCTGCTTCGACTGTCCGAGCCCAGCGAGGGCCGCGTCACCGCAGGAGGCGCCGACGTCGCTCGGTGTGCGCCGGAGGAGTGGCGCCGGCAGCTGGCATGGGTGCCGCAGCGGCCGACGCTGCTGCGTGGGACGGTCGCGGAGAACATCCGTCTCGGCGACCCTTCCGCAGCCGACGACCTGGTCCGGGAAGCGGCCGCGCTTGCCGGTGCCGGCGAGTTCATACGTGAGCTGCCGAGCGGCTACGACACGCTTGTCGGCGACGGGGGTCGTCCTCTGTCGGCCGGGCAGACCCAGCGGATCGCGCTGGCGCGGGCGTTCTTGCGCGACGCGCCGTTCGTCGTCCTCGACGAACCGACCGCGAACCTCGATCCGGCGAGCGCCGAGATCGTCGCGGACGCGATCGATCAGCTGGGCGCGAACCGCACCGTCCTGCTCATCGTCCACCGCCCAGAGCTCGCCGCCCGTGCCGACCGCGTCGTCCGGCTCGACAGCGGTCGGGTCGTGGAACCACTCGTGGAGGCGGTCGCCTAGTGGCCGTCCTTCGCCGCCTGCTCGCGCTCTCGGGAATCGCCCGCTCCCGCATCCTGGTTTCGGCTGCGCTGGGAACGCTGACGGTCGTCTTCGGCGTCGCGCTGATGGCCTTCGCCGGGTATCTGATCTCGCGCGCCGCCGAACGTCCCGCCATCCTCTCGCTGACCACGGCGATCGTGGCCGTGCGCTTCTTCGGCCTCGCTCGACCGATCGCGCGATACGCCGACAGGCTCTGGTCGCACGACCTCGTGCTACGGGCGCTCGGGCGTGTCCGCGCCCGGTTCTACGAGCGAATCGAGCCGCTCGCTCCGGCTGAGCTCGAGGGATTCCGTCAGGGCGATCTCATGGCGCGGATGGTCGGCGACGTGGACGCCCTGCAGGGCCTGTACCTCAGAGGCGTCGGCCCGGTGCTCGTCGCGGTCGCGGCTGGAGCGGCGTGTGTCGGGGCGACCGCGGCGTTCCTGCCGTCGGCGGCGGTCGTGCTTGCGGTGGGCCTTGCCGTGGGCGGCCTCGCAGTCCCGCTGGTCACAGGTCGCCTCGGCCGCGCGGCAGGGCTGCGGCTCGCGCCGGCCAGGGGCGAGCTCACCGCGGAGATCGCCGAGCTGATGCGAGCCGCCCCGGAGCTCGTGGTCTACGGCGACGAGGAGCGGACGCTCGAGCGGATCCGGCGTGCCGACCGCGAGCTCGACCGCCTCGGCCGGCGCGGCGCGCTCGTGAACGGCCTCGGCGCCGGCCTCGCGATCCTCGTAGGCGGGCTGACGGTCGTGGGCGTGCTCGCAGTTTCCGTTCAGGCCCATGAGACGGGGGCGCTCGACGGCGTGCTGGTGGCGATGCTCGCCCTTCTCGCGTTCGCATCATTCGAGTCGGTTGCGGAGCTGCCCTCGGCCGCGCGGGAGCTCTCGGAGTCGCTGACATCCGGTACGCGCGTACTCGACCTGATCGACCGAGAGCCGGCGGTCAGAGACCCCGAGGCGCCTCTTGCCCCTCCGGCGGTCCCGTCCGTCGAGCTGAAGGGCGTCACCGCGCGCTACGGCCGCGACGAGCCCGCCGCGCTCGAGGATTTCAACCTCCGGCTCGACCCGGGTAGCCGCGTTGCGCTTGTCGGACCGAGTGGCGCGGGCAAGACGACCGTCACAAACCTCCTTCTCCGCTTCCTCGATCCGGAGAAGGGCCGGGTGACGCTTGGGGGCCACCCGCTCTCCGAGTACCGGCAGGACGAGGTCCGGGCCACATTCGCGCTCGCGGGGCAGGAGGCTCACGTGTTTGACTCCACCATCCGTGCCAACCTGCTTCTGGCCAAGCCGGGCGCGACCGAGGCCGAGCTGGACCTGGCGCTCCGCCGTGCGCACCTTCGTGACTGGGTCGCGTCCCTGCCGGACGGGCTCGAGACGCTTGTGGGGGAGGACGGGAGCAAGCTGTCGGGCGGCCAGCGGCAGCGCCTCACGATTGCCCGCGCGCTCCTCTCCGATGCGCCCGTTCTCGTCCTCGACGAGCCGACCGCGCACCTCGACCCGGAGACCGCCCGCTCGGTTGTCGAAGACGCCCTCGAATCATCCGGAGGTCGCACGGTCCTGCTCATCACCCACCGTCCCGAAGGGCTCGACCGCGTCGAGGACATCGTCTCGCTCGGCTGACGCGCGGTGAGGCTGCGGCGTTGAACTCGCTGTTCTTCTCGCTTCCGACCTGGGCGGTTGCGCTCATCCTCCTGGCGGTCGTCGGAGCGGCGACGGCTGCCGGATATGCATTCGGCTATTACCTGCGCGAACGCGACACCAGGGTGCGCGAGCCGTTCGGCGTGCTCCAGGGGGCCTTGCTCGGTGTCGTCGGTCTGATCCTGGCCTTCGGGCTCTCGCTCGCAGTCGGCCGCTACGAAGACCGGCGCGCCGCCACGGTCACCGAGGCGAACGCAATCGGAACGACGTACCTCCGTGCCCAGTTGATCGCCGAACCTGCCCGGACCCGCTCGCTTGCCCTGCTGCGCGAGTACACCGACCGGGCGATCGCGATCTCGCTGGAGGTACCCGACAGCCCGGGCATGCGACGCACGACCGCCAAGCAGGGCGTGCTCCAGCGACGGCTGTGGCGCCTCGCGGGCCAGGCCATCGCCGCGGCGCCGGTCGCCAGCGCTGAGCGGCTCTACGTCGACAGCCTGAACACCACGATCGACTCGCAGTCCGCGCGCCTCTCGGCTCTCAACAACCGTGTTCCTGGTCCGGTGCTGGCGCTCGAAGTGCTCGGCGCGGCAGCGGCTCTCGGACTGCTCGCCCTGCACATCTCGGTCCTCGGCCGCGGGCTGATCGCGATGATCGCAGCCGCACGTCCTCGTGACACTCCTGTTGCTCGTGACGTTCGACCTCGACCGGCCGACCCGCGGGCTGATCACCGTCCCCTCGACCCCGCTGGTGTCGGTTCGCGCGTCGATGACGCTGCCGCCGGCTGCGCCTGCCCGCAGCACGTCGCTCAAAGGAGGAGCACAACGATGAAGAGACGCAAGAACAGAGTTTCTGGCCATCCCGGTCACGCTCGTCGGGCTCGGGCTCTTGTTCCTGATCCTGTGGGCGGCCGACGCCGGGCTCGTCCCATTCCTGATCGTCGGCGCGATCGGAGCCGTCGTTCTCGTTGCCCTTGCCGTCGTCGCGATGCGGCGTCCTCGCGACCCGGCGGTGGAAGCAGGCTCCGCCGCCTTCGAAGGAGGCGCGCCGCCGGCCGAGGACGGGCTCCACCGCATACTCCTCGTCATCGACGACGCTGCGACCAGGGGTGTCCTCGAACGCCTGCCGGGCCAACCGGAGGACGCCAAACCGATCGTCCTCGTCGTGGCACCCGCTGTGAGCTCGCGCGTCGCGCGGGTGACGGGGGACGAGCGCGCATACGAGCGCGCGACCGACGATCTCGCTGCGACGCTCCGGGTGCTCGAGGAGCTCGGGCTCGACGCGACAGGCCATGTCGGCTCGCACGACCCGCTGCAGGCGATCGACGAGGGTTTGCGGGAGTTCCCTGCGGACGCGATCGTGTTCGTTGCGTCCGGGCGCGACGAGACGGAATGGCTCGAGCAAGGCCTCATCGAGATTGCGCGGCGGCGTTACTCGGTGCCGGTGCACGAGCTCCCGGCTACACCCTGAGCGAAGCCGGGCGATTCATGTGGCCCTCTCTGGGGCGGTTAACCCCCCGTGACACGCCACTGGGTACCCAGCTAGCCACGATCTGCACAGAGTGAGAGGATCAAGGCGGTCACGAAGGAGAGGTTTATCCACTGGGCTCACCTAAGGAGGTAGGGACGATGTGGAACCAGCTCATCCGAAGATCGACCTCGAAAGCGAACAGGCCACGAGTTCGGCTTGCGACCGGAGTTGTCTTGCTGGCCGCTCTCGGGCTCTGCGTATCGGCTGCATCCTCTCAGACCCAGGCGCCCCGAAAGACGAAGGCATTCCACGCGACGAAGGACTGCTCGGGCTTCACCGGGCTCGTCGGCGCCTACTGCACGATAAGGACCTCGAACGTCAAGGCGCTCAAGGCGGGCTCGAAGATCTTCTACTTCCAGAAGGCCAGTCCGACCGCGCTGGACAGCGACATCGTCATCTACGTGAAGCGCGGCACCGTCGCAACCGGCCATTGCTTGCTTCATCTCCGCGAGCGGGAAAGGACTGTGCACGATCTCGGACGGGACGGGAACGCTCGCCGGGTTCCACCTCCGTGTACGGGTCACGGCTGATACGTCGATTCCAGAACCTCTGGCACTGGGACGGGACGTACAGCTTCGGTAAGGGCTAGATCCGGTGGGTGGTCGGCCGATGAGCGAGCGGGTCGCCCGGTGGCTTTCATCGCTCTCGGCCAAGTACATCGCCGTGTTCGTCCTGCTCGTGGCCGTGCCCGCGATCGGGATCAGCGTCTACCTGCTCGACTCCTCCTACAACGACAACAAGGCGGCGCTGATCCGGCTGCAGCAGGAGAAGGCGAAGTCCGTTGCGGTCACGATCCGACCAGTACTTCCTGGACCTGAAAGAGCAAATGAAGGCGATGTGGGGCCGATACCTGGAGTTCGAGGCACTGGGCGCGGTGCTTCAACCCTTGCTCGACGACCCACGCGACCGAGGCGTTCTACGTGGACGGTGCCGGGCACAAGACGCTCGCAACTGACGGGCGGCGGGCTGACCCCGGTCAAGGGGAACTTCTTGCATGATCGTTCGATTCAGCAGGCGAGGGAGACGGGAATCTTCTTCGGCTCTGTGCAGGCGCCACGGCCCTGTCCAACCCCGAGGCAAGAGTGATGGAGGTGGTCATTTCGGAAGCTGGGGGCAGCGGTGAACGAAGCTAGGGCAGGAACCGGATTCTTCGGCCAGACGCTCGATCTCGTAGTCATTCAGAAGCTCGTCGGGCAGACCCGTCTCGGGACGTCCGGATACGTCTACGCGGTCGACGACAGAGGCGTACCCATCGCGCTCCCGAGCAGCGCCGCTTTCACACATCGCTCCTTGTCTCTTCCCCAGGTGACGAGAGCCCTGGCTTCGTCGAGCACCGGATCGACTGTCGGCCGGAACTTCCACGGCGTAAAGGTGCTGAGCACCTGGGCGACCGTCGAACTGGTCGGCTGGAAGGTGTTCGTCGAGCAGCCCGAGAGCGCCGCCTTCGCCCCCCTGCGCGGGAAGATCTGGAAGACGGCACTGCTGATCGCCGCCTTCGTCCTGGCCGCCGTCGCGCTCTCCATCCTGCTTGCCCGCCGGCTCGTGCGCCCGATCAAGCGCCTGCAGGTGGCGGCCGAGGCGATCGGGGCAGGCGCCTACGACGAGCGCATCGAGCTCGACCGCAAGGACGAGCTGGGAGCGCTCGCCACCGCCTTCAACACGATGGCCGAGCACGTGCAGGAGCTGATCGGGGGCCTGGAGCGCAAGGTGGCCGAGCGCACGAAGGCGCTCGAGGTGGCGAGCCAAGCACAAGTCCGAGTTCCTGGCCAACATGAGCCACGAGCTGCGGACGCCGCTGAACGCGATCATCGGCTTCACCCAGGTGCTGCAGCAGAAGCTCTTCGGCCAGGTCAACGACAAGCAGGAGGAGTACCTGGAGGACATCCACGGCTCCGCCAACCACCTGCTCGCCCTGATCAACGACGTGCTCGACCTGTCCAAGGTGGAGGCCGGGCAGGTCGAGCTCGAACTGAGCCGCCTTCTCCGTGCGCGAAGCGCTGGAGCGCGGCGTGGTCATGGTCAGGGAGCGCGCCGTCAAGAACGGCGTCGCCGCTCACGCTCGAGCCAAATTCCGAGGTCGAGCTGGTCGAGGGAGACGAGCGCCGCATCCGCCAGGTCGTCTTCAACCTGCTCAGTAACGCGGTCAAGTTCACGCCCGCCGGGTGGAAGCGTGGAGGTCAGCTCCGCCCAGCAAAACGGCGAGGTGCTGGTCTCGGTGAAAGACACCGGCCCCGGGATCGCCTCCGGGGACCAGGAGCGCATCTTCGAGGAGTTCCAGCAGACCGATCTCGGCGCCGAGCAGCGCGAGGGAACAGGCCTCGGCCTTGCCTTGTCGAAGAAGCTGATCGAGTTGCACGGTGGACGGATATGGGTCGAGTCGGAAATCGACAAGGGCTCGACCTTCACTTTCACCCTGCCAGGCTGAGCGACGCCTCGCCTGGCACACGCTATCCTGAGCTCATGGCAGTGCTGACGATGCGCTTCGCCTTTCTCCCGCCCCGGCTCGTCTCCGGGCTGCGGGGCTTGCTCGTCTAGCTGGCCTCTCCTTCCGGGGTTCTGAGCCGGGGCTTCGCCGGTTCCTGCTTCGACGACCTCGGGAGGAAAGACGATGCTCATCTCTGCTGCTGCTTATCGGAAGGCGCTGGTTCTTCCGGATCTGACAGACGCGGCGTACGGGCCGCACGCGCTTCAGCTCCTCGTCCACGACGCTGTGGCGGCGTTGCGCGAGACCTGGGACTGCGACGTGATCGTCCATCGCGCCCACCCGCTCGTGCGGGTCACGGACAACTACGAGCTGCTCGGGTACGCCCCCGAGGCCGCGGCACGCGACGCGCGGTACACGCGCTACGTGAGCGACTCGGAGGTCCTGCGGACGCATACCAGCGCCATGATTCCCGGCCTGCTGCGTTCGCTGGCTCGCGCCGGCTACGAAGACGTGTTGCTTGCCTGCCCGGGACTCGTCTACCGGCGCGATCGCATCGATCGGCTCTCCGTTGGCGAGCCTCATCAGCTCGACCTCTGGCGCGTCCGCCATGGCCGGCTCTGCGCCGACGATCTTCGCGCGATGGTTGCAGTCGTCGTTGGTGCGCTCGTCCCGGCCGCCGCCTACAGATGTCTGCCTGCGGTTCATCCCTACACGCGGGATGGACTCGAGGTCGAGGTCCGTGCCGGCGAGGGCTGGGTGGAGCTGCTCGAGTGCGGACTGGCGGCGCCCGAGGTGCTCGCACGCGCCGGCTTGTCGGCCGACTACACGGGGCTCGCGATGGGCATCGGTCTCGACCGCGCGTTGATGCTGCGCAAGGGCATCGACGACATCCGGCTGTTGCGCTCCTCTGATCCCCGCGTCGCCGCGCAGATGCGGGACCTCGAGCCTTACCGGCCCGTGTCGGCGCAGCCGCCTGTCCGGCGCGATCTCTCTATCGCCGTGGCCGCCGAAACGACCGCCGAGGAGCTCGGCGACCGCGTGCGGGCCGCGCTCGGCGACCGCGCCGCCGCTGTCGAGGCCATCGAGGTGCTGTCGGAAACGTCGGGCCAGGAGCTGCCGCCACAGGCGGCCGAGCGGCTCGGCCTGCAACCGGGCCAGAAGAACGTGCTCGTCCGCATCATCCTCCGTCACCCCACCAAGACGCTTGTCGATCGCGAGGCGAACGAGCTGCGCGACTCCGTCTACGCGGCGGTTCACGAGGGGACCGAATGGGCTTGGGCCGCGCGTGGACAAGACGACCTCCAGCACACGATGGGATAATTCAAGTCTTGTCTGTAGTCCTCCGCGAAGTCGCCGACGAAGACCTCCCGATCTTCTACGAGCACCAGCGCGATCCGGTCGCTGTCGCGATGGCGGACTTCCCTTCCCGCGACGAGGAGGCCTTCTACGCGCACTGGGAGAAGGTCCGCGCGGACCCGAGCAACATCGTCCGCACCGTAGAGGTGGACGGCGAGACGGCCGGCAACCTCGGCAGCTGGAACGGCGAGGAGGGTCGGCTCGTCGGCTACTGGATCGGGCGCGAGCACTGGGGGAAGGGTGTCGCGACGGCCGCCCTGCAGGCTTTCGTCGAGGAGATCCCGGAGCGTCCGCTGCACGCGCTCGTCGCCGCCCACAACGCTGGCTCGATCCGCGTGCTCGAGAAGGCCGGCTTCGTCCAGGTGGGCGAAGACGAGGAAGGCCCGGTGTTTCGGTTGGACGCTCCGGCGGAACCTTTCCGCCGTGCGCTTTCGTAGAGGAGCAACGCTCGACCCCAGTCAGGTTTCCGACCGCCGCGGCATGGGCGGCGGCGGCCTCGCGGTGGGTGGAGGCGGGCTCGGCCTCATCGGCATCGTCGCCTTCCTGCTCATCAACTACCTGAGCGGCGGCGGCCTCGGCGCGATCGGCAACCTCGACGGGCAGAGCTCGCAGGGACAGCCCCTCTCCAAGTGCCGCTCCGCCGAGCAGGGAAACAAGGACGAGGACTGCGCGATCCTCGCCGACATCAACAGCATCCAGACGTACTGGAGCGGGGTGGTCAAGGGGTACACGCCGTCCCAGACCGTCTTCTTCACCGGTCAGACGAACACCGGCTGCGGGCTGGCCTCGACCGACGTCGGCCCGTTCTACTGCCCGGTCGACAAGCATGTGTACATCGACCTCGGCTTCTTCGACGAGCTCCAGTCGCGCTTCGGCGCGCAGGGCGGGCCGTTCGCGGAGGCCTACGTCCTCGCGCACGAGTACGGCCACCACGTCCAGGATCTGGTCGGCACGCTGACCGGCGGGACGAACGAGCAGGGCGCGACCGGCCGTTCCGTCCGCACCGAGCTGCAGGCGGACTGCTACGCGGGCGTGTGGGCGCACCACGCGACGCAGACCGGCTACATCGTCGACGTCACGAAGCAGGACGTCGCGCAGGCGCTCGACGCCGCCGCGGCGGTCGGCGACGACCGCATCCAGGCGCGGACGCAGGGCCAGGTGAACCCGGAGACGTGGACGCACGGCTCCTCCGCCGAGCGCAAGCACTGGTTCGACGTCGGCTACACGAAGGGGCGGCCGGGCGCATGTGACACCTTCCACGCGCAGCTGTAAGACAATGCGCGCGTGGACGCGTACGTTCTCGACCGGCGCATGCTCGGCTGGTCGGGGATCCTCGGTGGAAACGACAAGCTGCTCGCCGAGCTGCAGGAAGTGCTGCGGCCCGGTTCGTGAATAGAACGCCGAATAAAGGGGTCAGACCCCGGTTTGGCTAGGCCGCGTGGTTGAGCGGCACTTGTCACTTAGGACATGGCCCGACCCACTGAATAAAAGGAGGAACACGTGAGGAAAGCACTCGTGATCATCGCCGCGGTCGCGGCGCTCGTCTTCGCCGCCGCCGGCGGCGCGGTCGCGGAGAAGGTCTTCCGCATGGGCGTCGGCGACTCCGCCTTCGTCAAGGGATCGAACGTGGCCTGCGGCGTCAGCCACAACTCGACGATCGGCAACGCGATGACCTGCTTCAAGCGGCGCGGCAAGAACACGCAGGTCGGCTCGTACTCGGTCCAGCTCGGTGACAACTACGCCGCGCTGATGAGGGTCACCTCCCTGCACGGCAACACCAAGCCGCTCTACATCAAGAAGCAACCGTAGGTGACGCGCGACGGCGGCACCCGCTCCTATCCTGAGTGGGTGCTCCGCCGCCTCGCCCTCGTCGCCGCGCTCGCGCTGGTCGTCGTCCCCCTTGCGCGTGCGGACGCGGATCCCGCCAGCGACATCCTGTACACGCAGCGGATCTACCTGCCGTTCTTCGGCGAGAAGGTGTCGCCGAAGAACGCGAACACGCTGAAGCGGACGGTGGACAAGGCCTGGAGCAAGGGCTACAAGATCAAGGTCGCCCTCATCGCCACCCGAAATGATCTCGGCGGCGTCTTCCAGCTCTGGCAGAAGCCGCAGACGTATGCGGACTTCCTCGGCCGCGAGCTCGTCTTCCTCTACAAGGGCAAGCTGATCACGGTCATGCCGGACGGGATGGGCGTGTACCAGTACAAGACGGACGTGTCCGGGGAGAAACAGATCGTCGGGAAGATCAAGGTCGATCCGAGCGCGGACGGGATGGCCAACGCGGCCACGCTCGCGGTCGCGAAGCTCGCGGGATTCAAGCCGCCGCCGCTGCCGAGCGCCGGCGGAGGCGGCTCGGGCGGGGGCGGCACGCCGGTCTGGGAGTTCGTCGTAATCGTGGTGGGCGGGCTCGCGCTGCTCGCAGCGATGCTCTACTTCGGCCCGCGCGCCTGGAGGAGGCGGCAGACGGCGTGATCGCGGCGTTCCCGTATCCGCCCACGCCGATCGGCACCGGCCCGAAGTTCCATCCGCCCGCGGCGACGCACCGCGCGGGCGTGCGCTGCGCGAAGTCGAAGCGCTACGGCGTCCACATCGAGCTGTTCGCACGCAACCGCGTGATCATCGTCCCCGCCGGAATCGACCACCCGTGCATGCGCACGCGCTGGCCGGTCGGGATCGTGGAGGTGCGCGGACGCCACACGCTCGGCGACTTCTTCCGCGTGTGGGGACAGCCGCTCTCGCGCACGCGCCTGGTCGGCTTCAAGACGCGCAGCGACCGGCCGGTGCGCGCCTACGTGAACGGGAGGCGCCGGCTCGGGCCTCTGCGTTCGATCCCGTTGGGGCGGCACGACAACATCGTCCTCCAGGTCGGCCCGTACATTCGGCCGCACAAGCTGTTCCTCTTCCCGCTCGGCCTGTGAAGCGCGCTCTCTTCATCCTCCCGCTCGCTGCCGTGCTCGCGGGCTGCTCGGGCGGCAGCGATTCCGGCAGGCCGACGATCACGATCCAAGCCCGCGACGATCTACCAGCTCGTCGATCGCGCGCCGACGACCGGCGTTTCACCGGGGAAGCCGGTCACGGTCGGCTTCACCGTCCGGCAGCCCTCCGGTCAGGCGCTGACCAAGTTCAAGACCGGCCCGGGGCCGCACACCGGCGTCCACGTGATCATCGTCTCCGACGACCTCTCGTCCGATCATCCACCGTCATCCACCGATCCGAGCCCGCAGCGGCCACGTTTCGGAGCAGGTCGTTCTCCCCAAGCCGGGGGCTACACCGTCCTCGCCGACGTCTACCCGAAGACGGGGCCGCTCCCGAACTTCCAGCTCCGCTACGACATCCACGCCGACGGCAAGGCGACGCCGCAGCCGCTGCCGCCGTTCAAGGCCGTACAGACCGTGGACGGCTACCGCGTCCAGACCTGCAAGGCGAGCCCGAAGCTGCAGGTCGCGGTGCCCAAGATCCTGAAGATCACGGTCACCGCGCCGAACGGCAAGCCGGCGCCGTTCGAGGTCTACTACGGCGCGCTCGCGCACGCGATCTTCTTCCAGAAGGGTACGCTCGCCTACTTCCACACACACGTCTGCGGCCCGAACACGCCCGCCTGCACCTCCATCGTCGGCCAACCGACGATCAAGGCCGCGTCGACCAAGCCGGGCGTTCTGCACGCGGGCGTCCTGCTGCCCGGGGTCGGGGACGTGGGAGCTCTTCCTCCAGTTCAAGTCGAACGGGAAGATCGTGACCGTCCCCTATACGTTGAAGGTGCGCTGAGGACGTACAGCAGGCAGGTCGCCGCGCCCGCCACGAGCGAGACGACGACGGCGGCGCGGGCGAGCGCGAAGGGGAGGGAGGTGAGCGGCAGCGCGCGCCACACCATCGGGGCGAGCGCGATGCCGGTGTAGACGCCGAAAGCGCCGATCGCAAGCGAGGCGGCGACGCGGGTCTTGCGGTGGGCCAGCCCGGCGAGCGCGACCGCGCCTCCCAGCGGGATCAGGATCTTGAGCGCGGTGGACGGCGTATGGGCGGTGTACGCGGTCACGGACGCGACGGCCGCGAGCGCGGGGAGGAGGACGTCGATCTCCTTCCAGCGGAACGCGAGCGAGCCGGCGACTGCGAGTAGCGCCGCCAGGACGATCCACGGCCAGACCACCGGCCGAGGCAGCTTCACGAGCGTCCCGGAGACGATGCCGGCGGTGCCGGCCGGGACGCGCCAGCGCCCGTTCAGCGCGTACAGCCGATGCTCGTGGACCTGGCCGTTCGGGAGCTTCAGCCACAGGCGGTCGCCGGCGACGATCTTGGCCTCGACGCTGGGCGGGACGCCCGTGATCGTGGCGCGGTAGTCGACCGCGGCGGGCGTCCCGCCGAAGATGTGGGCGACGACCGTTGCCAGGACGGCACAGCTGGTCACGCCCGTATCCTTCCCGCCGTGAAGGTGCTTCGAGCGGCGGCCTGGCTCGGGGGCGGCGCGCTCGTCGTTCTTGCGGCTCGGGCGATCGTCTACGCGCTCTCGCCTTCGCCGCTGGCGCAGGCCTTCGAGGGGCGGGCCGGCGGGCCGGCGCTGCCGTTCGTGGTCGTCGGGCGCTGCGCGTGCTCGGGATCGCGATCGCCGCTGCCGTAGTCGGGCTGGCCGCCCTCGGCGTCCGCGAGCGTGCGTTGCTCGCCGACGCGTCCGGCGCCGCCGCTCCGGTTGGGGCGGCTCGCGGTGCGCGCCGCCGTCCTCTTCGTCACCACCTGCTTCGCCTTCGCGCTCTTCGAGTCGTGGGAGCACTGGCGCGCCGGCCTCGGCTGGCACGGTCTCCACTGCCTGACCGGGCCGGTGCACCGGAACGCGATCCCGATCCTGGCCGCGCTCTCGCTGATCGCCGCCGCGCTCGCCGCCGCGCTCGAGCACGTGCTCGCCTGGATGCGGCGCACGGTCGAGCGCCTGCGCGCATCCGGCCGTCTGGAGCCGATCGCACTCCCCGTCTTCTTTGCTCCGCCGCGGCTCGCCCTCGCGGGCGCGGCCGTCCGCCCGCGACATGCCCGCGGGCCCCCGAAGTCCAGGGTAGCGCTGTTCTTGCCCTGAACCTGCTTCGGAAAGGAGACAACTTTGAAACGAATTACGACGCTTGGCGTCGCCCTGCTGGCGGCGCTCGTCGTCACCTCCGCCGCGATGGCGCACGCCAAGGTGTCGCCACCGCTGATCGAAAAGGGGAACGACTACGTGTTCACGGTGGCGGTACCGACCGAGAGCGAGAGTGCGAGCACGACGCGGGTCGAGCTCACCCCGCCCGAAGGGTTCACGCTCGACGCGGTCACGCCGACTCCAGGCTGGCAGGTCGCCGTCGAGAAGAGCGGCTCCGGCGAGTCCGCGGTGATCACCAAGATCACGTGGTCCGGCGGGAGCATTCCGCCTGAGCAGGCGACCAACTTCAACATCGTCGGGGAGGCTGAGTCCGCCGAGGACTACGCGTTCGATGTCCGACAGACCTACTCCGACGGCACGGTCGTCGACTGGAACGGTTCGGAGAGCTCGGACACACCCGCGCCGGTCGTCGAGGCGAAGGACTCGCTCGGCGGCGGCGGCACCTCCGTCATGACCTGGATCGCGCTCATCCTCGGCGTGGTCGCCATCCTCATCGCCATCGTCGGCCTCATGGGGCGGGGAAGCGGAGGAGAAGGGACGCGCGAGCTGGCATGAGACGAGCGGCGCTCATCGCGGCGGTCGTGGGAGTGGCGCTCGCCCTCCCCGCCGCCGCTTGGGCGCACGCCGTCCTCTTGCGCACTACTCCAGTCGCCAGCAAGATCCAGAACGAGGCTCCGAGCCAGATCACGCTGACGTACTCGGAGCCGATCGAGTCACGCTTCGCGATCGTCTCGGTCACCGACGCGGGCGGGAACCTCGTCACGGCGGCGCCGCCGTCGAGCGCCCCCGGCGACCCGACCACGCTCGTCGTTCCGCTGAAGCACATCCCCGAGGGCTGGTACCTCGTCTACTGGCGGGTGATCTCGGCGGACGGCCACCCGGTACGGGGCGCGTGGACGTTCGCCGTAGGCCCAAACGCGGGGCCGCCGCCGCAGTTCGTCATCCCATCCATCTCCGAGACCGCGGCGACGCCGGGCCTCGTGATCCTGCGCTGGATCGTCTTCCTGTCGCTGATGGCGGCGGTCGGCCTGTTCGTCATGCGGATCGCGATCGCGCGCCGGCTCGTCCGCCTGCGCTGGGTGACGATCGCGTGGGCGTCCTCCCTGGCGGTCGCGCTCGTCTCGACCCTGATCTACGTCGACGTGGCGACGGCGAAGTTCGCGCTGCGTTCGGCCTTCGACCTGGGAACGCTGATCCCGTTGATGCACGACTCGATGTTCGGGAAGGGTTACCTCACGCTGGCGCTCTGCCTCCTCCTGTTCGCCTATGCGGGAGCGATGGCGATCTGGCTCGACCGGCCGGAGCGGCCGCGCCGCTCCACCGGGGCTCTGCTCGCCCTCGCAGGCGCGTACCTCGCCGCAGGCGCCGCGATTCTCGCCCCGGCGGTCACCGGCCACGCGGGCCAGACCTCGCCGCGCGGCCTGGCCATTCCGGTCGACTGGATCCACATCGCCGCCGGCGCGGTCTGGATCGGCGGGCTGATCGGTCTGCTCGTGATCGCCGCGACTCACCGCGCCCCCGGCCTCGTCAAGGTCGTCCCGCGCTTCTCGAATGTGGCCTTCGTCTCCGTCCTGGCGCTGATCGCCGCCGGCATCGGCAACTCGCTCTTCCACCTGCCGACGTTGGCCTCGCTGTGGGAGACCTCCTACGGGAAGATGGTCTTGATCAAGATCGGCGTGCTGGCGGTGGCGATGCTGGTCGCGTCCGGAAACCTCCTGCGGAACGCGCCGCGCCTGCGTGCCGCCGAGCGGCGGCCCGATCTCGCCGAAGGGGCCGCCTCCTCGCTCTGGAAGCTGGTCAGCGTCGAGGTCGTGCTCGTCGTCGGGATCATCTTCTGCGCTGCGCTGCTGACCAGCCTCGCGCCCCCGTCGTCGGCGCTCGCGAAGGCGGGGAAGGCGAACGCGTCCGTCGGGCCCGGCGCCGTGACACGCGCGGTCCAAGAGAACGGCTACCGGGTCGAGCTGCAAATCGCGCCCAACCGCGCCGCGGTCGAGAACGACTTCTCGATCAAGATCACGAAGGACGGCCAGCCGGTCCGGGACGCGCGCGTCACCACCGGCTTCTCGATGCTGGACATGGAGATGGGCACGCAGTCGTATGACTTCCGCGAGACCGCCCCCGGCGTCTACTCGCGCACGTCGCCCGCCCTCGTCATGGTCGGCCACTGGGGGATCGGCTTCACGGTCGAGCCGCGCGGGGGGCAACCGTTCACCGTCCTCTTCGTCGACAAGGCAGGTGGCTGATGGTCTGGTTCCGCTTCGCATCCGCGCTGCTCGCGCTCGCCGCCGGTATCGCCGCCGTCGTGGTCGTGATCCTGCTCATCCATCAGACCGTGACCTAAGAGCGTCAACTTCGCGTCGAAAGTGTCTATCATGCTAGACACCTAGGCGACATGCGCAGATCATCGATGCGTGACTGGAAGACAGGTGCTCCTGCCTTGGAAGGAGATGGCTGCATGAGTAGGTATCGACTCGACCTGGAGCGCGACGAGAGCGGAGCATGGATTGCGCGCGTGCCTGACGTGCCCGGCTGTCATACATACGGCCGCACGCTCGAGCAAGCTCGAAGGCGAATCCGAGAGGCGCTCGGTCTTTGGGTCGATGACGCCGCCACAACCGAGTTCGTTGAGCAAATCCACCTTCCCTTGCGGGCGCGCCAAGCGCTTCGGCGGAGCGTGACCCTTCGCGACCGAGCAAGACGCGAACGCGGTGAGGCCAATGCGGCCACGGCGAATGCCGCCGCCGTCCTGGTGGATGAGCTGCATCTCGGCATGCGGGACGCTGCAGAGCTGCTGGGTGTGTCCCACCAACGCGTGCAGCAGCTGCTGGCCTCGTAGGATCTCGTCATGCGAGAAGCCGCGTGCAGCTGCGGACAGCTCCGCGTACGGGTGGAGGGAGAGCCGGTGCGCATCTCCATGTGCCACTGCTTCGCCTGCCAGCGCCAGACCGGCAGCGCGTTCTCGATGCAGGCCCGCTACCCGAAGGAGCAGGTGCAGGTTGAGGGCCGCTACTCGGACTACGTCCGCAAGAACGACGAGGGGGAGGAGCGGACGTTCCACTTCTGCCCCGACTGCGGCTCGACCGTCTGGTACCAGACCGACCCGGAGCTGATCGCCGTCCGGATCGGCAACTTCGCCGATCCGAGCTTCCCGCCGCCGCGCGTCTCGGTGTGGGAATCAGGCCACCGGCATCCCTGGGTCACCCCGCCCGAAGGCGCGGAGCGCGACTAGCCGCCGAGCTCCCTCGCGCGACTATCCGTGCCAACTTCGGATCAGCTCGCGCTGCTCGTCCGTCTCCGGGCGACCTCCGAGCTTCTCGAGCGTCTCTTCCGCGGAGTGCCCGTGCCGGCGCAGCCAGGCGCCGAGCACCGTCCCTGTCCGGCCGATCCCCCCTCGGCAGTGGACGAAGACCGTCCGCCCGTAGCCGAGTGCGTCGTCGATCGTGTTCAGGATCCGGCGCAGCTCCTCATGCGTCGGAACGCCGAAGTCGCGGATCGGCAGCCGACGCCGCTCGCACTGGCACGGGTACGGAGTGAGCTCGCCGTCCTCGGTCAGGTCGACGACGAAGTCGACGTCCGGCGGGATCTCCTCCGGATACGGCCCGCCGTACAGGCGCTCGCTCACCTGGAAACGTGTCATCACCGTATAAGTATCGTGCGGCGGTGCGGTATTACCTCGTCGTCTCGCTGGCCGTGCTCCTCCTGCTGCCCGCGGTCGCGCGCGCGGACGGCGATCCCGCCAGCGACGTCCTCTACTTCACCGACGTCTTCACTTCCTTCCAGGAGACGAACAAGCCGCTCATCGCAAAACTCCAGCAGGCGACCGACGTGGCGCGCGCGCAGGGCCGTCCGATCAAGGTGGCCGCCATCTGGAACGAGTTCGACCTCGGCGCCGTCCCGCAGCTCTTCAACAAGCCGGTGACGTACGCGCGCTTCCTCGCCTCCGAGCTGAGCGGCATCCTCACCGGTCCGCTGGTGATCGCGATGCCGTCCGGATTCGGCGTGTACGTCAAGGAGGAGGACAAGATCCCCGGGCTCCAGCGAGTCCTCTCGCACGTGCCCGTTCACGCGGGGACGGTGGACGAGCTGACCAAGACGGCGACCGCCGGCGTGAACGCGTTGCGGGACTCGCTCACGCCGAAGACGGGAGACCAGCGCGCGCCGACCACCCGCGCGCTCGCGACGAGCGCGAAGCTCGGGAAGAAGACGAAGCTCCGCTTCCGCGTCTCCGACAACAGCGGGAAGGCGCGCGCGCTCGTGCGCGTCTACGGGACGCGGTACGCGCTGTACGCGAACCTGGGGATGCCGATGCGGAACGTGGGCGCGCGCGGCTCCGTCCAGTCGGTCTCCTGGCGCGTGCCGCGGGCGATCGTCCCCGGCAAGTACCGCTTCTGCGTGCTCGCGACCGACAAGGCGGGCAACGCGAGCAAGACGAGCTGCGCGAAGCTGCTGCTGAAGAAGCCCTAGTAACAGCCCGGGAATCCCTGCTTCAACTGCGCCAGGGAGGGCGGGTCGCGCTTCAGCAGCTCGCTCACGGTGACGAGCGTGAACTTGCGCGCCTTGACGATGCGGAGGATGCGCGGGAGCGCTCGCGCCGTAGCGGGGATGACGTCGTGCATGAGGACGATCGCGCCCGGCTGGACGAGCTTCAGCACCGTGTGCGCGATGTTCGCCGTGGAGTAGCCGCGCGAGTCGTAGGAGTCGATCGACCAGAGAATCGTCTTCAGGCCGAGGGCCTTCGCCTCGGCGTTGACCGTCGCGTTCGTCGCCCCGTACGGCGGGCGGAAGACGGTGGGGCGGGGGACGCCGGCGCGCCGGATGGCCGCCTGCGTGCTCGAGAGCTGCTGCGCGACGCCGGCCGCCGAGTACCTGGACAGGTCGGGATGCGACCACGAGTGGTTGCCGACCTCGCCCAGCGCCTTCTCCTGCCTGATCAGGCCCGCGCGCCCGGCGACGTTCCGGCCGAGGACGAAGAAGGTCGCGCGCGCGTGGTAGCGGCGGAGCGTGCGGATGACCTGCGGCGTCGTCGTTCCCGGCCCGTCGTCGAAGGTGAGCGCGACGTAGCGGCCCACATGCCCGCCGCAGTAGATCGGGTAGTCGGAACGCGCCGAGCCGCCGGCGAAAACAGCTGCGATCGCTGTGACAAGGGCCATGACCTTCACGTCGAGACCATCTTCTTACCTGCGTAGCCGAACCGTACGGCGACCTCGTACGAATATCGGGTGTAGCGGAGCCCTGCTCGGACGTGTCGCTGCTCGGTGACACGGCCTCTCCCCCAAAGGAAATCCGAGGAGCAGGGCCCTGGGGCGGCGGGTCACTGCGGAACCCGCCGCCTCTCTAGTCTTCGGGCATGCACCTCGCGCTCGTCGCCGTGGCCGCCTCGATGCTCTTCCCGCTCGCGCCGGGAACGCACTGGACGTTCCGGGACGTCGACTCCGGCGCGGCCTCGTCGATGGCGGTGCGCGCCGGCCGCGTCCTGCACGGCTTCCCCGGCGCCGGCGACCTGCGCGTGCGGCGCGATGGGGAAGACGGTGCAGGCCTGGGATCGCGGTGACGGCCGCTGGGAGGACTGGTTCCGCTTCGGCGCGCCGGCGAAGACGTCCTACACGGTTGCCCTGTCCGGGACGCCGCTGTGGCGGAGGGTCGAGGTGCGCCTCGTCTCGAAGACGGCGACCGCGCGCGACCACGCCGGCAAGCGCTACCGCGGCTGCACGCGGTTCGCGTTCGAGGCCGTCGGAGTGGCCGACGCCGGCCTGCTCGGAATGACGTTCTGCCCGCGCGTCGGCCCGGTGCGCTACTCGGAGACCTCGATCGCCGGCCCGCGCACCTTCGCGCTGGCAAGCTTCCACTGATGGCGCGGATCGAGGGGTATCGCTTCGGCCGCGTCCTCGTGGACGGCGAGGAGCAGACGAAGGACGTGATCGTCCTGCCCGAGCGCGTGCTCACGAACTGGTGGCGAGCCGAGGGGCACGGTCTCGTACTCGCAGACCTGGAAGAGGTGCTCGAGGAGCTCCCGGCGCACCTGATCGTCGGGACGGGGGCGTACGGCCAGCTCCGTCCCGACCCGAAGACGCTCGACGAGCTGACGGAGCGAGGTGTCGAGGTCGAGGCGCTGCCGACGGAAGAAGCGGTGCGGCGCTACGGAGAGCTCGACCCGGGCCGGACGGCCGCGGCGCTCCATCTCACCTGCTGACGCGCGTCCAGCAGACGCACGTTCAGTAGTCCATAGGACTACCATCTGGTAGTCTCATAGACACCCACATGGCGATCACCGACATCAATGCGTCCGAGAAAGGCGCCGAGCAGAACCACTTCTCGCCGTGGAGCGTGCGCCGTCGGCGCCGTCGCCGGCCGGCTCGGCGCGCATGAGATTCGCGCGGACGTCCGAGCCGCCCTGCCGCTCGGTCATCGACATCCCGCACCAGGCTCCGTCGGCAGAACGCGAGACCAACCGCGGCTCCCACTCCGCCGCCAGCGCGGGCGTCGTCCGCAGCGCCGGCACGGCCGCATGCGTCATCGACAGCGGACACCCGACCCCGGCCTCGACCTGCGAGAGCGTCATGAACATCGCCGCCCGCGCGACATGCCCCGCAGGCGTCTCGTCCCAGCCGAGCCCGGTCAGCCCGGCCTCGCGGCCGATCCGCAGCAACTCGTGCCACGCGGGATGGAACTCGACCTCGCCGTCCTCACGCAGGACGGGCGGATGGTCGTTCGCCAGATCGCCCAAACGCAGCGTCTCCGCGCGGCCCAGAAGCTCGCCGAGGACCGAGGCTTCAGCCACGGCCTCAGGCGTTCCCCAGCGCTCGAGCGCCTCGACCAGCGGCCGGTTCGAGAGGAACAGGTTGTAGTCCTCGAGGGGCGGCGGCACGTTCGCGACCGACCCGTGCTGCGCGGTCAGCGCCATCGGCTCATCCTAAGTCCGCACAGGGTTATACTCGCGCGCGCAAGGGAGAGCGAGGCAGGCGAGGAGGCTTGCCGTGGGCAGGGACGTTCACAATCGTCCTGCGGAAGCGGCTCCAGCCCCCGGCCACGGGGGTTTCCCCTCGTTCGGCGTCGCGGATGCGGCGTGGCAGCCGGCCCCCGACGTGATCGACCAGGTCGACGCCCTGCTCCGCGGCTACCGCGAAAGCGTCGTCGCCACCGTCGAAGAGCCCGTCCGGGCGCACTATCCGGCACTCCTCGAGGCGCCCGACGACGAGTACCGCAAGATGCTCGAGCTGAGCACGAAGATGACGCTCGTCGGGCACGCGTGCTGCGAGATCGCCGGCTACCCCTACGACGAGCGCAGGCGGACGATCGGGAGCCTCTACGGCGTCTGCTGCTTTCTCGCCGACAGCTTCATCGACGACTTCGGCCCCGACGCGACCCGCGAGTACCTCCAGCGGATCGAGGTGATGCTGAAGACCGGCTGGTTCGACGTCCGGACGGCGCGCGAGCAGCTCTTCTACGCGATCGTCAGCCGCCTGTTCGCCGAGCGGGACGTGCTCGACCCGATCCTGCGGCAGGCGATCCTCCTCCTGTTCGAGGCACAGCGGCGCGACGTGGAGCTGCGGCTGGCCGGCGCCGTCGAGCTCCTCCCGCGCCGCAAGCAGCTCTCCCTCCTCAAGCAGACCGCGCGCGATCGCAGCGGTCACGCGATCACCGTCCTGACCGGCTTCGTCGCGCCCGAGATCGAGCTCTCGATCCTCCCGTACCTCTTCACCGCGGGCGCGCTGATCATGCACATCGACGACCACGGGGACTGCTACTCGGATCTGCGGCACGGACGGCTCACGTACCTGAACCAGATCCGCGCCCCCGCCGCGACGCTGCGGAGGATCTTCGTCGAGCACATTGCGCGTCTCCACGCCGGGCTTCCCCCGAACTCCGGCCGCGACCTGATGATCGCCTTCCTGACCCGGTACTTCGTCACGCGGCTCGAGAAACACAGGGTCGAGAAGCGGCGGAGCGACTCCCTCTGGGCGGTCTACGAGTAGGCGTGGGTGGCCGCGGCGGAGCCCATAGCCGACGTGCTCGCCCTGAAGCTGCAGGAGCTTCAGCACCTGCAGCCCGAGCCGCGCCCGCTGCTCAGGATCGACAACCGCAGGGAGGCGGCGGGCGCGCCCTTCCAGTTCGACACGGTCGTCGGGCGCGTCCATCGCAACGGCTGCCGCGCGATCCCGGCCGGCTCGCGCACCGCGCTCTACGGCCTGTGGCAGCTCCCCGAGCAGGTGCGCGACCAGGCGTGCCCGGTCTGCCGGCCGACCGAGACGCAGGACGGCGAGATGGCTAGGGACCCGAGCGACATCCTGTTCGGCGTCCTGTCCGTGATCGACCAGTTCGGCAGCGTCATCCGCGAGCGCGGACGCGAGTTCCGCGAGTCGGAGGAGGGCCGCAAGCTGAAGGCGAGCATCGACAGCGCCTACAACGGCCTGGAGGAGCGCGAGCGCGCGACGCTCCAGGTCGTCCTCTCCTCGCTCGACGGCCTGCTCCAGACGATCCAGGACCTGGACGCGAGCCTCGACGGCCACGCGCGGCGCAACGGACAGAACGGCAACCGACCCGACCCCGACGAATAGGAGCGGCGATGGCGACGATGACACTTCGGATCCGGCTCGGGCCCCTCGTCTACTTCGAGGTCGACGGCGACACGTGTACGGAGCTGGCGACCGCGCTCGAGGGGTTCGAGGAGCTGAACGAGAAGGTGGACGCGCTCTGCAGCGACCTCGCGAGCCGGGTGTACCGCGACGGGAAATGGCCGCCCGAGACCTATGAGGAGGCGGAGTCGTGAAGACCCAGGCGCACGCGACGATCGCCGGCTCCCCGAAGTTCGAGGTGCGCGCGACCAGCGAGCCGATCGGCATCCGGTGCGGTGCCGAGGGAGCGCTGCGGGCCAAGGTCGGCCCCGTGCGCGCTCGGGTCAGCGGCGTGCCGATCAGGCTTGCGATCCCGTTCCTCGGCGGGCTTCAGCGGGTCGGCGAGATCGGGCCGTTCGACCTCGAGCTCGAGCCCATCGATCTCGCGCTGGAGGAGCTGGAGCTGCGCTGCGAAGGGCTCGTCGGGCCGGAGGGCCTGTCAGTCGGGCTCGACGGCGGGATCTCCTGCCGGATGGAGATCGACGTCGACGGGACGCTGCCGGGGCGGGTGGCGAGGGCTCACCTCGAGTTCGAAGAGGAGGCGGAGTGAGGCACGTCGAGGTCGTCCACCACGTCACGCGGCGCCACCGGCCGGAGGTGGAGGTGTGGCCGCCGCGGGTCGAGCTCACGTTCGGCGACGAGCGGGCGGCCAGTCCGGCGAGCTCGCGGGAACGCTTCGAGGCGACCGTCCTGAACGCATGCTCGACGGAGGTGCGCTGGGAGGTGTTGGATCCCGGCGGCGGGCCGGGCGCCGGGTCGATCGACTCGACCGGCCTGTACACGGCGCCGGACTTCTCGGCCGGGCTCGACGGCCACACGGACGTCGTCGTCGCAACGCTGGTCGAGGATCCGCTGCGCAAGGCGTTTGCCTGGGTGACGCTCGTCGGCCGGGGCCCGTGGCCGGTCCCCGTGCCGACGATCCAGGTGACGCCGAAGCTGGCGAACCTCTACTACCCGAGCGGTCACGACAACGCCTACATCGATCCGAGCAACACCTGGCAGCTCTTCCGGGCGCGCATCCGTGACAGCGACGAGACACAGGTCGACTGGCGCGTCGACGGCGCGCTCCAGTCCGGCCACGCCGACACGTTCCTCTACCGCGTGACGGGCTCGGGCGGGACAAAGGCGGTCACGATCGAGGCGCGGATCCACGGCGAGACGGCCGCCGACACCGCGAGGGTCATGCAGATCAACTACGACTGGCCGGGACTCCACTAGGCGAAAGGAGGCGAGGCAATGGGCGACGTCGACGTCAAGCAAGTCAAGAACATCGACCCCATCCGCATCAGGGAGGTCACGGGGGTCGAGCCGATCCGCGTGTCGAAGATCGCGCCGGCGGCGATCCACGTCAAGGAGCTGAACCAGATCGACCCGATCACGGTCGAGTCGCTCAGGGTCGACGAGGTGCGGAACCTCGATCCGGTCAAGATCGACCATTTCGACGTCACGCATCTCCCGACGGTGAACCTCAGCCTCGGGGAGGTTCCGGAGCTCGCCCTCGACGTCCGCCGCTTCCCCTCGCTCGCGGTTGGCCTGCACCAGAAATTCGTCCTGCCGTCGGAGTACACGATCCGCGCCCGCGTGCTCGGCTTCGAGCTCGCCCGCCTGCACGTCACCGGGCGGACGGTGCTCCACCCGCACGACGAGTCGCGCCGGGAGATGGCCTCGAGCCACGAGCGGAGCTACCGCGAGGTGGCCGCCGTCGGGAACCCGGCCATTCCCGTGGAATGCCGCGAGGAGAGCGCGGAGACGATCGTGCACGAGCCGCCTCGCCGCCGGCGCAAGCACCGGCCCGCTCGTGCGGGCCTGCGGGTCGGGGCGCCGCCGGTCGGGTTCTCGCTCGCCCACCGGGAGCCGGCCGCCGTCGAGAGCGCCGTGAGCGCGGGGTAGCGGCGATGCACGGGCACCACCGCGATCCCTACTGCGAGGACTCGGCGGAGCTCGGCGAGGCCTTTCCCGATCTGATCGGCGGGCGCCGTGGGGCTCGCGCTCGGGCTCGTCCGCGGCAGCGTCGTCACGGCGCGGCGGATGGCGGAGAACGCGATCTGGATGGATTCACCGTCCCACCACGGCTGCCGCTGCGGGACCGTCCACCGGGTCGTCGTCCACGACTGCGGCCCGACCTACCGCTCGGGCTGCGGGTGCTGCGGATGAGCAAGGACGGCGCCCAGCCGAAGGAGGCCCCGGCTCCCGACCTCTCCGGGCGCGCGGAGCAGCTCGGCCAGATCATCGTCAAGACGCTCGACCTCGCCGAGGCGGGCCTCAGCCTCGGCATCACCGTCCTCTCGCGCGCGGGCACGGCGGCACAGGAGGCGCTGAACGAGCGGGCGCAGGCGCAGCCGAACGTCCACGTTGCCGACGGCCGGCCCGAGCCGGCACTCGAGGACGACGAGGGGTTCTTCCTCACCAACCGCCTTCCGCTCGCGCCGGGCGGAGACGTTCAGGTGTCCTTCTCGATCACGAACGACTCGCTGGTCGAGCCCAAGCGTGTCCATCTGCGGGTGGAGGGGCTCCTCGGGGAACAGCGAGAAGCGAGGATCGACGCGGACGCCTTCGCCGTCAAGCCGATGCGGAAGTCGATCGCGCCGATGGACTTCGAGAAGTTCGTGCTGACCGGGACGCTGCCGGCCGATGCGCCGCCGGACGTCTACCGCGGCGCGGTGATCGTCGGCTCGACAGACGAGATGAGCATCCCCGTCCGGCTCGTGGTGGGAGCTGCCTGAGGTGCCGGACCGCGTCTACGACGTGATCGTCGTCGGTGCAGGGCCCGGCGGGACGAGCGTGGCCACGTTCCTGGCCAGGCGCGGCATCTCGACCCTCGTGCTCGACCGGGCCGACTTCCCGCGGGACAAGGTCTGCGGCGACGGTCTCACGCCGCAGGCGATCTACTGGCTCGACCGGCTCGGCTGTGTCGGCGACGTCCTGGCCGAGACGAAGGCGTGCATCAAGGACTGCGACCTGTACATGGACGGCCGCCTGCTCCTGACCGGCGGGTTCGCCAAGGGCACGGCATATCCGGACTTCGCGATCCTCCTCGACCGCCGCCGCTTCGACAACATCCTCCTCCAGAACGCGCGGCGTGCCGGCGCTCGCTTCGAGGGCGGCCGGACGGTGCGCGACGTCGAGCTCGACGGTGACGGCGCGCGCGTGATCACCGAGGACGGTGGGCGCCGGGCCGAGTACCGCGGCCGGATCGTGATCGGCGCCGACGGCGTCAGCTCCGCCGTCTCGCGCCACCTCGGCAACACGCTCAAGGACGGCGTCATGGCGATCTCGCTGCGCGCGTACTACGACGGCGTCGAGTGCGAGGGGTCGCAGATCAAGGTCTACTTCGACCGCGGCTTCTTCCCCGGCTACGGCTGGCTCTTCGTCGACGACGACGGCTTCGCCAACGTCGGCCTCGGCTACGCGCACGACAAGGGATTCCCGCTGCTCGCGAACCTGCGCGAGACCTTCCTCGCCTTCGTCGAGCGCGACCTCGGGCACATGCTGCGGAAGTCCGACCAGTGCGGGCGCATCTCGGGCGGTGCGGCCGCGCTTCTACCGGCCGAAGCGGATCTTCGGCGATCGCGTCCTCCTCGTCGGCGACGCCGCGAACCAGGCCGACCCGCTGAACGGCGGCGGCATCCACAAGGCGATGGAGGGCGCCGCGCTGGCGGCGGAGGCGGTCGCCTTCGCGCTCGAGGAAGGCGACTGCTCGAGCCGGGCGCTCGCGGTCTACGAGCACCTGTGGCAGGAGGCCTTCGAGACGGACTGGAAGACGGCGGAGTTCTTCCTCGCGGTGGCGAAGAACCCGGCCCTGCGCGATTTCTGCCTCTTTCTCCTGACGCAGATCGGCTCGCTGACGACGCAGGATCCGCGCTTCCAGGAGTTCGCAAGCGGGGTCTTCAGCGGGACGATCTCGCAGAGCGCGTGCCTGTCGCCGCTCGCGCTGTACCAGGCGTTCCCGAAGAGCCCCGAGACCTGGCTGGCGCTCCTGCAATCGAACGGAGGAGGAGTCGCGTCCGGCTCGGCGCGGCTCGCGGGCGGCGCGGTCGGGAGCCTCGCGCTCGCCTCCGCGCGCATGGCGCGCAGCCCCGTCCGGAACCTCGACTGGGGGCTCGAGGTCGCGCTGAAGGCGGTCGACCTGGCCGGCCGGGCCATGACGAAATCAAACGGACACGCGCCGGACCGGGTTCCGGCGCAAGGAAGGGCGTGAGCGAATGTCCAAGCTGACCGAGTCCACGCGCAAGGCCGTCCACGACGCGGCGCAGGAGCTCATCGACAAGAAGGTGACGACGAAGTTGACCGACGCGGCCACCTCCGTCGTGTCGTCCGCGTTCGCGATCGTCGAGGACACGCTCGTGATCCTCCGCGACCAGACCAAGAAGCAGTCGGGGACACCGTAGACCGAGAGGAGCTGATGCCATGCATTCCCATAGCCATCACTGCGGGCACTACGGCCCGCCCCAGTACGTCTACTCCTACGGGTGCGGCTGCGGCGTTCCGATGGTGAGCGCGTACGAGCTCTCCGTCGCCTCGGGTGGGCCCGACGCCCAGGCGCTCGTCGGCAGCGCGAATCCCGTCCATCTCTCGCTCGAATACCTGGTGGACGACGGCGCGTCGTCGCCGTCGGTCAAGGTGACGACCGCGTCCGGCGGGTCGACCTCGGCGTACGAGGAGACGCCGCCGGCGGCAGGCTTCCAGGTGAAGAGCGACTTCATGACCGTCCAACCCGGCACCAAGGTGACGCTCGCCGCGACGGAGGCAGCGGCACGGCTCCGCTGGTGCGAGACGTTCTGCTGCTGAGGAGGCAAGCGATGCACGCGACACATCTGAGACCGACCTACACCGGTACCGGGCACCACCAGCATCAGCACCACCAGCACCAGGGAGGCGGGTTCTGCGCCGGCTGCTGCCATCCGCGCTCGTCCTGCTGCTGCTGGTGCCGGGAGTGCCGCAAGGAGTCGAAGGAGCTGCTCGTCGAGCCGACCCGCGGGCGCGCCGATCTGAAGGAGCAACCCGATCAGTGGGCGGCCGTTGCGCGTATGTCGCTGTTCGAGCCGGTCGCGCGGACGCTCGGGGGCGGGGAGGAGGACTACGAGTCGGTCGCATCCGAGGCGAGCCCGAGCCACGTGCTGAACGCGGACCTGTTCAAGCTGGGCAAGTTCGGCCTCGCGACGGCGTTCATCGGCGGGGGCTGCTGCGTCCACCTCTCGATCGAGTACGCGCCTGCGGGCGCGGCCGACGGGCTCGTCGGCGTCCTCGTCCAGGACAGCCAGGACACAACGCTGGCCTGGGTGAAGAAGGTGCACGCGGGCCTGGGGTACCAGATCAAGGAAGGGATCATCACCACGAAGCCGGGCGCGCACTTGACGGCGCTGGCGGTCGGCGCCACCGCGCGGGTCCGCTGGTGCGAGGTCTTCAGCTGCTGAGAAAGGAGGGATAGCAATGGCACGAGCAAGGAAGACGCCGGAGAAGGAATCGACCGCGCAGACGGAGTTCGCGCGCTACAAGGAGCGGATGGAGCAGGAGGCCTCGGGCGGGTTTGCGTCGCCGCTCCCGCAGGGAGCGATCCCCGTCTGGTCGCTGCAGCCGCAGTTCGCGGCCGTCGGCCAGGCACCGGTTCCGCCTCCGTGGGAAGCTGGCGCTGGCGCCGGCGGGACGCCGGTCGTGCAGGGCCTTGGCACCACGATCCGTCTCGGCGTGGACGCGCTCAACGCCGCGCTCTCGCGCAGCATCCGCATGATGGACACGTGGCAGGAGTCGTACGGACACGGCTGTGGCTGCGACGAGTGCTGCGGCTATGACTGCTGCTCCGTCGTAGGCTGCGGGTGTTGCGGGTGCGAGCCGAGCGTCGGCACCTGCTGCTGAGCGATGCTACGGGGCCAGCGGGACGAAGCCCCCGACTTCACAGAGGGAGATGGCAATGTCAGAGGAGAAGATGATCGACGCGGTGCAGAGCGCACTCGCTCACCACGGGATCGAGGACGAGCTCATCGCCGCCGGGCAGTTCAATCCACGCGGCCACACCGGCGGGCTCTTTCTCGGGGCGATCGTCGGCGATGCGGCGGGCGGGATCGGCGGCGAGATCGGCGAGGCTGCCGGCACGGCGGTCGGAGCGGTGGCCGGGATGCACATGGCGGACGCGCGTTCGGGCCTTCCCGCCTTCATGCTGATCGGAGTGTCCGAGCGCGCGGTGTACGGATTCGCCGGCCGCAGCCGGAGCAAGGAGCCGAGCGAGCTCGCGTTCAAGGTTCCGCGCGACAACCTCGACGTCAAGATCCACCAGCGAGCGAACGTCCGCGTGGTCGAGCTGATCGACAAGGCCAGCGGCTCGCGTATCGAGCTGGAGGGAAACCGGATCCCGATCACACACTCGAAGGACGTGATCGACGCGCTGACGGGTTGAGCTAAGGCGTATCGGCCGAGGCTCTCACGTGCGCACCTCGGGTAGTCACCCGAGGCTTCCGCGCCGCGCGAGCCACTCGGTCTTCTGGCCCGTCGCCGACGCGATCAGATCGAAGTGGCGGTCGTAGTGCAGGAGCGTGACGTCATGCACCTCTGCCACGGCGGCGATCAGCAGGTCAACTGGCTTTGGGCCGCGGTGATGACCCTCGGCGGCGAGGGCCGCCTGGCCGCGGACCGCCGCCTCCTCGACACGCGAATCGATGGGGAGGTGGCGGAATCTTTCCAGGTGCGCATCGAGTGTTCGATGGTCAGTGGCGTTGCGGGCCGAATAGAGCAGCTCGAGCCTGACGGGTGTGCAAAGCGCGATCGCGTCGTCTTCGAGCAGCTCCGACCACCGGTCGGCGACGCGCCCACTGCGGTGCCACGCGCTCGTGTCTGCCAGATACCGGACCACGTCACGGTGTCCGGAGCCGACGCAACTCCTCCGGGCCGGGCCCGAGGCCGCCTTCCTTCCGGATGCGCTCCATGACTTTCCTCCGGTGCCCGAGGTTGATGACCTCGTCGAGCGCCGCGTCGACCGTGTCGGCGATGGTGCTGGTCCCGAGCAGCTTCTGTGCCTCGGCCATCTTCTTGCGGTCGATGCGCAGCGAAGTCTTGTCGAGCGGAGATATCTTCTCAGTGGCCACGTGGATATCTTAGCTCCGCGAATGTGACGACTTCGCCACGACTCTGGAGACACATCCGCGCGGTCGTGCTGCTGCCGGGGACTGTGACGATCGTGATCCCCGGCCTGCTCGTCTGGGCGACTGGGACGAGCGTCGGCTGGTGGAGCGCGATCGGCGCGCTCGTCCTCGCCGCCGGGCTCGCGCTCTTTGCCTGGACGGTCGACCTCTTCGTCCAGATCGGCCGCGGGACGCTCGCGCCCTGGGACGCGACGCGGCACCTGGTCGTCGAAGGCCCGTACCGCTACGTCCGCAACCCGATGATCACCGCCGTCCTCACCATCCTGCTCGGCGAGGCGCTCACGCTCGGCAACCCGTGGATCGCGGTGGAGGCGGCCGTCTTCTTCGCGATCAACGCGGTCTATTTCCCGCTGAGCGAGGAGCCGGGACTGAGACGGAGATTCGGCGACGAGTACGACGAGTACGCCAGGAACGTCCCGCGCTGGATCCCGCGCCTGCGGCCCTGGGATTGAGCACGCGACGCGCGGGTATCGTTCTCGGAGCCGCCATAGGGGGAGATAGAGCGTGGCCGAAGTCGCGTTCGACCAAGTGAGCAAGGTCTACCCGGACGGGACCCGGGCGGTCTCGGGGTTGACCCTGGACATCGAGGACGGCGAGCTGATGGTGCTCGTCGGGCCCTCCGGCTGCGGCAAGACGACCGCGCTGCGCATGGTCGCCGGCCTCGAGGCCATCTCCGAAGGCGTCATCCGCATCGGCGAGCGCGTCGTCAACCACGTCCCGCCCCGCAACCGCGACATCGCGATGGTGTTCCAGAGCTACGCGCTCTACCCGCACCTGAGCGTCTACCAGAACATCGCCTTCGGCCTGAAGGTCAAGAAGGTGCCGAAGGAAGAGATCGACCGCCGCGTCAAGGATGCCGCCCACACGCTCGGGCTCACGGACTTCCTCGGCCGCAAGCCGCGCGCCCTGTCCGGCGGCCAGCGGCAGCGGGTCGCGATGGGACGGGCGATCGTGCGCCATCCGCAGGCCTTCCTGATGGACGAGCCGCTCTCCAACCTCGACGCGAAGCTGCGCGTGCAGGTGCGGGCGGAGATCAGCAAGCTCCAGCACGACCTCGACGTGACCACGATCTACGTCACGCACGACCAGGTCGAGGCGATGACGATGGGCGATCGCGTGGCGGTGATGCGCAAGGGCGAGCTGCAGCAGGTGGCGCCGCCGGAGGAGCTGTACGACCACCCGGTCAACCTGTTCGTCGGCGGCTTCATCGGCAGCCCGGCGATGAACGTGCTCGAGGCGCGGCTCGAGCGGCAGAACGGCGACCTGCGCGTCGTCACCGGCGACCAGGCGCTGACGCTCGACTCGCGCACGCTGGAGGCGAGACCGCAGCTGGCCGAGTACGAGGGGCGCGAGGTCGTCCTCGGCATCCGCCCGGAGAATCTCGAGGACGCCGCGCTCGCGAACGGCGCCCCGCCCGACCGTCGGCTGCATGGAACGGTCGAGCTTCGGGAAGGACTGGGCTCGGAGATCGTGGTCCACCTCGCCGTCCGAGCCGCGTCGCCGCAATCACCGAAGACGTCCGGAGCTGGCCGAGGACCTCGGCGAGGAACCGGCCGCTCGACAGCCCAGGAAGGCGACGACGACCACGATCGTGGCGCGTTTCGACCCGCACTCGCGGGTGCGGGAGGGAGAGACGGCGGAGGTCGTCGTCGACACAACCGAGCTGCACTTCTTCGATCCCGAGACAGGTCTCGGGATCTACGACCACCAACAGAAGGGAGTGGCATGACAATCATCCGTGTCTACGCGGTGGCGGCCGCGGCGATCGCGGCGATTCTGGTCGCGGCGAGCGCCGCCGGCGGCTCCGCACCGAAGGGCCACCACGCGGCCAAGATCTCGGGGACGGTGTCGATCATCTCCGAGGCGACGGGCGCCGAGCAGGAGCACTTCAAGAACGTCCTCGCGGACTTCAAGAAGCTCTATCCGGACATCGACACGAAGTACACGTCGGCGGGACGGAACCTGACGACCATCCTCTCGACCGCGGTCGCCGGAGGCAATCCGCCGGACATGGCGCTGCTCCCGCAACCGGGGTTCATGCGCGAGCTCGTCAAGAAGAAGGCGCTCAAGCCGATCGAGTTCATGCGCAGCACGATCAAGCGCGACTGGTCGCCGGGCTGGCTCGCACTCGGGAGCGTCGGCGGCAAGCTCTACGGCCTCTATCTCAAGGGCGCCAACAAATCGACCATCTGGTACAACGTCAAACTCTTCAAGAACGCCGGCGTGAAGCCGCCGCAGACGTTCCCGGCGCTGCTCAAGGCGGCGAAGACGCTGAAGGCGTCGGGCACCAAGGCGTATTCGATCGGCGGCGGTGACGGCTGGACGCTCACCGACCTGTTCGAGAACATCTACCTCAGGCAGGCGGGCGGCTCGCTGTACGACAAGCTGTCCGCGCACAAGATCAAGTGGACGCACCCGTCGGTCAAGAAGGCGCTGAAGACGATGGCGCAGGTCTTCAAGGACGGCGGGAACATCGCGGGCGGGACGTCCGGAGCGCTCACGACCGTCTTCGCGGACTCGGTCACGCAGGCCTTCGGCGCCAACCCGAAGGCGGCGATGGTGCTCGAGGGCGACTTCGTCGAGGGCACCATCACCGGTTCCACCAGTGCGAAGCCGGGGACGGACTTCAACTACTTCCCGTGGCCGGCGATCAGGTCCGGCACTCGCTCGAACGTCGTCGCCGGCGGGGACGCCGTCGTCATGTTCAGGGACAAGCCCGCAACCCGCGCGCTGATGAAGTACTTCGGAACCGCGCGGGCGGCGACGGTCTACGCGAAGCAGGGAGGCTTCTCCTCACCGAACAAGCGCGTGAAGGGGAGTGCCTACCACGACCCGATCGGGCGCCGGGCGGCGCTCGGGCTCGCGAACGCGAAGGTCGTCCGCTTCGACATGTCCGACCTGCAGCCCGCGGCCTTCGGCGGCACGCCGGGACAGGGCATGTGGAAGCTCTTCCAGGACCTCCTGAAGAGCCCGAACGACGTCAACGGGATCGCGACGAAGCTGGAGGCGGCCGCAAAGAAGGCCTACGGCGGTAAGTGAGCGGGGCGAGCATCACCGCGGAGCCTTCCCCACGGAAGGCTCCGCCCCCCGATATCCCTGCGGGGGAGAGCCGCTGGCGCCGGCTGCTGATCGCGGCTGCATTCCTCGTGCCTGCCGCGACCCTGCTCGGGATCTGGGTCGTCTACCCCGCGATCAGGACGATCATCCGCAGCTTCTTCGACGCGACGGGAAACCACTTCGTCTGGTTCGCGAACTTCAAGGAGCTGTTCACGACCGACCTGCTCCTGACCGCGATCAAGAACAACGTGCTGTGGGTGGCGATCGTGCCCGTGTTCGTGACGGCGCTGGGGCTGATCTTCGCCGTCCTCACCGAGCGCGTTCGCTTTTCGGTCGCGTTCAAGACGGTGGTGTTCATGCCGATGGCGATCTCGCTGCTCGCGGCCGGCGTGATCTGGCGCCTGATGTACATCCAGGATCCCAGCCAGGGCACGGTCAACGCCGCGATCGCGGCGGTCAAGGGCGTGTTCGAGCCGCAGGGCGCGTTACCCGAGGCGCTCCCCTCCACGCCGCAGCTCGTCGGCAAGCCCGGCAGCACGCTCACGCTGAAGACGCCGCTCGAGCCCGGCCAGGTCGCCGTGCTCGGCCTGTCGGCGATCTCGCCCGAGGATGTTCCGGACGGCGCCAAGCAGGCGGTGAAGCCCCCGGCGAAGCCCGACGGCATCACCGGCGTCGTCTGGAGAGATTTCAAGCCGGGCGGAGGCAAGCCCGGCAAGGTCGAGCAGGGTGAGCTCGGGCTGCCCGGCGTCACGCTCGAGCTGCGCGATTCCTCCGGCAAGCAGGTCGCGACGGCGACCAGCGCCGACGACGGCACCTTCGCCTTCGCGGATCTCACGTCGGCCAAGTACACGGTCGCGATTTCCGGGCAGACCTTCGCCCAGCCCTTCGCCGGCGTCGACTGGCTCGGCGCCAAGCTGATCACGCCGTCGATCATGATCGCCTACATCTGGGTCTGGGCCGGGTTCGCGATGGTCGTCGTAGCGGCCGGCCTCGCCGCCATCCCGCGCGACGTGCTGGAGGCGGCGCGTACGGACGGCGCCAGCGAGTGGCAGACGTTCGTGCGCGTGACCGTCCCGCTGCTCTTCCCGATCCTCAGCGTCGTCTTCATCACGATGGTGATCAACGTCTTAAAGGTCTTCGACATCATCATCTCGGTGGCGCCGAGCTCGTCGCAGGACGACGCGAACGTGATCGCGCTCGCCATGTGGCGCGTCTCCTTCAGCGGCCAGAACGACTTCGGGATCGGATCGGCGATCGCGACCTTCCTGTTCCTGCTCGTCCTGCCGGTGCTCGCGCTCAACATCAGGCGCTTCAGGCGGGAGGTCTGATGGCCGTCGCCGAAGCCGAAGTCCGCGTCGCGCCGCCGGTCGTCGAGGAGGGGGTCGCGCGAAAGATCCTGCGGATGCTCGGGAAATCGCCCGTCTACATCGCCCTGGTCTTCATCGGCGTCCTGTGGCTCATCCCCACGATCGGGCTCTTCCTGACCTCGCTCATGTCGCCCGCGGACATCAGCGCCGGCGGCTGGTGGCAGATCTTCACCAAGCCCAGCATCGCGACGCTCGAGAGCTACCGCCAGCTCTGGGAGAACGAGTCGCTGCGCACGGCGCTGCTGACGACGCTCGAGATCGCGATCGGCGCGACGGTGCTTCCGATCGTGGTGGCCGCGCTGGCCGCCTACGCCTTCGCCTGGCTGGAGTTCCCCGGCCGGGACTGGCTCTTCATCGTCGTCATCGGCCTGCTGGTCGTCCCGCTGCAGATGGCGCTGATCCCGATCTTCTCGTTCTACAACGCCGTCGGCCTGTTCGACACCGTGCTGGGCCTCGTCCTGTTCCACACGGCGTTCGGGCTGCCGTTCGCCATCTTCTTGTTACGGAACTTCTTCATCGGCATCCCGAAGGACCTGCTCGAGTCGGCGCGGATCGACGGCGCCTCCGAGTTTCGGATCTTCTTCCGGCTGATCCTGCCGCTCGGGCTGCCGGCGATCGCGTCGCTCGCGATCTTCCAGTTCCTGTGGACCTGGAACGACCTGCTCGTGGCGCTGACGTTCGGCCGGGAAACGCAGCCGATCACGGTCGCGATCCTGTCGCAGCTCTCCGAGTTCGGGTCGAGCATCGAGATCATCGCGCCGGCCTCGTTCGTCTCGCTCCTGCTGCCGCTGGCCGTCTTCTTCGCCTTCCAGCGCTACTTCGTGCAGGGGCTCCTCGCCGGCTCGGTCAAGTAACGTCGCCCCGTGGCCGACTGGGTGACGATCTCGTCGATCGCGAGCGCGGGCGGGACGCTCGTCCTTGCGGGTGCGACCTTCGCCGCCGTCCGCTCCTCCAATCGCTCGGCCCGACTCGCGGAGGAGGCGCTGCTCGCGGGACTGCGGCCGTTGCTCGTTTCCTCCCGCCGCGAGGACCCGGCGCAGAAGATCTACTTCGCCGACCGGCAGTACGTCCTCGCCCCGGGCGGGCAGGCAGGCGTCCAGGTGACCGACGAGGCGGTCTATTTCGGCATCTCGCTGCGCAATGCCGGGAGCGGGATCGCCGTGCTCGACGGCTGGACCATCCTCACCGGCGAGATCAGAAACCTCGACCACCGGCCGCCCGAGGACTTCACGCGGCTCACCCGCGACCTCTTCATCGCGCCGAACGACCTCGGCTTCTGGCAGGGCTCGTTCCGCGACCCGTCCTCCGCCGGGTACGCCGAGGCGCGGCAAGCGGTCGACGCGCGCGAGGCCTTTGCAATCGACGTCCTCTACGGGGACGAGGAGGGCGGCCAGCGGCGGATCACCCGCTTCGGAATCATCCCCTGGGGCGAGGAAGAGGCCTGGCTGGCGGAGGCCGGCCGGCACTGGAACCTCGACCGGGCCGACCCCCGCTAGCCGCTCAGAGCCGCGAAGACCTAGCGCGGAACCGTCGCCAGCACCTGCTGCTGGTAGTAGACGGGGCCGCCCTCGTCGGCCTGCACCCCCGACGGGTAGTGCGTCGAGACGAAGAAGCCGTAGATGTTCGCGTCCGAGATGGCGAGTCCGAAGTAGTCGCCGATGAACGCGTTGGAGGTACACGGGTCTTCGTGTGCCGCGCACGCCATCTGGCCGATCCCGCCGACGTGCTGGTCGGGCTGCATCGGATCCCAGGTGAACGTCGGACATGCGCGTGTTCCCGCCGACCGGCACGGCGCCCGCACCGCTGTCGCTGTAGGTCTGAAGCGACGTGTCGATGCAGAAGTTCGTGCGGCCGACGTCCTGCGGCCGGATGCTCGCGTCACCCGGGCACGCCTGGCGGCGGTCGTAGAACGCGACCGCGACGGCACCGCCCGGGCCCGCGGCAACGGAGGGCTGGAACTGATCTGTCCCGCTCGCATCGTCGTTCACGATGACCGGCGGAGTCCACAGTCCGCCGCCGTTGACCGACTGGGTGAACTTCACGTCCATCTGCGTCCCGTCCCAGTACTCGTACGTCAAGTAGAGGTGCCCGGGGTAGGTCGGCGACGCTGCGAAGTTCTCGAGGATCCCGTCCCGGAAAGTCGTGTTCGGGAAGCAGCATCCCGGTGTGCCTTTCGCGAGAGCCCCCGTGTCGAACCAGGTGAACGAGCCGCCGTCGTCGGTCGACTTGCCCACCCAGAGCTCGGCGTCGACGCCGTTCTTCTGGAAGCTCGCGACCGCCGCGTACAGGTCACCTGCCGCATCTACCGACGGGTAGATGTACGTGTTCCCCTTGCCGAGCTCGCTCGGCGGCGTGATCCGCTTCGGCTTGGAGAAGGTCTGGCCGCGGTCGACGGACTTCGAGAAGAAGATCTGGACCGTGCTGCCGTTGAAGATCGCCCACATCACGTAGACGTGATCCCGGTACGGGCTCACGGGTGCGCGATTGACGGCAATCCACTGCTTGTCGACGACGTCTCCCAGGGCTGAGACGTGTCGAGTTCGAGAGGTGGTCGAGCAGCTGACCGCCGTTTCCGACCGACCCAGTGCCGCCCGAGGTCGTCGCTGTACACGACACCGATCCCGCCGTTCGGGTGCAGGTTCGTCCAGTACGCGTTGAACGGCAGCGTCGCCTGGTACGCGCGGCCCTGTGTGTCGAAGTCGACGTTCGGGTCGGTGTTGTTCGTCCAGCTCGGCGGCATCTCCTGCGTCCCGGTCGAGATGCAGTCGTAGCCGGGGATCTGGGTGTTCTGACCGGCGTTCCGCCCGGCATCGTGTACGAGCCGAGGTGGAAGTCGTAGAACGTCGAGAACGTCTCGAAGAAGAACTTCGAGACGCCGACGAGATCCTCCGTCCCGGGCTCGACCGCGATCCATGATTCGGACCGGTTGGAGTTGTAGTCCCCGAGCCGGCACGTGCCCGGAACGGGTGCATTCGAGCCGGCTGGAATCGGATAGCCACCGCCCTGCGTAGGCGAGCTGGCGACCTGGTTGAGCGGGACGGTGTCGTTCCATCCCGCGGAGGCTGCCCCCACCCAGACGAGCGCGCAGGCGGCGGCCAGCCCGACGACGAGTTTCTTCATGAATGTCACTCCCCTTTCCTCGTCGAGGACGGGGAGGATCCTACGTGTTCGCGCGTCGGCTGGGGACGCTCAGTGAGCTGCGCACCGCGTTCGCGGTCGTCCGGGCCGCGACACCGCCCTCCCTCGACGGCGGAGGGTCCTGGCTGACGCTCCAGCCAGCAGGCATGATCGTCGCCTCGCGCGGCGATCGACGCCGGGGCCGAGGGTCTCGATCCGACGTCTCTTCATCAGATCGGGTCGCCGCACGGCCGCACGTCCGCTGCGAGACTGATCGGGTCTAGCCCAGGGCACGCCGGACCAGTCCGGCCGGCCCGCCTCGGGCCGTGAGTGCTTCGCGTACGCCTCACGGGGTGAGTCCGTTGTCTTGTCGGCACTGGCCCCGTGGCGCGCCGCGGTTTCGTCCACCGGATACGTGATCTCGACGTGGTCGCCGCGCACGCCGAGCATCAGGATCGAGCACGGCCCGTCGCCCGCGCCGACGAGCACGTGGTTGGTGCCCGGCGGGCAGTGGAAGAAGTCCCACGTGCGCAGCGGTCTTTCCTGCCCTTCGACGATCAGCAGGCACTCGCCGGACAGGACGAGGAAGCCCTCCTGCACGTTCTCGCGGTGGTAGTAGCAGCCCGGCTCGCCCGGCTGGAGGACGTCCACGTTGACGCCGATCTCCTTGAAGTCGGCCGGATCGGCGGTTAGCGCGATGCCCGAGCCGAAATAGTCGTGCACTATGCGCTTCGCGTCGCCGAGGTTGAGCACGAACCAGCCCTCGCTCGCGGCCTGCGTACCGAACTCGGTCTGCTCCAAGCGCGCTTCCTCGACCATGCCGGGGAGCTTAGTCTGAGGATCATGGCGTACAGCTTTCGCAGGCCCACGCAGGACGACCTCCCCGCTGTCATCGAGCTCGTCCGTGCGCTCTGGCGCGCGGACCGGGCCGAGGGCGATCCGACGTTCTACATCAAGGGGCTGTACCGCACGACGGACCTCGAGCGCGACTGGTGGCTGGTCGAGGACGCGGACGGGACGCTCGTCGCCTGCGGCGTCGTTCGCCCCCGGCATCCGCACCGGCTGCGGTCGGAGGGCGGAGTTCTCCCCGAGCACCGCGGCAACGGGATCGGCACCGAGCTGCGCGACCGCATCGAGGAACGCGCGCGCGAGCTGGCGCAGGCGGCGCCCGAGGGCGAGGAGGTCTGGCTCGGCGCCGCCTCGCCGAACGAGGGCGCGCAGCGGTTCTTCGAGGCGCGCGGCTATGAGCTCATCCGCCATTTCTGGGAAATGGTCATCGACCTCGACGAGGAGCCGCCCGAGCCCGAGTGGCCGGAGGGGATCCGGCTCGAGCGCGCCCGGCGCGGCATCGACGAGCGAGCCGTTCACGCGGCGTCCGACGAGGCCTTCGCCGACCACTGGGAGCACTATCCGACCCCGTACGAGGAGTGGCGCAAGTGGATGGTCGAGTCGGACAACTACGACCCGTCCCTCTGGCTGCTCGCCCGGGACGGTGACGAGATCGCGGGCATCTCGCTCTGCGATCTCGATCCGGACGAGGGCTGGGTCGGCGTCCTCGGCGTCCGGCGTCCGTGGCGGCGGCGCGGGCTGGCCACGGCGCTCCTGTACCAGAGCTTCCGCGACATCCGCGATCGTGGGAAGCCTCGGGCCGTTCTGGGCGTGGACGCGGCGAACCCAACCGGGGCCACGCAGCTCTACGAGAGCGTCGGGATGCGGATCCTCAACGAGTCTCGCGCGTACCGGCTGATCGTTCGCTGACGAGCTTCTCGACGGAGGCGAAGGCCCAGTCGGGGATGTCGTCAGGCGCCTCGTCCGGCCGCACGTGCTCGTTCATCTGCAGCCCCTCGAACTCGCCGGTACCCAGTCGCCAGCGCAGCCACGGCCAGAACCAGACGGGCTTCGGCACCGGGCCGGGGAGGTTCGGCGGCCGCGGCCGTGGCTGGCGGCCCGGCCGGTAGGTGATGTGCGTGAGCCGGAGCTCGTCCGCGAGCCGGTTCAGATCGGTGCGGCCGGGGATGCCGTCCACCGTGCCCGACGCGGAGTACTGCCAGATCCAGTACCGCCGCCAACCGCCGGGGAGCATCGGCTCGGACACGCCGTAGTTCGCGATCCACAGCGGGTAGTTGCGGAACGCCGTCGTTCCGCCCAGCTGCTCCCAGAAGTACGGATACGTGTAGACGAACGGACGCACGCCGATGACCTTGCGGACGCGGTCGAGCCACGCCTTCGTCCACGCGACCATCTGCGCCGCCGGCAGTCCCGCGGTCTCGAGGTCGAGCGCGGGGAGGAGGTCACCGGAGCGCGGCGCGGCGAGCGAGAGGAAGAAGTCGGCCTCGGCGCGCGCATCCTGCTCGGGGTCGCTCGCGTCCGTGTCCGGGCGCGCGAAGTGGTACGCGCCGGTCCTGATCCCGACCGACTTCGCGCCGGCGACGTGCGCGTCGTACTTGGGGTCGACGAACGTCTGGCCCTCGCTCGCCTTGACGTACGCGAACGTGATCCCGTCCGCCTTCACCCGCGACCAGTCGATGCGGTCCTGGTGATTCGAGACGTCGATGCCCTTGATCAGGGCCCGAACTTTTTCTCAGGTAGCGGTAGACGATGCGGCCGCGGTTCAGGTCGTACGGGGAGAGCTCGATCTTGACCTTGTCCCCGGGGTAGACGCGGATGCGGAAGCGGCGCATCTTGCCCGCGGTGTACCCGAGGGTCTCGTGGCCGTTTTCGAGCTGGATCTTGAACAGTCCGTTGGGGAAGGCCTCGATGACCTCTCCGTCCAGCTCGATCTTCTCTTCCTTTGTCGCCATCTCTTTTCAAAGTAGCGACAAACCCGTCACCCCCGCCCGGGTTCAATGTTTGCGTGAAGAAGAGCGTCCGCTACTGCTAGCGAAGTGCTAGCAGCGTGCTATCGTACGCGTGTGGCAACGCTGCATGTGCGAAACGTGCCGGAAGACGTGTACGAGGCGCTGCGGAAGCGCGCCGAGCGCGAGGGGCGCTCGATCAGTGCGACGACGATCGAGATCCTGCGGCGGTCGCTTCCGGCCGCCTTTGACCCAGAGGCCTTACTGACCGACATAGAAGCCGACATAGAGCGTTGGTCGTGGCCGGAGGACGGCCCAACGCCGGAGGAGATCATCCGGCGGGACCGGGACTCCCGTTAGGCCGCTCGCCGTTCTCGACGCGAGCGTGCTCGTTCGCGCGCTGCGCACCTCTCGATGCGCGCGCGCAGGAATGGCGCGCGCGCACGATCCGCGGTGAAGTGCGCGCCTTGGCTCCTGATCTCGTTTACGCAGAGGTCGGAAACGCGTTCTTGGTCGAACACCGAGCCGGGCTCATGGAGGCCGCCGAAGTGACGATCTCGCTCGAGCGGCTGCTCCGCATCCCGATCGGCGCGGTCTCGACGACGACTCTCATACGCAATGCGAGTGCGATTGCCTTTGCGCGGGGCCTATCGGCATACGACGCCTGCTACGTCGCGTTGGCGGAGGCAAACGACGCCGTGCTCGTAACCGCCGACCGCAAGCTCGCCGCCGCAACAAACCGCGCGGAGCTCATCCTCGATTAGGCACAATTAGGCGTACAGCCTCGGTGGCGTTCGCTCCCGGTTCGCGCTCGGAGCCCTCGTAGCCGGGGCTGTCTCCTAAGTACAGACGGTCGGCTCGATGAGGTACGAGACCCGTTGCTCTCCCTCGCCGAGCGGGTAGCGAGTCCCACCCGCGGTACTTCTTGCCGAGCCGGTCGATGTCGGCCACGGCCTCGTCTCCCTCGCGGATCTCGACGACGCGCCCGCGGAGGTCCACATGCGTGTACGGGTCGTCGTCCGGCGAGATCGAGATCGCCACGCGCGGGTCGCGGCGCATGTTCGCCTCCTTCAGCCGTCCCTTCGCCGTGTTCACGAGGACGAGGTCGCCCTCGACGTCGATCCAGACCGGCGAGACGTGCGGCGAGCCGTCTTCCATCAGCTCGGCGAGGAAGGCGAAGTTCGTCCCGGTCAGCAGCTCGCGCGCTCGCTCGGACAGCCCCGCCATTACTGAATTCGTACACGAACCTTGCATCGGCCCCATCTTCGACCGCGACCATGTGCGGCGTGAAGGCGCGCATCAGTCTGGCGACGGCAATACTCGCCGCGCTCGCCGTGGCCGGCTCGATCGTCTCGATCGAGAGTCAGGCCGCGCGCGCCAAGCCGCGCCCGAACGTCGTCGTGATCGAGACCGACGACCAGACGTTGGAGGAGATGCGCGTGATGCGCAACACGCTCGCGCTGATCGGCCGGCAGGGGACGACGTTCGACAACAACTTCGTCACCCTCTCGCTCTGCTGCCCGTCGCGCTCGTCCTTCCTCACCGGGCAATACGCGCACAACCACGGCGTCCTCACCAACGCCGCGCCGAACGGCGGCTTCTCCAGGCTCGACCACACGAACACGCTCGCCGTCTGGCTGCAGAACGCGGGCTACAACACCGCGCTCGTCGGCAAGTACCTGAACGGGTACAAGCTCGCGGACGGGATCCCGCCGGGCTGGACGGAGTGGCACGCCGGCGTCAACCTGAGCTACTTCAACTGGACGATGAACGAGCAGGGCGTGCTCGTCCACTTCGGCTCGCAGCCGCAGGACTACCAGACGAGCGTTCTGACGCAGAAGGCGGTCGAGGTGATCGACCGCCGCGTGCCCGAGTCGAAGCCGCTCTTCATGTGGGTGACCTACCACGCGCCCCACGGGGGCGGCCCGAAGGAGCCGGACGACCCGAAGGGGATCGGCACCGTCAACACCGGGCCGTACCGCGACCACTTCGCCTCCGAGCCGCTTCCGAACATGCCGTCGTTCAACGAGGCGGACGTGTCGGACAAGCCGCTCGGCATCCGCAACCGGCCCGCGTTGACGCCGCAGAAGATCGCGGCGATCCGCGAGGCCTACCAGCAGCAGATGGAATCGCTCCTCTCGGTGGACGACGGCGTCAAGGCGATCGTGGACGCGCTCCGCGCCAAGGGCGAGCTCGACAACACGCTCCTCGTGTTCACCGACGACAACGGCTTCTTCCACGGACAGCACCGCGTCCCGTCGGGGAAGGTGCTCCTGTACGAGCCGTCCATCCGTGTCCCGCTGCTCATGCGCGGCCCCGGCGTCCCGAAGGACCGGCACCTCGAGCAGATGACGGCGAACATCGACCTCGCCCCGACCGTGATGGACGCCGCGAACGCGAAGGCCGGCCGCGTGATGGACGGGAAGTCGTTGCTGCCGCTCCTCGCGCATCCCACGACCCAGTGGGGACGCGACCTGCTGATCGAGCGCGGGCCGACGGGCGCGAAGCTCGCCGGGAAGGCGATGGGCGAGATCGGCGACGGCGACAACGGAAACCAGGGCAAGACCGCAGCGCCCGGCGATCGCCAGTTCGTCGCCATCCGCACGCCCAAGTTCCTGTACGCCGAGTACGCGAACGGCGAGAAGGAGCTGTACGACCTGGTCAGGGATCCGGACGAGCTGACGAACGTCGCCGGACTGGCCGGCTACGGCTCGATTCAGGGCGAGCTGGCCGCGCGGCTCGCAAAGCTGAAGGACTGCGCCGGCGCCGCATGCAAGGTCGGCCCGTCCGTCTCTCTCGCACGGACGAAGTGCAAGTTCCACGTCAGCGGAGCGGACAAGCGCTACGTCAGCTCCGCCTCGTTCTCGCGCAAGGGCCGCACCGTCACCGCGCGGATCTCCTTCAACGACGGGCGCGTCGTTCTCCGGCAGGGCATCCTGCCGAAGCGCTGCTAGTACCTACACTCCCGGGCGTGGCCGAGACGGTCGAGCACGTCGGGCTCGAATGGGACACGCCGCTGTTCCTGACGGCGCGCACCCAGTTCGAACAGGCGCTGCCGTACGCGAACGTCCCCGATGTGGTGGCCGAGCGGCTCCGCTTCCCGGAGCGCGCGACGATGGTGTCGATGCCGGTGCAGATGGACGACGACACCTGGGTCGTCCTGCCCGGCTACCGGGTGCAGCACTCGAGCGTGCTCGGGCCGACCAAGGGCGGGATCCGCTACGACCCGCACGTGACGCTCGGCGAGTGCGCGGCGCTGGCGATGTGGATGACCTGGAAGTGCGCGCTGCTGCGGCTCCCGTACGGCGGGGCCAAGGGCGGCGTCCGCTGCAACCCGCGCGAGCTGTCGGCCGCCGAGCTCCAGCGGCTGACACGCCGCTTCACCGCCGAGATGATGTCCGTGATCGGCCCGCAGGAGGACATTCCCGCGCCGGACATGGCCACCGACGAGCAGACGATGGCCTGGATGATGGACACGTACTCGATGCAGAAGGGGTATGCCGTCCCCGAGGTCGTGACGGGGAAGCCGATCTCGATCGGCGGCTCCGTGTTCAGGGCGGAGGCGACCGGCGCCGGCGTCGTCATGTGCACGGAGCGCGCGTGCCAGCGGCTCGGCCGGCCGCTGGCGGGGCAGAGTTGCGTCGTCCAGGGGTTCGGGAAGGTGGGCGGGGTGGCTGCGACGGAACTGGTCGCGGTGGGGGCAAAGGTCGTCGCCGTCTCGGACGTGTCCGGCGGGACGTACAACCCCGCCGGGCTCGACCTCGACGCGGTGACCGAGTGGGTGCATTTGCATCGCCACGACCTGATCGAATATCCGGACGGCGAGGCTGTCACGAACGATGAGCTGCTCGAGCTGCCTTGCGACGTCCTCGTCCTGGCAGCGCTCGAGGAGCAGCTGACGGCCGAGAACGCCGACGACGTGCAGGCGTCGCTGATCGCCGAGGGCGCGAACGGGCCGACGACGCTGGAGGCGGACGAAATCCTGGCCGACCGCGGCATCCTCGTCCTCCCCGACATCCTCACGAACGCCGGCGGCGTGACCGTCTCGTACTTCGAATGGGTGCAAGACCTGGGACGGTTGTTCTGGGGTCGCGACGAGACACGGTTCAAACTGCGCGAGATGATGACCGACGCCTTCGACCGCGTCTGGCACCTCGCCGACGAGCAGCGGTTGACGCCGCGCAACGCGGCGCTGGTCGCCGGGATCCGCGAGGTCGCCGGCGCGCTGACCGCGCGCGGCATCTATCCATGAGCCAGGTCCGCGACGCGATGGTTCCCGAGCCGCCCTGGCTGGCGGCCGACGCGACGGCGCAGGAGGCGGGTGCCTTGCTGGCGCGCCCGGAGGTGCGTGCGGTCTTCGTCTGCGACGACGACGAGAGGCTGTCCGGGGTGATCACGCGCAAGACGCTCGTGCGCGAGGTCGTCGCGGCGGGCCGGCATCCGCGCGAGACGCCGCTGGGCGAGATCGCGGAGGAGCCGCACTACACGATCGACTCGTCCCAGGACCTCGAGGCGGCGTTCCGCTTCCTCGAAGAGCAGGACGCCGAGCGCGTCCCGGTGGTCGACGGAGGGCGCCTCGTAGGCGTGTTGAGCCGCACCGTCTTGCAGCGCCGGCTGGCCGAGGACGAGGGGCCGGTCGACGTTCAGCAGCAGACGTAGGCGCCGGGCGGCGCCTCGCCTTCCGACGGTTCGGGCAGCTTCGCCGCCTCGAGGGCTGCTCCGTCCAACAGGTCGCGCTCGCTCGCCTCGATCTCGTCCAACGCGTAACGGCGCAGGACCTCGTCGAGGATGACCGCGCCCGCGAGGATGAACGGCGCGCGCTTGGGGTTGAGCGGCTCGAGCTCGGCGCGTTCCTGGGGCGAGAGAGCCGAGAGCTCGTCTACCTGGCTCGCGACCGTGGCGGCGCTCAGTGAGTGGCCGTCCGCCTCGCTCTCGTGGTACCGCGCGAGGTCGAGGTCGAGCGCGGCCAGCGACATGATCGTCCCGGCGACGCCGATCGACCGCGTGGGGTGGAGGTCCGGAAGCGCGGCGCGGACCGCCTCGGCCATTCCTCCGCGGTCCTCGCCGAACTGCTCGGTCAGCCGGACGGAGCCGACGTCCACGCTCACGCCGCGGTCCTGGAGGACGAGCTCGGTCGAGCCGCCGCCGATGTCCACGACCATCACTCCGTCGAGGTCGTCGCGGCCGAGAGTCGCTCCGGCGAACGTGAGCCGCGCTTCCTCCTGGCCCGTGAGCAGCCGCGTCGCGAAGCCGTAGCTCCATTCGATCTCGCCGAGGAATGCCTCGCCGTTCTCCGCGTCGCGGACGGCGCTCGTCGCGACGCAGAGGACGCGCTCGGCGCCGAGCTCCTCGATCCGCCGGCGGTACTCGGAGAGGACGTTCCGCACCCGCGCGATGGGGAGGGGGAGGAGCCGCCGGCGTGCGTCCACGCCCTCGCCGAGCGAAGTGATCTCCTCGCGCCGCTCGAGCGCGTCGACCGTCCCGTCGCTCACGTCGGCGACGAGCAGCCGCGTGGTGTTCGTGCCGAGATCCACGGCTGCAACACGCATGGAGCTATAATTGCCGCTGCGACGCGGGGTGGAGCAGTCAGGTAGCTCGCCGGGCTCATAACCCGGAGGTCGCAGGTTCAAATCCTGCCCCCGCTACTCACCGAAGTTCGTGCAAAGAGCTTTTTTCCAAGAGGACTCTGGCTGGCAGTCCGGGCGCTGGGCGAGGTACGCGCCGAACGTGCGCCAAACCTGGACAGGATTCGTGTGGGGAGGCGACCTTGGGCCGCTCCCCACAAGAGGGTCTAGCCGACGTGATGCACCGGCGTCAGCCAGTGTGAGGCTTCCGTCGTCGAGCGCTCCACTCCGCCCCGGTCGAGCGACGCACGCTGAAGCGAGCGTCGACGGCATACAGGCGGTGGCCGTGACTCGTCGATCGTCGTCGGCCCGGAGAAGTCCGGGCTGGTGACCTCGAGCCCACGATCGTCCCCGACGAAAGGTCCGGGGCCAGCTTGATCACGACGATCTGGTCGCTGGCGTGCTCGTCGCGTGACGGCCGTACAGCGTCTTGCCGGTCGAGCAGAGCCCACGATCGTCCCCGCCGACGGTCCGCGCCCGTCGATCACGACGATCTGCGTCGCTGCGCTGCGCGTGACGAAGCTTCCCGCTGATCGAGCAGGACGACGGTCGCGCCTCGATCTCGTTCGTTACGCCGTCCTGATCGACCGTGAAGAGCTTCCCGGTGTTCGACTGGACGATGATCAGCGTCTTGCCGTTCGGCGTCGCGTCGATCCCGTTCACGTTGAAGCCGGGCTGATAGTCGATGTCGCCGTCGTACGGAACGATGATCGCGCTCCCGAGTGTTCCGTCGGGTGCGATCGGGACCTTGTACGAGGACCGGGTTGACCGAGTCGGTGAACCAGACGGCCGTTCGCGTGACGACGACGTCGTTCACGAAGGTCGCGTCGTCGGTGAAGTTGTAGTCGGCGATGTTCGCCGCCCGTCTTCTGCTGCTCGTGCCAGCCGCGACCGTATTCGCCACCACCTCGGATGTTGGGGTATGCGAGTACGCCGCCCAGCTGCAATCAAGCCGCGTCGAGCGCCCTAAACGTCGGCTGCATCGAGAGGTTGAAGCCGCCGTAGCCTCTCAGCCGGACGGGCCCGCGACCGTCGCGAGGCACGTCTTTGCGGCGGATGACGAACATCGACACCTGCGTGCTGTCGCGCGACTCGTACCAGACCTGATCCGTGACATACGACGAGGCGTCGAGCCCCACGTCGGGTACGTGGTACGGCGTCAGGCGGTCCGCGTCGTAGACGTATCGATACACCGACTGCGGCTGCACGTACGACGTGAAATCGACCCACACGTCGTCTTCGCCCCACGCGCCGCTGACGCCGCTGACGCCCCAGGTGTGATTGACCGAGCCGAGTGCGGGCAGCGTCAACTCGCGTAGGTAGGTGCCGTCTTCGGCATGGACGCGTACGCGATGCGACGCCGCCTGCGAGTACACGGCGTAGAGCCGGCCGCCGACGCCCCTGACCGTCAGCAGCGTGTCCGAGCCTTCGGGGATCAGCGTCGCCTGGTCGGGCCGTCACCGGGCGACGAAGAGGCGGCCGCGCGGGGCGTCGAGGTCGGTGTGGACGAGGAGCTTGTGCCCGACAACCTGCACCCGGTTGACGGATTGCATGGTGGGAGCGACCGGCACCAACGTGTCGTCGGCGAGCCGCAGCAGGTAGACGGCGTTGGCGTGCACGAAGTCCCACTCGTAGAGGACGCCGAAGCGGCGGCACTCGCTCAGCTCGACCGCGTACCAGTAACGCTTCACATGGTCGCCAAAGATCCTCCGCGCCGGCGCGCCCGACCCGAGCCGGTGGTCGTAGACGTGCCATTGCAACTCGTCGCCAGCGGGCACCTCGTGATACGCGGCATAAAGAAACCCTGAACCGTCCGGTCGCCAAGCCAGCGACTCCGCCGTGCCGCCGGGCCGGTCGGGAAGCAGGCGTCCCGTCTGACGTCGAGCACGTGGACACGGCGTCATGCGCGTTGCCAACAGACTTGCCGAACGCGACGAGCATGCCGTCGGGCGACGGCCGGCGAACACCAACCCTCGTCGCTCGCCCACGTGTTGGGGTCGAGCACCGTCTCGAGCGGCGCGTCTTTGCCGCGCCGCAGCATGAACTTGAGCTTCTCGTCGCTAGCGTCCGCCTGCCAGAGGAACTTCCGTTCGTTCGGTCCGGTGGGAATCGGCGCCGACCGCCGCGCATAACGCGATGAACGAGCGACCGCCGCCCGCATCAGTCGCGCCCCCTCGCTCAGAACTGACTGCGTGACTGTCTCCTGCGCCGCAGTACGCGTGCGTCTCCGGATCGTCGAGCCGCTCAGCCAGGCGTAAGGATCGTGAAACCGCCTACCGTGGTGTTGCGGGTATCGGGATCGAGACGGGTCCTGGGAAATTCCAGGGCCCGGCTTAGCTTCTTCATCGGGTGATTCTCCGGTCGGCGCCGCGACAGCTCATTGCCGTTTGCTTCCGCTTATGAGCTTGCGACTGCCGCCGTCTTGCGGATCGGGTTGAAGAACGGCAGCTCGACCACCGTCGCGGGCGTCCGGTGCGCGGCGCGCCTCGACCGTCCACTCGAACTCGATCGTCGTGCCGAACGCGACTGTGGTCCGCGTGGACAGAAGCGAGCGCCACCACCTTCTTCAGGATCGGGCTCCACGTCGTGCTGGTGGCCTTGCCGACCTGACGACCCCGCGCATACAGCGGGAGAGGATCGCGCGACGCCGCCGGTGTCCATCGTCGGCATCAGCCCTTTCGCCCGGTAGAGCTCCTCGAGCGGCTCCCAGTCGAGCTCCAGGCCGACGAGCCGCCGCGGAGGTCCGCCTCGCTCCTGTTCTCGTTCGAGCGCACGACGGCCGACGAATTCGTGCCTGCTTCTCGAAGTCGACGAAGCGGCCGAGGATGCCCAGCTCGAACGGCGAGAACGACTGCTCGGGAATCAGCGCTCGCCGGACGGAATCGAAGTCGACCTCGACGAGGATCAGTCCCGCCTCGATCCGCGTGATGTCGAGGGCGAGCATCCCGGCGGGCCTTATCCCGTAGGCGCTTCCCGCGCTCGTACGAGGGCGTCCCAAAGCTCGACCGCGTGCTGCGCTCTCCACCCAGACCTCGTACCCGAGGTCGCCGGTGTAGCCCGTCCGGGAGACGTCGACGGTGATGCGCCCGACGCGTGAGGCACGCCGGCCGAAGTACGCGAGGTCGCCCCACGACGTCTCGGTGGCCGCTTCGAGCACGTCGCGGCTCAGCGGCCCCTGGACCGCCAGCGGCCGAGATACCCGTTCGCTCACGTCCTCGATCTCGACGTCCAGGCCGGCGGCGTTCATCCGGAGCCAGCGCAGCGACGGATCGGCCGCCGTCCAGCGGTACGCTCTGCTCGTCCAGGCGGGCGACCGTGCCGTCGTCGACGACGCGGCCGTCCTCGTTGCACCAGGACGTGTAGTAGACGCGGCCGACCGCGAGCTTGCTCGCGTCGCGCGTGATCACGCGGTCGACGAGCCTCGTCGAGTCCGGGCCGGAGACGAGATACTTGTAGAGAGGAGAGACGTCGATCAGCGCGGCCGCCTCGCGGATAGCGTTGTACTCGATCTCGTGCGAGTCGTGGTAGGCGCTGGCGGCGAGATAGCCCGACCATTCCCGCCACTGCAGCTTGCGGTTGAGCGGCGCGGTGCGGGGATGGAACGCGGTTCCGACGGACAACGCTAGGACTTCGGGATCTGCTTCTCGGGGTCGACGAACGGGAGCGGCACGATCGTCGCTTCCCTGTCGCCGTCGGGCGTCTCGACCGTGAGCCGTGTCCCGAGCTCGGTGTGCTCGATCGGCAGCCACGCGTAGCCGATGTTCTTCTCCAGTCGAGGCGAGTACACGGCGGAGGTCACCCTTCCAGCTCGCACCGTTTGTCGAGACCGGCCACGTCGTCGCGTTCATCTCCAGCCGGTCGCCCTCGATCTCGATCCCGACGATCTTCTGCTTCACCCCTTCGTCGCGGATCCTCGCGAGCGCCTCCCGGGCGACGAATTCGGCGTCGCTGTCCAGATCGACGAGCCGGTCCAGGCCCAGCTCGAACGGGTTGTTCTCGTAGGTCATGTCGGCGCCCCAGTTGAAGATGCCTCCCTCGATCCGCCGGATGTCGACCGGCCCGGTCGGGCGCATCTCGTACGGGGCCCCCGCCTCCATGATCCGTTCCCAAAGATCCGTTCCGCGCGAGGTGTCGAGGAGATAGATCTCGTATCCGACCTCCGAGGTCCAGCCCGTGCGGGTGAGGATGAGCGGGATGCCGTCCAGCTCGAGACGGCGGAAGTGGTAGTAGCGGAGGTCGAGGACATCGTCGCCGAACAGGTCGCGCACGACGTCCTTCGACTTCGGCCCCTGGATCTGGAGCGGGTACGCCTCGGCCTCCGAGAGCTGGACGTCCATCCCGGCGTACGCGGCCAGCCCCTTTGCGTACTGGCAGCACGTCGCTGTCGGCGAGCGCGAACCAGAACGTGTTCTCGTCGAGACGGAGCATCACCGGGTCGTTGAGGATGCCGCCGTCCGGCGCCGTGATCAGCACGTACTTCGCCTGGCCGACCGCGCACGTGCTCAGATCGCGGCAGGTGAGGAGCTGCGCGAAGCGGAACCCGTCAGGCCCGGTCACCTCCACGTTGCGCTCGACGGCGACGTCCCAGACGGTCACGTGGTGCAGCAGGTGCCAGTACTCGGCCTCGAAGTCGTCGAAGTTGATCGGGAACAGCGTGTGGTTGTAGACGGTGAAGCCCTTCGGGCCGTAGCGCTGCGTCGCCTCGAAGAACGGAGCTGCGCCGCAACCGCGCTCCTCGCTGCACCAGTGACATGTCGAACGGCTTGGTCATGGTCGGGCGAGACTCAATCTGCGCGGCACTTTAGGTCGCCGTAGTGTCGCCGCTGATGTACGACGCCGTGGTCATCGGCGGCGGGCACAACGGGCTGGTCGCCGCCGCCTACCTCGCGCGGGCCGGCCTGAAGGTCGTCGTGCTCGAACGGCGCCATGTCCTCGGCGGGGCCGCGGTGACCGAAGAGGTCTTCCCCGGCTTTCGGTTCAGCGTGGCGTCGTACGTCGTCTCGCTGCTCCGGCCCGAGATCGTCCGAGAGCTCGAGCTGCCGAAGCACGGCCTCGAGATCCTGCCGCTCGACGGGACGTTCACGCCGCTCGACGGCGACTACCTGTGGCGGGTGAACGATCACGGTCGCACCGTGCGCGAGCTTCGGCGTTGGTCGCCGAGCGACGCGGAGGCGTACGACGAGTACAGCCGCCTGATGGTCGAGATGGCGCAGATTCATCAAGCCGATCCTGTCCATGGCACCGCCGGATCCCGGCCGACTCCGTCCCCGCGAATGGCTTCCGGTCGCGCGTCTCGCTCGCGCCTTCAACGACCTTTCCGCGGAGCAGCGGGCCGTCTTCGTCCAGCTCATGACGATGAGCGCCGCCGACTTCCTCGACCAGTGGTTCGAGACCGATCCGCTCAAGGCGACGATCGAGCGCCTCGGGGATCATCGGCACGTTCCAGGGGATCCGCTCTCCGGGGACCGCCTACGTCCTCCTGCACCACTACATGGGCGAGATCGACGGCGTCCTGCGGGCGTGGGGGATACCGCGGGGAGGAACGGGCGCCGTCAGCGAGGCGATCGCGAGCGCAGCGCGGTCGTTCGGCGCCGAGATCCGGACCGAGACCCCCGTCGAGCGCATCCTGACCCGAGGCGACGAGGTCATCGGCGCCGTCACGAGCTCGGGCGAGGAAGTGATCGGGCGGGTGACGCTGTCGAGCCTCGACCCGCGCCAGACGTTCGTCCGTCTCGTCCAGCCCGATCTCCTCGACCGGTCCTTCCTCGAGGAGGTCGAGCGCTACCGGTACCGGGGCTCCAGCGGAAAGGTGAACCTCGCCCTGGACGGGCTTCCGGAGTTCACGTGCCTGCCCGGCGACGGCGAACACCTGCGCGGCGCGATCAGCTTCAGTCCGAGCATCGACTACATGGAGCTGGCCTACGACGACGCGAAGGCCGGGCGGTTCAGCCGGCGTCCCTACATCGACATGATCATCCCGACCCTGGTCGATCCGTCGATGGCGCCACCGGGCAAGCACGTCATGAGCTGCTTCGTCCAGTACGCGCCCTACCACCTGGCCGACGGCGACGAATGGGACGACGCTCGGCGCGAGGCATTCGCCGAGACGGTCCTCGACACCATCGAGGAACGAGCGCCGAACATCCGGAAGCTGATCCTGCACGCGCAGGTCCTCACGCCCAAGGACATCGAGGACCGGTTCGGGCTGTCGGAGGGCAACATCTTCCAGGGCGAGCTCTCCCTCGAGCAGCTCTTCTTCAACCGGCCCGTAGCGGGATGGGCCCGGTATCGAACGCCGCTGCGAAACCTCTGGATGTGCGGATCGGCCACGCACCCGGGAGGCGGGATCATGGGGGCGTCGGGCCGTCTCGCCGCCCTCCAGGTCGTCCGCTCGCTTCGTATCGCGCAGGGCGGCCTGAGGCCCTCGTGGCCCGGGAGCAATACGACGCAGTCGTCGTCGGTGCCGGCCACAACGGCCTGGTGGCGGCCGGGTACCTGGCGAAGGCGGGACTGCGCACGCTCGTTCTCGAACGCCGCGACCGTGCAGGCGGCGCACTCGCGACCGAGGAGGTTGCTCCGGGCGTGCGAGCGCCGGTTGCCGCCGACGGCGTCGGAGGTCTGCGTGCCAGCGTCGTGCGAGAGCTCCGGCTCGAATCGCACGGCCTTCGAGACGTCGAGCCCGACGTGGTCGCCTTCGCCCCGTCCGCCGACGGGTCGCCTCTCACGTTGTGGCGCGACCCGGCTCGGACCGCGAACGAGCTCCGGGCTCGACGGCCGCGTGACGCCGAGGCATTTCTCGCGTTCGACCGCAAGGTCCGCGCTCTCGTCGGGTTCCTGCGCCGCGTCCAGGCGACCGAGCCGCCGGACCTCGCGTCTCCGTCTCCCGCCGACGGCGTCAAGGGCCTCACACTGCTGAACGCCCTGCGTCACCTCGGCGGTCCGCAGGTTCGCGAGGCGCTGCGGGTCCTGCCCATGTCCGTCGCGGATCTCGTCAGCGAGGCAGTCGACGACGACGCGCTGCGTGGCGTTCTCGGCGCGCGGGGCATTCGCTACTCGGCCATGGGCCCCCGGTCCGCCGGGAGCGGCGCTCAACTTCCTGTGGGACTCGACCTCCGGTGGAGGAGCGGCAGGGCGCACAGCCTTCGCACGGGGTGGACCGGACGCGCTCACCGAGGCGCTCCTGGCCGCGGCGACGAAGTTACGGCGCGACCGTGCGCTGCGGTGTCGACGTCTCGGCGATCCGCAGCGAGCGAGGCTCCGTGGAGGGCGTGGCTCTGGCGAGCGGCGAGGAGATCGACGCAGAGATCGTCGCCTCGAGCGCCGACCCCAAGCAGACCCTCCTGCGACTCCTCGACGCGGCGGACGATCGGTCCCACCCTGATCTGGCGCGCCGAGCACATCCGCATGCCCGGCGTGGTCGCCAAGGTGACCTTGGTGCTCGACGACCTGCCCGCGTTCGGCGGCGTCGACGACGAGCGCCTGCGTGGGCGGATCGTCATCGCTCCGAGCCTCGACGACCTCGAGCGGGCATTCGACGACTCGAAGTACGGGCGGATCTCCGAGCACCCGTATCTCGAGGCGACGATCCCGACCCTCTCCGACGGTGCGCTTGCCCCCGAGGGCACCCACGTCGTCACCGCGCTGTTCCAGTACGCGCCGCGGCGTCTTCGCGACGCGGACTGGGACGACGCAGCGCGCGATCGAGTAGGCGACGCGGCCGTGAGAACGCTCGAGGCCTACGCCCCGGGTCTCTCGGAGAGAATCGTCGCCCGCCACGTCGTGACTCCCGCGGACTTCGAGCGAGAGTACGGCCTCAGCGGCGGACACCCGATGCACGGTGAGCACGCCCTCGACCAGGTCTTCGCGTGGCGGCCGCTCCTGGGCCACGCGAGCTACCGGCTCGGCGGGATCCGCGGTCTCTACCTGTGCGGAGCGGGAGCACATCCGGGGGGCGGAATCACCGGCGGCCCCGGGAGGAACGCGGCCCAGGCCATCCTGGCCGACGCCCGGCGAGCTAAACGCCGCAGCCTCGGACGCGGTGGCGCTGCATAAAAGGCCCTTTCTGGAATACGACCGGATCGGACACTTCGGCTAAAGGCCGGTCGCCTAGGGTGGGATGATGGACGCAGTCGATGCCTTGATCAGGCCGGATCGCTATCCGCTCTCGTCGCGCTATGACCCTCAGTGGCTGCTCGGCCTCGATATGGGGCCTCATCCTCTTTGGCAGCTCGAAGACATTCTCCCGGCTCTGGCATTGCGTCCGGAGATGCGTGTTCTCGATCTCGGGTCGGGATACGGCGCGACATCGGTGTTCCTCGCTCGGGAGTGCGGAGTGACGGTTACCGCCTGCGATCTGTGGATCGATCCGCACGCCGTCCGAAGAGGTCTTTCGAGGTGCAGGGCTCGCGGAGTCCATCACAGCCGTGCAGGCCGACGTGCGGCAGCTCCCATTCCCGGACGACGCTTTCGATGCGATCGTCAGCATCGATGCCTTCGAATACTTCGGAACGGATGTTCATCTCCTGCCGGTGCTGCTTCGCGTCCTCAAGCCGGGCGGGACGATCGGCATGACCACGCCTGGTCTGAAGGCAGACCCGTACGAGGCACGAGTCCCGGCGAACGTGCAGTCTCGCTGGGGATATGAGGTCGGTGCCTTCCATACCCCGGAGTGGTGGCGGCGCCACTGGGAGCTGAGCGGCCTGCTCGAAGACATCGAGGCATCGTGGCTGCCGGACGGGCTCGAGAACTGGATCCTCTGGGCGAAGGCCGTGCGTGAGGTCAAAGGCACGGAGGAAGATCCGGTTCTCGAAATGCTTCAGGAGGCCGACGGGCAGAATCTCGGGTTCGTGTCGGCGATCGCGCGCAAGCGATCATCTACCGATACGGACTAGAGAGGCGGCCCGCGGATCTTCCGATCAAGACCACGGATACTCGTCGTGCTGAGGGAGGTCGTCCAGGATCTCGTACCAAGGAGCTTTCGAGCCGACGAACATGTGCGCCATCGGCTTGAGCGCCGGCTCGTCGATCAGTGACCCGTAGGGCACACGGATCTTGCCTTCGTAGCCCGTCCCACCGACACTCTAGGGGGCTCAGGCGGGCTTTTTCGTGCTCACAGCGGCCGCCGAAGCAAGGGCGACCATCAGCCGAACCGCCTCGCCGGCCGTGCATCCCTGGCGGCGGACGAGGGATTGCCACGTGACGAACTCGAGCGCGTGGCCGATGACCCGCCGCAGGCGCGTTCTTGCACTGCCGCGCGCCGCCCAGGGCTCGAGCAGAAGGTCGCGGACCCCCTCGAGGTAGCGAACCCGGCGGGCGTTCAGCTCGGCGATGATCGGCATCACCGCGACGTCGCGCTCGACGTTCTCGAACAGCGGCTCGAGCCGCTTGTAGTAGCCGTAGAGCTCACGCAGGGCGGTTTCGAGCCGCGCGGTGGGATCGGAGATCGACTCCCAGCGGGCGGGATCCGGAGGCGGGATGGTCGCGCGCACGTGCCCCGAGCACGCCTCGAACAGCGACCGGGCGTCGGGGAAGTGCGCGTACACGGTCGGCCGCGTCACGCCGGCCTTCTCGGCGATTGCCTGTACCGTCGTCCGGGAAGGACCGAGCGTCGTGTGGAGCTCCACGGCCGCGTCGACGATCCGCTGCCGCGTCTCTTCCTGGCGCTCAGCGCGTCGCTTCAGCTCGTATGTTCGCGTCTTCGACATTTCACTTGACACGAGTGTAGCTGATGTGTAAGGATGCCGCAAATCGGTTGACATATTCGTAAATCGAAAGAAGGAGGAAGAGATGGAGGCGACAACGACAGGCGTGAAGATCGTGAGCCCGAACGAAGGCGCGGAGGGCTTCCTCGGATCGATCGGAGTGCGCTTCATGCTCGACGGGCACGAGGCAGGCGAGCGCTTCTCGCTCGTGGAGCATCCGATGTCCCCGCGGGCGCTCGCTGCCCCGCTGCACATTCACACCCGCGAGGACGAGTACAGCTTCGTCCTCCAGGGACGGATGGGTGCCCTGCTCGGCGACGACGTCGTCGAGGCCGGCCCGGGCGACCTCGTCTTCAAGCCGCGCAACCAGTGGCACACGTTCTGGAACGCGGGCGACGAGCCGTGCCGGATCCTCGAGATCATCTCCCCGGCCGGTTTCGAGAACTTCTTCCGGGAGCTTTCGGACATGGGCGGTGCGATGAAGGCGGACCCGGACGATCTGACCGCGCTCGGCGACCGCTACGGCCTTACCCTCAAGGCCGAGACCGTTCCCGAGCTGGCCGAGCGCTTCGGGCTCCAGGTCGGCGAGCCGCTCTCCGGCGGCTGGACGCTGTAACGCAGTCGAAGCCTGGGGGAGCCTCCGGCTCCCCCCAGGAGTCCCACTATGGTGAGGGCGTGGAGCGCGAGATCACGCTGGGGGGCGTCGACGTACCGCGGATCGGCATGGGCACGAATCGGCTCCGGCCGTCGAACGTCAGCTTTGTCCAGGAGGCGGTTGCCGCGGGCGTCCGGTTCATCGACACGGCTCACCTCTACAGCGGCGGCGAGAGCGAGGCGACGATCGGTGAGGCGGGGGTCGCGGGCGACTGTGTCGTCGCGACGAAGGGCGGTTACCAGCCTGGCGAAGGCCGGCCCGACGTCCTGCGAGAGCAGATCGAAGAGAGCCTCCGCCGGCTGCGGACGGACACCATCGCGCTCTACTACCTGCACAAGGTGCACCCGGACACGCCGATCGAGGAGAGCCTCGCCGCGATCGCCGAGTATCGCGACCAGGGCAAGATCCGGGACATCGGGATCTCGAACGTCTCCGTCGAGCAGGTGGAGCGCGCGCGTGAGGTCGTCCCGGTGGCCGCCGTCCAGAACCACTACAGCCTGGCCGACCGCCAGCACGAGGACGTCGTCGACTACTGCACGGCGGAGGGCATCGTCTTCGTCCCGTACTTCCCGCTGCGCGGCGTAGAGGGCGGCGCGCTGGCCGAGGTCGCGGAGCAGCACGGCGCGACCACGGCGCAGATCGCGCTCGCCTGGCTGCTGCACCGCTCGCCGGTGACGTTGCCGATCCCCGGCACGCTCTCGCTCGAGCACGCCAAGGAGAATCTCGCCGCGCTCGAGATCGAGCTGACGGACGAAGAGCTCGAGCGTCTAGCGCGCTAGGCTGAGCTGGTGACCCAGACCGGCGAGGAGCGGCCCCAGAACGGGAAACCGCCTCCGTCGCCGCGCGGTTCGACTCCGACCGGACAGCGGCCGAAGGTGCGCTGGGGCATGTGGCTCCTCTTCGCCCTCGTGTTGCTCGGCTTCAACCTCTTCTTCGGAATGCGCGCGACCGGGGGGCCGTCACGCGTCCGCGTTCCCTACAGCCCCTTCTTCATCAACCAGGTGAAGGCGGGCCACGTCAAGGACATCACGTCCAAGGGGACGGCGATCCAAGGGACCTTCACCGAGAAGATCAAGTACAGCGACCAGAAGCCGACGACCGACTTCAAGACCGAGATCCCGGCGTTCGCCGACACGAAGGCGCTCTCGCACCTGCTCGGGGAGAAGGGCGTGGTCGTCAACGCCGAGCCGCTGGACACCGGCGCGCCCTGGTGGCAGAACCTCCTGCTCGGCTTCGGCCCGACGATCCTGTTCGTCCTCCTGCTCTTCTGGCTGATGCGGCGGGCGGGGAACGTCCAGAACGTCCTCGGCTCGTTCGGCCGCTCGAACGCGCAGCGCTACCAGCCCGGCGGCGACCGGGTCACCTTCGCCGACGTGGCCGGGATCGAGGAGGCGAAGGCGGAGCTCGCCGAGGTCGTCGACTTCCTGCGACATCCCGACAAGTACCGGAAGCTCGGCGGCCGCATTCCGCACGGCGTGCTGCTCGCGGGCCCGCCCGGGACGGGGAAGACGCTGCTCGCCCGCGCGGTCGCCGGCGAGGCGAACGTCCCCTTCTTCTCGATGGCCGCCTCGGAGTTCGTCGAGGCGATCGTCGGCGTCGGCGCCTCTCGCGTGCGCGATCTCTTCGACGAGGCGAAGAAGGCCGCTCCCGCGATCGTCTTCATCGACGAGCTCGACGCGATCGGGCGGTCACGCACCTCCGGCGTGGCCGGCTTCAGCGGCGGAAACGACGAGCGCGAGCAGACGCTCAACCAGATCCTGACCGAGATGGACGGCTTCGACTCCTCGACCAACGTGATCGTCATCGGTGCGACCAACCGGCCCGACGTGCTCGACGCGGCGCTCCTCCGCCCCGGCCGCTTCGACCGGAGGGTCGCCGTCCAGCCGCCGGACCGCGCCGGCCGCGAGGCGATCCTCAAGGTGCACACGCGCGGAGTGCCGCTCGCCCCCGACGTCGATCTCGGGCGGATCGCGGCGACGACGCCTGGCATGGTCGGAGCGGATCTGGCGAATCTCGTCAACGAGGCCGCGCTCCTCGCCGCGCGCCGAAGCCACAACATGGTCACCGGAGCGGATTTCGCCGACGCGCTCGAGCGGATCGTGCTCGGCGCCGAGCGGCAGGTGATGATGAGCGACGAGGACCGGCGGCGGACGGCGTACCACGAGGGCGGCCACGCGATCGTGGGGATGCTGACGCCCGGTGCCGACCCGGTCCGGAAGGTCTCGATCATCCCCCGCGGGCTGGCTCTCGGCGTCACGTTCGCCGCGCCCGACAGCGACCGCTTCACCTACCGCGAGCCGGAGCTCGAGGCGAAGATCAGGGTCGCGCTCGGCGGCCGCGCGGCCGAGGAGGTCGTCTTCGACGAGATCAGCACCGGCGCCGAGTCGGACATCCAGCAGCTCACCGAGATCGCCCGGCAGATGGTCGGGCGCTGGGGGATGAGCCGTGCGATCGGGCCGATCGCGGTGCTTCCGCGCGACGGCGGCGGCCCGTTCCTCCCGCCCGAGGTCTCGCCGGAGACGCAGAAGCTCGTCGACGAGGAGGTCCGGCGTCTCGTGGACGAAGCGCACGAGGAGGTCGTAGAGCTGCTCCGGGAGAACCGGGACAAGCTCGATTCGCTGGCGAACGCGCTGCTCGAGCACGAGACGCTCGACGAGGACGACGCGTACGCGGCCGCCGGGGTCGCGCACGAGCGGGCGCTGGCACCGGCACCGGCCTAGCTCTCTTCGTCGCCGACTACTTCAAGAGCTGCACGCAGGCGGTGTCCGCCGCCCATTTCTCGAACTGCTTCGGCGTCCAGCCGCGCCGTCCTACAAGCAGGTGCCAGACATCGGGGTTGTTCAGCGTCCACAGGATGTCGGCCGCGCGGTCGACTGTGAGGCCGCGCTGCAACGCCTTCTTCTCGGCGACGCTCTGGGCGACAGCGCGCTGGTTCGCGCGGTACTCCGTTTGAATGCGGTTCCACAGCTCGGCAATCTCCGGCTCGACCTGTGAGGCGCCGCGGATGATGTCCAGCACCGCCGAGATCCGCTCCTTCCCTTCGCGGGAGTTGCGCGCATTCAGGCGCACCTGGCGCTCAGGGTCCGGCTCGGCGAGCAACTGGACGTACCACTCCTGCTGCGCGACCGGAAGGTCATCGCGCTCGCCCCGGAGCTCGCGGTTCCACAAGGCGCGAAGCACGCCTGCCTTGGTCTCGAAGACGACATAGACCGTCTTGAGCGCCACGTCTGCGTCGCGGGCGATCTCAGCGATGCTCGTCCCCGCATACCCATGCTTCTCGAACAGCCGCTTTGCCGCGGAGAGGATGGCATGCCTCGTCTGCTCCGCCTGCGCCCGCCGGCGGGGGGAGTTGTACGGACGCGGCTTGACTTCGGAGCCCATTTCAGTAGTATGCCGACGAATTCATTACATCCACAGTGTTATGAAAGGAGTCGTGATGACGACGGAAAGCATCGCCCAGCACCCGGACGCGCTTCGCAAGCGGCTGCAATCGATGTGGGCGGCGGTTGCGCCCGCCTGGGGAGCGAATGCCGAGTACCTCGACACGCGTGGGGCCGCCATGACGGCCCGCATGCTGGAGTTGGCGGACCCTCAGCCCGGCGACCGGGTGCTCGAGCTCGCCTGCGGGCCTGGCAGCGTCGGCCTCCAAGTGGCCGAGCTCGTCGGTCCCGGCGGCGAGGTCGTGCTCTCGGACGTCGTCCCGGAGATGACGGCGATCGCAGAAGGTCGGACGGCTCACCTGCCCAACGTGCGGACGCGCGTCCTCGACCTCGAGGAGATCGACGAGCCGGACATCGCCTACGACGTCGTCCTATGCCGCGACGGGCTCATGCTCGTCGCTGACCCTGCTCGGGCCGCGCATGAGATCTGGCGCGTCCTGCGCCCCGGAGGACGTGCCGCTGTCGCCGTATGGGGACCGCGTGCACGAAACCCGTGGCTCGGGCTCGTCTTCGATGTGGCGAGCGAGCAGTTCGGGACCCCCATGCCGCCGCCGGGCGTGCCGCATCCGTTCGCGCTCGAGGACCGCGACCGGTTCATGGCCGTGCTCTCGGGCTCGGGGCTCACCGATGTCTCCGTCGTCGAGGTCGAGGTCCCGTACATCGCGGGCTCTTCCGACGAGTGGTGGGAGCGGAGCTCGTCCCTTGCCGGGCCGATTGCGCAGAAGCTCGCCTCACTACCCGAGCCGGCGGTGCAGGCGCTCCGCGAACGCGCTCGCGTTGCGGCTGCACCCTATGAGACGCCCGAGGGGCTGGTGCTACCGGGCGTGGCGCTCGTCGCGTTCGGGCGGCGCTAGCGTTCCTCGTCGACCAGCCGGTCGGCCGTGGGGACGGCCTCGAGCCGTTCGTCCGGGATCGGCTTGCCGCTCACGACCGAGATCCCGTAGGTGCCGTCGGCCAGGCGCTCCTCGGCGCGTTTGATCGCGGAGAGCTCGTCCCGCAGGTCGTCGGCGATGCCCTCGTTCAACTCGTTGTCGAGGGTGTTCGAGGCCAGGTTGCCGAGATCGGCGATCTCCATCTCGCCGGAGTCCTCGGGCCCGAGCTGCGCGAGCGCACGTTCGATCCGCGCCCGCTCGGCGGCCAGCAGCTCGCGTGCGCGGTCGGGATCCATCAGCGGTGCGGGGTCAGGAAGGCGACTTCCTCGACGTAGCACCAGCTCCAGTCCTCGCCGGGCTCCGCCGAGCGGATGATCGGATGGCCGATCTCGTGAAAGTGCGCGGTCGCGTGCTTGTTCGGGGAGTCGTCGCAGCAGCCGATCTTTCCGCAGGTCATGCACATGCGCAGATGCACCCAGCCGCTGCCGATCTTGAGGCACTCCTCGCAGCCGAGCGGCGGCGCCGGGAGCTCGGTTGCCTCGATCTGATCGAGATGCGCGCAGATGGGGGCTCCCGTCACGGGAGGACCATAGCGACCGCGAAGTCGCCGGACGAGTCGGTCCACCAGGCGTCGAGTCGCAGGCCGGCTGCGGCCAGCTCCGACTCGATCCGTTCGCGCCGGAACTTGGAGCTGACCTCGATCCGCAGCCACTCGCCGGCCTCGAGGTGGAGATCGAGGTCGAGCGCGGAGACGGAGACAGTCTGCGCGGCGCGGGCGCGGAAGCCGATGTCCATCCATTCGTGCTCGGGATCCCAACGCGCCTCGTACTCGAGCTTCGCCTGGTCGAAGTCTGCGCCGAGCTCGCGGTTCGCGTGGTCGAGCGCGTTGCGGGCGAAGCGCTCGGTCACGCCGGCGGGGTCGTCGTAGGCGGCCTCGAGGCGGGCCGGGTCCTTCACGAGGTCGAGGCTGACGAGGAGCGGAGAGCGGATCCGGGCGAAGAAGCGCGCGCGGGCCTCGGGATAGAGATTGCCGATCGTGCTGCCGAGGAAGGCGACGAGCCCGGGAGGGAGCGAGTCGAGGCCGCGCTCGAAGTTGCCGGTGACGGGCTCGATCGAGAGCCCCGGATAGTCCGCCGCCAGCGCTGCCGCGCCGTCCCGCAAAGCGTCCTCGCTCACGTCGACGGGGACGAAGCGCTCGAGCGTCCCCGCCAGCGCGTCGAGCAGGAGCCGAGTGTTCCCGGTGTTGCCGGAGCCGAGCTCGATCAGCGTGCGCGCGCCGGTCTCGGCGATGTCGGTCGAATGCGCCCGGAGGATCTCCGCCTCGCGGCGCGGGAGGTAGTACTCGGGCAGCCGGGTGACCTCCTCGTACAGGCGGGAGCCGCGCTCGTCGTACAGCCACAGCGCGCCGAGCTCCTTCGGCTCGCCCAGCAGGCCCTCAGGCATCGCGTGCACAGCGCAGGCCGGCGAAGATCTGCTTGCGCTGCGGGAAGTCCCAGTTGCGGAAGGTCGGCCGCGCCACAAGCGGGTCGGTCGCCCAGGAGCCGCCGCGCAGGACGCGGTACTCGTCCCCGAAGAACACCTCCGAGTACTCGCGATAGGGAAACGCGCGGAAGCCGGGATAGCCTCCGAAAGGCGACGACGTCCACTGCCAGACGGCGCCGGTCGCGTGTTCGAGCACGCCGGCCTTCGCGGCCTTCTCCCACTCGGGCTCGGTCGGCAGCCGTTTGCCGGCCCAGCGGGCGTAAGCCTCCGCCTCGTCGAAGGAGACGTGGACGACCGGCGCGTCCGGCTCGGTGAATTCGTGGTCGGTGAACTCTGCGTACTGGGCGTTCGTGACGAGCCCGCGGTCGATCCAGAACGATGGCAACTCGACCTCGTGCGCAGGCCGCTCGTTGTCGTATGCGCAGAGGTCGGTCGACCCGAGCGTGAACGGCCCGGCTTCGACCAGGACGTCGCCGCTCGCCTTGACCTGTGGGAGCGTCGGAGACAGGAGCCCGGCGAGGGCCATCGTCTGCGCCATCGTCTCGCCGTGCTGCAGCTCGTGCTGGACGACCATGCAGACGAGGTACTCGTCCAGCTCCGGTAGCCGCGCGAGCACCTGCTCGCGTACGCGGGCCAGCGACTCGCGGGCTTCGACGGGAGAAAGGATTGGCAGCGCGCCTCGCTCGCCGCGTGGGTGCTCGAAGGCCTCGTACAGGTCGTTCCGCTCGCCCCCCAGCAGCCAGAGTTGCTCGAAGTAGCCGATGTGGGCGAGATCCCAGACGAGCGGAGACTGGAGCGGCGAGTACTGCGTCGTCAGTTGCTCGTCGGTGACGCCGGCGAGCAGGCGCTCGGTTCGCTCCCGTGCGCGGACGAGCTCAGTAGGTGACACCGAGCTCTGCGAGCCGCTGAAAGGCGAGCGCGGCCACCATCGCCCCCTCGCCGACGGCGGCGCCGACGCGCTTGACCGAGCCGTGGCGGACGTCGCCCGCCGCGAAGAGCCCGACTCGGCTCGTCTCGAGCGGGAACGGGTCGCGGTCGAGCGTCCAGCACTTCCCCGGGAACCGCTCGTCGGCTTTGAGATCCTGCCCGGTCAGGATGAAGCCGTTGCGGTCGGTGAGGACGTGCTCTCGCTGGCACCAGCTCGGTATGCGGTGAGCCGCCGATGCACAGGAAGACCGCGTCGACCTTCTCCGTCTCGGCCTTGCCGTCGCGGTCGGCGTAGGTGACGCCGGTCAGCGTGCCGTCCTCCGAATGGAGCTCGGTGATCTGGGTTTCGAGGTGGACCTCGATCAGCGGGTGGCGCTCGATGCGGTCGATCAGGTACTTCGACATCGACTTGCTCAGCCGGTCGCCGCGCACGAGCATGAGCACGCGGGCGCGCGCCTTCGCGAAGTTCAGGACCGCCTGGCCGGCCGAGTTTCCGGCGCCGACGACGACTACGGTCTGGCCCGCGCACTGCTGCGCCTCGCTGCGTCCTGCGCCGTAGTAGACGCCGTGACCGATGAGCTCGTCGACGCCGTCGACCTCGAGCCGGCGCCAGTCCATCCCAGTTGCAGCGAGCACGACGGACGCGGTCACTTCGGTCTCGTCGTCGTCGACCATCAGCGTCATGGTGTTGCCGTCTCGCTCGAGGTGGCTGCCCTTGATGCCGCGCAGGAACACCAGCTCGGCGCCGAACTTCTCGGCCTGACGCCCGGCCCGCCGCGCCAGCTCGGCTCCGCCGATCCCGTCCGGGAAGCCGAAGAAGTTCTCGATCGCCGCGGTGTACGAGGCCTGGCCGCCGGGCACGTCGCGATCGAAGACGATGGTGGACAGCCCGTCCGAGGCCGCATAGACGGCGGCGGCAAGGCCAGACGGGCCCCCGCCGATGACGACGAAGTCGTAGTGGGATCTGCTTCGGTCCCTGTCCTGTATCCACGCGTCCACGAGGCGCTCGACGGTCGCGGCGGGGTAGATGTCGTCGCCGTCGACGACAAGGGGCAACTCGGCGTTCTCGAGGCCGTTCTCGGCGAGCAGGCGGTCGGCCTCGGGCGTCCCCGCCTCGAACCACTCGTACGGTTGGGCAATCCGCGTGAGGAAGTCGCGCAGGCGGTAGTGCTCTGCGTCCATCCGTCTCCCCACAACCTGAACCGTCGGCCGTACCGGGCTCATGCGAATTGACTGTAGTGCGCGCGGTAGGGTCGGGAGTCGCCGGGGAGCTGCAGCGATAGCCAGGCGCCCATTTCGGGTAGTTATTCGGACTTCAGTCCATCGCAAGTGGCACGGGAGGGTGAGGAGCATCGTCGAGCTAGCGGACGCACAGCGTGACCAGCTTCGAGAGCGGATGCGCTCGATGTGGGCTGCCGTGGGGCCGGCATGGGGCGAGAACGCGGCATTCCTCGACGCCCGCGGCAGCGGGATGACCGCACGGATGCTCGAGTTGGCTGGTCCTCGTGCCGGCGACCGCGTGCTCGAGCTTGCCTGCGGTCCGGGGAGTGTGGGGCTGGCCGCGGCGGAGCTGGTTCGCCCGAACGGGAAGGTTGTGATGTCGGACCTCGTTCCCGAGATGCTCGCGATCGCGGAGGCGCGGATCGACGGAACTCCGAACGTGAGCACGCGCGTCCTGGATCTCGAGGAGATCGACGAGCCGGACGGGACCTACGACGTCGTCCTCTGCCGGGACGGTCTGATGCTCGCCCCCGATCCGGACCGCGCCGCACGCGAGATCCGGCGCGTCCTGCGGCCCGGCGGGCGTGCCGCCGTCGCCGTCTGGGGCCCTCGCGCGCGCAACCCGTGGCTCGGAGTCGTCTTCGACGTCGTCGGCGAACACCTCGGAACGACGATGCCGCCGCCGGGCGTGCCAAACGCTTTCTCGCTCGACGACGCGGAACGGCTCGCCCGCGTTCTTGCCGGCGGCGGGCTCGCCGATGTCTCGGTCGAGGAGGTGCAGGTTTCCCAGGTCGTGGCCTCCGCCGAGGAGTGGTGGCAACGGAGCTCCTCGCTCGCCGGCTCGCTCGTCCAGCTACTGGCGGCACTGCCCGAGCCGGCGGCGCGTGCGCTCCGTGCTCGTGCCGTCGAGGCGGTTTCGTCGTACCGCACGGAAGCCGGCCTGGAGTTCCCGGGAGTCGCGTTCGTCGCCTGCGGGCGCAGTGAGTGAACGCGGTCATGGCGCGCCAGATCGTCCTCCTCCGCGGGATCAACATCGGCTCGAAGCGGCGCGTCGCGATGCCCAAGCTGCGGGAGGCCCTCGAGGACGCCGGCTACAAGGACGTGCAGACGTACGTCCAGAGCGGCAACGTCGTCCTCTCGACGAGTAAGAGTGCGAAGCAGACCGCGCGCGCCGTCGAGAAGCTGATCAAGCAGCACTTCCGCATCGACGTGCCTGTCGTCGCGCGCACGAAGGGCGAGCTGGCCTCGGTCGTCAAGGGGAACCCGCTCGAAAGCGTCGCGAAGGACCCGAAGCGTTATCAGGTCACGTTCTTCGAGACTGCCCCGGACTCCAAGCTCGTCCGCAAGCTCGACGAGCTGGCCGTCGAGGACGAGCGGCTCGCGCACTCGGGCCGCGAGATCTACGCCTGGCATCCCGCGGGGCATCGCGCGCTCGAAGATGTGGAACGAGCTGGCGAAGGCTCCGGGCACGTCACGCAACTGGACGACGGTCACGAAGCTCCTCGAGCTCGCCGGCTAGTAGAGGAGCCCGATGAGTTTCTCCCGCGGCCGCGGTCTGTATCGCAACCGCAACCGTGAGGAGGAACACCGTGACGATCGCAACCGAGACCGCGACCCAGGTCTACCGCATCCACGTCAAGGCGGCACCCGAGGAGATCTGGAACGCGCTGATGAACCGCGCGGAAGAGTACGGCTACCACGCCGCCGTCGAGTACGACCTGGAGGCGGGCACGTACAGGGGCATCGCGAACGAGCAGATGCGTGAGTACGGGATGTCCGAGGTGATCATCGACGGCGAGATCCTCGAGGCCGACCTGCCGCACCGGCTCGTGCAGACCTGGAATCCGCTCTTCGACGACGACAAGATCACGGCCGAGCCTCCGGCCCGGCTGACGTGGGAGCTGCGCGAGGGCCCGAACGGCGTGACTCGGCTGACGCTCACGTCGGAGACCGACGACGCGCCGATCACCGCAGCGATCACCAGTGGCTCGGTCGAGGAGGCCGGCGGCGGCTGGCCGTTCGTGCTCAGCGACCTGAAGACGCTGCTGGAGACCGGGAAGTCCCTCGGCGCGACGTCGTTCGGGGCGCGTACGATGGGCGTAATGGCAGACACGTCCGTCGCGCGCGCCCCGATCGAGCTGGAAGAGGGCTTCGAGGAGCACCGCCGTGAGCTCCTCGCCCACTGCTACCGCATGCTCGCCTCGCCGTTCGAGGCCGAGGATGCGGTGCAGGAGACCTTCATCCGCGCGTGGCGCGGATGGGACGGATTCGAGGGCCGCGCCGCGCTGCGCTCGTGGCTCTATCGCATCGCGACGAACGTCTGCCTCGACATGCTGAGCGGACGCGAGCGTCGCGCGCGGCCCATGGACCTCGGCCCGTCGCGCGAGCCCGTCGAGTCGAATCTCAGCACGCTTCCCGAGATCACCTGGGTCGAGCCGATCCCGGACCCCGCCGAAGAAGCGGTCCAGAAGGAGACCGTCCGCCTCGCCTTCGTCGCCGCGCTGCAGCGGCTCCCGCCGCGCCAGCGCGCCGTCCTCATCCTGTGCGAAGTCCTGCGCTGGAAGGCGAGCGAGGTAGCCGAGCTGCTCGAGACGAGCGTCGCCTCGGTCAACAGCGCTCTCCAGCGCGCTCGCGCGACGCTGGACGAGCTGGACGACGCGCGCGAGCTGGACGAGCCCGACCGCGAGCTCCTCTCCCGCTACGTCCAGGCCTTCGAGGACTACGACATCGACGCGCTCACCTCGCTCATCCACGAGGACGCGACCCAGTCGATGCCGCCATTCTCGCTGTGGCTGACCGGCCGCGAGGACATCTTCACCTGGTGGTGGGGCCCGGGGATCGGCTGCAAGGGCTCGCGCGTCGTCCCGGCCGGATCGGCGAACGGCTCGCCCGCGTTCGGGCAGTACAAGCCGAGCCCGGACGGCGGATACGAGCCCTGGGCGCTGCAGGTGCTCGAGATCGAGGACGGGCGGATCGTCGAGCTCACGTTCTTCCTCGACACCCAGCGCCTGTTCCCGCTCTTCGGCCTCCCGCCCGAGCTGGAGGCGTAGATGGTCGAGATCGTCCCCTGGGGAAGCGGCGACCACCCCCTGCTCGTGGGGCTGCTGGGTGACCCCGCCATGACCGAGCATCTCGGCGGGCCGGAGACGCCGGAGAAGATCGCCGAGCGCCAGGCGCGATACGAGCAGCTCCCCAACTGTTTCAAGGTCGTCTACGAGGACGAGGGCGTCGGCTGGGTCGGCTTCTGGGAGCGGGAACATCGCGGCGAGACCGTCTACGAGATGGGATGGAGCGTGCTTCCAGCGTTCCAGGGTCGCGGCATCGCCGGGGAGGCGACGAGGCTGGCGCTCGACGAAGCGCGCGCCGCCGGGGGGCCCCGCTTCGTCCATGCGTCTCCCGACGTCGACAACGCGCCCTCGAACGCGATCTGCCGCAAGGCGGGCTTCGAGCTGCTGGGAGCGTACGACGCCGAGTATCCGCCGGGCACGCCTCGCCGGCTCAACGACTGGCGCGTCGATCTTCGCCCCGAGGAAGGGCCTGCTCCAGCCCGATGAAGGCGATCAGCTCGACGAGCTCGGGCGATGCGTTGCATAGGGAGATACGCCAGCCGCGGCGCATGGCCGCGAGCTGGAGCCGTGCGAGCGCGTCCACGACGACCGCATCTGCGCGGAGGCAGCGAACGTCGCACGGCACTACGGTTGCCATCGTCAGAATGGACCTGCGGGGGACGCGAAACTCATCGATGAGTTTCGCCGGCACGGGAGGTCTATAGGGGCATGACAACCGATCGCACACGCTGGTACGCCCTGTACGTCCTCTGCGCGGCGAGCCTCATGATCGTCCTCGACGCGACGATCGTGAATGTCGCCCTCCCGTCCATCAAGAAGGATCTGGGCTTCACCGAGAGCTCCCTTGCCTGGGTGGTGAACGCCTACCTGCTCACCTACGGCGGGTTCCTCCTGCTCGGCGGGAGGCTCGGCGACTTCCTCGGCGCGCGCAAGCTGTTCATCGGCGGGATCGTCCTCTTCACGCTCGCGTCCCTCGTCTGCGGGCTCTCCACGTCGCAAGGAATGCTCGTGGCCGCGCGCGCGGTGCAGGGCCTCGGCGGCGCGACCGCCTCCGCCGTCTCGCTTGCGCTCATGATGGGCCTCTTCACGACGACGGGAGACCGCGCGAAGGCGATGGGCTTCTTCGGCTTCGTCGCTGCCGGCGGCGGGAGCGTCGGCGTGCTGCTCGGCGGTGTGCTCACCGACCTGCTCAGCTGGCACTGGATCTTCCTCGTCAACGTCCCGATCGGCGCGATCGTCGTCCTGCTCTCGCTGCGTTTGCTGCCTGCGGACGCGGAGGGGCGGCGAACCGGCCGGATCGACGTCGCCGGCGCGATCACCGTGACCTCCTCACTGATTCTGGCCGTGTACGCGATCGTGAACGGGAACAAGAACGGATGGACGTCGGCGCAGACCCTGGGGCTGCTCGGAGCCGCCGCCGCGCTGATGGCCGTCTTCCTGACCATCGAGTCGCGGGTGGAGTCGCCGCTCGTCCCGCTCCGCTTCTTCCGGCACCGCAACCTGACCGTCGCGAACATCGTCGGCGTCCTGTGGGCGGCCGCCATGTTCGCCTGGTTCTTCCTCGCCGCGCTCTACCTCCAGCAGGTCCTGCACTACAGCCCGCTCCAGGTCGGCCTGTCGTTCCTGCCCGCCAACCTGATCATGGGCGCGTTCGCGCTCGGGCTCTCGGCCAAGGTCGTGATGAAGTTCGGCCTGCGCCTGCCGATCGCCCTCGGGCTCGGTCTCGCCGCGGTCGGGCTCCTGCTCTTCGTCCGGGCACCGGTCGGAGGGGACTTCGTGACCGATGTGCTCCCGAGCATGGTGCTCCTCGGCTTCGGTGCCGGTCTCGCGTTCAACCCGGTCCTGCTGGCTGCGATGAGCGACGTCGAGCCGACCGAGTCAGGGCTCGCGTCGGGCATCGTGAACACGGCCTTCATGATGGGCGGCGCGCTCGGCCTGGCCATCCTGGCGGCCGTCGCAGCCTCCCGCACCACCCACCTCGAGGCCTCCGGTGAAGGCCATGCCGCCGCCCTCGCCGGCGGCTACCACCTCGCATTCCTGATCGGCGCGATCTTCGCGGTTGCCGCCGCCGTGCTGGGAGGGACGCTGCTCCGCTCCACCGCGATGCAGCCGCACGGCGAGCCTGCGCCCGCTGACGCTTAGAGTCCGCGCGTGATCCCACGCGCGAGACGCTTCGAGGCCGTTCGCGGCTTCGGGATCGACCGGGTCGCCGCCGCGGCCGACCGCCCGGCGCAGGCGAACCCCGACTGGCCGGTGCTGCGGATGGAGAACCTCGACACCGACCTGCCGCTCCCGCCCGAGGCAGTTCGCGAGACGGTCGTGGGGCTCGAGCAGCCCGAGTCGAACAGCTGGCTTCCCTTCACCGGCGACCACGACCTGCGCGCCGCGATCGCGGACTTCACCGCCGAGCGGACGGGGCACCGCTACGACCCCGAGACCGAGATCGTGATCACCGTGGGCGGGATGGAGGGGCTGCTGAACGCGCTCCTCGCGACGGTGAGCGACGGGGACGAGATCGTCGTCACCGATCCGACCTACGCGGGGATCGTCAATCGCATCCACCTCGCCGGCGGGACGCCGGTGTTCGCACCGTTCCGTGTCGTCGAAGGCGAGTGGAGGCTCGACCGCGATGCGCTCGTGGCGGCCGCACCGAGCGCGGCTGGGATGCTCCTCATGAGCCCGTCCATGCCCTCGGGCGGTACGTTCGACGAGGAGGACTGGCGGCTCGTCTGCGAGCTCTGCAGGGAGCACGACCTCTTCCTGATCTACGACGCGGCGATGGAACGGCTGCTGTTCGACGGTAGGCCGCTCGTCCATCCGCTCCACTTCGAGGGGATGGCCGAGCGCACGCTCGTGGTCGGCTCGCTCTCGAAGGAGCACCGCATGATCGGCTGGCGCGTCGGCTGGGTGGCCGGCCCGGCAGCGACGATCGAGGACGTGGGCTGGGCGCACGTCTACAACACGACGACGCCCGTCGGGATCGCTCGGCGGGCCGCGACCGAGGTGTTGCGCGGCGACCAGGGGCACGTCGCCGAGTGCGTGGCCGAGCTCGAGCGGCGTCGCGATTTGCTGCTGGAAGCCTTCGACGGCTGGCCGGTGATCAAGCCCGGCGGCGGGTGGTCACTCCTCCTCGACGTCGCCGAGCTCGGGTTCGAGCCCGAGGACGCCTCCCGCCTGCTGCTCGAGGAGGCCTCGATCGCGGCCACGGGCATGCGCGGGTGGGGGGCGGACGTGGCCGAGCGCCACGTCCGCTTCGTCTACAGCGCCGAGCCGCTCGAGCGCTTGCGGGGGATCCCGAAGCGCCTCGAGAAGAGCTCTCTACGACGCTGAGACCGCCGCGCCCCATTCCTCCGGGGCGACGTCCTTCACCGGCGCGGCGAAGTACCAGTGCACGCCCTCGGGGTCGCGCGCGGAGTACCGCCGGTGCCCGTAGTCCTGGTCGACGGGCTCCTCGGTGATCTCGGCGCCCGCCGCCCTGGCGCGCTCGCAGTGCGCGTCCACGTCGTCGACGAGCACGTAGATGCCGAACGTCTCGCCGACGTCGCGCGGGTTGCGGTAGTCGTCGCCCGGGTCGCCCATGTAGATGCGCCCCTCGCCGGTCTTCATCTCGGCGTGATTCACGTACCCCTGCTCGCCGGTGTAGCGGAGCACCTCTTCGAAGCCGAACGCGTTCGCGAGCCAGCCGAGCATCGCGTCGCAGTCCTTGTACAGCAGGTACGGAGTAACGATCTGCTCTTCCATCAGGTCTTCCTCCTTCGTCGTCGGATCTCGGTGTCGAGCGCGTCGAGCCGGTTCGTCCAGAAGCGGCGGTAGCGCTCGAGCCACTCGTCCACTTCTTCGAGCGGAGCGGGATCGAGCGAGTAGAGCCGCCGCGTTCCCTCCTGGCGCGTGCTGACGAGGCCGTGCTCGTGCAGGACGCGCAGGTGCCGGGAGATGCCAGGGCGGCTGGTCGAGAAGTGGGATGCGATGTCGCCGGCGCTTTGCTCGCCGTCGGCGAGAAGCTCGACGATGCGCCGGCGCGTCGGCTCGGCGAGCGCCTCGAAGGCGCTCACCTGGCGCCCCCGAGGAGCTCGTCCAGGCGCAGGAGCGTGTTCGTCCAGCGCTCGGAGTAGAGCATTCCCTGCACGGCGTTGATACGCCGGTGGTCGAGCACGAGCTGCGTTCCGTCGTCCGTCGCGACAAGCTCGAAGCGGACGACCGACGGCTCGTCGCCTGGCGGAAGCCAGTCGAGCTCGAGCAGACGCTCGGGCTCGGACGCGCGAACCTCCGTCGGCACCGGGCCGAGCCAGCGCGCGACGGACTCGGGCTCGGTCAACGCGGCCCAGACCTCGGCGGGCGTTGCCTCGTACCGGCGCGTGAAGCGGACTTCGCAGAATCCCACTGCGACACCGTAACCGAGCGGTTACGTAACTGTCAAGTTACGCTAGGACGAGGTCTTCTTGGTGTCCTTGACGTACCCGGGCTGGTCGACCTCCGCCAGCTGTTCCCTCAGCTCACGGAGATGCTTGACGTGCGGGCGAAGTGCAGTGCTCTTGATCTTGCCCTCCTCGACCAGCTCGAACGTCTTGCGACCCAGCTCCTCGTACGTCCGGACGATCTCGTTCTTGAGCTTCGCCTCCTGGACGTTGTCCTTGACCGAGTCGGCGGCGTCGGCGGCGGTTTTCTTGACCTTGTCGAAGAAGTTGCTCATCGCCGTAGTCTAAGTCGCATGGAGCGCCGGCTGGACTGGGAGGGTTGCCTGAACGTGCGCGACCTCGGCGGTCATCCCACGGAGGACGGCCGCGAGACGCGGATGGGCGCGGTCGTGCGCGCGGACAGCGTTCGCCGGCTGACCGAAGCCGGCTGGCAGTCGCTCGTCGACTACGGGATCCGGCGCATCCTCGACCTGCGCCTCGAGTCCGAGCTCGAAGAGGATCCGCCCGGCGATCTCCCGGTCGAGGTCGTCCACGTCTCTTTCCTCGAGGATGTGCCGCTCGAGCGGCAGATCGAGATCTTCCAGCGCTGGATCGATGCTCCGGACGACGTCGCCGCGACCCGGGACGGCTACCTGGAGATGCTGGAGGAGTACCGCGGGAACGTCGCTGCGGCGATCTCCGCGGTCGCCGGCGCGCCCGATGGCGGCGTCCTCGTTCACTGCATGGGCGGGAAAGACCGGACGGGTCTCGTGGCCGCGCTGCTGCTGCGGCTCGCCGGCGTGTCCGTCGCGGACATCGCCGCGGACTACGGGCTGAGCGCCGAGAACATCAAGCCGCTCTGGCAGATATGGGTCGAGGACGCAGGGGACGAGAACGAACGCGAGCTGCGGCGCCGGCTGAGCGCGTCGCCGGCGGAGGCGATGGCGCAGGTGCTCGAGACGCTCGAGCGTGAGCGAGGTAGCGTGCACCAGTATCTGCTCGATGCCGGAGCTTCTGACAAAGACCTGGATCATGTGGTTGCGCGTCTTCGCTAGCGCGGCCCTCGTCGCTGTCGTGCTCGTGCCCGCAGCGGCCGGCCTCCAGACGAACACAGCCGACCAGAGGCTCGACCGCGCGCTCGCGCGGCTCGTCCGGATGCAGGAAGGGCCGCCGGGTGTCGTGGCCGTCGTCCAGCGCGGCTCGCACCGCGTCGTGCTGAAGCACGGCGTCGCCGAAAGATCGCCGCGGCGTGCGATCGCCATCGGCGATCGCTGGCGGATCGCGAGTGTTGCCAAGGCCTTCAGCGGCGCGGTGGCGGTGACGCTCGTCAGCCGCGGGCGCCTGCGGCTCGACGACACGATCGGGAAGCGGCTGCCAGAGCTGCCGAAGGCCTGGCACAAGGTCACGCTTGCCCAGGCGCTCCACCACACCAGCGGACTGCCGGACTTCTCCTCGAGCCCCGGCGCCGTCAAGCACGTCCAGACTCACCCACGCGCCCCGGCTCAACCGTCCACGCTGATCTCCTGGGTCGCCGACCAGGGCCTGCGCTTTCCACCCGGCTCGAAGTACGAGTACTCGAACACGGACAACGTCGTCGTGGCGCTCTTTGCCGAGAAGGCAACCGGTCTCTCCTACGAGCAGGTGTTGCACGCGCTCGTCCTCGATCCACTCCGCCTGCGGCGGACGTCGTTGCCGGCGGGCTACCGCATGCCTTCGCCCTACGTGCACGGGTACTCGGGCAAGAACGATGTATCCGAGGTGCTCAATCCGACGCTCGCGTGGGCGTCTGGCGGGATCGTCTCGACGCCGCTCGACCTGACCGGCTTCATTCGGTGGTACGCGCCGCGTGGGCGGGGGCCGTTCCGGCCGGGGAATTCTGATCCCGAAGGCCCTGGCGTGAACGAGGCGGGACTGGCGATCTTCCGTTACCGGACGCCGTGCGGAACCGTGTACGGCCACACCGGCAACTTCCCCGGCTACACGGCTTTCATCGCCGCAACGCGGGACGGGCGGCGCTCGATCACGATCCAGGCGAGCACGCAGCTCAGCGAGGGCACGGGAAATCAGCAGGCGTTTCAGGCGTTGCGGCGGGCCTTCTCGCTCGGCGCGTGCGCCGCGCTCTCGTAGACCCAGGGGCCGAGCTCGCGCAGGTAGCGCGGGTCGATCGTGTGGGGGAGAGGCGACTCGCGGTAGATGCTGCCGGGGAGCAGCTCGTGCGCCTTGCGGCCCCATTCCACGCCGATCACCGGGTCGTAGGTGCCGTGGCCGATCGCGATCGGCGGGAGCGGCGGCGTCAGGTCGAGCTCGAACCCTTCGACAGTCGGGATGAAGCCGCTGAAGGCGAGCATCGCGGCGGGGCGGGGCCTGCCCTTTCCCAGGCCCAGCGCGTACGTCATCACCGCTCCCTGCGAGAAGCCGCCGATGACGGTCGCATCGGGCGGGAAGCCGAGGGAGTCGACGAAGTCTGAGAGCTCCCCGTACGAGTGGAGGAACGTGTCGCGGTCGGGATAGCCGATCTCGTGCACCGCGTACCAGTGCGCCCCGCCCGGTGGGAGCGAGAGCGGGCCGCGCGGCGTCACGCCGAGGAAGCGCCGCTCCGGGTCGAGGTAGTCGAGCACGGGGTAGAGGTCGTTCTCGTCCGCGCCGCGTCCGTGGATGAGGACGAGCACGCCCTCCGGCTCTCCGTCCGCCTCGCGGCGGCGGGCTATGAGCTCCGTCATTGCGCGCGGACTGCGCGCGGATCCGGAAGCGGGGTGAGGATCGGCTCGAGCTGTGCGCGGAGATGCTCGTAGCTCGGCGGGAGCGAGAGGCGCTCGCCCAGGTGCTCGAGCGGCTCGTCGGTAGCGAAGCCGGGGCCGATGGTGGCGATCTCGAAGAGGACGCCGCTGGGCTCGCGGAAGTAGACCGACTTGAAGTAGAAGCGGTCGATGACCGGGGTCGGATGCGCGCCTGCCTCGGCGACCCGTTCGCGCCACGCCTCGTGATCCTCCGTCTGCGAGGCCCAGGCGACGTGGTGGACGGTGCCTGCGCCGGGGACTCCGCGCTCGGAGGGAGGCTCGTCGAAGTGGTACGTCGAGCCGCGAGCGTCGCCGCGGATCTCCCAGGACGAGTCGTCGCGTGGCTCGAAGCCGAGCGCGTTCTCGAAGAGGCGCCGGCTCTGGTCGGGGCTGTAGGCGTACGCGCGCACGGAGTCGAAGCCCTGGAGCGCCAGCTCCTTCGGGATCTCGGGATGGTCGGCGATCAGCGGCGCGTCGGTGGTCTCGGCGACCGTGAGCTCGAGGCCGAGCCCCTCCGGATCGTCGAACTTCAGGCTTCCCGGCGTGCGCTCGGTCGGGATGCCGGCTTCGGACAGTCTCTTCTCCCAGAAGTCGAGCGCTTCCTCGGAGGCGACCCGCCAGGTGACCTGGTGGATCATCCCCGCGCCGGCGTTGCCCCGTCGCGCGTTCGGGTACTCGAAGAAGGTCATGTCGCTGCCGGCGTGACCCTCCTCGTCCGCGTAGAAGAGGTGGTACACGGTCGGGTCGTCCTGGTTGACGCTCTTCTTGACGAGCCGGAGCCCGAGCGTCCCCGCGTAGAACTCGACGTTCTGCGGCGCGTCCCCCGTGATGCTGGTGACGTGGTGGATGCCTTCGAGCTTCATCGCTTCTAGAGTAACCGTGTGGCGAGGGTTGCTCTGATCGCGCGGCTCAAGCCCGGATGCGAGGAGCAGGCCGCCCAGCTCGTCGCCGCCGGACCGCCCTTCGACCCCGGCGAGCGTGGGTTCACGGGACACGAGGTGTACCTCTCCGCCGGTGAGGTGGTCTTCCTGTTCGAGGCCCCCGAGGTGGAGTGGAGCCTGGACGACATGCTCGCCGAGCCAGGCGGGATGCTCGCCCCTGTTCTCGATGCCTGGCGGGAGATCGCGGACGGACCGCCACGTATCGCGCGACCGCGCTACATCTGGAACGCCAGGGAGGACTAGGTCGAGCACTGGGTCTGACTGTCCGAAACGGACCCTGTAGTCGAGGCGTCCAAAAAGAAACCGGGGTCTGACCCCGGTTTCCACAAGGCGTTTGGCGCCTGGGACGGGCCGGCGGGCCTCGGACATGTCCGGAAACGGCGGATGTCCGAGTGGCGGAAGTGTGACGATCAATCCGCAGGAAGTGAAGGCGGCCCGCCTCGCAGAGCGGACGGGCCGCCTGCGAACTGGAGAGCGATCAGGCCGGCTGGATGTTCTGGTTGACGTGGAAGAAGTTGTCCGGGTCGTACTTCGACTTGATCTGCGTCAGCCGCTCGTAGTTGTCCCGGTAGGTCGCCTGGACGCGTTCCTGTCCTTCCTCCAGGCCCATCATGTTCAGCGGGCCGCCGCCGAAGTGGTACGGGTGCACCGCCTCCCAGTAGCCGACGCACCACTCCTTGATCTCGTCCTTCAGCGCAGGATCGGGATCGACGCCGATGATGACCTGCGCGAAGTTCGCGTCCCGGTACGACCAGGCCGTGTCGTTCTTGCCCACCTTCTGCTGCGCCCCGTCGATCGGATAGAGGTGCATGCCCGACTTCCAGGTCGCCATCTTCGCGCCCCACTCGGCGTGGAGTGCAACCGCCTCGTCCGGGATCTCCGCGACGAAGTCGGCGCGCCAGTACCACTGGTCGCCGGCGGGATACAGGCCGTCGAAGAGGGAGTTCAGAACGGGGAAGGGCAGCTCCTGCACGGCATCGAGCGCCGGTTCGAGCGCGCGGGCCGGCGCGAGCAGCTCGTCCGCCCGCTCCAGGTCGGTGCAGCACCAGACGACGCCGCACATCTTGTGGAGATGGAGCTCCTCGGGGAACGGAGGCGCGGGCGGGATGCTGTGGAAGTTGAAGAAGCCGCCGAGCGACTCGGGCTGCTCGCCGATGAAGCCGCGGTACCAGTCGAGGATCTCCTCCGCCCGCTCGACCGGCCAGAACATCGGCCCGCCGACGACGTTTCGCACCGGAACGAGCCTGTAGGTCAGCGAGGTCACGACGCCGAAGTTGCCGCCCCCGCCCCTGATCGCCCAGAACAGGTCCTCGTTCTCGTCCTCGCTCGCCTGGACGAAGCTGCCGTCCGCGAGGACGAGGTCGGCCGAGAGCAGATTGTCGATCGTGAGCCCGTGGCCGCGGGTCAGGTGACCCGTCCCTCCCCCCAGCGTCAGTCCCGCGGCGCCGGTGGTCGAGATGATCCCGGCGGGAACGGCGAGGCCGAACGCGTGGGTGGCGTGGTCGACGTCGCCGAGCAGCGCGCCGCCGCCGACGGTCACGGTGCGTGCCCCGGGATCGACGCGGACGTTGTTCATCGTGGACATGTCGAGCACGAGCCCGTCGTCCACCGATCCCAGGCCGCCCCCGTTGTGCCCGCCGCCGCGAATCGCGGTTTCGAGGCCCCTGTCGCGGGCGAAGTTCACCGCGGCGATCACGTCGGCGACGTCGCGGCACCGGACGATCAGCGCCGGCCGCTTGTCGATCATCGCGTTGTAGAGGGCCCGCGCTTCGTCGTACCCGCTGTCACCTGGCTCGATGACATCTCCTCGCACCGGTTCGCGGAGCTCGGCGCCGAGCTCTTCCACTACTGCCACATCACTCATAACTCCTCCCCTACTGTTTGGTCGGTTGACCGACTAATAATGCGCTAGAATGGCGCCGATGTCAACTGCGAACGAGAAGATCGACCTGCGCAGGGCCCGAGGCGCCGACACGAAGGCGCTGATCCTCGACGCCGCGCGCGACGCGCTCGCGACCGACGGCTACGCACAGACGACCACGAGGTCGATCGCGGAACGCGCGGGCGTCCAGCTCTCGCTCGTTCACTACCACTTCGAGGGAAAGCAGCAGCTGCTCGCCGAGGTGCTCACCCGCGAGAACGACCGCCTGCTCGAGCGACAGCGCGAGCTGTTCGCGGGCCCCGGCTCGGTGGCGGACAAGTGGCGGGCCGCGTGCGCGTACCTCGACGAGGACCTGCGCTCGGGGTACGTGCGCATCCTCTGGGAGCTCTGGGCGGTCGGCCTGTCCGAGCCGGACCTCGCGGCGCGTTGGCGGGCAGCGATCTCGGGGTGGCGAGAGCTGATCGAGCAAATGGCCGCGGAATGGAGCGCGTCGCTCGAGACTCCGCTTCCGGTCTCTGCCACGGGTGCTCACGACGCTCGTGGCGAACGCCTTCCAGGGGGCTGAAGCGGAGATCCTCGCCGGCGTGGACGAGCAGGAGTCCCCGCACCTCGAGGCGCTCGAGAGCATCGCCGACCTGATCGAGTGGGCGGAGGCAAGAAGAGCGTGATGGATGTGGATGCGATCAGGGCGATCGTGCTCGACTACTTCGAGGGCTGGTTCGACGGCGACGAGGCGCGGATGGACCGCGCGCTCCATCCCGATCTCGTCAAGCGCCGCGCCGGCGAGGAGTTGCAATTCAGGACGAAGGAGCAGATGCTCGAGTTCACACGGGCGGGAGAGGGAAAGGCAGAAGCGGTCGACCAGCCCATCGAAGTGGAAGTGGCGGACGTCTACCGTGATATCGCGACCGTCGTCGTGTCCTCAGGCGTGTACCACGAGTACCTTCATCTCGTGCGCACGCGGGACGGGTGGAAGATCGCAAACGCTCTCTGGGTGTACTCGTAATGCGATGACTGTCGAACTGAGTGCACCCTCGCGGGAGCAGACGCGAGCCCGCTACCCGGACGAGCAGGGATACGTCGAGCGCGACGGCGTCTCGGTGTTCTGGGAGCGCTACGGCGACGGCGAGCCGACCGTGCTGTTCCTGCCGACGTGGTCGATCATCCATTCGCGCACCTGGAAGGCGCAGGTTCCCTATCTGTCCCGTCACTGCCGCGTCGTGACGTTCGACGGACGGGGGAACGGCAAGTCCGACCGGCCGGAGGGGCCCGACGCGTACGCCGAATCCGAGTTCGCCGCTGACGCCCTCGCAGTCCTCGACGCCACGGAGACCGACAAGGCGTTCCTGGTCGGCTTCTCGATGGGGGCGCAGCGCACGCTTCTGCTCGCGGCGGAACACCCGGAGCGGGTGGAAGGAGTCGTCTTCATCGGCCCGGCCGTACCGCTAGGGGTGCAGACGGCGCGCGTGAAGGCGCTGGCCTCCTTCGACGAGCGCCTCGACAGCTACGAGGGCTGGAACAGGTACAACCGCCATTACTGGCTCGAGCACTACGCCGACTTCCTCCAGTTCTTCTTCTCGCAGGTGTTCATCGAGCCACACTCGACGAAGCAGATCGAGGACTCGGTCGGCTGGGGGCTCGAGACGACGCCCGAGACCCTGGTCGACACGGCGCTCGCGCCGGGGCTCGACGAGGCGGCGACCCGCGAGCTCGCGGCCAGGATTCGCTGCCCGGTGCTCGTGCTGCACGGAGACCAGGACGCGATTCGCTCCCACTCATCGGGAGCGGCGCTTGCCGAGGCGGCCGGCGGGACGCTCGTCACGCTCGAGGGCTCGGGCCACGCGCCACACGCGCGCGATCCCGTCGCCGTGAACCTGCTGCTGCGCGACTTCTTCGCGCCTCCACCGCCGGCGCCTCGCTGGGTCCGGGGGAAGTCGCGCCGCAAGCGGGCGCTCTACATCTCGTCCCCGATCGGGCTCGGGCATGCGCAGCGCGACGTCGCGATCGCCGACGAGCTACGCGCGCTCCACCCCGACCTCGAGATCGACTGGCTCGCGCAGCATCCGGTGACGGCGGTGCTCGAGGCGCGCGGCGAGCGCGTTCACCCGGCGAGCCGCCTGCTGGCCAACGAGTCGCACCACATCGAGACCGAGTCGGCCGAGCACGACCTCCACTGCTTCCAGGCCCTGCGCCGGATGGACGAGATCCTGATCGCCAACTTCATGCTCTTCCACGACGTCGTGCGCGACGAGCACTACGACCTCTGGATCGGGGACGAGGCGTGGGAGCTCGACTACTACCTCCACGAGAACCCCGAGCAGAAGCAGGCGGCCTATGCGTGGCTGACCGACTTCGTCGGCTTCCTTCCGATGCCCGACGGCGGCGAGCACGAGAGCTTCCTGACCGCCGACTACAACGCCGAGATGATCGAGCACATCGCGCGTTACCCGCGCGTCCGCGACCGGGCGATCTTCGTCGGCAACCCCGACGACATCGTCGGCGACCCGTTCGGCCCGGACCTGCCGATGATCCGGGACTGGACCGAGAGGCACTTCGACTTCTCCGGGTACGTCACCGGCTTCGACCCGGAGGAGCTCGCCGATCGCGAGCGCCTGCGCGCCGAGCTCGGCTACGCCGCGGACGAGCGTCTCTGCCTCGTCTCGGTCGGCGGCTCGGGCGTGGGAGCCGACCTGCTCCGGCGCGTGATCGACGCCTACCCTGAGGCGAAGGAGCGCGTGCCCGACCTACGGATGGTCGTCGTCGCCGGCCCGCGCATCGACCCGGCGAGCCTTCCGTCCCACGACGGGCTCGAGATCCGCGCCTACGTGCACGAGCTCTACCGCCACCTGGCCGCCAGCGACCTCGCGGTCGTCCAGGGCGGACTGACGACGTCGATGGAACTGACCGCCAACGGGCGCCCGTTCCTGTACTTCCCGCTCCGCCACCACTTCGAGCAGAACTTCCACGTCCGCCACCGGCTCGGCCGGTACGGCGCGGGCCGTCCGATGGACTTCGAGACCGAGACGCCGGAGACGATCGCGGCCGCGATCGCCGAGGAGATCGGCCGCGAGGTGGACTACCGTCCGGTCGAGCGGGACGGCGCCGCGCGCGCCGCGGCGATGATCGCAGAGCTGCTCTAGCGTCCCAACGGGACGGTAGAAACCGGCGCCCCGAAGAAACCAGGGGTCTGACCCCGGTTTCCACAGGTGCCACGATTGCACGAAAGGCGTGGTGGCGTACGGACGTGTCCCGCCGCGGCAGGTGCGGGGCGAACGAAAGTGTGACGATCTATGCGCAGGCGGCCGGCGTGTGCTACGCGCGGGAAGAGAACGCGCGCAGCGATTCGCGCAGCGAGCCCATCGAGGCGAGCACGGCAGTCGGCTCGTAGCCGCAGTGGGCCATGCAGTTGTCGCAGCGGGGATCGTTGCCGCGTCCATACTTCGACCAGTCGGTCGTTTCGAGGAGCTCCTGGTACGTCTCGGCGTACCCGTCCGACATGAGGTAGCAGGGGCGCTGCCAGCCGAAGATCGAGTACGACGGGATGCCCCACGGCGTGCACTGGAAGTCGGCCTTTCCTTCGAGGAAGTCGAGGAAGAGCGGCGTGTGGTTGAGCCGCCACTTCTTCCGGTTTCCGTTCGCGAACGCGGCCGAGAAGAGCTTGCGCGACGCGGTGACGCCGGGGAAGTGCTCCTGGTCGGGCGCCTTCTCGTAGGCGTAGGCCGGCGAGAGCATCATCTGGTCGACCTTCAGCTCGTCGTTCAGGAAGTCGAGCACGTCCTGCACCGTCTTCGGCGTGTCGGTTGTCAGGAAGGTCGTGTTCGTGTTCACGCGGAAGCCGCGGCGCTGCGCCTCCTTGATCGCGTCGACGGCCTTGTCGAACGTCCCTTCGCGCTCGACGAACTCGTCATGGCGCTCGCGCATGCCGTCGAGATGCACCACCCAGGCGAAGTACGGCGAGGGCTCGAAGTTGTCCATCTTCTTCTTCATCAGGATCCCGTTCGTGCACAGGAAGACGAACTTCTTCCGCCTGATCAGCTCCTTGGCGATCACGTGCACCTCGGGATGGACGAGCGGCTCGCCGCCCGCGATCGACACCATGGGCGCGCCGGACTCCTCGATCGCGGCCAGCGCCTTGTCCACCGGCATCCGCTGCTTGAGGATGTGCTGCGGGTACTGGATCTTCCCGCAGAACGAGCACGCCAGATTGCACTGGAAGAGCGGCTCGAGCTCGACGAGCAACGGGTACTTGTCGGTCCGCTTGACCTTCTGCTTGAGCAGGTAGTGGGCGATGCGCGCGCTCTGCCGGAGAGGGATGGACATCAGCTGATGGCGAGCCTAGCACCGTGCTCGGAGAACCGTCCAGAGCACGCCTCGACCCAGTCGACGAAGGCGGAGGACGCCCGGCGGAGCGTCCACAGGCCGCGCACTCCGGCCACGAGCGTGCGCGGGCTCGCAAGCCGCCGGTCGGCCGTGTCGACGACGACGCGGAGGACGGCGACGGGACGGTCGAGTGCGGCTTCGGCGATCCACGCGGACTCCATGTCGACGGCGATCACTCCCGCGTCGCGGAGGGCGAGCCGCTCGTCCCGGCCGAGGATCTTGGACGCGGTGTAGACGGTTCCCGACGTCGTCTTCAGGCCCATCCGGCGAAGCGGCTCGGCGAGGAGCGCGCTGTCCGGGCACGGGACGGTCTTGCCGTCCTCGGAGCGAAGCTCGGTGGCGAGCACCACGTCTCCCGCGCGGAGCGAGGGATCGACCGCGCCGCACAGGCCCGCCACGCCGATGGCGTCCGCATCGCCGAAGTCGAGCTGGTGCCGGCCCATTCCCGAGCGCTTGACCTTGATGCCCGGCAGGCCCGAGCGGACGGCGAGCGCCTCGATGCGCAGCGGCGCGAGGACGACGAGCTTCATCGCGCGAAGCGCGCCAGGGCGGTCACGGGAAAGACGAGCCGGTACAGGTGGTAGTTGATGTAGAAGTCGCCCGGGAAACCGGTGCCGGTGTACCACGGCTCGTCCCAGGTCCCGCTCTCCAGCTGCGTGTCGGCGAGCCAGGCGAGCCCGCGCTCGGCCGCGCCCTCCCGCTCCCCCGCCGCATGCAGGGCGAGAAGCGCCCAGGCGGTCTGGGACGCGGTCGACTCGCCGCGCGCGCTCCACCCGGCCGGGTCGTCGTAGGAGCGCATGTCCTCGCCCCAGCCGCCGTCGTCGTTCTGCACCTGCTCGAGCCAGCGGACTGCGCGGCGGACGGATTCGTGCTCGGGCGTGATGCCGGCGGCGACGAGCGCCGGCACGGCGGCGCCCGTCCCGTAGACGTAGTTGCAGCCCCAGCGGCCGAACCAGGAGCCGTCGGGCTCCTGCTCGCGCAACAGCCACTCGATCCCACGCCGGGTTGCCTCGTGCCCGGCGAGTCCCTCATACGCCAGCATCTCGACGACGTGCGCCGTGACGTCTGCGCTCGGGGGGTCGATGACCTCGCCGAAGTCGCAGAACGGGAGCTTGCGGATGAGCTCCTGGACGTTGTCCGCGTCGAACGCGCCCCAGCCGCCGGCGCGCGACTCCATCCCGATCGTCCACGTGACGCCGCGTGCGACCGCGTCGTCCAACCCGGGAAGCGACGCCCGGCGCAGAGCCATGACCACCTCGGCGGTGTCGTCGATGTCCGGATACCAGTCGTTCTCGAACTCGAAGGCCCAGCCGCCCGCCGCCAGATTCGGCCGCCGCACCGCCCAGTCGCCGCGGTGCACCACCTCCTCCTCCAGGAGCCACTTCGCGCCGCGCTCGACCGCCGGATGATCGGGCCCGAGGCCGGCGTCGCCGAGACCGATCAGCGCCAGCGCCGTGTCCCAGACAGGCGACTGGCAGGCCTCGAGCCGCCGCATCCCGTCCTCGACGATCGTGAACGTGTCCAGCCCGTCGAGGCCCTTCTGGATCAGCGGGTGCTCGACGGGATACCCGAGCAGGTTGAGCGCCATCAGCGAGTAGACCCAGGGCGGCTGGATCCCGCCCCAGGAGCCGTCGGCCTCTTGCCGGTCGACGATGTAGCGCTCGGCCTTCTTCAGCGCGAGCCGGCGAAGCGCCGTCGAGGGACGCCGCTCGTACCGGTGCAGCAGCCGGTCGAGGCGCTGGAACGCGCCCGGCCACGACGGCAGCGGCTCGAACGGCTCCGGAGGTGTCCCCGTCCGCAGCTCGTCCAGCCCGAAGCGGACCGGCCGGATCGGCTTGTACGCGGACACGACGGTGAGCGCCGCGACCGTCTGCCGCGCCCAGCAGGCGAAGTCGAAGATGTTGAGCGGGACGGACGGGGGCAGCAGCATCAGCTCCGGCGGCATGACCGGGACGTCGTCCCACGACCACAGCCCGAAGAGCGAGAACCAGATCTTGGTGAACACGCGCGTACGCTCGAGCCCGCCCGCGTCGAGGATGTGCTCCCGCGCGCGCCGCATGTGCTCGGCGTCGACCGGGTCGCCGGCCATCTTCAGCGCGGCGTACGACTCGACCGTCGTGGACAGGTCGGCCGGAGCGCCCCAGAAGTTTCCCCACGTCCCGTCATCGCGCTGCTTCGAGCGGATCCACTTGGCCGACATCTCTGTTTGCTCGTCGGTGCGGATGCCGAGGAACTGACGGAGGAGGAGGTCCTCCGCGTCCATGGTCACGTTGGTCTCGAGCTCGCCCTTCCACCAGCCCTCCGGGGACTGCAGGGAGAGAAGGTGGTCGACGGCGCGATCGAGCGTCGCCTGGACGGACGTCTGGGCGGTCGCGGTCAAAACTCTCTCTCGACGATGAAGCGGGCGAGGCCCTCGAGCTCCTCGCGCGCCGACGGGTCGATCGAAGCCCGCTCCAGCTCGCGCAGCGCCAGTCCGAGCCGGCGCTCGGCCTCCTCGGCCGCGTAGCGCCGCCCGCCGCAGGCCTCGACCAGCTCGGCGGCCTCGGCGATCTCCGGCTCGGACAGGTCCGGCCGGGACAGCAGCTCGCGCAATCGGCCGGCCTCGTCGCACTCCGAGTCCAGCGCGGCCACGACCGGGAGGGAGCTCTTGCGCTGGCGGAGGTCGTTCCAGGTCGGCTTGCCGGTCAGCTCCGGCCGGCCCCAGATCCCCAGCTGGTCGTCCACCGCCTGGAATGCGATCCCGACCTGGATCCCGAAGGAGGCCAGCGCGCCGACGACCTCCTTGTCGCCCGCGGCCAGGACGGCGCCGATCGAGCTGGCGCACGAGAGCAGCGCGCCGGTCTTGGCCGCGTGCATCGCGATCACCTCCTCGACGCGGACGCCGAGCTTGCCCTCGCGGCTCATGTCCTCGGACTGGCCGGCGATCATCCGCGCGGTCGCGTCCACGAGGAGCGCGGTCGCGCGCATCGCCTCGGGCGTCTCGCGCCGCAGCAGCACCTGGCTGCCCAGGTTCGCGAGCGCGTCGCCGGCCAGGATCGCGCGCGCCTCGCCGAACACCGTCCACGCCGTCGCGCGGTGGTGGCGCTCCTGGTCGCGATCCATGATGTCGTCGTGGAGCAAGCGAGAAGTTGTGGATCAGCTCCACGGCGACGGCCCCGTCGACTGCCGTCTCCGGCGGCGCGCCCACAGCGGCCGCCGAGGCGAGCGCCAGCGCCGGACGGACCGCCTTGCCGCCGCCCGCGCCGTCCTCGTCCCATCCGAAGTGGTGCACGGCGACCGCGCGCAGATCCGGCTCGAGCGTCGCGACGGCGGAGCGGAGCGCCGGCCAGACGAGCTCGCGGGCGCGGTTGAGCGTCTCGGGGAGCGTCGCCGTCACGCGGCCACCTCGAGCTCCGCGACGTCCGGGCGGCCCACGACCTCGCGTGCGGCCGCCACGCCGCTCCGCACCGCGCCCTCCATGGTGGCCGGCCAGCCCGTGTCCGTCCACGCCCCGGCGAGATAGAGGCCTTCGAGCGCGGTCCTCGTCCCCGGCCGCAGCGCGGCGGTTCCCGGGCCTTGCCGGAACGTCGCGCGCTGCTCGCGCGTGACGAAGAACAGCTCGACGCGGGCTGACGCCGCCTCCGGGAAGAGCTGCTCGAGCGCGGGAACGAACTGCGCGCGCAGCTCCTCCACCTTCTGCCCGATGTACTCGCGCGCGCACGACAGGGAGACGGCGAGATACTGGCCGCGTTCCAGCCGGGTTCCGCGGGTGCGGTCGAAGACCCACTGGACCGGCGTCTTGTGCCCAGCCGCGAACGGAAGGTCGGTGACGGGCCGGTCGTAGACGACGTGCAGGTTCACGATCGGAGACGCGCCAAGGTATCCGAGCTCGTCCGCGTGCGGGATGGCACCCTCGGGCACGAGGGCCGCCGCGTCGTCGTGCGGAACCGTGAGCACGACCGCGTCCGCGTCCACGCCCTCCCCGTTCCAGGAGAGCGAGAAGCCGCTCGTCCCGCGCTCGACGCGTTCGACGCGCGTCCGAACGCGGACGTCGACGCCGGCGCGCTGGAGTGCCTCGGCGCCCGTGTCGCCGTGCAGCTGCTGCAGCGGGACGGCCGCGTAGCCGATGTCCCCCGCGTCAGCTGATTCGAGCAGGCCGGTCTGGAACACCTTGGCCGAGAGCGCGAGCGAGGCCTCGGCCGCCGGCAGGTTGACGGTGGGGAGGACGATCAGGTTCCAGAGTGCATCGACGGCCGCCTGTGACTGGCCGCGCTCGCGCAGCCACGAGCCGAACGTCCGGCGGTCGAGCGCCGGATCGGCGAGGTCGAGCTTCGCCAGCGGGCGGACGGCGCGCGCGATCCCGATGCGGTCGCGGCGCGAGAGATAGGGGAAGCGCGCGAGCGAGGGGAGAAGATGCGCGGGGGCGGGGAGCCGCGCGCGCTCGATCCGGGCTATGCGGCCCCCGGGCGAGACGACCGGGATCGAAAGCCGGCTCTGCAACTCGGTCAGCCGCGTCGCGTCGATGCGCTCGAGGAAGCGGCGGTACTCGGTGCAGCAGCGCAGGAACACGTGCTGGCCGTTGTCCATCCAGATCCCGTCGCGGCGGATCGAGAACGTGGCGCCCCCGAGGCGCGGCCTCCCCTCGAGCAGCGTGACGTCGGCCCCCGCGTCGGCGCATTCGAGCGCGGCGGCGATCCCCGCGAGGCCTCCTCCTACGACGGCGACCTTCATGGCGCGACGGCGGCCAGGCTGCGGACGGCGACCCAGCCCTTCTCCCAGGTCGGGAGCGAGACGCGGCCGCGCAGCACCAGGTCGGGCCGCCGCTCGATCCGGCCGAGCAGCCGCCGGTAGATCCCGGCCATCGCCCCGACGCAGGCGGCGCTCTGCCGGTCGAGGAGGGGCAGCAGCTTCAGACCCGATTCGAACCAGGCGCTCGCCCGGTCGGCCTCGAAGCGGATCAGGTCATGGATGCGGTCGTCGGGGGCCGAGAGATCGCAGCCGAACCGCTCGAGATCCTCGGACGGCAGATAGACGCGGCCGTTCTCGAGGTCCTCGCGAATGTCGCGCAGGATGTTGGTCAGCTGGAACGCGACCCCGAGGTCGTCGGCGTAGACCGACGCGGCCTCGCGGTCGCGCGCCTCGAAGACGCCGAGGGAGAGCCGCCCGATCGCGCCGGCCACCCGGCGGCAGTAGGGGAGCAAGTCGCCGAAGGTCTCGTAGCGCATTCCGACGACGTCCATCTCGACGCCGTCGATCAGCTCCTTGAACGCTTCAACCGGGATGGGGAAGCGGTGGACGGCGTCCGCGAGCGCTACGAGGACCGGGTCGTCGTAGGCGGTGTCGAGCGAGTCGAGCCCGCGACGCTCGTCGTCCAGCCGCCGCTGCTTCTCGTCGGGCGGCGCCGAGCCGTCGCCGATGTCGTCCACTCGGCGGGCCAGCGCGTAGATCGCGCACAGTGCATTGCGCCGCTCCTTGTGGAGGAGGCGGATCCCGTAGTAGAAGTTCGCCGCCTCCTGCCGGGTCACGCTCTGGCAGTACGCGTAGGCCCAGTCGGGGTTCATCGCGCCTCCAGCAGCACGTCGACGGTGGCCCTGACGCGGGCGGCGCCCGTCGCCTTCGGCGTGCGCACGAGCACGTCGTAGCCCGACGACTCGATCGCGTCGAACGCGGCGCGTCCGCCGCCGACGTAGCCGGCGACCGCGATCCTGGCGCGGCCCGCGAGCGAGCGGACGAGCTCGACGCCCGGGTCCAGTAGGCGCCGGCCGCGCTCGACCTCGAAGGCCAGGAGGTCCTTCAGGCGTTCTCCAGGTCGTTCCGCAGCCAGCTCGTCCTCCGCGACGCCGAAGCGCTCGAGATCCTCCTGCGGCAGGTAGATCCGGCCGCGCCGGTAGTCCTCGCCTACGTCCTGCCAGTGCTCGGCCAGCTGCAGCCCGGTGCAGACGGAGTCCGACAGCGCGATCCGCTCGGGGGTGGCCGCGCGGAACGTGTACAGCACGAGCTCGCCGACGGGGTTCGCCGACAGGTCGCAGTAGGCGGCCAGATCGTCGTAGGAGGCATAGCGCGACACCTCCTGATCCTGCCGGTTCGCGGCGACCAGGCGGAGGAAAGCGCGCCGGGGAAAGCCGAGCTCGCGGGCGGTCGGGGCGAGGCGGCGGAGCAGGGGATGGATCGGCTGCCCGCTGAACATGCGGGCGACGTCGTCCTCGAGCCAGTCGAGCATCGCCTCCCGGTCGCCCGTCGTCTCGTCGCCGATGTCGTCCACGAGCCGCGCGAAGCCGTAGATGCCGAGCAGCGCGCGCCGCTGCGGGCGCGACAGGAGGAGCGACGCGACCGTGAAGTTCTCCGACTGCGCCTGCGGCATGACCTCCGCGCGGGTCGGTAGACCGGAGGGGGTAGGGGCGGAGGAGGTTGTCGAGGTGGTCCCCGCGATGCGGGTCGCCGCCATCACTCACCCATTACTTGAATGAACACCTTGCGCGGCTTTGCGCGGTCGAGCTCGCAGAAGAAGACGCTCTGGTAGCGGCCGAGGAGGAGGTTGCCGTCCACGATCGGGATCGACTGGGAGGCGACGCCGATCAGAGCAGCACGGCAATGCGAGTGGCCATTTGGAAACTCGTGCGGATCGTCCTCGAGGCCTTCGGTCCGAATCGAAAGGTCGTCGTGACGGTAGTACGGTCCTTCCGCCGGGACGAGCGTGTCGAGCATGTCCCGGAAGTCCTTCATGAACCCGCTCTCGCGCTCGTTGATCAGTACGGTGCACGTCGTGTGCGGCGTGTAGACGACCGCCACACCGTTCTGGACACCGCTCTTGTCGACTGCGCCGCGGACGTCGTGGGTGACGTCGATGAGATCGCCGCAGCCCGAAGTCTCAAGATCGTGGTTCTCGAACAAATGCTTCATGCTCGTCGCCCCCTCCTCGCGACTTCCTTGGAGATGCCGACAACGGCCCCCGCCGGCGGTTACCTGGAAAACGCGGGGTAACCTAACACGGTGCCGTGACGGCAACAAGGGTCCCGTCGGCCGCTCGCTACGCTCACCGCGTGGGTAGGTCCGTCATCGTGTCCACCGCGCGCACGCCTTTTGGCCGGCTCGGCGGCGCTCTGACCGGCTACGAGGCTACGCAGCTGGGTGGAATCGTCATCCGCGCGTCCCTCGAACGGGCCGGAATCGAGGATTCCGACGTCGGTTATGTCGTCATGGGCCAGGTGCTTCAGGGCGGCGCTGGACAGGCGCCGTCACGCCAGGCGACCGTCGCCGCAGGCCTGCCGGTCGAGCTCCCGTCGGACACGGTCAACAAGGTCTGCGCCTCCAGCATCCGCGCGATCGAGATCGCCGACCTGATGATCCGCACCGGCGAGCACGACGTCGTCGTCGCCGGAGGGATGGAGTCGATGAGCAACGCGCCGTACGCACTGAAGAAGGCGCGCTTCGGCTACCGGCTCGGCGACGGGACGCTGATCGACCTGACCGTCCACGACGGGCTCACTTCGTCCTTCGACCACCGGCACATGATCCAGCAGGCGTCGTTCGTGTCCCGCGAGCTCGGCATCGCGCGTGAGGACCAGGATCGCTGGGCGCTGCGCTCGCACCAGCGCGCGGTGAACGCGATCGACAACGATCTGTTCGACCCCGAGATCGTCCCGGTCGACGGCGTCTCGACGGACCAGAGCCCTCGCCGCGACACCTCCTACGAGAAGCTGGCCAAGCTGCGGCCCGTGTTCGACCCGGAGGGGACGACGACGGCGGGCAACGCTCCCGGCGTCAACGACGGCGCCGCCGCGGTGGTGGTGACGAGCGAGGAGTTCGCACGGGAACGAGGGCTCGAGGTGCTGGCGACGATCCTCTCCCAGGCCTACGTCGCGGACGAGTTCGCCTATCTGGCGCGGACGCCGGCCAACGCCGGCAAGCTGGCACTCGAGAAGGCGGGAAAGACGATCGACGACGTCGAGCGGGTCGAGCTGAACGAGGCGTTCTCCTCCGTCGTGCTGAACTCGTGCGAGATGCTCGGCGTCGATCCCGAGCGAGTGAACGTGAACGGCGGCGCGGTCGCCCTGGGGCATCCCATCGGCGCCTCGGGCGCGCGCATCGTCGGGACGCTCGTCCACGAGCTGCGCCGGAACGGCGGCGGGCTGGGGCTGGCCGCGATCTGCTCCGGCGGCGGCCAGGGCGACGCTCTACTGCTCGAGGTCTGAGCGCCGCCGCGTCACTTCGAGCGTTCGCCGGAGTGCCGGTAGCTGCATTTGGTCTTTCTCGCGTCCAGTCGCTTGTTTCATCCTGATGACGTCGGCCAGTGAGGCGACGAGGACGGGCACGCCCAGCGTCACTTCGACGGCGTCGCGCTTCAGATCGTCGTAGCCACGTGTGCCGGCCGGCTCGAAGAGGATGTCGAGTTCGCCGAGCTGCGTAACGAGCGTCCACGACGGCACGCCCGCCAGGTAATCGGCCTCAATCGGAAAGTCGACCGGCTCGCCCGGTGTCCGCAGCTTTGCCTGCAGCTGCCGAAGTGCCTCGGCCAGTCGCTCGACATTGTCGGGTTCGCGCGACGGGGTCACGTCCAGGTCGCGCGTCGCCATGGGGTAGCCCTGGGCGATCGCTGCGATCACGTCGATCACGATGAAGTCCACCTCGTGTCGGTGCAGCGTTGCGAGCAGGGGAAACGGATCGAATGGCTGCTCAGCCACTCGCGGCACCTGCGGCCCGCCGGATCTGCTCGAAGACCTGTTCCTCGGCCAGCGCCTGGCGCACACGCCCTTCTGGGTCGAGGCGCAGCCGCTGGTCGATGAAATAGTCGTATGAGTCGTCGTAGTTCGCGAGGCCATAGGTCAGTTCGAGCCCGCAGGCACGGATGAGCTCACGCAGCCGCTCGAAGCTGGGCTGGACCGCGCCGCTCTCCCAGCGGGCAATCGCGGATTGAGACGTGCCGGCGCGTGTGGCAAGCTGCTGCTGCGTAAGGCCTGACCGAAGCCTGGCCTCCCGGAGGAGGTCACCGCTAATCACATATCAAGCATAGCATTGATACCAAATCAGATATATAAGGTGCGCGCTACGCGGTCTGCTAGAAGCCCCACGTGAAGTTCGAGCACGTCCTCGTCGTGGGCGCCGGCCAGATGGGCGGCGGGATCGCGCAGGTGGTCGCCGCCTCGGGCCGCCGCGTGTCGCTGTACGACTCGGTCCCGGGCGCGACCGAGCGCGGGCTCGCCACGATGCGGAAGAGCCTCGAGCGGCTGGCGGAGAAGGGAGGCGCCGATCCCGACGAAGTGCTCGGACGGGTCCAGGCGGTCGATGATCTCGTCCCGGCCGACCTGATGATCGAGGCGGTGATCGAGGACGCGAACGTGAAGGAGGAACTCTTTCGCCGCGCCGCTTCGCTCCTTCCGACCGAGGCCGTTCTCGCCTCCAACACCTCGTCGATCCCCATCGGCACGCTCGCCGCGGCCACGGATCATCCCGACCGAGTGATCGGCATGCACTTCTTCAACCCGGTGCCGGTGCTTCAGCTGGTCGAGATCGTGCGCGGCCGGGAGACGTCCGACGAGACTGCCGAGGCGATCACCGAGCTCGCCCGCGACCTCGGCAAGACGCCCGCCGTCGCGAACGATTTCCCCGGCTTCGTATCCAACCGGATCCTGATGCCGTACATCAACGAGGCCGTGTGGGCGTTGCACGACGGCGTCGCCGAAGCAGAGGCGATCGACACGATCGCGAGGCTCGGGTTCGCGCATCCCATGGGGCCGCTCGCGCTCGCCGACCTGATCGGGCTCGACACCTGCGTGGCGATCATGGAAGTGCTGCACTCGGGGCTCAACGACGAGAAGTATGCGCCTTGCCCGCGGCTCCGGGAGCTCGTCGGCGAGGGGAAGCTGGGGCGGAAATCCGGCGAAGGCTTCTACCGCTACGACTGAACGAAGTGTTCGCAACTAGACACGTTCTCGTAACACCGGGGTCAGACCCCGGTGTTCGTTCTCGCTTGAATTCGAGACGCGTCGCCAGGTGAGGGGTCAGACCCTTCCTAGGAATCGGACACGTCCACTAGGAACGCCGATGCGGCCAGGAGGAGCGCGGCCGGGAAGACGTAGAGCCCGATCGAGAAGCCCAGCCACGCGCGGTGACCCTATGCGAGCGCATCTCGGACGAGGGTCTCGCTCATACCGGGGGCGGGGGGAGCGGCTGCGGGGACGGAAGCTGGTGCCACAGCACGATCTTCCCGTGCAGCACCTTGACGGCGGCGATCGCCTTCGCTCCGGGCGAGTCGCACCGGTTGGCCTTGCGATCGCCGAGCACGAACGTCGCCGTCGCCGTGTCCTTGTCGGTCTTGACGTCCACGATCTTGCCCGAGCACGGCAGGGCGGAGTTGAAGTCGACCGCGTCCTCGTGTGTCTGCAGGAAGAGAACGGTGTTGTTCTGGACGACCTGCGCCCCGTGTGCGAACAGGTCGGCGGCCCGCTCGTTGTCCCCCGAGTTCAAAGCGTCGCTCCACTCGCGCACGACACTCTCGGGCGAGCCGGCCCCGCCGCTGCCGCATGCCGCCGCCAGTAGAGGGACGACGAGGAGGAGCGCAGCCAGGAGCCTCAACTTGCCCTGACTATATTCCTGGCGTGGATTTCGAGCTAACCCCCGAGCAGCGGGAGATCAAGGCGCTTGCGCGGGACTTCGCCGACGCCGAGATCGAGCCGAACGCGTCCGAGTGGGATCGCGAGCACCGCTTCCCGCGCGAGCTCTATCCCAAGCTCGCCGAGCTCGGGCTCATGGGCGTGTGCATCCCCGAGGAGCTTGGCGGCGCGGGCGCCGACTTCGTGTCGTACATCCTCGTCCTCGAGGAGCTCTCGCGTGCGGACGCAGGGGTCGGAGTCACCGTCGCGGTCCATACGAGCGCGGTGACGCTCCCCATCCTCACACTCGGCACCGACGAACAGCGCGCGCGCTTCGTCCCGCCGCTCGCACGCGGGGAACTGATCGGCGCGTTCGCCCTGACCGAGACAGAGGCGGGTTCGGATGCCGGAGCGCTTCGCACCTCGGCAACGCGGGACGGTGACGGCTGGCGCATCTCCGGCACGAAGCAGTTCATCTCGACAGCCGAGTACGCGGGGACGTTTCTCCTCTTCGCGCGCACCGACCCCGACACACCGGGCGCGCGCGGCGTCTCGGCCTTCATCCTCGACGGCGACCACATCCGCGTCACCGGCCGCGAGGAGAAGCTCGGCCTCAACTCGTCGGTGACGAACTCGATCGTGGTCGAGGACGCCTACGTCGACGGCGACCGCATGCTGCACGACGAGGGGAAGGGCTTCGCCGTGGCGATGTCCACGCTCGACGGCGGCCGGATCGGCATCGCGGCCCAGGCGCTCGGCATCGCGCAGGCCGCGTACGACGCGGCGCGCGCCTACGCGCTCGAGCGCAAGCAGTTCGGCCAGCGGATCGCCGACTTCCAGGCGATCCAGTGGAAGCTGGCCGACATGGCTACCGAGATCGACGCGGCCCGCCTCCTCGTCTACCGCGCGGCCTGGCTGAAGCAGCAGGGCAAGCCGCACACGGAGGAGGGCGCGAAGGCGAAGCTCTACGCCTCGGAGATGGCACGCCGTCAGACCGCCGAGGCGATCCAGATCTTTGGCGGCTACGGGTACACGAAGGAGTTCCCGGTGGAGCGGTACTACCGCGACGCGAAGATCACCGAGATCTACGAGGGGACGAGCGAGATCCAGCGGCTGGTGATCGCGCGCTCAGTCCTCGGCCTGCGCCGGCAGGCCCTCGCCCAGGGCTAGCCGCATCGCGTCGAGCCCGTTCTCGAGCACGGGCTCGCCGTGCGAGACGAGCACACGCTCGACGGGCAGCTCCAGGAGCGATTCCAGGGACTTATCGAGCGCGGCGCGGTCGATAAGCGCCGGTGATGGCACGAGCGCCAGGCCGCCTGCGCCGTCTCCCACGAAGACCTCTGCCACGACGAGCGCGCGGTGCGGCCGGATGAAGAACGCGAGCTGCCGCTCCGGTGCGCCCTCGATCGAATGCGCCTCGATCCCGTCCGGAATCCGTTCCTCGGCCCCGTAGCGCTCGCGCAGGAACGGCGAGCTCCGCGCGTGCCAGGCGGACGTCTGCAGGACGACGACCGGCAGCCCGCGGCGCTCGACGTCGCGGTCGAGGTACGAAAGGAACTCGTCCTCCTCGCCGGCCGGCAGAAGCGGATCGACGAGGACGGTCGCGTCCGCAGCCTCGTAGTAGACGCATCCGACCTCCGGCGGCACCGGAGGGCCCCAGTCGGGCCAGTTCGGCGCGTTCGGATGACGAGCGCGCCAGATCCAGAGCCCGTCGGCTAGCCGACGGACGTCCACTCGTATCTCGCGTCGGGCTCGCGCTCCATGTTTCCTGACCCGTCCGTGAGCTCGACCAGCCGGAACCCATGCCGCTCGTAGAAACGCCGCGCGCCCGCATTCTTCTGGAAGACCCACAGGTAGAGACCGTCCGGGCTCTCCGCCTTGGCATGCTCCAGCAGCGCGCTGCCGATGCCCTGGTTCTGCGCTTCGGGAGCGACGTAGAGGTGCGTCAACTCTCCCTCGTGCACGCCGCTGATCCCGAGCACGCGGCCCTCTTCCTCCGCGACGAAGATCGCCCCGCGGTCGATGAACCACCCGCCGAGCAACGGGCGATGCTCGTCGACGATCCGCGGGAGATAGGTCATCTCGTCGCGCGCGGCGACGAAGACGCGGCTGACCTCCGCGGCGTCCGCCTCCGTCGCGCGTCGGATCATCACCGTAATCTAGAGGTGTGCCCCGAAAGGTCGACGAGCCGGTTCGCCTGACGCGCATCTACACGCGCGGCGGGGACAAGGGGGAGACGAGCCTCGGCGACGGCTCGCGGGCGTCCAAGCTCGACTGCCGGATCGGCGCCTTCGGCACCGTGGACGAGCTGAACGCGGCGATCGGTGTCGTGCTCGCCGGCGACCTCGACGCAGATGCGCGCGCCGGTGCTCGAGCGCGTGCAGAACGAGCTGTTCGACGTGGGAGCCGATCTGAGCGTCCCGTACGGCGTGGGGGACGGCCGGCTGCGCGTGACCCAGGAGCAGATCGACGCGCTCGAGCAGGACTGCGACCGCTTCAACGCCGACCTGCCCGAGCTGAAGAGCTTCGTGCTGCCCGGGCGGGACCGAAGCGGCGGCGCGTCTCCACGTCGCCCGCACCGTCTGCCGCCGCGCCGAGCGCGACACCCTTGCGGCCTGCGAAAGAGGTCGAGCTGAACCCCCTCGTCCTCGTCTACCTGAACCGCCTCTCCGACCTGCTGTTCATCCTCGCGCGCGCCGCGAACGAAGGCCGCGAGGAGATCCTCTGGAAGCCTGGCGAGAGCCGGTAAGCCGCCTCGCGCGGGCCTGGACACCGCCGACGCGGTCGTCATCGGCCTCGCGATCGCCTCGCTGGGGCGGGCGCCTGTGTGATCGCGGGCGGTGTTCGCATATGCCGTCCTCGGCTCGCGTGCAACCGCCGCTCGAATCGGCAGTACGATGCTGCGCACCGCTGACAGGGAGGGCATCGTGGCCGACTACACGGTCGTTCGCGTCTCAGACGTCAAGGACATGGCCGCCGACGTGGGAATGGATCCCGACCACTTCGAGATCCGCTTTTTGCGGGAAGCGTTGGGGCTCCAGAACTTCGCCGTCACGTTCGAGCGTTTCGGGCGCGGGTGGAAGCCCGCGCGGGGCCATCGGCACGGCGTGCAGGAGGAGGTCTATTTCCTCGTGTCGGGCCGCGCGCAGGCGAAGCTCGGCGATGAGGTCGTCGACCTCGAGCCGTGGACCGCGGTCCGCGTACCGCCGGAGACGGAGCGGGCGTTTCGCGCGACGGACGACGACGATGCAGTGTTCGTGACCATGGGGGCGCCTCAGGCAGGCTTCGACGACGTCGAGTTCAACCCGGACTTCTGGGTGGATTAGCTAGACGAGCGCTCGCGTGGTCTCGGCGTGCCAGGCGAGGCCGAGCTCGGCGAACGTCGCTGCCGCGCGCTCGATCAAGGCCCGGTCCTCGCGAACGATCCCGAGGGCACGCAGCCCAAACGGTTCGAGGTAGGTGTTCGGCTGCAGGACGCTGTTCGCCTCGCGCTCGACGCGCTCGCGGTCACGGAGGGCGGCGAGGGCGTCGAGGTGAGTCGCCATCGAGCTGAGGTAGAACCAGTTGGTGCGCCGGACTGCGGGCTCGCCGAGGAGTGACGCGACGGCATCCAGGTCGCCGCGGTGGAGAGCGAGCTGAATGCGAGGCGTGTCCAGCACCGTCCCGTAGCCGGTCATGCTGTGCTCCTGAGCACGCTCCTCGAGACGCCGCGCCTCTGACTCTTCGCCGCGGTAGGCATGCGCCATCGCGCAGACGAGGAGTGATCGCGGATTTCGGACGCACGGCGTGGCTGCGTTGTCGGCGACGGCGTGCTCGATCGGTCGCTGCAGCTCGACCGCGCCATCCCAATCGCCGCGCAGTTCCTCGAGCTCGAGCAGCGCGCCGACCCCGTGGACGCCGATGGTGGGGCGAGAGGCCGCTCGTGACGTCCCCGTGCAGGAGCGCGTAACGCTGCGCGTCGTCGAAGCGGCCGCGCGCGACCGCCGGTGCGATTGCGTTCGCGTAGATGTCGGCCTGGTGGTCCGGGTCGGTGATCTCGTCCACGAGTGCCAGCCTCCGGTCGCACCACTGCGACGACTCGTCGTGCTCGCCCGCGGCGAACGCCATGACTGCTCGGACGTCGTACGCGTATGAACGGAGTGACGTCTCATCCAGCAGCTCGGCCACCTCGCAGGCCTCGGCGACCAGCTCCGACGACTTGTCGTAATCGGAGTAGCAGCGAGCTATGAGTGCCTTCGCGCGCGCGGTGCTCGCGGCGGGGGCACGCTCGAGCGCCTGCGCGGTCCATCCCTCCACGATGCGGACGTCCGGCGGCACGCCCCACATGCCAAGGCGGATGACAGTCTGGAACGCCAGCTCCGAGTAGAGCTCCGTCGCCTCGCGGCTCGTCTCCGGCGAGCTCGATCGCGTGTTTCATCGCCGCCGAGAAGCCGGCGGCGTTGTAGTAGAGAGCATTCGCGTGGCCGATCTCACGCCAGATCTTCACCTGCGCTGCGCGATCGGGCTCGAGCGCCGCCGCCCGTTCGAGGAGTGCGATGGCGTCCTCGATCTCGTAGCGGCCGACGGCGAGCTCGGCGGCGCGCCGGAGCCAGAACACCGCCCGCTCGCGAACGGGCGCGAGCTCGTCCTCGGCGCCCGTCCACGCCAGGTCGGCCTCGGCGGGATCCGCAGCGGCGGCGTAGTGGTGCGCAAGCATGGCCGCCTGCTCGTCGCGCCGTCCCTCGCCCGTACGCTCCAACCACTTCGCGAACTGCGCGTGCAGGTGTGCCCGCTTTGCCTTCGGCAAGCTTTCGTACGCGACCTCGCGCGTCAGCGCGTGCTTGATCACGAACTCCCGCTCGCCGCTGATCGATGAGCTCGGACGGTGCCGTATGAAGTCGCGCTCCTCGAGCAGGCGCAGATCGGGCTGCTGAGCTCCCGCGAGCTCGTAGACGGGGCCCGACCAGAACGTCCTTCCGATCACCGCGGCAGCCTGGAGGGCCGCCTTCTCCGCCTGCGCCAGCAGGTCGATGCGTGCCGCGAGAACGGCCTGAACGGTGTCCGGCACCGCCAGCTCGGGCGGCAGCTCGCTGACCGTCCAGCCGCCGTTTCGGCGCAACACGCCCTGGTCGATGAGCGTCCGCACGACTTCCTCGACGAAGAACGGGTTGCCCTCGGCCCGAGCGATCACGACCTCACGGATCGACTCTGGCAGCGTCGCGGGGACGAGCTGCTCGACCATTCGTTCGGCATCGGTCGTCGACAGCGCCTCCAGCCACAGCGTCTGCGAGCGGCCGCCACGCACGCCCCACCCGGGTCGAGCCTGGAGAAACTCGGGGCGTGCCGTCGCGAGCATGAGCAGCGCCCCGCGCACGTCGTGGAACGCTGCTTCGAGCAGGTCGAGAAGCGGCTCCTCGGCCCAATGGAGGTCCTCGATGAGAACGACTGCCGGCCGCTCGGACGACGAGCTCCTCCAGGAACGAGACCCATGCCTGACGCAGCCGGTCGCGCGCCGCCAGCGGATGGAGGTCCTCGGGTGCCTCGAGGCCGAGCGCGAGGCCCAGCATCTCGTGCCGCCCGAGGCGACGCCGGATCACGTCGGCCGGTCCGCCTTCGACCAGCCCCAGGTGCTCGCGCACGATCTCGCCGACCGGCACGTAGGTGATGCCCTGCCCGTACGAGAGGCACCGCCCGGTGCGCCGCAACGGCTCCGGCGACTGCGAGCCCAGCCAACCCCACAGCTCGCGGACGAGCGTGGTCTTGCCGATGCCGGCTTCGCCGAGAATCGTGACGAGCTGCGGCTCTTCGGTCGCTCGCGCACGTGCGTACGACGCGCGCAGCAGCGTCCACCTCCTGCTCGCGGCCCACGAACGCCTGCCGCAGTCCTCCGACGCCCCGCGGTCGCATGAGCGACAGCGCGCGGACGAGTCGCCGGCAGACGACGCCGCCTTCCTTGCCCTTCGCCTCGACACGCGTCGGCTCCTCCAGCTCGAAGGCGCCGCGCACTGCCGACGCCGTGCGTTCGCCGACGAGGATCTCGCCCGGCCCGGCTGCCTGCTCCAACCGTGCCGCGACGTTGACGGCGTCGCCGCTCACGAAGGAGCTTCCCTCACGCGCCGGTCCGACGACAACCTCGCCGGTGTTCACCCCGATGCGCAGCGAGAGGGCGTCGCCGAAGAGCTCGTCGAGCCGCAGCCGCATCGAGAGCGCGGCGTGCAGGGCTCGTTCCGCGTGGTCTTCCAGCGAGAGCGGTGCACCGAACGCCGCCATGACGGCGTCGCCGACGAACTTCTCGACGGTTCCCCCGGCACTGCTGATCTCGGCAGCCATCGCGTCGTAGAAGCGATTCAGCAACGCCCGGGTGCGCTCCGGGTCCTGTCCGCCCGCTAGCTGCGTCGAACCGACCAGGTCGGCGAAGAGAACCGTCGCCACCTTTCGCTCCTCGCGCGGCTCTTCCACCTCCGGCGGGGAAAGACGATGGGCGCATGCGGGACAGAACCGAGCTTCGGCAGGGACGCCTTGGCCGCAATTCGGGCAAAAGGGCATCGTCTTGGACGCTCAGAGTGGCATGCTCGCCGTGGGTAGCGCAAGTGGAGCCGCCCGTACAATTCGGGCGATGGCCACCACGGAAGATCCTCAAACCAGCCTTACCGGCACGGACGCCTGGCGCGAGGAGCTCTACGACGCGACGCCCGAACGGCAGGGGGAGCTCTCCTCCACCATCTCCGGTCTCGAGAACGAGCCGCTGTACTCCCCGGATAGCGTCGAGATCGACTACGAGCGCGACCTCGGCTACCCCGGCGTCTATCCGTATACGCGCGGCGTCTACGGATCCATGTACCGCGGGAAGCTCTGGACGATGCGCCAGTTCGCCGGCTTCGGCACGGCCGAGGAGACGAACGCGCGCTTCCGCTACCTGCTCGAGCACGGCCAGACCGGCCTCTCCACAGCCTTCGACATGCCGTCGCTCATGGGCTACGACTCCGACCATCCGCGGTCGCTCGGGGAGGTCGGCCGCGAGGGAGTCGCCGTCGACTCGCTCGCGGACATGGAGACGCTCTTCGGCGGGATCCCGCTCGGTGAGGTCTCCACCTCGATGACGATCAACTCCGCCGCGGCGATGCTCCTCGCCTTCTACATCTGCGTGGGCGAGCAGCAGGGCGTGCCGCGTGACCAGCTGCGCGGGACGATCCAGACGGACATCCTCAAGGAGTACATCGCGCAGAAGGAGTGGATCTTCCCGCCCGAGCCGTCCATGCGGCTGGTGGTGGACATGATCGCGTTCTGCTCCGAGGAGCTGCCCCGCTGGCATCCCGTCTCGATCTCGGGCTACCACATCCGCGAGGCCGGGTCGAACGCCGTCCAGGAGCTCGCCTTCACCCTCGCCAACGGATTCGCGTACGTGGATGCCTGCATCGAGCGCGGCCTCGACGTCGACGACTTCGCCCCGCGCCTCTCCTTCTTCTTCAACGCGCACGTCGACTTCTTCGAGGAGATCGCCAAGTACCGGGCGGCGCGGCGCATCTGGGCGCGCGAGCTGCGCGACCGCTACGGCGCGAAGAACCCCCGCTCGTGGCTGATGCGCTTCCACACGCAGACCGCCGGCGTCTCGCTGACCGCCCAGCAGCCCGAGGTGAACATCGTGCGCACGGCGCTCGAGGCGCTCGCCGCGGTGCTCGGCGGGACCCAGTCGCTGCACACGAACTCGTTCGACGAGGCCCTCGCGCTCCCGTCCGAGGACGCGGTGCGGCTGGCGCTCCGCACGCAGCAGGTGATCGCGCACGAGACCGGCGTCGTGAACACGATCGACCCGCTCGGCGGCTCCTACTACCTCGAGGACCTGACGAACCGGATGGAGGCCGGCGCCTACGACTACTTCGACCGCATCGAGCGGCTCGGGGGCGTTATCCCGGCGATCAAGGAGAACTTCTTCCAGCGCGAGATCGCGGAGGCGTCGTTCCGGTACCAGTCCGAGGTCGAAGCGGGCCGGCGCGTGATCGTGGGCGTCAACCGCTACGAGCAGGACGACGAGCACGAGCTCGAGCTCCTGCGCATCGATCCCGCCCTCGAGCAGAAGCAGATCGAGCGCGTGCAGGCGGTGCGCGCGCGGCGCGACTCGGCCGCGGTGGAGCAGGCGCTCGCGCGGCTCAAGGAGGCCTCCGTGCGCGAGGACGTGAACCTGATGCCGCTGATAGTCGACGCCTCGCGTGCCTATACGACTATGGGCGAGATGTGCGACGCGCTTCGGGAAACCTGGGGCGTCTGGAGAGAAACCCCGGTTTTCTAAGAGTTTCCTGAGGGCGGCCCTGTTCCGCCTAACAAAGTCGCTACGTTGGCGCCTTAGGATTTGACCGCGATGAATACGTCCCAGTCGACCATCTCTTCACCGCGCAACCAGCGCATCATCTTCCTGGTTGGCCTGGCCGTGCTCATTGCCGGCGTCGTCTTCCTGATCGTGAAGCTCGTCGGTGGAAGCAGCTCGACGCCGACCGCGCCGGACAAGGGATTCAAGCCGACCCTGCCTCCGAAGACGACCGCGCTCACGGCGAACGGCGTCAAGGTGACGAGCTATGCCCAGCTCCCGTCGGAGGTCAAGCAGGCGATCGTCGGATTCGTCGTGCCCGGCGTGCTGAACAACAACTACGGCCCTTCGTGGAAGTACACGGCACCGAACATCACGCACGGCGCGTCCCAGCACAAATGGGCGACCGTCGACGCGCGCTCGGTCATCCCGCTACCGGGCTACACGCTCGACGGCGTGAAGTACAAGCTCGAGGACGCGACGACGAAGGACGTCCTCGTTACGTTGACGATGCAGCCTTCAAAGCCGTCGGTCGGCCGGCCGGTTCCGATGCGGATCGGGCTCAGGCCGTACGGCAAGGGCGCGGACAAGCGCTGGCTCGTGAACTACTGGTTGCCGGCGACCAACCAAGCGGCCGTCCCCTACAGCGGCAACGGCTGATAGGCCGCTCATAGGTCGCGCGAGGGGGAGTCGCCTCTTTCTAAGAGTTTCCTGAGGGGAGCCTGGAGCCGTCTAACAAACTCGCTACCCTGAGCGTCTATCAGTTTGACCCCGATGAATACGTTTCAGTCGACCGTCTCCTCGCCGCGCAACCAACGGATCATGTTCTGGGCTGCGCTGGCCGTGCTGGTCGCGGGCGTCGTCTTCCTGATCGTCAAGTTCGCCGGCGGAAGCGATTCCACGCCGGCAGCGCCCGCCGCGGGTTTCAAGCCGCAGCTACCTCCGAAGACCACGTCGCTGACGAGCGCGAACGGCGGCAAGATCACGAGCTACGAACAGCTCCCGTCCGAGGTCAAGCAGGCGATCGTCGGATTCATGCCCGGCGTCCTCCACAACAACTACGGGCCCTCGTGGAAGTACACGGCACCGAACATCACGCAAGGTGCCTCGCAGCACAAGTGGGCGACCGTCGATGCTCGCTCGGTCATCCCGCTCCCCGGCTACACGCTCAAGGGCGTGAGCTACAGGCTCGAGGAGGCGTCGACGAAGGAGATCCTCGTCGTGCTCCGGATGCAGCCCACCAGGCCGGAGATCGACAAGGAGGTACCGATGCGGATCGGGCTAACTCCTTACGGCACGGGCGACCACAAGCGGTGGCTCGTGAGCTACTGGATGCCGGCGACCAACTTCGCCAAGCCGGGCTACACCGGCGACGGGTAGGCCGGCCCTAGCGGTCACGCGATGGAGGGGGGCCTTCCAGCGTGAGCGGCCGCCTGTCCTCGGCAAGGGTCAGGAGGCGCCTCATCTGGATGGCCGGCTTCGCGGCGCTCGCCGGGGTCGTCGCGATCCTGATCGTCGTCATCAAGAACCCGCCGCCTCCGCCCGGCTCCAAGACCTCGCCGGGAGGCACGCTGGTCAAGCCGGACGTGAAGCTGGCGTTCGCGCCGCGCCAGGATGAGATCCTCGCGCTCGCCGAGCAGTTCGTGCTCAGCGCCGTGCGCCGGAACCACGTCGAGGACTCCTGGGAGATGGTCTGCCCGCAGATGCGACAGGGGTACAGCAAGCAGGCGTGGGCGAAGGGAGACATCCCGGTCGTTCCGTATCCGGCGAACTTCGCCAAGTGGCACCTCGCCTACTCGGTCACGAGGGAGATCGACCTCCAGGTCGCGCTCTATGCCAAGCCGGAGAAGAAGCTGAATCCGGTCGTCTTCGACCTCACGCTCCAGCCGTGCGGCGCGAGCACGTCCAACCGCTGGCTCGTGTCCTCGTTCATCCCCACCCCCTCCGCGAGCGGGGACTTCGGCTCGGCCGACGACAAGAGCCACTTCAATCCGATCTCGATCGGCACGCGCGACCCGAGCCTCTTCCAGCCGAAGCGCGGGAGCGCGGGCTGGCTCGCGATTCCGCTCGGGATCATGCTGGGAATGCTCCTGATCGCCCTGGGCATCGTCGGCATCCGCGGCTACAAGGGCAAGCGCGCCTACAACCAGTACGTCCGCGAGCGCCGGATGCCCGGCGGCCCAACTATTTAGATGGTCGCCACGATCTCTCGCCGGCAACCATCTAGGCTGTCGTCGTGAGCTTCCTCTCGTCGCCAAGGATGAGGCGTAGGCTTCTCTGGGCCGGGGGATTCGTGGTGGTGGCCGCCCTCGTCGCCGGGCTCATCGTCGCGTTCCCGCACCCCGGCAAGCGCGCCGGCGAGGCGACCTCGCCCGGCGGAGACGTGGTCGTGCCGGAGAAGACGAAGGCATTCTCGCCGCGCGCGGGCGAAGTCCTGGGAGTTGCACGCGCGTTCGTGATGACCGCGGTCGCGCGCAAGCATCTCGAGTCCTCCTACGACCTCGTCTGCCCGGAGATGAAGCAGGGGTTCACCCGCACGCGCTGGGCGAAGGGCAACATCCCCGTCGTCCCGTATCCCGTCTTCCTGGGCAAGTGGCGCCTCTCCTACTCGTTGGCAAGCGAGGTCGATGTCCAGGTCGCGCTCTATGCCAAGCCGAAGAAGAAGCTGAATCCGGTCGTCTTCGACCTGACCGTGCAGCCGTGCGGCAAGGCGAAGGGGAAGCGCTGGCTCGTCTCCTCTTTCATCCCGGTCTCCTCGCCCAGCGGTGACTACAACGTGAGCTCGCGCGCGGGGGGCACTTTCAACCCGTTCGGGATCGGGACGAGGAACCCGAAGCCGCTGCCGCACACCGCGAGCGCCGCGTGGTTCTTCGTTCCCGGTGGAATCGTCGGCGGGACGATACTGCTGGTCCTCGGCTTTCTCGTGTTCCGCGGCATCCGCGGCCGGCGCGCGTACGCCGCCCACGTGCGCGAGCGTCAGATCTCGAGCTCGAGACCGTCGTAGGCCTGTTCGAGCGCTCCGTCCAGGGGCAGCTCGCTCGGACGGTGCGTGATCAGCAGCCGCTTCGCTCCTGACGCTTCGTACGCCGCGCACGCCTCCTCGAGGGAGAGGTGGCCCCGCGGCTGGCCGTCCAGCTCGCCGCGCTCGAGCGTCGCCTCGCACAGGAAGAGGTCGACGTCCCGCGCGAGCTCCGCCAGGTGCACGCTCGGCCCGCTGTCGCCCGAGTACGCGAGTGTCTTCGTCTCGTTGGAGACACGGAAGCCGAAGGTGCGCAGCGTGTAGTGCGGCAGCCGGATCGGCAGGACGCGGAGGCCGGCAGCCTCGAACTCCTGTCCCTCTTCGTATTCATGCACGTCGAAGGTGCGCTCGAACATGTCCGGCATTCCGAAGTGCTCCCCGAAGAGCTCGAGCTCCTCGCGTCCACCGGTCTGCACCCACAGCTCCGGAGTGCGCAGCTCGCGTCCCAGTCCATACATCCGGCCCCAGACCCAGGGGACGAGATCGCCCCAGTGATCGAGATGGAAGTGCGTGATCGCGATCGCGTCGACCTCCGGCCAGCCGTTCTGCTCGCGCATACGGGCCAGGATTCCCGGCCCGCAGTCGAGCAGCAGGCGTCCCGGCCCCTCGACGAGGTAACCGGACTGCGCGCCCCCTGGGTTCGGCCAGGCGGGTGAGCATCCGACGATTTCGAGCTTCACGAGTGTCTCTTGCCCAGGAGGGCCGCGGCGATCACCTTCATATACTTGCGAATCGTGGCAGGGAGGATTCGTGTAGTGATCGCAAAGCCCGGATTGGACGGGCACGACCGCGGCGCGAAGATCATCGCGAGGGCGCTTCGCGACGCCGGCATGGAGGTGATCTACACGGGGCTGCACCAGACCCCCGAGCAGATCGTCGAGACGGCGATCCAGGAGGATGCCGACGCCGTGGGGATCTCGATCCTGTCCGGCGCGCACATGACGCTCGTCCCGCGCATCCTCGAGGGGCTGCGCGAGAACGAAGCGGAGGACGTGCTCGTGGTCGTGGGCGGGACGATCCCCGCGGACGACGCCGCGGAGCTGAAGAGGCTCGGGGTCGGTGAGGTGTTCACGCCGGGCACGCCGACCGGCGAGATCGTCGACTTCCTGCAGAAGCGCGTCGGCGCACCGGCTTGACGCTCTCGGTCGATCGCGACGGCGCGGTTGCGGTCATCACCATCGACCGTCCGGAGGCGATGAACGCGCTGGACGTGGCGACGCTCTCATCGCTGCGTCAGAACCTGCTCGGCCTGCGCGAGGAAGGAGAGGTGCGCTCGATCGTCCTCACCGGCGCCGGGGACCGGGCATTCGCGGCGGGAGCGGACATCAAGCACATGAGCGGGCTCGATACTCCCGGAGCGCGGGAGTGGGGCGAGCTCGGACACAACGTCGGGCAGCTGCTGGAGACCTCGCCCCAACCGACGATCGCGGCGGTCAACGGCTTCGCTCTCGGCGGCGGCTGCGAGCTCGCGCTCGCCTGCGACATCCGCTACGCGTCGAGGAACGCCAAGCTCGGCCAGCCCGAGATCAACCTGGGGATCATGCCCGGCTGGGGCGGCACGCAGCGGCTGGCGCGGGTGTGCGGCGTCGGCGTGGCGAAGGATCTGACGCTGACGGGACGGATCGTGGATGCCGAGGAGGCGCTGCGGATCGGCCTCGTCACTGCCGTCTACGAGCCCGACGAGCTGCTCGAGCGCGCCCTGGAGACCGCCCGCCTGATCGCCGACAAGAGCCCGATCGCGCTCGCCGCGGCCAAGCGCGCCCTCAACCATGCGCTCCAGGGAGACCACGTGGCCAACCTCGCGCGCGAGGCCGACGAGTTCGCCGAGCTGTTCGACAGCGAGGACGCTCAGGAAGGGCTTGCGGCCTTCGGCGAGAAACGGAAGGCTGAGTTCAAGGGCAAGTAGGTTTTCGGGCAGTCCGAACCGGAAAGGACGGTACCGATGGTTCTTCTCATCATCCTCGCGCTCATCGTCGCGCTCTTCGTCGGCCTCGGCTTCGTGGTGAAGTGGCTGTTCATCCTCGCCGCGATCGCCGCGCTGATCTGGCTGATCTCGTTCTTCATGCGCGGCTCGCGCGCCTAGCACGCCCTCGCCGGCATCGTCCAGCGGCGGGCGGAGCCCGCCCCCGGCCAATGCCTGACGACGCTGGCCGCAGGATGCGGCGCCGGCGGCGCTTGTCCGTACTAGATGCGTACTGTCCTGCGCGCCGCCGGCTTGCCTCCTTTGCCAGCGCCGCCCGAGGACGCGCTAGGGGCGCCCCTTGGCTCTGCCTACGACGGCTTTAGAACGACCGTCGCGGCGTCGAAGAGGCCGCGGCCGAGCAGTGCGTCGAGCTTCGTTGCCGCCGGCGCGGTCGTGACCGTGACCGACTGCCCCTTCTTCGCTGCCGTCAGGCGGGCGAGGGAAACGGTGGTCGCCGCCGGAGTCGGGCCGGTGTGGAGCAACTGGATCGAGTCCGTGTCGGCGACCGTCAGCGAGATCGCCCGGTTGACGCTCGGGATGCGGAAGCCGCCGGGCCACACGCGCAGGGTCTTGACGTCGACCTTGAGCGTTGCGCTCGTCGCCGCCGGGTCGAGCGCCGTCGACACGACCGTCGCGGTCGCCGAAAGAGTGAACTTCCCTCCGGCGGAGCACGGCGAACAGCGGCCGGTAGGCGCGGTTCAAGTACTTGTACGGATTGACCGCGCCCCCGTCGTGCGGGTGCACCTCGAAATGGAGATGGGTGCCGACGCCGTTGGCGTCACCGGAGTCGCCGACGAAGCCGAGCAACTGGCCGGCCTGCACCTTGGCGCCGTCCTTGAGGCCCGGCGCATACGACGTCCCGGCGACGCATTTGCCGCGGTTGTCGTTGCGGTTCGTCAGGTCGTTGTTCAGGTGGATGTACAGGTACGTCGTGCCGCTCTTCCCGTACAGGTAGAGCATGCAGCCGGCCGTCGCGGAGTGCGTCCAGAACTTGATCTTGCCGGCCTCCGTCGCGACGGCGAGCGCGCGGCGCGGGGCCATGATGTCGTTCCCCTCGTGTGGCCCTTGCGGACGCGGCGCGCCGAAATCGTTCGTGTACTGCACACGCCCGACGACGGGGAAGACGAAGCGGGCGGCGCTCACCGCTGCGGGCTTGGTCGAGGCTGCGGGTGCGTGCGGCTTGACGCCCTTTCGGCCCGGCCCGTCCTGGCCCGGGTACTGCGTCGGACTAGGGGACGCGGCAGCTACTCCGGCTGAAAGGCCGAGTAGCAACAAGAGAGAAATCCCCCCTCGGGCTGTCGTCCGGTGGCGTCGCATTAGGCTCCGGTTCGCGCTCGAAGGGCCGAACCCTAGCAAAGGTTCCGGCGCGCTTCGGGACAACTTCGTGCCGAAATGGGCGAGCGCGTCGGATGGTTATTGTCCAGGCGATGAAGATCGCCGTGTGCGTGAAGCAGGTCCCCGACGCGGGCGCCCCGAAGCGGATCGACCCGCAAACCAAGCGCCTCGACCGCTCGGTGGAGGGCGCTTTGAACCCGTTCGACGTGCACGCCGTGGAGGAGGCCCTGCGCATCAAGGAGGCCGGCGAAGGCGAGGTCGTGCTCGTCACGCTCGGGCCGGCGAAGGCGCTCGAGTCGCTGCGCCGCGCGCTCGCGATGGGCGCCGATCGCGCCGTCCTCGTCAGCGACGAGGAGGCCCAGGGCTCCGACCTGGTCGCGACCAGCCGCATCCTCGCCGCCGCCCTCGAGCGCGAAGGCGCCGACCTCATCCTCTTCGGCCAGCAATCGAGCGACTCCGACGGGGCCGTCCTGTGGTCGGCCGTCGCCGACCGTCTGCGCCTGCCGGTTGTTTCGCAAGTGGCCGAGCTCGAGGTCTCCGACGGCAAGGTGAAGGCGAAGCGCCAGACCGAGTTCGGCTACGACGTGATCGAGGCTCCCACACCGGCCGTCGTTGCCGTATCGGACGCCATCAACGACCCGCGCTTTCCTTCCCTCAAGGGGATCATGGGCGCGAAGTCGAAGCCGCAGGAGACCGTGTCGACCGCCGACCTCGGGCTCTCGGGCGAGCAGGTGGGCGAGGGCGGGTCGCGCACCGAGGTGTACGCCCTCAACGATCCCCCCGCGCGCGGGGACTCGGTGAAGATCGAGGATGACGGCACGGCCGCGCAGAAGATCGTGGACTTTCTGGCCGAGAACAAGCTGTTGTGAGCACCCTCGTCTTCCTCGAGCACCACGGAGGCGAGCTGCAGAAGGGCGGGCTCGGCGTCCTCTCGAAGGCCACCTCGCTCGGCGACGACCGCGTCGCGGGCGTCATCGTCGGCTCCGGCGTGAAGGACGCCGCCGCCGGCGCGGGGGCTTTCGGCGCGCAGACCGTCTACGTGTTCGACGATCCCAAGCTCGAGGCGCCCTTGCCGCAGCCACGGGTGGACGCCCTCGCCGCGCTCGTGCAGGAGGAGGGCTTCGACACCGTCCTCTTCGGCAGCTCGGTGCTCGCCGCGGATGTCGCCGCCGGCCTGGCCGCCCGGCTGGACGCGGGCCTCAACTGGGACCTCGTCGACCTCGTCCGCGAGGACGGGAAGCTGGTCGGGAAGCGGCCTGCGCTCAGCGACTCGGTGTTCGTCGACGTCGGCTGGACGTCCGAGCCGCGCATCGCGCTCATCCGCTCGGGCTCGTTCGATCCTGCCGAGAGCGGCGGGACGGCCGACGTGCAGGAGCGGCAGGCCGACATCCAGGACTTCTCCCTCGCGGCCACGATGGTCGAGCAGGCGCACGAGGAGTCCGAGGGGCCGTCGATCGAGGACGCACAGATCGTCGTCGCCGGCGGGCGCGGGCTCGGCTCACCCGAGGCCTTCTCGCTGGTCGAGGACCTCGCCAAGGCGCTCGGCGGCGCGGTTGGAGCGACGCGCGCGGTCGTGGACGCCGGCTGGTATCCGTACGCGACGCAGGTCGGCCAGACCGGCCGCACTGTCGCGCCGAAGCTCTACATCGCCTGCGGGATCTCCGGAGCGATCCAGCACAAGGTCGGGATGCAGGGCTCGGGCGTGATCGTGGCGATCAACAAGGATCCGAACGCGCCGATCTTCGAGTTCAGCGACCTGGGCGTCGTCGGCGACCTGCACGAGATCGTCCCGAAGCTGACGGAGCTGGTTCGGGCCCGACGAGATGGGTGATGCCATGAGATCGCCGACTGCGGGGCGCGAGCTGGTGCGTCTGGGGCGTCGAGCGGACGCTTGCCGATGCTGGAGGCATCGGTGAGTGGCCGGCTCGAGGAAGCGTCGGCGCGGCGGAGGCCGGCTCCGCCGGCCCATAGCCGGGCCGACGCGGCCCAGGCGTGCCAGATCGCGCAGCCGCACGCGCGAGATCGTGGCATCGACCATCTAGGCTCGTGAAGCCCTCCGACTATCCGCCTCCCTTCGATCCGGCGGAGTACGTCGCGCCGCCGAGCGACTCTCCCGACGAGCGGATCGAGGTCGGTGTCCTGATCGTCGGCGCCGGCCCTGCCGGGCTCGCCTGCGCGATCCGCCTGGGACAGCTGCTCGAGGAGCAGCCGGAGCTGGCCGAGCGGCTCGGCGACGTCCCGGTCGCGGTTCTGGAGAAAGGAAAGCAGCCGGGATCGCACCTCCTGTCAGGCGCCGTCGTCAATCCGCGCGGCCTGCAGCGGCTCTTCCACGGCCGCAAGAGGCTGGACGAGTTCCCGTTCGACGGGGTGGTCGAGGCGGAGTCCGTCTACTTCATGACGCTGAACCACGCGGTGCGCATTCCGACCCCGCCCACGATGAAGAACCACCGGAACTACGTCGCTTCGCTCTCACAGCTCGGCCGCTGGATGGCCGAGCAGGCGGAGGAGGGGGGCGCGACGATCCTGCCGGAGACGAGCGGGCAGAAGCTGCTCGTGTCCGACGCGCGCGTCCTCGGCGTGCGCACGGGCGACAAGGGGCGCGGCCGCAACGGAGAAGAGCAGTCGAACTTCGAGCCGGGCTCGGACATCGTCGCGCGCGTCACCGTCCTCGCCGAGGGCACGCAGGGACACCTCACCGGCGTGGCCATCGACCACTTCGGACTCCAGGGCGAGAACCCGCAGGTGTGGGCGCTCGGGGTCAAGGAGGTCTGGAAGGTCGCGAAGCCGCTGGACCGTGTCATTCACACGGTGGGGTGGCCGCTCCGGCCAAAGGCGCGCTTCCGCGAGTTCGGTGGGTCGTTCATCTACCCGATGGGCGAGGACATGGTCACGCTCGGGATGGTCGTCGGTATGGACTACCGCGACGTCGAGCTGTCCGTGCACGACCTCTTGCAGGAGCTGAAGACGCATTCGTTCATCCGCGAGCTGCTCGACGGGGGCCAGCGCGTCGCCTGGGGCGCGAAGACGATTCCCGAGGGCGGACTGCTGTCGCTTCCCAGCCGGCTCCACGCCCCCGGCCTGCTGGTCACGGGCGACGGCGCGGGCCTCGTGAACGTTCCCGCGCTCAAAGGAATCCACTACGCGATCGAATCGGGACGGCTGGCGGCCGAGGCCGCCTTCCACGCCATCGGCCGCGGGGAGACGCCGTGGCGGCCGGGCGGGCTCGAGTCGTACGACGAGTCGCTGCGCGAGAGCTTCGTCTGGAAGGACCTGGAGGAGGTGCGGAACATGCGCCAGGCCTTCGGGCGCGGATTCTGGATGGGCTCGGCGCTCGCCGGGATGATGACCGCGACGAAGGGGCACGTCCCGCCGCGGCCGATGGAGACGGAGCCGGACTCCGAGCAAGAGCTCGTTCGCTCCGGTCGCGCCGCGCAGTATCCGAAGCCGGACGGGACGCTGACCTTCGACAAGCTCTCGAGTGTCTTCCTGAGCGGGAACCGGACGCGCGACGACGCGCCGGACCACCTGCGCGTCCGGCACCAGGTGCCGCGCGACCTGGCCGAGCTGTGGGAGCACATGTGCCCGGCGCAGGTGTACGCGCTCGGGCGGGACCTGGGCAACGGCGACGTCGAGCTCGAGGTGACGCCCTCCAACTGCGTCCAGTGCGGCGCTATCACCGCGAAGGGCGGACGGCTGACGCCGCCCGAGGGCGGCTCCGGGCCGGAGTACACGGTTACGTAGCGTCAGCGAGAGCGGTAGCGCCGGATGTCGGCGCCCGCGTAGCTCGTGATCCAGATCGAGCCGTACGCGTTCACGGCCTCGAACGCCCCGTCGCCGCCTGCGAAGGACCTCGTCGGCCGTCCCGTCTTCGGGTCGACCAGGAAGACTCGGTCGATCTCCTTGTCCGGCACCCAGATCGTCCCGTTCGCGGCCGCAGCGGGATGGCCGAGCGTCCGCCCGAACCGCGCGGTGCCGAGCACGCGGCCACTCCGCGGATCGATGTGGACAAGCGCGTTGTCGTCCGCGGTGACCCATAGGTCGCGCGTGCCCGCACCGAACCACGCCGGCGTTTCCACACCGACCGGCACGCGCATGACCGTGCCGCTCTCCGGATCGACGCGGGCGATCGAGGTTGCCGACCGGCCGAACCCGACCCAGAGCGAGCCGGCCCGGACGCCGAGCCCCGCCGGGTACGGCCCGACCTCGAGGCGCCTGACCACGCGCAGGCTCCCCGGCTCGACCTCGACGAGGCGGCCGTCCGCCCACGCCGTCGCCCAGACGTGCCCGGCCGCCACGACCACGTCGAAAGGCTCGCCGCCGACCTCGACGCGACGTACGCCGAACCGCGCAGGGTCAACCCGCACCACGGCCCGCGTGCGGTAGTTCGTCACCCACACGAAGCCTGCCCCAGCGGCGACCGAGCAGGCGCCGCGTCCGATGCGCACGCGCCGCGTCACCCGGTTCGTCCTCGGATTCACGCGCGCGAGCGTGCCGGAGCCGTCGTTCGCCACCCAGACGGCGCCGAACCCGGAGGCGATGCCGCAGGGATGCTCGCCCGTGGGTATCCGCGCGCTGAGCGGCGGCCCTGAGCCCGCGAGAAGGATCAACAAGAGCGCGAGGAGCACCTGGCGGAGTATCTTCGGCGCATGGCGAAAGCTCACACCGGGCTTCCGGTCGCCCACGACGACGTGCTTGCCGCGCGCGAGACGATCGGCGACCGGCTGCACCGCACGCCGACCTTCAGCTCCGCGACGCTCTCCGCCAGGATCGGCGGCCCCGCCGCGCTCAAGGCGGAGCTCTTCCAGCGCACAGGCTCGTTCAAGCCGCGCGGGATGCTGAACGTCCTGGCGCACCTGTCGCCGGAGGAGAAGGCGCGCGGCGTCATCACCATCTCCGCCGGCAACGCGGCGCAGGCCCTCGCCTATTGCGCGGCGCTCGAGGGGATCGACTGCCTCGTGGTGATGTGGCAGGGAGCGAGCCCGGCCAAGGTCGCGGCGACGCGCGAGTACGGAGCCGAGGTCGATCAGGAGGCGCCGGCGCCCGCCGAGGCGTTCGCGCGCCTCGAACTGCTGCGGGAGGAGACGGGCCGCGTCTTCGTCCACTCCTTCGACGACCCGCACCTGATCGCCGGCCACGGCACGCTCGGGCTCGAGCTGCTCGAGGACGTCGCCGACCTCGTCACCGTCGTCGTCCCGATCGGCGGCGGCGGGCTGATCTCGGGGATTGCGACCGCCGTGAAGGGCGTTGCTCCCGCAGTCCGCATCATCGGCGTGGAGCCGGAGCTCTCGCCCGCGATGCACGTCGCTCTCGAGGCAGGCGAGCCCGTCACCGTCGAGCCGCGCTCGATCGCGGACGGGCTGAACGCTCCGTTCGCCGGCGCGAACACACTGGCGATCTGCCGCGAGCTGGTGGACGAGATGGTGCTCGTCTCCGAGGACGAGATCCACGACGCATTCCGCTTCCTCTACGAGCGCGCGAAGCTTGCCTGCGAGCCCGCGGGCGCCGTGTCGACGGCGGCCCTGCTGGCGGGAAAAGCCCAGGCCGACCCGGCCGGAACGACGGTTGCTGTCGTCTCCGGAGGCAACGTAGCCGCCCAAACGGCCGTTGCTATCCTTGACGAAGAATGAAGACCGGCATCCATCCCGAGTACGTCCTGGCGACCGTTCGCTGCTCCTGCGGCAACGAGTTCCAGGTTCGCTCCACCAAGCCAGAGCTGCACGTCGAGATCTGCTCGAACTGCCATCCCTTCTACACGGGGAAGCAGAAGCTGCTCGACACGGGTGGCCGTGTGGAGCGCTTCCAGCGCCGGCTCGAGAAGGCCGGCGGCGCCGCGCGGCGCGGCTAAGCCACTCCTCGCATGTCCGCGCCCATCGGAGGTCAGGCCGTCCTCGAAGGCGTGATGATGCGCGGCCCCTCCGCGTGGGCGGTCGCCGTGCGCAAGCGGGACGGCGACATCGCGCAGGTCAACCACTCGATCTCCTCGCCGATGGCGCGGCACTGGGTCTTCCGGCTGCCGGTGATCCGCGGCGTGGTCGCGCTGGGCGAGTCGCTCGCGATCGGCTTCCGCGCGCTCGCCATCTCGGCCAACTACGCGGCGCAGGAGGAGGGTGACGGTGAGGAGGTCTCGACCGAGATCTCCCGCGGGGCGATCATCTTCGCCTTCGTCGTCGCGATCGGCTTCGCGGTCGCGCTGTTCAAGGTCACGCCCGCGCTCATCACGAACTGGCTACCGATCCACAGCACTGAGTACTTCGTCGTGATCGAGGGCCTCATCCGCGTCGCGCTCTTCATCGCCTACCTCTTCCTGATCTCGCTGCTGCCCGACCTCAAGCGCGTCTTCCAGTACCACGCCGCCGAGCACAAGGCGATCAACGCCTACGAGGCGGGGGAGGAGCTCATCCCGGAGCGGGTCCAGCGCTTCAGCCTGATCCATCCCCGCTGTGGCACGGCCTTTCTGCTCTGGGTGATGGTGATCGCGATCTTCGTCTTCGCGTTCTTCGGCCGGCCGGACTGGTACTGGCTGATCGCGACCCGGATCCTGCTGCTGCCGGTGATCGCGGGGCTGGCCTACGAGCTGATCCGCTTCGCCGGAAAGCACACCGACAACCGGATCCTCATGACCCTGCTCGCGCCCGGCCTCTGGCTCCAGAGGCTGACGACGCGACAGCCGACGCTCGACCAGATCGAGGTCTCGATCGGCGCGCTGCGCGAGGTGCTTCAGCTCGAGGGGCGGCTCAGCCCCGAAGAGCGCAGAGTTGAAGTAATGGCATGAAATAGGTAAAAGGCGCTAGATGCAGCGCCTTTTCGCCGTTGCGCTGGTCGCAGCAGTCCTTCCCGTCTCCGTCGCGCGGGCCGATTGGTGGAGCGACGCCAAGCTTGTCCAGCGCGGAATCGCGCATGCCGTCCAGGTCGAGTGGATGACGCAGGACGACGCCGCGACGTACCGGGCGATCCTCGCGCGGTCGACCACCGCCTGGCGGAAGCTCCCCGGCTCGCGGGGAAGCAACCTCGCCGCTGTCCTGCACGATGTCGCGCGCCAGTGGCAGGCATACATCGCGCCGCGCGCGCTTGCGCTGTTCGGGATGCTGGACACGAACACGCGCTACCTGGGAAGCAGCGCGATGCCGCGGGACGGCGCGGACATCCTCGACGCGGACGGCGTCGTCTACCGCGCCTTTGCCGGTCACGGCCTCCAGTTCCACCCGCTGGGGAACTTCGCGCGCCTGAACCGGCTGCTCACGGACGGCGATGACACCGCCGCGGCTTTCCTCGCGGCCGCGCTCATCGGGCGGGCGGTCCCCCGTCTCGGCGCGCTGACGTGGGAGTACTACTTCCCCTTCGGCGGCGGCTACCCGCCGTGGACGTCGGGAATGGTGCAGGCGGTCGCGGCGCGCGCCTTCGCCGCCGACGGCGACTACGACGTCGCGCGCAAGGCGTACCTGGCGCTTCCGCGCTACGTCTTCCCGCTTGCGGGCGGAGCCTGGATCCGGCTGTACAGCTTCAGCAGCATGCCCGTTCTGAACGCGCAGCTCCAGTCCATTCTCTCGCTGGCCGACTACGCGCAGCTGAACCAGGATCCGAGCGCCGCGGAGCTCTCGGAAAACCTGCTGCAGACGGCCGATACGCTCTTCGACAGCTTCGACACGGGCGCGTGGTCGCTCTATTCGCTCGGCGGCGCCGAGTCGCCCCTCAACTACCACGTCTTCGACACGAACCTGCTCAAGCGGATCGCTGTTTCCACGCAGAGCCCGGTATGGGCCGAGCGCGCCGACCGCTTCGACAGCTACCTGCACGAGCCGCCCGTCCTCACCGCCTCCGGTCCGAAGCGACCGGTCAAGAAAACGGCGCAGATCTCGATCTGGGTCTCGAAGATGTCGCGCGTCAGCCTCACGATCGCAGGGTCGACGTCCTGGATGACCCTCTCGCGCGGCTCCCACACGCTGTACTGGGATGCGCGCGGTCGGCGCGCGGGGCGCTACGCCGTGAAGGTCTCGGCGACCGACCTCGCCGGCAACAAGGCGTCCAGGGCCTTCCCGCTGTTCGTCCGGAAATAGCGTCGTATCCTTGACGTGGTGAGCACGACCATCGACAGCCTGGTCGAGGACCTGGAGCGCTCCTACCGCGAGACGCAGGAGCGGATGAGCGATCCGGCCGTCTACAACGACCGCAGGGAGGCCGCCCAGATCGGGCGCCGGCTCAAGCAGCTCGAGGAGCCGCACCGGCTGGCGGAGGAGTGGCGGCAGGCGCGTGCAGACCTCGACGCCGCCCGGGACGATCCGGAGCTCGGCGGGTTGATCCCCGAGTACGAACAGGAGGCGGCCCGGCTCGAGGAGGAGCTCAAGCTCGCGCTCGTCACCGCGGATCCCGCCGATGCCAAGGACGCGATCGTCGAGGTGCGGTCGGGGACGGGCGGCGACGAGGCCGCGCTATGGGCCGGCGACCTGTACCGCATGCTCACGCGCTACGCGGAGAACCTGGGGTACAAGGTCGAACAGCTCGAGACGAGCCCGAACGACGGTGGCGGGTACAAGCACGTGAGCTTCGCGGTCAAGGGCGACGGCACGTACGGCGTGTTCAAGTGGGAAGGCGGCACGCACCGCGTCCAGCGCGTCCCCGAAACCGAGTCGCAGGGACGTATCCATACGTCGGCGGCGACGGTCGCCGTCATGCCGGAAGCCGAGGAGGTCGAGATCCAGATCGATCCCAACGACCTCAAGATCGACGTCTATCGCTCGACCGGGCCGGGAGGTCAGTCGGTGAACACCACCGACTCGGCCGTCCGCATCACGCACCTCCCGACCGGCCTCGTCGTTTCCATGCAGGACGAGAAGTCGCAGCTCCAGAACCGCGAGAAGGCGATGCGCGTGCTGCGGGCCCGCCTGTACGAGCAGGAGCTCGAGCGCCAGCGCGCCGAGCTGGACGCGACGCGCCGCTCGCAGATCGGGACGGGCGACCGCTCCGAGAAGATCCGCACCTACAACTTCCCGGAGAATCGCGTCACCGACCACCGGATTGGGCTGACGAAGCATCAGCTCGACCGCATCCTCCAGGGAGACCTGGCGGAGTTCACCGACGCGCTGGCCACCGAGGCCCGGCGCCGCGCGCTCGAGGAGTGACGGTCTCCGAAGCGCTCGCTCTGGCGGAGGAGCGCCTGGCCGCGGCGGGAGTTGAGACCCCGCGCGTGGACGCCGAGCTGCTCCTCGCTCATCTGCTGGGGACGACTCGCACCGGGTTGTACGAGCAGCTGGACGCAGAGCTCGAGCCGGGTTGGGAGGAGCTGCTCGAGCGCCGGGAGCGCCGGGAGCCCCTGGCGTATGTCATCGGCGAGTGGGGCTTCCGCCGCCTCACGCTCAAGGTCGACTCGCGCGTCCTCGTCCCGCGACCCGAGACAGAGGTCGTCGTCGAGCGCTGCCTGGTGCGGATCTACGACATCGGAACGCCTCGGGTCCTCGACGTGGGGACCGGCTCCGGTGCGATCGCGCTGGCGATCGCGGACGAGCACGCCGGGGCGGACGTGACGGCGATCGACAGCTCCGCCGAGGCCCTCGAGGTGGCCGAGGCGAACGCGGAGGCGGCCGGTCTCGCAGAGCGCGTGCGGTTCGTCGAGCACGACCTCGCGGAGGGGCTCGCGCTCGGCGAGTTCGATCTCGTGGTCTCCAACCCGCCGTACATCAGGCCGGACGAGATCTTCGAGCTCCAACCAGAAGTGCGGCACTGGGAGCCGCGCCGCGCGCTCGTCGGCATCGGAGTGGGCGAGCAGATCGCAGCCGCGGCCCGCTCGGCGCTCCGTCCGGAAGGCTGGCTGGTGCTCGAGACCGCCGCGGGCACGACCGAAAGGCTCGCCGAGCGCATCGAGCTGCTGGGCTACGGGTTCGTGAAGACCACCAAGGATCTCGGCGGGCTCGACCGGGTCGTGGAGGGCCGGTGGCTCTGAAAGCGCTGCTTGCGGGCAAGCCCGTCGTCCTGCCCACGGACACCGTCTACGGGCTGTGCGCACTGCCGGAGCAGGACGCGGTCGATCGCCTCCGACGCCTGAAGGGCACGCCGGCCGAGCAGCCGATCTCGCTCCTGTTCGGTGACCTGGACGGGCTCCTGGATCGTGCACCCTGGTTGGAGGGGCGGCCGGAGCTCGTCTTGCTCCCCGGGCCGTACACGCTCGTCCTTCCCAACCCCCAGCGGGCCTTCCCCTGGCTCACCGGCTCGCGCACGGACACGATCGGCGTCCGGGTTCCGGAGCTCCGCGGTGAGGCTCTGGCCGCCGTCGTCGAGGTCGGCGGCGTCGCGGCGACGAGCGCGAACCTGCACGAGGGGCCGGATCCGCGCCGGCTCGAGGATGTTCCGGAGGCGATCCGCGCCGGGGCCGGCGCGCTGCTGGACGGCGGCGAGCTGCCCGGGACGCCCTCGACCGTCATCGACTTCGCCGGCGCCGAGCCGCGCGTGCTGCGGGAAGGAGCGGCGTCCTCGGAGGAGGCCATCCGGCGCGTCCGCGAAGCCAGACTAGGATCCAAGCGTGGCCGTCGCGCAGGAGACGATCGAGCACCTACGCACCGCAGGGCTCGCCGAAATCGACCCGGACGTCGCCGAGCTGCTCGGCCGTGAGCTCGACCGGCAACGCAACCAGATCGAGCTGATCGCCTCCGAGAACTTCACCTGGCCGAGCATCCTGGAGACGGTCGGCAGCGTCCCGACCAACAAGTACGCAGAGGGCTATCCCGGCCGCCGCTACTACGGCGGCTGCGAGGTGATCGACGACATCGAGAATCTCGCACGCGACCGCGCGACGGAGCTCTTCGGAGCCGAGCACGCGAACGTGCAGCCGCACGCGGGCGCGCAGACGAACATGGCGGTCTATTCCGCGGTGCTCGACCCGGGCGACACGATCCTCTCACTCGAGCTCCAGCACGGCGGGCACCTGACACACGGGCTGAAGGTCAACTTCTCGGGGAAGCTGTACTCGATCGTGCATTACGGCGTCTCGCGCGAGACGATGATGGTCGACTACGACGAGGTTCTCGAGATCGCGAAGGCGTCGAGGCCGAAGCTCATCGTCTGCGGCGGGTCGGCCTACCCGCGCGTGGTCGAGACGGACAAGTTCCGCGAGATCGCCGACGAGGTGGAAGCGCTGCTCCTGTGCGACATGGCCCACTTCGCCGGCCTGGTCGCCGCAGGGCTCCATCCCAACCCCGTCCGCCACTGCGACTTCGTCACGTCGACGACGCACAAGACGCTCGCCGGCCCGCGTTCCGGCTTCATCCTCTGCAAGGAGGAGCACGCGCTGGCGGTGGACAAGGCGGTCTTCCCGGGGATGCAAGGCGGTCCCCTGTGCCACACCGTCGCGGCCAAGGCGACATGCTTCAAGATCGCCGGCACGCACGCCTTCCGCGAGTACCAGGAGCAGGTGCGGACGAACGCGGACGTCTTGGGAGAGACGCTCCAGGAAGGCGGGCTCGACGTTCTGACCGGCGGCACGGACACGCATCTGCTCCTGGTCGACCTCCGTTCGACCGATTGGAGCGGCAAGGAGGCCGAGGAGCGGCTGCACGAGGTCAAGGTCACCGTCAACCGGAACACGATTCCGTTCGACGAGCGGCCGCCGATGCAGTCCTCGGGGATCCGCATCGGGACGCCGGCCGTGACCATGCGCGGCTTCGACGAGGACGACTGCCGTGAAGTGGGGGAGGTCATCGTCGGCGCGCTCGCAGAGGGCGCCGACCTGGGTGCCCTCCGCGCGCAGAGCGAAGAGTTGTGCCGGAAGCGGCCGCTCTATCCGGGCTTCCGCGGCTTCCCGACGTACGTCGCCTGACCGGCACAAAGTAGTCACATTGCTTTGCTAATGTGACTATATGATTGAGGTCGGTGTTCGCGAGCTCAAGGCGAAGCTGTCGCATCTACCTCGATCGGGCAGCGAACGGGGAGGTCATCCGCGTGACCGACCGCGGCAAGCCGAAGGCGACGCTCGGCCCGGCGACTGAGACGGCCGTCGAGCGAGGAATCCGTGAGGGCTGGATCCGGCCGGGGAGCGGGAAGCGGCGAACGCTGACCAGGCCGAGGCTCAAGCCGAAGCGCCCCGACGATTGAAATCATCCGGGAAGACCGAGACGACGAATGACGCTCTACGTCGATGCAAGCGCTCTGGTCGAAGCTCTACCTCGAGCGAGCCCGAAAGCGACCAGGCGCGGAAGCTGCTTGCGTCCGATCCCGCATGGATTTCGGCAGCGCACACGGTGGTCGAAGTTCGGCGCGCGCTGCAACGAGGCTTTGCCGGAGTCGCGGCTCCGCGCGCGAGCGTGACCTTCGCCACCGACTGGATTACGGTCGAGGTCGTCGAGCTCGATGAGACGACGTGTGCTCGTGGAGCGGAGATCGCGGAGCTCGACGGGCGTCAAGACGCTCGACGCGCTCCATCTCGCCGCCGGCAGAGCGTGCGGAAGCGCGACCACCTCACGTTCGTCACGTTCGACCGGCGGCAAGCGGACGCCGCGCGCTCGCTCGGCTGGACAGTGGCTGGCGCCTAGCGGCGGGGCGGATACCGCACTCGCCAGGTTTCCAGGTCGACCAGCATGTCCCCGAACATCCCGTGGACGAGTGCGGCCCTCGACGTCTCAGACTGAGCCACGGGATGCGTCCCGCACGTGCGGGGCGATGAGCCCCGGCCGGCGCATGGCCTCCATCCAGACCGCGCGCGCGTCCTCGCGGGGGCCGCGCGCAGGTAGTCGCTCGAGCACCCACGCGGGCGCCGCGGTCGGGATCTCGCCGACGATCTCGGCGATCCCCTGGTGCTGCTCGTCGCCGAGCTCCTCGCCCGGGCCGATCAGCACCTCGCTGGTCGTCTCGCCGGGGCGGATCCCGATCACGTCCATGTCCGGCTCGCCTTCGTTCCCCGCCAGCGTCCAGATCCGCTTCGCCAGCTCGCCGACGGTCAGCACGACCGGATCCGACGCGGTGGCCAGCGGCACTCCCTCGCCCGCCAGCAGCGCGCCGTGCGCGGCCAGCGTCGCCGCGTGCCCCATCGTGATCCAGTAGCGGAGCATTCCAGTGTCCGTCACCGTCAGAGGCACCCCCGCCCGGGACTGCTGGAGGAAGATCTCCGACACGGCGCCGGCGCTCGCGAGGACGTTCACGAACCGGACGGCCGTCCGCTGCGCGCCCGCTCGGCGGGCGGCGTACGCACACAGCTGCTCCATGAACCGCTTCGTCCGGCCGTAGAAGCTGGCGGCTAGCGCGGCCTTGTCCGTGGACGCGACGACGACCGTCTCGACGCCGGCCGACTCGGCGGCGCGTAGCAGGTTCCAGCTCCCGTGCAGGTTCGTGTCGACGAATTCCTCGGGATAGTGCTCGGCCCAGTCGACGTGCTTGAAGGCGGCGAGGTGGAAGACCATGTCGGGGTGGGCGCGGCCGAGCTCGGTTTCGAGACGCGAGGCCTCGCGGACGTCGCAGAGGACGTGCGAGATCCGTTCGAGCGACTCGGCAGAGCGCTTGCGCCGGTCGGCGATCAGCGACCCTTCGTGGCCGTCCAGCAGCGTGATGTGCTCCGGCCGGAACCCGGCGAGGAAGGTCGCGAGCACGTGCGCGATCGACCCGCCGCCGCCTGTGATGAGGATGCGCCGGCCGCCGAAGCGCTCCTGCAGCTCGAGCACGGACGGGACGGGATCGCGCCGCTCGATGACGTGCTGCCAGTCGAAGTCCTCGGCCGGGAGGCGGCGCACGGGCCGGCGTGGCGGGTCGGCGGGCTCGGCCAGCGCGCGTTCGATCGCGCGGTACCCAGCCTTCATGTCTACGGAACGCGCCGGATCGGGCTCGTTGATCTCGGCGACCATGAAGGGGACGAGCTCGCCGAGCCGGCGCACGACGGGGTCGAGTTCGAGCTCGCCCGACCCGTACGGCAGCCCCTCGCCGAGCAGGCCGTGCGCATCCGACACGTGCGCGACCTCGGCGGCGGGGCCGAGCTCCTCCACATAGCGGTCGAGCGAGAGCTCCTCGTCGGAGGCGAGCCCGAAGAGCGAGGGGTACGCGGCTGCAAAGGAGCGGAAGAGCGCGGCGTGAGAGGTGTCGAACGTGAAGCCGAGCTCGGGCACCCGCTCGCGCCATTCGAGGAGGTCGCGCCAGTGTCCCCCGACCTGCGAGAGGAAGACGCCGCCCGTCCGCATGCGCAGGATCGGCGGGACGTTTTCGATCAACGGCGTGACCCCGCGCGACACGCAGGCGTCGGCGTAGTAGCGCAGGAACTCCTCCACCGCGCCCGCGTCGACCGGGCCGGCCGCGCGGAACTCCTCGCGGCGAGAGCGGGACGAACAGGTGGATGGTGAGGACGGGGGAGCCGATCTCGGCGGCGAAGCGGGCGCTGCGGTCGATGCCCGCCCGCGCCTCCTCGTCCAGCCGGTCGACGCGGACGAAGGCGCCACTCGGCCAGGCGACCGGAGACTCGGCCGTGACGGGCACGCCGAGGCCGGACGAGGCACGTATCGCTTCCTCGACGGCAGCGTCGCTCGCGACGTGCTTGCCGGCGAGGCAGAGCTCGATCCCGCGCCAGTCGCCGCCGTCCAGGCGGTCGGCGATCTGTTCGCGCTCAGGCGCGGCTTTGAGGAGCGGTACGCAACCAGTCGACATAGGCAGGGATAGCTTCTTCGAGGGCCCGGACAGAAAAATCTAGCGGCGCGTCGGCCACGTAGCTCTCGTTCTCACCCGGCGGGAGCTCTCCTCCGGGCGTCTCGATCGGCACAGAGCTTCCCACCGCCTCGACCACGAGCTCAGCCGCGCGCAGCAGCGGTGTCGGGACGCCGCTCGCCACCGTGACGGTCTCGTTCCAGCGCCCGCCGGCCGCGATCTGCTCGAGCGCGGCGACGGCGTCGTCCACGTAGACGAAGTCGCGGGCGCGCCGCGGGTCCCCCGGGATGACGATCGGCTCGCCCGCGAGCGCCTTGGCGGCGAACCACGCAATGGCTCCGGTGGCCCCCTGGTCCACGAGCTGGCCGGGGCCGAAGACGGACGTGAAGCGGACGACCGTCGCGGGAGCGGGATGGAGCCGGCAGACGATCTCTCCGAGGCGCTTGGAAAGCGCGTACTCGTCCGGCGGCGGCTCGACCGCTGCCCGGACGGTCGAGGGATAGACGAGCCCAGCGCCGTGCTCGGCACAGCCGTCCAGCAGGTTGAGGGTCGTTCCCGCGTTCTCGCGCACGGCGCGGGCCGGGTCGCTGCGCGCGCTCGCCGGGTCGGGGACGCCCGCGAAGTGGAGCACGGCGGCGCAGCCTTCGACCAGCGCGCGGGCAGCGGGGTCGCCCGCGTCCAGCGGCCGGGCCAGCTCGACCACCTCGTGTCCCCGCTCGCGTAGCAGCGCAGCCGAGCGTGAGCCGAGGAAGCCGTTCGCCCCGGTGACGAGGAGCTTCACAGGTAGTCCGCCAGGCGGTGGCGGTACTCGAACGGAGAGGAGAACGTGCACGCAGGATCCGGCGCTTCGCCCCCGCGAAGCAGAGCCGCCACGCCGGCCACGGTCGTCGTCTCGGCGACGACGTTCTCGATCTCGAGCGGAGAGCGCGGCGATTCGAGCAGGATGCGCGCCGCATCCTCGACGTGAACGACGCCGATCGTGGCGCGGCCGCCGTCGTCCAGCGGGAGCTCCTCGCCGGCGGCGGCCAGCCCCTTGAACTTGTCCACGACCGTCTGCGACTCCGGGCGGCCGTGCTCGACCGGGCTCGGGCCGTACACGATTCCCAGCCTGAGGAGTGACAGCTCGAAGCCGGCGCGCTTCGCGTACAGCTGCAGGCACAGCTCCGCGTAGATCTTGGACAGGTGCGAGAGGTCGCGCTGCACGCCGTACGGATGCTCCGCCCCGATCTCGCCTTCCAGTCCCTCCCCGTACACGTGTGCCGAGCTCCCGTAGACGAGAGGCGCGCCCAGCTCGGCCACGGCCTCGGCGACGTGCCGAGCGCCGGTCACGTTCGTCTCCTCGGTGTAGTCGGGGTCGCGCTCCGAGAGCGGCCGGCTGGCCTGTGCTGCGAGCAAGTAGACCTTCCGCGGCCGCTCCTCGAGCAGCTTCTCCAGGTGCTGCGGGCGGCGGATGTCGGCGGTCTCTACCCGCGCGCCGCGCGCCTCCAGTCCCTCCAGCTGGTCGCGCTTGGTCGCGTACCAGTTGTCCGCGAGCGTGACGGGCAGCCCGGCGTCGAGCGCGAGCTCCGCCAGCTTCGCCCCGATGTAGCCCGCCCCGAGAACGAGCAGAGGGTCAGACTCAGATGCGCTTGACGTTGTCCCCGTCCGGGACGACGTTGCGCGTGTCCACGATCAGAGGGGCGCGGTCCCAGAGCGGCTGCTCGAGGAACTCGCCGTGCTGCGTCAGGAGGACGACGCAATCGGCGCCGGCAACGCGCTCGGCCGACCACTCCACGCTCGAGTGGAGGACGCCGTCGAGCTCGAACTCCGGCACCCACGGGTCGCAGTAGGACACGTCCCCGCCGCGCAGGAGCAGCTGGCGCATGACCTCGAAGCTCGGCGACTCGCGCGTGTCGTGGACGTTCGCCTTGTACGCCACGCCGAGCAGCAGGATCTTCGACGCCTTGATCGGCTTGCCCGCGTCGTTCAGCGCGTCGCCGACCTTCTGCACGACGTACATCGGCATGCGCGCGTTGACCTCGTGCGCGGCCTCGATCAGCTGCGCGGAGTAGCCGTACTCACGCAGTCTCCAGGCCAGATAGTGGGGGACGATCGGGATGCAGTCCCCGCCGAGCCCGGGGCCCGGGTAGTGGGTGAGGAAGGCGAACGGCTTCGTCGCCGCGGCCTCGATGACCTCCCAGGCGGAGATGCCGAGCTTGTCGCACATGAGCGCCAGCTCGTTCGCCAGCGCGATGTTCACCGCGCGGAAGGTGTTCTCGTGGATCTTCGCGGTTTCGGCGACGCGCGTGGACGAGCACGGGACGATCGTGTCCACGATCTCTCCGTACAGAAGCTCCGTGCGGCGGCGGCACTCGTCGGTCACGCCTGCGATCAGCTTGGGCGTGTTCTTGATCGTGTACTGCTCGTTGCCCGGATCGACGCGCTCGGGGGCATAGCCGAGGAAGAAGTCTCGCCCGACGCGCCCGCCGGCGGACTCCAGAATCGGCAGGACGACCTCCTCCGTCGTCCCCGGGTACGTCGTGGACTGAAGGATGACGAGCTGCCCGTGGCGCAGGTGCGCGGCGACCGATTCGGCTGCCGAGACGATGTACGAGAGATCGGGGGTGCGAGTCTTGGAGAGTGGGGTGGGTACGCAGATCGTCAGCGCGTCCAGCTCGGAGACCGCTCTGTAGTCGGTCGTCGGCTTCATCCGCCCGTCCACCTTCCCGAAGCGCTCGACCGGCACGTCGACGAGGTAGGAGCGTCCCTCCCTCAGTGCGCTCACGCGGGCCTCGTCCAGGTCGATGCCGGTGACCTCGAAGCCGGTCTCGGCGAAGGCCATCGCCAGGGGCAGTCCGGCGTAGCCGAGCCCGACGATTCCGATCTTCGCCTCGCGCGTGCGCAGTCGTTCGTCGAAGGTTCGCTGGGATGTCACAAGCTCTGTCACAAGCGTCCGATCGTACCAGCGAGGGTCGTCAATTCCCTCTGCTATAAGAACCTTCCATGTCCTTTCCGGACTCCCTCCGCGCGCTCGTGGAGGAATCGTCGGCGCTGTGGGGGTTTCTCGTCGCGGCCGCCATCGTCCTTGTACTGACGCCGGTCGTCTCCGTGCTCGCCCCGCGCATCGGCGGGGTGGACGACAAGACGGACCGCCCGCGAGTGCACAAGATGCCGGTGCCCCGAATCGGCGGGCTCGCCATCGTCGTCGGGATCCTCGTGCCCATGGCGATCTTCATGAACCTCGACGGCGCCTACCTCGGGATCCTCATCGGGACGGCGCTGGCTGCCTTGCTCGGGCTCGTGGACGACATCTGGGGCGTCAGGCCCATCGTGAAGCTGGGCGGGATGGTGCTGATCGCTCTCATCCCGGTCGTCGGGTACGACGTCGTCTTCCACAACATCGGCCTGCCTCTGATCGGCTACCACGACATCGGCTGGGTCGCGTACCCGATCACGATCCTCTGGATCGCCGGCCTCGCCAACCTCGTGAACCTGATCGACGGAATGGACGCGCTGGCGGCGGGCATCGTCGCCATAGCCGCCTTCACGTTCGCGGTGCTGGCCGTGTCCTTCGGGCGGAACGAGGCGGCGATCCTGGCCATGATCGTCTGCGGAGCGACGCTCGCCTTCCTCCGCTCGAACTACCACCCCGCCAAGATCTTCATGGGCGACTCGGGTGCGCTCGCGCTCGGATTCGTGCTGGCCACGGTCGCGGTGCAGGGCGTGCTGAAGACCGCGGCGACGATCGCGGTCGTCGCGCCGCTGCTCGTGATGGCCATCCCCATTCTCGACACGTCCTTCGTCGTCCTGAAGCGGCTCAAATACCGGCGGCCGCCATGGGGGGCGGACCACAACCACTTCTACCACCGGTTCATGCGGATCGGATACTCGCAGCGGAAGACGGCGGCCTACCTGCACGTCTGGGCCGCGCTCGTCGCCGGTTACGCCATCCTCCTGCGCTTCGTCCCGCCGCGGCCGTTCGGCCACTGGGATCTCGGCAACACGCTGATCGACCTCGCGTACGGGCTCGTCGTCGTCGCCGCCTCCGTCTGGATGGTGTACTCGCTCGAGATCCTCAAGTCCCGCCACCTGCAGGTTCTGCGCGGAAAGCGGCGCGAGCCCGAGGAGGATCACGAGGAAGCGGTCGAGCGCGTGCTCAGCTCCGGCAGACGGTAGGGGCATCCCGGCTGGGAGGCGTAACTCAGCCGCGATCGACCCAGGGGAGCGCGAGGCGTAGAAGCTCGGCGGGGTCTCGTCTGACCCGGTTCTCGTAGGCGCCGGGCGGCTTCCGCTCGACGGTGAGCTGCCCGGGGTCCTCGAGGAACCGTAGGCGGCCCTCGCGGGAGAGTTGCTCGTCCACCGCGCCGAGCTTCCCCTCGAAGATCGACCACACCGGCGTGCCCAGGACGGCGGCCTCACGGTTCATCGTCCCGCCCGCCGAGACGAGCAGGTCGGCGAAGGCGACGAGGCTGCGCCCGTCCACGGCCCGCGCCGGGACGATTGCGCCGAGGCCGAGCCCCTCGACGGCGCGGCGCTGCTCGTCGGTCCGAGCGAGCACGACGGTCTGCGCTCCCTCCGCTGCGAGCCGCTCGAGCACGCCGCGCAGGAGCGAGCTCTCGGAGCCGCCGAGGTAGAGCGCGTACGAGGGCGCCGTCCGGACGACTGCGAGCGGCCGCGCGCCCTCTACCCCCAGCTGCTCGAGGACGGCGGGATCCGGCTCGAAATCCGCGAGGTAGTACTCCTCCTTCAGTCCCGGGTACTGCACGAGCTTGGGTGGACGCGCGCCGTAGCGGGCAAGCCGGTCGGCGGGAATCGCGGCCGGAACGAGGACGCGGTTCGCGAGGCGGCAGTTGACGGAGTGCTGGAGCGTCGCCCACTCGTAGTCGAACATGGTCGTGTTCGGGATCCGTCGTGCGCGGGCGACTGGCGGGAGGTCGGTGGAGCCGTGCGCGAGGGCGCAGTCGAGCCGTTCCCCGCGCGCCCAGCGCATGAGCTGGGGTACCCGCGACGCCGCGGCGAGCGCCTTGCCGGCCCGGCCCGCGCCGCCGTGGCGGCCGAGCGCGGTGTAGGGATGCCCCCAGTCGTCGAGCAGCTCCAGAGTGTGCGACAGCGGCCTTGCGGTCAGCTCGACCTCGTGTCCCGCTGCCTCGAGGCGCTCGACGAGGGGGCGCAGGACAAGCACGTGCGCCGTGTTCGTCAGGTCCATCCAGACCCGCATTCACAGATGCTGGTCATCTCCGTAGCTGGGAACCTCCGGTTCCCCAACCCCCTCCCCTGGCCCCCGTACTGGCCCCTGGACACGTCCCGGGGTCTGACCCCGGTTCGTACAAAGTTGGACGCAATTCGCTCAATCAAGCGGCTTTGCGCTGTCACAAGCTCGGCCGCCAGTTTGGTATGCTCGCCCTGCATGGAGCCCGCCTCCCGTCCCTCCTTCAGCCCGGCCGGTGCAGGCGGTGTCCTGGTGGGGACGACGGCTACGGGCATGGGCCTCGGCGCGCTGATCGGCTGGGCGGCCGGATCGATCGGGATCGGCGCCCTCGTGGGCGCGATCGTCAGCATTCCCGCGGGTGTCTTCGCCGTCTATCGCCGCTACCGGGGATATTTCACCTAGATGGCCGGCGTTTTCTCCACACCGCGCCCCGTGCCGAATAGGCGCCTCCCGACCATCACGGGCGCGATCGTGGTCTCGCTGGCGCTGCCGATCGTGCTGATCGGCGGATTCCCCGTGGCGGGCTGGGCGCTCGCGGCGATCCTCTGGGTTGCCGCCGAGCTGCTGGGGATCTGGCTCGCGCGCCTTCCGATCGGCGCCGACAACCTCAAGATGTCCGGCCTCGTCGCTCTGACGATGGCCTGGCGCGGCATCGCCGTCATGGTCATCCTCCTGATCGTGACCGCTGCGAACAAGCCGGTCGGCGTCTGCGCCGTCGTCGTCTACGCGGCCGCGTACACGCTCTCGCTCGCCGTCTCGCTGATCGAGTACTTCAACGGCCCCGCGGCGAAAGGCCCGGCCCACTGATGGGGTACCTGCTCGCAGAGACGTTCAACCCCGCGGACGAGTTCAAGCTCCACAACTGGATCCCGATCCACATCGGCCCCCTCGACCTCTCGATCAACAAGGCGGTCGTCTACCTCGCCCTCGGGTCGCTCCTCACGATCATTCTGGGGATCGTCCTCATGCGCGCCCGCCTGGCGCTGCTTCCCGACAAGCGGCAGACGATCGGTGAGGCGGTCTACGACATCACGCAGACGCAGATCGCCGAGCAGGGGCTCCCCTCGAAGGCGATCAACCGCTGGTTCCCGTACGTGGCGACGCTCTTCCTCTTCATCTGGGTGGTCAACCTGCTCGGCTTCATCCCGCTGCCGTTCACGGGAGAGAAGTGGCACGGGATCCCCACATGGGGGATCTACGCGGCGACCTCGCAGCTCTCGGTGACGCTCGTCCTCGCGATCTTCACCGTCTTCTTCACGCACTACGAGGGCTTCCGCTGGAACGGCGGCAAGTACGTCAAGACGTTCGTGCCGGCCGGTGTGCCGCGCGCGATGGTCCCGGCCATGGCCATTCTCGAGGCGATCTCGCACTTCTTCCGCATCGTCAGCCTCAGCGTCCGGCTCTACGCCAACATGCTCGCCGGGCACATGCTGATCCTGGTCTCCATCGGCCTGATCTTCATCCTCAGCGGCGTCACCTTTTACATCGTCGTCCCGATCTCGTTCACGATTGGCATCGCCTTCTACCTCTTCGAGGTCGTGATCGTGGTGACCATTCAGGCGTTCATCTTCGCCGCACTGACAGCCATCTACATCGGCTCGGCCATCGAGCCTGCCCACTAAGGAGGGAAGAGTGCACGCGCTCAACATCCTGTTCGAAACCACGGGGGACGTGGTCAAGGCCGCCAAGGCCCTCGGCTTCGGCCTCGGCATGGGGCTCGGGTCGCTCGGCGCCGGCGTCGGCATCGGGATCGTGTTCGGCTCGATGATCCAGTCGGTCGCCCGCCAGCCCGAGCTGCGCGGAGAGCTGCAGGGAATCATGTGGCTCGGGTTCGCGCTCACCGAGGCCGTCGTGTTCTACGGCCTGGTAGGCGGATTCCTCGGGTTCGTTCTCGTCTCGAATACCTAGCCGATGCTCGCAGCAAGCAGCCCGCTCACGAAGATCATCCCGGGTCTGATGATCTGGACCCTGGTGTTCTTCTTCATCACGTTCTTCGTGCTGAAGCGATACGCCTTCGGTCCGATCCAGAAGGTGATCGACGACCGCCGCGAGCGCATCAAGCAGTCGCTCGAGGAGGCGGAGAACTCACGCGCAGAAGCGCACAATCTCCTCGAAGAGCACCGCAAGCTGATCGCCCAGGCGCGCGGCGACGCCGACCGCATCCTCACGGAGGCGCGGCGGGTCGCCGACGCCCAGCGCGAGCGGGCGAAGGAGGAGACCGAGGCCGATCGCCAGCGGAGGCTCGAGGAGACCAAGCGCCTGATCGAGGCCGAGACGCAGCGCGCTCTCGAACAGATCCGGACCGAAGTCGCCGACCTGACGCTGATCGCGACCGAGCGGATCACCGGCAAGGTGCTCGACGACGAGGACCACAAGCGTCTGATCGAGGAGGCCGTCGGGGATCTCGACTTCTCGGTACTGGAGGAAAGTGGCCGCCGCTGAGCGCAGGTACGCGCGCGCCCTCTTCGAGGCCGCGCAGGAACGGAACAGGCTGGAGGAGGTCCAGCGGGACCTGAGCGACTTCGTCGACGCCGTCCGCGAGGTCCCGGAGCTGCGGGCGCTGCTGCGCGACCCCGTCCTCGACCGGCGCGTCAAGATCGCCGCGCTCAGCGACGTGCTCGCCGGCTCGGATGAGCTCGTGCGCAACTTCGTGCTCGTGCTGACCGAGCAGGGCCGTGCGGGCGAGCTGGAAGAGACAGAGCGCGAGTTCGAGCGCTTCCTCGCCGATGAGACAGGCCGCCTCTCGCTCGAGCTCGCCACCGCGATCGAGCTCTCCGACGAGGAGGCAGGCCAGATCGTCCAGCAGATCGAGCGCGCGAGCGGGCGTAACGTCGAGGCCACCCGGCGCGTCGATCCCGACCTGCTCGGAGGCGTCGTCCTCCAGGTCGGATCGCTGCGTCTCGACGCCAGTCTCCGCGGCCGCCTGGAGCGGCTGCGCCGTGAACTTCGCACCTACCTAAGGAGAAACCTTGAAGCTACGCCCGAAGAAATCACTTCGATCCTCAAGCAGCGAATCGAAGACTTCGACGTCGAGACGAACCTGTCCGAGGTCGGCACCGTCCTCCAAGTGGGCGACGGAATCGCGCGCCTGTACGGCCTCGAAAACGCGGTGGCGCTGGAGATGCTCGAGCTCGAGCACGGCGTCGTCGGCCTCGCGTTCAACCTCGAGGAAGACAACGTCGGGGCGGCGCTGTTCGGCGAGTGGGAGCACGTCCGCGAGGGAGAGCCGGTCCGCAGAACCGGACGGGTCGCCTCCGTGCCCGTCGGCGATGCGCTGCTCGGCCGCGTGGTCGACCCGCTCGGCCGGCCGCTCGACGGCCAGGGCCCGATCCAGACCGAGGAGACCCGCCAGCTGGAGTTCAAGGCTCCGGGCGTCGTGGACCGGCAGCCGGTGAAGGAGCCGCTGCAGACCGGCCTCAAGGCGATCGACTCGATGATCCCGATCGGCCGCGGGCAGCGCGAGCTCATCCTGGGCGACCGCTCCACCGGCAAGACGGCGATCCTCGTCGACACGATCCTGAACCAGCGCGACACGGACGTCGTCTGCATCTACGTGGCCATCGGCCAGAAGGCGTCCACGGTCGCCCAGGTGTACGAGCGGTTGCGGGACGCGGGCGCGATGGAGTACACGATCATCGTGACCGCCGCCGCCAACGAGGCCGCGCCGATCAAGTGGATGGCGCCGTATGCCGGTTGCGCGATGGGCGAGCACGTCATGTTCAACGGCGGCCACTCCCTGCTGATGTACGACGACCTCTCCAAGCACGCGGACGCGTACCGGCAGATGTCCCTGCTGTTGCGCCGCCCGCCCGGACGCGAGGCTTTCCCCGGCGACGTCTTCTACCTGCACTCGCGGCTCCTCGAGCGCGCCTGCAAGCTGAACGACGAGTTCGGCGCCGGCTCGCTGACGGCGCTGCCGGTCATCGAGACTCAGGCCGGCGACGTGGCCGCGTACATCCCCACGAACGTGATCTCGATCACCGACGGGCAGATCTACCTCGAGACCGATCTCTTCTTCTCGGGCATTCGCCCGGCGATCGACGTCGGCCGGTCGGTCTCGCGCGTCGGCGGAAACGCCCAGGTCCGTGCGATGCGGAAGGTGGCGGGACGGCTCCGCCTCGACCTCTCCCAGTACCGCGAGCTCGAGGCGTTCGCACAGTTCGGCTCCGAGCTCGACGCGACGACACAGGCCGCGCTCGGCCGCGGCGAGCGCATGGTCGCGACGCTCAACCAGCCGCAGTACGACCCCTGGCCGACTGAGGAGCAGGTAGTCGCGCTCTATGCGGGCATCAACGGCTACCTGGACGACATCCCCGCAGAGGACGTGCCCCGCTTCCAGAACGAGCTGCGCGAGTACATGAAGACGGACAAGACGATCCTCGGCGAGATCCGCGAGAGCGGCGACATCTCGGACGACCTGGAGAAGCAGCTGCGCGAGGCGATCGAGCGGTTCAAGGAGACCTTTGCGGTGACCGAACAGGAAACGGTCGCGGCGTAGCTCGTGGCCACGCTCCAGGACATCCGGCGGCGGATCCGCTCCGTCTCGAACACGCGCAAGATCACCAAGGCGATGGAGCTCGTCGCCGCCGCGCGGCTGCGCCGGGCGGAGGCGCGGATCGTCGAGATGCGCGACTACGCCGACCGGATGCAGGAGCTGACCGCGGGGACGGCGCGCGCCGCCTCGTCCCTCCGCGGCCTCGCCTTGCTCCAGAAACGCGAGGTGCAGAACGTGGCCATCGTCCCGCTCACCGGGGACCGAGGCCTGGCCGGCGCGTTCAACGCGCAGATCCTCCGCCGCGCGTTCGCCCTGGAGCGGAGCCTGCGCGGCGAGGGCAAGGACATCCGCTGGCTCGCGGTCGGCCGCAAGGGTCGCGGCTCGCTCCTCTTCCGCCGCTACGAGATCGACCAGGCCTGGACGGGCTTCACCGACAAGCCCTCCTACCACGACGCGCAGGCGATCGCCCACCGCCTGGCCGAGCTGTACACCGCCGAGGAGATCGACCAGGCCGTGATCGTCTACAACCACTACGTCTCGCCGCTCGTCCAGCGTGTGACCGAGCAGGAGGTCCTGCCGATCTCGGAGGAGAAGCTGGGCCACGAGGAGGATGAGGAGGACGAGCACTCGCGGGCGCTCCTCGGCGACTTCATCTACGAGCCGGAGCCGGAGCAGATCCTCGAGCGCCTTCTGCCCGTCTACCTCGAGACCGAGCTGTACCGCGCACTGCTCGAATCAGCCGCATCCGAGCACGGCGCGCGGATGACGGCGACACGCAACGCGTCCAAGAACGCCGGCGAGCTGATCACCTCGCTGACCCTCGAGCTGAACCGCGCGCGCCAGGCCGCGATCACCCAGGAAATCCTGGAAGTGGTCGCCGGCGCCGACGCCTTGACCGGGTAACCGCTCACTCAGTAATTCCTGAGGACTAGAGCTCTAACTCTCCGGGTATAAGGCTCGTCTATATTTCCGAGACCCCCGGGATGTCTTCCACTCCTCCTGAAAAAGAAGTCGTAGTCGGCGGCGCCGCCGGACTCGGCGCCGCAGTCGCCAGCGAGACCGGCGCGGAGCTCGGCTCGCTCGAATCCGTCCGGGCGCGCGGCTACTGGGAGCTCGTCTGGATCCGCTTCAAGCGCGACAGGGTCGCGATCGCGAGCGGGATCTTCATCATCGTCCTCGTCGTCGTCGCGTTCGTCGGCGCGCCGATCGCGCAGCATTTCATCGGCCACGGCCCGAACGACATCTTCGGCACCGAGACGGGGGCGGTCGAGCCGACCTCACTGCTGCCGGCGAACCCGTGGACGCACATCGAGTACCTCGCGCCGCCGACGTACACGCACACGAACCACGACATCCTCGTCCTGGGCGCGGCGAACCGGCTCGGCCAGGACGAGTTCCTGCGCCTGCTCTACGGCGCGCAGGTCTCGCTCGAGGTCGCCGTCTTCTCGACGATCGGCGTGATGTTCATCGGGGTCATCCTCGGCTCGATCGCCGGGCTACTTCCGCGGTTGGGTGGACACGCTGATCTCGCGCGTGACCGAGATCACGATGGCCTTCCCGGCGCTGCTGTTCATCGTCGCGCTCGCCGCCACCGTCGGCCCGCAGCTCGACTCGATCACCTTCGGCTTCTTAGCCCCGGGCGTCATCACGCTCGTCCTTATCTTCACCATCTTCGGCTGGTTCTACCCGTGCAGGATCATGCGCGCCCAGGTCCTCTCGATCCGTGAGAAGGAGTACATCGAGGCGGCGAGGATGATCGGAGCGAGCGACCTCCGGATCATCCGCTCGCACGTGCTCCCGCACCTGATCGCCCCGATCATCGTCTACTCGACGCTCATCGTGGCCAGCTACGTCCTCGCGGAAGCCGGCTTGTCCTTCCTCGGCCTAGGGATCAAGCCCCCGACGGCCAGCTGGGGCAACCTGCTCTCCGACGCGCCGCAGTACTACACGACGAGACCCTTGCTCATGCTCTGGCCGGGCCTCGCCGTGCTCGCGACTACGCTCGCGTTCAACCTGCTCGGCGACGGCCTCCGGGACGCGTTCGACCCGCGCGCCTCGCATACCTAACAGTTCCCTAACATCTTTGCCGTTAGGGACACGGCCCTCCCGGGAAGGCGAGATGGATGGTGCGCCAACTGCGTCCTGGCGTCGCTAACCATTTCGGTACGGCGTCGTCTCATCGTCTAGACGGGCGGGCGTCCGTCCCGGATCGAGCTTCGTCTCGATCCGAGTTCACGGAAAGGAGAGACATGCACAGACGGCTATGGCTCTCGGTCACGATGCTCGTGGCTGGGGCGAGCCTTCTGGTCGCAGCGAGCCTTGCGAGTGCCGCGGGCAACGGTCATCAGGCCCAGGCGCTCAAGAAGGGCGGTATTTGGCGTCTCGGGACGACAGGGTCTTCGACCCAGATCGATCCGCAGCTCGCCTACGTTACGACCGCTTGGTGGCTCGAGTACGCGACCGCAGCGAAGCTCTACAACTATCCGGATAGGCCCGGGCCCCCCGGGTCGAAGCTCATCCCCGAGGTCGCCTCGAACTTCACCGTTTCCAATAGCGGGAAGCGGTACACGTTCACGATCCGGAAGGGCTTCAAGTTCAGCGACGGCAAGCCGGTGACCGCGCAACAACTTCAAGTACGCGATCACCCGGACTGCGAACAAGGAGCTTGCCTCGCCGGGGAGGCCGTTCATCACCGACCCCAACGGCACCAACATCGTCGGGGCCGAGGCTGGTGGCAGCAGCGTGTCCGGTGTCACGGTCAAGGGCAACAAGCTCACCATCAACCTGACCAAGGCGGACGGAACGTTCATGGCGAAGATCACCATGCCGTTCTTCCAGGCGACGTCGACCAAGCTGCCGCTCACGAAGGAAATCGTGAACGTCAGCGGTCAGAACCTGCCGTCGGCGGGTCCGTACTACGTCAGCCGCAACGACGTGAACCAGCTGACCTCGATCCGGCAGAACAAGTTCTGGAAGAAGGGCCCGGGCAAGAACCGCCCGCGGAACCTGACCGGGCTTGACATCCAGTGGAACCTCAACGAGCAGACGGCGTTTACGCAGACGCTCGCCAACCAGCTCGACGAGGGTCCGATCCCTGCCGCCGAGGTAGAGAACGTCAAGCAGAGGTTCGGTACGAACAAGGGCCGGTACTGGACGAAGCCGGTCAACTGCACCGGTTACCTCCCGATGAACATGGCCAGGCCGCTCTTCGCCACCAACGCGAAGCTCCGCCAGGCCGTGAACTACGCTGTTGACCGCAAGGCCTACGTCCAGCAGGCCGGGCCTGACGCCGGTCAGGCGTGGAGCCACATCTTCAACCCGGGCGTGCCCGGCTGGAGCAACGCGCAGCCGTATCCCCTGAAGGCGCCGAGCATCGCGAAGGCGCGCAAGCTGGCGGGGAACATCGCCAACAAGGACATCAACGTGTGGTACCGCTCCTCCGGGACGATCAACCCGGCACAGGCGCAGATCGTCAAGCGCGATCTGACCCGCATGGGCTTCTCGGACAGCAACATCCACATGAAGGGTCTGTCGGGTGCCCAGATCTACGACGCCATGGGCGTCAAGGGCAACGACGCCGACATGGGCGTCAACATGGGTTGGTGCTCGGACTACCCGGATCCGTACGACTGGATCAACATCCTCCTGTACGGCGGCGCGATTGGGCCCGAGAACAACGTCAACTACTCGTACATGAACGTCCCGAAGTGGAACAAGAAGATGGAAAAGGCCGCCAAGCTCATTGGCAACAAGCGGCTCACCACCTACAGCAAGCTCGATCTGGACATCATGAAGCAGGTTGCTCCGATGGCCGTCGAGCGGACGTACAACAACCGCTACCTCTTCTCCAACCGAGTGAATCCGAAGAGCCTTGTCTACCAGGGCATCTATCAGGACTTCAGCATCCCGGCTCTGGCACTGAAGTAAGTAGCGCAGTTCCCGGGAAGTGGGGCGCCGGCCCGGCCGGCGCCCCATAACCCTCGTAGCAGTTAGGATTCGATCGGCCGCACGAGAGGAAAGAGAACCCGAGGCACATGTTCCGATATCTCGTCAGACGACTTCTCTGGGCAATTCTTCTCTTTATCGTGATCACGTTCGTCACGTTCGTGATCTTCTTCATGGCGCCGAACAATCCGGCGCGCGGCTATTGCGGCGGCGACAACGCGAAGCCGCAGTGTCTCGCGCTGGCAACGAAGAAGCTCGGGCTCGACAAGCCGGTTCCGGTCCAGTACCTCAAGTTCCTCAAGCGCCTCGTCGTCGACCGCTCCCTCGGGCAGTCGTACTTCACCGGCCAGGACGTGAACCAGGCGATCGCCCAGGCCGCTCCGGTGACGGCCTCGCTCGTCTTCGGCGGCGCCATCCTCTGGATGATGATCGGCCTCGTGGTCGGGGTCTTCTCGGCTCTGAAGCCACGCTCGCTGTTAGACCGAATCGCGATGGTGTTCGTCCTGATCGGCGTGTCCGCGCACCCGGTCTGGATCGGGCTGATCTTCTCCTACTTCTTCGGCTACAAGTTGGGGATCACGCCGATCGCGAACTACGCGAACTTCTTCGGTGCGCCGTCGGACTCAGGGCTGCCGGGCGGACCCTGGCAGTGGTTCTACCACATGATTTTGCCGTGGTGTACCTTCGCCATCCTGTTCGCCGCGCTGTACGTGCGCATGATCCGCGCGAACGTGATGGAGACGATGAACGAGGACTACGTGCGCACCGCGCGCGCCAAGGGCGCGCCCGAGAACCGCGTCCTCACGCGCCACGTTCTCCGCAACGCGCTGCTGCCGGTGGTGACGATGCTCGGCATGGACATCGGGCTCGCCCTCGGCGGCGCCATCTTCACCGAGACCGTCTACCAGCTTCCCGGGTTGGGGCGGACCTCGATTCTCGCCATCAGCAACAACGACCTGGCAGTGGTTCAGGGCGTGATCGTCTTCTCCACGTTATGCATCATCTTCTTCAACCTGGTGGTCGACCTCCTGTATGCCTGGATTGACCCCCGCATCCGCCTCACCTAGGCTAATCTAGACCCCTTGTGGCGCTCCTAGAAGTCAAGGATCTCCGGACGTACTTCCACACCGACGACGGCGTGGTCAAAGCTGTCGACGGCGTCGAGTTCTCGGTCGAGAAGGGCCAGACGCTCGGCATCGTGGGCGAGTCCGGATCGGGAAAGTCGGTCACCAACCTGACGATCATGGGGCTCAATCCCAAGCGCAACACGGTCACGAGCGGCCAGGCCCTGTGGAAGGGCGAGGACCTGCTGACGATGAAGCCGGCCAAGTTGCGCGACATCCGCGGGAGCGAGATCTCGATGATCTTCCAGGACCCGATGACGTCGCTGAACCCCGTGCACACGATCGGGAAGCAGCTGGTGGAGGCGATTGTGATCCATCGCGACGTTTCCAAACGCGTGGCGCGGGCAAGAGCATTGGATCTGCTCAAAGCTGTCGGCATCCCGCGCGCGGAGACGCGCATCGACGACTATCCCCACCAGTTCTCCGGCGGTATGCGCCAGCGCGTGATGATCGCCATGGCGCTGATCAACGATCCCGACCTGCTGATCGCCGACGAGCCGACCACCGCGCTCGACGTGACGACGCAGGCGCAGATCCTCTCCCTGATGAAGAGGCTGCAGGACGACTTCGGCAGCGCGATCATCATGGTCACCCACGACCTCGGCGTGATCGCGGAGATCGCCGACGACGTCGTCGTCATGTACGCGGCCGAGATCGTCGAGCACGCGAACGTCTACGACCTCTTCAACCGGCCCCAGCACCCGTACACGTGGGGGCTGATGGGGTCGCTGCCGCGGCTCGACGCCGACGTCGAGCGCCTCACCCAGATTCCCGGGCAGCCGCCTTCGATGCTGCGGCCGCCGAGCGGGTGCCGCTTCCATCCCCGCTGCCCGTACGTGATGGAGATCTGCAAGACGAAGAACCCCGAGCTCCTGCCGACTCAGCGCGACCCTGGGCATCTCCAGGCCTGCCACCTCGACGAGGACACGAAGGATCGTGAGGCGGCGAAGCTGAAGGCGACGATGGCGGAGACGACCTAGTGGCCCAGGCTGCGACCGTCGAGCCTGAAACCGGCTTTCAGCCCACCGGCGACGAGCTGCTCGTCATCGAGGACGTCAAGAAGCACTTCCCGATCACCCGCGGGATCATCTTCCAGAAGGAGATCGCCTCGGTGAAGGCGGTCGACGGCGTCTCGTTCAGCATCAAGCCGGGCGAGACCCTGGGGATCGTGGGCGAGTCCGGGTGCGGGAAGTCGACGCTGGCACGCTGCATCATCCGGCTCCTGGAGGCGACCGACGGCCGGATCTGGTTCGAGGGCCGGGACATCACCAAGCTGTCGCGCACCGACATGCGACCCGTCCGGCGCGAGATGACGATGATCTTCCAGGATCCGTATGCGTCGCTGAACCCCCGCAAGCGCGTCGGCTTCATCATTGGCGAGCCGCTCGAGATCCACCGGTTGGGGACCGACAAGGAGGTCAAGACGCGAGTGCAGGAGCTGCTCGAGGTCGTCGGTCTCAACCCCGAGCACTACAACCGCTTCCCGCACGAGTTCTCCGGCGGGCAGCGCCAGCGCATCGGTGTGGCCCGGGCGCTCGCGGTGAACCCCAAGCTCATCGTGTGCGACGAGCCTGTCTCGGCACTCGACGTTTCGGTGCAGGCGCAGATCCTGAACCTGCTGAAGGACCTGCAGGATGACTTCGGCCTTACGTACGTCTTCATCGCCCACGACCTGAACGTCGTCCGGCATATCTCCGACCGCGTCATGGTCATGTACCTGGGCAAGGTCGCGGAGGTGGCGGACCGCCACCAGCTCTACGACCACCCGAAGCACCCGTACACGGGCGCGCTCCTCTCCGCCGTGCCGATCGCCGATCCCGAGCTCGGGCGCGCACGGCAGGCGATCGTCCTCGAGGGCGACGTCCCGAGCCCGGTGAACCCGCCGAGCGGCTGCAATTTTCATCCGCGCTGCCCGCGCTTCCACGAGGGCCACTGCGACGTCGAGGACCCGCCGCTCTATCCGTTCGGCGACGGACATGTCGCCGCGTGCCACTACCCGCTCGAGAGCTGGCCGATGACCGCAGACGAGATGCGCCGGATCACCTCGAGCCCAACCGGACCGAACGACGGCACCTAAGCGGAACAGCGCGTTCTGGCTGGCGGCGGGCCGCCGTTTCCTCGTGTTGCTGCTGGGAGCCTCCGCGGTCACCGCCGCGCTCTCGGCTGTGATCGGCGCGATCCTCGGCGCCCGGATCGAGCGCGCGCTGACGCTCGGCTTCTACCTGACGGGCTGCTTTCTCATCCTCGGCGGCTTCTTCGCCGCCAACCGCGGGCCGGCGCGGCTCAAGGGCGACAGCGACGCCGTCGGCGGGGTCTTCATGTTCTTCGGGACGCGCCGGATCCGCTGGGCGAACCTCAGCGAGCAGAACGAGGCGATCAACAGCTCGGCGGTGTTCGTGACGATCGGGTTCGCCCTGATCGCGATCGGCTTCGCCCTCGACGCCAAGCATTCGCTGACCTGACGTAACCTTAAGCAAACACTGAATTCGTTAACGTCGCTAACTCTCGACACGCTCCGGCGTCAAAGGTAGTGTGAGAGCAGTGCCGGGACATTGTGAGCGCACCCGCCAGTGGGTGTCCGCCGAGCTGGACGGGAGACTGTCCGAGTTCGAGCAAGCGCTCCTGGAGGGGCATCTCAAGGGATGCGCGGAGTGCGCGGCGTTTCGCGCGCACGTCTCGCGTTTCACGCTGCAGCTGCGGGCGGCGCCGCTCGAGCGCCTGGAGCAACCTATCGCCGTCTCGCGCGTCCGCCGGCGGCTCTCCTTCCGCATTGCGCCGGCGGTCGCCGCTCTCGCCGTCACCGCGGTCGGGCTCGGAAGCATCCTCGCCTCGTCGATGGTCCGCCCGGGCGCCTCTGTAGGTGCGGCGCCGTCGTCCTCCGGCGATCTCCGCCTCTCGCCGGCCAACGGCCCGATCAACCTGAGCATGATCAACGGCCTGCGCCGCGATCGGATCGTGACCCTGAGGACCTCGGTGGACACAAGCCGCGTCCAGCGGCCCCCGCACGGCGGCACCGTCCTGCGGTAGCGCGCGCCCCTGACAGCCGAAGCACGGGCGGCCCGGTCGCGCTGATGCGGCGCAGCGGAGTGTCCTCGGCCGCGCCCGTAGCTCCGCTACGACCGCGGCCTGCGTCCGCGCCGCTGCATCCGCCCAGCGCACCCGGATCCGCGCGTGGTCGGCTGCCAGTGACGCGCGCCACCGCCGTGGCGTCGCACGCCCTCCTACGGTAACGCCGAGGGCCTGAGCGGTACTGTTGCGGTGTGATCACCGCGTCTCCAATCACCTCATACGTCTGAAGCCTCGACCATGCCGCCCGGGTGGCGGTGAGCGATGCGGCGGCGCTCGTGGAGCGGAATCACACGCGGCCGTTCGATAGACTCAGAGGGCTGGGTCGGCCCTTCCGCCGACGCCGCGACATCCTCTCAAAACCGCGAGTTCAGGAGACGCATGGCTGACGACCAGAGCACAAACGGGGGCGCCCGCAACGTCGGCACGATCATCGAGATCCAGGGGGTCGTCGTCGACGCCGTCTTCACCGATCGGCTGCCCGAGATCAACACCGCGCTGAAGATCGTCGTCCCCGAGCGCGAGGGACGCGCGGCGATCGAGCTGGTCGCCGAAGTCCAGCAGCACCTGGGCGACGACCGCGTGCGCGCCGTCGCGATGGACTCGACCGACGGCATCCCGCGCGGCGTCGACGTGATCGACACCGGCGCGCCGATCAGCGTTCCCGTCGGAGAGGGCACGCTCGGCCGCATCTTCAACGTCCTCGGCGACCCGATCGACCGGGTGGACGAGGAGGTCAAGGCGGACGAGCGCTGGTCGATCCACCGCGACCCGCCGGCTTTCGACGAGCTCAGCCCGACCACGGAGATCTTCGAGACCGGGCTCAAGGTCGTCGACCTGATCGCGCCCTACGTCCAGGGCGGCAAGGTCGGCCTGTTCGGCGGCGCCGGCGTGGGCAAGACGGTGCTCATCCAGGAGCTCATCCACAACGTCGCCCAGGAGCACGGCGGCGTTTCCGTCTTCTGCGGCGTGGGCGAGCGCACCCGCGAGGGCAACGACATGTGGCTGGAGATGAAGGAAGCGGGCGTCATCGACAAGACCGCGCTCGTCTACGGCCAGATGAACGAGCCGCCCGGAGCGCGCCTGCGTGTGGGCCTGTCCGGCCTGACCATGGCTGAGTACTTCCGCGAGCAGGGACAGGACGTCCTGCTGTTCATCGACAACATCTTCCGGTTCGTGCAGGCCGGCTCCGAGGTCTCGGCGCTGCTCGGCCGCATGCCGAGCGCCGTGGGCTACCAGCCGACGCTGGCGACCGAGATGGGCCAGCTGCAGGAACGCATCACCTCGACGCGTACCGGATCGGTCACGTCCGTCCAGGCCATCTACGTCCCCGCGGACGACCTGACCGACCCCGCGCCGGCGAACACGTTCGCCCACCTCGACGCGACGACCGTGCTCTCGCGCGCGATCGTGGAGCAGGGGATCTACCCGGCGGTCGACCCGCTCGACTCGTTCTCGCGCGCGCTACAGCCGGACATCGTCGGCCAGGATCACTACGACGTCGCGACGCGCGTGCAGGAGATCCTCCAGCGCTACAAGGACCTGCAGGACATCATCGCCATCCTCGGGATCGACGAGCTTTCGGACGAGGACAAGCTGACCGTCAACCGCGCGCGGCGCATCCAGCGCTTCCTCTCGCAGCCGAACTTCGTGGCCGAGCAGTTCACCGGCCAGGAGGGCCGCTACGTCAAGCTCGAGGACACGATCAAGGGCTTCCGCGAGATCATGGAGGGCAAGCACGACGACCTGCCCGAGCAGGCCTTCTACATGGTCGGCACGATCGAGGAAGCGGTCGAGAAGGCGCGCCGGCTCGCCGGCGAGGAGGAGGCTGCTCCGGCGCCGGAGCCCGAGCAGGACGCGGAGGTTCCGATCGGCGACGACGCCCGCGAGCCCGAGCCGGCCGCGGTCTAGGTCTTGGCAGACCGGCGCAAGTTCTCGGTCTCGGTCGTGACCCCGGAAGGGCCTGCCTTCGAGGGCGAGGCCGAGATGCTTATCGTCCCGGGCGCTGCGGGCGAGATCGGCGTCCTCGCGCGGCACGCGCCACTCGTGGCGATGCTGAACGCGGGCAACACGCGGGTACACGTGTCCGAAGCCGAGGTGCAGGAGTTCGCGACCGGCCCGGGATTCTTCAAGGTGGAGCAGGACCGCGCGATCGCGCTCGTGGACGACGCGGTTCCGGCCAAGGAGATCGATCCGGAGCGGGCTCAGCGCCAGCTCGACGAGGCGCGGGCCGAGCTCGAGCGCGTCGAGGCAGGCGACTCGGACGCCGACCGTTGGCAGCTGGAGCAGCGGGTCCGGCATGCGGAGAACCAGCTCGGGGTTATCGGCCGCGCGTAGCCTTTGCTAGGCTCGCCGTACCTGGATGGCTTTGACAGGCAGCTTGGCGACCAGGTTAAAAAACGCCTAAAGAGCCCGGAGCGTTTCCCGCTTCGTCCTCTCTAGGCAGGCAGACGCAAGAGGGCAAGGAGGCGACGTGGAAGCATTCGTACCAGGGATCTATCCCCGCTCGGAGGAGCTCGTCCAGGCGACGCGTGACCTCGACCGCGGCCGGACGACGCTCGAGGCAGTCGACGAGCAGGTCGACCGCGACCTGCAACAGCTCGTGGCTGCGCAGCAGGATGCCGGCCTCGATCTCCTCTCGGACGGGATGCTGCGCTGGCAGGACGTGTTCCGGCCGCTCGTGGAGGCCGCCGAAGGGCTCGAGCGCGGCGCGCTGACGCGTTTCCTAGACACGAACACCTTCTACCGCGCGCCGCACGCGGAGGGTGAAAGCCCGCGCCTGGCACAGCCGCTCGACGAGCGCTACCTCGCGCCGCTTCCGGCGGAGCGCCTGGTGACGCTCCCATCGCCGTTCGCGCTCTCCCTCGGGACGGGCGTCGACCCGCGGACGATGGCGGAGGGCGTGCTCAAGCCGCAGGTGGACGCGACGCAGGCTGAGCTGATCGTCCTGAGCGAACCGTTCCTGGCCCGCGAGCAGGGCGCCCACCTCGACGCGCTCGCCTCCGCCCTCGACGTCCTGCAGGGCGGCCCGCCGCTCGCGCTCTGGATCACGTTCGGCGACGCGGCCAACCTGCTCGAGCAGGGCCTCGCCGAGCTGCCGGTGGACGCGATCGGAATCGACTTCTATTCGACGAGCATCGACGCCGTGCCCGAGAGCTTCCGCAAGCACCTGCTCGCCGGCGTCCTCGACGCGCGGAACTCGCTGCTCGAGGAGCCGCGCGAGATCGCGGCATTTGCCGCCCAGCTGGAGCAGAAGGCCGAGCGCGTCGCCCTCGTCCCGAACGGAGACCTGCAGTACGTGTCCGAGCCGATCGCGCGCGAGAAGGTCGCACGCCTCGGCCAGGCCAAGACCACCCGAGCGGAGGAAGCAGCATGACCGAGACACACACGTTCCTGACCCACGAGATCGGATCGCTGGCCAAGCCGTCCTGGCTGGTCAAGACCTCCGCGGGCCGCCCGCTCGAGGACTCCGACATCGAGCACGCCCGCAGCTGGGGAGAGAAGCTGGACGTCGACGGCTACGAAGAGCTCGTCGACCTGCTGCGGACCGGCGCGCAGGACCGCGTCCACGACGTCGCCAACTGGTCGAGCCGCTACGCCCTCCGCCTGCAGGAGAAGGCCGGCATCGAGTGGGTCTGGGACGGGGAGCAGCAGCGCACGGAGATGTATGCGTGGGCGATCGCGCACGCGAACGGGTTCGACTCGCGCGGCACCATCCGCAGCTTCGACAACAAGTACTACTCCAAGTCGGCCGTGACCGGCCCGATCTCGCTGGCCGAGCCGTACCACAACGCGGAGTTCGAGTTCCTCAAGTCGGCGGCGCAGGCCAAGCTCAAGGTCCCGGTCACCGGCGCGTACACGCTCGCGATCTGGTCGTACGACGAGTTCTACGGTGCGCGTCAGGGACGGCTCGGGAGGGGGGAGAGCCGCGCGGCCACGATCGAGGCGCGCCGTGAGTTCGCGCTCGACATCGCGCGCAACCTCATCCGTCCGAACCTGCAGGCGCTCATCGAGCTCGGCGCCGAGTGGATCCAGATCGACGAGCCGGGAGCCTCGACCGAGGCCGACGAGCTGGAGCTCTTCGCCGAGAGCTTCAACGTGAGCGTCGAGGGCCTCGACTGCACCTTCTCGACGCACCTGTGCTTCTCCGACTACGACCTCTTCTTCCCGGCGATCGAGGCGATGACGGGCTGCAAGCAGTACTGCGTCGGCTTCGCCAACTACGACAGCCGCGAGCTCGGCACCAGGCCCGAGGACCGGCCCGGGTACGAGGTGATCTCGAAGTTCCGCGACCTGCCGTACGACCCGGCGCTCGGGCTCGGCGTGCTCGACATCCATACGGACTTCATCGAGTCGCCGGAGCTCGTGCGCGACCGGATCCTGTACGCCGTGGACGTCTTCGGCGACCCGGCGCGGATCCACGTGTGCCCCGACTGCGGTCTGCGGACGCGCAGCTGGGACGTGGCCTACGAGAAGCTCGTGCGCATGGTCGAGGGGACGAAGCTGGCCGAGGAAGCGCTCAGCGGGTCGCTGGCGGAAGCACGCTGACGAGCCGCGTCGTCTCGGGACGCCCCCGGCGTGGGACGATCCGCACGGCGACGCCCCAGTGCCCCGGCATCGCGTACGCGGGGCCGCGTCCGGAATAGACGCCCGGCGCGGTCTCATCGAGCCGCGAGCTGGTCGGCGGCATCGGCATGTCGAGCATCGTGAACGTCGCGCGGACGGCCGCGCCACGGACGGGCTCGCCCTTCCGCGTAATGCTCGCCGTCGCATGGCCGTCGAGGTCGAGGGCGACCCTGTAGCCGCCCTTCTCTCCCGCCGGCGGCGGGACGTTCCGGACCGGGACCTGAATGTGCGAGATCGTGCCGGCGTCGTCGATCGAGACGTACTCGGCCTTCCGCGGGTCTGCCCATGCGGCGAGCGCGTCCAGCCCGTTCGAGCCGAGCCGTGTTACCTGGAGCCGCAGGCCACGGGAGACGTGGCGGCCGAGAGGCCGGAATGACGCGATCTGCACGGGAGCGCCCATCGGCCCGCCCTCATGGTCAGGCATGAACGGCACCCAGACCTGCGTCCGGCCTGCGACCGGGCCGCTCGCGGGCGTTGTGATCAGGTTCGCGACGAAGCCCGGCCGGGTGACCGGGTCGTAATAGCCGGCAGCAAGGTTCACGCCCGCGGTCGCGCCACCGGGGGCGGTCAGCGTGAAGAGCCGCGTCGACGTGTTGCCCGTCGAGAGTGCGAGGCCGCTCACGCCGACGACCACCGGCTGCGCCCCTCGGCCACCGCCGATCGCGACGTCGTCGTAATTGTCGCCGTCGAAGTCCGCTGACGCCACCGATGCACCGTTCGGCAGCGGCCCGGCGAGCGTCCGTCTGATCTCGCGCACGAGCGTGCCGTTCGGCTTGAAGATCCGCACGAGGCTCGCTCCGGGGCCGACCCTGCCGGCAATGATCTCGGCCTGCCCCTGGTCGTCGATGTTCCCGGTTGCCAGGCTGACGCCGACGCGCTGGTCGCCGAACGGTCTGAACCGGCCGGTCCGCTCGAGCGACTGACCGTCGTACACGGAGATCGAGGGCGCGGCTCCCGGCGTCGACGGGGCGGTGACGATGTCTTCGTCGAGGTCGCTCGTGAGCTCGCCGGTCGCGGTCGAGACGCCGCGCCGGCCGCCCCCCGGACGGAGGATGCCGAGCCTGCGGCCGTTGCCGTCCCTGACGATGACCTGCGCCGGTTGTCCAGCCGGCGACCCGAGGGCGATCCGACGTTCGGAGGTGTTCGGGACGGCGAGGACGCCCATCATCATGCCGGTGTCCTCGTGCGGAAGGATGTGGCAGTGGAAGACGTACTTCCCGAGCTGGGGGCTGACGCGGAATCGGATGACCACGCTCTGCCCGGGCGGGATGTCGACCGTGTCGCGTAACGACGTGTAGCGGTAGGGACTGCTCGTTGGCCCCGTCTGGATGGTGTTCGAGCCGACGCGGATGACGGCGAAGTCGTTCTGGTGGATGTGAAAGACGTGGTCGCCGCCGCCGGTGTTGACCAGGAGCCACTCCTCGACCTGCCCGACCTGCATGGGGACGATCGGAGAATCGGGGAACACGAAGCCGTTGATCGGGAAGGTTGGCGACCCGTCGGCTGCGGTGACGAAGTTCCACTCGAAGGTGCGGCGCTGGTCCGGCTTGGCCGTGTACAGGTCGGGGACAGGGCCGTTCGGCGTGAGGTTGGGCGGCGGTTCCGTCGCGGGCCGGCCCTCGACCTCGATCGTCGCGAGCGCCCAGAACTGCGCCTGCGGCTGGAGCGCCTGGTGCTCGTTGTCTATGAGGTAGTACGTTCCGGGCTCCGTCGGCGCCGTCACCGCCATCGTGATGCGCGCGCCGGGATCGACGACCGTCGGGCCGTCGTAGGCGAAGGGGACGGGCGGGGCCAGCGTCGTCTTCCTCGGCATGACGCCGATCGTCTTCCCGTCGTACGAGAAGATCGTCGCCTGCCAGGGGTTCTCGGCGTTGGCGTCGGTGATGCCCAGGTTGAAGTTCGCTTCGCGGTTCATGCCGGTGAACGTCCAGATCTGGGTCTCGCCGGGCCGGATGGAGATCGTCGGATTGAACTGCCCGTTCACGTACTTGCGCCACGTGGTGCCGTAGGGGGCGAGCTGGCCGCCCGGGAAAGCCCTCGGGTTGGCGAGGTAGCGGTCACCGGTCGCCGGGTCCGTGTTGATGAGCCCGAGGGTCAAGTCGAGGTAACGCTCGGTGTACTTCCCCTTGTACTGCGGCCAGGGATCGAGCGGATCGCCGATCTGGAGGATGCCCGCGAGGCCGCCGTAGACCTGATTGGCCACGTACCCGTGCCGGTGCGCGTGGTACCAGTCGACCCCCGGCTGGTGGTTGGGCGGGATGACGACGCGTGTCCGGAAGGATCCTTCGGTCGTCATCGTCCGGTACACGTTGTCGCCCTCGTCCAGGGGGCTGACGACGAGCCCGTGCGTGTGCACGTTCGTGATGGCCGCCTCCGGGGGGAGCGTTAGCCCGGGCGCATCCGCAAGCCGGTCGCGCACCGTCAGGTCGACCGTGTCGCCCGGCTGGACCTTCAACGTCGGCGCCGGGAACTGCGCCGGATACGACTTTCCGTCCGGCGTGGTGAACGCGTAGCCGGCCGCGAATCTGAGCGGCTCAACCGGGTCCGAGTACAGCGCGCGCCCGCCGAAGAGCGTGGGGTCGTGCGACCCCGGCGGCCCCGCCCGCTCGAGCGTCACGTCTGCCTTCAGGACGCCGGTGCTGCCGCTCGAGAGCACCGGCGGCTCGACCAACGGACCAGCGGACTCGGCGGGCACGATGATGGGGCCGGGCCCGTTCAGCGGCGCCCCGCTGGCCACCGCGACCACGAGCAACGCCAGCACGCCGAGGGCGAGGAATGTCGAGCGCCGACCCATCTCCGGCACTCTTCCACAGGGCGGTTCCCCGGGGTGCCGCCCGGCTGCTGGGCTATCCTCAAACGTCGGGAGGGCGCCGATAACGGCGTTCTCGCTCTTTTCGGACGCCTGTGCGAACGACGCTCAAAAGAGGAATCGGCCGGGGCGCCTCGGTCAACGGCAACGGCCGGGCGATTCTGCCCCCCGGGCCGTACACGCCCGTCCGCCTGTACCGGCAGCCGCAGCCGAGGCGCGGCGGGCTGCGCGTGGCCGGGAGGGTCACGGGGATCCTCCTGGCGGTCGTGGTGATGCTGGCCGGCGGGATCGCGGGCGGCGTCTACCTCTGGCTGCACCACACGCTCCAGGCGGTCGCGCCGAAGACGAAGGCGGACAAGGCCGCGACGAAGCAGCTCGCCGAGGCGACGGACCCGAGCAAGCCGGCCATCGCTCTCGTGATCGGCTACGACAAGCGGTTGGGCGAGACGAGCTCTCGTTCGGACACGATCATGCTCGTCCGCACGCAGCCGAATCCGCCGGCGGTCTCGATCCTCTCCTTCCCCCGCGACCTGGCCGTGGACGTCACGTGCCCCGCGCAGGACATCGGCCTCCAGAAGATCAATGCCGCGTACGCGTACTGCGGGGCGCCCGGCTCGATGTCGACCATCCGCGCGCTGACGGGGCTGCCGATCAACTACCTGGTCACGGTCAACTTCCGCGGCTTCACCCAGGTCGTGGACAAGCTGGGCGGGATCTGGATCGACGTCGACCGCCGCTACTTCCACTCCAACAACGGCACCTCCCTCGGCTCCTTCGACCGGTACTCGGAGATCAATCTCCTACCGGGGTACCAGCGGCTCAAGGGGTCGCAAGCGCTCGCGTTCGTGCGCTATCGCCACACGGACGACGACATCTACCGGAACGCGCGCCAGCAGCTCTTCCTCAAGGCCGTGCGCCAGCAGATCGCCAAGGCGGATATCACGAGCATGCCGCGCATCCTGCACGCGATCGTCAGCAACATCGTGATCGGGAGGAAGGGCGGCGGTGCGCCCTCCGAGGACACGATGTTCAATTACGGCGCCTGGCTGTACGGGCTTCCGAAGGGGAACATCTTCCAGGTGCATCTCAACGGCCTGAGCGGCGGCTACTCGGATTCACTCGGGGACATCGTCCAGCCGAACGACGGCGCCATCGCGGCTGCCGTCCACGACTTCCAGCATCCGGACGTGGCCGCGGCCCAGGCGTCGGGCTCCGCGGCGCTGCACACCCAGATCGGGAAGAAGAGCGCGGCGCCCCGGCCCTCCCTGACGACGGTGAGCGTCATGAACGCCAACGGCATTGCGGGCTCCGCCGGCCTGGCAGTTTCCGGGCTCGACCGCATCGGCTACAAGATCCTCTACCCGCCGAATCAGATTCCGGCGGACGCGCCGCAGGGCACGTGCCCCCGCATCCACTGCTTCAAGACCCAGGTCTTCTGGAACCCGGCGAAGAAGCGTTCCAAGGCCGCGGCGATCAAGGTCTCCGATCTGTTCGGGCAAACCGTCGTGCAGAAGCTGCCGGACTTGCTCAAGAGCTATACGAACGGCTCGATGGTCCTCGTCGCGGTGGGCCAGACCTTCCACGGCACGCTCGCTCCCGCGCCGATCGACACGGTTCCGAAGAAGGAGCCCCCCAAGGTCACCTACGACGCGAACGCGACGCGGAGCATGGTGCTGCGCGCGCAACGCAAGGTGCCGTTCAAGCTCGAGGTGCCGACGCTGCTCGCGACGAACTCGTCGCCGGACACCGAGGGGATGCCCATCCGCACGTACAAGATCCAGGGCGACGACCGGGCGGTGCGCCTCAGTTTCGCGTACCCGAGCGGCGGCTACACCGAGTACTGGGGAATCGAAGAGACGAACTGGACGGATGCTCCCGTTCTCTCCGACGCCAACTTCGACCACACGATCAAGGGGAGGCACTACCGTTTCTACTTCAACGGGCCCGACCTGCACATGATCGCGCTATACGAAAACGGCGCCACCTACTGGGTGGTGAACACGCTTCTCGACACGCTGTCGCCGTCGACAATGGTCGCGATCGCGAAGGGCCTGCAGCCGGTGCACGCGGTGAAGAAGTGAGCGGCTCGCGCGTCGCCGTCTTCGGCGCCGGTTACGCCGGCCTCGTCACGGGGGCGTGCTTCGCCGAGCTCGGCCACTCCGTCGCGATCAGGGACATCGTCCCCGAGAAGATCGCGGCGCTGAACGCGGGAGAGCTTCCGATCTTCGAGCCGGGCCTCGCCGAGCTGGTCGAGCGAAACCGGGAGCGCCTGCTCTTTACGCTCGACGTCGCCGAGGCCGTGGCGGATGCCGACTTTGTCTTCGTGTGCGTCGACACCCCGCCGACGTACTCCGGCGACGCCGACCTCTCGCGTGTCTGGACGGCTGATCGAGGAGCTGCCACAGTCGGCGGAGCGCACTGCTCCTGGTGATGAAGAGCACGGTCCCGGTCGGGACGGGAGAAAAGGTGCGAGCCGCACCTGACGCTCGCGGGCTCGAGCAGGTCGGCTACGTGTCCAACCCCGAATTCCTCGCAGAAGGAACCGCGCTGAGGGACTTTCTCCGGCCCGATCGAATCGTCATCGGCGCTTTCGACGAGATCCGATGCCGAGGCCGTCGAGGGCTACACGCCGGCATCGAACGCACCGATCATCAAGGCCGATGTCGCCTCGGCGGAGATGATCAAGCTCGCGTCCAATGCGTTCCTCACTTTGCGCATCAGCTTCATCAACGAGATCGCCAACGTGTGCGAGCTCGTGGGAGCGGATGTCGTCCGAGTTGCCGAAGGCGTTGGCCTCGATCAGCGGCTAGGCCCGCACTTCCTGCGGGCAGGAGTGGGGTGGGGTGGAAGCTGTTTCGGCAAGGACGCTTCCTCGCTCAAGCAGCTCGCCGGAAACTCGGGCTATCACTTTCAGCTGCTTGCGGCGATGATCGAGGTGAACGAATTGCAGAAGCGCAAGGTGATCTCGAAGCTGCAGAAGCACCTTGGAGCGCTTCGCGGTACGACGATCGCCCTCCTCGGCCTCGCCTTCAAGCCGGGGACGGATGACATGCGTGATGCGCCGAGTCTCGTCATCGCCTCGCGCCTACTCGCCGAGGGAGCGGACGTCCGAACGTGGGATCCGGTCGCGGACGCGCGGGACCGTCTCGTCGGAGCGACTCGATGCGAGACGATCGCCGAGGCGGTCGCTGGAGCCGACGCGGCAGTGGTCGTCACCGAGTGGGACGCCCTGCGCACGCTCGCGTCGCCGGAGACGCGCGCCGCGATGCGCCGCCCCCTGATCATCGACGGGCGCAATCTGCTCGACCCGGCCGAGGTGCGCGCCGCCGGCTTCGCCTACGAAGGCATCGGCCGTTCCAGCTCGGCGCTCGACCTGCTTCCGGAGACAGCCGAGCCCGACGTGCCCGAACCGGCGCGGGGGGCCTAGCCGTGGCCACTACACGGGACGGGCTGGAGGCGTTCGCCTTCAGCGCCAGGCGGGTCGAGAAGCCCTGGGGCTACGAGCTCATCTGGGCGCACAGCGAGCACTACTGCGGAAAGCTCCTGTTCATCCGCGAGGGCGAGCAGCTGAGCCTCCAGTTCCACAACGAGAAGGACGAGACGATCTACGTCCACGAGGGCAAGATCGCGATCGAGCTGGGGGAGGACGCGGAGCCGCAGGTCGTGGAGGCCGGGGCCGCCTTCCGGATCCGGCCGGGCATGGTGCACCGCTGGAGCGCTCTCGAGGACTCGCTCGTGCTAGAGGCCTCCACGCCGGAGGTCGATGACGTCGTGCGGCTGGAAGACCGCTACGGCCGCGCCGGCACGTGAAGCGTTTCACCGACCAGGCCTACCTCAAAGACGAGCAGTACCGGGACGACTCGAACCTGCGCGCGCGCATCGAGCTCCACCGCCGGTTCGACACGAACCCCGAGCCATGGCACCGCTGGGTCTTCGACCGGCTCCACTTTCCTGAGCGGGCGCAGATCCTCGAGGTCGGTTGCGGCCCCGCCGAGCTGTGGGTGCAGAACAGCGACCGGATTCCGCCGGGATGGCGACTGACGCTTGCCGACCTCTCGCCCGGGATGGTCGAGAAGGCACGGCGCGTGCTGGACGAGCGTGCCGCGTACCGGGTGGCGGATATCCAGGACCTGCCGTTCGAGGACGCCTCGTTCGACGGCGTCATCGCGAATCACATGCTCTACCACGTGCAGGACCGGCCGCGCGCGTTCTCGTGAGGTCGCCCGCGTCATGCGGCCGGACGCGACCTTCTATTGCTCGACCAACGGCAGCGAGCACCTGAAGGAGATCAAGGCGCTCTACTCCGACGATGAGCCGTGGTCCTGGGGGTTCCGCCTGGAGGACGCGGGCGACGAGCTGCGCAAGGTCTTCTCCGACGTGCAGGTCGAGCTGCATCCGGGCGGCCTCGAAGTGACGGAGGTCGAGCCGGTGGTCGCCTTCGTGAAGAGCCTGTCGGACGGCAGAGAGGGCTTCGAGGAGATCGTCCGCGAGCAGATCGAGCGCGACGGGGCATTCCGCGTGACGAAGGTGGGCGGGCTCTTCGCTTGCCGCAAACATTGACAGACGTGTGGTAATGTTTCTGGCATGGAGTTGCTCACCGTTGGACGCGCCGCCGCGCTGACCGGCTGGTCTCCGCGCATGCTGCGCTATCTGGAGCAATGCGACCTCGTCGTTCCGGAGCGCACGCCGAAGGGCTACCGCCTGTACGGGCTGCGCGAGCTGAACGTCCTCCGGTCGCTCAACGAGCTTCGCTCGTGCATTCGCGGTGGAGCTCTCCGACATCGCTTTCGCCGCTAGGCTGCGGAGCGAGCCTGACCTCAGAGCCGCGGTGGAGACGTGGCTCGCCGGCGCGAGCGGTACCGCCCCGGCCTACCTCGAATGGGAACAGCGGAAGCAGGAGCGTCTGCTCGCCGCCTGACGAAAGGACTGGATGGCAACCACCAAGAGACACGACGTCAAGGATCTGGCGCTCGCCCCCGAGGGTGTCGCGCGGATCGAATGGGCCGACTGGCAGATGCCGGTGCTCGCCGCGATCCGCGAGCGCTTCGCGGAGGAGCAGCCACTCGCCGGATATCGCATCTCCGCCTGCCTGCACGTGACCAGCGAGACCGCGAACCTCATGCGGGCGCTCAAGGCCGGCGGCGCGGACATCGTCCTGTGCGCGTCCAACCCGCTGTCGACGCAGGACGACGTCGCCGCGGCGCTCGTGGACGCGTACGACATCGCCGTCTTCGCGATCAAGGGCGAGGACAACGACACGTACTACCGGCACATCGAGGCCGCGGTCGACCACAAGCCGCAGCTGACGATGGACGACGGCGCCGACGTGATCGGCGTCCTCCACTCCGCCCGGAGGGAGCAGCTCGGCGACATCCTCGGCGCGACTGAGGAGACGACGACCGGCGTCATCCGCCTGAAGGCGCTGGAGCGCGACGGCGCGCTCGGCTTCCCGGTGATCGCCGTCAACGACGCGGACACGAAGCATCTCTTCGACAACCGTTACGGCACCGGCCAGTCGACGATCGACGGCGTCATCCGCGCCACGAACGTCCTCCTCGCGGGCCGCAAGCTCGTCGTGGCCGGCTACGGAATGTGCGGGCGCGGCGTTGCCATGAGGGCCAAGGGGATGGGCGCCCACGTGATCGTCACCGAGGTCGACCCGCTGCGGGCGCTCGAGTCGGTGATGGACGGGTTCGAGGTGCTGCCGATGGAGCGCGCTGCCGAGATCGGCGACATCTTCATCACGGCGACCGGGGACAAGGGCGTCATCCGCCGCGAGCACATGGAACGGATGAAGGACGGCGCCATCCTCGCCAACACGGGCCACTTCAACGTGGAGATCGAGATCCCGGCGCTGCGCCAGATGGCGACTGAGAGCCGCGCGGCCCGGCCGTTCGTCGAGGAGTTCCGCCTTCCGAACGACCGGCGGTTGTTCCTGCTGGCCGACGGGCGGCTGATCAACCTGGCCGCGGCCGAGGGCCATCCGGCGCAGGTCATGGACATGTCCTTCGCCAACCAGGCGCTGTCGGCCGAGTTCGTCGTCCAGAACGCCGGGACGCTCGACCGGAAGGTCTACCCGGTGCCCGCGGACATCGACAAGGAGATCGCCCGACTCAAGCTCGAGACGATGGGCGTGGCCATCGACCACCTCACCGAAGAGCAGGCGAAGTACCTCGAGTCCTGGGACGAGGGGACCTAGGGCCTGCCGTACGAGAAGCAGCTCGAACTGTCCCTCACCGGGATCGCGCTGGCGCGGAACTGGCTCGTAGGCGACCGCGCGACGGTCGATCGCATCGTGACGGAGATCCGCCGGCTCCTCGACGAGCCGGCGGATTCGTGGACCGACGTGCCCGCGCCGCGAGGTCTCCGAGGGCTATCCGGAGTGGGCGCCGAGCTACGACCTCCCCCGGCGGAACCCCATCCTCGAGCTGGAGGGGCCGTTCACGGCCGGGCTGTTCTCCGGGATCGACCCGGGTAGCGCGCTCGACGCTGCCTGCGGTACCGGCCGCCAGTCCGCCGTCCTGGCCGCGCTCGGACACGACGTCGTCGGCGTCGACGCGACGGAGGCGATGCTGGAGCGGGCGCGCGAGCGCGTGCCGGCGGCCGAGTTTCGGCTCGGCCTGCTGACGGAGCTGCCGGTGGAGACCGGCCGGTTCGATCTCGCCGTCTGCTCGCTCGCGCTCACACACCTGGAGGATCCGGCGCCGGCGATCCGCGAGCTTGCCCGCACAGTTCGTCCCGGCGGCCGGATCGTCATCACCGACCTCCACCCGACTTTTGTCGCGCTCGGGGCGCAGGCGGCGTACCGAGTGAACGATGTCCGCGCGCGGCTACGTGGTCAACCATGTGCACCTGATGAGCCGCTATCTGGCTGCCTTCCGCGGTGCCGGCCTGCGAGGTCCGCGACTGCCACGAGCTGCTCTACCGGCGCGACGAGGTCGAGCTCTGGGCGAGCCGGGTGGCGCTCGATCTCGACCTCGTCGCCGAGGCGCTCGAGGGACTTCCCGCCGTCCTCGTTTGGGACCTTGCTCGACCCTGAGCGGATCATCCGGCTCGAGGAGGACCGCGTCGTCCTCCTCGACCAGCGCCGCCTGCCCGACGACGAGGTCGAGCTGGAGTGCCGCTCCGCCGCCGAAGTGGCAGATGCGATACGGACGCTCGCGATCCGGGGAGCGCCGGCCATCGGCATCGCAGCCGCCTACGGCTACGCGCTCGCGGCCACGCGGGGCGAGGATCTGCTCGCCGCTGAGCGCGTGTTGCGGGACAGCCGCCCCACGGCGGTCAACCTCGGCTGGGCTCTGGACGCGATGCTGGTCGAACCGACTCCGGAGAACGCGCGAAGAATTCACCGTGACGAGGTCGAGTGCTGCAGGCGGATGGCCGCGCACGCCGCCGGGCTGCTACAGCCGGCGGCGCGCGCGCTCACGCACTGCAACACCGGCGCGCTTGCGACCGGCGGCTACGGGACGGCGCTCGGCGCGCTGAGGGCAGCGTGGGAGCGCGGTCTGCTGGCCCACGTGCTCGTCGACGAGACCCGGCCGCTTCTCCAGGGCTCGCGGCTCACTGCCTGGGAGCTCGAGGCGGAAGGCATTCCATTCACCGTCATCGCGGACTCTGCGGCCGGTGGGATGATGGCCGCGGGGGAGGTCGACTGCGTCGTGACCGGCGCAGACCGAATCGCCGCTAACGGCGACACCGCCAACAAGATCGGCACCTATCCACTCGCCGTGCTCGCACGTCACCACGGGATTCCGTTCTATGTCGTGGCTCCGACCTCGACCGTCGATCCGGACACGCCGACCGGCGCGGACATACCGATCGAGGAGCGTGCCGCCTCGGAAGTGACCAGTCGCTTCTCCGCGCGCAACCCCGCGTTCGACGTGACGCCGGCGGAGCTGATCAGCGCAATCGTGACCGAGCGCGGGGTCCACCGCCCTCCCTATGCTGAGGCGCTCGGATGACGCTGAACGCCTTTCGGAGCGGAACCGTCTCGAACTAGACACATTCCGGCCCCTGGCCGGGCGTAGCGTGGCTCGGTGGATCTCCTCGGACTGCTTCTGCCGCAGCGCTGCGCCGTGTGCTCCTGCCCCGGCTCCGCGTTGTGCGCCGCCTGCCGGGACGGGCTGAAGCGGTTGCGGGCGCCGATGTGCGCCTCCTGCGGCGCGCCGACCGCGTGGCCGGTCGAGCGCTGCCGCGAGTGCCGCGGCCGCCGGCTCGCGTTCGCAACGGCGCGTGCCGCCGTCCTCTACGACCGCGGCGCCCGCTCGATCGTGGCCGCTTGGAAGGAGCGGGGGATTCGCGTACTGGCGGAAGCCGCGGCCGAGCTCGTTTGCGAGGCAATCGCCGCGCCTCCGGTGGAAGGGCTCGTCTTCGTCCCTCCGGACGGAGAGCGCTTGCTCCGCCGGGGACACAACCCCTCGTGCGCGTTAGCGCTCGAGCTCGCACGGCGCTGGCAGCTTCCCGTAGGAGACGCGCTTGTGCGAATGCGGCGAGCCGTCAGACAGCGAGGGCTTTCGAGGAGCGACCGGCGGCGAAACATTGCGGGCGCCTTTCGGGCACGTCCGGTTTCACTCCCGAGGTCGCTCTGCGTCGTGGACGACGTGTACACGACCGGTGCGACCGCATCCGCGGCGGCGTCTGCGCTTCGGGCCGCGGGCGCTCGTGAGATCCACGTGGTCACGTTTGCCAGGACCGCGCGTGTCTCTTCGTAGAGATAGGAGGGCGCAGCCACGGAGGCTGCGCCCTCCTGGAGTCGGTTCTACGCGTTAGTTCGGAGCGTGAACCTGGTAGTTCCCCTGTGAAATGCTCAGCCAGGTCCAGCTGGCTGCGATGTGAGATCCCTTGACGCCTCGATTCACCCAGGCAGTAACCTCGGCGAGGCTTGGCGTGGTGCCCCACCCGAACGTGTCCTCGCTGCCGGGAGAACCGTTGCCCGTGATGCGGACGACAACGTATGTGTTCCCATTCCAGTACGCGAAGCGCATCTTCGGGCTACCGGTATTGAAGTCGCCCGAATGCGCGACGAAATGAGCGCAGACGACGTCGTACTTCGTCCCGGCGACCATCACCGTTCCGCCTGTCGCCGTCGCAGTTTCCGGACTGGTCGTTCTCCACCCCGATGTAGGAGGGCCCGCACCGTCTCTGACGGTCCGGTGACGACGAATCGCACGAGCGTCTCGCCGGCGAGATGGGTGTCGGTCTTCGAACCGTTCAGCGCTGGCAGTCGGGAGTTAATCCCCGAGACGGGAAATCGTGGCTGCCGCGGCTCGGCACGCTCATGGAGCTGGCGGACGTTCTCGACGTTCCGAGCTCTTTCTTCGTGGAGTCTCAATTAGACGCAGGGTCTGTCGCGAGCCTCGCTGAACGGCTCGAGGCTGTCGAGCGGAGCGCAGCAGAGAATCAAGCAATGCTCGTTGAGTTGCTAGAGCTCGCTCGAGCCGGGTCACTGCCTTCGAGAGGCGAACGAGGGTAAGGTCGGCCGGCTCTGGGCTCGATGGAGCCTGTGTCTCCGCAGGTTGAGGCAGCATGCTCTCCGTTTGTGTTGACCGCAGATTCTTGCTTCTTTTATAACCGATGTTGTGCTCTGATGTAAACGCGCTGTCGGCGCAAGAGCCGGCGTGTCCGAGACTGGGCTGCGACGGTGTCCGTCAGGCGCGCATCCGCTCGTAAGATAGGAGGGAAGCCTCTACCGAGGAGGAGCAGATGCAACTCGAGGTCAAGGGCAAGAATGTCGAGGTCAGCGATTCGATCCGCAGCTACGCCGAGTCCAAGTTGCGCAGGCTCGAGCGGCAGCTGAGCGATCCGACCGTGGTGGAGCTGGAGCTCGCGGTCGAGCGCAATCCGTCCATCGCCGAGAACCAGGTGGCCGAGGCGACGGTGTGGACGAAGGGGCCTGTGCTCCGCGCGCGCGAGGCCTCGAGCGACATGAAGGCGTCGATCGACCAGCTGGCCAACAAGCTCGCGCGCCAGGTGAAGCGCTACCGCGAGAAGCGCGTGGAGGAGCCCCGCCGCGGCGACCATCCCGCGCGCCGCGGTCGAGTCCCTGGACGGCCCCGAGCCCCTGATCGTCAAGTCCAAGCAGTTCCCGGTCAAGCCCATGAGCCCGGACGAGGCTGTGCTGCAGCTCGAGCTCGTCGGGCACGACTTCTTCGTCTTCCAGAACGCCGAGTCCGCGGACGTCAACGTCGTCTACCGGCGGCGCGACGGGAGCTTCGGGCTGATCGAGCCGCAGCTGCAGTAGTTGCCCCTCTTCCGCCGCGAAAGGTTGCACGAGCGGCTGGCCCGTGAGGGGGGCCTGGACGACGGCGGGCTGAACGAGCGGCCGCCCGAGCCGGTCGATACCGGGCCGCCGGCACCGGGTGTTCCCGGCTACCACGGCGTCCAGAGGCCGCGGCACTGGGACGCCGTCGTGATGGCGGATGCGCCCGACCTGCCGGGAAAGGAGGTGACCTTCGTCGTTCTCGAAGACGGTTCGGTGATCCTCGACGACGAGCTCCCGGAGCCCGCGATCGAGCCGCTGGCGGAGGTACTGGACGACCTGGTCAAAGCGCCCTACCGGGTAGAGGCGGTCCGGAGGCACGGCGACGTCTGGGCGGCGGCCGCGCGGCGCATCGAGGTGCTGGAGATCGAGGGCGTCGAAGGCGAGGAGCTGATGTTGACCATGCAGGAGGGGACGAAGACGCTCACGGTCGACGGCCGGCCGGAGTTCGGCACAGTGCAGGAGCTCGAGCGCCTGGCCTCCGAGCGCTACGACTCGTATGTCGCGGAGGCGAAGCGGCTGGACGGAGACCTCTTCGAAGTCCGCGTCAGCCCGCTCTGAGCAGGCCCGTTCGGCCTCGGCGTCTCCGCGCTCATACAGAGACTCTGGCCTGCCACCCGCTACCCTTGTCACGTAGATGCCGCAGCTGGGTTCCTTCGAAAAAGCACTGCGTGTCGGCGAGGGCCGGCGCCTCAAGCGCCTGCGTCAGCAGGCCGACTACATCACGTCTCTCGAGCCGGAGTGGGAGAAGCTCACCGACGACGAACTGGCCGCCAAGACGGTCGAGTTCAAGCAGCGGATCGAGAACGGGGAAGACGTCGACGAGCTCGTCTTCGAGACCTACGCGACGGTGCGCGAGGCATTCAAGCGGACGATGGGAGTGCGCCTCTTCGACGTCCAGCTGATGGGCGGGATCGTCCTGCACGAAGGTGACATCGCCGAGATGAAGACCGGCGAGGGGAAGACCTTCGTCGCGAGCCAGCCGCTCTACCTGAACGCGCTGACCGGTAACAACGTCCACCTCGTCACGGTCAACGACTACCTCGCCAAGCGCGACGCGAACTGGGTCGCGCCCGTCTACGAGAAGCTCGGGATGCGCGCCGACTACATCGAGAACATGATGGCGCCGGAGGCGCGTGACGCTGCGTACGCGGCGGACATCACCTACGGCACGAACTCCGAGTTCGGCTTCGACTACCTGCGCGACAACATGGCCGTCTCCCTCGACGGGACCGTCCAGCGCGGGCACTACTACGCGATCGTGGACGAGGTCGACTCGATCCTCATCGACGAGGCGCGGACGCCGCTGATCATCTCGGGCGAGCCCGAGGTCGCGCCGCAGGTCTACTACGACTTTGCGCGCGTCGTGCGGCAGATGGACGGGATTCCGTACAAGGCGCCGTCCAAGCTCGACCGGGAGGCGCGGGACGACCCCGACGCCGACTACACGTTCGACGAGAAGTTCAAGACCGTCTCACCGCTTCCGCGCGGGATCGAGAAGATCGAGCGCGCGCTCAAGATCGACAACCTGTACGACCCGCGCAACTCACAACTGGTCAACCACCTGAACCAGGCGCTGAAGGCGGAGTCGCTCTACCACCTGGACCGCGACTACGTCATCCAGGACGCAGAGGTGAAGATCGTGGACGAGTTCACCGGTCGCATCATGGAGGGCCGGCGCTGGTCGGAGGGCTTGCACCAGGCGGTCGAGGCGAAGGAGGGCGTGAAGATCCAGGAGGAGCACGTCACGCTCGCGACGATCACGCTCCAGAACTACTTCCGCCTGTACGAGAAGCTCGCGGGCATGACCGGTACGGCAAAGACGGAGGAGAAGGAGTTCGTCGAGATCTACGACCTCCACGTGGTCGAGATTCCGACCAACGTCGATGTAACGCGCGCGGACGAGAACGACCTCATCTTCAAGACTCCGGACGAGAAGTTCCACGCGGTGATGGCCGACATCAAGGAGCGTCACGAGAAGGGGCAGCCCGTCCTCGTCGGCACGATCGCCGTGGAGACCTCCGAGTATCTGTCCGCGCTGCTCGAGCGCAACGGCATCCCGCACACCGTGCTGAACGCGAAGCAGCACGAGCAGGAGGCCCAGATCATCAAAGACGCGGGCCAGCAGCAGGCGGTCACGATCGCGACCAACATGGCCGGGCGCGGCGTGGACATCAAGCTGGGCGAGGGTGTCCTCGAGCGCGGCGGGCTGTACGTCCTCGGCACCGAGCGCCACGAGGCGCGCCGCATCGACAACCAGCTCCGCGGCCGTTCGGGCCGCCAGGGCGACGCCGGCGAGTCGCGCTTCTATCTGTCCGGCCAGGACGACCTCGTGCGCCTGTTCGCGGGCGACCGCATCTTCAAGATCATGGACCGCTTCAAGATTCCCGAGGGCGAGCCGATGGAGGCCGGAATCCTCTCCCGGCAGATCGAGAACGCGCAGAAGAAGGTCGAGGAGCAGAACTTCGTCATGCGCAAGAACGTCCTCAAGTACGACGACGTCCTCAACAAGCAGCGCACGGTCATCTACGCGCAGCGCCGCCAGGTGCTGGAAGGCGAGGATCTGCTCGAGGAGGTGCAGGCGTGGATCCGCGAGGTCGTGGAACGGGTCGTCGACCAGTACACGTCCGCGGAGGACCGGGACATCGACCTCGACGCGCTCGTGCAGGCGATGAAGGACCTGTACGCGACCGAGATCACGGTCGACGAGCTGCGGCAGGAGGTCGGCGTCGACCGCGAGGCGCTGATCGACGAGTTCGCGGAGGACGCACTAGACGAGTACAAGGCGAAGGAGGAGAGCTTCGGGGAACACCCCGACACGGGGCAGCCGCTCATGCGCGAGCTGGAGCGCTTCGTGATCCTCCAGGTCGTCGACACCCGCTGGCGCGAGCACCTCGAGAACATGGACTACCTGCGCGAGGGCGTCCATCTGCGCGCCATGGCGCAGAAGGACCCGCTCGTCGAGTACACCTCCGAGGGGCACGCCATGTTCGAGGAGTTGAACGCCGCCATCCGCGAGGAGGTCGTGTTCACGCTCTTCCACGCCGAGCTCGCGCCTGAGGACGCAGAGCTGCTCGCCATGCAGGACGGACACGGAAACGGCGCCGCGCTCGAGTACGAGCACCAGTCGCTGGCAGGCGCTGACGCGATTGCCGCGGCGGGTATGGCGGGAGGCGAGCTGGGCGGGTCGGTCTCGACTGCCGGTGCGACGATGGCTCCGGTCGCGTCCGGCTCGGTGATCACCGGGCAGCGCGTCGTCGCGGACAAGGACAAGATCGGCCGCAACGACCCCTGCTGGTGCGGGTCGGGCAAGAAGTTCAAGAAGTGCCACGGCGCGTAGCGGCTCTCGGCGCGCTCGTCCTCTCCGTTCTGTTCGCGGGCGCGGCGCAGGCCGGCGTCTCTCCCTGGACGTTCACCGACCTGAAGCCGATCAACGGCACGCTCAGCCACGCGTTCGACGTGAATCTGGCGGGCCAGGCGACGGGTGTGATGACCGACGAGTCCGGCTCCGCTCGTCTCCGCGGCTTCTTCTACGACCCGGCCGGCGGTCTCGTCGACATCGGCGACCTCGGCGGCCAGAACACCTTCGCCGTCGCTCTCAACGAGCGTGGAGTCGTCACCGGTACGTCGCAAACGGACAATGGCGCGTGCACGCGTTCCTGTACACGCCCGGAGTGGGCATGCGCGACCTTGGCGCGGGCGTGTTCCCGAGCGACATCAGCGAGACGGGAAACCTGATCGGACGGCTGTCGCCCAGCAACGACGCCTTCTTCTGGAGCGCGACGGGTGGGCTCGAGGACCTCGGTCTCCGGCACGGCGAACGCCTTCGACCGCATCGGCGGTATCTACGGCTCGCGCGACGGCGTCCCCGGCAGGTGGAATCCGGCCGGCGGCTTTACGCCCTTCCGCGCGGTCCCGGCCCCATATGAGCAGGGGGACGCTCTCGCCGGAAACATCTTCGGCCAGGCGACCGGGCGCTTCACCGGCGCCGGCGGTGATACCGCTTTCGGCTGGGACGGCAGCGGCTACCTCTTCCCGGCGCTGCACCTCTTCCCGGCGCTCCCGGGCATCGTGTCCTCATCCGGGCAGGCGATCAACGACGCCGGCGTGATCTCGGTGCTCGGCGCAGACGCCGACGACAAGGGCCTTCCGCTCGTCTTCGACGCACCGTACGACCAGGCGCGCGGCAACCTGGACGGAGCGTCCGAGTTCGTGCAGGTCCTCGACATCACCGCGATCGACGACGTCGGCCGCCTCGCCGGGGCCGGGCGGCTGGAGGACGGGCAGGTACACGGCTTCGTGATGACGCCCGACTTCCCCGGACAGGCCAGCTCGGCGGTGTCGATCCTCTTTCAGGGGCTGGCGCCGGAAGACCCGTTCCGCACGATGTCGGAGCGGGCGCTCAGCGGCTTCGGCCACATCGTCAACGAGACGGGCTGCTTCCAGATGAAGCAGCTGGGCAAGACGCTGTCGGTGGCCAACGGCACGCACTTCACGCCCGCCCAGCGCTCCGCGGCGCAGGACGCGCTCGCAGCCGTTCTCGAGACCGGCGAGTGCGGGAACGCGCTCCCCATCGCCCCGACGACCGTGCCCCACGTATTCGCGCGCAAGAACGAGCGCATGCAGTTCTCCGTGCGGCTCGTTCGAAGGCACAGGATCAGCGTCTTCGTGGAGGCGCCCTTCGAGGCGAAGATCGTGGCCTTGAACGTCCCGAAGAAGAAGGTGCAGGGAACCGTGCGCATCACGCTCGTGGCGCGGAAGTTGCTCGACGGGGGTGCGACGCCCGTCACCGTAACCGTGAGATAGTCGCCTCGGTCAAAGCACGGCTGACGCTACGATCGGCCGCGATGGCCGACTTGCAGGAGCAACTCCAGGAAATCGGGACCCAGCTCGCCTGGGTCCGTGATTACCTTTGACCCCGACGAGCTGAGGAAGCGCGCGGCCGAGCTCGAGCGGCAGATGTCCGAGCCCGGCTTCTGGGACGACCAGCAGCAGGCAGCACAGATCTCCTCCGAGCACGCGCGCGTGACGCGCCGGCTCGAGCGCTACGAGCGGCTGACGCAGGAGTACGAGGACGCGCGCGAGCTGCTGTCGATGGACGGCGAGATGGCCGAGGAGATCGCGTCCTCGCTCGAGCCGCTGCAGAAGGAGCTCTCGCGCCTGCAGGAGGACGCGCTCTTCTCGGGTGAGTACGACTCGGGCGACGCGCTGGTGACCATCCACGCCGGGACGGGCGGCACGGATGCGCAGGACTGGGCAGAGATGCTCCTGCGCATGTACCTGCGCTGGGCCGACCAGCGTGGCTTCGAGACCGAGGTGCTCGAGGCGAGCCCGGGGGAGGAGGCCGGCCTCAAGTCCGCGACCTTCACGGTCAAGGGCGAGAACGCCTACGGGATCCTCAAGGCGGAGCGCGGCGTCCACCGGCTCGTCCGGCTCTCGCCGTTCGACCAGGCCCACCGCCGGCATACGTCCTTCGCGCAAGTGATCGTCGCGCCGCTGCTGCCCGAAAGCGAGAACGTGGAAATAGACGAGGCCGACCTCCGCATCGACACCTACCGCGCCAGCGGGGCCGGCGGGCAGCACGTGAACAAGACCGATTCGGCGGTGCGCATCACCCACATCCCCACCGGGATCGTCGTCCAGTGCCAGAACGAGCGCTCGCAGTCGTCCAACAAGCAGACGGCCCTCAGGCTGCTCAAATCGCGGCTCGTCGAGCTCGAGCAGGAACGTCGCGAGGAGGAGCTCGCAAAAGAGCGTGGCGCCGCGCAGGACATCGGCTTCGGAAGTCAAATTCGCAGCTATGTCCTTCAGCCGTACCAGCTCGTCAAGGACCACCGCACCGGGCACGAGACGGGAAACACGCAGGCCGTCCTGGACGGGGACCTCGACGAGTTCATCCGCGCATACCTGCTGGCGAAAGCGGCAGGAACCGTGGTCTAGCAGGGCTTTCGGCTACACTCAGCGGCTTCCGGGACTCCGGCCGAATGAGGCCCAGACACCTCCATGCAGGAATTCGATCTCCATACAGAGACGCCTATGGCCGTAGCTGAGCGAGAGCGCGTCGACGCGCCGGCGCCCAGCCCGTCGTCGATGATCGTCTTCGAGAACGTCTCGAAGATCTACCCACCCAACGTCGCCGCTCTTCGCCACGTCACGTTCGTGGTCGAGAAGGGCGAGTTCGTGTTCGTCGTCGGCCCGTCCGGATCGGGGAAGTCGACGATCGTCCGGCTCCTGCTCAAGGAGCTCGAGCCCACCGGCGGCCGGATCATCGTCGGCGGACGCGACCTGGGCCGCCTGCGCCGCGGGAACGTGCCGCGCCTGCGCCGCAACATCGGCTGCGTCTTCCAGGACTTCAAGCTCCTGACGAACCGAACGGCTGCCGAGAACGTCGCGTACGCGCTCAAGGTGCAGGGCGAGAACCGCAACTCGATCCGCAAGAAGGTCCCCGAGGTGCTGAACCTCGTCGGCCTGGCGACCAAGATGGATTCCTATCCCGACCAGCTCTCCGGCGGCGAGCAGCAGCGCGTCTCGATTGCGCGCGCCGTGGTCAACCATCCGCCGCTCCTGGTCTGCGACGAGCCGACCGGGAACCTCGACCCCGACACCTCGGTCGGGATCATGCAGCTCCTGTACCGCATCAACCGCGCCGGCACGACCGTGCTGATGGCGACGCACGACCGCGAGATGGTCGACAAGATGCGCCGCCGCGTGCTCGCGCTGGAGGACGGCGCGCTCGCCCGTGACGAGCGCCGCGGAGGGTACGCCTCCGAGTGAGAACCAAGATGCTCCTTTCGGAGGCGTGGCGCTCCCTCACAGCCAACCTCTCGACCACTTTCGCCGCCGCCATCACCGTCCTGATCGGGATGGCCCTCGTGGGCATGCTCGTCGGCTTCGGGACGTACGCGCGCGCCTGGACGGACAAGACGAAGAAGGAGCTCGTCGTCAACGTCTACTTCTGCACCGACCAGACGTGCGCCGCGTACGCGACGCCGAAGCAGATCGACCGCGTCCGCATCACGCTGCAGAAGAACCCGCTCGTCAAGGAGGTCAAGTTCGTCTCCAAGGAAGAGGCCTTCAAGGCGATGGCCAAGACCAACCCGGGCCTGACGCGGCAAGTCCCGCACAACCCGCTGCCCGACGCCTTCACGGTCACACCCAAGAAGGGCGAGTACGTCGACCGGATCGCGGCGAGCCTCAAGCCGTACCCGGCCGGCGTCGAGTACCTCCGCTACGGACGGAAGACGGCGCACAAGATCCTGAACGTCGCGCACCTGATCGAGGTGCTCTTCCTCGTCGCCGTGATCATCCTTCTCTTCGCTTCGACGCTGCTGATCGCAAACACGATCCGGTTATCGATCTTCGCCCGTCGCCGTGAAATCGAGGTGATGAAGCTGGTCGGCGCCTCGAACTGGTTCATCCGCGGTCCGTTCATGCTCGAGGGGCTGTTCACGGGGTTGATCGGGGCGATCCTGGCGGTGATCGTCCTCTTCATCGGCAAGGAGACGGTCGTGTCGTCGATCTGGTTCAAGGATCAGGGCGTGCACGCGCTCGCGTTCCCCCTCAACGGCCTGATTCTGGTCGCGCTCGGGCTGCTGCTCGGCGCAGCCGCGTCCATGCTGACGCTGCGCCGCTTCCTGAAGGTCTGACGGACTTTCTCGTCGTAGAGGTCGCCCGGCGGGGCAAGCTCGTCGTCGGCGAGCCGGTCTTCACGCCCGGCGTACCGGTGACGATCGACCGCAAGGGGCTCGGCGACGCGGGGCCTGGTGATCTCGTCGTCGTACGTCGGGGGCGTGGACGAGCACAGCTGGAGCGCATGCTCGGCCGGGTGGACGACGTCGAGGCGGTCCTGGAGGGGCTCCTCGTCGAGCGTGGGCTCAGGGAAGGGTTCGAGCCCCACGATCCGCCCGGGCCATCGTTGGAGGGGCGTGCCGACCTGCGCGACCTCGTCACCTTCACGATCGACCCTGAGACGGCCGAGGACTTCGACGATGCGCTCTCGGTGCGGCAGGAGGAGGATGGCATCCGAGCCTGGGTGCACATCGCGGACGTCTCGTATTTCGTTCCGGCGGGGTCGCCGCTCGACCGCGGTGCCGAAGGGCGTGCGTTCTCGACCTACGTCCCCGGCCGGGTCGCGCCGATGCTCCCGCACGAGCTCGCCGACGATCTGTGCAGCCTGCGCCCCCACGTCGACCGCCTGACCGTGACGGTCGAGTTCCCGCCGAACGGTGAGCCGCTCTTCTACCGCTCCGTCATCCGCAGCCACGCCCGCCTGACGTACGCACAGGCGGAGCGCGGCGAGGCCGAGCCGGACGTGGCCGAGGCGCTGCGCCTCTTGGGGCAGCTCGCGGAGGAGCTGCGCGAGCGTCGCTTCGGGCGCGGCGCGCTGCGCGTCGAGAGCACGGAGATCCAGTTCGCCTTCGACGGGCGCGGCGGCGTCGAGCGCGCCTGGCGCGAGAGCGAGCCCCGCGCGCACATGCTCGTGGAGGAGCTGATGATTCTCGCCAACGAGGCGGTGGCCGGCCTGCTCGCCGGGCGCAAGCGGGAGGCCGTCTACCGCGTGCACGAGCGTCCCGATCCCCAGGCGGTTGCGCTCCTGCTCGCCAAGCTCGGCGACCTCGCGGTTCCGACGCCGCCCGAGCCCGAGCACGTGAGCCCGCGCGAGGCGGAGCGCCTGGCGGCCGCGGCGAGCGAGCTCGTGACCGAGTACGTCAAGAGGTCGGGGCGGGGGAGAGACGCGTTCCCCCCGCTCGTGCTGCGGGCCCTCAAGCAGGCGCGCTACGACCCCCGCAACCTCGGGCACTCGGGGCTCGCCAGTCCCTACTACTGCCATTTCACCTCGCCGATCCGCCGCTATCCCGACCTGATCTGCCATCGCGTGCTGCTGCGGGAGATAGGCCAGGGGCAGGACGCGCCGCAGGGCGACCTGTCGGAGATCGCGGAGCATGCGTCGGAGCGCGAGCGCGACGCTGCCAAGATCGAGTACCTCGCCGACGAGATCTGTCTCGCGTGGCTGCTGGACAAGGAGCTCTTCGAGCTGGGCTGGGAGCATGCGTTCGAAGGCGAGGTCACCGGCGTGATCGGCAGCGGTCTGTTTGCCCGCTTCGGTGACGTCTTCGAGGGCTACGTCCCCGCGCGGCGGCTGCCCGGCGATTACTTCGAGCTGAACCCGCTCGGGACCGCGCTCGTGGGGCGCCGCGGCGGCGGGACGTACCGGCTCGGCGACCCGATCTCCGTCCGGGTCGAGAAGATCGAGCGCTACGAAGGCAAGGTCGAGCTGAGCCCCGCCTGAACCCGGGCTCCGAGCTCGGCGGCCACCTCGAGCACGCGATCGAGATCCTCTGCCTCGGTGCGGAAGTTGACGATGCACGTGCGCAGGCAGTAACGGCCGTCCAGGATCGCATTCGACGGGTAGACGCGGCCGTCCAGTTGCAGCTCGCTGAGCAGTCGCTCGTTCAGCCGGTCGAGCTGCTCCTCGTCGTCCATTCCGGACGGGTGGTAACGGAAGCAGCAGATCGACAGGCCGCTCGAGAGGAGGTCGAACTCCGGATGCTCCTCGACCCGCGCCGCGAGGTACCGGGTCAGCTCGATGTCGTGCTCGATGCGGCGGGCGTACGCCTTTCGCCCGTGCGCGAGCAGCGAAACCCACACCTTGAGCGCGTCGAACCCTCGGCTGAACTGCGGCCCCATGAAGCCAAGGTTGACGCCGCGGTCGAGCCCCTCCTCTTCGTGGACGTACGCGGCGGTGACGCCGAAGCTGTCGGAAAGCGACTCCAGGTCGCGGACGACGATGCAGCCGCTTCCGAGCGGGGTGGACAGCCACTTGTGTGGGTCGAGCGTCACAGAATCGGCGCGCTCGATGCCGCGCAACAGCGGGCGCAGCTCGTCCGAGAGCGCGAGCGCACCGCCGTATGCCGCGTCGACGTGGAACCACATTTCATGCCTTTCCGCGATGTCCGCAAGCTCCTCGAGAGGCTCGACCACACCCGTCGCAGTCGTCCCGGCGGTGCCGACGACGATCCCGGGCCGGTCGGGCAGGATGGCCACTTCGAGGTCGCCGGGCTCCACGTGATGGACCGAGTCCGTGCCGAGGCCCAGCATGTCGGCCGCGCGGTCGATCGTGACGTGCGCTTCCTCGGAGCAGTAGATCGCGAGCGGTGCCGAAACGCCATTCTTCCTCGTGTCGAGACCGGCCATCGCGTCGCGCGCGACCTTGAGCGCGATGAAGTTCGCGACTCCGCCGCCCGCGGCGATCATCCCTCCTGCCGTCTCGGGAAGGCCAAGGCGCGCTGCCAGCCAGCGTGTCAGCTGGAGCTCGATCTCCGTCGCCGCGGGGGAGAGGAGCCAGCCGCCGACGTTGGCGTTCAGCCCCGAGGCGAGGAGATCGGCGGCGGCGCCGGGAACCGTGCCGGTACCGGTGATGTACGCGAGGTGCGCCGGATGCCCGGACTTGAGCGAGTTGTCGAGGACGGCCCGGCGCAGGTGGTCGACGAGCTCGTCCGTGGGCATCGGCTCGTCGGGAACGTCGAGCGCGACCGCTTCGCGGACGGCCTCCACGCCCATGTTGGGCGGGACGACTGGGCCGTGGCGCAACGAGCCCAGCAACTCCGTCCAGATGTCGACCATCTCGCCGGCGAAAGCGCGGGCCTGCTCCGGGTCCCAGTCGAGGTCCGTGAACGGAGGCGGCCTGTCCACGAGTCGTAGCCTAGTCTTGACCCATGGCCGAGAAGCTCATCGCCGAGAACCGCCGTGCGCGGCACGACTACCACCTGCTCGAGCGGGTGGAAGCCGGCCTGGTCCTGACCGGGACGGAGGTCAAGTCGCTGCGCGACGGAGGCGCCCAGCTCCAGCGGGCGTACGGCGACATCCGCGACGGCGAGCTCTGGCTCGTCGGTGCTCACATCTCTCCGTACGAGCAGGCGTCCTCGATGGGCCGGCACGATCCCGACCGGGACCGCAAGCTCCTCCTGCATCGTCGCGAGATCGAGTCGATGATCGGGAAGGTGCAGGAGAAGGGGCTCACGCTGGTCCCAACTCGGCTCTACTGGAAGAACGGCCGGGCGAAGGTCGAGCTCGCGGTCGCGCGCGGGAAGGAGCAGCGGGACAAGCGCCGCGACATCGCCAAGCGCGAGTCCGACCGGCAGATCGAGCGAGCGCTCAAGGCGCGGAGCCGCTGACGCCGCTCGAGCTCGAGCTTCTGCCTCCGGCCGCCGCGGACGACCCCGCCGTTGTCGCCGACCTCGCCGAGCGCATCAACGCGGCGTACGGCCAGGCGGAGGCGGCGCTCTGGGTGCCGGGAACAGAGCGAATCGCGAGCGAGCGCGTCGCCGAGATCGTCGCGGCCGGCGAGATGGCGGTGGCGCGGGACGAGACACGGATCGTCGGGTCGGTGCGCGTGCGGATGCTGGACGAGGAGACCGGGTTCTTCGGTCTGCTCGCCGTCCATCCCGACGACCAGGGCAGCGGGGCCGGCCGCGAGCTCATTCGCTTCGCCGAACAGCTCGCGCGGGAGCGCGGAGCCGGCCAGATGGAGCTCAGGCTGCTCGTGCCACGCGAGCAGACGGACCCCGGCAAGGAGTGGCTGGCCGCCTGGTACACCAGGCTCGGCTACCGCATGACCGGACGGGCGGACTTCTCGGAGTCGCACCCGGCCGTGGAGATGCTGACGCCGCTCGACATGCTCACGTTCCGCAAGCGCCTATGAGCCGCCTTGGCAAAGCGGCCCGCTGAAGAGCTTGCGGATCCCCGAAGGCTCGTAGCCGAACTCGGCGTTCAGCTTGCGGATCGGTGCGTTGCGCTCCTCGTTCCGCGTCTCGAGCCGCACGTAGCCGTTCTCCTTCGCCCAGGCGATCTGCGCCTGCTTGAGCGCGCGGGCGATGCCCCGCTTGCGCCACGCACGCTTGACGCCGGTGAGGTCATGGTGAGCCACGGTCGGCTGCGCGTCTGACAGCGAGAACTTCGACCAGCCGACGACCTCGTCGCCCGCGACTGCGACGAAGGTCGCATCGCGACGGTCTCCGGGGCCGGACGCCATCTCGTGCGCGAGCCAGTCGTCGAAAGGCTCGATCTCGTCTTCCTCGTCCCCTGGAATGTCGGCCATCGCCTCGAGCGCGACGTCGTACATCCCGTGGATCAGCTCGGGTCGGTCCGCCCAGGTCGTGATCGTGATCCCCTCCGGCGCCCGCACCTCGGGTGCCTCGATCTTCGTGAGGTCGAGGCTGACTCGGAGCTCCCGGCCGATCTCGGTGAAGCCGCGGTTGCGTACGAAGGTCTCGCCGTCGGGATCGGAGTCCTCGACCCAGACCTCGAGGACGTCTTTCCCCCGCGAGGCGGCATAGTCGGAGATCACGCCGTACAGGGACGTGCCGATCCCGCGTCTGCGCTCTTCCCTCAGCACCCAGGCGCGCCCGTACGGCTCCGGGCTCTGGGCCAAAAGGCCGGCCATGCCTGCACCGGCTGCACGGCCGTCCTCCCAGGCGACCCACAAGAGCATTTCCTTCACCTGCGACTCCCAGGAACGCATCTCGGCGAGACCGAGGCGGTCGTGCGGATAGACAGCGTTGTGCACCGAGAGGAGCGCTTCCAGTTCGGGATCGGTTGTCGCGCGGCGGATGTCCATGGGCCTATTCTTGCGCGCATGTCCTCGTTTCCCGGCGGCACGGTCACGTTCCTCTTCAGCGACATCGAAGGCTCCACGCGGCTGCTGCAGGAGCTCGGAGACGAATACGCGCAGGTCGTGGGCGACCACCGCCGGATCATGCGCGGCGCGATGGAGGGCCACGGCGGAACCGAGATCGACACCCAGGGCGACGCGTTCTTCTTCTCGTTCCCGCGCGCGAAGGATGCGGCCGACGCCGCGGTGGAGGCCCAGCGCGCGCTCGCCGGCCACGAATGGCCGGGAGGCGCACAGGTGCGGGTGCGGATGGGACTGCACACCGGCGAGCCGCAGCTGGGCGAGCACGGCTACGTCGGGATAGACGTCGTGCGCGCGGCGCGCATCTGCTCGGCCGGCCACGGCGGCCAGATCCTCCTGTCGGAGACGACGCGCGCGCTACTGGGGAACGCCCTGCCGACAGGCGCCTCGGTCCTCGATCTCGGGCAGCAGAACCTCAAGGACATCCAGCACGAGCGGATCTTCCAACTCTCGCTCGACGAGCAGCCGCGCGAGAAACGGCCGTTGAAGACCGCCGATGCGTCGCCCGGCGAGCCCGGGTCGCGGGCAGAGGCGATGGCCGCCTCCTTCGAGACGCGGATCACCGACTTCGTCGAGCGTCAGCTCGAGCGCCAGATGGAGAGCGCGGCGAGCAAGATCGAGGCCGGCGAGCAAGACCGGCCTCCGCGCCGCCGCCGCTGGTGGCGCCGGTAGACGGCTACAATTTGCGGGACAAACATACGGGGGCGACCAGGTTTCGACGTGGTCGGTTCTCCGGCAGAGTCGCAGGTCGAGGTCCCCGGTCGGCCTCGTAAAACAACCGGGAAAAACGCAAGTGCGAAGAACGATCTCGCACTCGCTGCCTAGAACTAGGTAGCGACGTCGCTCCGAACTCGGCCCGTGGTTCGGGTAGCGGCGCCAGAAAACGGGCTCGGCGCCAAGGGAGAGCCAATCGCCTGAGGCGCGACACCGAAGGATGGCTAGCCCGGCGGTAGGCGGCTCACGCACCGGCCGTCCGGGCGAAACCCAAAGCGTGAGCTAAGCCTGTAGACGCTCTGACCGGTGCGCCCACGGACGCGGGTTCGATTCCCGCCGCCTCCATAGCCGCCGAAAATCTCGCGGCCCGCTCCGCGGCGCTCCAATTTTCGGCGGGGGTGTCTCTGAAGTAGCGGCGCATCTTGCGGAGGCGGGCAAAGCCCGCCTCCGCGGCCCTTGTCCAGGTTCGTCCTAGTGCGGTCTTCGTCCGAGCGTACCACAGATCTCGAATCGTGCGTTGAGCACCCGGCGCCGTGCGCGCCGTGCACCGCCTGAGCGTGGGCGATCCCCTCGAATTCCGTGCCGGTGGCGAGCAGGCGCGGCGCGCTCTTGTACCAGCCCTCCACGCCGTCAGGACTCGCCGGTGAGATCGAGATCGCCGCCGTCGGTGCTGTCTTGTCGATGCCGATCATCAGCGGCGGCGCGTTTCCGACCAGGCCGGCGTCGTCGGTGCAGGAGCCGTTGACGACCGTGCCGGCGGTTTCGCTCGTGAACGACTGGTCGGGCGTGCAGCCCGCAACTCCGCTGGCGGGATCAGTGCCCGACGTGTGCACGTTCACCGAGGAGAGGTACCAGCCGTTCGAGCCCAGCGTCCCGCTCGGTGTGAGCGACGCGCTGGGCGGCGTCCGGTCGATCCTGATTGCGACACTTCGGACTGACTCCTTGTTGCCGAAGTGGTCGTCGCTTGCGAAGTACAGCGTGTGCTGCCCGCGCTCGAAGTCTCTTCCGCCGCCGGTGAACGCGCAGCCCGTGGGCAAATCGTCGAACGTGGACGGGAGAACCGCCGGATTCACCACGCACCGCGTCTCGGCCACGCCCGAGCCGCCAGCGGTCGCGGAAAGCGTCACATGCACGGGTGCGGTGTACCAACCGTTCGAGCCGGTCGGGCTCGGAGGCGAGAGTGTGCTCGTCGTGACGGGGGCGGCGCACGGCGAGCAGTTTGCGTACATATCGGGTTCCTGGAAAGCACCGTACTGCCCCCAGGGGCCCTGCTCCCCGTCGTCTCCCGGTTCGGCAGGACTGCATGTTCCGCGCGGGTTGGGGTCAACACCTGCTGCGCCGCCGGCCCCGCCCGGCCCGCCATCTCCGCCGCTTCCGCCGTCGACTGTGTTGCCGCTGAACGTCGCGGCGATCTGGTCGCCGGTCGTGTAGAGGGCGCCGCCTTTGCCGTCCCCTCCGTCGCCCCCGGAGCCGCCGTCGCCGCCGTCGCCGCCGATCCCCCCTAAGGCCCCGGTGACGCACCCCCCGGCGTCCATGCCTCGGCCGCCGGCGCCGCCGTTGCCGCCGGCGCCGCCGCCCGCGGAGTTACCCGAGAACACCGGTGTCGAGATCGCGGTCAACGTGCCGCCGTTGAAGATCGCCCCACCGAACGCTGAGCCGCCGTGCCCGCCGGTGTCCCCGGTGCCGCCCTTTGTGTAAGACACGTCTTCGTCGACCCCGCCAACCCCCCCATCGGGTTGGCCGACGCCGCCGGCGCCGCCGCGTCCGCCGCTGACATAGTCGCCGGAGAACGACACATCCAGGCCCAGCTCGAGGCTTCCGTCGTTGAAGATCGCCCCGCCGGACGCGTCGCCGCCGACCCCGTCGAGACTGCTGTCGCCCGCAACGGCACCATCGCGCACGAAGAGCGAGTGGCTCACTGTCAGCGAGCCGTCGTTGTAGATCGCCCCACCGGATGCGCCGCCGCCGGGTTGGTAAGCGTCCCCAGCATCGCCAACCGCAAGGCTGTCCTTGACGGTGACGTAGCTCAGCTCGGCCGTCGACCCCGACGCGATGAAGATCGCTCCACCCATAGCCGGCGACCCGGTGCGGCTGCCACCCCTCAAGACCAGGTTCCCGCCCGAGGATCCCGTCAACACGAGCGTCCCGCCTTCGACGTCGAAGATCCGGTCCGAGCTCCCGTGCAGGACGACTGCCTGCCCCGTGGAGTCGAGCGACACCTGCTGCCCGCTCGCCACGGTGATCGGCGGAGACACCGTGATCGTGCCGCTACAGGCAAAGGTGACCGTGTCGCCAGCGGCGGCGTCTATCGCAGCAAGCAAATGGTCGTAGTCACAGACCGTCACCTGCGAACCCGAAGCGGCGCCCGAGGCCACGGGCGCGGGCGAGAGAACGAGTAGACCGAACACAATCGCGGCCAGGGCTGCCGCAAGCACCGCGCGTCGCCATCGACGCACGCTGACGAGCACGTCACCGGAAACTGCACGAAATCTCACGCACCGGCCAACGTATCCCAAATCGTCACGACCTGCACAAAGCCGGTTGAGTCGTCATCAGCAAGTAGCCCCCGAAGCTCAGAATCGAGGGCTAGGGCGTCACACGGCTCACCACGCCGTGTGGGAGACTCTGCTCGCTCGGCCCGCCGGGTCGGGCGTGAGAAAGGACGCTCGGATGGGATGCCTGTTCCTGCTGATCGCAGCGCTCTCGCCGCGGCTGGCGGTGGTGCTGATGTGGATCTTCACGCCCTGGGTCGATCGCGCCTTCGGCCCGATCATCTGGCCGATTCTGGGCGTCATCTTCCTTCCGGTGACGACGCTCGCGTACGTGATCTTCTGGAACACGGGCGGGCGTGGAGTCACCGGCTGGGAATGGATCTTCGTGATCCTGGCGGTATTCGCCGACTTGGTCTCCTACGGCGGCGGCGCCTACGGGCGGCGGGGCGCCGACTGAGCCGTTGCGAACCAGCGGTTTCACCCACCTTGGGTACCGGTTTGCCGAGGTCAACGGCATCCGCACTCACTACGTGGAGGAAAAGGGCGGAGCCAGGTGACTGATGTTCCGGTCGCCCCGAGCGAGACCCCGGCTCTCCAGCGTCCGGTCGCTGCGGCGCGACGCCTGATCCTTCCGCTCGCGCTCGCCCAGTTCATCTGCAGTTTCGCGGGCTCGAACATGAACGTGATGATCAACGACATCAGCGAGGACCTGGACACGACCGTCAAGGGCGTGCAGACCGCGATCACGTTGTTCCTGCTGATCATGGCCGTCCTCATGATCCCGTGCAGCAAGCTGACCGACCGCTGGGGCCGCAAGCGGTGCTTCATGCTGGGGCTGACGTTGTACGGGATCGGCGCTCTCGTCAGCGCGGTGTCGCCCAACCTCGGGGTGCTGATCCTCGGCAACTCGGTGCTCGAGGGCATCGGCACTGCGCTCCTGATTCCGCCGGTCTACATCCTCGCCACGCTGTGGTTCACCGACCTCACCTCACGTGCGTGGGCGTTCGGCGTGATCAGCGGGCTCGGGGGCATCGGCGCGGCGGCGGGGCCTCTGATCGGAGGCTTGATCACCACGGCGATCAGCTGGCGCGCCGCGTTCGTCTTCCAGGCCCTCGTCGTCGCCGTGATCGTCCTGCTCAGCCGCCGCCTCGAAGATCCGCTCAAGGCCGATCCGACCCGCCCGTTCGACCTGATCGGGGCGATCCTGTCGGCGGTCGGCATGTTCTGCATCGTTTTCGGGATCCTTCAGGCCGGCACCAACAACACCCTCCTCGTGATCTTCCTCGTGGTCGGAGCGGCCTTCCTGCTGGCGTTCTTCCTCTTCATCCGCTCCCGGGAGCGGGCGGGGAAGGAGGCGCTGCTCTCGACCAGGCTGTTCAAGAACCGGACGTGCAACCTCGCGCTGGTCACCCAGAACATCCAGTGGCTGATGCTCCTGGGGACCTCGTTTGTCGTCTCGGTCTTCCTGCAGGAGGTTCGCGGCTACAGCGCGATCAAGACGGGCGTCGTCTTCACCGCGGCGACGGTCGGCATCCTCGTCTCGTCCCTCTCCGCCAAGCGACTCGCGAATCGGTTCTCGCAGAAGACGCTGATCGTCGCCGGCTTCGTCGTCACCCTGGTCGGGCTCGTGCTCCTGCTCGGCCTCGTCCGTGCCTCGGACAGCATCTGGGCGTTCGTGCCCGGGCTGCTGCTGATCGGCCTCGGCGTGGGCACGATGCTGACTCCCTCCGTGAACGTCGTGCAGTCGAGCTTCCCCGAGGAGCTGCAAGGCGAGATCTCGGGGCTGTCGCGGAGCGTCTCCAACCTCGGCTCCTCGTTCGGCACCGCGATCGCCGGCACCATCCTCGTCTCAGCCGTCGCCAGCGGGTTCGGCCCGTACGCCTGGGCTCTGACGTCGCTCGCCGTGTTCGGGCTGATCGGACTCGTCGCGGCGCTCCGCCTTCCCGGCGGCACACCGCCGCGCTCCGCCTAGCTTCGTCCGCGTTCCGTCCGGCGCCTTACCGATTCGAGCCGGAATAGACTCGCGCGCATGTCAGATGGAACAAGCGTCGCGATCGCGCTGGAGCGCGTGACCAAGCGCTTCGGTAAGACCGCAGCCGTCGACGACGTGTCGCTTTCGATCGGCGAGGGCGAGTTCTTCTCGCTCCTCGGCCCGAGCGGCTGCGGCAAGACGACGACGCTGCGGATGATCGCCGGCTTCGAGCAGCCGGACGAGGGGCGCATCGTCCTCCAGGGTCAGGACGTCACCACCGTCCCGCCCAACCGCCGGCCCCTGAACATGGTCTTCCAGCACTACGCGCTCTTCCCACACATGTCCGTCTACGACAACGTCGCGTTCGGGCTCAAGGTCTCGGGCGTCCCGCGCGCCGAGCACCGCGACCGCATCGTCCGTCTCCTGCAGGTCGTCGAGCTCGAGGGGATGGAGAAGCGCCGCATCCGCCAGCTCTCCGGCGGGCAGCAGCAGCGCGTCGCGCTCGCCCGGGCGCTCGTGAAGGAGCCGGCAGCGCTCCTTCTCGACGAGCCGCTGGGCGCGCTCGACGTGAAGCTCCGCAAGCACATGCAGCGCGAGCTCAAGCGGATCCAGGCGGAACTGGGGACGACCTTCGTCTACGTGACGCACGACCAGGAGGAGGCGCTAGCGATGTCCGACCGGATCGCCGTCATGAACGGCGGCCGCGTCGAGCAGCTCGGGAGCCCGCGGGAGATCTACGAGCGTCCCGAGTCGCCGTTCGTGGCGGACTTCATCGGCTCGCTCAACGCGCTCGATCTCCGCGCGGACGAGCTCGTCGGGAGCTTCGCGATGATGCGCGTGGGGGAGGGGGAGCGGCTTGTCGTCCCGGTCGACGGCGGCGTCAAGACGGGCGAGTCGCTCAGGATCGCCGTGCGCCCCGAGCAGGTACACATCGCTCTGCCCGGCGCGAGGGAACCGAACGGCGGCTCGCGGCTGACAGGGACGCTCGCCGAGATCGTCTACCTCGGCATGTACACGCAGTTCCACGTCGAGACGCCGGTCGGCCGCGTCGTCGCGCACCGGCTCGCGGACGAGGAGCTACCCCACCTGGAGCAAGGCGCCCGGGTCGCAGTCTCCTGGGACTCCGAGGACGCGGCGCTTCTCTAGCTCTCGACCGCGACGCGCCGCTCGAAGGCGCGGCGGCCGACTTCCGCGGCGACCACGACGGCGAGCGAGATGACGATGACCACGACGGCGACCGCGATCACCTGCGGCAGCTGGCTGGGGAAGCGCAGCGCGGAGTAGAGGTAGATCGGGAACGTCGTCCGCGAGCCGACTACGAACGACGCGACGGCGTACTCGTCGAACGAGGTCGTGAACGCGATCAGGAACGCGGAGACGACCGCGGGCAGGATCAGCGGGAGCGTGATCGACCGAAACGTCCTCAGCCGGCTCGCGCCGAGGTCGAACGCGGCCTCCTCGAGCGACACGTCGATCTGCTGCATCCGCGGCAGGAGCACGAGGATCGTGTACGGAAGCGTGATGACGATGTGCCCGATGACGACGGTGAGGATCGAACGCGGGACCCCCAGCGTGTGAAAGAGCAGCAGCAGCGAGACGCCGAAGACGACGTAAGGGATCACGAGCGGGCTGAGGAGAAGCGCGGATACGCCGGCCTTCAGCCGGAAGCGACGGCGCGTCAGCGCGATCGAGGCCAGGATCCCGAGCACGACCGCTCCCAGGCTCGACAGCGACGCGACGATCGCGCTCGTCGCGAGCGCGTTGTGCAGCTCGCCGTTCGCGAGGAACTGGCGGTACCAGTGCAAGCGTGAAGCCGGCCAGCGGGAACGACGGCACGTCCGAGTCGTTGAACGAGAAGATCAGCAGGATCACGATCGGCGCGTACAGAAACGCGACGACGGCGCCGAAGAACACGCGCAGCACCCACTTCCCCGGCCGGGAGAGCGCGACGTCCATCAGTCCGCCGTCACCTGTTTGGGCTGGAGAAAGCGGGCGAAGACGACGGTGAGAGCAGCGACGATCCCCAGGAGGAAGATCGAGAGCACCGCTCCCGTCTGCCAGTCGGGGAAGCCCGTGCTGAACAGGTCGACGATCTGGTTGCCGTACATGTAGCCGGTGACGCCCCCGACCAGCGACGGCGTCACGAACTCGCCGAGCGTCGGGATGAAGACGAACAGGAATGCGGCCACGACGCCCGGCAACGACAGCGGCAGCGTCACCCGCAGGAAGGCCTGCAGTCGGCTCGCGCCGAGGTCGGTCGCCGCCTCGAGCATCCGCCGGTCGAGGTTCTCGAGCGAGACGAAGATCGGCAGGGCCACGAACGGCAGCCAGATGTAGATGAGGACGAGGATGACTGCGAACCGGCTGTACAGGAGCTGCGAGATGGGGTGGTCCGCGTCGGTGATCCCCACCCAGGAGAAGAAGGTGTTGATGACGCCCTGGTCCCCGAGGATCACCTTCCACGCCAGCACGCGCAGCAGGTAGCTGGTCAAGAACGGCGCGATCAGCAGCAGCAGGAGGACGTACTTCCGCTTTGTCCCCGACAACGCGAGGAAGTACGCGAGCGGGTAGGCGAGGACGACGGTGATCGCCGAGACGATCAGCGACATCTGCACCGACTTCCAGAACAGCTTCAGGTAGAGCGAGCCGTGGAAGAAGTCGTGCCAGGCCTTCAGCGTGAAGCCCTGCTCGCCCGGAAAGAGCGAGTAGACGTTGAAGCTGTACAGCAGGACGATCGCGATCGGCGCGAGGAAGAAGACGCCGAGCCACGCCAGGGGCAGCCCCAGCAGGCTCGGCGTCGTCAGGTCGATCCGGCGCCGGCGTGGCGCCGGCGAAACGAGGTCGGTCACGGGATCGCTACGAAGCCTTCACCTGCTCCCACATCCGCGCGTAGACCGCCCGGCGCGGGATGTCACGGTCGAGGTGCGCGTTCGGCTCGGTGACCGCGCGCAGGTTGGTCAGCCGCAGCGCACGGAGGAGGTCGCTGGACGTGGGCCGCGCGAGCGTGTTGGCGTGCCCGTAGCCGTAGTTGTCCTCCAGCCACTTGCCCGACGCCTTCGAGCTCCATGCGTCGACGTATGCGTGGGCCAGCTTCGGCCGCGGCGTCCCCTTGATGCGCATGAACATCCCGACCCAGGCGATCGGCTTCTCCTTGGGCCGCATGTAGATCACCTTCAGCTTCTTCTTCTTCATCTGCACCCAGTCGTTCGGCCAGGCGTAGGCGATCCAGAGATCTCCCGACCCGAAGGCCTCCCAGAGGTTCGTCTCGGACGACCAGATCAGGCGCACGTTCTTCTTCTTCTTGATCAGGAGATCCTGCGAGCGCTTGAGCTGCTCGTCCGTCTGCTGCCAGGGCCGGGGGAAGCCGAGGTACAGCCCGGCGATGGTGAGCATGTTCAGGTCGTCGAACCAGGAGATCCGGCCCTTGTAGCGGTCGTCGAAGATGAGGTTCCACGACTTGCGATTTCGGGTGGACCTTGTCGCTGCGGTAGAGGATGGCGTCGAAACCCCAGTCGTTCGGGATTCCGTACTGCTTCCCCTTGTACTGGCCCGCCTTGACCATGAACGGGTTCAGGTGCTTGAAGTTCTTGAGGAGCTTCGGATTCCACGGCTCGACGAGCCCGCTCGTGGCGAAGTACTTGACCCACCCGACGTACGGGCGGAAGAGGTCGGGCTTGAGCCCGGCGTGGAGCTTCGCCAGCGCGTCCGACTCGTTGGCCATGACGGTGAACTGCGGCTTGTTGCTCGGGTGCGCCTTGACGTAAGCGGCGAACATCGACTGCCCGCCGTCGTTGCCGTACCCCGCCCAGTCGAGCACCTGCAGGCGGCCCGACTCGGCCGTGAGTGCCTTCGCCGCCGCCGCGAGCGAGCCGGGGAGGAGCACCGCTCCGCCCGCCGCTGCCGCGATCCTCAGGAGCTTGTCGCGGCTGAGCTGCCGCTCCGCGAATTCCTCGCCGTCGCTCATCCCGTCCCCTTTCGCGTCGACCGGCCGCAGCCGGGGAGTCTTGACCAGGTTCGGGCGAGTATCTCGCAGTTTGCGGTTTTTTGCTCGCAGGACGGACGCGCAACTTCGCGATCAGGCCCGGCGCCGATTAGAGACGTCCCCGAGGGGAACGCAGTTCCCCATGGACAAGTCCCTTACCGCCGGCAAGCTCCGCTACCGCGCCGGCCAAGTCGAGGCCGAGGCGAAGCGAGAGTGGGTGCCCGCTCTCGCGCGAGTCGGGCTTCTCGCCAAGGGTGTGTCCTTCGGCATCGTCGGAGGCCTCGCGGTGGCGCTCGCCGCCGGCGAGGGCGGCAAGGCCACGAGCCGGGAGGGTGCGCTCGCGACCATCTCCGACGAAACGGGCGGCAAGATCCTCCTGGTTCTCCTCGCTCTGGGATTCGCCGCCTACGCGCTCTGGCGATTCTCGGAGCCGTTCCTGGAGGACGGCGACGACGACGGTGTGAAGAAGTACGCCAAGTGGGCGGGCTGGATCGGTCGCGGGCTCATCTACGCCGGCTTGACATACGGGACGGTCGAGCTCCTCATCGACGCCGGTGCCAACCAGTCACAGAACGCCAAGGCGCACAAGGCAGCCGCGGAGCTTCTCTCCTGGCCGGCGGGGACGTGGCTGGTGGCGATCGCAGGGGCGTGCATCGCGGGAGCGGGGCTCTACAACGGCTATCGCGGGGTCGCCCGCAAGTTCAAGGACAAGTGGAACACGGGCGAGATGAGCAGCGCGGCGCTGAAGTGGGGGACACGCGTCGGTGTCGTCGGGCTCCTCGCGCGGATGGTGGTCCTCGGCCTGATCGGAGCGTTCCTGGTCAAGGCGGCAGTCGAGTACGACCCGAAGGAAGCAATCGGACTCGACGGTGCTCTCCAGAAGCTCATCCATCAGAGTTACGGGCCGTGGCTGCTCGGCCTGACTGCGGCCGGGCTGGTGGCATACGGTCTGTTCTGTCTGGTCGAAGCGCGCTACCGCGACGTCAAGCCGCGCTGATCGGCCGGTTCGCGCCCGGGTAGCAACGCGATCGCGCCGCCTCCGATCAGCGCCACGGCCACGAGCCCGAGAATCCCCAAGCCCGAGGCGCTCTCGATCGCGACGAATCCGATGACGGCGAGGCTGGTTGCGACGAGCGCGATCCAGCCCAGGTAGCGCCGCCCCAGAGCGACGGCGACGAGGAAGACGATGGACGCCGCCACCGCTGCAAGCCCGAAAGCGGCGAGGGCATCCCACTGCCACGCGCTCGGGTCGTCCCGCCACACCTCTGGAGGGTCCTCGCACGACTCGTCGCACCTCAGCGCCCCGAGGACGATCCCGAGGAGGCCGTACACGACCGCGAGCGTGACGACGCCGACCGCGAGGAGAATCGAGCCGATCCGTCTCATCGGCGCGTGACGCGGTGGCCGTTGACGGCGACGGTTCCCTCGGGCGCTGCCCGAGAGTGTGACGTCCACCGGATGGGGCTCGGCCCGGCGGTCGATCGGCAGCCAGCCTCGCCCCACCGGGCACAGGATCAGAGTTCTGGCCTTCTCTCCAACGAAGGCCAGGCCCTCGGGATCGTCGGCCGAGCCCGACCACACGCGCAGATCCAGCTCCTCGAGAGCGCGTGCCATCGCGGGCACGTCCCCGACCAGCCCGACCTCGGAGAGGCCGAGCAGCTCATCTCCGCTGAACGGGCCGGAGCGGCCGTTCTCCTCCAGGCCGCGATGCGCGATCAACTCGACGATGCTGCCGGCGGGGTCTTCGAAGTAGCAGGCGAGCGCGTTCCAGAAGGAGAAGTCGAACACGAGCTCGCCGTCCTGGCGCGGAAATAGGTCATAGCGCGCCTGCGCCCAGTCGAACGCCGCATCGAAGCGGTCCCCCGGGACGAGGAAGGCGAAGTGGTAGAACGGCCCGCCCGCGCCGGCCACGAACTCGAGCCCGGTCGTTCCGAACGGGGCGTAGAACTCGTCCAGCGCCGCAAGCAACTCGGACGGCGCGCACAGTCGCGCGCTCGAGATCTCCACGGATGGAGGCTAGCGCGCTTCGGCGGCCGTCCAGCAGCTGACGACGCCGCTGCACTCCGCCAGCGCCATGAGCTTTGCATGCAGGTTGCCGCGGGCGGGTAGTGACAGGCTCTTGGCCGTATTGGTGAGCTCGTACGGGTCCTTGCGCAGGTTGTAGTACTCGGTCTCGCCGTTCGAGTATTCGACATAGGTACCGGTACCCGTACGGAGTGCCTTGTAGGAGGGAGGATTCCCTCCGAACGGCCCCGGAAAGTCGGGATCGTCGCGCGTCACGTCGGGCCCGTGGTGCTCGACGAGCACCGCCTGGCGCCAGGGGCTGACCGTCTGTCCGGCGAGGAGCGGCTTCAGGCTGCGACCGTCGATCGCGCCGGGGACGCTCGCTCCCGCGAGTTGCGCGAAGGTCGGGTAGAGGTCGATCGTCGACGTGATTTGCGGGAGCCGCCAGCCATGCGGCACGTTCGGCCCGGTGACGACGAGCGGGACGTGGATGTCGGTCTCGAACGCGGTCTGCTTGCCGGGGGCGAGCCGGTGCTCGCCCATGTGCAGCCCGTTGTCGGACGTGAAGAGGATGTACGTGTTCGCAAGCTGCCCCCGGGCGGCGAGCGTCTGCCTGAGGCTTCCGATCAACTCGTCGATCGCCTGCACGGCCTGCACGCGCAAGCGGAAGTCCTCGTCGATCGTGGAGACCGGCAGCTCGCGCAGTAGCTTGCGCTTCTTCAGCCAGCTCGGCTTGTCCCTCATGTCCACCTCGTTGAAGGCGGGCGTTCGAGGCGCCTTCACCTCGGGGAACCACGTCTCGTGTCGCGGTGCGGACGTGTACGGGCTGTGCGGCGCGAACGGGGCGATCTCGAGGAAGAACGGCTTCTGCCGGGTCGTCGCGCGATTGACGAAAGCGACTCCTTTCGCCGCGATGACGTCGGTGAGGTAGTCCTCCGCGTTCGTACCGTAGTAGCGGTAGCGCCCGTTCTCGTTGAGGCCGTAGTCGTAGTTGGCGTATCCCTTTCCGCCGACGTCCCACTCGTCCCAGCCCGGCGGGATGTACAGATTCTCCCCGTCCACGGAGAGGGTGGGGGTGTAGCCGTTCAGGTACTTGCCCATGAGCGCCGTCGTGTAGCCGACGGAGCGAAGCCGCGTCGCGAAGGTCTGGCGCTCCAGGCCGTAGTTGTGGAACGCGAGGAAGCCACCGTCACGCCCCCCGTTGGTGAAGACTCCGGTGTTATGCGGGTACTTGCCGGTGAAGATCGTCGCGCGTGAGGGGCAGCAGAGCGAGTCCGAGACGAAGAAACGCGAGAACGTCACACCCTGCGCCTGCATAGTGCGGACGTTGGGCATGTACTGGACCAGGTTCCACGAGAGGTCGTCGGCCAGGACGAGGATGATGTTCGGGCGGCGCGCCCCGGGAGCGGATTTCCCCTGAGCGGTCAACCCGGCGGCGACCGCAAGCGACGCGGTCAGGGCAATTACAGCCAGAATGCGCATGTCTGGGGTCCGACGTCGGGAGCTCGCATTGGATAGTCCGAATTTGGGCATAAGTCTCGAAGAACTGCAACTGGCGGCACGCAACCATGGTATGCCTCTGGAAGCGCTGCGCTATTCGATAACGCCCGTCGGGCTCCACTACCTCCTTACTCATTACGACATTCCCGCGGTCGATTCCGCCGGTTGGACGCTGGAGCTTGGAGGCCTCGTCGAACGTCCCCAGACGCTCACCCTCGAGGCGCTGAAGGCGCGCCCCGCGGAAGAGCTCGCGGTGACGATGGAATGCGCCGGGAACGGACGCGCGCGGCTCGATCCGCGCCCCGTCAGCCAGCCCTGGCTACTCGAGGCGGTGGGGACGGCGCGCTGGCGCGGCACTCCGCTCGGCCCACTGCTGGAGGAGGCCGGGCCGGCGGAGGGGGCTGTCGAAGTCTTGTTCACCGGGGCCGACGAGGGCCGGGAGGGCGGCATCGACCAACACTTCCAGCGGTCGCTCTCGATCGACGACGTCCTCGCGAGCGACGCGCTTCTGGCCTACGAGATGAACGGCGTTCCGCTGCCGGTGCAGCACGGCTTCCCGCTTCGACTGATCGTCCCCGGCTGGTACGGGATGACGAGCGTCAAGTGGCTGACGCGGATCGACGTCTTGGACGAACCGTTCGCCGGCTACCAGCAGACGCAGGGGTACCGGCTGCGGCAGCACGAGGACGAGGAAGGGGATCCCCTCAACCGGATGCTGCCCCGGTCGCTGATGGTGCCGCCCGGCCGGCCGGAGTTCCTCTCGTTCGAGCGGTTCGTGGAGGGGCCGTGTGTCATCGAAGGGCGCGCCTGGTCGGGCCAGGGCGAGATCGTCTCGGTAGACGTGAGCGACGACGGCGGCTCGACGTGGGCGCAGGCTGAGCTGGGCGAGCCTGCCGGCCGCTGGGCCTGGCGAGGGTGGACGTACCGCTGGGAGCCGGCTCCGGGCTCGTACGAGCTGTGCTGCCGCGCGCGCGACTCCGGGGGGAACGAGCAGCCCGGCGAGCCGCTGTGGAACCTGGGCGGCTACGCGAACAACGCCGTCCAGCGCGTCCCGGTCACCGTCGTTTGAGCAACTCGCGGGCGAAGCTCCCGCCGCCGATCACACGCTCCGCTCCCGGCCCGGCCAGGTCCCGCAGCTCGCGGTCCGAGGTAACGAGCCAGTAAGGCTTGAAGCGCGAGGCCTCGCGGATCAGCCACTCGTCCGCCGTCTCGCCCTTCGGCTCGAAGACGACCTCGACGTCGACGTCGTTCTCCTTCGCCCAGAGCTCGGCGAGCGAGACGAGCTCGTCCCCCGAGATGTTCGGCCAGACCGAGCGGCGGACGTTCTCTGCGTCTACGAGAACCGTGCGGCGGTCAGTGCCCGGCTGCTTTGTAGCCGTCGTAGCAGCCTTCCTTGCCGGCCTCGATCGCGCTCTCGCCACCTTGGGCTTGTTTGGCCCAGTACGTCGCGACGGCGAGCGCGACCTTGTCCCTCTCCGGCTTCACCTTGTAGCGATGCGCGAGGTCCACGAGCTTGACCGATCCGCAGTCGGTGTACGACCGCTCGTACGTCACGTCCGAGGCCTCGTCGAACGCCTGGGTCGTCGTCGTCGCGTTGGTCGACCCGCCCCCGCCCCCGCCGCAGCCCGCGAGAAGCGCGGCCGCGCCGAGGGATGCTGCGATGAGCGAGAGCGTGCGCAAGTCGTTCTGTCTACGTCCCGACGACCTGGACCTGCCAGCGGCGGTCCCGCTCGCGGTCGAGCTCGATGAAGAGGACGCGCTGCCAGGTGCCGAGCTGGAGCTCGCCGTTCTGCACGGGGACGGACTCGCCGGCCGTCCCGAGCAGCATCGCCATGCAGTGCGCGTGGCCGTTGCCGATCTCCATGTCCTCGGGGCAAATGTTTTCGGTGCGGCGGTCCCAGTCGTCGTGCGCGTAGTAGGACTCGCTCGGGACGAGCCGGCGCAGCAGGCCGGCGAAGTCGTCGAGGAACCCTTGCTCGAACTCGTTCACGCGCACGCAGCACGTCGTGTGCGGGGAATAGACGCAGGCGATGCCGTCGTCGATGCCGCTGGCGCGGACGGCCTCCTGGACGTCGTCCGTGATGTCGGTGACGGTGAGGCCGCCGGCGGTTCGCAGACTGCGCTCGAGCTGGAACACCTTCACGAACGGGATGGTAGTAGCGATACCGGCCGTCCGAGGTTGAACCATGCCTCAACACGCGCCTCCAGGGAGGCCCGGATGAACCAACGTCCTCAGGAACGACAGCTAGTTCAGCACGAAGTACGCCACCTTCAGCCCTGATCCCGGAGCGTTCCGGTCAGGAAGATCGTGAACGATTCCCTTTCCGGGGCACGCCTGCTTCATGCACGTCTTCGTTCCTAGCCGCCGTAGAAGCCCACCGCGTTCATCTTCGTGAGGACGGACGTGCCGGCAGCCGCGAACAGGCACGCTTTCGTGTTTGCGGGTGGCTTCCACTGCAAGGGCGTCGGGAAGGTGAACGAGAGCGGGGTGGCGCCGTCGCCCAGATCGCGGATCTCCCAGAGCAGGACGAACGAAGACGCGCCGGGGCAAACCATGGCGCTGCTCGGCACCTGGGCGCCGTAGACGATGACGCCGACGCCGTTTCCGCTCGCTGCGTCGGTCGAGATGGACAGACTGGTGAGGTTGATCGGCGTGGCGCTCGGCCCGGCGATGAAGTTGCCGCCGTCGCCGATGGACTCGCTCGCCCGCCACGGAGACGCGGGGGCGGCCGAGCGAGCCGCCACCGTGCCGTCCACGCTAAGCGGCCCTGCGCCGTCTCCGACAGCCAGTTTCCCGGTTGAATCGACCTTGGCGAAGAAGGCAGAGCCCGAGTGGTCGGAGATGTTCACGACCTGGCCGACGGTCGCCAGGGCGCTACCGACCAGCGGGCTGAGCAGGCTGGCAACTCCGACTCCGGCCAGCACGAAGAGCGCGGCCATAGCCACGCGCACTTTGGTGATGCGAACCTCCATGACGCTTCCCTCCTAGTAGCTGAAGGCTCAAGGGTCGCACCGGCGCGTGTGCTGTCTAACGGCGTCCTCTACTCTCGACGAGAACCACCATCGGTAGTCCGCCTACTCGGTAGCACCGTCGTAGTTACCCCACAACTCGTCTCTCCTTCGGTCCACGTACCGATTTCCGCGACGACGCAGCAGCAACAGCGCCGCACCGCGTAGCCTTGGTGCCCAGGCATGACGATCAAGAAGGCGCTCCTAGCCACGGGGGTACTGGCCGGCTCGGCTCTCTGGGTCGCCCGGGCAATCCTGTCGCGGCGACTGACCGAGGGCGATGCCGAGTCCGACGAGTTCTCGCTCGCGGCCGTGATCGGAGGCGTCGAGCGCGCAAGCACCGCGACCGCTCTGCGCCGTGGCCGGGTGGTCGCCGCCTGTGGCGGTGTCGACCTCGACCTTCGAGGGGCAAAGCTCGATCCCGCGGGCGCCGAGCTCCTCGTGGAGGCGTACCTAGGCGGCGTGCAGGTGCGCGTGCCGAACGAGTGGCGAGTCGCCGTCGAGGCGGACGCGACGAAGGGCGGCGTCGAGACGAAGGTGGCACAGCCGGACGACCTCCCCGACGACGCCCCGAACCTGCACGTCGAGGCGATCGCCCGCCTGGGGGGCGTGATGATCACCGCAGAGGCCGGCGAGTAGTCGCACCAGCGCGCTGCAGGTAACGACGGTGCTACGTTTGGGACGTGTGGTCCCGGTGTGGTCTGGGAACTCGCCGCTGTTGTTTCCGGGCGCGAAGGGCGGACTGCTGAACCTGGCTGCACAACTTCTCGTACCGCGACTGGCTGCCCGACGTCGCGGCGTGACGCGACCGGCTCGAATCTACGATCTGCGCTCGACGTTCGGCTCGAACGCGCTCGCCTCGGGCGTGGCGCCCTTCGAGCTGGCCCGGATCATGGGCACCTCGGTCGCCATGATCAAGCGCAACTACGGCGCCCTGATCGGCGGCGCCGGCGAGAGAATCGCCGTGCCCGTCTGGACGCACTCGAGCACGTTTGGGCCAAGAGCGGCCCAGAGGGGCGGCGAGGGCTGATCGCGCTACCGCGGTCGGACGCGCATGGTTGTACGGTTCGCACCAGATCGTGGGCCTGTAGCTCAGCGGTTAGAGCAGCGGACTCATAATCCGTTGGTCCCAGGTTCGAATCCTGGCGGGCCCATCAGGAGAAGCCCTGCTGAGGGCGGTCTCCCTTGTGCCTGCGCCGACGGGGAACGTCTGCGCGTTCAAGCACGGCGCGTACACTCCGCGGCTTCAAGAGGAGCGCGCCAGGGAGATTGATGTCCGCGCCTCTGTTGCTCTCCTCTCAATCGTGCGGGGAGATGGTGTACAAAGTCCGGGCATGTGGGGTCCACATATGAGGAGGCGTCCGCGCCTCGTCGTGCTTACGTTTGGCGTCGCCCTCGGGGCCCTGATCGTGGCCACGCTGGTGAGTGCCGCCCCGGGGAGAGGCGGGTCGCTCGCACCCACCACGACCTGGACGCTAAGCGTCTCCAAGGACGGCAGCGGGGCCGGTACCGTCACCAGTGACGTCCAGCCCGGAATCGACTGCGGCGCGACCTGCTCCGCGATGTTCGACGACGTCAACCCCGTAACGCTGACTCTGACCGCCACGCCCGACCCGGGCAGCCGCTTCGCCGGATGGTCGGGCGACTGCACGAGCGACCCATGCACGGTGTCGATGACGTCAGACCATGCGGTCACCGCCACGTTCGTCCGACAGCGTGCGGTGACGGTTACCCCGGCGGGCGGCGGTAGCGGGAGCGTCATGAGTGATGTCCAACCCGGAATCGACTGCGGCACGACGTGCAACGCGGCGTTCGACGCCGGCAGCCAGGTCACGCTGACGGCCACGCCCGACCCGGGCAGCCGGTTCGTGGGCTGGTCGGGCGACCCCGCCTGCTCCGGTACCGGCCCCTGCACGCTGACGATGGATCAGAACCACTTTCTCACGGCGACGTTCACGCTGGTTCCGGTCCTGAGCGTCATGAAAGCGGGAAGCGGCGCGGGCACCGTCACGAGCAATCCGGCGGGAATCGATTGCGGCACGACGTGCTCGGCCGGTTTCGACCAGGGGACGGTCGTCACCCTGTCCGCACTGCCGTCTCCGGGCAGCCGGTTCGTCGGCTGGTCGGGCGACCCCGCCTGCTCCGGTACCGGCCCCTGCACGCTGACGATGGATCAGAACCACTTTCTCACGGCGACGTTCACGCTGGTTCCGGTCCTGAGCGTCATGAAAGCGGGAAGCGGCGCGGGCACCGTCACGAGCAATCCGGCGGGAATCGATTGCGGCACGACGTGCTCGGCCGGTTTCGACCAGGGGACGGTCGTCACCCTGTCCGCATTGCCGTCTCCGGGCAGCCGGTTCGTCGGCTGGTCGGGCGACCCCGCCTGCTCCGGCACCGGCCCGGGCTCGTGCGCGCTCACGATGAATTCGGAACGGTCCGTGACGGCGACCTTCGTCCGGCTGCGGACCTTGACCGTCGTCCTCACCGGCGGCGGCACCGGCTCTGTGACGATCCAGCCGGGCGGCAGCGTTTGCACGTCGACCTGCTCGGCGACGTTCGACGACTCCACGCAGGTCACGCTGACGGCCTCGCCCGCGGCCGGGGAGGTGTTCACCGGCTGGTCGGAAGACTGCTCCGGAACCGCAGCCTGCGTGCTGACAATGGATGCCGACAAGTCGGTCACGGCGACGTTCATCACCCCGCCGAGGACGCTGACGGTGACGAAAGCGGGGGACGGTGAGGGAATCGTCGTGAGCAATCCTGTCGGGATCGACTGCGGCACGACCTGCTCCACGCAGTACGGCGACGGGACGGTCGTCATCCTGTCCGCATCGCCGTCTCCGGGCTCCACGTTCGAGGGATGGTCGGGGGTCTGTGCAGGCACGGCGACCTGCGTGCTGACGATGCTCGCCGATCGCTCGGTCACTGCGACGTTCACGTCCTCTTCGTCGCAGCAGCAGACGCTCCTGGTCTCGACGGCGGGAACCGGCAGCGGCACGGTCACCAGCGATCCTGCGGGGATCAACTGTCCTTCGCAGTGCTCGGCCGGATTCAATCCCGGCACCGTCGTCATCCTGACGGCCACGCCGCTCTCTGGTCACACGTTCGCGGGCTGGTCGGGCGACTGCTCAGGCACGGGCACGTGCACGCTGTCGATGAGCACGGGGCACTCGGTGACGGCCACGTTCACCGCCCCCTCGCCTCCGCCTCCGCCTCCGCCTCCGCCGCCTCCGCCTCCGCCTCCGCCTCCGCCGACCTTGACGGTGATGACGGCGGGGACCGGCACGGGCACGGTGACGAGCAACCCGGCCGGGATCGACTGCGGCGCGAGCTGCTCGGCGACCTTCGCGAACGGTACGAACGTCACGCTGACGGCCACGGCTGCTGCCGGGAGCACCTTCGCCGGGTGGTCGGGCGACTGCTCCGGCACGGGGACCTGCACTCTGACGATGAGCGCCGACCATTCGGTCACTGCCACCTTCTCCCGCCGCCCGCTACCGAAGCGCCGCTTCGACGCGTATGTCCCGCCTCCGTACAACTACGCTCCCGCAACAGGCCTGACGTGGTGGAATTCGTTCGACGTCAGGAAGATTCCGCGAGGCACCAAGGTAACCATCATGTGTTGCCCCCGCCCCGAAGTCGCGCATGCAGACCGTTCACATAAGGCGCACAGCAGGCACGTCTCTGGCCACCGCTTCCACTATCGAGAGACGTTCAGGGTCGTGATCGAGAAGCCCGGCTATCTCCGCTGCGACCTGAAGGTGACGATCCTCAGGCACACGAAGATCGTGCGCAAATGGGGCAAGACGTGCTGACGGGGCGGCTCGTCGCCCTGCTGCTCATCGGAGCGGCCGTGGCCTTCGGCGCCGCCTTCTTCGCCTCGCGGGCCATGTCGGGTAGCGGCGCGAAAGCGAGCGCGACGGTCCCGGCGGCTTCGGTCAAGGTGGTGTCGGCTCGGTCGGTTCCCGTGGCGGTGTTCGTCAGCCCGCGTGTGCTTCCCGACCTCGTTGCCCCGCCTCCGCCGCCTCCGCCGCCTCCGCCGCCGCCTCCACCGCCACCGGCGTTCGTCGCCCCGCCGCCACCGCCCCCTCCTCCGCCGCCGCCTCCGCCGCCTCCGCCCCCTCCGCCGCCTCCTCCGATCGAGCACAACCCGAAGGGGACCTAGGCGCCGATGGCAGCGCGTCAGACTTCCGGCGCCGTTTCGTCTCAGGACGACTCGAGGCGTCCAGATCGCGGCCCCAAGCGAGCGCTCGTAAGACGGCGACTCGAGCGGTGGGTCCTGTGAAGAAGAGCGCGGACAGGCTCGCCCAGGCCCAGAGACAAGCCGCCGACCGCCTGGAAAGGGCGGCACGACGTGTCCAGCAGTTGGAGGCCACCGAGGCGGTGGATGCGAAAGCGGCCACCGAACTCGAGTCCGCACGCGCGGTCGTTCGCAAGCTCGAGCGAAAGGTCGAGGTGTTGGCCCGCGGGCGGGGCCGGGCAGAACAGAGAGAAGCCGGCGACCCCCTAGAAACGGCGGCACGAGGTGCTTCGGGCCCGGCGGGAGCAGTGGCACCGCCTCCGGTGGGCCCGCCACGGCACTTGGGCGAAACGGTCGCCGACGCGGACGAGACTGCTCATGCGCCCGAGCAGGCACCCGAGGCGCTCGAGGCACCCGAGGCGCCCGAGACACTCGAGGCGCCCGAGGCACCCGAGGCGCCCGAGGCGGTCGCACTCTGGGCGCCATTGGAAGCTCCTGCGGCCGCGCCGGCGCCACCGCCTCCAGTGGGCCCGCCACGGCACTTGGGCGAAACGGTCGCCGACGCGGGCGAGACGGCTCATGCGCCCGAGCAGGCACCCGAGGCACCCGAGGCGCCCGACCCGGTCGCACTCTGGGCGCCATTGGAAGCTCCTACCGCCGCGCCGGCGCCACCGCCTCCAGTGGGCCCTCCACCGCACTTGGGCGAAACGGTCGCCGACGCGGGCGAGACTGCTCATCCGCCCGAGCAGGCACCCGAGGCGCCCGACCCGGTCGCACTCTGGGCGCCACTGGAAGCTCCTACCGCCGTGGCCACCGCCACGCCGGCTGAGCAGGCACTCCAGGCGCCCGACCCGGTCGCATTCGAGGCGCCACCGGAAGCTCCTACCGCCGCGGCCACCGCCACGCCGGCTGAGCAGGCACCCGAGGCGCCCGAGCCGGTCGCACTCGGTGCGCCACCGGAAGCTCCTGCCGCCGCGGCCGCCGCGGCCACTGCCAAGCCGGCTCGGAGGGGGTACGGGTTCTGGGCGGTTGCCGGAATCGCGGTCGCCGGGCTCGTGGCGGCCGGGGCCGTGGTCGGGCACCGGAGCTCCAGCGAAAACGTGAGTACGAGCCAGATCGTCGCCGACGGGGTCACCGTCCCCGTCCCGTCCGGCTGGGAGCGCATCGATCCTCCTGCCATGCCGGGAGTTGCGCTGCCGGGAGCGGTGGCGATCGCGGCGCGAAACGGGAACGGGAAGTTGATCGTCGCGCGCGGGCTCGGGCGCTGGCCGACGCTCCTGCCTGCTGCCTTCGTCGACCGCGCACCGTCCGTGTCGGACCTGATCGGCCGGCGGACCGTCGTGCAGCTCGGCACACGCCAGGCCCTTCGCTACGCGGACGTATCGCTCCGCGGTGAACCTGCGCACCTGACCGTGTTCGTCGTCCCCGACCGAGGTCGAGTCGCGCTGTTGTCGTGCGCGATCCCCAGCGGAGCCGCCGCGACGGCGAGCAAGAAGTGTGCTCAGACGGCCGCCGCCGTCCGACTGCCGGCCTCCGCTCCGTACTCGCTCGTACCCTCGCCGACCTACACCAGAACGTTGAGCCTCGCCGTCGAGCGGCTCAACCAGGCCCGCGCGACGGGACGGACCGAGCTCGCCGCCGCCGGAACCGTCGCCGCGCAGTCCTCGGCGGCGAGGCGGATCGGGGCCGCGTACGGGCTGGCGGCGCGACGCTTGGATGCGCAGAGAACCGGCCTGCTCGTGGCGCCTTTGAACACGAAGATCGTGGCGCAGATGGGACTGGTTCGGGCCGCGTACGCAAGGCTCGCACAGGCCGCGCTCGCCGATCAGGCCAGCCTGTTCGCCGACGCGAAACGGCTTGTCCACGTGCGGGAAACGGGGTTGGAGAAGCTGTTCCAACAGCTCCCCCTTGCCGGGATTTCCACGCGGTAGGCACATGCGCCAAAAGCCGGCGCCGCCCTGAGGCGGCACCGGCGGCGGACGTCTGTCGGAGACGTCCGGCTCTTGTTGGGATCAATACGGGTAGGGCGTCGAGGTCGGCGGCGGGGTCGAGGAGCTCGTGGCCGCCGGGTGGACTACATGCCAGGTGAACTTTTGGCCCCCGAACGCGTCCTTGAAGCCGTCGCCCGTGACCTTCCCGGGCTTGTCGAGCGTGAACGTGTACAACCGGTTACCCCTGTAGGTCACCTGCCGGACGCCGCCCGGGCGCATGGCGATCCCGAGCTTGCCCGGGAGCGACTTACCCGTGGGCTTGCCGCGGACGACAAGAGGCTTCCAGAAGGAAACGCAGGCGCCCTTGCAGAGCACCGCTGAACCGTGTTCCTGCGCGTTTCTGTACAGCGCGCGTCCTCTTGAGTCGACCAGAACCTTCCCTGCACCGCTGATCCGCATGACGGAAACGGTGGCGCGGCCGCTCTTCGCGGTCTTCGACCCGCCGTTCGTCGCCGCAAACGCGATGCTCGCCGCCGCAGCAGCGGCAACGATGACGCCGATGATGAGCAATCGTTTCATCTTGTGAACCTCCTTCTCTGGATCGCATTGCTCCTCACCAGGGAACGACGCCTATCAGGGTCGATTCCTTCCCGACGCTGATGCGCGCTCCCCGCAGGCTCGATCCCGATCGCGCGGTGGAGCACCTGCCGCGCCTCTACCGGGTAGCGCGTGCCTGGACGCGCTCGCGCGAAGAGGCCGAGGACCTCGTCCAGGAGACCTACGCGCACGTGCTCGCGCGGCCGCGTCTGCTTCGTGGGGACGACGAGCTGGGCTACCTGATACGGGCCTTGCGCAACACGCTCATCAGCCAGCGTCGTGCCGAGAGCCGCCGTCCCGTCACGGCGGAACTGATCGACGACACCGCGCTCGGGACGCGCGAGAGCGACGACCCTGCGGTTGCCGCCGAGAAACGCCGGGTGTTCGCGGCGATCGCCGAGTTGCCGGAGGAGTTCCGCGACGCGCTTATCGCGGTCGACGTCGCCGGTCTCTCCTACCCCGAAGCGGCGCGAGCTTTCGGGGTGCCGGAGGGCACGCTGACGAGTCGCCTCTTCCGCGCCCGTGACCGAGTCGCGCGTAGGCTCGAAGACTAGGGCCAGCTCGCCAGCTGGAGCAGCTCGGATCGCGTCGCCCCACCGATCAGGACGCACGTGTGCCCGCCGCGCCTCCAGGTCACCGCGGGCCGTCCAGCGAGCCGTAGGACCCGGTAGTCGACTCCGTCGACGACAGTCGTCTGCGCGCCGGATGGACGTGCCAGGGCGCTTCCCGCGACGATCACGTACGCAAGCCGCCGGCGGTCCTTCCCGTAGAAGACCACCGTCGCGTCGCGGCCGTCGAGGTGTCCGCGCCGTACCCCGAGGGGCCGCCAGCCGTAGGCCCGCGCGTAGTCGGGGAAGGTCACGCCCTCGACTCCGATCGCAAGCTTCGTCGCAGATCGGGAAGGCGGCGCCGGCGCGGTCGGCGCTTTCGTTGCCAGCTCGGCGGCATCCGCGACCGTCGGCGCTCCAGGCCCGCCGCTCAACACGACTGCCGCGACCACGGCGGCCGCGACCGCCGCGCCGGCCAGCGCCAACCTGGGCACGGGGCGCGCCCACTCACGCCGTCTACGTCGGGGTCGCAGATTCTCCACCGCGACCTGCAGTGACTGCGGCACCTCCTCTGCGGCGATGGTCTGGGCAGCGAGAACTGCCTTGCGCTGGCGCTCGAGCAGCTCCTGCAGCTCGGGTGAAGCGGCGATACGCGCCTCGACCTCGGCGCGGCGGTCGGTAGGGAGGGTCCCGTCCGCAAGGGCGGACAGGTCCGCCATCTCCTCCGTGCTCAGTCGCGCGGCCAGATCACTCACGGCGCACCACCGATGACACTACCCCGTGCGGGTGAGCGCCCTCGCATCTCGAATCCTCCTCAGTCGCTGACTCCTACCGATCAAGGACGCCTTCGGAGCGGCAACCCTTCCCGCAAGGCGCAGGAGGCGGTCTTCGCGCAGGCGCTTGACTTTCACGCTCGCAGTGGAGGAAGATTGCGTCCACTGCGGCAAGCCAGCCTCGTCGTCCAGAGCCGAGCGCGGCGGGGCCACTGAGCAGCCGGAACCAAACGGAAGGAGCTCGCCTGAGTGACCAAGGACGCGGAACAACCGGGTGACGACAGCAGCCGCGCTCCGTCGGGTCGAAGTCGGGCAGGCGTATACGTCGCCGCTGCGGCCTTGAGCCTGGCGCTCGTCGGCTTGGGCGTGGGCATCGGGGCGTTGGTCTGGTCAGGCGACTCGACGACGAAGACGACAGAGGCGACGGCTGTGAATAACGCTGCGGCGGCCGGCGGCAAGGGGACAGCGAGCTACAACGAGGGCGCAGACATCCGGATTGTCTCGGGCATTCCCGGCCCGAACTTTGCGACGATGACCCTGTCGGCGGGATCGGATACCAATTGCACGAAGAACGAGACGGGCGGCAACTTCAACGTCATCGATGGTTCCGTGAAGGTGATCACCATGCTCGTGAGGAGCAACCTGACCGATGGCAGTTGTTTCTTCCAGGCGAGCTGGCACACGTGGAAAGTCTCATTGCCCGGCGGTGGAGGCGAGCTCGGCATATTTGAACAGAAGGGCGGAACGCGCCGAACTTCACCAAATGGTACGAGGCCCAGTGCCAACCCCACTGGACGGGAGGGTGGTCGTGCCGCGACGACTCCAACTACGGCCAGGCCAGTGACCACAAGTTCTGGCTCACGAAGACCTCGTAACAGCCGCTGAATTTCAACCCGGCGGGGGGAACCGCACATGCATGTGATACTCGTGGCCCGGCCACGGAACCACGACTCCGGCCGGCCCGCGAAGCCCGTTCGAGTAGCCGACGAAGATCACCTGCGCACCGGCGGCCAGGAACCGATCGAGAAGATCCTGCGCGAGCCGGTGGTTGATCTGGCCCAGTGACGTCGGCGCAAGCAGGCTGTGGTCGCGTCGCGGAAGGTAGACGTCGACGTCGAGCCCATTCTGGTGTGAGGCGTGGTCGTCCATCGGGCCGCCGCCTTCGCGGCTGATGTCGCCGATCACGACGCGAGGTGCGTGCGGGTGCTTGGCGCGATACACATGGGTCACCGCGAGGATCGCGCGAATCGTGTGCTCGTTTCCGTAGAGGCGTTTCGGCAGATTCGGGGCGCTGTCGGTGATCGGGTTCCACGTCACCCAGTCGGGCCCGTGCAGCGGCAATTGCGTTCCGTGCACGAGGCTGCCGGCGTACGGCAGGCCGACGGAGGTCGCGTGATGCCAGGCGATCGTAGGAACTGCGGGCGGCTTGGGACGGACATGTGCCGGCTTTGGCTTTGGCACGGGCTCCACGGCCTTGAGGACGCCCTCGTCGAACCGGAACGTGAGACTGGGTGGGTCCTCCACCGCGAACGACTCGCGTTGACGCCCAGCGGCCTGGAGCGCTGCGAGTGCCAAGATCACCGCCGGGGACAACGCGATGGCCGAGGCTCGCGATCTTCGAGCACGCCGATCGCCTTCCCACGCCTCGCGCCGGCGGCGTGACGCAGCGAGCCCCGGCGGGAATGCGTCGCTCGGCTCCGACGCGACGGGGAAGCCGGCAAAGGCCGGCACCGAAACCCCCTCGGCCGGCCAGAGCTCCGTATCGAGCCACAACTCCCCAAGCCGCCATCCCATGGAGAAACTGCGTTCGCCGATCCCGCGCGGTGTCCTCCGAGACCGTCACGCAGGCCCGCTTGCGCACGTCAGGACCGCGGCGTATCATCGACGGCAGTCGTGTCCAGATAGCACACGCCATCGGATAACGAGCCGGCCGGCCGCCGGTTCGTCGGCGTGTGCGTACCGCGACGACTCTCTCGATGCTTTCCCCGCCCGTCGCGGGCGCTCCCTCTACGCGGGGCAGGAGCCATGGAGCGACGGAATCTCATCACCAGCAGTTCCAATCCGAGACTCAAGACCATTCGCCGCCTGCGCAGGCGCGGCGGGGACGCGTTCCTGGTCGAAGGCTTCCGCCAGGTCTCCTGCGCGCTCGAGTCGCGCGCGCGAATCCGACAGCTCCTGCTCGCTCCCGAGCTCTGGCTGGGAACACGCGAGGCGGAGCTCCAACGCGGCTGCACGGACGTGCTCGAGCTGAGCGCCCGCGCGTTCGAGTCGATCTCGAGCCACGTCCGGCCCGACGGCGTCGCGGCCGTTGTCGACCGTCCGCCAACCGACATCGGCCGTCTCCGGCTGCCCGCCGAGCCCCTCGTCCTCGTCGCCGAAGGCGTCGAACGGCCCGGGAACCTCGGGACGATCGTTCGCAGCACGTGCGCGGCGGGCGCGGATGCGCTCGTCGTCGCCGACGGCCGGACCGATCTGTTCCATCCAGAGACCGTGCGCGGCTCGGTCGGGACGCTCTTCAGGCTGGCACTCGCCGAGAGCACGACGGCTGAGACGGTCGCATGGCTGAAGGCGCACGACCTGCGCATCGTCGTCGCGACTCCAGACGCCGACCGTCCTTGCTGGGACGTCGACCTCGGCGGCCCCGAGGCGATCGTCGTGGGCAACGAACGCCACGGCGTCGCGGCGGCGTGGCTCGACGCGGCGGACGAGACTGTCAGCGTCCCGATGCCGGGGCCGGCCGACAGCCTCAACGTCGCGGTCGCGGCCGGCGTCGTCCTCTTCGAGGCCGCGCGCCAGCGCCTACTGGCCCATACGGAATCCTTACAGCCCTCGGCCTAACAGCCGCACCGGCCGGGCGTCCCAACCTGTGAGAGGGCTCCGAGGACGCGGGGTCTGCAGGATCGTCCCAGCCCTCTCGGCAGAGGAGCCGCCCATCGAGGCGGCTCTTTTGCGTTTCACGGTTCGCGCCGCGGGAACAAGCGACCCACGCAAACGAAGGCGCAAACGAAAGGGGGGTCACAGCGTGAGCATCCTCTGGATCGTCTTGATCGTCATCCTCGTGCTCGCACTGCTCGGCTTTTTCTCGCGCGGGTACTGGTAGGACCGAACCTCCTCGTGAATAGGCCGCCCGGCCCATTGCCGGGCGGCCTTCGTTTAGCGAAGCTTGACGTGTGCGGCACGCATTGCGTCAGGCAGATCTCGCGCCGGTGCTGCCTCGGCTCGGTGGCATGGCCCGTCCCAACGGTGTCGTGATCGTCAGCGAGAGGCACTGGGCGTTCTCGGGCGTCGACGGGACCCTGGTCGAAGGACGAATGCCGACGCTCCCACCGCTCGTCCGCCGCATCCCTCTGTTGCGCGGCCTCGCCCGGCTCGGGCTCGCCTTCGCGCCCGTCATGCGCGGAGGAGGCACGACTCGCCGGATCGAGCGGCTCGGCCTGTTCGCCGCTCTGCTCCTGCCCTTCGGGCTTGTCCTCTTCTCCCAGCAGGTGGCCCTTGCGGTCGGCTTCGCGGTGACCGCCGTCCTCTTCTTCCTGCTCTTCCGCGGGCGCACGCTCGCCCTCCACGGCGCCGAGCATCGCGCGATCGCGGCGGCCGAGAGCCGGAGCCTCGAGGAGACCTGGGATGGCTCCTCGCGGCCGTCGCGGTTCTCTCTCCGCTGCGGGACGAACTTCGCCGCGCTCGCCGCGCCGATCACCTTCGCCGCCGACCAGGTGTGGCCGCTCTCGGTCGCGTTGTGGACACCGCTCGTGATCACCATGCTCTCGCTGGCGCTGACGATGGAGCTCTGGCAGCTCGTCCAGGGCTCGAGCTCGCGCCTCGCGAAGATGCTGCTGCTGCCCGGCCTGGCGCTCCAGCGTGTGACGACGCGGGAGCCCTTGCTGGAGGAGACCCGCATCGCCCTGCGCGCGGTCGACTCCGTTTTGCGCCGCTCGGCCGAAGGCTAGAATTCAGTGATGGCCGAGCTCGGCACCATGCGCGTCAAGAGCGGCCTCGCCGAGATGCTCAAGGGCGGGGTGATCATGGACGTGACCGACGCCGACCAGGCCCGGATCGCGGAGGACGCGGGCGCGTGCGCGGTCATGGCGCTCGAGCGCGTCCCCGCCGACATTCGCCGCGACGGCGGCGTCGCGCGCATGGCCGATCCCGACAAGATCGCCGAGATCCAGGAGTCCGTGACCATCCCCGTGATGGCGAAGGCCCGTATCGGGCACTTCGTCGAGGCGCAGATCCTCGAGGCGCTCGAGGTCGACTACATCGACGAGTCGGAGGTGCTGACGCCGGCGGACACGCAGAACCACATCGACAAGTGGCAGTTCACCGTTCCCTTCGTCTGCGGATGCACCAACCTCGGCGAGGCGCTTCGCCGCATCTCCGAGGGCGCGGCCATGATCCGCACGAAGGGCGAGGCGGGGACGGGCGACATCGTCAACGCGGTGACCCACATGCGCGCGGTCTTCGGCGGAATCCGCCGCCTCGGCGCGCTACGCGAGGACGAGCTCTACGCCGAGGCGAAGGAGTTGCGCGCGCCCTACGACCTCGTCAAGTGGGTCGCCGAGAACGGCCGCCTGCCCGTCGTGACCTTCACCGCCGGCGGGATCGCCACTCCGGCCGATGCGGCCCTGTGCATGCAGCTCGGCGCGGACGGCGTCTTCGTCGGCTCCGGGATCTTCAAGTCCGGGGATCCGTCCCCGCGCGCGAAGTCGATCGTCGAGGCGACCACGCACTTCAACGACGCGGAGATCCTCGCGCGCGTCTCGCGCGGTCTCGGCGAGCCCATGTTCGGGCTCCAGGCCGCCGGCATCCCTCCCGAAGAGCTGCTCGAGACGCGCGGCTGGTAAGCGGTTCCCCCGCGCTCAGCGACGTCCGGGGACCAGGTCACGATCTTGCGCCAGCTGGACGCTCCTGAAGCCGCGGCGGGAGAGCCCGAGCGCCTCGAAGAAGCGGATACGCGCCGATACGATTGACCCGTGAAGATCGGCGTTCTTGCGGTCCAGGGCAACTTTCGGGAGCACGTCCAGATGCTGCGCCGACTCGGCGTGGACGCGGTGGAGGTCCGTAAGCCCGAGCAGCTCGGAGGATTGGACGGGCTGGTCGTCCCGGGCGGCGAGTCGACTACGTTCATGCGCCTGATGCAGCTGTATGGGCTCGACGAGGCAGTGCGTGCCTTCCAGGGCCCCGTGCTCGGCACGTGTGCCGGGATGATCGTCCTCGACCGGGACCACCTCGGCCTCGTCGACGTTGCGGTCGAGCGGAACGCCTACGGCCGCCAGGTCGCGAGCTTCGAGGCCGATCTCGAGCTCGAGGGCGACGAGCGGCCCCTGCGCGGCATCTTCATCCGCGCGCCGCGCGTTCGCGAGGCGGCCCCGGAGGTCGAGGTGCTGGCCGAGTTGGACGGCGAGCCGGTCGCGCTGCGCCAGGGCCGCTTCATCGTCACCTCCTTCCATCCCGAGCTCACGGACGACACGCGCATCCACGAGCGCTTTCTGCAGCTCGTCGAGGAGGCAAATCTTGTCCGGACATAGCAAGTGGTCCTCGATCAAGCACAAGAAGGGCGCCGCCGACGCTAAGCGCGGAAAGCTCTTCTCCAAACTGTCGCGGGCGATCATCGTCGCCGCGCGTGAAGGCGGAGGCGACCCCGACGGCAACCTCGCGCTGCAGAACGCGGTCGAGAAGGCGCGCTCCTACTCGATGCCGAAGGACAACATCGAGCGCGCCATCCAGCGTGGTGCCGGCACCGGCCAGGACGCAGAGACCTTCGAGACCGTGACGTACGAGGGCTACGGCCCGAACGGGGTCGCCGTCTACGTCGAGGCGCTGACCGACAATCGCAACCGCACCGCGGCCGACGTCCGCCACGTCTTCTCCAAGCACGACGGCTCGCTCGGGACGTCGGGCTCGGTCGCGTGGCTGTTCGAGCGGAAGGGGGTCGTGCTCGTCCCCGCGGAGGGCGTGGACGAGGACGAGCTCATGCTCGCGGCCGCCGACGGCGGGGCCGAGGACGTCGCCGTGGACGGTTCGAGCTTCGAGGTCACCGCCGCGCCGGAGGATCTCTCACGTGTGCGGGAGGCGATCGAAGCGGCCGGCATGCCGGTGGAAGCGGCCCAGCTGACGATGGTTCCGAAGACCACGATCGAGGTCGAGGACGAGCCCGCCGCGAAGAAGATCCTGCGCCTGATGGACGCGCTCGAGGAGTACGACGACGTTCAGGACGTCTACTCGAACTTCGACATCCCTGAGCGCGTGCTCGAGACGGTCGCCTCTTAGCCGACGAACAGGGCGCGGCTGAGGACGCGCCTCGAGTTCGACTTCGCCACCGCGCGATACGAGCCGCGCGCGGGGACGCGCAGGGAGAACTCACCCTTCTTGTCCGTCCTCGCCGTCGCCAGCGGCCGCCAGCTGCCCCCGACCTGGCGCTGGATCGAGACGGGCAGGCCCAGGACGGGGTGGTAGAAGGCGTCCGTGACTGTCCCGCGCAGCGTCCGGCCCGAGTCGGAGAGCGCAATCCGGGTGGGCGGGAGGTTGCCGAGCAGCTTGACGCCCGAGAGCGCCCAGAAGGCCTGGCCGCGGTTCCAGATCGAAGGCAGATCGAGGCCGTTCACGAGGTAGTCGCCCCACGTCCCGGACGAGTCGCCGGCAGGGTCGCTCAGCTCGAACCGCACGATCGTGAAGGCCCTCGGCCCGACGGCGAACGCGAGCGCCGCCTCGTAGGATGCGTCGTTGGGTGCGGGCGCGCGCGTGATCGCGTAGAAGCCGAGGATCGTGCCCACGACGCGCTTGCCGACGTAGTGCGGAACCGCGATTGGATCCTTCTTGTCCAGCGGCCATCCGTGCTGTGGAGCGGCGACGGCGATCGCCTTGGCCGATCCCGGTCGCGCCTGGAAGTCCACGGACCACTTGATCGAGGTCGTGCCGCGCTTGCTCTGATCCCGGCTCGCCCAGTACGCCGGGCCTCCCCACGCTCCGCGCGTGAGGTCGGCCGAGCGGCGTTTGTAGGCAGGCGGCGATGCCAGCTCGAGCGAGATTCCGCGCGGGAACGCGGCGGTCACGCCGGGCCCGGCGACGCGGACGTGCTCGACGGACGTTGCGCCCGCGAGCGGCGCGACGACAAGCGCCGCCAGCGCCGCGAAAGCGAAGAAGGACCCCCTGAACATCGGGACCAAGGTAGCACCGTCGTCGGCGAAATCAGCCCGGAACTCGGATGCGGGCAGGCGGGCGCTGTCCGGGTGGCTCCTTAACCTTCCGACGTGAAAGTTCTCGGAATCGATCCGGGCACGGCCGCTTGCGGGTACGGAATCGTCCACGAAAAAGACGGGCGCCTCAGGGCCGTTGTGCATGGGGCATGGAGAACTCCTGCAGGCACGCGCCTGGAGCTCAGGCTCAAGACGATCTTCGAAGGAGTGGAGGAGTTGGTGGTGGAGCACCGTCCGGACGCCGTCGCGCTCGAGGAGTCCTTCGTCGGCGTCGATGCCCGCACCGCGCTCTCCGTCGGACAGGCGAGAGGCGCCGTTCTCGTCGCCTGCGCGCGCGCCGGTGTCGAGGCGGCTGAGTACGCGCCGAACCGGGTCAAGCAGATGATCTGCGGCTACGGGCATGCCGAGAAGTCCCAGGTGCAGAAGATGGTCATGGCCATCCTGGGGATGCCGAAGCCGCCGACGCCGAACCATGCCGCCGACGCGCTGGCCGTCGCGATCTGCCACGCGCTCGCGCCCCCGCTGCTGAGGGCCGTCTCTTGATCGCCCGGCTGCGAGGGAAGGCGGTCGCTCGCAGTCCCGACGCGCTCGTCCTCGAGGTCAACGGCGTCGGGTATCTCGTCCAGCCGACGCGGCGGGCGGCACAGAAGGCGCGCGCGAAGGGCGAGGTCGTGATCGAGACGTACCTGCACGTGCGCGAGGACGCGTTGCAGCTGTACGGGTTCGCAGACGCGGACGAGCGTGGGCTGTTCGAGCAGCTGCTCTCCGTCTCCGGGGTCGGGCCGAAGGTCGCGCTCGCCATCGTTTCCGGCTCGACGCCGGACGAGCTGCGGCGCGCGATCGCGCTCGAGGACACGGCGCGGTTCCAGGCGATCCCCGGCATCGGCAAGAAGACCGCGCAGCGCGTCGTGCTCGAGTTGAAGGAGAAGCTCGGTGACGGTGTCGCCGTTCCCGAGCAGGGTTCAGCCAGGCCGCAGCTGGTCGCGAGGGAGGCGCTCATGGAGCTCGGTTACTCCCTCGTGGAAGCCGACCAGGCGCTGGCGGAGATCGATCCCGACCTGCCGGCCGAGGAGCGCGTCCGCCTCGCCCTGAGGAAGGCGGCGTGAAGGAGCAGCTGCTCGCGCCGGTGCTCGAAGACGGCACCGAGGATCTCGTCGAGGTCTCGCTTCGTCCGCCGAGCCTCGTCGAGTTCGTCGGCCAGACTCGCATCAAGGAGCAGCTCACGATCTCCCTCCAGGCCGCGCGGGCGCGCGGGGAGGCGCTCGACCACGTCTTGCTCGTCGGCCCGCCCGGGCTCGGTAAGACGAGCCTCGCCTTCATCATCCGCCAGGAGCTCGGCGTCGGAATCCGCTGCGTCGCGGGACCTGCGCTGGAGCGCAAGGGAGACATGGCGGCGATCCTGACCGGGCTCGAGCAGCGTGACGTCCTGTTCGTGGACGAGATCCACCGGTTGAACCGCGCCGTGGAGGAGATCCTCTATCCGGCGCTCGAGGACTTTCGCCTCGACATCGTGGTCGGGCAGGGGCCGGCCGCGCGGACGCTGACGCTCGACCTCCCCAAGTTCACGCTGGTGGGCGCCACCACCCGCACCGGGCTGCTGACCACGCCGCTCCGCGACCGCTTCGGAATGACATTCCGGCTCGGCTACTACGACGCGGACGAGCTGGGCGCGATCGTGCGCCGCTCGGCGCAGATCCTCGACGTCGAGGTCGCCTCCGACGCGGCCGCCGAGATCGCCCGGCGCTCGCGCGGGACACCGCGCATCGCCAACCGCATTCTCCGGCGCGTGCGCGATGTCGCCGAAGTGCGGCACAACGGAACGGTCACACCGGACATCGCCCGCGAGGCCCTCGAGCTGCTCGAGATCGACGAGCGTGGCCTCGAGCCGATGGATCGCGAGCTCCTGCGCGCCATCGTCGAGCGCTTCGACGGCGGCCCGGTGGGACTTTCCACGCTGGCGGTCGCGCTGGGCGAGGAGCCTGACACGATCGAGGACGTCTACGAGCCGTACCTGCTCCAGCTCGGTTTCCTCCAGCGGACCCCCCGCGGCCGCATCGTCACCTCGCTCGGCCGCGAGCATCTCGGCGCGTCAGCGCCGGGAGAAAGCGCGCTCTTCTGAGTTAGGGCCGCCCCGCTATGGGGTAGGAGCACCGGAAGGCGCTAATGGACACCCTCGGCGAGTTCACCCTGTCACTTCCGGCTCGGAGCGAGAACCTGAGCACGATTCGGCGTGCCGTCTCCGACTTCGCCGTGGCGCTCGGTGTCGACGAGGAGACGATCGCAGACCTCCGCCTTGCGGTGAACGAAGCCTGCTCGAACGTCGTCCGCCATGCCTATGACAGCGACGACGGGTCGATGACGGTCGAAGCTCGCCCGCTCGGCGGCTACCTGGTCGTGGTCGTCGAGGACGAGGGGCGCGGCCTTTCGCGCGCGTCGAGCGACCCCGGAGCCGGGCTCGGTCTGCGCGTCGCGAGCGCCGTCAGCAACTCGTTCGAGGTGCGCCAGAAGCCGTGTGGCACCGAAGTACGGCTCGCGTTTCCTATCTAGCGGCGGAACTGCATGTCGTGCCAGCTCGGCACGGGAAGGAGCTCCAAGAGCGCGCGGTCGCCGCGAGGGTCGCGGTACACGAACTCCGAGGCGTCCTCGTCCCAGGCGACCTCCAGGAGCCCTTCCTTCACTCGGTGGTCGAGCCAGGCACCGCGGAAGACGAGCTTTCGCAGCCAGTAGACCAGCGACTCGCCGCGGGCGAGCGAGACGTGCTCCCAGTGCCGGACGAGGTAGCGCCCGAGCCCGCTGCGCGGCTCGGCTATGCGGCCGTCCGAGGCGAGCTCGACCAGGTCGGCCGTCTCGTCGTCGTCCAGGTCGTTGTCCGAGACGAGCCCGAGCGTCACTCCGGCGGCGGTCACCCGCTCCTCGAAGTCGACGGCGTTGAAGGCAAAGCGGTGCCCGAGGAACTCGACGACGTACTCGTCTCCCGAGGAGTAGTCGGCCTGGGTCACGGGGAGAGGATAACTTGATCACATGCGGGTATCGGTGTGGGTCGGGGCGGCGGTGGGCGTGCTCGCCGTGGTCGCGCTGTCCGCGCTCGTCTTCGGGCTCTCGTTCGAGCGCGCGGCGCTGCTCGCGCCGGCGATCGTCATCTGTGTCGGCGGGGCGCTGGCTCTGCTGATCCTGTGGGGAAAGGCCGCACTCGACGTGTGGCGCCGGCGGCGGGTTCCGTCCGACCCGCCTCGTAGCGTGAGTCGTCCGGATGACCTGGACGATCGCACCTTGCGCGCCGGACGACGCGGCTGAGATAAGCGCCGCGCTCGGCGTCGACAACCTCACCGCGAGCGTGCTCGCGCGGCGCGGATATGCGGACGTCGAGAGCGCCCGCACCTTCCTGGAGGGCGCGGATCCGGGCCACGACCCTTTCCTGCTCGGGGATATGGCCGTCGCCTGCGAGCGCATCCGCGCGGCGGTCGCCGCCGGCAAGCGGATCTGCGTCCACGGCGACTACGACGCGGACGGCATCTGCGCCACCGCCCTGGCGCTCCTCGTGCTCCGCGAGCTCGGCGCCGACCCCGGCTGGCACCTGCCGAGCCGCTTCGAGGAGGGCTACGGCGTGCAGGTCGACACGGTGCGGCGCCTGGCCGAGGAGGGCTACGAGCTCATGATCACGGTCGACTGCGGCATCACCGCCGTCGAAGCGGTGGAGGAGGCGAAGCGGGTCGGCCTCGACATGATCGTCACCGACCACCACCGGCCCGCCGAGCAGCTGCCCGATTGCCCCCTCGTGGTCACCCGCCCTTCCGAGTATCCGTTCCCGGAGCTGTGCGGCACCGGCGTGGTGCACAAGCTCGGGCAGGCGCTGCTCGGACAGGACTCCGCTGCGCTCCGCGCTCACGCCGACATCGTCTCGCTCGCGACCATTGCCGATGTCGTCCCGCTCGTGGACGAGAACCGGGCGCTCGCGATCGAGGGGCTCCGCCGCCTGGCCGCGACGCAGAAACCGGGGCTGCGCGCGCTCATGCGCGGGGCGCACGTCGATCCCGCAGTGGTCGACTCCGGCGCGGTCGGCTTTCGGCTCGCGCCGAGGATCAATGCCGCAGGGCGCCTGGGGCATCCCGGCGCCGCGCTCGAGCTCCTGCTGACCGACGACCCGGACACGGCTCGTCGCATCTCGGACGAACTCGAGCAGCTGAACCGCGAGCGACAGGCGGTCGAGGACACGATCGTCCGCGCCGCGATCGCCCAGGTCGAGGAGTGGCCGGAGGCGAAGCGCAGCCGGCGGGCCTACGTCCTCGCCCACGAGGAGTGGCACGAGGGCGTGATCGGGATCGTCGCCTCGCGCCTGGTGGAGCGCTATCACCGGCCGGTCGTCCTCATCGCCGCGGGCGAGCAGGAATGGAAGGGATCGGGTCGCTCGATTCCCGCGTTCGACCTGCACGGTGGACTGAAGGAATGCTCCGGCCTCCTGGAGCGCTTCGGCGGGCACCGCGCCGCGGCCGGCCTGTCGATCCGCCCGGAGCGGATCGAGGAGTTCGCGGCCGCCTTTGCCCAGCATGCCGCCGGCGTACTGGGCGAGGACGACCTGCGGCGCGTGACGCGCATCGACGCCGTCGTCCCGCGGAACGTCCCGCTCACCCTGGGCCTCTGCCAGGAGCTCAGGCGGCTCGCGCCCTTCGGGCTCGGCAATCCGAACGTCACCCTCCTCGCGCCCGCGTGCGCGCTCGGCGATCTTGCGGCCGTGGGCGACGGGAAGCACCTTCGCTTCCGCGTCCGCACCGAGGCCGGCGTGGACGGTGGCTCGGCGATCGCCTTCGGAATGGGCCGCGACCTGGACCGCTTCCGGGTGCCGGGGCGGTACGACGTCGCGTTCCGCCTCCAGGAGAACCACTGGAACGGGACGGTCGCGCCGCAGCTCGTCGTCCAGCGCGTCTTCGACACACCCGACCGCTATCGCGAGGTGCGGGCGTGGCTCGCCGAAGAGTTCCGGAAGACGTCGGGGCGGGATCCGCTCGCGGACGAGATCTTCGCCGAGCTCCGGCTCGAGCACGGCGCTCCGCGGAGTCTGCTCGAGTCGGAGCGCTTCCGCGAGCTGCTCGTGGACGTGCCGCTGCCGCGCGCCGCCTAGCACCGAGTTCCGGTGGCCCGGGACCTGAGGAGTTGTCGGGATCGTAGTGCTGCGGGATGGATCGGCGAGCCCTTATCACCGGCGCCGCGTCGCTCGTTCTCGCTCCGCGGGCGCTCGCGCGGCTCGCAGGTCGCGAGCTCGTGCTCGTCACCGCAGACGAAGAGGCCAGGCTCGTCGCCGTCGAGCTTCCGGGCGGCCGGGTGCACCGTTACGTCAGCACCCTTCCCAAGCCTCGCAGCATCGAGTCGGTCGGCCCGATGGCCGTGGTCGCTCACTCGGAGATCGGCGCCGTCTCGCTCGTCCGCGGCGCCACGCTCGAGGTGGAGCACGTCCTGCGCGGTTTCGGCGAGCCGCGCTACACCGCTGGGCATCCCGATGGACGTGTCGCCTATGTCAGCGACGCTCGGCGCGGCGAGGTCGTGGCGCTCGACGTCCTGCGCGGTCGACTCCTGGGACGCGCGCGCGTGGGTGCACTCGCGCGGCACATCACGATCGACCCGCGCGGGCGAACCCTATGGACGGCTCTTGGCGCCAAGGCCGAAGAGGTCGCGGTCGTCGACGTCTCCAACCGAGGCCGGCCGCGGCTCGTCCGTCGCTTCCGGCCGCCGTTCCTCGCGCACGACGTCGGCTGGGCTCCGGGCGGCGGGCGTGTCTGGATCAGCTCTGGCGACCGAAACGAGGTCGCGATCTATGCGGCTCACAGCGGGCGGCTACTGCGTCGGCTGCAGGCCGACAAACCGCCGCAACACTTCACCTTCCGCGACAAGCTCGTGTTCGTCGCGAGCGGCGAGAGCGGCACCTTGCATGTTCACGGTCTCGACGGCGCCCGGCTGCTGGTCACTCCCATTCCGGACGACTCGTACAATGTCCAACAGGCATACGGATGGGTCGTCACCCCCGGCCTCGGCACCGGGACGCTGTGCCTTCTCGACCGGAACGGCCGTCGGCGCTGGAGCAAGAAGGTCGCCCGTTCGTCTCACGATGCCTGCATCGTCGCGTTCTCCGCCAAGCCGTTTTAGCGGTTTAGGAGCCTCCCATTCGGGCAGGAACTCCGTATGCAGCGGCGAACGGGACTTCCCATGCGATTCTGGAGACGGAGACGGGCTCGGAGGCTCGACAGCCTCGCCGCCCTCCTGATCGAGCTGGAAGAGCTCGCTGATTCTCGCCGCAGCGGCCGCCTGCGGGCGACGCTCAAGTTCTAGGCGTCCTTCCGCCAGACGGAGACGTGCTTGCGGCTCTCGCTCGTGAAGGGCTCGCGCCCCCAGCCGGCCCAGCGCTCGGCGAGGGTCATGCCGGCGATCCTGGCCATCAGGTCGAGCTCTGAAGGCCACACGTAGCGGAAGGGAACGGACACGTTCCGAAACGTGCCGTCTTCGAGCCAGTAGTGGTGCGAGATCTGCCCTTGCGAGGCGACGTCGTACTCGTCGAACCCGAGCCTGGACGGCGTGACCGTGAACGGGACGACCGTCTCGCCGGGCGGGAGGCGTCGGAGTTGCGGCACGCCGACCTCGATCACGAAGTGGCCGCCCGGCTGGAGATGCCGGGCCACGTTCTCGAAGCATGCGACCTGCGCGTCCTGCGACGTCAGATTCATGATCGTGTTGAAGACGAGGTAGGCGAGCGCGAACGTCCCTTCGACCCGCGTCGTCGCGAAGTCGCCGATCGTGACCGGGATGTCCGTCCCGCCGGGCTTCTCCCGCAGGCGCGCGACCATCGCCCCCGACAGGTCGATGCCGCTGACGGCGACGCCGCGCGCCGCGAGCGGGAGGGCGATCCGCCCCGTTCCGATCCCCAACTCGAGCGCGGCTTCCTCTCCCGCAAGGCGCGCGAGGAACTCCACGACGGGATCGATCGCCTCGGGCGCGAACATGTCCGCGGACGTTTCGTCGTAGCGGGCGGCGACGGGCTCGTCGAAGTGGTTCTTCGGCACGGGCGGACTCTGGCAGAAGAAGCTCGCGGGAGGCCGGAGTACAATTTGTGTATGGCCGTCGTCGAGACTTCAGAGCGTCATCAGGATCTCGTCGACGAGCTGATCCGGGATGTCGAGGCGTACATCACGGACGCCGATCGCGAGCTCCTGAGCCGCGCCTTCCACTTCGCCGCGCGCGCTCACGAGGGGCAGCAGCGCCGCTCCGGCGAGGACTTCATCCAGCACCCGTTCGGGGTGGCCAAGATCTGCGCCGAGCTGCATCTCGACGAGGAGGCAGTGGCCGCTGCGCTCCTTCATGACGTCGTCGAGGACACAGAAACGACGATCGACGAGGTGCGCGAGGAGTTCGGCCAGGACATCGCCCACCTGGTCGAGGGGGTCACGAAGCTCACCGGGATCAGCTTCCAGAGCCGCGAGCAGGCGGAGGCCGAGAACTACCGAAAGATGGTCATGGCGATGGCGGACGACCCGCGGGTCATCCTCATCAAGCTCGCCGACCGCCTGCACAACATGCGCACGGCCGAGTACTGGGGCCGCCAGAAGCAGATGCAAAAGGCGCGCGAGACGCTCGAGGTGTACGCGCCGCTTGCGCACCGCCTCGGTATCCACACGGTCAAGTGGGAGCTGGAGGACCTCTCGTTCGAGCGCCTCCACCCGCGCAAGTACCAGGAGATCAAGACGATGGTCGCCGAGCGCCGGGCGGAGCGGGAGAAGCGGGTCGACAAGGCTGCCGAGACGCTCCAGCAGGAGCTCGAGAAGGTCGATATCCCCGCGGACATCTCCGGCCGGGCGAAGCACTTCTACTCCATCTACGAGAAGATGGCCAAGCGCGGCCGCGAGTTCAACGAGATCTACGACCTGACCGCGATGCGCGTGATCGTCCAGCGCGACGGCGAGGAGGGCATCCGCGACTGCTACGGCGCGCTGGGCCTCATCCACTCGCTGTGGAAGCCCATGCCCGGCCGCTTCAAGGACTACATCGCGATGCCGAAGCTGAACCGGTACCGCGCGCTGCACACGACCGTGATCGGCCCGGAGGGGATGCCGCTCGAAATCCAGGTGCGCACGCTGCGCATGCACCTCGAGGCCGAGTACGGGATCGCCGCGCACTGGGTGTACAAGCGCCGGCGCGGCGCGAAGATCGACGAGGCGTGGGAGGCCTGGGTCAAGCAGGTCATGGACTGGCATACGGAGGAGGCCGACCCGCTCGAGTTCATGAAGACGTTCCGCACCGACCTCTTCAGCGACGAGGTGTACGTGTTCACGCCGAAGGGCGATCTGAAGACGCTGCCGGCCGGCTCGACGCCGATCGACTTCGCCTACGCCGTCCACACGGACGTCGGTCACCGCACGGTCGGCTCCAAGGTCAACGGACGGATCGTCCCGCTCCACTACCGGCTGAAGAGCGGCGACTTCGTCGAGATCCTGACCGCGAAGAAGGGGAGGGGCCCGTCGCGGGACTGGATGAAGGTGGCGGCGTCGTCGCGCGCCCGCAACAAGATCCGCCAGTGGTACTCGCGCGAGACGCGCGGCGAGACGGAGCAGAAGGGCCGCGAGTCGCTCGAGCAGGCCCTCAAGGCGCAGAACCTGCCCTACCGCAAGCTGGCGAGCTCTGCGCTGCTCGCTCAGGTGATCCGCGAGGCCGGGTTCAAGAAGGCGGAGGACTTCTACCTGGCGCTCGGCTCCGGGAAGCTCCCGCCGAGCCAGATCGTGAACAAGGTGCTCCAGCGCCTGAAGACGACGCAGGTCGCGGAAGAGGCGACGGTTCCCAAGGCGCCGAAGGCGCGCGAGACGGTCGCGAGCGAAAGCTTCGGGATCCAGGTGCAAGGCGTCGAGGACGTTCTCGTGCGCCTCGCGAAGTGCTGCACGCCGGTTCCCGGCGACCAGATCGTCGGCTACATCTCGCTCGGGAAAGGGATCACGATCCACCGGGAGGACTGCCCGAACGTCAAGGCGCTGCGCCGGAACCCCGAGCGCTTCACCGTGGTCGACTGGGACGGCGACGCCTCCAAGAGCTTCCGCGTCCAGATCGCGGTCGACGCCTGGGACCGCCCGCGCCTGCTCGAGGACGTCGCGCGCACGTTCGCCGAGCACGGCACGAACATCGTCTCGTACGGCGGCGTCGTCGAGGATCAGCTGGCCAAGAACTGGTACACAGCCGAGGTCGGTGACATCAAGGACCTGCGCGGCCTGCTGACGGCGCTGCGCAACGTCGAGGCCGTCTTCGACGCGTACCGCGTAACGCCCTCTTGAGCATCAACGAGACCGCCGCGAAGGGATTCTCGAGCGCGGCGGATGTCTACGAGCGCGGCCGTCCCGGCTACGCGCCGGACGCGGTGTCCTGGGTGTGCGAGCGGCTGGGAATCAAGCCCGGCCGAACAGTCCTCGATCTCGCCGCCGGCACGGGAAAGCTGACGCGCGACCTCGTTCCGAGCGGTGCTGCCGTCGTTGCAGTCGAGCCGCTGGACGAGATGCGCGAGCACCTGGAGCGCGTCGCCCCGGACGTCCGGGCGCTGTCTGGAACGGCGGAAGAGATCCCGCTCGAGGACGGGAGCGTCGACGCGGTCGTCTGTGCCCAGGCGTTCCACTGGTTCGATCCCGAGCGCGCCCTGCCCGAGATCCACCGCGTGCTGCGGTCCGGTGGCGGGATCGCGCTCCTGTACAACAGCCGCGACCTCGACGACCGCGTCCAGAAGACGCTCGACGACCTGCTCGACCCGTATCGCGGCGAGGTGGCCCGTCACTGGGTCAAGGCCCACGACGACGTGCTGGCGACGAGCGACCTCTTCGGTCCCGTGGAGGAGCGCAGCTGGCCGAGCGAGCAGCCGGTCAGCCTCGACGGCCTGCTGGAGATGGCGGCCTCCCGCAGCTACGTGGCGAGCCTGGAGGACGGCCCGCGCGCGGAGCTGCTCGAGCGCATCCGCACCGAGTTCGCGGACGAGCCCGAGCCGATCGTCCTCCGCTACCAGGTGGACGTCTTCGTGGCCGACCGCGCCTGATGATCCCCGCCGTGCGCTAACGCATCGGGGCTGCGAGCTCGACGTCGTCGCCTTCGAAGCGGCGGATGACGGACTTGAACGTGTCCGGAGATCGGCTGCGCGCGCCGCTCGTCCAGGTCGACGAGGACCAGCGTCTGCGTGGCGGTGACCATGAGCGCGTCGTCCTCCACTCGGTAGGCCCCGAACTCGTAGGTCGCGCTCGTCGTCCCGATCCGCGCAGCGCGGACGAAGACCTCGAGCAGGTCGTCGAACCGCGCGGGTGCGTGGTACTCGACGGTGGACGCGCGCATCACGAGCTCATGCTCCTGGTCGATCTTCATGAGGCCGAGGTGCCGGTGGTACTCGACCCGCGCGAGGTCGAAGTAAGGCAGGTAGCGCCCGTAGTAGACGATCCCCTGCGCGTCGGTGTCGGAGAAGCCGACCCGCGTCAGCGCGGAGTACTTGAAGGGGGGCTTGCGGTCAGTGAGTCGTCCGAGCTCGAGCGTCACGCGTGCGAACGCTATCCAAGGCGACCCGGCGATTCCGGTGCCAGCGCAGCACTCCCCAGCCCGCGAGACCGACCAGGAACGCGCCGAAGAGCGCGAAGGGGAAGATGATGTACGAGCCGTTGATGCGGCTCTGGTCGTGCGTCGGGGCGCCCCCGGCGGTCTGCGGCGAGTAGTCGAGGACAGAGCGCACCTTCGGCTGGTACGGCGTCCCGAAGATGACCTTGGGGATGAGCGACTGGACGACCCAGTGCCCCTGGCGCCTGAGCACGATGAGGTCGAAGAGGATCGGCCCCTTCTTCCGGACGAATCGCTTCTCGGGCTGGAGCAGCAGGCTTCCTCCCACCTCGTTCGGCAACGCGTAGTCGAGCGACCAGGGGAAGTGCTTCCCACGCGCGGGGAACGGGTAGGCGGGATCCTTGTGCGCGAACTGGGCGCGGGTGAGACCGGCGCGGAACGTGGGGGAGACGAGCCCGTAGACGGCGGCAGGATTCTCGTGGCGCACCGCGTGCAGGACGAATGCGTCGACCGTGCGGTTGATCGCCTTGCGGTCGGACGCGGACAGCTTCGCCGCGGCGGCGCCCCCAGCGAGCACGGCAGCAACGGCGATGGCCGTGAGTGCGATCGCGATGCGGTGCATGAGCGGACGGTACCGGCGGCTATGAACGGCAGTGACGGTCATTCCGGATCACGCCGATCTGGATCGCCGAACGAGGGGCGCAACCTTGCCGTCGAGCTCGGCCGTGACCTGCTTGCAGATCGCCTTCGCCGCCTCGACGAAGCCGAGCGCGGCCGGCGACTGCAGCCGGTCGTGGTGCCAGAAGAGCGCGATGGTGCGGGGCTGGACCGGCATGTCGGCGCCGAGCTGGATCATCCGCGTCCGCTCGTCGCCGGGATCGACCGCGAGCCGAGGGACGATCGCGATCCCGACCCCGGCTGCGACGAGTGCCTGAACGGTTCCGATGATGTCCGAGCGAAAGACGATGTTCGGCTCCGCCCCCTGCGCGCGCAGCTCGGCCTCGACGCGCGGGAACACCCGGCATGTCTGGTGTCCGATCAACGGGAGCTCGGCGACGTCGTCCAGCGCGACGTTCTTCCTCTCGACGAGCGGGGACGACGCAGGGACGAGCAGCACATACGGGTCGCGCATGATCTCGACCGACCCGAACGGGCCCTCGGGGAGCGGGAGATCGGCGAAGGACAGCTCGAGCTCGCCGCTTTCGACCAGGTCGAAGAGGCCGGCGTCGGTCGCGGACTCCTGCGGCAGCACGCGTACGGCGGGCCAGTCGACCGCGTAGCGCTGGAGGAGCTGCGGGAGGATGCGGATGCCGACGCTCTGGTAGATGCCCAGCTTGAGCGTGCCGGCCGAGCCGTCGGTGAGGGCGCTCAGGTCGGCCTCGGCCGCCTTCACGCGCGCGATGATGGCGCGGCCGTGGCCGAGCAAGACCTCGCCGGCCTCGGTCAGCCTCACGCCGCCTGCGCCGGGGGAACGCTCGACCAGGCGCCGTCCCACGATCCGCTCGAGCGAGGCGATCTGCTCGCTGATCGCCGACTGGACGTAGCCCAGGCGGGCAGCGGCGCGCCGGAACGACCCCTCCTCCGCGACTGCTTCCAGCGCGGCCAGATGCCGGATCTCGATCCCCGAGGAATGATCGACTTTCATGTTCTCACCGAGTTTAGCGTTCGGATGAAGCGATCAGGGCGGTGAGCCGATCGTGAGGCAGTGCGTGCACGGTGCCGCTCCGCCCCGTCATCGTCTCGGCGTTCAGCAACGCGTTGACGATTGCCTCCTCCGTCGCCTCGATCGTGGCGTAGAAGAGCGGGTCGATCTCCTCGTTCGCGACGAAATCGACGGGACCGCGCTCCGCATCCCGGTTGCCGGTGGAGAAGGCGAGCGCGAGGTCGCCGCTCGAGTTCTCGCCGGCTCCGCCCGTCCGCGCGATCCCCAGCGCCGAGCGCTGGGCGACCCGCTCGCACTGGTGCGGGAGAAGCGGGGCGTCGGTCGCGACCACGACGATGATCGAGCCGTCCGGCGCGTCGCCTCTCTCCTCCGGCAGCGGGATGTCCTCGACGAGCCGTCCGACCGGGAGGCCGTTCACCGAGAGCCGCGGCCTGCGCCCGTGGTTCGCCTGGACGAGAACGCCCACCGTGTGCCCGGCCTCCGTCGTTCGCGAGGCGGTGCCGATGCCGCCCTTGAACCCGTGGCAGATCATCCCGGTGCCGCCGCCCACGGCGCCTTGCTCGACCGGGCCGTCCGCGGCGCGCTCGAGCGCGCCGAACACGTGCTCGGAGCGAACGTGCATGCCCTCGATCTCGTTCAGGAAGCCGTCGTAGGTCTCGCCGACGACCGGCAGGTGCCAGCGTCCGCGGTTGGCCGCGTGCTGCGCGGCGACGATCGCGTCGCGGACGACGCCGACGGAGAACGTGTTGGTGAGGCCGACGGGAGTCGTGAGCAGGCCCGACTCGCGGATCCACTCCAGGCCCGTCAGCTCCCCGTTGCCGTTCAGGCGGTGCGCACCGGCGAAGCAGGACTCGCCGTCGGGCGTGGGGAGGATGACCGTGACGCCGGTGCGGACGCTCTCGCCTTCGATCAGCGTCGTGTGCCCGACGCGGACGCCCGCGACGTCCGTGATCGCGTCGTTCGGCCCCGGCTCGAGCTCGCCGATGCGGATGCCCAGCTCGGCGGCGTTCACGCGCGGATCTCGGTCAGCACCTCGTCCCGCTTCAGCTCCATCTGCTCCTTCGTGCGCGCCTCGAGGTTGAGGCGGAGGAGCGGCTCGGTGTTGGAGGGGCGGACGTTCATGTGCCAGCCGTCGGCGTCCACCGAGACGCCGTCCAGGTGTGAAACCGTGCCTTCTTGTGCGTAGCGCTGCTCCAGCCGCTGTAGGACGTCGTTCACGTCCGCGACCGGCGTGTTCAGCTCGCCGGTGATGAAGTAGCGCTCGCGGAAGGGGCGGAGGATCTCGGACAGCTTCTGCCCCTTCTTCGACATGAGCTCGAGCATGAGCAGGAACGGTATGACGCCCGAGTCGGCCTGCGAGAAGTCGCGGAAGTAGTAGTGCCCGGAGACCTCTCCGCCGAAGGCCGCGCCCTCCTGGCGCATGACCAGCTTGATGAAGGCGTGCCCGACGCGGCTTTTGACGGGAATGCCGCCGGCCCGTTCGATCGTCTCGGGGACGGCCCAGCTGGCGCGTACGTCGTAGATGATCTTCGCCCCGGGCTCCTTCTCGAGGATCGACTCGGCCAGGAGCGCCGTGGCGAAGTCGCCGGGGACGAACTCGCCCGTGTCGTCGACGAAGAAGCAGCGGTCGGCGTCCCCGTCGAAGGCGACTCCGAGGTCGGCGCGCTCCTCGAGCGTCTTCTGCACGATGAACTCGCGGTTCTCCGGCAGCAGCGGGTTCGGCTCGTGGTTCGGGAAGGTGCCGTCCGGGTCGAAGTAGCAGCGGACGGCCTCGATCGGCAGACGCTCCAGGACGGGCGGGAGCATCGCGCCGCCCATCCCGTTGGCGGCGTCGATCACGACGCGGAGCGGCTTGATCTCTTCGACGTCGACGAACGACAGGACGCGATCGACGTACGCCGGCCAGATGTCGTAAGACTGAATCTTTTCTTCGAGGCCTTCAACAGGGGTCTGACCCCGGTTTTCCACGAGCTCCACAGCCCGGTCGCGGATGTCCAGCAGCCCCGATTCGCCGCCGACGGGCAGCGCGCCTTCGCGGACGATCTTCATCCCCGTGTACTGCTTCGGGTTGTGCGAGGCGGTGACGGCGATGCCGCCGTCGAGGCCGAGCGAGCCGACCGCGAAATACACCATCTCGGTGCCGACCATTCCGAGGTCGAGTACCTCGGTCCCCGACTCGGCCACTCCGGACATGACGGCGCTGGACATGGACGGGGCCGAAGCGCGCATGTCCCGTCCGACCGCGATCCGCTTCGGCTCGAACTGCGCGGCGTAGGCGCGGCCGATCGCGTAGGCGCCCTCCTCGTCCAGCTCGTCGCCATAGATCCCGCGCACGTCGTACGCCTTGAAGACCTTGGGATCGAGCACGCGACGATCGTATCGGCCGTGAGCTTTCCCCCCGCCGCCCGGATATAGGGGCATCGAGCGGAAGGAGACACCATGAGAAAGTTCGCACTGCTCGCCCTCGCGACGGCCGGCCTGCTGGCCCTGGCGGGGACGGCCCAGGCCAAGGAGATCGTGGGCCTGAAGATCTGCGGCGCGTCGGGATGCAACGAGAGCTCCGAGCACGTCGCCATCGACTCGAGCCAGGCAGCCAGCCGGACCACACCCGGCCCGTACTACGAAGTGGAGCTGCGTTTCGGCGAGGGTGGAACGGTCATCCACCGGGAGCAGGCGTACTGGCTGCCCGACTCGGGCTGGATCCGCTTCCAGGGCGACGTGGCGGGCTCGTGGTGGAAGCCGGGCGACCTGTCTGGGATGCAGAAAACCGCCGCCGGGATCGACGCGTTCACGCCGCAGCTCTCGAAGGTGACCGTCAAGGGCAGGACGGCGGCCGACCCCAGCTCGTACCTGCGCCTGTTCGGGAACCTCCGCTACCGGGCGTTTCCGCGGGCGAAGCTCCACCCGATCTCGATCAAGCTGACGGCGGCGACGCCCAATCCGTGGGTGAGGGGGACCGTGGTCCTGCGGTACGACGCCAAGCACCACCTGCTGATCCGGTCCGATGGCTACTACACCCTGCCCGCCGCCCTCGGCAAGCTCGTGATGAGCCGCGCCTCGCTCAATTCGAAGGCCAGCGCGGGCTCGGGTGGCGGCGTCGATGGCACCCTCCTAGCCGGCCTCGGCGTGGGCGCGATCGCGGCGATCGGCGTGCTCGGGCTGGCGAAGCTGAGGAAAATGACCTAAGGAACGTGGAGGACCTCGGTGGCGAACAACGGTTTCGTCGTGAGCAGCGCGACTTCGACGGCCTGTTCCGGGAGCACTATCCGGAGATCGTCCGCTACCTCAGCGTGCGGCTCGGCTCGCGCGAGGAGGCGGCCGATCTCGCCTCCGAGGTCTTCCTCGAAGCCTTCAAGCGGGTTCCAGGCCTCCGCTGGCGCGGTCGCCCCGTGCTCGCCTGGCTCTACCGCGTGGCGGCGAACATGGCTGCCGATTCGTTGAGGAAGCGGAGCCGCGAGGTGCTCTCCCCGGAGCTCGCGGAGCCCGCGACGCCGGACCCGACCGAGGCAATCCCGGACCGGCAGGCTCTGGCCCGCGCGCTGAAGAGCCTTCCGCCCGACCACCAGCTTGTCGTCCACCTGCGGCTGGTGGAGGGCTACTCGTTTGCCGAGGTCGCCCGGCTGACGGGAAGGAGCGTCGGCTCCTGCCAGATGCTGATGCTCCGCTCGGCCCGGCGGCTCCGGACGCAGCTAGAGCAGGCAGGTGTGCATGTCCCGGCGTGAGGAACAGGCGCTCGCCGCGCGGCTCGCGCGCGCGCTGGACGGCCGGGAACGGCCGGAGGGCGACGTCGCGACGCTCGTCACGGTGCTCGAGCAGGCAACCGAACCGGCGCGCTTCCAGGTTCCGGACGGGGAGATCGAGCGCGAGCTCGCGCGGGTACGCCCGCGTCTCGAGCGCCAGCCTTCGAGCCGACCTGCTTCGCGGCTCGCGCTCGCCTTCGGCGCCGTCGCGGCGGCTGCGGTGGCGGTCGTCGTCTTCACCCTCGTTCGCGTCCCCGGAACGGACGTCGAGGCAAAGGCGCTGTCCGCGCTGGGCGGCTCGAGCTCGATCCTGCAGATCAAGGAGAGGATCGTTCCGGCCGTCCCGGGCCTGTTCCCCTCCTCCACGCGCACCGTCTGGCTGGACTCGTCGCGCGGCGTCGCGCACTGGGTGCAGCTGGCCGGCGGCAGGCACATCGAGGAGGTCCTGGTCGAGAACGGCCGCATGCGCCGGTTCCTGCCCGCGCAGCACCTGCTGCTCGTGGGCTCCAGCTGCCGCGCCTTCGCGAGCGGGTGCGCGGAGCTGGTCGACCCCGTCGCGTTCTACCGGCGCGCGCTCGAGCAGCACGGGACGCTCTCGAGCAAGCGCGACGGAGACGTCTACCGCCTGACGCTCCCGCTCCAGACCCTGCCCGACGCCGTGCGGATCGAGCAGGAGGTGACGGTGGACGCCCACACGTTCCTGCCGAAGCTGATCGAGTGGCGCGAGGCGGGACGACCGGTCTCGCGCATCGAGATCGAGAGCATCGAGCGCATTCCGCGCAGCCGGGTCTTCGAGCGGCTCGAGATGCCTGTGCCGAGCGGGACGAAGGTCGAACAACGAAGCGCTTCTGGCAAGAGGCTGCGCAAGCTCGGCGAGACGCGGCTCACGCTGGCGCAGGCGCGCAGCCTCGACCCGCCGCTCCTGTGGCTCGGGCCGGAGTTCGCCTTCCGCAAGCTGAAGTCGATCGATCGCGTCGACTGGAATGCCGGCTCGGCCTACCGCATCCGCTACGGCCGCATCACTCTCTGGAACTTCAAGACTGTCGTCCCGCCCTCCGTCCTCACTGCGCGGGCCTCGGCGCCGCCGAAGCCCGTCCCGGTCAAGGGCAACGTGGCGCATTTCTACTTCACCCCCTCGGGGCGCCTCGCCGTGGAGATCGACCGCGGCGACTACTCCGTCGCGATTCTCGCGCCCACGTACACGAAGACGGACATTCTGGGCACTCTCCTGCGCCTGAAACCGCTCCGGTAAAGGAAGTTCGGCGCTTCCTCATTCGTTCTTAAACTTGTGGGGATGGAGCGCAAGCTCGCAACGGTCATGTTCGTCGACCTGGTCGACTCGACTGCCCTTGTCTCGGGAACGGATCCGGAGGTCGCGCGCACACGCGTACGCCGGTTCCTCGAGGGCGTGGGAGGCTGCGTCGAGGCTCACGGCGGCACGATGGGCCGCTACGCGGGCGACTCGGTCATGGTCGCGTTCGGCGTTCCGCAGACGCACGAGGACGACGCCTTGCGCGCCGTGCGCGCCGGGCTCGCCATCCTCGAGCACGTCCGCGAGCTCGAGCTGGAGGCGCGGGTCGGGATCGAGTCCGGCGAGATCGTCTCCGACGAGTCCGATCTGACCTTTGCGACGGGCGAGGCGATCAACGTCGCCGTTCGCCTGCAGCAGGCCGCTGGGCCAGGGGAGCTCCTCATCGGCCCCGGCACGCACCGGCTCTCGCTCGACGGGATCCAGACCGAGGATCTAGGCCCGATCGAGCTGCGCGGGATCGAGCGCAAGGTCTGGGCTCGCCGCGTGGTCTGCTCCGACGAGGAACCGCGCCCGGTCAGCGTCGCTGCGCCACTCGTTGGCCGCGTCGAGGAGCTCGACCTCCTGCACAACACCTTTGCCCGCGTCGCGCGCGACCGCCGCGCGCACGTCTTCACCCTCTACGGAGAGCCGGGCGTCGGCAAGAGCCGGCTCGCCCGCGAGTTCCTGGAGGGGGTCGAAGGGGCCACGATCCTCGCCGGCCGTGCGTTGCCGTACGGCGAGGGCATCACGTACTGGCCGGTCGCCGAGATGGTCAAGGTTTCCGCCGGGATCACCGACGACGAGCCGGTGGCGGAAGCCGTCGAGAAGCTGAAGGTCTGCTGCGAGGACGAGGCGATCGCCGACCTCCTCGGCCTCGCCTCGGGGGTGCTCGAGGCGGTGCAGAGCCAGTCGAGCCAGCAGGAGATCGCGTGGGCCGTCCGCGAGTGGTCGGAGAAGCTCGCCGACGTGCAACCGCTCGTCCTCGTGTTCGAGGACATCCACTGGGCGGAGGAGCCGCTGCTCGAGCTGATCGAGCACCTCGCCGCCTGGGTGCGCGAGGCGCCGCTGCTTCTCCTCTGCCTCGCCCGCCCGGAGCTGCTCGACATTCGCCCCGGGTGGGGCGGAGGCCGCGTGCGCGCAACCTCGATCGAGCTCGAGCCTCTGGTGCCCGAGGAGGTCGAGGAGATGATCTCGACGCTCCTGCGGCGTACCGGGATCGCGCCGGAAGACGTCGTCGCGCTGATCGAAAAAACGGGCGGAAACCCGCTGTTCGTCGAGGAGACGATCCGCATGCTCGTCGAAGAGGATGGCGACGCCTCCCCCGAGCGCATCCCCGACACGGTGCAGGCGCTCATCGCCGCCAGGATCGACCGTCTCGACGCGGACGAGCGGCGCGCGCTTCGCCGTGCCGCGGTAATCGGTCGCGTGTTCTGGACCGGCGCGCTCTCTCACCTCTCCCCGGAGTTCGACGTCGAGCCCGTGCTCGAGAGCCTGATGCTGCGTGACTTCATCCTCCCCGAGAGCCGCTCTTCGATCTCGGGTGAGGCGGCTTACCGCTTCAAGCACGTCCTCATCCGCGAGGTCGCCTACAGCGGCCTGTCGAAGTCCGAGCGCGCCGACCACCACCTCCGCTTCGCGTCGTGGCTCAAGGAGCGCGCGGGCGAGGAGCTGCTCGAGGTGCGCGCCTACCACCTCGACCATGCGGCGTCTTTGAAGAAGGAGCTCGAGGGCGACGTCGGGGGCGAGCTCGCCGCCGAGGCCGCGGCCGCTCTGGACGAGGCGGGACGCCGCGCATTCGCGCGCGACGCGAACCGCGCCGCCCGCCGCCTGTTCCTCAGCGCCCTCGAGCTCGAGCCGACGCTGGAGCGCCGCTACGAGGCGGCACGCGCGGCCTGGCGGATCACCGACTACCCGGTGGTCTCGCGCGAGATGGAGGAGGTCTGCGCGGCCGCAGAGGCGGAAGGAAACCGCAGGATCCAGGGACGTGCCCTGACCGCTCTGGCGGATGCCGCGGTCGTGCGCGACGCGGATGTTCCGCGCGCGGAGCGACTCATCGGCAAGGCGCTCGACGTGCTCGAACCGGACGACAACGTCGGCCGGGTGGACGCGCTCGGCATCAGCGCCACCATCGCCTGGGCGCGCGGCGACCTGGCCGCGGAGGAGCGGGTTGCCGAAGAAGCCCTGGCCATCGCGCGGGACATCGGCCGTAAGGATCTGGAGAGCGAGGTGCTGGACACGCTGGCGAGCGTCTACATCGGGCAGCTGGAGCTCGACCGCGCGCAGCCGCTCGCCGACCGGGCGCTGGCGCTCGCCGAGGAGACCGGCAGCGTCGCGGCTCTCGGTCGCGCGCACCGCTTCCTCGGACAGCTCTACCTCGCCCGCGGCGACTACGAGGAGGCCGAGTCTCAGCTCGCGGAAGCGCGCAAGTACCTGGAGGAGGTGGGCGCCTCGTGGGCGCTCGGGCGCACGCTCAACTTCTCCGCCTGGGCTGCATGGCAGAAAGGCGACGTGGCGCGCGCGGAACGCCTCCTGCGGGAATCCATCCGCATCCTCGCGCCGCTCGAGGACCGCGCGACGCTGTGCGAGTCGCAGCGCTCACTGGCCCAGCTCCTGGTCGAGCAGGACAAGCTGGACGAGGCAGAGCGTCTGGCTCTCGAGGCGCGCCACACCGTCGGGCCGCAGGACCTGACCTCGCTCGCGACCACGGCCATGGCCCTCGGAATCGTCCGTGCCGCTCAGGGACGCGACGAGGAGGCGGAGCAGCTCCTGCGCGAGGCGCACGCGACCGTGGTCGAGACCGACCACAAGCGCAGCCAGGTCGAGACCATGTTCCAGCTCGACAAGTTCCTGCGCGAGCGCGGCCGGGGGGACGAGGCAACCAAGCTCGAGAGCTTCGAGCTCCTGGCCGAAGTCGGCTTCACGCCCTCCTCGTAGCCAACAGGATCGCCTTGATCGCCTGACTCGACGCCTCGTCCGGCGACTCCGAGATCACCGTTGCGGGACGCTCGAACGGCGCGAGTGCCTCCGCGAGCGGCTCGGCGCGCAGCGTCCCCTCGCCGTACGGCAGGTGCTTCGTCTCGTTGCGGTTGGCGAAGGCGATGTCCGAGAAGTGGATGTGGAAGGGCGCGCCGGGCTCGAGCACCTCGTCCGCGCGCTTCAGCACTTCCGCGAACATCGCCGAGTCGGTGAAGGCGCCGTCGCTCGTCGCGTGCATGTGCGCGAAATCGATCACGGGCCGCACCCAGCCGACGCGGCGGGAGATCTCGAGCACGTCGTCGATCGTCCCCAGCTCGCGCACGCGACCCATGACCTCGACCCCGAACGGGACGCCGCGGTCCTTGCCCTCCAGGCGCGCGCGCAGCTCGCCGAGCTGCTCCACCACGGAGTCGAGCGCATCCTCGCGCGTCCTGTTCAGCAGGAAGCCCGGGTGGAAGACGACCAGCTCGGCACCGGCGGCCTTCGCGATCCCCGCCGAGTGGTCGAGCATGCCCGTAGCCATGTTGAGCTTCTTCCCGCGCTCGGCGTGGCCCATGAAGCCGGCGATGGGGGCGTGGACCGACAGGACGATGCCGCTCTCGCGCGCGAGCTCGCCGAAGCGGCCGGCCCAGTCGTAGTCCATCCAGAACTTGCCCTCGAAGTCGATCTCGCACGCCGAGTAGCCGCGCTCGAGCAGCAGGTCGATCGCCGCCTCCGGGCTGTCCCTCGAGGGCACACGTGCCGGTCCGAATCGGATCTCTCCCATCAGCCATACGCTACGGCAGCGACGCCGCCGAGGGCGAGGGCGACGCCGGCCCGTTGCGGCCAGGAGATGCGCTCCGAGAGGAAGAGGTGTCCCGCGACGACGGGAACCACCGGGTAAAGCGACGCCAGGACCGAGACGATCGAGAGGTACCCGCGGGCGCTCGCCAGGACGAACATCGCGTTCGCACCCGTGTCGACCAGCCCGATGCCGGCGGCCGCGGCGAGGCTCGGCGGTGAGACGCGGAGGGCGGCGCGGGTGACCGCCACGGCGACCAGCAGCAGGGAGAGCGATCCGACGCGGGCGCCGAAGAGGGCGGACAGCGTCTCGCCGTGCTCGCCCGCGAGGCCGAGGAAGTAGACGAAGAGGCCGAGCGCGATCGCGGCTGCGACCGCGAGGAGGACTCCGCGGCGCCGGCCCGCGTCGTCCGAACGACGTTCCTCGGCCGAGGCGAGAACAGCTCCTCCCAGAGCGACCACCGCCCCGCCCAGCGCGAGCCCGGAGGGCCGTTCACCGGTGGCAAGCGAGATCCCGAACGGGATCACGGCCCCGCAGGCGGCGACGGGCGCGACGACGCTCATCGTCCCGACCGCGAGCGCCTTGTAGTAGGCGGCGAGACCGATCCCGCCGCCGAGGCCGCCGAGCGCTGCGATCCAGAAGGCACGCGCGTCGAGTTGGAACCCGTCGGCGGCCAGCCACACGAGGAGCGCGACGAACCCGGCGCCCTGCGACCAGACGGTGACGGCGAGGACCGCGACGCGACGCGAGAGGAGCCCGCCGAGGAAGTCCGCGCAGCCCCAGGCGAAGGCGGATCCGAGTGCTAGTGCGATCGCGGACATGCTCTGATCATGTCGTCCGACCGGGGACCTACGCTTTTGCCATGCCCAAGAACCCCTCCCGCATCGATCTGCTGGAGCTCGACATCGACCTGCGCCTGGCCGACCTCTGGCGAGAGGCCTATGAGATCGGCGAATGGAAGCTGGACGTCGTCGCAGCGTTCATCCGCGCGGCCTACGGCAAGGGGTATTGCGACGCGCTCACCGAGGAGCGGCCCGGGAGCCTGTGCCAGGAGCATGGCTACCGCGTGCCGGCACGGCGGCAGCAGACGGCTCGGGCCTCGAGCTAGCCCGGCAGACAGTTCGCGCCTCCAGCTGCGCCCTTTCTTTGACGTTCGTCGTATTGGGCGATTCGTCGCCGCAGCCGGGCTTTGCCCGGCGGAGGCAAACGCAATGCACGACGCAGCGGGGCGTGAAGAAGGGGGCCCACGGGGGAAACATGGTTTCCCCCGTCCGCGACTACAATTCCGGCGTGTCTCGCGCCAGGAGCCCGGTGCGGCTTGCGCTCGCGCTCTCGATCGCGGCTCTGCTGGCCGTCTTCCTCCTGTACACGTCGATCGCCGGCGGCGGTACGCCCTCGCTCCGCCCGAGCCAGCTGCTGGCGAACCCGCACAACGGCAAGCGCGTCACGCTGAGCGGCAAGGTCCTGGGCAAGCCGACCGGGAACGCGCAGGAGGCGCGGCCTGCGCTTCCGCATGCGCGACGTGAAGGGGGCGTCTTCCGTCGCCGTCCTCTACCACGGAGCCGTCCCGGACCTGTTCCGCACGGGCCGTGACATCTCGCTCGACGGGCGGCTGCGGGGCGGCGTCTTCGTCGGCGTGAAGAACACGCTCGTGACGAAGTGCCCGTCGAAGTACTCCCCTAAGAAGTAGCCAGTGGCCGAGCTAGGCCGGGCCGCACTCGTCATCTGCCTCGGCCTGTCGGTGTACGCGGCCGCCGCGGGCGGCTACGCCGCGTTCAGGGGCCGGCGCCGTCTGTCGCTCTCGGCACGGAACGCGCTCATCGCCTCGTTCGGGGCAGCGGCCGTCGCCGCGATCGTCCTCTTCAGCGCCCTCGCGCGCCACGACTTCAGCTTCACGTACGTGGCCGAGCACAGCGCGCGCCGCCTGCCCACGCTGTACACGCTGTCCGCCTTCTGGGGAGGACAGGAGGGATCCCTGCTCCTGTGGCTCTTCATCCTGACCGCGTACGCCGCGGCGGTCGTCCTCATCAACCGGAAAAAGGCGCCCGACCTCGTCGCATGGGTCGTGCCCGGTGCTCGGCGGCGTCGCCGTCTTCTTCGCCTTCATGCTCGTCGCGGTCTCGAGCCCGTTCGACACGCAGGTTGCGCCCCCAGACGGCGCTGGGCTCAACCCGAGCCTGCAGAACCTGCACATGCTGATCCACCCGGTCCTCCTCTACCTGGGCTTCGTAGGACTGACCATCCCGTTCGCCTTCGGGATGGGGTCGCTGCTCGCCAGGCGCTCGGACGAGCGCTGGATCGTCGCGACGAGGCGCTGGACGCTCGCCGCGTGGGGCTTCCTCGGGATCGGCCAGCTGATCGGCGCGCACTGGGCCTACGTCGAGGTGGGCTGGGGCGGCTACTACGCCTGGGATCCCGTCGAGAACGCGGCCCTCATGCCGTGGCTCGCGTCCACGGCATTCCTCCACTCGGTGATGGTCCAGGAGAAGAAGGGGATGCTGAAGATCTGGAACATGCTGCTCGTCGTGGGCGGGTTCGTCCTGGCGCTGTTCGGGACCTTCCTCACGCGCTCCGGCGTCCTCAACTCGATCCACTCGTTCACGGAGAGCCCGCTGGGCGGCTGGTTCCTCGGCTTCATCGCGATCGTGCTCGCCTTCTCGATCGGGCTCATCTTCCTTCGGCTTCCGCTGCTCAGGACGAAGACGAAGCTCGAGTCGCTCGCGTCACGGGAGGCGAGCTTCCTCTACAACAACCTGCTGCTCGTCGCGTTCTGCCTGACGATCCTGTGGGGCGTCCTGTACCCGATCCTGTCGGAGGCGGTCACGGGCGAGCGAAACCACGTCAGCGGGCCGTACTACAACTTCTTCCTGCACGTCTTCGGGCTGCCGTTGCTGCTCTTGATGGGGATCGGCCCTCTGCTTGCGTGGCGGAAGACCTCGTTACGAACCCTGGCCCGGACCTGGGCGTGGCCGGCCGCGGTGTCGCTGGTTGTCGGCGGGATTCTGCTCGCGCTCGGCGCCGGCAGCTCGATCCCGGGACTGATCGCGTACACGTTCTCCGCCTTCGTGATCGCCTCGATCATCGTGGAGTTCGTGCGCGGCACGCGCGCGCGCAAGGCGGTGGCGGGCGGCTCGTGGCCCTCCGCGTTCTCTACGCTCGTCGCCCGCAACCGGCGGCGCTACGGCGGCTACGTCGTCCACGCGGCCATCGTCCTCCTTGCGATCGGCATCGCAGGCTCGAGCGCGTACGACACGACGCATGAGGCGAAGCTCCGGCCCGGCCAGTCCATGGAGATCCGCGGGTACACGCTCACGTACCGGCGGCTGGTGGAGCGGCAGGCCGAGAACGCGCGCGAGGTCAGGGCGCTCGTCGACGTGCGGCGCGACGGGAAGCCGGACGGGACGCTCTCCGCCGGGAAGAACCACTACCCGGTGGAGGGGCAGATCTCGAACGAGGTCGACATCCGCAGCAACCTCGTGACGGGCGAGGACCTGTACCTGATCGCGCAGCAGATCGACACGAACGGAACGGTCTTCTTCAAGGCGGAGGTTCTCCCGCTCGTCAACCTCATCTGGCTCGCCGGGTTCATCTTCATCGGCGGGACGCTGATCGCGCTCTGGCCGGACGCGCGCGAGGCGCGCCGTCTGGCCGACCGCTACGGGTACGCGGCGGCCCGCGCGTGACACTCGCGCTCGTGCTCGGCGCGGCGCTCGCGCTGGCGTGCGTCCTCTTCGTCGCGCGGCCGTTCCTGCTCGATCCGGAGGCCAAGGACGACGAGCTGGACGAGCCGACCGCTCACGAGCGGCAGCGCCTCGAGTTCCTCGAGCGTCGCGACCGGGCATTGGCCGCGCTGAAGGAGCTCGAGTTCGACCATCGCAGCGGCAAGATCTCGGACGAGGATTACCGCAGCCTCGTGGGGGGACTACGAAGGCAGGCCGCCGACGCCCTCCGCTCACTCGAACCAGCCGAAAGGAGCCTGATGCGCAACCTCGAGCCTCCGAGCCAGCCCGACATTCCGGAGCCGTACCCGCCGCCGGGCGAGCTCGACCCGCCGGCGCATCCCGACATCCCGGAGCCGTACCCGCCGCCGGGCGAAACCGATCCGCCCGCGCCGCCGCAGATCCCGGAGCCTTACCCCGGCACCGAGCCGAACATGTAGCGCGCTGACGGTTCTCGCAAACCGCTAGCGCCGTCGACACGAACTTCCCAAAGACGTCGGGGCACCAGGCTCCGGCCGGAAGGAGGTTCCGATGAAGACATCGTGGCTGCTAGTCGTGATCGCCGCCGCCGCGCTTTCGTTCGCAGGGCTCGGCATCGCCGCGTCCCAGGAGACCTACAAGGTGAGCGCCAAGATGATGGGCTCGCAGGAGACGCCGAAGAACAAGTCCAAGGGCACCGGCAGCTTCACCGGCACGGTCGTCGAGAAGGGCAAGTCGAAGACGCTGACGTGGAAGCTGACCTTCAAGGGGCTCACCGGCAAGGCGATGGCAGCGCACATCCACATGGGCAAGAAAGGAAAGGCGGGGAACGTCATCGTCCCGCTCTGCACCCCCTGCAAGTCGGGCGCCCACGGAAAGGCGAAGGTCACCGAGTCGATCGTGAGCGCGCTCGAGCACCACAAGGCGTACGCCAACGTGCACACCGCCAAGTACCCGAACGGCGAGATCCGCGGCCAGATCTCCGTGAAGGAGTAGTCCTAGCGCCAGTCCGAAGGTCTGAGCGAGCAGGAAGATGTTCAGGGCGCAGATCAGCGCCGCCACGACCACCGCGGCGAGAGTCGTCACCGGATGGTTCGTGAGGACGCCCATGAGCTTCTTCTTGCTCGTGAAGATCACGAGGGGGATGAGCGCGAACGGAATCCCGAACGAGAGGACGACCTGGCTGAAGACCAGCGTCCGTGACGGATCGACGCCGATGGCGATCACGATCAACGCCGGCAGCATCGTCACGGCGCGCCGGAGGAACAGGGGAATCTTCCAGTTGACGAACCCCTGCATCACCACCTGACCGGAGAGCGTTCCGACGGTCGAACTGGACAGGCCGGACGCGAGCAGCGCGAGCGCAAAGAGCACGCCGGACGCTCCACCGAGGATCGGAGTGAGCGTCTTGTCTGCGCCTTCGAGCGAGTCGACGTTCTCGTGCCCGCTGCCGAAGAAGACCGTCGCGGCCATGATCAGCATGGCCATGTTGATCGCGCCGGCGATCGTCATCGCGATCACCACGTCCACCCGTGTGTAGCGCATGAGGCGCTTGGCCTCGTCGTCGTTGTCGGGGACAATCCGGTTCTGCATCAGCGCCGAGTGCAGGTAGATCACGTGCGGCATCACGGTCGCCCCGAGGATCCCGACGGCGATCAGCACCGACTCGCTGCCCTGAAACTCGGGCTTGATCGCGTGCAACCCCACCGTCCCCCACGGGGGGTTGGCCATGAACAGCTCGCCGAGATAGCAGACCCCGATCACCAGCACGAGCACAGCGATCACGGCCTCGAACGGGCGGAAGCCGAAGCGCTGCAGCCCGAGGATGAGGAAGGCCGCGATCGCGGTGATGATCGCGGCGGGGAAGAGGCCGATCCCGAGCAGCAGGTGGAACCCGAGCGCAGCGCCGAGGAACTCGGCCAGGTCGGTCGCCATCGCGATCGCCTCGGCCTGAATCCACAGGCCCATCGAGGTGCGGCGCGAGAACTGCTCCCGGCAGACCTCGGGCAGGTTGCGCCCCGTCGCGATTCCGAGCTTCGCCGACAGCATCTGAATCAGCATCGCCATCAGGTTCGAGGCGACGATCACCCAGAGGAGGATGAAGCCGAACTTCGAGCCGCCGGCGATGTTGGTGGCGAAGTTGCCCGGGTCCATGTACGCGACACAGGCGATGAAGGCCGGCCCGAGGAACGGGAGCAGGCGAAGTTTGCCGCGCGAGTGGCCGCGCAGCACCCGCTCGCCGGCGCCCAGGGGCCGGTCGAGCGCCTCGACTCGGGTACCGACCATGCTGAGGTTTAGTCTAGCCTAAACTTTGGCCTGGTACACGTGGATATCCGGCAGGTTGCGGAATCCCTCGTCCAGGTCGAATCCGTACCCGACGAAGAGCTCGTCCGGCACGGTGAAGCCCACGTAGCGCACGGGCAGGTCCTCCACGATGCGGCGGTACGGGCGGTCGAGGAGCGTCGCGACCGCGACGGACGCGGGCCGGCGCAGCGTGAGCGTCTTCACCAGGTAGTTGAGGGTGAGGCCCGTGTCGACGACGTCCTCCACGATCAGCACGTCCCGCCCCTCGATCGAGAGCCCGAGATCCTTGAGCAGCCGGATCCGCGAGTGGCCGCCGAGCGTCGCGTCGGGGCCGTAAGCGGCCAGCTCGACGAACTCGAGCTCGTGCGTGATCTCCAGCTCGCGCGACAGGTCGGCGAGGAAGACGACGCTGGCCTTGAGCGGCGCGACCAGGAGCGGCTCGCTCTCGCGGTAGTCCTCGTCGATCTCCTCGGCCAGCTCGGCTACCCGTTCCGCGATCTCCTCCGCGGAGAGGTAGCGGTCACCGACGCGCGGAGCGTCGGCTAGCTCGCGAGCTCGAGGCGGTATCGCTGCGCCAGTCGCTCGACGTCGCGCTTGTAGAAGAGCTTGACCTTGACGCCCGGGTACTGCTGTCGGAGCTTGCGCAGCTTCCTGTTCTTGCGCGTGACCAGCGACTGCTTCATCACCGTGATCTCGATATAGAGATCCTGCTCGGGGAGGTAGAAGTCCGGCGAGAACGCCTCGGCTACCTGGCCGTCCTCGTCGCGCTCGAGGACGAAAGTCCGCGGCTCGTAATCCCACGGCACACCGTGGAAGTCGAGAATCTTGGCGCACTCGAGCTCTGCCCGGTTGGCGAAGCGCGGCTGGCCGACCCCAACATATGCCTGGAAATCAGGCGTTTCCAGCAGCATCTGCGCACCAGGGTACCAGCGCCCCCGGACGGGTACGCTTCCCGCGCCGATGCTCACGATTGCGCACATCTCGGACCTCCACTGCGGAGGCCCGCACTTCGTCCCGAACCTGCTCGAGCGGGCGATCAGCGAGGTGAACGACATCCAGCCCGAGATCGTCATCTGCTCCGGCGACCTGACCAGCTTCGGCTTCAAGCAGGAGTACGCCGAGGCCAAGCGCTACCTGGACATGCTCAAGTGCGGCTCGGTCGTCGTGATCCCCGGCAACCACGACTCGCGCAACGTGGGATACGTCCACTTCGAGGAGCTGTTCGGCGAGCGCAACTCGGTGCTGCACCGTGAGGGTGTGACCGTGGTTGCGATCGACTCCACCGAGCCCGACCTCGACCACGGGCAGGTGGGACGAGGCCGGTACGGGTGGATCGAGGAGCAGTTCGCGGCGCCGGCCGACCTGCGCATCTTCGTCCTCCACCACCACCTGCTTCCGGTGCCGGGGACGGGCCGGGAACGCAACATCGTCTACGACGCCGGTGACCTCATCGAGTGCCTCCAGCACGCGGGTGTCAACCTGGTGCTGTCCGGGCACAAGCACGTCCCGTACGCGTGGCGGCTGGAGAACATGTTCATCGTCAACGCGGGGACGGTTTCATCGATGCGCCTCAGAGGGAACACGCGCCAGTGCTACAACGTGATCGAGATCGACGGCGGCCACGTGGACGTTTCGCGCTGCTATCCGTTTCACGGCCGCGAGCGGATCATCGAGTTCTCGCTGGAGACGCTCGACTTCCGGAAGTACACGCGCCGGATCGAGCGCGAGGTCACGACGCGGTGACCCGCGCACTCGCCGTGATCGACGGCGAGCATTACGCGCCGGTTGTGCGCGACGCGCTGGCCGAGCTTCCCTATGACTTCGTGGGGGCGTATTTCGCCGGCGGATCGGAAAAGGTCGTCGGAGACGAGGACTACGGCGTCCCCGTCGCGGAGGACTTCGACCGGGCGCTTGCCGAGTGGGACCCGGAGCTGGTCTTCGATCTTTCGGGCGAGCCGGTCGTCGAGCCTGCGGAGCGCCTGCGGCTCGCGAGCATCGCGCTCGCACGCGGCGTCGCGTACGCGGGAGCCGACTTCCGCTTCGATCCTCCTGTGCTGGAATCGTTCTCGCGGCCCTCGCTCGCCGTCATCGGAACGGGGAAGCGAGTGGGGAAGACCGCGGTCACGGGTCATATCGCCCGCGTCCTCTCGCAGCAGCGGAAGGTGGTCGTCGTGGCGATGGGGCGAGGCGGGCCGCCCGAGCCGCAGGTGATCGAGTCGCCGCCGACCGTGGAGGATCTTGTGTCGCTGTCGCGGGCGGGTGGGCACGCCGCATCCGACTACCTGGAGACCGCCGCCCTGGCCGGCGTGCCGACGGTCGGGTGCCGGCGGTGCGGGAGCGGAATGGCCGGGGCGGTGGCGACGTCGAGCGTCCTCGCGGGTGCGGAGATCGCAAACGGCCTCGATCCGGATCTCGTGATCTTCGACGGAAGCGGAGCCGCCGTTCCGCCCATCGACGCAGGCGCCCGCATCCTCGTCGCCCACGACGTGGCAGCGGGACTGAACCTGTACCGGCTCCTGATCTCCGATCTCGTGCTCACGAGGGACGAGGGCGTGGCGCGCGACGTCACGCGCGTCTCGACGGTGCCCTGCCTCGCGTTCGACCTCCGCCTGAAGCCGTCGACGCCGCTCGGCGGCCGGCGCACCGCGGTCTTCACGACCGGCGCCGACCGGGTGGAGCACCTGGACGCGGACGTCGTGCACCTCTCGGTCAATCTCGCCCGCCGAGACGTCCTGCGCGACGAGCTCGCGCGCGTCGACGCGGAGGTCTACCTCGTCGAGCTCAAAGCCGCCGCCATCGACGTGGTGGCCGAGGCGGCCCTCGAACGGGGCGCCGAGGTCGTCTTCGCCGAGAACGAGGTCGTCGCCGACGGCCTGGACGAGCGGATCGAGACGCTGGCCGATCGCATGCTGGAGCGCGTCGCATGAGCGAGCCGCGGCACCTCGAGCCGGTCCCGCTCGGGGACGCGGACGTCCCCTATTCCAAGGGGCTGATGGCGCGCGCGCTGATCGCCACCGGCATGTCTCCTCCACGCGCGTACGAGCTGGCCCGCCGCGTCGAGGGCGGCCTCGACGCGAGCGGCGCGGTCGACCTCGACCGCATGCACGACCTGGCGGTCGAGATCCTGGGCGAGAAGGAGGGCGGCCAGGCCATGCGCCGGCTGCTCCGCTACCGCGAGCTGCAGGAGCTCGACCTCCCGATCATCCTCCTCGTCGGCGGCGCAACCGGCACGGGCAAGTCGACGATCGCGACGGAGGTCGCGTACCGGCTCGGGATCAGCCGCGTGACGTCCACCGACTTCGTCCGGCAGACGATGCGCGCGTTCTTCTCGCGCGAGTTCATGCCGTCGATCCACTACTCGAGCTTCGAGGCCGGACGTGCGGTGTCCGGGATGGCCGGCGAGCAGGCGGTGGCCGGCTTCCTCGAGCAGACCCGGAACGTATTGGTCGGCGTGCAGGCGGCGATCGACCGCGTGCTCGAGGAGGGCTGGTCGATGGTGCTGGAAGGCGTCCACCTCGTTCCCGGCATGCTCCCTGTCGCGCTCGAGCGCGCGGTGCTCGTGCAGTGCGTCCTGAACATCGACGACCCGAGCACCCACGCCGAGCACTTCGTCGTCCGCGACGTCGCCTCGGACGGCTCGCGCAAGATGGACAAGTACCTGTCCTCGTTCGAGGAGATCCGCCAGATCCAGGAGTTCATCGTCCGCCGCGCCCGTGAGGTCGACGTGGCTGTCATCGAGAATGAGAACATGGACCGCGCCGTCGCCGAATTGATGGAGCTCGTATTCACCGAAGTGGAGAGGGTGCAGGTTGACCAAGCTGAGTGAGGCGCTCGATCCCGGGCGTTCCCAGGCCCCGGCCGGGAGCGCGTATTGCCTGTGCGAGAGCTACGCGCGCGTGACCGAGCGGGCCGCGCTCGGCGGAGCGCGCTGGCTCGGGCGGGACGACCAGGACGCAGCGCGGGAGGCGGCATATTCCGGGATGCGCCAGGCGCTCGAGCAGATGCCGATCAGCGGCCGGGTCGTCATCGGAGTAGAGGAGGACCCGGAAGGCCTCTCGCCCGAGACCGAGCTCGGAACCGGTGGCGAGAAGGTCGACCTGGCGATCGATCCGCTCGAGGGCCGCGGCGTCGTCGCGCGCGGCGGCTACGGCGCGATGGCGATGGTCGCGGTGGGCGAGCCCGACTCGCTCATGCGGCTCCCGGACATGTACATGCGCAAGATGGCGGTCGGCCCGGCCGCCCGCGACCGCATCGACCTGGGCAAGCCCGTCGCGGAGAACATCGAGGCGATCGCCGACACCTTTGGCCGCCGTCCCAATGACATCACCGCGATCGTGCTCGACCGTCCACGCCACCACGACCTGATCGAGGAGATCCGGGCTGCAGGCGCGCGCATCAAGCTCATCCAGGACGGGGACGTCACCGCATCCATTTCGGCGGCGATCCGCGGCACGAACGACCATCTTGCGATCGGGATCGGCGGCACCCGCCAGGCCATCCTGTCTGCGGCCGCGTTGCGCTGCCTCGGCGGCGGGCTGCAGGCCCAGTTGTGGCCGACGGCCCGCTCGGAGATCGAGGCCGCGCGCGAGCACGGCATCGAGGACGTGACCCGCGTCTTCGGGCTCGACGACTTCACGCGCGGCGACGTGATCGTGGTCGCGACGGGCGTCTCTTCCGGGGACCTGTTGCGCGGCGTCCGCTTCCTCGCCGATTCGGCGAGGACACACTCACTCGTCATGTGCACTCGGTGCAACTGGGTGCGGTTCGTGGACGGGATCCACTTCTTCGCGCGCGAGCGGCGCGAGGAAGTCCGCCTGCTCGGGTTCTGACACCCGACGGTAGACTCGCCGTATGCCCACCAAGGAACAGGTCGTCGATGCGCTTCGCCAGGTCGAGGACCCCGAGCTGGGCATGGACATCGTGGATCTCGGTCTGATGTACGACGTCGAGCTCGAGAACGGCAAGGTCAAGGTCGTGCACACGCTCACATCCATGGGCTGTCCCGTCGGGCCGATGATCCAGCAGCAGATCGACGACGTCGTTCGGGCATTGCCCGGTGTCGACGACGTCGAGGTCGAGCTGACCTGGGATCCGCCCTGGACGCCGGAGAAGATGTCCGAGGACGCGAAGTTCATCCTCGGCTTCGGTTAGCCGCAGCTCGCGCCGAAGCGCACTAACACTTCGCTTACGAAACCTTACTGCGGGATTCATCTCGGTCTGAAAGCATCGCTCCCGGTGACTCAGAGCGATGGGGCTGCTCCCGCTCCCTCCTATGCGCCGCGCGGCTCCCTCGCTCGATTTTCCTCTCCGCTGACGGGGCGGGCCATCGAGCCCGCCTCGTCGCTTGCTCCGGTTCAGCCCGGAATCGAGAGCACGACCTTGCCCAGCTGCTCGCCGGCCTCGAGGTACTCGTGCGCGGCGCGGGCCTCGGCGAGCGGAAAGACGCGGTCGACGATCGGACGCGCACGTCCGCTCGCGATCAGCTCGTACGCTCCTTCGAAGTCCTCCTTCATCCCCATCGTGGAGCCGTAGACCGTCAACTGCTTCCACCAGAGCCGGTGGAGGGCCGCCGGGGGATTCGGGCCGCTGGTCGCGCCGCACACGGTGATGCGGCCGCCTGACCGGACGGCCTGGAGCGTCCGCTGCCATGTCGCCTCGCCAACATGCTCCAAGACGATGTCCGCTCCCGGTCCTCCGGTCGCCTCCTTGACCGCCGCGACGACGTCCTCGGTCGCGTGGTTGACCGTCGCGTCCGCACCGAGCTCACGCGCGCGGGCAAGCTTGTCGTCGCTCGACGAGGTGACGATCGCCTTCGCGCCGAGCGCCTTCGCGATCTGGAGGCCGGCGGTTGCAACGCCGCTCCCGATCCCCCAGAGCAGAACCCACTCGTCCGGCTGGATCTGCGCCTTCGTGACCAGCATGCGGTAGGCGGTCTCGAAGACGAGCGGGAACGCTGCGGCCTCCTCGAAGGACAGCCCCTCCGGGATCGGGTAGACGTTTTCCTCGGGGACGGCCACGAGCTCGGCGTGGGTGCCGTCGGTGTGCTCTCCGATGACCGTGATGCGGCCGTCGCCGTGGTCCAGTCCCGGGTTGATCACCACGCGCTCTCCGTTGTCGAGCGTGCCGGCGCCGTCCGCGCCGAGGATGCGCGGCTTGGGGACCGAGGGAAGGCCCTTGCGGACCCAGAGGTCGAGGTGATTGAGCGCGGCCGCGCGGAGATGCACGAGGACCTCGCCGGGCCCGGGGACGGGGTCGGGAGCTTCCTCGTAGCGGAGCACCTCCGGGCCGCCGTCCTCGTGGATGCGGATCGCCTTCACGGCGGCGATCGTAACGGGGGTTGGTCATGCCGTCCGCTCTGTTCGCTATCCTGGCAACAGTTCACTGGACAAGGAGGTGATGCCCGAGCGGCACAATGGCGTTGTGAGGACAATCGAACTGGAGCGGCTGGCCGAAGAGCTTGGGCTCGACGTCGTCGGCGCCGCGCCGGCCGGGCCCTACGAGGAAACGGAGCGGCACATCGGTGAGCGCCGCGCCCGCGGCCTCTTCGCGGACATGAAGTTCACGATGGCCCAGCCGGAGGTCTCGTGCCATCCGGAGAAGCTCCTGCCGGGCGCGCGCACGGTCGTGTCGGCGGCCCTCTGCTACTACGCTCCCGCGCCGGAAGCCAGGGCCGGCGAGGGGCGGTTGCCCCGGTACACGTGGAGCGACCGGTACGCGGAGCTGCGGGAGAAGCTCGACGCCCTGGGGCGCCGAATCGGGGGCGAGTACCGGGTGCTGGTGGACGAGAACCAGCATGTGGACCGCGAGGCTGCGGCGCGGGCGGGTGTGGGCTTCTACGGCAAGAACACGCTGCTCATCACCCGCCGGCACGGCTCGTGGGTCGTGCTCGGGACGCTGGTGACGCAGGCCGGAATCGAGCCGACCCCGCCCCTCGACCTCGACTGCGGGTCGTGCACCCTCTGCATCGAGGCGTGCCCCACAGGAGCGCTGGACGAACCGGGCACGCTCGACTCGACCCGGTGCCTGTCGTACTGGACGCAGTCACCGCAGACGATCCCCGAGGAATATCGGCACGAGATCGGCGGCATGGTCTACGGCTGCGACATCTGCCAGGACGTGTGCCCGTGGAACCGCGGGGTCGAGAAACGGCGTGCGCAGCACGCGCCTCCGGCGGGTGCCGAGCCGACGGTCTCCCTCGTCGAGTGGCTGGAGGCGGACGGAGAGGAGCTCGTCAGGCGCTACGACCGGCTGTACGTGCCGCGCAACGACCCGCAGCACTTGCAGAGGAACGCGCTGGTCGCGCTCGGCAATACGGGCGGAGCCGAGCACCGCGCTGCGATCGAGCCCTATCTCGACGACCCCGAGCTGGCCGACTATGCGGAGTGGGCGCTCGCTCGGCTACCGCGAGCTGCCGACGCGTAGCCGAGAAACGCCGAGCTCACGCGCGAGCTCGCGGGCGCGGGTAGCGATCCCTTGACGCAGGTCGCGCGGCTCGAGCACGACCGCCTCTCCGAGGTGCGAGAAAATCTCGCCCGTGAGCCACTCCGGGCTTCCGACGGGCGTCTCCGCCAGGGCGGCGCCGTCGACGAGACGAACGGCGTCACCGCGCTCGACTTGCCAGCGCGCGATCTCGGGCGAGTACCAGAGGCGTGCGCGGCGGGCGTCCCGCAGACGGGTCGGCTCGAAGCCGATGCGCGGCTCGAAGGTCTCCTTTTGCCTGACGGCGCTGCGCATGCGGTCGATCCGGAAGCTCCGCTCCCCGTCCGACGTGCGGTCGTACGTGTGCACGTACCAGTAGGGCAGCCGCCGCTCGAGGGCGTACGGCTCGACGAGCCTGGTCGAAGGGTTCTCCTCACCCTCCTTCAGGTACTCGAGCTCGACCAGCCGGCGCGCGCGGATCGCTTCGGTCAGCGTCCGGACGAGCCGTTCCTCGTCCGAGCCGACATGCGGTTCCGGGGTCTGTGCGAGCTCGAACTCGCCGAACGTCTCCTCGAGCTTGCGCCGCACGCGGTCGAGAGGTGTGTGCGCGTCCGCGGCGATCATCGGCCCGACGAACTCGAGCGCGAGGCGGATCGCGCGCGCCTCGAGCGGCGTCAGGCGCGGCGGCCAGCGGAATGAGTCGCCCCACAGCTCCTTGTCCACGCGCACCTTGTCGCCGTCGAGCTCCGCGTAGACGGCGTAGCAGCCCCCGCCGAAGTTGACGAGGTTGAGGAGCGACAGGTGCTCCTGGAGCTGGTCCTCCGGGATGTGGAACCGCTCGACCAGCTCGGACGCGTCGATGACCGCGCGCTTCTCGTCCCCGCAGCGCGCGAGCAGGTGGGCCAGGAGCGACTGGAGAACGGCGAATCGCTCCGGCGCGACCGGACCGGGCAGGCGCTCGCCCGCGCCGTCGTGCTCGATCGCACGCGCCTCACCCGCGGGCTCGGCCGGCTTCCCCGTATGGCGGTCGCGAATCTGGCGGAGGCCGTCGGCGACCTCGCGGCGCAGCTGAATCGGCTCGAGGGGAATCGCGCGGCCGTCCTGGCGAAGCACCCACGAGGCGAGTAGCGGCAGGCTGGAGTACTGCGTGACGAAGACGCCGTCCTCTACGCGGCCGCTCTCTCCGTACGACGCGCTCGACCCACCAGGCGGTGTCGCCCGCGACCTCGATCCGCGCCTCGCCGGCGAGGTCACCGATCTGCCAGGGCGGGCGCGAGCGGTATAGGTCGATGTCGAAGTCGGTCGGCGACTTGAAGTCGCGCTCACGGCGGGTGGCAAAGCGGATATCGCCGCGAACGCGCGACACGCGGAACGTCCGGATGTCGTCGCGGTCGAGGTCTTGCCCGACCACGTACCAGGCACCGTTGTCGTTCAGCAGCGCGTACGGGTTCAGCGTGCGCTCGCTCTCCTCGTCCCGCGAGATCGACCAGTAGCGGAACTTGACCGTCCGCTGCTTCGAGATGGCCGACTCGAGCTTGCTCAGGCGCCCGGACATCTCGACCGAGTAGTCCGGGTCGCTGATCTCCACGCTGACCGCCGCAGCGCTGGGCGGATTGGAGAAGCCGGGACGCCCAAGGGCGAGGTTCTGGAGCGCGAGTCGCAGCGGCTCCGCGTACGCGAACTTGCCCTCGAGCAGATACAGGCAGGTCTGCAGCGCCGCGAGCTCGTCGTTCGAGAGCTCGAGCGGCGGGAGGAAGTACTCGTCCGGCTTGAGCGTGTACAGCTCCTCGCCGGTGAACTCGTCCCGCTGCGAATGCAGGGGAACGCCCAGCCCGCTCAGCTCGGCGCGGTCGGAGTAGAAACGGCGCGCGAACGCCTCGTCGGACATCTCCGAATAGCCCTCGACGCAGCTCTTCACGTCACGCGCGGTGAGTGGCCGGCGCTCCGCCATCAGGAAGGCGACGAGGGAGAGCTGGCGGATCAGCTTGTCGGTGTCGTGTGACACGCGTTCCCGAGCTTAACGCCAGGGAGCCCGCTCGAAGCGGAAAGTCTTAGGCCGCGACCGGCTCGCGCTCGAGATGCTGGTGCGACGGGCAGTACTCACGCTCGGGGAGCGGAGTCCGCTGGCACGGCTTGCCCTTGCGTGTGGTCGCGCGGCAGCGGGCGACGCCGCCGTCGAGCGCGCCGGCCTCGATCTGCTCCTCGATGAACACCACGGCGGCCGATACTCCCTCGGTCACCGCCCACGCGACCTGCGCCTGCGCAGTGATGGGGAAGTAGCGGCGGATGTCCTGGAAGAGGGCGCGATCGGGGCGCGCGAAGTAGTGCGGATCACGGGTCAGCCGCTCCATCGTCTGCTCGCACGCCGTGAGCACTGCCTGGCGGTACCTGAGCTGCACCTCGGGCTCCACGTATGGATCCACAAGGTCCTTGATCGACTGGTAGATGGCCCGTGAGTACTGATACATGTGCGCGAGGAGGTGGAGGGTTCGCTCTTGCATCTCAGTATCTCGCGTTCCTATTAATCCGCCGCAAAGCTTTGTTAAGAGGGAGTTAATTTTGCGCCGACGCGCGATTCTAACGCCGCGGCGTCCGTGTTACAAACTCGGCAGAGGAGTTGTGAGCTCGGAGGTCGCGCCTAGGGCGTGATCTGGCGGGGATAGGCGCCCGAGAAGCCCTTCGAGGAGGCGGCCGCGGCATTGGCCCGAGCGGCGACGATCGAGTTGTAGATCCCGCTGAAGACGACCCAGTACCCCGGGTGCAGGCTGGAGAAGCCAGAGGAGTTCAGGTACCCGACCTTGGGCAGGCCCGCCCGCGCCGCCTTCCTCGCGAACGCGGCCGCCGCATGCTCGCCCGTACCGACCGGGATGGACTGGAGGACGATCGTGTACCCGCTCTTCGCGGACGGCCAGGTCGTCAGAGCGCCGGCCGGCGGTGGAGGTGGTGGGGGCGGAGGTGGTGGCGGAGGGGGCGGAGGCGGTGGCGGTGGCGGGGTGGTCTCGGTCGTGCCGGTCGTCTCGGTGCCGGTCGTGTCCGTCGTCTCCGTCCCGGTCGTGTCGGTTCCGGTCGTGTCGGTCCCCGTGGTCTCGGTCGTCGTCGTCTCGGTCGTCACCGTCTGGCCGGTCGTGGCGGTGATGACCGTCTTCTTGCCGTTGTCCTTCGTCGTGAGGTAGGCGACGACGCCGCCGAGAGTGGCGATCAGCAGCAGGAGCACGATGGGCCAGATCCAGTCGCCCGGGTACCAGGGGGGCTGGGCGCCGCCGCGCCGCCAGGCTGTCGACAGTGTTGCCATCGTGCCGCGCGAGAGCGGGAGCCGTCGTCCGCACTCCAGGCAGTACTCCTGGTACGGCTCGTACGGCGACCCGCAGTTGGGGCACAGATCGGGACCGGGCTCGACCGGAGGGCCTGGAGGCGGAGTGGCTTCGGGCTGGTCCGGAGGCGGCGAGACCCCCACGGGTTAGCCCTGACCGGCGATGGTCGGCGCCTGCTCGTCCGGACCGGTCTGGTAGCCGGCCTCGGCCGGTTCCGCGGGCCGCCCACAGTTCGAGCAGAACGTCGCCTCGGCCGGCAGCGGGTTCCCGCAATGGGCGCAGGCGACGACGGCCGCCTCGCCGACGGGACGGCCGCAATTGGCGCAGAAATGCGCTCCCCACACCAGCGGAGCCCCGCAGGCACAGCGGTTCGCCTCGGCCATCGTCCTGCGGGTGAGCGAGGCCAACGCGCCGTCGAGCTCCTGGATTCGCTCCTCGATGCTGACGATCTCCGCGCTCTGCTCGAAGAAGAGCTCCGGCTTCAACCGGTCGCGCTTGTACGCCTCGAGCAACAGCCCGCCGAGATCGCGGATGCGGTCCTCCCGGGCACGGACGAGCGCGCGCCGTTCTCGGCGCACCTGGCCCGGCGTCGGTGGGCGGCCCTGCTGCGGGGGCGGGGACGGAGCAGCCTCCTGGGAGGCATCCCCGGCTCCCGGTTCTGGCTGCGCCGGAGCGCGCCGCGTCAGACGGACACGAAGTGGAGCCATCGGGGTGGTGAGTCTAATGCAGCGGCCGGTCGCTAGGTGCGCGGCCCTAGAGCTCGATGACGACGAGCCGTTCTTCCGTGAGCTCGTGGACGGCGTACGCGGGCCCTTCCCGTGTGTTTCCGGACGCCTTCACCCCGCCATACGGCATCTGGTCGGCGCGGAACGTGGGGGCCTCGTTGACGATCACGCCGCCGAACTCGAGCTCACGCGCGGCGCGCAGCGCCGAGCGGATGTCGCTCGTGAAGATCCCCGCCTGCAGTCCGAACCTCGTCGAGTTCGCGAGCTCGATCGCCTCGTCGAGCGAGCCCACCTTCGTCAGCGTCACCACCGGCCCGAAGACCTCGTCGCAGGACACCTTGTCCTCAGGGCTCGGATTGGCGATGACGGTGGGGCGGACGAGCCCATCCTCGGTGGTGTCGCCGCCGGTGAGCACCTCGCCGCTCGTCTCGCCGATCCATTGGAGCACGCGCTCGCGAGCATCCTCGTCGATCAGCGGGCCGACGTCCGTTTCTTCGTCCGCAGGGTCGCCCACACGGAGGGCCTCGACCAGCGGGACGAATTCCGCCACGAACGAGTCCCAGGCCTCGTCCTGAACGTAGATGCGCTGGACCGAGATGCAGCTCTGGCCGGCGAAGGAGAAGCTGTGGGCAGCGAGCTTGGCCGCGGCGCCGTCCGGCGCGTCGGCGCAGACGATCACAGGCGTCGCATTCCCGAGCTCGAGGTTGACCCGCTTGCGCGCGGCGCGCTCGCGCAGGCCCCAGCCGACATCGCCCGAGCCCGTGAAGGTGATTGCCTTCACGCGGTCGTCTTCGACCAGGACGTCGCCGATTTCCCTAGCCGACCCGGCGACAACGCTGAGCCACCCCGGCGGCAGGCCCGCTTCCTCCTCCATCTCCGCCAGAAGCAGCGCGGAGAGCGGAGTCGCTGACGCCGGCTTGAGCACGACGGCGCAGCCGGCCGCGAGCGACGGCGCGAGCTTGTGCGCGACGAGGTTGAGGGGGAAGTTGAAGGGGCTGATCGCTCCGACCACTCCGATCGGTACGCGCAGCGTGAAGGCGAGCTTGCCCTCGCCGGCCTGGGAGGCGTCCATCGGGACCACCTCGCCGGCGAGCTTGCGTGCCTCGACGGCCGCGAAGGTATAGGTGGACATGGCGCGCCGCGCCTCCACGCGCGCGGCCTTCATCGGCTTTCCGGCCTCGTCGGAGATCAGCCGCGCGACCTCGTCGTGGCGGCGGCCGAGCTGCGCCGCGACCTTGACCAGGATCTCCGCGCGCTTGTGCGCCGGGAGCGGATCGCCCATCGCCCTCTCGGCCGCGTCGACCGCGCGCGTCGTCTCCTCGGCCCCAGCCTTCGCAACGCGACCGACGACGTCACCGGAGTACGGCGAGCGCACGTCCATCCATTCGCCGGTCTCCACCCATTCGCCGCCGACGAAAAGCTTCCGTTCCGTGGCGGTGGCGGCCATAGTTACAGCCTAATGGCGCCCATCGACCTGAATATCCCGGAGGTCGAATTCACCCGGAGCCGCGACGTCTCGATCGCGTATCAGACGTACGGCGACGGCCCGCGCGACCTCGTGCTCGTACCAATGTTCAGCAACCTCGTCTTTCCGTGGTCGAACGCGGACTGGCGTGCCTCTACGAGCGGCTGGCGTCGTTCTCGCGCCTGAGCATGCTCGACAAGCGAGGGACGGGCCTGTCCGACCGACCTCGCGACCTGGGGTCGTTGGAGACGCGCATGGACGACATTCGCGCCGTGATCGACGCGGTTGGCGCCGAACGCGTGACGCTCCTGGGAATCGGCGAGGGCGGCCAGACCTGCGCGCTCTTCGCGGCGACGTATCCCGAGCGGACCGAGGCGCTCGTGCTCTTGAACACGTTCGCACGCGTCGTTCGCGCCGACGACTATCCGTACGGCTTCACGGAAGAGGAATGGCGGGCGGAGCTGCGCACGGTCCGCGAGCGCTGGGCGAACGAGAGCTCTTCGAGCAGGACGCTCGGCTGATGGATCCCGACGGAGGGAAGGACTACCTGGACTGGTTCGTCGCCTGCCAGCGGCTCGCCGAGTCGTTCCGGCTGATCCTCTTCGACAAGCGCGGCACCGGCGTTTCCGACCGCCACGGGCAATTCGCGACGCTCGAGACGCGCATGGAGGACCTGCGCGCAGTACTCGACGCCGCCGACGCTCCCGAGCCGGTGATCCTGGCCGCGCACGACGGGTGCGACATGGCCATGCTCTTCGCCGCCACGTATCCCGAGCGGACGGCCGCGCTCGCGCTCTTCCATCCGCAGGCAAGGCCGGAGGAGCCGGACGACTGGGGAGAACAGTTCTTGCAGCGCGTGCGGTTCGAGTGGGGAACGCAGGAGTTCTGCGACGAGCTCCTCGAGATGGTCTGCCCGACGCTCTTCGATCGCGGCGCGGAGGCGCGCCTGTGGTTCGCGAACGAGATGCGGGTCGGACTCAGCCCGGAGTTCGCGTACGCGCTCAACCGGGCGTTCGGCGAGACCGACATGCGGCCGGTGCTGCCCGCGATCAAGGCGCCGACGCTCGTCTTCTATCGCGAGGGCTCCGTCGAAGCTGGAGCAACACCGGGAGGTCGCCGCGCGAATCGAGGGCGCGCACGAGGTTCGGCTTCCCGGCTCGGACTACTGGGGGATCTTCCTGTCGCCGGAGATCGTGGACGAGATCGAGCAGTTCGTCGGCGGACGCCCGGTCGCCGCCGTCCCCGACTCCGTCCTCGCGACGTTGCTCTTCACCGACATCGTCGGGTCGACCGAGCGGGCGGCTGAGCTCGGCGACCGCGGCTGGCGCGAGCTCCTCGAGCGGCACCATGCGCTCGTGCGCCGCGAGCTGGTGCGCTTTCGCGGCGAGGAGAAGGACACCGCCGGCGACGGCTTCTTCGCCACGTTCGACGGCCCCGCGAGGGCGATCCGCTGTGCGCAATCGGTGGCCGAGCAGATTCGCGAGCTCGGGCTCGAGCTGCGAGCCGGACTGCACACGGGCGAGTGCGAGCTGCACGACGACAAGGTCGCGGGAATCGCCGTCTCGATCGGCGCCAGGGTCGCCGGCCTCGCCTCGCCGGGCGAGGTCCTGGTCTCCTCGACGGTCAAGGATCTCGTCGCGGGCTCGGGGATCGAGTTCGACGACCGCGGTGAGCACGAGCTGAAGGGCGTGCCCGGCGCCTGGAAGCTGTTTGCCGTCACGTCCTGAGACCTGGGTCAAAATGGTTCCGGATGCCGTCCGTCGAGCTCATCTCCGTTACACCGGTGAAGTGCTTCGCTCTCCACCACCCCGACTCGATCGAGCTGACCGAGCAGGGAGTGCTCGAGAACCGTCGCTTCCTGCTCGTCGACGGTGAGGGAAAGCGCCTGCGCAGCTCGCTGACGTCATGGCCGATGGTGCTGCGGGCCGAGTACGACCGCGACGGCGAGCGTCTGCGCATCACCTTCCCCGACGGCGCGGTCGTGGAAGAGAGCGCACTCGGGAACGGGAACGTGCTCGACGTGGACTACCACGACCACGGCGTGCGCTCGCGCGTACTCGAGGGCGCGTGGGACGAGCGGCTGTCGGCGATGGCCGGCCATCGGGTCTGGATAGTGCGGCCGGAGGAGCATGGCCACGTCCAGGAGGCACCGGTGACCTTCATCTCGGACGGCTCGTTGGCGCGGCTTGGGCAGGAGGCCGGACGCTCGGTCGACGGCAGGCGGTTCCGCATGCTGTTCACGCTTGCCGGCTGCCGGCCGCACGAGGAGGACGAGTGGGAGGGGCGGCTGGCGCGGATCGGCGATGCGGTCATCCGGGTCGGCGGACCGGTCGAACGCTGCGCGATGACGACGCGCGATCCCGATACGGGCGAGCGCGACCTCGACACACTCGGGCTGATCAAGAGCTACCGCGGCCTCAGCGAGCGGCGAACGCTCGACTTCGGCGTCTACGCCGAGATCGTCCAGCCCGGCCGGGTACGCGTGGGGGATACCGTAGAACCACAGTGACCGGCGCCCTGATCGTCGACGCTGTCCGCAGCCCGATCGGGCGGCGAAACGGCGCACTCTCGACCATCCGCGGCGACGAGCTCTGCGGCCAGGTCCTGAACGGGCTGGTGGAGCGGCACGACCTCGATCCGGCCGAGGTCGAGGACGTGCAGATGGGCTGCGTCACCCAGATCGGCGAGCAGGGCTGGAACATCGGCCGGATGGTGCCCCTCGTCGCGGGGTGGCCGGAGACGGTCTGCGGGACGACCGTCGACCGCCAGTGCGGCTCCTCGATGCAGACGAACTTCAACGCGGCGGCGGCGGTCGCGTCCGGGCAGCTCGATCTGGTCGTGTCCGCCGGCGTCGAGATGATGTCCCGCGTCCCGATGGGCTCGAACGGCGGTGACCTGTCGGACAAGCTCTTCGACCGCTGGCAGATCGTGCCGCAGGGGATCTCGGCGGAGGTCATCGCCGAGGAGTGGAACCTGAGCCGGGAGGAGTTGGACGCGTTCTCGCTCGAGTCGCACCGCCGCGCGATCGCCGCGATCGACGAGGGCCGCTTCGAGAACGAGATCGTCCCGGTCGAGGTGACGAACCCGCACGTGGGCGCGCTGGTCGGCGTCGACGAGACGCCGCGCCGCGACACGTCCGCGGAGGCCCTGGCCGCGCTCAGGCCGGCCTTCCTCCCGGACGGCAAGGTGACCGCCGGCAACTCGAGCCAGATCTGCGACGGCGCCGCCGCGGTCCTGATCGCGAGCGAGGCCGCGGCCTTGCGCCTGGGCCTCGAGCCGCGTGCCCGCTTCGTCTCCTTCGGCCTCGCCGGCGTCGATCCCTACCGCATGCTGCACGGCAATCCGCAGGCGTGCGCCCGTGCGCTCGAGAAGGCCGGCCTCATCTGGGACGACATCGCCGTGATCGAGGTGAACGAGGCGTTCGCGTCCGTCGTCCTGCAGTTCGCGCGGGACGCGGGGCTCGAGGAGCGGATGGACGACGTCAACCCGAACGGCGGCGGGATCTCGCTCGGGCATCCGCTCGGCGCGACCGGCGCGCGCATGACCGCGACGCTGATCAACGAGTTGGAGCGACGCGACGCCCGCTACGGGATCGCGACGATGTGCATCGGCTTCGGCCAGGCGATCGCGGCCGTCATCGAGCGGTTGTAACCCGCCGCTGCGCGTTTCGACCGTTTCGGCTGACGAGTAAGGTGCGCCGCGTGGTAGTGGCGTACTTCTCGATGGAGTTCGCGGTCGACGACCGCCTCCCGATCTACGCGGGCGGGCTCGGCGTGCTCGCGGGCGACCATCTCAAGTCCGCCTCCGACCTCCGGCTCCCGCTCGTCGCGGTCGGCCTGCTCTACCGGCAGGGCTACTTCACCCAGGTGATCGACGAGGAGCGGGCGGCAGCGCGAGGAGTACCCGGAGGCCGACCTCTCCGGCGTCGGGCTGGTCAAGGAGGACGTCACCGTCGAGGTCGATCTCGCCGGCGAGACCGTCCCGGTCGGCCGTCTGGCGGCTCGACGTGGGCAGCGTCCCGCTGTATCTGCTCGAGTCGGACGCCCTCGTCCCGCGCCTGTACACGATCGACCGCGAGGAGAGGATCCGCCAGGAGGTCGTGATCGGCGTCGCCGGGGTCCGCGCGCTCGCCGCGCTCGGGCACGAGCCGACCGTCTTCCACCTGAACGAGGGCCATGCCGCCTTCGCCGCGCTCGAGCGGATCCGCGCGCTCGTCGAGGGCGGGATGGCGCCGGACGAGGCGGTCGAGCGCGTGCGCTCCTCCACGGTCTTCACCACGCACACGCCGGTGCCCGAGGGAAACGAGGTCTTCGAGCCGGAGCTCGCGCGCCGCTACGTGGGCGGCCTGCTCGACCAGTGTCGGCCTCAGCTGGGACTTCGTCGAGCAGGACGGCCAGGTCGGCCTGACACCGCTCGCCCTGAGGACGTCGGCCTATGCGAACGGCGTGTCCGAGCTGCACGGCGAGGTCTCGCGCGAGATGTGGCCCGGCTACGAGATCGGCTCGATCACGAACGGCGCGCACGTCCCGACGTGGAAGAAGGAGTCGCCGCACGCAGAGAACAAGCGCGCGCTAATCGGCTACGTCCGCGAGCGCACCGGCGTCGAGCTCGACCCCGAACGACTGACCATCGGCTTCACACGCCGCTTCGCCACGTACAAACGTGCGACCCTCCTGTTCCAGGAGCCAGACCGGCTCGCCGCTCTTCCGGTTCAGGTCGTCGTGAGCGGCAAGGCGCACCCGGCGGACGACGGCGGCAAGGAGCTGATCTACGAGATCAACCGGCTCGCGAGCGACCCGCGCTTCGAGGGGCGGATCGCCTTCGTCCCCAACTACAACATGGAGGTCGCCTCCTACGTCACGTCCGGCTCCGACGTCTGGCTGAACAACCCGCGCCGGCCGATGGAGGCCTCGGGGACGAGCGGGATGAAGGCGGCGATGAACGGCGTCCTCAACCTTTCCGTTCTGGACGGCTGGTGGCCGGAGGCGTACTCGCCGGAGATCGGCTGGGCGATTGCAGGCGAGTCGGACGAAGCCGACCGCGCAGAGCTCTACCGGTTGCTGGAGGAGGAGGTCGTCCCCGCCTTCTACGAGGACCGGCCGCGCTGGGAGAAGATGATGGAGACCTCGATCGAACGCGTCACTCCTCGGTTCTCCAGCCATCGCATGGTCAAGGAGTACGCCGAGCGCTACTACGCGCCGGCCAGCAGATGAGCATCGAACGCGTAGGCGTCGTCGGCCTGGGGACGATGGGGGCGGGGATTGCGCAGGTCTGCCTCCAGGCGGGCGTCGAGACAGTCGGCCGCGAGGTGAACGACGAGCTGGCCGAACGCGGCCGCGCGACGATCGACCACTACCTGAGCCGCGGCGTCGAGAAGGGGCGGATGACGGCGGAGCAGAAGGACGAGACGCTCGGGAGACTGACGCTCGCCACCGACCTCGGCGCGCTCGCCTCCTGCGACCTGGTGATCGAGGCCGTGATCGAGGACATTGCCACCAAGGCGGCCGTCTTCAAGGAGCTCGACGACCTGCTCGCCCCGGACGCGATCCTGGCGACGAACACCTCGGCGCTGTCCGTGACCGAGATCGCCGATGTGACCGAGCGGCCCGAGCGCGTCGTCGGCATGCACTTCTTCAACCCGGCGCCGGTCCTCAAGCTCGTCGAGGTCGTCCGCACCGCGCACACCTCCGACGAGGTCTTCGCTGCGGCCTTCGCGTTCGCGGAGAAGCTCGGCAAGGAGCCGATCGCCTGCAACGACACGCCGGGCTTCGTCGTCAACCGCATCCTCATCCCGCTCCTGAACGACTGCGTCCGCGTGATCGACGAGGCCCGCGTCTCACCCGAGGACGTCGACCGCGCCATGACCTACGGCGCGAACTGGCCGATCGGGCCGTGCGCGCTGATCGACCTGATCGGCGTCGACATCCACGTCCACGCCTCCGAGGCGCTCGAGGCCGCGCTCGGCGAGGAGCGGATGGGCCCGCCGCCACGGTTGCGCAAGATGCTGGAGTCGGGCGAGCTCGGCCGGAAGACCAAGAAGGGCTTCTTCACGTACGACTGAAGCGGTCGGTCGCGGCGCGCACGGCCGCGATCGTGCCGGGCGTCATCGAGTGGCCGGCGTCGTCGACGACCGTGAGCTCTGCGCGCGGCCACGCGCGATGGAGCGTCCAGGCGTTTCCGAGCGGGGACTGGAAGTCGAAGCGGCCGTTCACGATCGCGCCCGGGAAGCGCGCGAGCACGTCCGGCCGGAGCAGCTCACCGTCTTCGAGCCACGCGTTCGCCTGGACGTAGTGCGTGACGAGCCGGGCGAATGCGTACGCGAAATCCGGCTCGAGATACCGGTCGCTCAGCCCCTCGCGCGGTGGCCAGTGCGGCGTCGCCGATTCCCACCGGACCCACTCCTCCGTCGCGCGGCGGCGGACTTCCGGGTCGCGATCGTTGAGGAGCGCGTAGTAAGCGGCGGGGACGTCGGCGGCGTTGCCCACGTGGGCCGCCAGCCGTTCCCACTGGTGCGGGAAGAAGAGGGAGACTCCGCCCCGGAACAGCCAGTCGAACTCGCTGTGGCGACCCGTCGTGACGCCGAACACGACGAGCGCGCTCACGCGCTCAGGGTGCTTCTCGGCGTAGGCGAGCGCGAGCGTGGACCCCCATGATCCGCCGAGCACGAGCCAGCGGTCGATCCCGAGGTGCTCGCGCACGCGCTCGAAGTCCTCGACGAGGTGTGTGGTCGTGTTCGTGCTGAGGTCGGTGGCGGGGTCACTTGCAGGAGGCCGGCTCTTCCCGCAGTTGCGCTGGTCGACCAGCACGACGCGGTACCGCGACATGTCGAAGAACTCGAGGTAGTACGGGCCGCAGCCCGAGCCGGGCCCGCCGTGGACGACGAGCGCCGGGGCTCCCTCCCCGTGGGATTCCCAGTAGACCTCGTTTCCGTCCCCGACGTCGAGGAGGCCGCTCACGGCAGGCTCAGGCGTGCCCAGAGGTTCTCCAGCAGCTGCGAGACGACCGGCTGATCGACCGAGGCGGCGAAGTTCAGCGCGCCCGCCGCGAAGACCTTCGCGCCTGCAGGCGTCTCGTAGTAGGTCATCTCCGCCGAGCGGCCGGCATTCGGAAGGATGTCCGGGATCTGCGCCAGCACCTGGATTCCGGGCGGCGACTCGGCCGTGCGCTCGTCTATCTCGATCCCGTAGCGGCCGAAGGTGTCTCCGTCGCGCAACCCCGTCCCGGCGAATACCCACGGCGCCGTCAGGGCACCCTCCACCACGAAGCCCGCCTGGTGTGCCCCGTGGTTCGAGCCCGCGTACTGCACGCCCACGAGCGCCGACTCAGGGCGGCCGAGCGCCCGCCACTGCTTCACCCGCGTGAGCCGCTGTCCCTTCCGCTCCACCTTCCAGAAGAAGTTGTTCGCCGACAGAAACATCAGGTTCCCGCCCAGGTCGCGGTAGCGCTGGACGACGTCGTACGCGTGCTTCGTCATGTACTCCGCGTGCCCGGGGAAGACGACGAGGTCGTATGCGCGCGCCAGGTCGTCCCCGCTCTTGAACGACGCGAGATCCTCGTCGGACAGGTACTCGACCTGCTTTCCCGTCTTGTTGAGCCACGAGATGAAGTTGAGGTCCCAGTCGCGGAAGCGGAAGGGGACGCCAAAGTCGAGGAACGGGCGCTGGAGGTCGACGGAGTGGATCGCGTTCGAGACGTACCACGAGTCGCCCCAGCCGTCTCCGTTCTCGTCGCGGAAGTTGTAGGCCTGCCAGGTGTTGGTCGAGAGGACGACGGCAACGCGCGACTGCGTCCCGTAGACGCGCGGGCGGACGATGAACGGGGCGTACGAGGTGCGTCCGTCGGGCGCGTTCGCGTTCAGGAAGTAGAGGCCGCTCGGCCAGTCGCCGGCGCGGACGAAGCGGACGAGGCGGGGGGTGCTCCGCCGGTTTCTCCAGGGAAACGCCAGCGACGGCGTCATCGCGTTTCCGCTCGTCGTCGGATCGAGCTTGCCCGGGCGCTGCGTCTGGAAGGAGTAGACGACGAGATGGAGGAGCCGCGCGTCGCTCGCGAGCGAAACCTCGGCGAGCTGGCCCGGTGCATAGCTGCGGCGCGTGAACCCGGCGTCGATCCCCTGAACGCGCACGACCGGTGCGTCGACGCGCGTGTGTGCGGAGGGCTGGTAGAAGCCGTAGCGGGTCACGCCGCCCCGCCCGCTCACGGTCAGACGCAGGATGTACGTGCGCGGCGGGGTCGAGCGGGCCGGCCGCCACACCAGCCGGTTCGCGCCTGCGCGGAGACGCTTCACGGTCGACCAGACGATCTGCGTGGACGGACGGTCGCTGCGGATCGTGTCCGTCCTCACCGCGTCCATCCGTACCGTCGCGGGCCGGTCGAGCCGGAACGAAACGATGGCCGCGGCGCGGAAGCGGTCGCCGTTCGGGCTGACGGTCGTGAGCAGGCGGCGGTCACCCTGGAAGGGCGAGCTTCCGTTCGTCACGTGCAGGCCGTGGAGCGACGGGCCCGGGTGGAGGAGCGCGAGCCCCAGGAAGAGCGCCTTCACCGGCGGCCCTCGAACAGGTGCACGAGCTTCGGCTCGTCGGCCGGCTCGGACAGCACGAGCAGCTCGTCGCCCGGCTGGAGGAGCGTCGATCCGCGCGGCTGCGCGGGCTCGCCACCTCGGATCACCATGCTGATCCAGGAGCGCTCACCGAGCGGCAGCTCGCTGATCGGCTTGCCCAGCGCGCGCGACCCCGCCGTGACGTTGTAGCGCCGGATCGTGCGCGGCTCGGTCCTCAAGCGGATCGAGACGTCCCACGGCGTCGGCACGACGGCGCGCATGGGCACGCCGAGGCGCCGCGCCAGGTACGGCATCGTTGACCCCTGGACGACGACCGAGAACGCGACCACGACGAAGATGATCCCGTACACGCGGGACGCGCCGCTCGCCCCTTCGAGCAGGACGAGGATCCCGAGCAGGATCGGCACGGCGCCCTTGAGGCCTCCCCACGCGACGAAGATCCCCTCGCCGAGCCTGAGCCGGACGGGTGCGAGGAGCGGGGCGACGACGAGCGGCCGGATGACGAAAGCCAGGAGCAGGGTCGCGATCAACAGTCCGTCCAGCCAGACCGAGGTCGGGCCGAGGTCGGAGAGGTGGATCGTCAGGCCGAGCACGGCGAAGACGGCGATCTCGCCCAGGCTGGCCAGTGACTTGTGGAAGTTCTCGATCTCGCCCTTGAACGGCGCGCGCACCTCGGAGATCAGCAGCCCGGCGACGAAGACGGCGAGGAAGCCGGAGCCGTGCGCGAGCGTCGCGACGCCGTAGATGACGAACGCGAAGACGAGCGTCCGGATCGGATACAGGCCCTCGCCCGGGAGCGAGACGCTCCGCATCAGCTTCATCAGCACGAGGGCGCCGATCGACGCCGATCGCCAGGCCGACCGTCATCGAGATCGCGAAGTCGGCGACACCGCTCCAGAGCGAGCCGTGGCTCCTTCGTCGCGTAGTCGAGGATCGCGATCATCAGGGCGATCCCGACCGGGTCGTTCGCGCCAGACTCGCCCTCGAGGATCGTTCCCGAGCGCCCGCCGACCTCGCGATTGCCGAGCACCGAGAACATGACCGCAGGGTCGGTGGGCGCGACCGCGGCGCCGAGGATCCACGCCGTCGTCCAGCTGGAAGTCGAAGAGGTAGTGCGCCGGCGACCGCGACCACCGCCGCCGTCGCGAACGTGCCGACGATCCCGAGCGTTGCAATCGGCACGAGCGCTCTCCTGAAGCGGTTCCAGCCCACGTGCATCCCGCCGTCGAACAGGATCAGCACCAGCGCGACGACGCCGATCCGCTCGGCCGTTTTCAGGCTGAGGTGGTGGTAGACCTCGGGTACCGAGATCAGCGCCCCGATCAGCAGGAAGAGCGCCGGGCTCGGGATCGGGAATCGCTCGGTGAGCTTGATCACCGCGAGGGCGAGGAGGAATCCCCCAGCGACGACGAGCACGATCGTCCCGAAGGACAGGATCTCGTCCACGTCCTGAGCGTAAACGACCCTTACAGATTTCTTACAGCCCCCTGAAAGGGCCCACAAGTCGCGGGGCGATACTTATTGCGATGCGCCGGCTCGGCCTCGTCGTGCTTTCACTCTTGCTCGCGATTCCCGCGCTCTCCTTTGCGCGGTCCATGCCGCCCGGCGACGGGAGTCTCGTGGTCAAGGGCGGCCGCGGCACGATCGTGCTCCAGGTCAAGGGCGCGGTGATCGGACGGATGAACAACGGGAAGCTGACGCTGACCGACAACGACCCGTACGACGAGAACTCGCCGGTCGTGCACGGCCGCCTCCGCGCGCGTCCGATGCAGCTGAGCGACGCGACCACCGTGTACAAGGGGCAGAACATCCGCTACCGAATGGTCGAGGGCTCGTACCGCCTCAAGTTCGAAGGGTCGGGCATCCGCCTGAGCACGGTCGGTCGCGGCTGGGTCACCTTCGACGGCGACGACCGGTTCGAGAACGACGGCGCCTACTCGCTCAACGCTGCGCCCTTCCAGCCGATTCCGCTCGATCCGACCGATCGGATCAAGCTGCAGGTCGTGCCCGAGAAGTCCGCGCGCGAGCCGCGTAGGATCAACCAGCCGTGAAGGACAGCAAAGGCCAGAGCATCCTGGTGGTCGAGGACGAGACCTCGATCGCCTCGTTCGTGGCGATGTATCTCAAGAACGCCGGGTACACGGTGCGCACGTCGGCGACGGGCGGCGACGCGCTCACGCAGGTCGCGGCCGAGCCTCCCGATCTCGTCGTCCTCGACCTGATGCTGCCGGACATCGACGGCGTGGAGATCTGCCGGCGGATCCGCCAGCGCTCGGATCTCCCCGTGCTCATGCTGACCGCGCGGGACGAGGACGTGGACAAGATCATCGGCCTCGAGGTCGGCGCGGACGACTACCTCACCAAGCCGTTCAACCCGCGCGAGCTCGTCGCGCGCGTGAAGTCGATCCTCCGCCGGGCCGCGCCGGAGCGGAAGCGGCCGGAGAGCCGCGAGATCAAACACGGCGACCTCGTCGTCAATTCCGGGAGCCGTGAGGTCCACGTCGGCGAGGAGGAGATCCAGCTCGCCCCGAAGGAGTTCGACCTGCTCTGGGAGCTGCTCGACCACCGCGGGCTCGTGCTGACGCGCGACCAGCTCCTCGAGCGCGTCTGGGGCTACACGTTCGCCGGCGACACGCGTACCGTCGACGTCCACGTCCGCCAGATCCGGCGGAAGCTCGACGACGCGTCGCCGATCGTGACCGTCTGGGGAGTCGGCTACAAGGTCGCGCCCGAGCGGAACGCTCCGGTTACTGCGTAGCTTTTAAGGCATGTTCCGTTCGTTGCGATTCCGCCTGCCGGCGCTGTTCCTGGTTGGGATCGTGCTCGCCGGTCTGATCTCGACGCTCATCGCGGTCAAGCTCTTCCAGGATTACGCGCGCGACCGGAAGCTCAGCGAGCTCCAGCGGGAAGCGACCGGGCTCGCCCAGCTGTACGCAGACCGCGCCGGCCATCAGGTGTTCTCCTCGAACGGGCTGGCCAGGGCGACGGGCGACACGATCTTCTATTCGGGCCTGCCGGTGTTCGGCCCCGAGGTGAAGCTGCGCCACCTCCCGCGCCGGTACGTGAACTTCGGGCAGATCGACCGCGGGCGGGTGCTGAGGTTCACCTTCGTCCCTCCCGGACAGAAGCACGACTACTACGCGGCCGCGGCGCCGGTGCGGCTCGGCCACTCGACCTTCGGCGCGATCGTCGTCGCTTCGCCCGTGTCGAAGCTCCGCGCGAGCTGGCTGACGCTCATCGAGCGGCTCTCGCTCGCATTGATCGGCGGCCTGATCGTCGCCGGGGCGCTCGGCTGGTGGCTGAGCCGCAGGATCACGGTGCCCGTGCTGGCGCTTTCCAAGGCGGCCGACCGGCTGTCGAAGGGCCGCTACGACGTGGACATCCCGCCTGTCCGCGGGCAGGACGAGATTGCCGACCTGGCCGTGAGCTTCCGTGAGATGGCCGCCCGCCTCCAGGAGGCTGACGAGCTGGAGCGGAACTTCCTCCTCACCGTCTCGCACGAGCTGCGCACGCCGCTCACCGCCATCCGTGGCCACGTGGAGGCGCTGCGCGAGGGCATCGCCTCCGACCCCGAGTCGCAGGCCGCGTCCCTCGAGGTGATCGAGGCCGAGACCGCGCGCCTGGAGCGGCTGGTCGGCGACGTGCTCGACCTCGCCAAGCTGAACGCGCGTCGCTTCACCGTGCTGCGTGAGGAGGTGGACATGCGCCGGCTGCTCGACCAGGCCTACTCGGCGTTCTCCGAGGAGGCGCGCCGGCGGGAAATCGAGTACACGCAGAAGATGAACGGCGCGCCGGTGCTGGTCTCCGACGGCGACCGCCTGCTGCAGATCATCTCCAACCTGCTCGCGAACGCGTTCCGCTGGACACCGGACGGCGGCCGCATCCAGCTCGAGCTCTCCAGCGAGAACGGGAAGGTTGCCGTGGCCGTCTCCGACTCGGGGCCCGGCATCGACCCGGCTTCGCGCGAGCGGATCTTCCGTCCGTTCTGGTCGCGCGACGGGCGCGGCACCGGGCTCGGCCTGGCCATCTCGCGGGAGCTCGCTCTCGCGCTCGGGGGCGAGCTCGACCTCGAGAGCACGCCCGGGGCGGGCAGCCGTTTCGAGCTTCTCCTGCCCTCGAACTAGGCGACTTCGCGCAGCTGCGGCTCGGCGTCGAGCCGTCTTTCGATCGCGTCGAGCCGTTCTTCGATCGATTTCCAGCCGCTCGAGATCAGGCTGACGAGGACGGCGAGATCGTCGACACGCGCGTGCCGCTCGGCGTCGAGATCGACCTGCAGCTGCTCGAGCCGGCGATTCGTCTGGTTCGCGAGCCCGCGCACCTCGGCCAGCTGTCTGCGCGACGGGCGCGGCTTCCTCGCGGACGGCCTTCCTGAACATCCCGACCATGGCAGCGACATTAGCGTTCGCATCGGATGAAGTCCTCCGAGCTCGACTACCACCTCCCGGCGGAGCTGATCGCCCAGCATCCCGCCGAGCGGCGGGATGAATCGCGGCTGCTCGTCTACGACCGCGCGAGCGGGGACGTCCGGCATCGCCGCTTCTTCGACCTTCCGGAGGAGCTGTCCGGCGAGCTCGTCGTGGTGAACGACACGCGGGTCGTCCCGGCCAGGCTGCGGCTGCGGCGGAAGACCGGGGGAGAGGCAGAGGTGCTCCTGGTCGAGCGTCTCGAGCTGGACGTCTGGGAAGGTCTCGCGCGCCCCTCGCGGCGGCTCAAGTCCGGCGAGCGTCTCGGGCCGGTGGAGCTGCTCGAGCCGCTCGGCGAAGGGCGCTGGCGGCTGCGCCTGCACGGGGAGCCGGACGGCGAGATGCCGCTCCCGCCGTACATCACCGAGCGCCTCGACGAGCCCGAGCGCTACCAGACCGTCTACTCGCGCGACCCGGGCTCCGCGGCGGCGCCGACCGCGGGTCTCCACTTCACGCCCGAGCTTCTGGCGACGCTCGACGTCGAGCGCGTGACGCTGCACCTCGGGCTCGACACCTTCCGACCGCTGTCGGCCGACACGCTCGAGGACCACGAGCTCCACGGCGAGCGGTACGAAGTGCGGCCCGAGGCGTGGAAGCGGATCGAAGGCGCCGAGCGGGTGCTCGCCGTCGGGACGACCACGGTGCGCGTCCTCGAGTCGGTCGCGCGCGGCGCGCCGCTCGCCGGCCGCACCGAGCTCTTCGTCCTGCCCGGATTCGAGTTCCGCCGCGTGAACGCGCTCCTGACGAACTTCCACCTGCCGCGCTCGACGCTCCTTGCGCTCGTGATGGCCTTCGCCGGAGCGGAGGAGACGCGTCGCCTCTATCGGGTCGCGGTCGAGGAGCGCTACCGCTTCTACTCGTTCGGCGATGCGATGCTGATCCTGTGAGCTTCACGGTCACTGCGACCGACGGCAGGGCGCGCGCCGGCGTCCTCCACACGGCCCACGGCGACGTGCCGACGCCTGCCTTCATGCCGGTCGGGACGAAGGCGACGGTCAAGACGCTCGATCCGGGCGAGGTGCGGGCGCTCGGCGCCCACATCGTCCTCGCTAACACCTACCACCTCTTCTTCCGGCCCGGCCACGAGCTGATCGCCGAGCTCGGCGGCCTGCACCGCTTCATGGGCTGGGACGGCCCGATCCTGACCGATTCGGGCGGGTACCAGGTGTTCTCGCTGCGCGACACGATCGCCGCGGTCGACGACGAGGGCGTCACCTTCCGCTCGGTGTACGACGGCGCTCCGGCGCGCTTCACGCCCGAGCTGGCCGCGGAGATCCAGGCGGCGCTGGGCTCGGACATAGCCATGTGCTTCGACCAGGTGCTGCCGCCCGACCTCCCGCGCGCCGCGCATGAGGACGCGGTGCGACGGACGACGCTGTGGGCCACGCGCCAGAAGCAGGCTCCACGCGCGCCCGGTCAGCTCCTCTTCGCCATCGCGCAGGGAGGCCTCGACCCGGACCTTCGCCGCCGCTCGGCCGAGGAGATCTCGGAGCTCGACCTCGACGGGAACGCGATCGGCGGGCTATCGATCGGCGAGAGCCGCGAGCAGATGTTCGAGCTGACCGAGTTCTCCTGCGAGCTCCTGCCGGCGGAGAAGCCGCGCTACTTCATGGGCATCGGCGATCCGCAGGGCATCCTGGAGTCGATCGAGCGTGGGGTGGACATGTTCGACTGCGTCCTGCCGACCCGCACGGCGCGCACCGGATCGGCGCTCACCAGCGAGGGACGGCTGAACCTGCGCAACGCCCGCTTCGCCCGCGATCCGAGGCCGCTCGAGGAGAATTGCGCCTGTCCCGCGTGCTCGCGATTCTCCCGCGCGTACATCCGCCATCTCGTCAACCAGGAGGAAGTCCTCGGCCTCCGGCTGCTCACCCTGCATAATTTGCACTTCTTGCTCGATCTCACCGCACGCGCGCGCGACGCGATCGCGCGCGGCCAACTGTCTGCACTGAAGGAGGAAGTCTCCTGGGCGCCCTGATCATCATCGTCGTGCTCCTCGTCCTCATGTGGCTGCTGCTCATCCGGCCGCAACGCCGCAAGCAGCAGGAGCAACAGGATCTGCTCTCGAACGTCCAGATCGGAGACGAGATCGTCACCGCGGGCGGCATCTACGGGACGGTCACCGACGTCGACGACAGCGATGTGACAGTCGAGATCGCGCCCGGCACGCACGTGCGCATGGCGAAGCGCGCAATCGCCGGGATTCTCAACGACGACGAAGAAGAAGAATACGAGGAAGACGAGGACGACGAGGAGGGTGACGAGCCCGAGGCCGAGGGGCACACCGAGCACGAGGAGCCCGCCGAGGAAGAGGAAGGTAAGGAGCCCGAGCTCGACCGCTCAGCAGCCGAGCAGCGTGGCTAACCTGGATCGACTCTGAATGTCTGAGCGACGTCGCTACCTGTTCATCACCGCCGTGCTGGCCGCCGCCGTCGTGGTGGTCGCACTGTTCGCCGTCCCCGGATCGCCGCTCCAGCACAAGCCCACGCTCGGCCTCGACCTGCAGGGCGGGCTGGAGGTCGTGCTCAAGGCGAAACCGCCCGAGAACCAGCCGAACTACAAGATCACGAGCTCCGACCTCGACCGCTCGGTCTCGATCATGCGCGACCGCATCGACCGGCTCGGCGTGTCCGAGCCCGAGATCCGCAAGCAGGGCTCCGACCAGATCGTCATCCAGCTCGCAGGCGTCACCGACCCCGAGCAGGCCGCGAAACTGATCGGGAAGACCGCACAGCTGCAGTTCTACGATCTGGAGGCGGACATCGCGGCGCCGTCGAAGAGCGCCAACGGGCAGGTTCAGCCGCTCAGCTCGCTCTACGCGCTCCTCGCGCCGGTCCAGTCGCAGGTGAACGACGAGTCCTCGCACTGGTACCTGTTCAAGAACAAGCGGAGGGTCGCCGGCCCGGCGACCTCGAAGAAGGAGCTGCTCAAGGCGCCGGAGGTGAAGAAGCTGCTCGGGGGGCAGAAGGAGCTCCCGAAGGGCTACAAGGTCTTCGGCGTCCCCTCCGACCGGATCGTGATCACCTGCGCCCCGCCCGCGACGGTCTGCCCCGGGGTCGGCACGCCGACCAGCACGTCCTTCTACCTCTTCAACTTCGACCCGACGGGCAGCAAGCCGGTCCCGGAGATGACGGGCAAGGACCTCAAGCTGTCGGGCACGAGGCAGGACTTCGATCCGCAGACGAACCAGCCCGTCGTCCTCATGCAGTTCACGGGCGACGGCAGGAGGATCTTCCAGGAGATCACCGCCCAGGAAGCGCAGCGCGGCCAGCAGCAGTACCAGGTCGCCGGCCAGGGCAGCGACCCGCGCAACTTCTTCCAGAGCTTTGCCATCGTCCTCGACAACGAGATCAAGTCGTTCCCGACGATCGACTTCACCCAGTACCCAACCGGGATCTCCGGCGACAACGGGGCCGAGATCACCGGCGTCACGCTCGACGAGGCGAAGAACCTCGCGCTCGTCCTGCAGACCGGCGCTCTGCCCGTCCAGTTCGACACCAAGGCGCAGACCGAGGTCTCGGCGACGCTCGGGAAGGACTCCCTCAACGAGGCCAAGATCGCGGCCGGCATCGGCCTGCTCGTCGTCGCGCTCTTCCTGCTCCTCTTCTACCGCTTCCTCGGCCTCGTCGCGGTCATCGGGCTCGCGATCTACGCGGCCTTCATGTACGCCGCGATCCTCGCCTTCCACGTCACGCTCACCCTCCCCGGGTTCGCCGGCCTGATCCTCACGATCGGAGTCGCAGCCGACGCGAACGTGGTCATCTTCGAACGGATCAAGGAAGAAGTACGGTCCGGGAAGAGCGTCCGGCACGCGATCGCGACCGGATACTCGAAGGGGTTCCACACGATCATCGACGCGAACGTGGTGACGGCGATCACCGCGCTCGTCCTCTTCGCGGTCGCGACCGCCCAGGTCAAGGGATTCGCGCTCATGCTCCTGATCGGCACGGTGGTCTCGCTGCTGACCGCCGTCCTGGCCACGCGCGCCTTCCTCGGCCTGCTCGCGGGCTTCAAGTGGTTCGACAACCCGCGGTTCATGGGCGCACAAGGGGCGCAGCGCGCGAAGTGGCTCGAGATCGACTTCATGGGGAAGAGGTGGTGGTGGCTCGGGATCTCGGGCGCCGCCGTCCTCATCAGCGTCATCTCGCTCGCCGTCTCCGGGCTGAACCTGGGGATCGACTTCAAGGGCGGGACGCAGACCACGCTGACCACAGCACAGCCCACGTCGCTGGGCCAGGTGCGCGACCAGGCCGCGGCCGTCGGACAGAAGGGCGCTGTCGTTCAGGGACAGGGAAAGCTGTTCGGCTCCGACTCCTACAAGGAGTTCCAGGTCCGGACGAAGTCGCTCAGCCAGGGCCAGGAGAGGACCTTCCTCAACGACCTGCGGACGCAGCTGAACGCGAATATCCGCGGGTCGACCAGCGTCTCTTCGAGCTTCGGTAGACAGATCGCCAGGGACGCGATCCTCGCCGTCATCGTCTCGCTGCTGCTGATCGTCCTGTACATCACGATTCGGTTCCAGTTCAAGTTCGCCGGGCCGGTGATCGTCGCGTTGATCCACGACATCATCCTCACGATAGGTGTCTATTCGCTGACGGGGCGGGAGGTGACGACGGCGACCGTGGCCGCTGTGCTCACCGTTCTGGGCTATTCGATCTACGACACGATCATCATCTTCGACAGAGTCCGCGAGAACATCCCGCTGATGCGGCGCGCGCCGTTCGCCGCGATCGCGAACGTCTCGCTGTGGGAGACGATCCGCCGCTCCCTGGCCACGAGCTTCATCACGCTGCTCCCGGTCGTCTGTCTGTTCATCTTCGGCGGCGCGACGCTGCAGGACTTCGCGTTCGCGCTGATCATCGGGATCGTGTCGGGTGCTTACTCCTCGATCTTCATCGCCGCCCCGCTTCTCACGATGTGGAAGGAGCGCGAGCCCGAGTACTCGCGGCGCCGCGCGATCTCCATCGAGGAGCAGCGGGCGGAGATGGAGGAGATCCAGGAGACGGGAACCGTTGCCGAGGCGCCCGAGGAGGAGGCCGTGGAGCCCGAGGCCGAGCCCAAGCCCGAGCCGGAGCTCGTCCCGACCGCGCCGGTCGCCGATCGCGAGCAGGCGGAGGAGCGCCGCCAGCGCCGGCAGCAGCGCCGCCGGACGCGTCCGCATGGACGAGCCCGCTGACTCCTCAATACTCCGGGACGAGGTGCGCGCGTGGCTCGAGGAGCTCACCAGCCGGTGGCACGGCGATGCTGTACGGGTGCGTGAGCGCGCCGGCGTCAGCATCGAGAAGATCGCCAAGGATCTCGGCCTCGTAACGCGTCGCGAGTACGACGAGCTCGAGCTCCGGCTCGCGCAGCTGGAGCATCGGCTGAACCTGCTGGAGCGCGATGGCTGAAGCCCAGCCTTCGACGACCCGCAACATCGGGCGGATCTCGGAGATCGCCCAGGTCGCGGTCAAGCACGGCTTCGGCTACTTCCTCGAGACCCACCGACTCACAGACCTCCTTCCCTGGAGGTCGAAGAAGCCGTTCCCGGAGGGCACGCCGTCCCAGCGCGGGCAGCACCTCAGGGAGATGCTGGACGAGCTCGGACCAACGTTCGTCAAGTTCGGCCAGCTGCTGTCCACGCGGCCCGACGTCGTCCCGCCGGACATCGTCGCGGAGCTGCGCGGCCTCCAGGACGACGTCAGGCCGTTCCCGTTCGCTCAGGTCCAGCAGGCCATCGAGGCGCAGCTCGGGCAGCCGATCGAGCGCCTTTTCCTCGAGTTCTCGGAGCTGCCGCTCGCGGCCGCGTCGATCGGCCAGGTGCACCGGGCCGTGCTCCCCAACGGGCATCAGGTCGTCGTCAAGGTGCAGCGCCCGGATGCCCCGCGCCAGATCGAGGCCGACCTCGCCCTGCTGTACCAGGCCGCGAGGATCGCGAAGGAACGCGTCCGCGCGCTCGACTTCATCGACACGAGAGGAATCGTCGACGAGTTCGCGCGCTCCATCCGCCAGGAGCTCGACTACCGGCACGAGGGGCGGAACGCGGAAACTTTCCGCCGAAACTTCGCCGGGCATCCCCACGTCCGGGTCCCGAAGGTCTACTGGACGTACTCGCGCACTCAGGTCCTGACGCTCGAGTTCCTGGAGGGGACGCAGTTCGCCGACATCGACGCGACCGACTACTCGCTCGAGGAGCGGCGCCGCCTCGCCTATCTGATGACCGAGGCGTGGATGACGATGATCTTCCGGCACGGGTTCTTCCACGCCGACCCGCATCCGGCGAACATCCTCGTCCTCGAGCAGCGCGACTGCATCGGGCTGGTCGACTTCGGGCTCTCCGGAACGCTGACCGACGAGGACCTGTCGAAGCTGACCCGGCTCTTCATCGACGCCGCGAACGAGAACGTCGACGTCCTGCCGCGCCGGCTTGCGGAGCTCGGCGTGCGCTACGACCGTTCCCGCGAGGACGAGTTCCGCGCGGAGCTGCGCGAGCTCTTCTACCGCTACTACGGCGCGAGCCTGGCGGAGATCGACCCGATCCAGGTCATCCGCGACGCCTTCCAGCTCATCTACTCGCTCAACCTGCGGCTCCCGACCCGCTTCGTGCTGCTGGACAAGTCGATCGCGACGCTCGGGTCGGTCGGAATCGAGCTCTATCCCGACTTCAACGTCTTCGAGGTGGCGAAGCCGTACGCGCGCGGGCTCATGCTCGGGCGCTTCACGCCGCAGCGGGTGCTCTCACGGGCGCGCAAGGAGGGCTGGCAGCTGGCGCAGATCGCCTACGAGCTCCCGTACCAGGTGCACGACTTCCTGGAGGAAGTTCGCGACGGCCAGCTCGAGGTCGGATTCGTGCACAAGGGCCTGGACGAGTTCATGCACAAGGTGGACATCGGGGTCAACCGCCTGGTCGTCGCGCTGGTCGTGGTGGGCGGGCTGATCGGGTCGGCGCTCATCGGGACGTTCGCGACCGGCGGCCCGCAGTTCCTCGGCGTGAATGTGCTCTCGTTCATCGGCTTCGTGCTTTCCGGCATCCTGGGCGTCTGGCTGCTCTGGGCGGTTATGCGCCGCGGACGGCTCTAGAGCGGCCCACACGCTGTCGACACCGCGGCACGCTCCCGCCTGAATGGACATCTTGGCAGTGCGTCGATGGCGAGCTAGCGTCGGAGCATGACCACGATGCCCGCACTGGCTCTCGCCGAGAACGAGACCGACGCCCGCGAGTACCTCTCCCGTCAGCTCTCCAGCGACGGGTTCGAGGTCTACGCGGCGGCCAGCGGGCGGGAGGTCCTGGAGCTCGCCGAGCGCGCGGGGCCCGATCTCGTGTTGGTCGAATCGGCGCTTCCGGACGGCTCTGGGCTGGAGGTGTGCCGGCGGCTGCGCGAGGGCGAGCCGGGACGCTCGTGGAACCGGGAAGTGCCGTTGATCATGCTCGGGGACGACTGTGCCGATTTCGTCGACCGCGTCCGTGCGCTCGAGCGCGGGTGCGACGACTTCGTCCCGCGGCCCTTCTTCTACGCGGAGCTGCGGGCACGGATTCGCGCCGTCCTGCGGCGGGCGCTGCCCTCCGTTCCCGAACGGCTCGAGGCCGGGAAGCTGGTGGTCGACCGGCGGACGCGCTGCGTCAGCGTCGGGGGTGAGCCGGTGTCGCTGGCGGGCCGCGAGTACGAGCTGCTCGTGAAGCTCGCGACGGAGCCGGAGCGCGTGTTCACCAAGGAGGAATTGCTCCGCGACGTCTGGGGCTTCCGCTCGATCGGACGCACGCGAACGATCGACTCGCACGCCTCTCGCCTGCGCCGCAAGCTGAACGCCGCGGACGGCGGCGACGACTACGTCGTGAACGTCTGGGGGGTGGGTTATAAGCTGACTGACGGTTAGCCTCACCCAGGAAGGGGGTCTCCGCACAAATGAAGGTGCCTCCGGTGGTCCGTGAGTTCCTGACTCCCGTTCGCGAGACCGGCCCGCGGCCCGGTCCGGACGCACAGAAAGAAGCCTCGTGGTACGTGCGGTCCTTCCTCTGGATGCGCCTCATGATCGGCATCCTCGGCGTGGTGATGCCGCTCTGGCTGGTTTTCGAGGACAAGCTCGCCTTCGACGGGGACCCGTTTCCTCGCGATTCCCTCAGCGGCTACTACTACTCGGGAATGCGCGACGTCTTCGTCGGCACCATCTGCGCGATCGGCGTCTTCCTCTTCACCTACAAGATCTCCGAGAGGAATCTCGACAACGTCGCGAGCTTCCTCGCCGGCCTCGCCGCGGCGTTCGTCGCGCTCTGCCCTACCGGGCCGCCCGGATCGGTCTCCACGCTCACGCCGCTTCAGGAGTGGTGGGGCGAGACGACGGTCAAGGTGATCCACTTCGTTGCCGCCGGGGTCTTCATCGGATGCCTAGCCTTGCTGACGTACTTCTTCGGTGTGCGCGAGGGAAAGCGGGCGCCGAGACCGGGGAGGCGATCGCCGAAGTTCTGGCAGTGGTACCACTGGGCCTGCACGTCCGCCATGGTGCTGGCAATCATTTGGATCGTGGTCACGATGGCGGTGGGCTGGCCGCCGAAAGCGTTACTGGCCGGAGAGTGGCTGGCCGTGTGGGCGTTCGGCGCGTCCTGGTTCATGAAGGGCGCGGAGCTCGACACGCTACTCGGTCGTACGTAGCGACCCCTCGAGCCGGAGCAGGGTCTCCTTGCGCTCCAGCCCGCCGGCGTAGCCGACCAGGCTGCCCGTCGACCCGACGACACGGTGGCACGGGAGGACGATCGGGATCGGGTTGCGGTTCATGATCGTCCCGACGGCGCGCGCGGCGCGCGGGCGGCCGGCGCGTCCCGCCAGCGTCCCGTAGGTCGTCAGCGAACCGTAGGGCACCCGCGCCAGCTCCTCCAGCACGCTGCGGTTGAACGGGGAGAGCCGCTCGATGTCCACGGCGAGGTCGAACGCCGTCCGCTCGCCGGCGAAGTACTCGTCGAGCTCGCGCTTGACCTCATCGACCGGCCGTGGCGAGCGCAGGACGCGCGCCCCGAACGAGCGTGCCAGCGACTCGAGCTCGCGCTCGGGCTCGGCGTCATAGGAGATGCGGCACAGGCCCCGCTCGGAGACCGCCACGAGCAGTGGCCCGACCGGCGAGTCGGCGACGTCGTAGGCGACGTCGAGCAGCCCCTCGGCCGCCGCGGCGGCACGGAAGCGCTCGTCGAGCTGCGGGGAAACGGTCATGCGATCTCGATCCTCCTTCTGCGCAGGCGCCGGACGCCGGACGAAGCGGCCTGGCGGGCCGCCTCCTCGCTCGATCCGAGCGCCATGCCGATGTCGGCGTAGGACAGGTCGTAGCCGTAACGGAGCACGACGGCGGCACGCTCCTTTGCGGGAAGGTCCCCGGCCAGGTGCTCGAGCTCCGCGTATTCCGGGCGCGCGTCGCGCACGCCTTCGGCGCGCGGGGCGGCCGGCGCGGGCTTGCGCCGATGTTCATCGGCGGCGACGCGCGCGGCGATCGTGTACAGCCACGCCCGGAGGTGCTCGCCGTGCCGCAGGCCGGGATAGCCGCGGAGAGCGCGCAGGAACGTTTCCTGGAATGCGTCCTCCGCCCGGTCGCGCCCGACGCGGCGGACGAGGAAGCCGAACACCTCGTTCCGATGCTCGAGGTAGAGCGTCTCGAAGGGCGGAATCCGCACGGCTTCCATCATCGTGTCTAACGGACGGAGCCGGGAGAATTGTGAGACTGCCGCCATGAAGGTCGCCGTCGTAGGTCATGTCGAGTGGGTCGACTTCGTCCGGGTCGAGAGGCTCCCGGCCCCCGGCGAGATCGTCCACGCCCTGGAAGCCTGGGCCGAGCCGGCGGGTGGGGGAGGGGTGGCCGCCGTCGTCCTGGCCGCCCTCGCGGGCGAGTGCCTCCTCCTGACCGCGCTCGGCGACGACGAGCTCGGCCGCCGTAGCGCCGCCGAGCTGAGCGGACACGGCGTGCGCGTCGAGGCCGTTATCCGCCCCGAGCCGCAACGCCGCGCCGTCACACACGTCGACGACACGGGCGAGCGGACGATCACGCTGCTCAGCCACAAGCTCATCCCGCGGAAGGACGACCCGCTCCCCTGGGCGGAGCTGGCCGGCTACGACGCGGTCTACTTCACCGGCGGCGACCCGGGCGCCCTCCGCGCCGCCCGCGCGGGACGAAGCCTCGTCGCCACCGCGCGCGAGCTTCCGACGCTCGTCGAGGCGGACGTGCAGCTGGACGCGCTCGTCCGCAGCGGCCGCGACCCCGGCGAGACCTACGAGGAGGGCTGGCTCGACCCTCCGCCGCGCATCGCCGTCGCGACGGAAGGGTCGGAGGGCGGCCTCGTCAGCGACGGGGGCGAGGTGCGCCGCTATGCCGCCGCGCAGCTGCCCGGCCCGGTCCTCGACATGTACGGGGCGGGCGACTCCTTCGCCGCCGGCCTCACATACGGCCTCGGTGTCGGCCGCTCTCTGCAGGAGACGCTCGAGCTCGCCGCGCGCTGCGCCGCCCTCGCCCTCACCCGGCGCGGTGCCTATGGGGGTCCGCTCGTTCCACAGGGTGGTGTGTAGGTGTTGCGTCGTGGAGGAAAATGGGGTAAAGTGGCGCAAAGTGGAGGGCAAAGGATTGAGCGCAAACGATGCTTCTGGGCGAATACGAGCACACGGTCGACGAGAAGGGGCGCATCACGCTCCCGGCCAAGTTCCGCGCAGCCTTCAGGAACGGCATCGTCATCACGAGGGGGATGGACAAGTGCTTGTACGCCTATACCCCCGCCGAGTGGCGGAAGCTCGTCGAGAACCAGCTCGCGTCGCTGAACCCATTCAGCCCCGACAGCCGGAACTTGCAACGGTTCTTCTTTTCCGGAGCCGCGGAGACGAAGCCCGACAACCAGGGACGGGTGATGCTGCCGCCCGCGCCCGCGCAGCGCGCGCAGCTCGTGCGCGACGTCGTCATCGCGGGCGTGTACGACCACCTGGAAATCTGGGACCGCTCCGCCTGGCAGACCCAGATGAAGGAGATCGAGGAGAACGCTGAGGATGCTGCCGAACGCGTCTCAGCCAAGCGCGACTGACCACGTTCCCGTCCTCGCTACCGAGGTTCGGGAGCTCCTGGCGGTCAGCCCGGGCGAGACGGTCGTCGACGCCACGTTCGGCGCCGGCGGCCACGCGGAGCTGCTGGCGGAAGACCTGCACGGCCAGGGCAAGCTGATCGCGGTGGACGTCGACCCGACCGTTCGCCCGTCGTTCGACCGCTTCCGCAGGCACGCGGGCGTGCAGACGCGACTGCTGCGCGGAAACTTCTCCGTCGTCCTCGCCCAGCTCGCCGGCAACGACGTGCAGGCGGACGCGATCCTCATCGACCTGGGCGTCTCCAGCATGCAGCTCGACCGGCCCGAGCGTGGCTTCTCCTATGCGACCGACGCGCCGCTCGACATGCGCATGGATCCCTCCGCGCAGCTCTCCGCCAGGGAGCTCGTGAACGAGGCGGACGAGCGCGAGCTGGCGACCATCTTCCGGCGCTTCGGCGAAGAGCGCTACGCGACCCAGATTGCGCGTGCGATCGGGCGCACGCGCAAGAAGCAGGCGATTACGCGCACCGGCGAGCTCGTGGACGTGATCAAGGGCGCCATTCCCACTCCGGCGCGCTTCGGGGACGGCCATCCGGCCAAGCGCGTCTTCCAGGCTCTGCGGATCGCCGTGAACGACGAGCTCGGCGCGCTCGAGTCGGCGCTTCCGGATGCGGTGCGGATGCTCCGACCGGGCGGCCGGCTCGCCGTCATCGCCTTCCACTCGCTCGAGGACCGGATCGTGAAGCGCTTCCTGCGCGACCAGGCGCGCGGCTGCGTGTGTCCGCCGGACTTCCCCATCTGCGTCTGCGGGCATGAGCCGGCCCTCCGCGAGCTGACGCGGAGGGCTGTCCGGCCCGGCGCGGCCGAGCTGGCGGCGAACCCGCGGGCCTCGTCGGCGCGGCTGCGGGCGGCGGCGAAGGTATGAGGCTGCGCAAGAAGCGTTCGCGCATGACCGGCGGCGTCATCTGGATCGCAGTCCTCGCCGTTCTCCTCGCCGGCGTCGTCGCTCTCAACGTCGCCGTTCTGCGGCTGAACATGCGTTACGACAAGCTCGGGCGCACGAAGGTCGAGCTCTCGGCCCAGAACGCCGACCTTCAGTCGCAGCTGTCGAGCGGCGCCGCGTCGCAGAAGATCCAGCAGCAGGCGCGCTCCCAGCTCGGGCTAGTCGCCGCCAACCCCGACACGACGAAGTACATCAAGCTCAACCCCTAGGGATCGCGGCAATGGCGCGCGGAGCGAACCGGCGGGTCAGGATCCTCCTCTTCACCTTCACCCTCGTCTTCGCACTCGTCCTCGCGCGCGCCGTCTGGCTGCAGAGCGTGCGCGCGCAGTCGCTGGAGAAGCTTGCGTCGGGACAACAGCAGCAGACGGTCGACCTCCCAGCCCATCGCGGGACGATCTTCGACCGCCGCGGCTTTCAGCTCGCGATCGGCGAGCAGGCGACGACCGTCTACGTCAACCCGCGCGAGGTGAGCCAGCCCGAGACGGTCGCGCGCGCCGCCGGCCGTGAGCTCGGCCTCGATCCGAACGACGTCTACCGGGAGGTCAGCGACCGGAAGAAGGGCTTCGTCTACGTCCAGCGCCAGGCTGATCCGAAGGCGGCCGCGCGGCTCCAGCGCTTGCATCTCGCCGGCGTGTACTTCTATCCGGAGGAGCGCCGGGTCTACCCGCAGGGTCGCGTAGGCGCGTCGCTGCTGGGCTACGCGGGAGTGGACAACCGCGGCCTCGCGGGGCTCGAGCTGTCGCTCGACGCGCTCCTCGCCGGCCGCAGCGGTAAGCAGACGGTGGTCAAGGATCCGTACGGACGCGCCGTCGACGTCGTCAAGACCGTCCCCGAGCGGGACGGCCGCGACGTCTACCTCACCCTCGACCACGCGATCCAGGCGAACGCGCAGCTGGAGCTCTGGAGGGCGGTCCACGAGTGGCACGCGCAGGCGGCGACGGCGATCGTGATGAACCCGCGGACCGGCGCAGTCCTCGCCATGGCCGGCGCCCCCGGCTACGACGCGAACGACTACCCGAACGTCTCGCAGGACCTGCAGCGGAACCGCGCGATCACGGACACGTACGAGCCCGGCTCCACCTTCAAGCTCGTAACCGTCGGGGGCGTCCTCTCGGACCACCTGGTCACCCCGTCGAGCGAGTTCACGCTCGCGCCGGAGATCCAGGTCGCCGACCGGACGATCCACGACGCCGAGGAGCGTGACACCGTCACCTACACGGTCGACCAGATTCTCGCCCACTCCTCGAACGTCGGCGCGATCACTCTCGCCGAGATGCTGACCAGGCAGCCGAAGCGGGACGTCTCCTACTGGATCTCGCGCTTCGGCTTCGGGCACAAGACCGGCATCGACTACCCGGGCGAGACCGCCGGCATCGTCCTCCCGCCCTCCCAGTGGACGGGCGCGACGATCGGGAACGTCCCCATCGGCCACGGAATCGCCGTCACGCCGGTGCAGATGGCGGCGGCGTACGCGGCGGTCGCAAACCGCGGCGTCTGGGTGCAGCCACACCTTGTCGACCACATCGGCGGGTCGCCGCGGCCCGCGTGGAAGCGGCGGCGGATCGTCTCGAAGGGCGTCGCGACGGAGCTGACCAACATGCTGCGCGACGTCGTCATCGAAGGCACCGGGACGGAGGCCAAGATCCCTGGGTACCAGGTGGCGGGCAAGACGGGGACGGCGGCAATCCCGCTCCCCACCGGCGGCTACTCCGACCAGAAATACGTCGCCTCCTTCGTGGGCTACGTCCCGGCGTCCAATCCGCAGCTGCTCGTGATGGTGACTGTCGACCAGCCGCAGGGCGCGATCTTCGGGGGGATGGTGGCGGCGCCCGTCTTCCAGAACATCGCCAAGTTCGACCTGCAGTATCTCGGGATCCTTCCCCATCAGTAGACTCGCGTTGCGATGACCCTCGAGGGTTTCATCGCCGATCTGCGCCCGCGAGACCTGGCCTACGACACGCGTTCGGTCGTTCCCGGCGCCCTGTTCTTCTGCGTTCCAGGTGCGCGCGCCGACGGCCACGACTTCGCCGCCGAGGCGGTCGAGCGGGGTGCGATCGGCCTCGTGGTGGAGCGCGAGCTTGCCCTCCCAGTGCCTCAGCTCGTGGTGCCGGACGCGCGTGCCGCTATGGCTGTCGCGGCGGACGACTTCTTCGGCCGGCCGAGCGAGGAGCTCGTCGTCGCCGGGGTCACGGGGACGAACGGGAAGACGACCACGACGTTCCTCCTCTATTCGATTCTCGAGGCGGCCGGACTGCGTCCCGGGCTGCTCGGGACGGTCGAAAGCCGCGTCGGCGGCGAGATCCGTCCGGCGGTGAGGACGACGCCCGAGGCGATCGACATCCAGCGGATGCTCCGGGAGATGCTCGACGCCGGCGACCACAGCTGCGTCATGGAGGCGACGTCCCACGGCTCGGAGCAGCGTCGCCTCGACCGAATCCGCTTCGACGTGCTCGTCTTCACCAATCTGACCCAGGACCACCTCGACTTCCACGGGACGATGGAGCGGTACTTCGAGGCGAAGCGGCGGCTCTTCCTCGAAGGACGTCCCCCGGCGGCGGTCAACTCGGCGGACGAGTGGGGACGGAAGCTGCTGGCCGACCGGCCGGACGCGCTGACGTACGGCTTCGCGCCCGACGCGGAGGTCGGCCCCGACGCGCTGGACGGCATCGACCTCAGGCTCCGCGGTCGGTTCAACGTCGAGAACGCGCTCGGCGCCATGGCCGCCGCGCGGCTGCTCGGGGTCGACGATGCGGTGATCGCGCGCGGGCTCGAGGCGGTGCCCGGGGTGCCGGGAAGGTTCGAGTCGGTGGACGAGGGGCAGCCCTTCGAGGTCGTGGTCGACTACTCGCACACGCCCGACTCGCTCGAGAACGTCCTGCGTGCGGCGCGCGAGATGACCGAAGGACGCGTCATCTGCGTGTTCGGGTGCGGCGGCGACCGCGACCGCGGCAAGCGTCCCGTCATGGGCGGGATCGCGTCGAGGCTCGCGGACGTCCCCATCGTCACCTCCGACAATCCCCGCAGCGAGGAGCCGGAGGCGATCATCGAGGAGATCGTCGCCGGGATGGAGCCCGGCGCGGAGGTCGACGCCGACCGCAGGAGCGCGATCGCGCGCGCTGTCGAGCTGGCCGAGCCGGGCGACGTCCTCGTGATCGCCGGCAAGGGCCACGAGCAGGGCCAGGAATTCAAGGACGGACGCAAGGTGCCTTTCGACGACCGTGAGGTCGCGCGCGAAGCGCTCCGCCGGCTGCGGGTGGGGACGTGATCCCGCTCTCGCTCGACGAGGTGGCCGGGCTCGACCTCGGGGAGCTCGCCGTCCGGGAGGGCGCGGCCGAGATCACGGGCGTTCAGGTCGACTCCCGGCGCGTCTCGAACGGCGACCTCTTCGTCGCGGTCGGCCTGGGCGACCAGTTCGTGGAGGACGCGCTCGAGCGCGGCGCCGCCGCCACGCTCGTCCCCCGCGACGCTGTTCGCCGCGATGGCCGCGCTCGGCCGCGCCGTCCGCGCACGCTCGCAGGCGCGAGTCGTGGCCATCACCGGGTCGTACGGCAAGACGACGACCAAGGACATCCTCGCCTCCATCGCGATCCCGCAACGGCCCACGGTCGCCGCGGAACGGAGCTTCAACAACGAGATCGGCGTCCCGCTGACGCTCTGCCGGCTCGAGCCCCAGACCGAGATCTGCATCACCGAGCTGGCGATGCGCGGGTTCGGGCAGATCGCCGAGCTGGCCGAGCTGACGCGGCCCGAGATCGGTGTCGTCGTCACCATCGGGCCCGTCCATCTGGAGAAGGTGGGAACGCTGGAGGGCGTCGTCCGCGCCAAGAGCGAGCTCGTCGAGGCGCTGCCCGCGGGAGGCACGGCGATCGTCCCGGCCGACTTCCCCGTCGAGCGGGAAGATCTCGAGGTCGTGCGGATCGGGGAGGACGTCCGCGTCGAGTCGTTCGACCCGCCGCACCTGCGCACGACGCTGGGCGAGGTCGAGGTCAGCTTTGCCGCGCGCCACCTCGCCGTGAACGGGCTGTGCGCCCTGGCCGCCGCGCGCGCGCTCGGCCTGGAGCTCCCGTCGCGCCTGGAGGTCGAGTTCGCGGGCTGGCGCAACCAGGAGCAGGAGCTCGCCGGCGGCGGCCTGCTCATCAACGACGCGTGGAACGCGAATCCGATCTCCATGCGCGCGGCGCTCGAGCACCTGCGCGAGCGCGCGGGCGACCGGCGCACCGTGGCGGTGCTGGGCGAGATGGCCGAGCTCGGCGATTACGCGGGGGAGGGGCACCGCGAGGTCGCGGCTGCGATCGCCGAGATCGCGCCGGATGTCGTAATAGCGGTCGGTCCGCTCGCTCGTGCGTACGGCGGCCGCTCGGTGCCTGACCGCGAGGCCGCGCTCGAGCTGCTGCGGGAGGAGCTACGCCCCGGCGACTGCGTCCTCCTCAAGGGCGCGCGTGTCCTCGAGCTCGAGCAGCTGGTCGACGAGCTCGTGCCGGTCGAGGCCTCCTAGTGGTTCGAGTTCTCGCCGCCGCCGTCATTGCGATGGTGATCGCGATCGTCGTGGGGCCGCGCTTCATCGCGTTCCTGCGTCGTAAGGAGTACGGCCAGCACATCCGCGAGGAAGGGCCGCAACATCACGTCGTCAAGCAGGGGACGCCGGTGATGGGCGGCGTTCTGATCATGATCGCGATGTCCGTCGGGTTCCTCGCGATGAGCAAGTACACGCTCCCGGCGCTCACCGTCTTCGGCGTGACGCTCGCCTGTGCTGCGATCGGCTTCGCGGATGACTTCATCAAGCTGACCCACCGGCGCTCGCTCGGTCTCTCCGGCCGGTGGAAGCTCCTCCTGCTCGGAGCGGTAACGGTCGGGCTCGGCTTCGCGGCGCACGACCTCGACTACAAGACGTCGATCTACATCCCGATCATCAACGTCAACGCCGAGCTGTCCTGGTTCTGGTACGTCCTCGTCTTCCTCATCCTGGCCGGCGCGGCCAACGGCGTGAACCTCACCGACGGCATCGACGGGCTCGCCGCGGGCACGGGGATCATCGCCGTCGTCTGCTTCACCGCGATCAACGTGCTGACCTACATTCGCACGGGCAGCGGCGACCCGAACGCGGTCGACCTCGCCATCCTCGGCGGCGCGCTCGCGGGCGCCTCGATCGGCTTCTTATGGTTCAACGCCTTTCCCGCGGAGGTGTTCATGGGCGACACCGGCGCGATGGGAATCGGCGGTGCGCTCGCCGGGTTCGCCGTCTTCGCCAAGGTCGAGGTGCTGCTGCTCGTCGTCGGCGGGATCTTCCTGATCGAGGCGCTGTCGGTGATCCTGCAGGTGGCGACCTTCAAGTTCTGGGGGAAGCGCGTCTTCCTGATGGCGCCCATCCACCACCACTTCGAGATGAAGGCGTGGTCCGAGACGAAGATCATGGTGCGCTTCTGGATCGTCGCGGCCATCCTCGCCGCCGGGGCCTTCGCGGTGTACTACCAGTACTTCTTCGACTTCCACCCCGAGCTGTTCCACAAGAAGTAGTGGCCGGCGAGCGGGCTCTGGTCGTCGGCCTGGGGGTCACCGGCCGCGCCGCCGCGCTCGGTCTCGCGGCCCGCGGATGGACGGTGCGCGCGGCCGACCGACGGCCCGACGCGGACGCCGGGAGGCTTGCCGAGGCGGGTGTCGAAGTCCTGCTCGGGACCGAGGAGGAGGATTTGCTGCAGGACGTCGACGTTGTCGTGAAGAGCCCAGGAGTGCCGGGCGAGGCGCCGCCGGTGGCGGTCGCGCGTGCGCGCGGCGTCCCGGTCTGGAGCGAGCTCGAGCTCGGCTGGCGGTTGCTCCCCGGGAACCCGATCGTCGGCGTCACGGGCACGAAGGGGAAGACGACCACCGTGCGGCTGCTGGGCGCGATGTTCGACGCGGCGGGACGGGAGGCGGTGCTCGCGGGCAACGAGCACACGCCGCTGAGCGAGGTCGCGCTCTCGGTCGAGGCGGGCACATGGATCGTGTGCGAGGTGTCGAGCTTCGCGCTCGAGGACGTGCACGACTTCAGCTGCGAGGTCGCCGTCCTGCTGAACGTCGAGCCCGACCACCTCGACCGGCACGCCGATTTCGAGGCGTATCGTGCCGCCAAGCTGCGCATCCTCGAGCGCGCGAACACGAAGATCGTCCCGCGCGGCTCGGGGCTCGAAGGGATGGAGTTCGGCGCCGACGACCCCCTTCCCGCCGAACCGCTCCTGCCGGGCCGGCACAACCGCGAGAACGCTGCGGCCGCCACCGCGGCTGCGCGTTCCGCCGGTATCGACGACGGCGCGATCGCCGACGCCCTGGGCTCGTTCGCGGGCGTCCCGCACCGGCTGGAGGCAGTGCGGGAGCTGCGCGGCGTCCGCTTCGTCAACGACTCCAAGGCGACGAACGTCGCAGCCGCCATGCGCGCGCTCGAGACATACGCGGGCGAGCCGGTGCACGTCATCCTCGGCGGCTCGTCGAAGGGCGAAGACTTCGCCCCGCTCGCGGCCGCGGTCGGGCCGAACGTCCGCTCCGTCCATTTGATCGGGGACGAGGCGGCGCGGCTAGGCGAGCTGATCGAAGGTGACGTCGACGAAACGCTCGACCGTGCCGTCGCACATGCCGCATCCCTCGCCGCCGCGGGGGACGTCGTCCTGCTCTCGCCTGCGTGTGCCAGCTACGACCAGTTCCGCAACTTCGAGGAGCGCGGCGACGCGTTCCGCCGGATCGTGGAGGCGCTTCCGTGAAGCGCGCGCAGCTCGACGTCCAGATCCTCGTCCTCGTCACGCTCGCGCTCGTCGCGTTCGGCCTCGTCATGGTGTACAGCGCGACCTCGGCGTCGGCGACGATCTCGAACGGCGACCCGAACTCGTATCTGAAGCGACAGGGGATCTACGCCGCAATCGGCCTCGTCCTCCTGTTCGTCTTCTCGCGTATCAACTTCCGGTCGCTGAAGAAGCTCGCGCCGATGCTCGTGGTCGGGAGCCTCGTGCTGTGCGTCGCGGTGCTCGTGCTGGGGACGGCGGTCAACGGCGCGCGCCGCTGGATCTCGTTCGGGCCGATCGTGTTCCAGCCCTCGGAGCTCGCCAAGCTCGCGCTCGCCGTCTGGGCGGCCTGGTTCCTCAGCCGCCGGGGGGCTCCGCAGACGCTGAAGCAGCTGGCGCGGCCGATCGGGCTGCTCGCGGGGATCTTCTGTGTTCTCCTCCTGGCCGAGCCCGACCTGGGGACCGCGATCGCGCTTGTCCTCATGCTCATCGGGATGCTCGCTGTGGCGGGCACGCCCGGCCGGACGCTCCTCGCCGCCGGAACGATCGTGACGGTGCTCGGCGTCGCCGCCGCGTGGTTCGAACCGTACCGCCGCGCCCGCATCTTCAGCTTCATCAACCCGTGGGGCGACTCGCAGGGCGCGGGCTATCAGACGGTGCAGGCGATGATCGGTCTCGGCTCCGGTGGGATCTTCGGCACCGGGCTCGGGCACAGCGTCGAGAAGATCTTCTACCTCCCCGAAGCGCACACGGACATGATCTTCGCCGTCATCGGCGAGGAGCTCGGTCTCGTCGGCTCGATGGGGCTGATCGCCGCGTACGTCGCCTTCGCCTATGCGGGGCTGAGAATCGCGCTCCGCTGCACCGATCCCTTCGGCAAGACGCTTGCGGCCGGGCTCGTGACGCTCGTCTGCGCCCAGGCCGCCGTCAATCTCGCCGCCGTCCTCGGGCTCGCTCCGCTCACCGGGATCCCGCTTCCGTTCGTCTCCTACGGCGGCTCGAGCCTCGTCGTCGCGCTCATGGCCGTCGGCATCCTCCTTAACATCGGTCGCGATCGTGAAGCAGAACGAGCAGCTCGCCTGTCTGATCGCAGCCGGGGGGACAGCTGGGCATACGACACCGGCACTGGCGATCGCGGACGCGCTGCGGCGGCGCAGCGTGCTCGTGACCTTCGCCGGGTCGCCCGATCGGGCTGAGGCCCGCCTCGTCCCGGCGGCCGGTTACGAGCTCGACACGTTCAGGGTCTCGGGCATCACGCGCAAGCCTGGCGCGGCCATGGCGCGTTCGCTGCTCCTCGCCGCCCGCGCACCTGCCGCGTGCGGGCGGATCATCGAGCGTCGCCGGCCCGACGTGGTGCTCGGTGGAGGAGGCTACGTCGCCGGCCCGATGGTCTACGCCGCCTGGCGCCACCACGTCCCTGCCGCGCTGACCGAGGCCGATGCGCATTTCGGCCTGGCCAACCGGCTGGCCGCACCCTTCGCGAAGCGCGTCTTCCTCGCCTATCCGATCGAAGGGCGGGCAGGGCCGAAGTACCGAGTCGTCGGCCGTCCGGTTCCGCACGTGGAACGACCGTCCCGTGAGGATGCCCGCCGCCGTTTCGGGCTCCCCGTCGAGGGGCCGGTACTGCTCGTCTTCGGCGGCTCGCAGGGGGCGCAAGCCCTCAACGAGGCCGCCCTCGACTTCTTCGGATCTCGACCCGAGGGTTCCGGTCCAGCCGTCCTCCACCTCTGCGGAGAGAGGTATGTAGAAGAGCTTCGGCCCCGCGTTGCCCGCTCTGACTACATCCTACTTCCCTGGACGGACGACTTCGCCGGCGCGCTCGCCGCCTGCGATCTCGTTTTCGCGCGCGCCGGAGGCTCGATCTGGGAGGTCGCGGCCGCCGGAAAGCCCGCCGTCCTCGTCCCTTCGCCGAACGTGACCGCCGACCACCAGACGAAGAACGCGCGCTACTTCGAGCGGGGCGGCGGCGCGGTCGTGGTACCCGAGCCGGAGATCGGCCGCGCCGAGGACGCCATCCACGCGCTGCTCGAGGACGAGGGGCGCCGGGTGAGGATGGGGGAGGCCATGCTCGCGCTCGCCCGTCCCGACGCTGCCGACGTCATCGCCGAGGAGTTGATCGCGCTTGCCCGCTCTGGCCGGTAGGAGGATCTTCATCGTCGGAGTTGGTGGCGCCGGCATGAGCGCGTACGCGCTGCTCGCGCACGCCTGGGGCGCCGAAGTGGCCGGGTGGGACCGCAACGACACTTCCTATGCGGAGCGCGTCCGTGCCGCCGGCATCCCCATCGCGATTTCGGCCGAGCCGGAGCCTCCGGCGGGCTGGGAGGTCTTCGTCTCGAGCGCGTACGACTTTCCCGGCCGCGCCCGCGCCGAGCTTCTGGCCGAGCTGGTCTCGCTCCGGCGCTCGGTCGTCGTCTCGGGGACGCACGGCAAGACGACGACGGCCGGGATGATCGCGTACTGCCTTTCGCGGCTCGGCCGCGATCCCGCCTTCGTGATCGGAGGCGAGATTCCGCAGCTCGGCGGGAACGCGGGCGCGGGGGAGGGGTGGCTGGTCGCCGAGGGCGACGAATCGGACCGGACGGTCGAGCGGCTGCGGCCTGAGATCGGCGTCGTGACCAACGTCGAGCTCGACCATCACACGACATTCTCGTCCCAGGCCGAGGTCGACGCTATGTTCGAGCGCTGGCTCGCGCACATTCCACACGCGGTGCGCGGCTGGGAGCTCGATCCCGCCGACATCCCGCTGGCCCTGCAAGGGGAGCACAACCGGCGGAACGCTGCCTGTGCGCTCGCCGCCCTCCAGCTGTGCGAGGTCGATCCCTCCGACGCGGCGCCGGTGCTCGCGGAGTTCCGCGGCGCGGGACGGCGCTTCGAGCTCGTCGGGGAGCCGCGCGGAATCGCGGTCTACGACGACTACGCGCACCATCCGAGCGAGGTGGACGCGGCGATCGCGGCAGCGCTCGAGACCGCGTCCGGGCGTGTAATCGCCGCGTTCCAGCCGCACCTCTACTCGCGAACGCGTCACCTCTCGCATGAGTTCGCAGTCGCGCTGTCCCGTGCCGACGCCGTCTGCGTCACCGATATCTATGCGGCGCGAGAAGAGCCGGTCGAGGGCGTGAGCGGCAAGCTGGTGGTGGACGCGCTGGCCGAGGTGCGCCCGGGCGCGACGGTGGGCTGGACGCCGAGCCTCGACGACGCTGTCTCGTTCGTGGCCGCGCGCGCAGAGCCGGGAGACGTCGCCGTGACCATCGGCGCGGGGGACATCGACTCCGCAGCGCGTCGGCTCGTCGAGGTGCTGGCATGAAGATCGAGCAGGGTGTAGAGCTCCGCAGGCTGACGACGATTGGGACGGGCGGCCCCGCGCGCGCCTTCGCCCGGCCCGAGACTGTCGAGGAGCTCCAGGAACTACTTCGCTGGGCAGACGAGCACGAGCTCCCCGTCGCGCCGGTCGGGCTCGGATCAAATCTTCTGGCCGCTGATGACGGCTTCGAAGGGCTCGTGCTCAAGCTCGCAGGCGACCTGGCGAAGGTCGAGAGGGCTGATTCCCGGCGGTTGTTCGCGGGCGGCGGTGCGCCCCTCGCCGTGTGCCTTCACCGAGCACGGGAAGCAGAGCTCGGCGGCCTCGAATTCGCGTGTGCGATTCCCGGGACGGCCGGGGGCGGGGTATGGATGAACGCGGGAGCCTATGGTGGAGAAATTGCCGGGGTGATGGCAAGCGCACTCGTGGTCGATGCGCAGAGCGCCCGCTGGCTGGTTCCGTCCCAGCTGGGGATGGACTACCGCCGCTCGAACCTCCGTCCAGGCCAGATCGTGGCGACGGTCGAGTTCCATTTGACGCCGCGGCCGCTCGACGAGATCAAGCAGATCGTCGCGGGGATGCAGGAGCAGAGGAAAGACGCCCAGCCGACGAACAAGCGCACGTTCGGCAGCGTGTTCAAGAACCCGGAGCACGAGCTGTCCGCCGGCCGGATGCTCGAGGCGTGTGGGTTGCGCGGGCACCGGATCGGCGGCGCGCAGATCTCGCCGCGCCACGCGAATTTCATCGAGAACGCGGACGCGGCACTCACCGCGGATGCGCTCGCGCTCATGGTCGAGGCTCGCCGGCGGGCGCGCGAGCAGTTCGGAGTCGAGCTCGAGCACGAAGTCCAGCTGCTGGGCGTGGCGTTTCCCAGGTAGGACCCTCTCCGCCGGCGGCGAAGAGATGCACGTGGCGGAAGAGGCCCGGATATCCGCGCGGGTGGACGCCGGCGTGGTCGTCCTCCCGCAGCCTGCGCCCAGACGGCGCGTCGATCTCCGCCGCATCACACCGAGCGGCCGCGTCACGGCGATCACGCTCATCGTGGTCGCGCTTGCCGCCGGCGTCTATCTCCTCGCCCGGGAGAGCTCCCTCTTCGCCGTCGATCGCATCGACGTACGCGGAGCTCCGGCCTCGGTCGCAGGCCAGGTACGGGCAGCGCTCGCGCCGTTCACCGGGTCGAGCCTGGTCACGCTGGACGGAGCCGGCGTCGAGCGGCGGCTGGCCGCGCTTCCGGTGGTGGCCGAGGCGCACTACGACCGTGATTTTCCGCACACGCTCCGCGTCTTCGTCACGCCCGAGCGGGCAGTCGCAGTCCTCCGCAGGGGAGCTGATTCATGGCTCGTCTCGGCGCGTGCGCGCGTGATCTCGAGCCTGCCGAAGGGAGAGCGGACCGACCTCCCGCGCATCTGGCTGCAGGGCACGGTTTCCGTCTCCCCGGGCGGAACGCTTTCCGGGGATCCTGCGCGCGCCGTAACGGCCGCGGCGCCGCTGTGGCACAGCCTCCTTCGCCGCCGCGTCGAAACCGTCCGCGCAGCGACCGACGAGCTGACGCTCGTGCTCCGTTCGGGCCTCGAGCTCCACCTTGGGGACGCGACGAATCTTCCGCTCAAGCTCGCCGTCGGAGCAAGGATCGCGGCCAGCGCTACCGATGCCACCGGCTATATCGACCTGACGGTTCCGGACCGCCCGGTGAGCAAGCTCAACCCTAAACCCGAAGCTTTAGGTTGAGGGTTTACGCGCTGGTATTCTGTTGACAAACCGGGATACTCCGAATACGCTGGTGTGCGGAGGAGGCTCGATAACCATCAACTCTCCGGTATACGTTGAGGTCGAGTCTGGTCGAGCGTGACAATGGAATCGAATTATCTGGCGGTAATAAAGGTCGTCGGAGTCGGCGGCGGAGGGACGAACGCCGTGACGCGCATGGTCGACGCGGGCCTGCGCGGCGTCGACTTCATCGCGCTCAACACGGACGCACAGGTGCTCATGGAAACGGACGCCGACGTGAAGCTCGCGATCGGCAAGGACCGGACGCACGGCCTCGGCGCGGGCGCCGATCCGACCGTTGGACGCGACGCCGCCGAGGAGAGCAGGGACGAGATCAAGGAAGCGCTCAAGGGCGCCGACATGGTCTTCGTCACCGCCGGTGAGGGCGGCGGCACGGGCACGGGGGCCGCGCCGATCGTCGCTGAGATCGCACGAAGTCTCGGCGCCCTGACCGTCGGTGTCGTGACACGTCCGTTCTCCTTCGAAGGGCGTCGCCGGGCCGAGCAGGCGGAGATTGGCATCCGCGAGCTCCAGGACCGCGTGGACACGCTGATCGTGATCGAGAATGACCGCCTCCTGCAGGTGGTCGAGCGGACGACTCCGCTGCTCGACGCGTTCAGGGTTGCCGACGAGGTCCTCCGGCAGGGCGTCCAGGGAATCACCGACCTGATCACCGTTCCCGGCCTGGTCAACCTCGACTTCGCCGACGTGCGGACGATCATGAACGAGGCCGGCTCGGCTCTGATGGGAATCGGACGTGCATCGGGCGACAACCGGGCCGCCGAGGCGGCGCGAGCCGCCGTCGCCTCACCGCTCCTCGAGGCATCGATCGACGGGGCCACGGGCATCCTCCTCAACGTCACCGGCGGCCGTGATCTCGGCCTGTTCGAGGTGAACGAAGCCGCGGAGGTCGTGACGGCCGCCGCCGACACGAACGCGAACGTCATCTTCGGCGCCGTCATCGACGACGCGATGACGGAAGAGGTGCGGGTGACCGTGATCGCCACCGGCTTCGGTGGCGGCGGGCGTCGACGCCGTGCCGTGCCGGCCGTGGAAAGCGGACGGCGGACGCAGACTCCCGCCTCCGGAGGGACCGAGCGCTTCGACGTCCCGGACGAGCTGCTGGACGTTCCTCCCTTCCTTCGAGACGGCTAGGTCCGTTCGATAGCCTCACTCCTCGGAGTGCAGGCCGTCCTCCAGAAGACCCCGTTGCACGATCGCCACGTCGCGCTCGGCGCGCGCATGGTCCCGTTCGCGGGGTGGGAGATGCCGGTGCAGTACGACGGCGTCATCCCCGAGCACCTGGCTGTGCGAAAGGACTGCGGCGCCTTCGACGTTTCCCATATGGGCGAGATCGAGGTCGAGGGGCCGCGTGCCCGCGAGCTCCTGCAGAGCCTGCTCGCCAACGACCTCGAGCGGATCGGGCCGGGCCAGGCGCAGTACACGCTGCTGACCAACGAGCGCGGCGGGATCATCGACGACCTCATCGTCTACGAGCTCGATCCATTCCGGTTCCTCCTGATCGTGAACGCGGCAAACAAGGATGCGGCGTTTCGCTGGATCAAGGACCGCGAGATCACCGGATCGGACGTGCGCGACCTGTCCGACCAGTACGCGCTGATCGCCGTGCAGGGGCCGAAGGCGATCGAGCGGCTCGGCCTCGAGCACGAGCCGGCGTTCACGTTCGCAATGGGGGACATAGACGGCGTCGAGTGTGCGATCGCGCGGACCGGCTACACCGGCGAGGAGGGCGTCGAGCTGCTGGTCATGGCCGAGGACGCGGTGGAGCTATGGGATGCGATTCTGGCTCGCGGCGCGGTGCCATGCGGGCTCGGCGCGCGGGACACGCTCCGGCTGGAGGTCTGCTACCCGCTGCACGGCAACGACATCACCCCCGAGACGGACGCGATCTCCGCGGGTCTCGGCTGGGTATGCGCGCTCGAGAAGGAGTTCACGGGCGTCGAGGAGCTCCGCCGGATCAAAGAAGCGGGGCCGAGCCGCCGGCTGGTCGCCTTCGTCATGGAGGAGCGCGCGGTGCCGCGGGCGGGAATGCCGATCGAGGAAGGCGGCGAGGTCACCTCCGGGACTCACTCGCCGGTGCTCGAGCAGGGGATCGGCCTCGGCTACGTTCCGGCGGACCACTCCGCGCCTGAGACCGAGATTACGATTGACGTGCGCGGCAAGCCGAGGAAGGCGCGCGTCGTCAAGAAACCGATCTATCACCGAGGGGAGTCGTAGTGGCGGAGAACTATCCGGACGAGCTGAAGTACCACCCCGAGCACGACTGGGCGAGGATCGAGGGCGGCCAGGCGACCCTCGGGGTCACCTGGTACGCGCAGGACTCGCTGGGCGAGCTCGTCCACTACGAGCCGCCGGAGGAGGACACGCGGATCGAGAAGGACCACACGTACGGCGAGGTGGAGTCCGTCAAGGCAGTCTCGGATCTGATCTCGCCGCTCTCCGGCCGCGTGGTCGAGGTCAACCAGAAGGTGGTCGACGCGCCGGAGACGGTGAACGAGGACCCCTACGGCGAGGGCTGGCTCATCCGCATCGAGCTGACCGATTCCGCCGAGGTCGACGAGCTCCTCGACGCCGAGGCGTACCGGAAGCTGATCGCCGAGCAGTGACGCCCTAGACGTAGTGGGCTACCTCTCTCTCACAGACTCGGACCGTCAGGAGATGCTCGAGACGATCGGCGTCTCGTCGATCGACGAGCTCTTCGTGGACATCCCGGATGGCCTCCGCTTCGGCCGGACGCTCGACGTGCCTCCAGCGCTGTCCGAGCAGGAGCTCGTGGAGCACCTCGCCGAGCTGGCGTCCAGGAACGTCCACACGGGCATCGAGCTCTCGTTCCTCGGGGCGGGCATCTACGACCACTACGTCCCCGCGGTGGTCGACGCCGTGCTCTCGCGTGGCGAGCTGCTGACCGCCTACACGCCGTACCAGCCCGAGATGAGCCAGGGCGTGTTGCAGGCGATCTTCGAGTACCAGACCGCGATCTGCGAGCTGACCGGGCTGGACGTTTCGAACGCGTCAGGCTACGACGGCACGACGGTCGCGGCCGACGCCTGCTACATCGCCAAGCACGCAACCGGACGTTCGCGCGTGGTGCTTGCCGAGACTGTCAATCCGCAGGTGCGCCAGGTGGTGAAGACCTACGCCCCCGGCTTCGGGCTCGAGGTCGTCGAGGTTCCCCACCGTGGTGGCGTGACCGACGCGACCGAGTTCGGCGCGGCAGCCGAGGACGCGGCCTGCGCGTTCTTCCAGCAGCCGAACTTCTTCGGTTGCCTGGAGCCGGCCCCCGACCTGGCCGCCGCTGCGTCGGACGCCGGCGCGCTTGCGGTCGCGCATGTCGACCCGACGTCGCTCGGACTGCTCGAGGCGCCCGGCAACTACGGCTGCGCCATCGCGGTCGGCGAAGGCCAGCCCGCCGGCAACTACATGTCGTACGGCGGCCCGCACTATGGGTTCCTGGCCGCTCGCTCCGACCTGATCCGGCGGATGCCGGGCCGCATCGTCGGCGAGACGGTAGACACCGCGGGTAAACGCGGCTATGTCCTCACCCTGCAGACCCGGGAGCAGCACATTCGCCGGGAGAAGGCGACCTCGAACATCACCACGAACCAGACGCTGCTCGCCCTGGCCGGCCTCGTCTACCTGTCGTGGCTTGGCCCACAGGGATTGCGCGAGCTGGGGGAGACCTGCCTCGCGCTCGCGGAGTACGCGAAGCAGGTGCTGACTCAGGCCGGTGCCAAGCTTGTGTTTCCCGAACAGACAACATTCAAGGAGTTTGCCGTCCACGTCGGACGGCCCGCACGGGAGGCCGTCAAGGCGGCCCGAGAGCAGGGCGTCCATCCCGGCTACGCGCTCGGCCGCGACTACGACGGTCTCGACGACGCGCTGCTCGTGTGCGTGACGGAGAAGAAGACGCGGGAGGACATCGACCGCCTGGCGGAGGTGGTGGCGGCGTGGAGCTGATCTTCGAGAAGTCGCGTGCAGGGCGAAGAGCCGGCCATCCGCCGCAGCCCGGCCTCCCCGTCCCCGAGCTCCCCTCGGAGCTGCGCCGCGAGACCGCCCCAAGGCTCCCCGAGATCTCCGAGCCCGAGCTCGTCCGGCACTTCACCGCGCTCGCCGACCGCACGTTCGGAATCGACACCGGCTTCTACCCGCTCGGCTCGTGCACGATGAAGCACAACCCGCGCGTCAACGAGAGAGTCGTGATGCTCCCCGGTTTCCGCGACCTCCATCCGTTGCAGGAGGAGGACGGCGTCCAGGGCGCGCTCGAGCTGATGTGGGAGCTGGAACGCATCCTGGCCGAGGTTGCGGGCCTCCCGGCGATCACCCTCCAGCCGGCGGCCGGGTCGCAGGGCGAGCTGACCGGCCTCATGCTCATGCGCGCGTATTTCGCCGACAGGGGCGAGGACCGGGACACGATCGTCACCGCGGACACGGCGCACGGGACGAACCCCGCGAGCGTGACGATGGGCGGATACAAGCTCGCCAAGGTCCAGACGGACGCGCGCGGCAACGTCGACGTCGAGCACCTGCGCACGCTGGTAGACGAGCGCACGGCAGGGCTGATGTTGACCAACCCCTCGACCCTCGGGCTCTTCGACGAGAACATCGAGGAGGTCGCGAAGGTCTTCCACGACGCCGGGGCGCTCCTCTACTACGACGGGGCGAACCTGAACGCGGTCTGCGGGATCTCCCGGCCGGGCGACATGGGCTTCGACATCGTCCACTTCAACCTGCACAAGACCTTTTCGCAGCCGCACGGCGGCGGCGGTCCCGGCGGCGGGCCGTTGGCGGTCAGGGACATCCTCGAGCCCTTCCTGCCCGTCCCCGTCCTCACCCGCAAGGAAGCCGGGTTCGGGTTCGACTACGACCGGCCCAAGTCGATCGGAAAGGTGCGCGGCTACTACGGGCCGTTCGGCGTCTTCGTCCGCTCCTATGCGTTCATGCGCGCGTACGGGCCGGCGCTGCGCGAGATGTCCGAGGTGGCGGTGCTCAACGCGAACTACCTCCTCGCGCGCCTGCGCGGGGCATACGGCCTGCCCTTCGACCGCCTGTGCATGCATGAGTTCGTCCTCTCCGCACGCAACCTCAAGCGCGAGCACGGAATCACGGCGCTCGACGTCGCCAAGCGGCTGATGGACTACGGCTTCCACCCGCCGACGGTCTACTTCCCGCTGATCGTCGCCGAGGCGCTGATGATCGAGCCGACCGAGACGGAGACGAAGGAGATGCTGGACGCGTTCGCGGAGGCGATGCTCGAGATCGCCCGCGAGGCGGAGGACGATCCGGACGTCCTCAAGGAGGCGCCGCACCACCGTCCGGTCAGGCGCTTGGACGAGGTCAAGGCGGCGAAGCGCGCGGTCGTCAAGTACGGCTACGACGAGCACCCGGACCTGGCGGGCGATCCCGAGCCCGCCGCGCTGGGAGCTCCCGCCGAGACGCCCGCAGGCGCGTGAGCGAGCCGCTGCGTTGGACGCGCACCGCGCTCGAGGCGCGGCTCGAGGCGCTGGAGGAGAAGCACACCGGCGGGGACCTCGTGTCGGCGATCGTCGAGTTCGCCGAGACGTTGACGGACGAGGACCGACGGCTCTTCCAGGATGTCCTGCTCAGGAAGCGCCGCCCGGCGATTCTCCGCCTCCCTCGCAGGCCTCCGCCCGACGAGGAGAACTAGGAGGCCACCGCAGCGAGCTGGCCGCAGGCGGCCGCGATGTCCCGCCCGCGCGTGAGCCGGACCGTGGCAGGAATCCCGGCGTCGGCGAGCACACGGTGGAACGCCGCGATCGCCTTGCGCGAGGAGCCGTCATACATCCCCGTGGGGTTGTACGGGATGAGGTTGACCTTGAACTCGCTGCCCTGCAGGAGGTCGGCGAGCGCGGAAGCCTGCTCGACACGGTCGTTGACGCCCGCGAGCATCACGTACTCGACGAAGACGCGCCGGCGGCGGCGACGCACGTACTCGCGGCAGACCTCGAGCACGTCCTTCAGCGGATAGCGGTCGTTGACCGGCATGAGCGCCGAGCGCAGCGCCGGCTCCGGCGCGTGCAGGGAGAGGGCGAGCCGGATCGGCTCATCGACGTCGTCCACGAACCGCTGCAGTCCGGGCATCCAGCCGACTGTGGAGACCGTCGTGCGACGGTGCGTGATGCCGACGTCCGGGAGCCGCCGGGCGGCGTCCAGGACGGCGTCCAGGTTCATCATCGGCTCGCCCATTCCCATGAAGACGCAGTGGTCGACCGGCTCGATGCGGCGGAAATGCAGAACCTGGTCGAGGATCTCGGACGCGCTGAGGTTGCGGGCGAAGCGCATCCGCCCGGTGGCGCAGAAGGTGCAGGTGAGCGGACAGCCGGACTGGGCGGATACGCACACCGACCTCCGTCCGTCGCGGAAGCGCATGAGCACGGCCTCGACGGGATGGCCCTCGGCGGTGCGAAAGAGCGTCTTCAGCGTCCCGTCGCGGCTGGCGACTCGCTCTCGACGGCGAGCGTCGAGACGGCACCTCGTCGACAGCCGGCGCAGCCCTTCGGGAGCGTCGTGATCTCGCCGTAGCCGCGGCGCCGCGAGCGGCAGCCGACCACGCCGCGCGGAAAGCGGCTCGCCGGCCTCTGCCAGCACGGCTTCGAGTCGATCCAGATCCACGGTGAGACGGTAGCCTGCGATTGGCGCCGCCCGGCGAATAGGCCCCTCCGACGGCTGCAAAGCCGCGCAGGGCGGCGGCCTCCGGTCGCGCCCGTATTCCCGATACGAACGCGCCCAGAGCCCTTGCCCTGCGGCGGTTTTCGCTCGCCGGAGCGGCACCGTACTCACCGGACGGCGCACAGATGATCGACCTCCGCTCCGACACGGCGACGAGACCCACCCAGAGATGCTCGAGGCCATGACCACGGCCGAGCTCGGGGACGAGCAGCTACGCGAGGACCCGACCGTCAACGAGCTCCAGCGGCGAGCGGCCGAGCTCCTCGGCCAGGAGGCTGCGCTCTTCCTGCCGACCGCGACGATGGCGAACCAGATCGCGCTGAAGATCCACACGCGGCCGGGATGCCTCCTGATCGCGCAGGAGCGAACGCACATCATGGTCTTCGAGGCCGGCGGCCCCGCCGTTCACTCGGGCCTCGTCATGGTTGGCCTTCCGGGCGCGAACGGGCGCATAACAGGCGAGCAGATCCACGAGGTGGTCTCGCGGAGCGAGGACGTCGAGCCGGCGAGCATCGTCGTCCTCGAGCAGACACACCGCAGCGCCGGCGGACGCGTCTGGCCCTTCGACGAGCTTGCCGCGTCGGCGGAGGCCGCGCGCGACCTTGGGCTCGCCGTGCACCTCGACGGCGCGCGGATCATGAACGCGTCCGCCGCAAGCGGCATCCCCGCCGCCGAGTACGGGCGGCTCGCCGACAGCGTCACCATCTGCTTCTCCAAGGGGCTCGGCTGCCCGCTCGGCGCCGTCCTCGCCTCGTCGGAGGAACGGATCGAGCGGGCCTGGCGGCAGAAGTTCCTGTTCGGCGGCGCCATGCGGCAGGCCGGTGTGGTCGCCGCGGCCGCGCTGTACGCGCTCGACCACAACGTCGACCGCCTCGCCGACGACCATGCTCGCGCCCGGCGCTTGGCCGAAGGCCTGGCCGAGGCGGGCATCTCGGTCGATCTGGACGCGGTCGAGACGAATTTCGTCGGCATCCCGGTCCCGGCCGGGATGGACGTCCCCGAGGCCCGCGCGCGCATCCGCGACGAGGGCGTCCTCGTCTCGGGGATGCGCCCCGGCGTCCTGCGTGCGGCGACCTATCTCGGGATCGAGGACGAGCACATCGACCACGCCCTCGACGCGATTCCCCGCGCGCTGGGAGCTCTTGTCGGCGCCTGAGTCACTCCTCGCCGACCTGCGGCGCGAGCTGATCCGGTTCCAGCGCGAGAGCCCGGCGCCGAGCGCGACCGCCGCGCTCTTCCGCGCGGGACGAGCTGCTGTGGACCGAGTCCGTCGGGCTGGCGGACGTCGAGACCGGGCGTGAGGCGACACCCGATAGCCAGTATGCGATCGCGTCGATCACGAAGACGTTCGTCGCGCGCGCGATCCTGATGCTGCGCGACGAGGGCAAGCTGAAGCTCGACGACCCGCTGGGTGCCTACGTCCCCGAGGCGGACCGCGAGGGCGTCACCATCCGCCGCGCGCTCGCGCACTCCTCGGGCGTGCAGCGCGAGACTCCGGGCGAGGTGTGGGAGTCGCTGGACTTCCCCGACCGCGAGCGGCTCCTCGCCGAGATGAACGATGCGGAGCAGGTGCTCGAGCCCGGCAGGCAGTGGCACTACTCGAACCTCGTCTACGCGCTCCTCGGGCAGGTGATCGAGCGCGCCGCCGGGGTTCCCCCCGAGCAGTTCGTGAACGAGCGGATCCTTCGTCCGCTCGGCCTGGAGCGCACGACGTGGGGGCCCGGCGAGAACGCCGCGACGGGCTACTTCGTCGAACGCTTCGCCGACGTCGCCGTCCCCGAGCCGGTGCCCGACAAGAAGGCGGTCGCGCCCGCGGGGGCGCTCTTCAGCACGGTCGGCGACCTGGCGAAGTGGGGCGCCGTCCTCATGGAGCAGGACGAGATGCACGCCGTGCAGGTCATGGCCGATCCAGACCGCTGGCTGCTCGGCTGGGCGCTCGGGCTCGAGATCAACCGCCGCGGCGACCGGCTGTTTGCGGGCCACTCGGGCGGCGCAGTGGGACACGCCTCGTGGCTCTTCTATTCGCGCCGGGAAAAGGTCGGCACCGTACTCCTCACGAACACCGAGAACCCGTCCATGAGCTTCGATCCCATTGCGCTGACCGAGAAGGCGGCGGAGGCGCTGCCCGTCGAGGATGAGCCGTGGCGGCCGGGCGCGCCGGTGCCGGCGGAGCTCGACGGCGTGCTCGGTATCTGGTGGGGCGAAGGCGTCGACTGGTGGTTCGAGTGGCGCGACGGGAGCCTCGAAGCCCGCCGGCCCGGCCGCAACGTCCCCACGCGCACGCTCTTCGAGCGCGAGGGGGAGGACGTCTACCGCACCGTCTCAGGGCGCGAGCACGGCGAGCTGCTGAAGATCGTGCGCGACGCGGACGGCCGGCCCGTGAAGCTCTACTGGGCGACCTACCCCTTTACTCGTACTGCAGAGCCTCTAGGACGTTGAGCCGCGACGCGCGGCGCGCGGGGAAGATCGCCGCGATCAGCCCCACGGCGATGGCGGCGAGAACGAAGACGATCAACGACACGACCGGCCACGAGAGGATGATGAAGTCGACGCGCGCGATCAGCAGGACGGCGAGGACGATCCCGAGCGCGATGCCGATCGCCGCTCCGATCAGCGCCGTGATGATGCTTTCGTAGCGGATCAGCCAGCGCACCTGGCTGCGGGTCATCCCGACCGCGCGCAGCATCCCCAGCTCGCGCGTCCGCTCGAACACGGTGAGGACGAGCGTGTTCACGATCCCGAACAGACTGACGAGCACAGAGAGTGCGAGTAGGACGTAGAGGATGTTGAGCGTGGCGTTCAGCCCGCTCGCCTGGTTGTCCTTGAACTCCTGCTGGTCCTGGACCTTCGCGTTCGGGTAGTTCGCGAGCGTCTTGTCGAGCGCGGCCGTGTTCTGCGGTGTGACGCCGCCCTGCATGGTGATGAAGACGAAGAGATCGTCGGGCTGCGCGAAAAGCTCGTCGAAGCGCTCGGCCGAGACGGTCACCGGGGCGAACGGCGAACCCCCCGTCGGCGGATCGAAGATGCCCTTGACGGTGAAGGTCGGTTGCTCGCCCTGTGGCGTCAGGACGGGTATCGGCGAGCCGATGTGGAGCGAGTGGTCCTTGGCGAAGTCCTTGTCTATGAAGGCGCCGTCGGCGCCCAGGTTGTCCATCACCGCCTGCGAGCCTTCCGTCCAGTCGAGCCGGAAGACGCTGCTCGCGCCGGGGCCCACGCCGGTGAACCCGTGCTTCTTGCCGAGATACTTGGCCTCGCCGGTGCGCACGCCCACGACCTGCTGGACACCCGGGACGCTTTGGATCGGCTTCTCCACGGAGATCGGGATCGGCGAGTAGTTGTTCTCGGCCGTGACCGCGTAGTCGGTCGCCCAGAGATGGTCGACCGCGTTGAAGAAGGACGCGCGGATGCCGGCGGCCAGCATCGCGACGAGAGTGACGAGCGCGAGCCCGATCATGAGCGCAGCCGCCGTCGAGCCGGTTCGCTGCGGGTTGCGCTGCGCGTTCTCCCGCGCGAGCACTCCGGGCGCGCCGCCCCAGCGTGCGCCCGGCGCGCCGATCACGGTGGCGAGCGGCGTGACGAGCTGCGCGGAGAAGAGGGCGACGCCGAAGAAGATGCACAGCGTGCCGAACCCCATGAACAGGAGGATCTGCGACGTGGACAGGTTCGGCCCGAAGAGGCCGTAGGCGAGCGCGGCGAAGCCGACCACGGCCAGCAGCGCCGAGCCGAGCGCGCGGTACTTGGCGAAGCGTCCGGGCGGCAGGACGGAACCCTCCCGGACGGCGGCGATCGGGGGGACACGCGTCGCGCGGAGCGCCGGGCGCAAGCTGGCCAGGACGGTGACGACGATCCCGACGAGCAGTGCGACCACGATCGTCCGCGGCTTCAGGAGCAGCCCGCTGTTCGGCAGCGTGAACCCGACCGCCGAGAAGAGTGCGAACAGCCCCTTGGCGAGCGCCAGCCCGAGGAAGAGCCCGACGACCGAGGCGAGGGCGCCGACGACAGTCGACTCCACCAGCACGCTCCGCAGTACCTGGCGCCGGGATGCACCAAGGGTGCGCAGCGTGGCGAACTCTCGCGTCCGCTGTGCGATGGTGATCGAGAGCGAGTTCGCGATCACGAACGCTCCGACGAACAGGGCGATGCCTCCGAAGGCGAGCAGGAAGCTCTGCAGGAAGCTGGTGAAGCTCTTCGTGTCGCTTGCGTCCTTCGTCGCCTGGTTCTCGCCGGTGCGTACCTGGGTGTCGGGCGGGAGGATGCCGCGGATGGACTCGAGCAGCTGCTGCTCGGAGACGCCCTGGGCGCGCGAGGTCCGGATCTGGTCGAGCTTCCCCTCCTTGTGGAAGAGCTTCTGGGCCGTCCCGATGCCGAACCCGGCCAGCGTCGCGCCGCCGATCGAATCCACTGCGCCGAAGTTGACGAGGCCGGAGACGCGCAGCGGTATCGCCCGTCCCTGCGCCTGCACCCGAATGGTGTCGCCGATCTTGATGTCCTTCTTGCCGGCGGTCGAGGTGTCGACGACGAACTGCCCGGGGCCGGGCCACTTTCCGTCCACGAGCGTGAGCGAGTTGAACTGCGGCTGGGACGGGTCGACCGAGAAGCCGAGGTTCGGCGCGCCGCCGAACTGGATCACCTTTCCGTTCGAGCCGATCAGCTGTGCCTCGCCCGCGACACCGCCGATGGCCGCTCCGACCTCCGGCAGCGCCCGCACCTTCGGGAGGAGCGACTGGTCGAACGCGGGAACCTGGACGTTGCTGTCGCTACCGAGATCGAAGGCGGACTTTCCGGAGATGACGGCGTCGGTGCCGCGGTAAACGCCGGTGAAGATGTTGTCGAAGGCGTCCCCGATGGAATCGGTGAGGACGTACGTCCCGCTGACCGTCGCGACTCCGAGAATGATCGCGAACGCGGTCAGGATCGCGCGCAGCTTCCGGCCCCACAGGCCGCGGAGTGCGACTCGTATCACCGCTAGCCCCCGATTTCGGCCATGGCGGCCAGCACCTGGTCCGGGTCTGTCCGGCCCAACTCCCGCACGATTAGCCCGTCGCCGAGGAAGAGGATCCGGTCTGCGATCGCAGCTGCGCGGGAGTCGTGCGTGACCATCACGGTCGTCTGGCCGTACGACTCCACCGAGCTGCGCAGCAGCTCGAGGATCTCGCCTGAAGTGCGCGAGTCGAGGTTCCCGGTCGGCTCGTCGGCGAACATCACCGTCGGCCTGGACACGAGCGCGCGCGCGATCGCGACGCGCTGCTGCTCGCCGCCCGAGAGCTCCGCCGGCCGGTGGCTTGCGCGCTTGGTGAGGCCGACGTTCTCGAGCAGCTCCTTGATCCAGGCGGGGTCGGGCTTCTCGCCTGCGATCGAGAGCGGAAGGAGGACATTCTCCTCCGCCGTCAGCATCGGCAGCAGGTTGAAGAACTGGAACACGAAGCCGATCGAGCGGCGGCGCAGCTTCGTGAGGTCGTTGTCGTCGAGGTTCGTGATCTCGGTTCCGTCCAGGACGACGGTCCCCGAGGTGGGGTGGTCGAGGCCGGCGAGGATATGCATGAGGGTCGACTTGCCCGACCCGGACGGGCCCATGACAGCGGTGAGCTTGCCGGCGTCGACGCCGAGCGTTACGCCGCGGAGCGCTTCCACGGCCGTCTCCCCGGAGCCGTAGCGCCGGGTCACCTCGTTCGCCTTTACGACCTGTCCGTTTTCGGTCATTTGATCGGGCCCCACCTTAGCGATCTCCCGCGAGCGCGAACGCAACGACGAGGCCGGCATAGACGGCGATCAACATCGTCCCCTCCCAGCGGCGCACCCAGCCGTCGCGGATGACGATCGCGACGAAGAAGGCGGAAGCCCCCATCGCGATCAACTCGATCGGCCGGAAGGCCAGTGGGAGCGCCGGCTTGACCACGAACGAGAGCAGGCAGACGGCCGGTACCACCAGCATCGAGACTTGCGCGCTCGACGAGACGGCGATCTCGGTGGCCAGCTTCATCTTCCCGCGGCGGGCGATGACGATCGCGCCGCCGTGCTCCGCCGCGTTGCCGACGATCGCGACGATCACCGCGGAGACGAAGAGCTCCGACAGGTGTGCCGCGTCGGCGAAGTGGTCGAGCGTGTGCACGAGGATCTCGCTGACGAAGGCGGTGGCGATCGTCGCGATCCCGAGGACGACGAGCGACGCGGGCAGGCTCCAGGCCGTGTCGTGCGGCTCGGTCTCGGCCTCCTGGTGTGCGCGGCGGTGCCGCCGCAGGTTGTCGAGGATGACCACGCCGTAGACGACGAGCAGGACGATCGAGACCGGGATGCTGGCGATCGCGAGCGAATGACGATCCGGGTCGCCGTGGAAGCCGGGGATCGAAGGGACGAGGAACGCGAGCGTCGCGAAGACGACGAGCCCGAGCTGGAGGGTGAGCGAGCGCAGGTCGATGCGCGCATCGCGTCCGACGGCGAGGGCAACCCCGAGAACGAGCAGGATGTTCGAAGCGACGCTTCCGGCCAGCGAGCCGCGCACGACGTTCGGGAGCCCCTGGCTGATGGCGAGCAACGCGATGATGAGCTCCGGCGCGTTTCCGAACGTCGCGTTGAGGAAGCCGCCGATTCCCGGGCCGGTGTGCTCGCCTGCGTGCTCCGTGGCCTCGCCGATCAGCCAGGCGAGGGGGATGAGCGCGCACGCGGACAGAACGAAGAGCACGACGTCTCCCGCTCCGACGACCCAGTTGAGGAAGAAGACGAAGGGCGCGAGCGCGAGCGAGGCCCACAGGAGGTTCCGCGCCACGGGCTCGCCTCTTTACCCCGTGTCCCTGCGTTTGTCAAGTCTTGCGCAGGGCTGCTTCGACCCTCAGAATCGGCCTATGCAGGCAGATCGCGCCGCGGCGCCGGCCAAGCTCCCACTTCGTCCGCAGGACGAGGTCGAGTGCCGGAGGTGCGGGGTTCACTGCGACAAGGTCGTCTATCCCGGAGCCTGCGTCGAGCGCAACTGTCCCTTCCTGTACGCGTACGAGGACCACGGGACGACCTTCGTCGGGTGCATGCAGAAGGTGTTCGACGTCGAGATCGACCTCGGGCTGCTGCGTGCGGCGCAGGAGGAGCTCGGCGGCTTCGGGGCAGTCCGCGCCCGCCGCGGTCCGCTGCCGATGTGCCACGTCGAGGTCGACCCTTGCTACCAGGGGCGAGAGGACGAGATCGGCTGCATCAACCCGGAGTTCTACGAGGTTCCGGCCGGCCGGCCGAGCTTTCGGGTCTTCGCGCAGGTCCGGCGCTAGTTAGAGGCAGGTCCCGCGGAGCTTGGGCACGCTGGTCGCGCGGCACGTGGGTAGCCGCGCGCCCTTTCGCACCGACTTCACCACCAGCTTGAGCCCGTAGGCGACGAGCGCCGGCCGCTCTTCGGCGATGGCGTGTCCCGATCCTCGCGCCTTGACCAGGATCGAGCTCGTCGTCGAGCTCGTGATCTGGTGCTGGCCCTGCAGCCATTCCGTCTCTTGGGCCGCGTCGCCCAGCGCGCGGCCGTGCGTGATGTCCACGACGGGGAGGCCGGCCAGCGGAGGCGGGTGCAGCAGCTCCTCGGCGGCGTCATGCGTGTACATCGTCTCGATGCCGGAATCGAGCGGGTCGGGGGAGCCGAGCAGAAAGGAGGGAATCGTTCCGTCGACCAGCACGAGACCCGCGACCTCGGCCGGGTAGCGGTGCTGGTAGTAGCGGATGTCGAAGCCGCCGATCGACCAGCCGCCGAGGACGTACGGCGGCGCCAGCTTTGCCCGCTGCAGGAGTGTGTGGAGCTCGCCCATGATCTCGTCGGTCGTCGGCGTGATCGCCGCCGGCCGGCCTTCGCTTTGCCCGAGCCCGGCGCGGTCGTACGAGCACACGCGTGTCGTCGTCCGCAGCCTCGGAACGACCCAGTACCAGGCGCTCCGCGGCGTCGAAAAGCCGCTGTCCAGCACGACCACCGGCGATCCCGTCCCGTAGCACTCGATCGCGAGCTTGTAGCCCCCGACGTCCACCTTCTTGACGAAATGCGGGACCTTCTTCGCGGGCACGGCGGCCAGCAGCGCGGCGGCGATGAGGGCGACCAACGCGCTCATTTCTTCATCCATTTCGTGTGCAGCCGCTTCAGCTTCTGCACCTGCTTCTTGTCCGGGCCGTGTCCGTCGGTGCCCGGCACTTCCAGCACAGCCGGCAGGCCCTGGAGCCTGGGATGCGACAGGAAGGTGCCGAGCTTGTCGCCCATCAGCCCTTCCCCGACGTTGTCGTGCCGGTCGCGGTTGGACCCCAGTGGAGTCTTCGAGTCGTTCACGTGCAGTGCCTTGAGCCGGTCGAGCCCGATTGTCGCGTCCACTTCTTCTATGACGCCGTTCAGGGCCTCCGGGTCAGTGACGTCGTAGCCGGAGGCGTACAGATGGCACGAGTCGAGGCAGATGCCGAGGTGCGGGTGCCGGTCGAGCCGGTCGACGATGGTCGCGAGCTCATCGAGCGAACGGCCGATCGTGTCGCCGGTTCCAGCGGTGTTCTCTATGAGCAGCCAGGTCTCGTCGGTGCTGCGCTCGAGGCATCGCTGCAAGGCGGGGACGACGCGCTTCAGCCCCTTCTCGAATCCCGCTCCCTGGTGCGAGCCGACATGGAAGATCACGCCCTCGGCGCCGATCCCGCACGCGACGTCGACGGTGTTCCGGAGAGCCGCAACGGACTTCTCGTAGAAGTCCTTCTTCGGGCTGGCGAGGTTGATCAGGTAGAGCGCGTGGCAGACGACGCCCTTGATCCCGGCTTCTTGCCGACGCTCGCGGAAGCGCTCGAAGTTGGCCGGATCGTGGTTCGTGGGGCGCCAGGCACGCGGGCTCTGCGTGAAGACCTGGACGGACTCGCCGCCCATCTCCTCGATCCGGTCGATGGCGGTGTGAATGCCTCCCGAGGACGAGACGTGGGCGCCCAGGTACACGAGGCGAGCTTAGCCCGGCCCGCGCCTCCGCCCGGGCGGCATTTCGGCCCACACTCGGCTCGGACACGTGGCACTTGGCCGGATACGCTCGCAGCGGGTGGCGGGTGGACAATAGTTCCCCACCCAGGGTGGGGTTGTGCGCCGGGGCGCCCTATGCGAGGCGCCGTGTCGCGGGGAGCCGTGTACGCGGGTGCGCGCCGCCGAGATGTCCGAACCCCGCTCAAACCGAGCGGTGGGGTGCACGCTCTCGCCTCCCGGCCGCCGAAAGAGCCGCCACTAGCATGGGCCCATGACCGTTCGTGTCCGCATGGCGCCGAGCCCGACCGGCCTGCTGCACATCGGCCTCGCTCGCACCTTCCTGTTCAACTGGCTGTTCGCGCGCCAGCAGGGCGGCGAGTGCCTGCTGCGGATCGAGAACACGGACACGAACCGCGAGGTTGCGGAGGCAACCGAGCAGATCCAGCGTTCGCTGCGCTGGCTCGGGCTCGAATGGGACGGACCTGTGACGTTCCAGCTGGACCGGCTCGAGCGCTGTCAGGCCGAGGCCCGCCGGCTCGTCGAGGAGGGAAAGGCGTACGAGGACGAGGGGGCAATCCGCTTCCGCATGCCGGATGAGGGAGTGACCGCCTGGGACGATCTCGTGCTCGGGCCGATCGAGTTCCGCAACGACGAGCTCGCCGATCTCGTGATCCTGCGCTCGGACGGCCGGCCGCTCTACAACTTCGCCTCCCCGGTTGAGGACTGGCTGGACGGGATCACGCACGTCGTGCGGGGCACCGACCACGTCTCTAACACGCCGAGCCAGATCAACATTCTGCGCGCGCTGGGGTCCGACATCCCCCGATACGGGCACGTCCCCATGATCAACGGGGCGGACGGCAGGAAGCTCTCCAAGCGCCACGGCGCGCTGTCCGCGGAGGAATTCAAACGAGCCGGCTACCTGCGCGAGGCGCTCATGAACTTCCTCGCGCTGCTCGGCTGGAGTTACGACGATAAGACGACGATCATGTCGGAGCAGGAGTTGATCGAGCGCTTCTCGTTCGAGCGCGTCCAGGGCAGCCCGGCGGTTTTCGACTACCAGAAGCTCGACTGGATGAACGGCGTGTACATCCGCGCGCTGCCGACTCAGGACTTCGCCGACCGCCTCGTCTCGTACCTGCGGGAGCAGGGCTACGACTGGGACGAGGAGCTGATTCGCCGCTCGGCGCCGCTCGTGCAGGAGAAGATCTCCACGCTCGGCGCGTATCCGCAGTTCGCCGGCTTCCTCTTCCAGGAGGTCGAACCCGATGCCGAGCTCCTCGACGGCGAGGTCCTTCCGCGGGCTGCCGACGCGCTGGAGCACGTCGAGCCGTTCACCGCCGACCGTATCGAGCAGGCGCTCCGCGGCCTCGCGGAGGAGCTCGAACTGTCGCCCCGCAAAGCCTTCCAGCCCATTCGCGTGGCGGTCACCGGATCCAAGATCTCACCCGGTTTGTTCGAAAGCCTCGAGCTGCTGGGCAAGGAGCGTTCACTCGCTCGTATACGCTCTCGGTAGCCATGGGCCAGGGGAGAGGCGGCACGGCGGCGACCGTTCTCGTGGTGGAGGACGACCCGGCCCTGCGGTTGTTGTGCACCGTCAACCTCGAGCTCGAGGGGCACCGCGTGCTCGAGGCGCCGACGGTCGACGCCGCGCGCGATCACATCGCGAGAGAGGCGATCGACGTCGTGCTCCTCGACGTCCACGTCGGTCCGCAGAGCGGCTACGACCTGATCGACCCTATTCGCGACCGCGGCACGACCCCGATCGTGCTCATGTCCGGAACAGCCGAGGTCACGCAGGCCGACCGCGAGCGCGTCGACGCCGTTCTTTCCAAGCCGTTCGAGCCCGAGGATCTGGCGATGCTCGTCACCCGGCTCTCGCAGGCGGCCACGACCGGTTAGATTCGCGACGATGGCCGTCGCCACAGTCCGCACCCCCGCGGAGTTCGAATCACGCCTCCGTCGGTACATCTTCGAGCGCTCGGAGGAGTCGCGCGCAGTGCGTGTGGGGGAGAAGGAAACTTCCGAGCAGGCGAAGATCGTCGCGCGCTATGCCGACCTCTTCTCGCGTGACCAGCTCGACGCGCTCCGCGAGGCGGAGGCGGGCGCGGCGCCAGAGGAGCGCGAGCGACTCACTCGCCTGCTCCTGACCTGCGAGGGCGGGATGGTGGCAGCCAAGCTCGCCGAGCAGTCGGACGAGCTCGAGAACGCGATCCTGGCCGCCAAGGTGTCGTTCCATGGGGACGAGCTCCCGCTGCGCGCCGCACAGGCCCGGCTGGCCGTGCTGGCCGGCTACGGCGAGCGGGACGAGCTGGGCGCGCTCCAGGCGGAGGTTTCGGCCTCCTTCAACGACCGCCGCCTCGACCTCGTGCGCGCGGGCGAAGGGCTCGAGGCGGACGTCAGCGGCGAGGCGGACCCGGTCCGCCGCAGCGAGGAGGAGAAGGGCATATCGCTGCGCGAGCTCGCGGACGTGCTCGGCCAGGCGAGCGCCGACGTCGACGAGACGTATGCCGCCATGCGCGAGCGCTGGTTCGACAGCTTGCTTGGTCCCGAGCGCGACGATGTGCCCACCTCCTTCCACATGGCGTACGTTCGGCGGCTCTCACCGCTGGAGTCCACGTACACGAAGGAGCGGGCCGTCGAGATCTGCCTGGACACGCTGGCGCAGCTGGGCTTCGATCTCGAGAAGGAGCCGATCAAGCTCGACCTCGAGGATCGCCCGCAGAAATCACCCCGCGCCTGCGTAATCGCCTCCGACCCGCCGGAGATCGTCCACCTCATCACCCGCGCGCAGGGCGGCCTGCACGACTACCAGGCCTTCCTCCACGAGGCGGGCCACGCGCTTCACTACGCGGGCTGCGACCCGTCGCTGCCCTACACGTTCCGCAAGCTCTCGCGCGATCACGCGCTGACCGAGATCTACTCGTACATCATCGAGGCCATCTCGAAGGAACCGGGCTGGCACGAACGCTATTTCGGGCTCTCCGCGGAGCAGGCGGCCGAGAACGCGGAAGCCACGGTCTTCCTCGAAGCGGTGCTCTTTCGGCGCTACGCCGCGAAGCTGCACTTCGAGCTGGACTTCTGGTCGCGCTTCGCCGAGGACAGAGGCACGCCGGCGGGCTATGCCGAGCGGCTGACCGAAGCCACCGGCGTCCAGTACCGCGAGGACAACTACCTCGCGGACATGGACGCCGGCTTCTACTCGGCCGATTACCTCCGCGCCTGGATCCGCGCCGCCCAGCTCCGGAGGCACCTGATCGGGCTGTCCGGCGAGGGCTGGTGGCACTCCCAGGAGACGGGCGAGCTTCTGCGCGAGCTCTTCCGCGAGGGGACGAAGCCCTCCAGCGAGGAGATCGCCGCGCGCATCGGATTCGAGCCGCTCGACACCAGGCCGCTCGTCGAAGAGCTGACCGGTGGTCGCTAGACTTCGCCCGCACGGCGCATTCGTCTAGTGGCCTAGGACACCGCCCTCTCACGGCGGCGGCACGGGTTCGAATCCCGTATGCGCCTCTCATTCCCCTGCGCGCCCGTGCCGCAGTGACCGCGACGGTTGACGCACACGGCCGCCGTCGGGTTGAGTGGCGCCATGGCCGAATTCACCGCCGCAGTCGAGAACTACGACCGCTTCATGGGCCGCTATGCCACCGGGCTGGCGCCGAAGTTCGCCGATGCCGCCGGCGTGCGCGCCGGCATGCGGGTCCTCGACGTCGGCTGCGGCCCGGGCGCGCTCGCCGTCGAGCTCGCCGGGCGCGTCGGCGAGGACAACGTCGCCGCGATCGACCCCGCCCCCCAGTTCGCCGCTGCCTGCCGGGCACGCATCCCGGGCGCGGACGTGCGCGAGGGCGTCGCCGAGTCGCTGCCCTGGGACGACGGCACCTTCGACGCGGCGATGTGCTCGCTGGTCGTCGCCTGGATGAGCGACGCCGACCAGGGCATCGGGGAGATGGCGCGCGTGACGAAGCCCGGCGGCACCGTCGCCGCCGCGATGTGGGACATCCCCGGCGGCGGGCTGCAGATGCTCTCGCACTTCTGGCGCGCTGCGCGTGAGATCGACCCGAGCGTCGCCGACGAGCAGCCGCGCGCCGGCGTGCGCGAGGGCGACCTCGTCGAGCGGTTCGGCCGCGCCGGCCTGCAGGGCGTCACCGGCGGCACGCTCGAGACGAGCGTCGACTACGCCGACTTCGACGACTACTGGGAGCCGTTCACCGGCGCCGCCGGTCCCGCCACCGGCGCCTTCTACGCCTCGCTCGACGATGCCGGCAAGGCGACCCTGCGCGACACCGTGCGCGCCTCCCTGCCCGAGGGCCCGTTCACGCTGCCGGCGCGCGCCTGGCTCGCGCTGGGAACCGTTCCGGGCTAAGTGAGCGGCGGTTCTCCACGCGGAAACGCAGGGGTGCGCAGCCGGGAGAGAGGCGGGTTAACGCTCGGGGCCCCCAGGGAAGCCAAAACCCGCTCGACATTGAACCTGGTCACAAGAAGAGGCCCGCAAGCGGGCCTCTCCCAGCGACTCAGACGAGTGAATTAGACGTGGACGCCGTTCGTTTTGAAGGCGACGACCTCGCCCAGCGTGACCTCGGGCGGATTCGGAAGCGCCGCCTCCAGCTTCTGCTCGCGAATCCAGTCGTGGGAGACACGAGTCGACTCGTCCGCGTGCGCCGACGTGTCGAAGAGGTTGATGGACGTCATGACGCCGTCCTTGGCTTCGATCAGGTAATAGCCGCTGAAGCCGGGCAGCTCGCTCAGGCGAGGCATCAGGGACTCGTTGACCTTCTTGGTCAGTTCGATCTCGCGGTTCTGGTCCACGTTTTCATAACGGCGAATAGTTACATGCATCGGGCGCTCCTAATTTCGAAAGGGCCGGAGAATCCAGATGGGCTCTCCTCGGCACAAATTGCCGGAATAATCACGGCAACGAAAGAGAGTATACCTTTTATTGCGAGCGGCTGACCGAGATACGGAAACCGAAGCTATCGAATAAGCGGAGCAGGCTGGCGGCTCCTTCAACGAGGCCGGACGATTCCGAATGTGGCTCGACGCTGCCGGCGAGGGGCGTCTATTCGGGCTTGGGCTTCTGCGTAGTGTTCTCGTCGGTCTTCGTTGCGCGTTCGTCTGATGGCTTGGCGCTGTCGCCGGCAGGGGTTGCTGTCTCGGATTTCTGCTCGCCTTGGCCATAGTCGGTCGAATAGAAGCCTGAGCCCGTGAAGGAAGTGGAGATCGGGTAGAAGACTCTGCTTACCGGGGCAGCGCCACAGATCTCGCATGCGCTCGGGGGCGGGGCGCCCATGCCGTGGATGGCCTCGAACTCATGACCTTTCGGGCATCGGTACCCGTAGGTGGGCATCCGCGCAAGGCTATCGGGGTTGCGGGCCGACAGTCAGGACGCGGGCGCCAATGGGGCCGTGGACGTCGCCCCCCTCGCTATAGCCTGGCCCTGGCGTTCCTGTGAAGGTGAGCCCCTCGTCCTCGGCCATCTGTTGCGCCGATCGCGTGGTTGACCTTGTCGACTCGACCGGCTCCGCCACCACCGCCTCCGGAGCGGTCATCGGGTCGCTCCGGGTCTGCTCAAGGATGTTCGCCCGCGCTGCGAGCGCCGCGCACTACGGTGAGGTCGGGCTCGTTGGGCCCGATCGACCGCCTTCCCTCCGGGCGGCTGTTCTTGCGCCACCGTCGGCCCGTGCCGGTACGAGTCGTACGCGCTGATCGCCTCTAGGTCGTGTCGAAGGCGCCCGGGGAAGTAGCGCGTGGAGAACGTATCCCACTCGAGCCCACCGGGCACAGCATTGGTGCCGACGCCGGCTGTTGCTCGCCAATCGGAGGTGACGCGACGACTCGTCGACCAGCGCCGATCGAAGTGCCCGTGCCTCCGCGGTCCCTCGATTCTGCCCGTCATGACCGCGGCCTTTGCACAAGCACCGGCACCGTCGTGTGTCTTGCGGCTTGACTCATCTTGAGGCTCCTCTCTCGATGGAGCAAGAAAACCGGAGGGCTCTCTCGGCACTCAGGCCTGGTGTGGCAGTCGGAGAGGAAGTTCGGAGCCTCGACGGCTTCCGCGCTAGGTCTATGCGCTCAACCAGTGTACCCGAAATTAGTGCGGAGAGTCATTCATCTGCTGGTCCGCTTCTCTGCAGGACCGACGCAGGTCGTTTATCGGGCCCCTTCATAACTCGATTAACTCGGAAGAAAACGACTGGAAAAAAACCGAGCATTGCAATCGCAATTGTGATAGTGTTATCGATCAAACGCTTTGCTGAGTGAGAGTGCTCGCGTGCGTGACTTGGGACAACAGTTGTCCCATCGCGTTTTCGATGACGATTTGCCCGGCGAGGCCGACCCAACGAGGGAGGCCCACCATGTCTGAAGCCCTTCTAGCCGACCCGCCCGTAGAGGTACCGGCCAAGATCGACCCGAAGTACGAGCTCGCTCGGGTGGTCGAGGCACGAGCCGTACTGGGGTACAAAGTCGAGTCGCTGAGCGAGACGCGCGCAGTTCTCGTGGTCAAAGGCCGCAAACGTCTCTTTGGCATGCGCGGCGGCGAAGACCAGAGAACAGAAGTTACGATCAACGAGGAAGGCCAGGCGGTCACGCGCGACCTGTGAGAGCGTGAACTAGAGCTATCCCGGCGGGGCGTTGACCCGAATTGGTTAGAGCCTTACGCCGGGGAAGCTCGAGCCGAGACCGCGCGCTGTCGGACAGGGGACGCCGCAGCCTCGCGAAAGCGGCCGACGCTACCGGGCCGATGCGCTCGCTTGAAGTTGATTAGACTTCATGCCACCGCGCCTCAATCTTCGGCGCAGCGAAGCACTCCTCGCGGGCCAGAAGCGATCCGGCCCGCGAAAGATCCGCCCTCAGCCCATCAGGTCGGTGAGCCATCGGTCGCAACGCCGCGGTCGTCTGACGAAGCCGTCGCTGAGGAGGTCAGGTGGATGGAGATTCGCGAAGCAGCATCTCAGCACTTGATGAGGAGCGCGTTCTCGCGTGCGGTCAACGAGGACATGATCGGATTGAGCGCCGCGCACGGCGGGATTCACAGAATCGTCTGCGAGTGCAGCAGGCGCATGTGCACGGAGCTGCTCGACGTAACGGTCGCCGACTATGAAGCGGTTCGCGCTCACCCGACCCGCCTGCTCGTCGTGCCGGGTCACGAGCTCGCAGACGTCCAGCGAGTGGTCAGCCGGACTCGCTGGGTCGCGGTCGTCCAGGAGCAACAGGAATCTCTTCGCATGCAGTCTGGAGCGACGAACGGCCTCCACCTGGACAACGGGAAGCGCCCGCGGGTGTTGATCGTCGAAGACGAGCCCTTTGCATCCAAGCTCTGGGCGATCAATCTGCGCTCGGCGGGGCTAAGTGTTCTCGAGGCACGCAACGGCTTCCGCGGACTGGCGCGGGCGCGTTCCGAACAGCCGGATCTCGTTACCACTGACGTCATGCTCCCTGGACTCGACGGCTTCGAGCTGGCCAAGGCGCTGGGCCAGGACGAGCACACGCGCCGGATTCCGCTGATCTTCCTCAGCGGCCGAGGCGAAGCCGCCGCAGCGGCTCGCGCGTACGCGCTTGGCGCTGTCGCCTATCTGAGCAAGTCCTGCGACCTTCGGGCGGCCGCGTCACTTGTCGCTGGCGTTCTTGCCCGCTTCACCCGCGACGAACCCGAGCTCGTCGCCTGACTGAGGGTGGGCGCGTGACCGAAGTCCCGATCCCCCTGTCGCATACCACTCACCTCCCTCGAGACCCACTGGCGGCCGTTGCCGTCTCCACCGCGCCGATCGCGCTCGAGGGCAGGTATCGCCTGCTGGTGGGCGCGCTCGTCCGTCTCCGCCGCTCGCGGAGAGGTCGCTGGGCGTTCGCGGTCGGTACAGGCGCCTTGGGGGTTGCCCTCGCGTTCCTGGCTGCCCGTCATTTCGCGACCACCTCCTGGCCCCTTACAAACGGCCGGCCCAGCGTGCTCGCAGCTGCAGGGTTGCTGCTTCTTCTCGCCCAAGCCCTGAAGGCGTACGGGTGGGGACGGCTGTTCACGCCGGCTGAGCGGCCCAGGACACTCGCGCTCGCGGCCGGCAACGGCGGTGCCGCCCTCATCGGGCTCGTCCTTCCCGGCCGCTTCGACGATGCGGCGCGGGTCGCCGTCGTTCGCCGCTATCCGGGCTGTCCCGCCGGCATTCGGGTGCTCTGCCTCTCGCTCGTCATGCTCGGCCTGATCGACGCCGTCGCGCTCGTGCCGCTCGCACTTGTCGCCGTGGCGTTTCCAACGGCCGGGGTCGGCGTGCGCGTCGGACTCGGGCTCGTCGCCGTCGCCGGAATCGCCGCAGCCGCTTTGATCCTTGCCCTGCCACGCCTGGCCGGAAGCGAGCGGTCCTTGCGCTTCCGGCTGGGCCGCTGGCTGAGCCCGCGCATGACCTCTCGCCGAAGGGCTTCGGAGGCATGGCTGCTCGTGTCTGCCTGCTGGCTCGTCCGGGCGGTCGCCGTCTTGCTCGTCCTGGGGACGCTCGGAATCGGCTTCTCGTTCCCGCTCGCACTCCTCTTGCTCAACGCGGGCGCGGCGGCCGCGGCGCTGCCGGTCGGGCCGGCGGGCGCGGCCACGCAGGTCGGCGGAGGAGCCGCCGCCCTCATCGCCGCGGGGGTCGGAACCTCCACGGCGCTCAACGTCACCGTCTCCTTTGCCGCCCTCGGGGTCTTCTCCGGGGCCGCGATCCTCCTCATCGCCGTCATCTGGCGAGTCGGGGTGTCGGTGATGGCGGCGCGGTCGCGCGCTTGAGGGGCTAGTCCTCTCGTCATTGATCGCGGAGGCGTAGGCTGCAGCCTCCAGAAGGTGGGCGGGGCCGTGACGCTCTGCCGACCGTGGATGGTGTGCAGGGCGTCGTAAAAAGGGAGCAGAGCGATGGAGAACATGGACGCGAACATCCAAGAGCTGGACTCGGGAGAGACCACGACCCACGTCCTCGACGAGCCCGCACCGGCGGACGGGAAGCCTTCGCAGCCGACAGCGCTCCACTTCACGCCGGCCGAGCGTGCTGCCCGCGGAAAGGCCGCCCGCGCCGAGCTTCCGCGCTCCGCGCACGGCTCCTGGGAGCCGGCGCCGAGCCGCCGGGACCCGGTCGATCTGCTCGAGCTACAGGCGCGGACGCGCCTTCCGGAGCTCGGCCCGATCCGGTACGGGCGCATGCTGGTGTCCCAATTCGCCTTCTTCCGCGGCGGGGCGTTTCTCATGGCGGCCGACCTCGCGGATGGGCCACGCACCGGATTGCACGCCCAGCTCTGCGGCGACGCGCACCTCTCGAACTTCGGCATCTTCGCCGCGCCGGACCGGAGGCTCGTCTTCAGCCTCAATGACTTCGACGAGACGCTCCCGGGACCTTTCGAGTGGGACGTCAAGCGGCTTGCCGCCAGTCTCGCGGTCCTGGGCCGGGAGAGCGGCTTCGGCGATTCGATCCGGCGCTCGGTCGTGACGGCGGCTGCGCGCGAGTACCGCGAAGCGATGGCGCGTTTCGCGGAGATGCGGAATATCCACGTCTGGTACGCGCGCCTCGACGTCCAGTCGATCCGCGACCAGCTCGGGGCGGGGGTTTCGGGCAAGAAGATGAAGCGCTTCCAGTCGAGCGTCGCAAGCGTACGGACGAAGGACAACATTCGAGCGCTCAGGAAACTCTGTCGCACCGTCGACGGTGAGCGCAGGATCGTGGGCGATCACCCCCTTGTCACTCCGATCGAGGACGTAGTGCCAGGTGCCGAGCAGGAACACCTCGAGGACGTCGTGCGGCGCATGATTCGCACGTATCGGCAGACCCTCCCGCACGACCGGCGCCAGCTGCTCGAGAGCTACAGCTACGTCCATGCTGCCCGTAAGGTCGTCGGCGTCGGCAGCGTAGGCGCCCGAACCTGGATCTTGCTCTTGACGGGCCGCGACGACAGCGATCCCCTCTTCCTCCAGTTCAAGGAGGCGCAGGCGTCCGTGCTCGAGCCGTTTCTCGGGAAGAGCGAGTTCGCGCAGCACGGGCAGCGCGTCGTCGAGGGACAGCGGATGATGCAGGCCGCGTCCGACGTGATGCTCGGTTGGGAACGCATCCTCACGATCGACGGGCAGGAGCGGGACTTCTACATCCGGCAACTCTGGGACTCCAAGGGCTCGGCTGAGGTCGAGCTGATGGATCCCTCGGGGCTCGAGACCTACGGCAGGGTCTGCGGTTGGACGCTGGCGAGAGCTCACGCCCGCTCGGGTGACAGGATCGCGATAGCCGCCTATCTCGGCAGCGGTCGCGCCTTCGACCGCGCCATGGCGTCGTTCGCCGAGGCCTATGCGGACCAGAACGAGCGGGACTACCGAGCGCTCCAGGAGGCGGTGGCATCCGGCCGCGTCGCGGCCGAGATGGGCGTTTGACGCCAGCCTCAGCCGAGGCTTCGCTCGCATACGGTTGAGACGTGCTGCGCGGCGTCGTCAATCACGTCCCGATCTGGCTGCTCCTCATTGCCGTCATTGCGGCGATCGTCGGCCTCGTACTCCTGCTCGTCTGGCTGATCCGTAGGCTCGTGCCCGCCGTGCGCGAGGGGTTCGACGCAGAGGTCTCCTCGCAGATACTCGGTGTCGTCGCCGCGCTGTTCGGGCTGCTTGCTCGCGTTCATCGTCGTGATCGCCTACCAGAGCTACGGCGACACGCAGAGCAACGTGAGCAACGAGGCGGATGCGCTCGCCGCGATCGTGCGAGACAGCGCCGCCTTCCCGCAGCCCGATCGTGCTCGCGTTCGCGGCGCGGTCGGTGCGTACGTTCGCGCCGTCGTCGACGATGAGTGGTCGCGGATGCACGAAGGCAAGGACAGCGCGCGCGCATCGGCAGCCGTCGACGGCATGTACTCGGCGATTCAGGGATTCGACCCCAGTTCCCCCAGGGCGGTGTCGTTCTACGACGACTCCGTGCAGCAGTTGACGACCGCGCTCCAGGCCCGCCGGGACCGCCTCGAAGACGCCAGCGGCGGCCTGCCCTGGGTGATCGCGGTCCTTCTCCTCGTGGGCTCCATCATCATCGTCGGCTACACGGTTCTCGTCGGTTCTCGGAGCTTCTGGTTCCACGCAATCGGCTCCGGAGCGGTCGCGCTCGTGCTGGGCCTCTCGCTCGTCGTGCTCCTCGACCTGACGTATCCGTTCTCGGGCGATCTCTCCGTTAGCTCGGCGCCGTTCCGGACCGGGGCCCTCGACGCAGTTCCTCGCGCCGTCGAGGTAGACACTCCTGTCCAGATGCAGGCGCGGCGGCATATGATCGCCGGAGATGAGCCGCACTGTTCGCTCCCCGGACGGCCGTAGCTGGACGCTCGAGCGCGCGCGCCCGGAGTCCGCACTCGCCGCCGCCAAGAAAGAGCCCGTCTTCTGGGGCAGCGTCATCCTGACGGTGCTGATGGTCGGGTTCGTGGTCTGGATCACCATCGAATTCGGCGTCGGGATCTTCTTCACGATCACCGTGATCTTGTTTGTGATCTGGCTGCTCGAGCGCGGGTTCAGCACCGTGCGACCCAACTTGACGGCGCACACAGACGGCCCACCGGCGCAGACGTTGACCTGGCGGACGACGCATCGCTGGGGGCTGAGCCGGATGGAGGACCGGATTGCCACGCAGATCGAGAACGGGGAGCTGGCACAAGAGCCACCCGGAACCGTTCTCATCGGGATCTAAACCGCGACGCCCTCACGTCCACACCGTCAGATCGTTAGGTCGGTTTGGAGCGAATCCTCTCCTCAAAACTGTCCTTAACTCTCCGAACCGCACGAACCCGTACCCCGCAGCGGCGCAGGACTTCTACGCAGGTGCGTCGTACCTTGAGTGGCGCGGCGGGGCATCTAAGACGCCAGCCAATGCCATGCGGCGTCGGGCATCTGTCCTGCCGCGCTCCTCGCTGGACACGAGAGAACCGCCCGTTTGCAGGGCGGTTCTCGAGTCTCGTATGCCCCTTCTTCTACGTGGCGGCGAGTGCCTTCGCCTTGAGCTGGTCGAACTCCGCCTGGGTGATCGTTCCGCTGTCCAGCAGCGCCTTCGCGCTCGCGATCGTCTCCGCGGGATTCGCGCCGGCGACCTCACGGATGTACGCGTTGGCGTCGGTCTGTGCGGCCTGCGCCCGCGCCTGGCTGCGCTCGCCCATGCCCTTCCCGTTGGCGATCAGGTAGATGAAGATTCCGAGGAACGGCAAGAAGATCACGAGGATCGTCCAGCCCGCTTTCCCCCAGCCGCTGACGTCGTGACGGGAAAACAGGTCGCCGAAGACCACGAAGAGAAGCCAGAAGAAGATGATCCAGGAGAAGAAGACGAGAAACGACCACATCAGGTCGCCGAAGTCGTACGCAAGCAGCACAGGGCCTCCTAAGAGATCGCGGGTTTAGCTTCGTCAGATTGTCCAAGCTGACCGGGCAGAAATCGTCACCCGACCTGGGTGAAGCATGTCAGTTTCGGCTTCGACTCGTCTGGAGCCCCCCGACCTTGACGGCGCTGAAGCTAGAGATCGAGGACGAAGCGGGCGGAATCGACCGCGTCGTCGGCGACGCTGCGCGCCCGGGCGACCAGTTCGTCCTCGGTGCCGGCGGCCAGGTTGATCGCGACCAGGTTCGCCGCGGCCCGCGCTGCCGCCGCCGAGAGGAGCGCGGCCGCGGCTGCGTCCCCGCGCACGGCTTCGCTGCCGCGCTCGGCAACCGATGCGGCGAGGGACGCGGCGCTGCCCGCCGCCTCCGCGATCCGCAGCGGAACCTGTGCCGCGCGCACGAGTGCGCGACGGATGGCTTCGTCCCGCTGCTCCGGCTTGTCGCCGGCCGGCGCGCGCATCGTCTCGAGGGCCTTGCGGTAGGCCCGGGCGTCCTCCGCGGCCAGGGGCGCGACCAGCTGGCGGATCGACTCCGCCTGCGCGACGGCGCCGAGGTCACCCGAGACGCGCGCGGCCATGCCCACCAGTCCCGCCGACATCGCCACGACAAGGGCAGAAACCGAGCCTCCCGCCGGCACCGGGGCGTCGGCGGCGAGGAGGTCGAGCAGCTCGCCGACCCGCAGATCGAGAATTTCGTCGGTCAGACCCCGATCTTACGAGGCGAACCGTTCGCGGAGCCGATCAAGCGTCCGCTCGTCCGGCTCGAAACCCTCGGTGGCCAGCGCGCTCTCGAGGTCGGCGATGAGCGCCTCGCGGAACTTGGCGTCGGCCTCGGCTCGCGCGACGATCTCGTCCAGCTCGCGGCGGGAGCGCGGAAGCTCCTGGGCGGCGCGGACCCAGCCCTCGGGGGCCGGCGGAAGGGCCTTCAAGAAGCCGTGCGATTCTCTCTTCCTCGTATGCCATGTCCTCTAGACGGGCTCCACGTCCGGATTCTTCCCTTCGAGTGCGTCGCGCAGCCTGGCCAGGCAGCGGGAGATCCTGCTCGCGATCGTGCCGGAGGGCAGATCGAGCGCGTCGCCGATTGTCTTGTAGCTCTGGTCCTGGGCAAAGAAGCGGTCGAGGATCTCGCGGCAGTCGCCGGACAGCGTCGCAAGCGCCTCGTGGACGGTCATCGCCTCGTCCAGCGTCGACATCTCGTCGTCGGCAAAAGCGAAAAGCTGCTCCTCCTCTGCCGGCTGCTCCCGTCCGCCGCTGCGCAGGCGGTCGATGCAGAGCCGCCGCGTCAGCTGGCCGATCCAGGGGCGGAGGGCGTCGTCGTCGCGGAGCTTGTCCAGGTGCTCGTAGATGCGCGCGAAGCACTCCTGGAAGATGTCCTCGGCGTCCGGCTCCGAGAGCCGGAAGGCCTGGACCGCGATGCCGTACACGTAGCGCGAGAAGCGGCTGACGAGCTCGTTCCACGCCGCCTCCTCGCCCGCGCGACAGCGTGCGACCAGCTGGGCGTCCGAAAGCGAGGCGAGCGTCATGTGCGGATCTTTACGGAAAGCCCAGCCTCGTCCGTAGAATCTCGTGCGTGACTGCGCGGGGTCGCTCGTTCATGGCTGCGTCCGTTCTCGCCCTCCTGGCGGTGGGCTTGGCCGTCGGATGTGCCGGCTCGCATGGTCCCAGGAGCGGTGTGGAGGCCGCGCACGTGCAGGAAGCAGCCGTCTATCCGTTTGCCGGCACGCCTGACGCCTCGGCCCAGAGCGAGATCAGCTTCCGGGGAGTTGCTCCCGACCAGCTGAGCGGCGTGAAGGTGGTCGGCTCGAAGACCAAGGTCCACGCGGGAACGATCAAGGCGCACTCGGACGGGGAGGGCGCAAGCTTCGTACCGGCCAGGCCGTTCGCGGCCGGCGAGAGGGTCAGCGTAAGCGCCGACGTGCCGCTCGTCGGGCAGCGGAACGGGGCGGTGTCGTTCACGATCGCGCGTTCGCCGGGGGCGTTCAAGTACCAGACGTTCGCCGACGGGTCGAGGCCGGTCGTCAAGGGCTCGACGACCTTCCACTCGCGCCCCGACCTCCATCCTCCGATCGTGAAGGTAACGAAGCCGATGGCGGGAACGCCGTCGCGCTACTTCTTCATGGCCCCGAAGAGCGGGCCGGGGCAGGACGGTCCACTGATCTTCGACACCAAGGGCCAGATCGTCTGGTTCCACGCGCTCCGGCCGGGCTTCAAGTCGTACGACTTCCGTACCGCCACGTATGGCGGCAAGCCCGTCGTGACGTGGTGGCAGGGGCGCTCCGCCGGCGAGTACGGAGGAGGTACGGGCATCATCGCCGATTCGTCCTATCGCGTGATTGCCACGGTCAAGGGGGCGAACGGCTATCCGCCCGACCTGCACGAGTTCTACGTCACGCCGCAGGGAACGGCGCTCGTGGTGGCGTACCGCGCCGTCCGCGCGAATCTCAAGCCACTCGGACCCAGGAGCGGAGCCCTGCTCGACTCCATCGCGATGGAGATCGACATCAAGACGGGCCACGTGCTGTTCGAGTGGCACTCCCTCGGCCACATCCCGGTGCGAGACTCCTACTCGGTCTACAAGGCCCGGAGTCCGCTCGACTTCACACACCTGAACTCGGTAGCGATCGACGACGACGGAAACTTCCTCATCTCCGCCCGCAACACGTGGACCGTCTACAAGGTCGACCGCCGCACGGGAAAGATCATCTGGCGGCTCGGAGGGAAGCGCTCGACCTTCAAGCTGCCGAGCTACGCGCACATCACCGCACAGCACGACTTCACGCGCGAAGGTGACGGGAGCTACACCGTGTTCGACAACGCGAACATGTTCACGCCGCCCAAGTGGATCTCGCGCGCGCTCGACTACTCCATCGACGAGAAAGCGCACAAGGCCCGGCTCCTGCACGCATTCCGCCAGCCCCAGGGACGCGGGTCGACGACGCAGGGGAGCGTGCAGCAGCTTGCCAACGGCCACTTCGTCGTCGGCTGGGGCGACGCTATCCCGGGCCTCTCAGAGTTCACCGCGGGCGGCAAGCTCGTCTTCGATGCGCGCCTCCTGACGAAGGTGCAGAGCTACCGGGCGTACAGCCTTCCCTGGACCGCCGAGCCGAACCGTCCGCCCGACGTCGCCGTCGTGAAGAAGAAGGGCAAGAGGACCGTCTACGTGAGCTGGAACGGCGCGACCGAGGTCGCCCAATGGGAGGTCCTGGCGGGGAGTGCCGCGGACAACGTGTCCGCCGTCGCCCACGCGACGCGGCGCGGCTTCGAGACCGGTATTCCGCTTCCGGGCCCGGCCAAGTTCGTCGCGGCGCGTGCAATCTCGGCGTCGGGCGCGACGCTCGCGCGTTCGAAAGTCGTTCGAGTTCGGTAGCCGCCCGCCCGGGTGAGAAGCGAGGCTGCGGGGCTAGGATTCGAACCTAGACTACTCGGTCCAGAGCCGAGCGTCCTACCATTAGACGACCCCGCAACGGAGGTCGATTCTAGCTCGCGACGGGCTCGGCCGGAGGCGTCGCGGGCGTCTCGTTTTCCGACAGCCTGAAGTACATGAGCGTGATGGCGAGGGCCGAGAAGGGGGCGACGATCGAGCCGCCGATGACGTCGCCGATGTACGTCCCGACGTAGTCGGGGAGCGGCGTGAAGATCGCGCGGATCACTCCCGATATCACCGCGGACAGCAGGTAGGTGATGATCAGGACGCCGAAGACGTTCCATGCGTGTCCGCGCACGAGCTCACGGCTGCGTCCGAACGACTCGAAGACGCCCCTGTTCTCGAGGACGATCGAGGGCGGGATGAGCGCCCACCAGGTAAGCAGGATCAGGCCCGGGACGATGAGGAACACGAGCCCGAAGGCTATTCCGAGCCCGGCCAGGATCGACGCGCCGAGGAGCGGCCACACGCGCGGCCAGACCTTCGAGAAGGTCTCGCTGACGCCCAGGTCCGACCGGCCGTCGCGAATGTCCGCAACCGCCTCGACCAGCGCGCCGGTCAGCCAGAAGATTCCGATCAGCAGGATGATCGCGCCGACGAGCGCGCCCCACTGGCCGAGGAAGATGGCGAGGACGAGCGTGATCGAGCTCGCGACGAGGTAGAAGGCGAGGGCGACCCCGATCAGGTGCTGCCAGTGCTGCTTGTACAGATCGAATGCCGCATTGAGGATGTCGCCGACCACGGGGCCGCGAGACTAGCGAACGCGAGTCAGCTCAGGCGAACCGAGAGGAAGACCTGGGCGCCCCGGAGCGAGCGTCTGAGGATCTTGCAGCGGTGGAAGCCCTTCTGGCTGCAGCGGGCCGACCGCTTGTGACCGGCGCGGCCCTCGAGCGTCAGCGCGACCACGCGGCGGCCGCTGCGATAGACGACGTGGTTCCAGCAGCCGTGGGAGCCGGCGACCGTCCACCAGTAGACCGCTGCGTTGGTCTCGAATGTCGGCCTGGGCTGCGGAATGAATCCGGGCTCCCAGACGGGCGCGGAGGAGGCCCGCTTGAGCGTGAGTGTCTTCCCGGTCATGTTCAGGATGCTCGCGGTGCAGCGCTGCAGCTTGGCCTGGCCGGAGCCGAGGGCCGGAGCGGCGAGCACGAGCGGTAGCACGGCCGCCGCGATCAGCAGCTTCCTCATGCGACCTCCGCGGCCCAGTCGCCGTACAGCGACAGGTAGAGCCCCGGCGCGCCATCAGCTCGTCGTGTGTTCCCGTTTCGATGATCCGTCCATCCTCGAGGACGACGATGACGTCGGCGTTGCGGATGGTCGAGAGCCGGTGCGCGATGACGAAAGCGGTTCGGTCGGCGAGCAGCAGGTTGAGGGCCTGCTCGATCTTCCGCTCCGTGCCGATGTCGACCGACGAGGTGGCCTCGTCCAGGATGAGGATGCGCGGATCGGCGAGCAGCGCGCGGGCGAACGCGACGAGCTGGCGCTGGCCGAGCGAGAGCCGCGAGCCGCGCTCCTGCACCTCGGTCTCGTAGCCGTTCTCGAGGCGCATGATGAACTCGTGCGCGCCGACCGTCTGGGCGGCGAGCGACGACCTCTGCCGGCGTCGCGTCGAGCTTGCCGAACGAGATGTTCTCGCGGACGGTGCCGGCGAAGAGGAAGCCCTCCTGCGGCACGATCCCGAGCTGGCGCCGCAAGCGACTCCTGGGTGACGTCGCGCAGGTCGATCCCGTCGATCGTGATGGCACCGCCGCGCGGGTCGTAGAAGCGGGCCAGGAGCTTCGCGATCGTCGACTTGCCGGCGCCCGTGTGGCCGACGAGCGCGACGGTGGTTCCCGGCGGAACGTCCAGGTCGATCCCGTGCAGCACCTCCGGACCGTCGCTCCCGTAGCCGAACCGGACGTCCTCGAAGCGGACGTGCCCCTCGATGCGCGGGCAGTTCGCGAGCGCCCCCGCGGTCCTGCACCTCGGGCTCCTCGTCCATCACGTCCATGATCTTGTCCAGCGCGGCGACGGCGGAGAGGAACGTGTTGTACAGCTGGGAGAGCTGCTGCACCGGGTCGAAGAAGTTCGACAGGTAGAGCATGAAGGCGAACAGCGTCCCGATCAGGATCTCGTCGTGGAAGAAGAGGTAGCCGCCGAACCCGAGGACGATCGCAATCGCCACCGACGAGAGGAAGTCGACGAACGGGAAGTACAGACCGTTCAGGACGACTGTCTGCTGGTTCGACTCCCGGTACTCCCGGTTCACGCGCTGGAACTGGCGCTCCTGCTGGAGCTCGCGGTTGAAGGACTGCACGACGCGCATGCCCGCGATGTCCTCGGCGAGGGTCGCCGTCACCGTTGCCAGCTTCACGCGCACCGCGTTGTAGGCGCGCGTCGCGCGGATTCGGAAGATCGCCGTCGCGACGAACAAGAACGGGAGGACGACCAGCGTCGCGAGCGCGAGCCGCCAGTCGAGGATGAAGAGGATCACCGCAGTGCCGAAGAGCGTCAGCGTGCTCTGCACGAGAGTCGTCACGCCGTCGGTGACGAGCTGGTCGATCGCCTCCACGTCGTTCGTCAGTCGGCTGATGATCACGCCGGCGCGGTTCCGCTCGTAGAAGCCGAGCGAGAGACGCTGCAGGTGGCGGAAGAGAAGGTTGCGCAGGTCCGCCAGGATCCGCTCTCCCGTCCAGCCGGTGAAGTAGGTCTGCGCGTAGCCGGCGAGCCAGTTGAGGATCCCGGCCGCGAGGAATGCGATCACGACGATCACGAGCGTGCGCATGTCGCCCTTCTCGATGCCCTGGTTGACCGCCACGCCGGCGAGTAACGGCGGCGCGAGGCCGGTTGCCGTGGCCGCCAGCAACGACAGGAGCGCGAGGGCGGTGCGCAGCTTGTACGGCTTCGTCAGCCTGGCGAGCGTCGTGACGCGGCGGACGGTCGTCTTCCACGACCAGTCGTCCACCTCCGCGCCACGCTGGCGCGTCATATATGAGCCCGGCTGCCAGACCCTCATGAGGCCGCCGCCTCGACCTGCTCGATCAGCTCGTGCTCGAGCAGGCCGTGCTCGTAGATCTCCCGGTACACCGGGCTCGTCCCGATCAGCTCGTCATGGACGCCGCGGGCAGCGATGCGGCCGCGCTCGAGCACGACGAGCTCGTCGGCCAGCGCGATCGTCGACAGCCGGTGCGCGATGATGAGGGTCGTCCGCCCCTTCATGACCTCGCGCAGGCCGAGCCGGATGTGTGCCTCGGTCGTGGCATCCACCGACGCGGTCGCGTCGTCGAGGATGAGGATGCGCGGGTCGACGATGAGCGCGCGCGCGATCGCGATCCGCTGGCGCTGACCGCCCGAAAGCGTGATCCCGCGCTCCCCGATCACCGTGTCGTAGCCGTCCGGGAGCTTGGCGATGAACTCGTGCGCCTGTGCGAGCCGGGCAGCCTGCTCGACCTCTTCGTCGGTGGCGCCGGTCACGCCGAAGGCGATGTTCTCCCGCACCGTGTCCGAGAAGAGGAACGGATCCTGGGAGATGACGCCTATCTGGCTGCGGAGCGAGGCGAGCTGCACGTCGCGCACGTCGGCGCCGTCGATCGTCACGCGGCCCTCGGTCGCGTCGTAGAAGCGCGGGACGAGTGAGGCCAGCGTCGTCTTGCCCGAGCCGGTATGACCGATGAGCGCGATTGTCAGTCCCGCCTCGATCGGCAGCTCGATCCCCTCCAGCACGGGCCGTCCCTCGACGTAGGCGAAGGACACGTTCTGGAAGTGGACGAGGCCGTCGCCCGGCGGGAGCTCGACGGCGTCCTCGGCGTCCTTGACCTCCTCGGGCTCGTCCATCACCTGGAAGATGCGCTCGCCCGACGCGGTTGCCCGTTGCGCCTGGCCGATCCACATGCCGAGCATCCGCAGCGGCATGACCAGCAAGGCCAGCAACAGGTTGAACGCGACGAAGTCGCCGATCTCCATCTGGCCGTGGATGACCTGGTAGCCGCCGTACAGGAGCACAGCGGACTGGGCAAGCAGCGGGATGAACGAGATGAGCGGGACGTAGAAGGCGCGCTGGCGGTTCGCGAGCACGCTCTGGCGGAAGACCGACTGCGAGCGCACCTCGAACTTCGCCTGCTCGGCGTCCTCCTGTGCGAAGGACTTCACGACGTGGACCCCGACGATGTTCTCCTCCGCGACGGTCGCGACGTCGGCCATCTTCTGCTGGACGTCGCGCAGCACCGGGTGGGATATGTGGCTGTAGCGATACGCGAGGCCGACCAGGATCGGGGTGATCGCGAGCCCGATCAGTGCGAGCCGCCAGTCGAACACGAACATCACCACCGTCACGCCCGCGAGGGTGATCACGTGCTGGAAGAAGAAGACGAGCCCGTACCCGAGGAAGAAGCGGACGGTCTGCAGGTCGATGGTGGCCCGCGACATCAGCTGACCGGTCTGGTGCCGGTCGTAGAAGCCGAAGGAGAGGCGCTGGAGGTGTGCGTACAGCTGGTTGCGCATGTCGTACTCGACCCCGAGCGCCTGCCGGCCGGAGATGATGCGCCGGCCCACCATGGACAGGGCCTTCACGAGGCCGATGGCCAGGACGAGGACGATGTACAGCTCGAGCTTGCCGCGGTCGTGCGGCTTGATCGCGTCGTTGATGATCGGGGCAGTGAGCAGGACGAGTGCGATCGAGGCTCCCTGCGAGACCGCCGAAAGGATCATCGAGACGAACAGCGAGAGCTTGTAGGGGCGCAGGAACCCGAGGAGGCGGGCGAAGGTGCGACGATAGGGAGCAGGAGCGGCGTCCACTGACTCTTAAATGTAGTTAACGATCATGCCGACCCCGGAGACGCGATACGCAAAGAGCGGCGATGTCAACATCGCCTACCAGGTCTCGGGCGACGGGCCGTTCGACCTCGTGTTCGTCCCCGGGTTACGTCACGCACCTCGAGCTGCAGTGGAAGATGCCCGAGCTTCGCCCCGTTCCTGCACGAGCTCTCGTCGTTCTGCCGGCTGATCCGGTTCGACAAGCGCGGGCACCGGAATGTCAGATCCGGTAAGCGGCGCGCCGACGCTCGAGACCCGCATGGACGACGTCCGGGCCGTGATGGATGCCGTCGGCTCGAAGCGGGCCGCCTTCTACGGCCTCTCCGAGGGAGCGGCAATGAGCATCCTGTTCGCCGCGACGTATCCAGAGCGGACTGCGGCGCTCGTCGTGCGCAGCGCCTTCCCGCGCAGGATGTGGGCGCCGGATTACCCCTGGGGCCGAACCGAGGAGGACTACCAGCGCGAGGTCGAGCGCGACCTGCGGATGTTCGGTCCCCGCGACGTGGCCCGGGAATCCGTGCGCGCCCTCGGCCGATTCGAGGACGACGAAGTCGAAGCCTTCATGGAGATGGTTCGGTTCGGGTCGAGCCCCGGTACGCTCGAGGCGCTGCACCGGATGAACAAGGAGATCGACATCCGGCACGTCCTGCCGGCGGTCCGGGTGCCCACCCTCGTCCTCCACGGCGAGCTGGACACGGTCGTCCCGCTCGACGTCGCGCACTACGTCGCCTCGCGCATACCGGCTTCGCGACTCGTCGAGATCCCGGGCGCCGGCCACCTGGCCTTCGGCGCGCGACAGCAGAAATCGTCGCCGCGATCAGGACGTTTACCACCGAGGTGTGGGAGTCGGGCGGCTGGGAGGAGAGTCGAGCCGGATCGTGCCCTTGCGACCATCCTGTTCACCGACATCGTCGGCTCGACGGCCCAGGCTGCCGAGCTCGGCGACCGCGGCTGGCGGGAGCTGCTGGAAGCGCATCACGCGCTCATCCGGCAGCAGCTCGTTCGCTTTCGCGGACGCGAGCTCGATACGGCCGGCGACGGCTTCTTCGCCTCCTTCGACGGGCCGGCGCGCGCAATTCGGTGTGCGAGCTCGATCGCCGAGGAGGTGCGGCGACTGGGGATCGAGATCCGAGCGGGCCTGCACACGGGTGAGTGCGAGCTGCTGGAAGGAAAGGTGGCCGGGATCGCCGTCTCGATCGGCGCCCGCGTCGCCGGCCGGGCCGGGCCCGGGGAGGTGCTCGTATCCCAGACGGTCAAGGATCTCGTCGCCGGCTCGGGCATCGAGTTCGACGAGCGAGGCGCGGCCGAGCTGAAAGGCGTACCGGGGGAATGGAGGCTCTATGCCGTCGCAGATTCCTGAGACCCGCTATGCGAAGAGCGGCGATGTCTCCATCGCCTACCAGGTGCTCGGCGAGGGGCCGATCGACCTCGTTCTGATCCCGGGCTTCATCTCCAACGTCGAGCTCGCCTGGGAGGAGCCGGGCCTCGCCGCCTGGTACCGCGAGCTTGCGACGTTCTGCCGGCTGATCGTCTTCGACAAGCGTGGAACGGGGCTCTCCGACCGCGTCACCGGAGTCGCGAACCTGGAGACGCGCATGGACGACGCACGTGCGGTCATGGCTGCCGTGGGCTCCGAGCGCGCCGTGATCCTCGGGTATTCGGAGGGGAGCTCGTTCGGAGCGTTGTTCGCGACCACGTATCCAGAGCGCACGGCCGGCCTGATCCTCTACGGCTCGTTCTTCGCCTGGGACTGGATGGCGGGCGGCCGCTTTCCCGCGCGCCACGAATCTGTCGAGCATGCGCTGCGGGAGATCGAGGAACGGTGGGGAACGCCTGACTACTGCGACGAGCTGTTGGCCGAGGATGCCCCGTCGAAGCTGCAAGACGAGCGCTTCCGGCGGTGGTACTCCATGCGCTTGCGTTTGAGCGCGAGCCCTGCAGATGCTGCAGCGCTGCAGCGGATGAATGCCGACGTCGACACGCGCGCGCTTCTCCCCTCGATTCGAGTACCCACGCTGATCGTCCACCGAGTGGGCGACCAGAACGTCGCCGTGAAAAACGCCCGCTACGCCGCGGAGCACATCCCCGGCGCGAGGTACATCGAGCTTCCGGGGCTGGATCACCTGCCCTGGATCGGCGACTCCGCCTCGATCACCCGCGCCTTCCGCGAGTTCCTCGAAGAGGTCGCCGTTGCGGCGCCTGACGCGGCGGAGCGCGACCGCGTCTTGTCGACGGTGCTCTTCACGGACATCGTCGGCTCCACCGCAAGGGCGGCGGAGCTCGGCGACCGCGCCTGGGGCGACCTGCTGGAGCAGCACCACGCGAGTATCCGCGAGCAATTGGCGAGCTTCCGCGGCAGGGAGATCGACACGGCCGGGGACGGCTTCTTTGCGTCCTTCGATGGACCGGCGCGCGCCATCCGGTGTGCCTGTTCGATTCAGGGCGCTGTCGCGGGTCTCGGGCTGGAGATCCGCGCCGGTATCCACACGGGTGAATGCGAGATCATCGACGAGAAGGTGGCCGGCATCGCAGTCTCGATTGGAGCCCGCGTGGCCGCGCAGGCCGGGCCGGGAGAAGTCCTCGTCTCGCAGACGGTCAAGGATCTCGTCGCCGGCTCGGGAATCGAGTTTACGGAGCGCGGCCTGTCCGAGCTGAAAGGCGTGCCCGGCGACTGGCGCCTATTCGCGGTCGAGTCGGTCTAGTTCCTCGCGGATCGTCTCCACCGCGCCGGTGACCAGCCGCCGGTTCCCGGGGTCGTTCAGCCAGCTGCTCGCTCCCGAAGGATGGGGGAGAGGGACGACGGTCGCCTCGCCGTGGGCATAGCGCCGGCCGACGTGCTCGGCCAGGCCCGTCAGCCCGAGCAGGCGCTTGAGGGCGAGCCCACCGACCGTGACGATCAGGCGCGGTCTGATGAGCTCGAATTCCCAGTCGCGCCAGAAGGCGCACAGCTCCTGCTCGCGCGGCGCTCGGCGTGCGATCGCCGCGCCCGGACGGGGCTCTTCCCGGATAGCAGCGGGTTACGGAGGCGCAGTAGAACGTCGCGTAGAACTCGTCCTCGTCCAGCTCGAGCCAGCCGCGGAGCGTGCGGCCCGCGCGGCCCCGCCACGGGCGCCGTTCCTGCCCTTCCTGCACGCCGGGGGCCTGTCCGAACATGTACGCGCGCTGGCCGGAGTAGGGGAGAGCGACCGGCAGCGACTCCAGCGGGTAGCCGGCTTCGACGCAAGCTCGGCAGACCCGGTTGTCGCGCTGGAGGGAGGCGAGCGAGCGGTAGCTCGAGCGCCTGCGCGTCACGGCGAGCGGACGACCAGGAAGTAGTGGCCGAGGTGGAGGATCTCGCCGCCGCCCAGCTCGCCCACGAGCTCCTCTGGCCGGAAGACCCGCTTGAACACCTGCCAGCGCGAGCCGTCCTGAAGAACGCGCTCCTCGTGGCGCGCGGGCTCGGCGCCCTCCCTCCAGATGCTCGCAACCACGACGAGCTCGGCCGCGACACGGCGGGCCTCGGAGAGAAAGCGGATGCGATCGTCCTCCTCGAGGTGGCAGTAGAAGTAGCTGGTGAACACGCGGTCGAACGCGTCATCCTCGAACGGCAGGTCGAGCGCGTCGCCCTGGACGAAGGTCGCCATCCGGCGCCTGCTCCCCGGCGATCGCGAGCATCGCGTCGCTCTGGTCGAGCCCGGTGATCTCGCCGCGCAGGTGCCGCGTGAGGAAGCCGGTGCCGCAGGCGACGTCGAGCGTGTGCAGAGCCGGGAGCGAGGCGACCACGGCTTCGAGTTGTGTCCGCTCCTCGTCCCAGCCCGGCCGGTCGCGGTCGGCGAACGGCCCGCGGCCGAGCCACCAGTCGTCGTACTCGCGGGCGCGCGCGTGGTAGTAGGCCTTCACGCTCCTAGAGTATTCCGATGCTCGAATCGGTCCCCAACTTCTCGGAGGGACGCGACCAGGGGACGATCGACGCGCTGGCCGAGGCGCTGTCCGCGCGGGCGCGCGTGCTCGACGTCCACGCTGACCCCGACCACAACCGGTCCGTGTTCACGCTGGTCGGGGAGGAGGACGAGCTCGCGGATTCCCTTGTCGCCGGCGTCGAGTGCGCGCGAGAGCGAATCGACCTGCGGCGGCACGACGGTGCGCATCCGCGCATCGGCGCGGCCGACGTCGTTCCGCTCGTCCCGCTCGTCCCGGAGGGGATGGAGCGGGCGAAGGCGGCCGCGCGCACGGTCGCGCGGCGGATCGGCGAGCTCGGGCTTCCCGTCTTCCTCTACGGCGAGTCGGCGCCGGGTCGCGGCCCGGCCTTCTTCCGTCGCGGCGGCCCGGAGGAGCTGCAGCGCCGCATCGACACAGGGGAGCTCGCGCCCGATTTCGGGCCCGCGCGGCTCGATCCCGGAACGGGCGCCGTCCTCGTCGGCGCGCGCAGGCCGCTGATCGCCTTCAACGTCAATCTCCACGGGACGCTCGAAGTCGCACGCGAGATCGCCTCGACCGTCCGTGAGAGCGGCGGCGGTTTTCCAGGCGTCCGCGCACTCGGCCTCGATCTTCCCAGCGCCGGTCTGGTCCAGGTGAGCATGAACGTCGAGGACTGGGAGGCGGCGGCGCTACACGAGATCGTCGAGCGGATCGAACAAGAAGCGCAGGCGCGCGATGCGGAGGTCACCGGATCGGAGCTCGTAGGGCTCATGCCCGCAGGTGCCGCCGCCGCGGCGGCGGGCGCCATGCTCAGGATCGAGGGGTTCGGGCCGTCGCGAGTCCTCGAGCTTCGGCTGCTCGAAGGCTGACGGCCGCCCCGGCGATCCCGACGAGCGGCAGCGCGATCGCGGCTGCCGCGAAGACGGTGTCCGGCGCGAGGATGGCGAACAGCGGCGACACGAACAGCAGGCCGGTCGCGTGCGCGCCGCGGTGCGTCAGCGAGATCAGGCCCATGACCCGGCCCAGATAGCGGTCGGGGACGTCCGCCTGCGCCGCCGAGGTGAGGAGCACGTACGCCGAGCCCTGGCCGACGCCGCACAGTGCCGCGCCCACGAGGGCGGGGCCGAACGAGCCGGCGAAGGCGAAGAGCCCGTATGCCGGAAGGTAGAAGCACCAGGCGAGCATGCTCGCGAGCGCCTTCCTCCTCACCTGGACGCGCGCGAGCACGAGCCCGGCGGCGACCGAGCCGATTGCGTAGGCGGCGGCCATGAGCGAGAAGCTCCCGGCACCGCGGCCGAGCGTGTCGCGGACGAAGGTGGGGACGCCGACGATCCACGTCCCGGAGGAGATCGTCACCGCGACGCCGAGGACGACGACCCCCGTAGCGAGCACCGGCAACGGCCTGAGTGCCGCAAAGCCCTCGCGGATGCGCGGCGCAGCTGCGTGCACGGCGCTGCCTCCGCGGTGTGCGACCCGGAGGAGCAGCGCGGCAGAGACGAAGAACGACGCTGCGTTGAGCCCGAAGAAGGCGCTGATCGGCATGAAGGTCAGGAGGCCGGCCGCCGCGGCCCATCCCCCGACCGACAGCGCGTCCGCCGTCGCGCGCACCAGGCCGTTCGCGCGCTGGACGTTGTCGCGGTCGACCAGCGCGGGCAGGAGGGCGCCGTAGGCCGGATCGAAATAGCTGGCCGCGGCGGTGAGCGCGAAGGCGGCGACGACCAGCAGCCACAGCGGCAGGTCGCCCTCCAATCCCAGCGCGGCCACCGGGACGAGCAGGACGCCGCGGAACAGATCCGCGGCGATCATCGTCCGCCTCCGGTCGAGCCGGTCGGCGACGAGGCCGCCGTGGAACCCGAAGGCGAGTGCGGGGACGCTGTCCGCCAGGCGCACGGCCAGCACGCCGAGCGGGCCGCCCGCGACGAGCGCGTACCACATGAGGGCGAGGTACTGGAAGGCGTCGCCCAGCTCGCTCGCGGCGATCGCGAGGTAGACGCGGCGAAAGTCGGGGCGTCGAAAGAGCCCCGTGAGGCCTTGCGGCTCCATTCGCCGAGTTTTACGCACCGGCCCTGTTGGTAGGCTCGGAGCGGATGAGACGATCGGTCGCGCTGCTTCTGATCCTGCTTCCTGCGCTACTCGCCGCCTGTGGATCCGGCGGATCGGAAGACACGTCGAACGGCACGTCGAATGCCACCGTGGTCGGGACGCGTCAGGGCGACAACAGCCTCGTGCTCGTCGACGGCGCCAACCACACGCTGTACGTCTTCACCGGCGAGAGCTGTGACGGGAGCTGCGCCGACGTGTGGCGTCCGTTCGTCGCCAAGGGAGACGTGGTGGAGGCCAAGAAGGGATCGACGCTCGACGAGAGCCTGCTCGGGACGACGAAGCGCGGAGACGGCTCCCTCCAGGTCACCTACGACGACAATCCGCTCTACGTGTACGAGCAGGAAGCGGCCGGGGAGACGGAGGGAAACGGCATGAAGTCCTTCGGAGGCGTCTGGCGCGCCGCGCGTCCCGAAAATCCGTTCGAGCGCAAGACCACGACCGGCGTGTCGTGTGAGCCGAACTGCGGCTACTGAGCGGCGGTTTCGACGTTCCTGTTCTGCTCACGCCAGGCCTGGAGGGTCTGCAGCGACCCATCGATGAGACGGTCGGCGAACTCGGCGCTGTCGTTCGTCCTCGGGAACGGCGCGTCGGGGACGTCCACCTCGAGGAATTCGCACAGCGGATCCCACCCCTCCTGCACCGACCATACGAGCAGCCGGTCGGCGGGCACCGTGTCCTTTACCTCCTCCTGGTAGCGCTCCATGGAGCCGGCCATGGCCCCCGCCGACTTGTTCTCGCTCTCCATGAGGCCGCTGCGGTCCCACATCTCCATCATCATCTCCATGTAGCCGCGCCACTTCGGGTCGACGATGCCCCGCGCGGCGGAGAGATGGCGGACGAGGCCGTCGCCGTAGAAGACGCCCCAGATCGTCTCGTGCATGCTGCGTGCCCACGACTCGCCGTCGCGCACGCCGAGCACGACCTTCGCGTCGGGGTACGCGTCGATCAGCTCCTTGTAGAAGAACGAGCCCGGCCAGTCGACCGTGGACTCGAAGCCGGCGAACGTCTCTTCCCAGTTGGTCTCGCCGCCGATCGCCCGGCGCCACTGCAGGGCGAGGTCGAGGTCGGCGAGGACGTTGACCATGTGGTAGCACGGCCCGAAGCCGAGCATCTCCAGGGCGATCTTCTGCGAAAGCGTCCCGGTTCGCGGGAGGCCTGCCCCGATGACCTGCATGCGCCGCAGCGTAACCAGCGGGAATCATGCCCGCGGCGTTCTGTACCGTTTTCCAGCGGTTTGAAGAGGATCCTTGACTGAGACGAAAGCGCGCCCCGCGGCCCCGCCCCGCGAGGAGACGAGGGCCGTGGGAAGCGGCTTGCGCTCCCGCACGGGCTGGCTCCTCGTCGTCTGCTGCGTGGCGCAGTTCATGGTCATCCTCGACCTGAGCATCGTCAACGTCGCGCTTCCGTCCATCCAGTCCAGCCTCGGCTTCTCGGCTGCGGACCTGCAGTGGATCGTCAACGCGTACGCCATCACTTTCGCCGGCTTCCTCATGCTCGGCGGCCGTGCGGCGGACCATTTCGGTCAGCGCACGGTCTTCGTCTTCGCACTCGCGGTCTTCGCCGTCGCCTCGCTCGCCGGCGGGCTCGCCCCGGACAAGAACACGCTGATCGTCGCGCGCGGATTCCAGGGCTTCGGCGGTGCGTTCATGGCCGCGAGCTCGCTTGCGATCATCACCTCGTCCTTCGCCGCGGGGCCCGCGCGGCACCGCGCCATTGGCCTGTGGGGAGCGATGAACGGCGTCGGCGGCGCGGCCGGCGTCCTGCTCGGCGGCGTCCTCACGGAGGCCCTCAGCTGGCGCTGGATCCTGCTGATCAACCCGCCGATCGCCGCGGCCGCCGCGTTCGTGGCTTTCCGCGTCGTCCGCAACCGCCGCCGTGAGCAGGGCGCGAGCGGCTTCGACCTGCCAGGCGCCTTCCTTCTGACCGGCGGACAGATCGTCCTCGTCTACGGGATCGTCACCGCGGGCCTCGAGGGATGGACGACGCCGGGCGCCCTCGTTCCGATCGGCATTGGGCTGGGCATGCTGGCGCTCTTCTTCGTCGTCGAGGACCGCATCGCCACCGATCCGCTGATTCCGTTCCGCGCGCTTACGAAGCGCCTGCAGACGACCAACGGCATCGTCGTCCTCTTCAGCGCTGCGCTCTTCCCCATGTGGTACGTCACCTCGCTGTACCTGCAACAGGTCCTCGGCCTCTCGCCGCTCGACGCCGGGCTGACCTTCCTGCCGATGGCGCTGACGATCATGGTCACGGCGCGGCGGGCTGGGGCGCTCGTGAACCGCTTCGGCGTGCGCATCGTCCTGGGAAGCGGCCTCGTGCTGATGACGGGCGGGCTGCTGCTGTTCTCCCGGATCGTCTCGAACGGCAGCGCGACGGTCTACGTGATCATTCCAGGGCTGCTGACGGCGGCAGGGATCGGCCTCGCCGTCGTGGCCTCCACGATCGGCGCCGTCCAGGGCGCGCGCGAGGGACAGGCGGGGCTCGCGTCCGGCCTGGTGAACACGTCACGGCAGGTCGGCGGCGGCCTCGGGCTCGCGCTGCTCATCACGCTCGCGACGCAGTACACGACGCACCTGATCGGCGAGAGCAAGTCGGTCACGGATTCCCTGACCGAGGGCTTCCGGCTCGCGTACCTGATCGGGGCCGGCCTCGTCGCGGCGGCGGCGGTCCTCACGTTCGTCTTCCTTCGTTCACCCGAGGGAGAGGAGGTGCCGGCGCGGAAACGTGTTTGGATCGCCGGCGCTGTGGTCGGCATCCTCGCGCTCTTCGTCGCGGTCGACTTCAGCGTCCCCGGCGGGGGGCAGCCGATCGGTGCGTACACGACGAAGGGCGCGCAGACCTACGTCTCGGCCCCGGCTCTCCATCCGCCCGACATCGTCCCCACCGCCGAGGTGGCAACCGACAAGCTCGCCCCCGGCTACCTGCTGACCGCGAACTTCTACCACGTCGTCCGCCCGCCGATCGTCGGGCAAAGCGGCCCTCTGATCCTCGACAACCACCTGCAGCCGGTCTGGTTCAAGCCCGTCCCCGAGGACGTCATCGCGTCGAATCTCAGCGCGCAGACGTATCACGGAAAGCCCGTGCTCGCCTGGTGGCAGGGCGTGGTGACGAACGCCGGCACGACCGAGAGCGGCGAGTACGTCGTCGTCGACCAGCACTACAAGACCGTGGCCACGCTGCGCGGACGCAACGACTGGATCCTCACACTCCATTCGCTCGTCATCGACGGCGACCACGCGTGGGTGACCGCGAACCGCAACCTTGCGCGCGACCTTTCGGCCTACGGCGGCACCTACAACGGGACGCTCGTCGACTCCGCCGTGCAGGAGTACGACCTGCGCACCGGACGTCTTCTGCGAACGTGGAACGCGCTCGACCACATCCCGCTCGGCGACTCGCATTCGATTCCCCCGACGAACGGCTTCCCCTGGGACGCGTACCACGTGAACTGGATCCACCTCGCCGGCGAGAACAGGTTCCTCGTCTCCATGCGCGACACCTGGGCCGCGTACATGGTGGACGCCGACACGGGCCACATCGAGTGGACGCTGGGGGGGAAGCACTCGAGCTTCGACTTTGGCCCGGACGCCGAGTTCCAGTGGCAGCACGACGTGACGCTGAGATCCAACTCGGAGGTCACGCTGTTCGACGACCACTGCTGCCAGGCGCGTGGCGCGGATACCTGGGTGAACGCGACGGCGCCCTCGCGTGGACTCGTGCTCAAGCTCGACCAGCGTGCACGTACGGCGAAGCTCGTCTCCCAGTACGGGCAGGACCGCGGGATCGCGGCCGCGTACATGGGCAACACGCAGCCTCTCGCCAACGGCAACGTGCTGGTCGGCTGGGGCTCGCAACCGTATTTCACGGAGTACGACTCGTCGGGCCGGCCGCTGCTGGACGCGGCCTTCCCGGCTCCCGACATCGCCTACCGCGTGAACCGGGCGGCGTGGGTCGGTCTGCCGACTTCGGCGCCGGCGGGGGCGGCACGCAGCGAGACGGGGAAGACGACTGTGTACGCGAGCTGGAACGGCGCGACCCGCGTGGCGGCCTGGCGCGTGCTGGGCGGGCCCGACGCCGATCGCCTGAAGCCGCTGGCCACCAGCCCCCGCTCCGGGTTCGAGACCTCGATCTCCGTTCCGGAGGCCGCGACCTTCACCGTGCAGGCCCTCGACAAGCGTGGACGCGTGCTCGGGACGTCCGCGCCGTTCGCGACGAGCGCGTGACCGAGCCGCTCGTCCTCACAGGTTCCGATCTCACCGTCGAGGATGTCTGGCGCGTCGCCGTCGAGCAGGCTCCGGTCGGGCTCGGTGAAGAAGCCCGGAACAAGATCCGTGCCGCGCGCGAGCTGGTGGAGCGCGCGGTGTACGGGATGGAGGAGCACACCTACGGCGTCAACACCGGCTTCGGCCGGTTTCACACGGTTTCCATCCCGGCCGCGCACACCGAGGAGCTGCAGATGCGGCTGCTGCGCAGCCACGCAGCGGGTGTCGGCGAGCGCTACCCGGACGAGATCGTCCGCGCAGCCATGCTGCTGCGCGCGAACGCGCTTGCCGAGGGCCACTCCGGCGCGCGGGAGGAGACGGTCGAGCTGCTGGTCGAGGCGCTGAACCGCGGCCTCGTCCCGCACGTCCCCAGCCGGGGATCGGTCGGGGCGAGCGGTGACCTCGCGCCTCTGGCGCACCTGGCGCTGCCCCTGATCGGCGAGGGGGAAGCTTGGGTCGAGGGAGAGCTGCTGGGTGGCGGTGACGCTCTCGCACGGGTCGGCCTCGAGCCGATCCGCCTGCAGGCCAAGGAAGGGCTCTCGCTCATCAACGGGACGCAGTTCATGGCTGCCTACGGTGCGCTCGGGCTCGTCCGTGCACGCCGGCTCGCGAAGGTGGCCGACCTCGCGTGCGCGCTGTCGGTCGAGGCGCTGCAGGGATCGCGCGAGAGCTTCATGCCCCAGATCCACCAGTTGCGTCCGCTCCGCGGGCAGATCGATTCCGCGCAGAATCTCCACGGGCTCCTGGAGGACTCGGCCGTGATCGAGGCGCACCGCTGGTGCGACAAGGTGCAGGACGCGTACTCGCTCCGCTGCGCGCCCCAGGTACACGGGGCAGCACGCGACCTTCTCGACTACGTCGACTACACCGTCTCCGTCGAGCTGAATGCCGCGACCGACAATCCGCTCGTGCTGGTCGAGGACGAGCTCCTCGTCTCGAACGGAAACTTCCACGGGCAGCCGGTCGCGTTTGCGCTCGACGCGCTCACGCTGGCCGTCGCCGAGCTGGGGAGCATCTCCGAGCGGCGGACGGAGCGGCTCGTCAACCCGAACCTGTCCGACGGACTACCCGCATTCCTGACCACGGACGGTGGGCTCAACTCCGGTTTCATGATTCCGCAGTACGTCGCCGCGTCGCTGGTGAGCGAGAACAAGGTGCTGGCCCATCCCGCGTCCGTGGACACGATCCCGACGAGCGCCGGGCAGGAGGACCACGTGTCGATGGGAAACGCAGCGGCTCTGAAGGCATGGACGGTGCTCGGGAACGTCGAGCGGACGCTGGCGATCGAGCTGCTCGCCGGCGCGCAGGGGATCGAGTTCCTTGCTCCGCTGCAGCCCGGCGTCGGTGGGCGCGCGACGCGGGCGTTCGTTCGGACGCTCTCTCCCAGACTCGAGGACGACCGGTCGCTCTCCGCCGAGATCGAGCGCGTTGCGGAAGCGATTCGCGACGGGTCGGCCGTGCACGAGATCGAGGCTGTGGTGGGGGAGCTGCGATGACCCGCTTCGACCGCCGGCGCGAGTCCAAGAAGCAGATTCAGCGCGCCACCGACGCCCTGCCGCTGCCTTCCCATCCCTACCGCGACAGCGCGATCTTCTACGGAGTGCTCGCTGCTCTCCTGGTCGGAGTGACCTACTGGACAGGCGGCGGGATCCTACGGGCCGTGCTCGTCGCGGTCGGCTTCTTCGTCATTGCGACCGCGTTCACGTGGCTTCGCTTCCGCAACAAGATCGCCGAGCGCGACAAGGAGGGGTCGCGCTGACCGTCGCACGCTCGGTGGACGCGACGGTCGAGGCGCTGTGCGGCGACCTCTCGCGTGTACACGCACCGCGCGGGACGGAGCTGAACGCGCGCTCCTGGTCGACAGAGGCTCCGTTGCGGATGCTTCTGAACAACCTCGATCCGGAGGTCGCCGAGCGTCCGGAGGAGCTGATCGTGTACGGGGGCTCCGGCAAGGCTGCGCGGAACCACGACGCCCTCCGCGCGCTGGTGCGCACGCTCCTCGACCTGGGAGAGGACGAGACGATGCTCGTTCAGAGCGGCAAGCCCGTGGGCGTCTTGCGCACGCACCCGGGCGCACCGCGGGTGCTGATCGCGAACTCACTTCTGGTACCGCGCTGGGCGACGTGGGACGAATTCCGGCGGCTCGAAGCGCTCGGACTGACGATGTTCGGCCAGATGACCGCCGGGAGCTGGATCTACATCGGCACACAGGGGATTCTCCAGGGGACGTTCCAGACGTTCGCCTCCGCCGGCGAGAAGCACTTCGGTTCCGCAGATCTCCGCGGACGGACGATCCTGACCGCCGGGCTCGGTGGGATGGGGGGCGCCCAGCCGCTCGCGGGGACGATGGCCGGAGCCGCCGTCCTGTGCGTCGAGGTCGATCCCTCACGGATCGAGCGGCGTCTGCAGACGCGCTACCTCGATGAGGCTTCGGACTCGGTCGACGATGCGGTTGCGCGTATCCGGGATGCGGCCGCTCAGGGACGTCCGCTGTCGGTCGGTCTCCTCGGAAACGCGGCCGAGGTCGTGCCGGAGCTCGCCCGTCGCGGCGAGCACTTCGACCTCGTCACCGACCAGACCGCAGCGCACGATCCTTTGAACGGGTACATCCCCGTCTCTTTGTCGGTCGCCGAGGCGGCTGCCCTGCGCTCGGCCGATCCGGACGAGTACCTGCGCCTCGCCCGCGCCTCGATCGCCCGTCATGTCGAAGGCCTGCTCGAGTACGTCCGAGCCGGGAGCTATGTTTTCGATTATGGCAACAACCTCAGAGGGGAGGCCCTAGAGGCAGGCGTCCAGGAAGCGTTCACATACCCGGGATTCGTCCCGGCCTATATCCGGCCGCTCTTCTGCCGTGGCGTCGGGCCGTTCCGGTGGGCAGTGCTGTCGGGCGATCCCGCCGACATCGAGGCCATTGACGAGACGCTGCGGGAACTCTTTCCGGAGGACGAGACTCTGCAGCGGTGGCTCGAGCTGGCACCCAGGCGGGTGGCATTCCAGGGGCTTCCCGCGCGGATCTGCTGGCTCGGCCTCGGCGAGCGCGCCCGGGCCGGCCTTGCCATCAACGAGCTCGTCCGTTCGGGACGCGTGCAGGCCCCGGTCGTGATCGGGCGAGACCACCTCGATTCCGGCTCGGTCGCCTCGCCGTTCCGCGAGACGGAGGCCATGCGCGACGGCTCCGACGCGATCGCCGACTGGCCGATCCTGAATGCGCTCGTGAACGTCGCCGCCGGCGCGACGTGGGTCAGCGTCCACCACGGCGGCGGCGTGGGGATCGGCAACTCGATCCACGCCGGCATGGTCGTCCTCGCGGACGGCACCGACGAGATGGCGGAGCGCCTCGAGCGCGTGCTGACCACGGATCCGGCGACGGGCGTTCTCCGGCACCTCGATGCCGGCTACGACGAGGCTCGCGAAGTCGCAGCCGAGCAGGGGCTGACCGTGCCCATGCCGGGCCACTCGCCCGCCGACGGCGAGGAATGACCACCGGGCCGGCCACGGACCGGCTGCTCGTGCGCGATCTCGCCCAGCTGGCCTCGCCGGCGGGAACGAGCGCGCCGCTGCGTGGCCCCGAGCTCGGCCGCGTCGAGGTCGTCGATCAGGCATACGTCCTCTGCGAGGACGGGCGGGTCGCGTCCGTGGGGCGGATGCGTGACCTGCCACCGCTGGACGGCGACCTGCTCGAGGTCGACGGACGCGGGAAGTGCGCGATCCCCGGCCTGGTCGACTGCCACACGCACGCCTGCTTCGCCGGCGACCGTGTGGAGGAGTTCGCCATGCGCTCCCGCGGGGCGACCTACGAGGAGCTTCATGCTGCGGGAGGCGGCATCCTCTCGACCGTCCGCGCCACGCGCGCGGCAGGCGAGGACGGCCTGCGCGTCGCCGTGCGGAAGCACCTGGGATGGATGCGCCGGGCGGGCACCACGACCGCGGAGGCGAAGTCGGGGTACGGCCTGGATCGCGAGACCGAGCTTGCGTCGCTGCGTGCGATCCGGGCTGAGGGAGCAATTCCGACGTGGCTCGGTGCCCACGCCGTGCCGCCCGAGTTCGACGACGGGGACTCCTACCTCGAGTTCCTGCTCGCGGAGGTGCTCCCGGAAGCAGCGCGGCTCGCTGAGGCGGCCGACGTCTTCCTCGAGCGCGGAGCGTTCGACGTGGGTCAGGCGAGGCGCTACCTCGAGGCCTGCCGGGCGTCCGGCCTCGAGCTGCGCCTGCACGGCGACCAGTTCACCGAGTGCGGCGCGATTCCGCTCGCTGTCGAGCTCGGCGCCCGCTCGGTCGACCATCTGGAAGCCACGGGAGACGCTGGAGTCCGCGTCCTGGCCGGTAGCGAGGTGACCGGCGTGCTGCTGCCGGCCTGCGCGCTGTTCCTCGGACGGCCGCTGCCTCCGGCGCGGGCGCTGATCGACTCCGGGGCGATCGTTGCCCTCGCAACCGACTTCAACCCCGGTAGCTCCTTCTGCGAGAGCCTGCCCCTGGTCTGCTCGCTGGCCGCCACCCAGCTGCGCATGAGCGTGGAGGAGGCACTGGCCGGGTGCACGGTCAATGCCGCGCACGTTCTCGGCCGCGCCGACCGCAAAGGGCGGATCGCGCCCGGCTTCGACGCGGACATCGTCTTGCTCGACGCTCCCGACTGGCGCTACCTCGCCTATCACCTGGGCGGAGACGTGGTCGCGGAGACATTCGTCGGTGGACGTCGAGCTTAGGGAAGCCGCGTCCGACGACCTCCCGGCGGTCCGGCGGCTGATCGAGGAGTACGTCCGCGGTCTCGGTGTCGACCTCTCCTTCCAGGAGATCGACACGGAGCTTGCCGATCTCGGCGCGATGTACGGGCCGCCGCGCGGGCGGATCCTGCTCGCCCACGTCTCGGGTGAGGCGGCGGGGTGCGTCGCCCTCCGCGCTCTCGAGCCCGGAACCTGCGAGATGAAGCGCCTGTATGTGCGCCCGGCCTTTCGCGGCACCGGGCTCGGCAGGCGCCTCGCGCTCGCGGTCATCGAAACGGCGCGCCTGCTCGGCTACGACCGCATGCGTATCGACACGCTCCCGCAGATGCAGGCTGCGCGCAAGCTGTACGCGGAGCTCGGCTTCCGGGAGATCGAGCCGTACCGGTTCAATCCGGTGCCCGGCACGGCATTCATGGAGCTGGAGTTACGCTAGACGCAGGATGCCTTCACGCAAGCAGCGCCGCCGCCGCGAGAAGGACCGGCGGCACGAATACGAATACGTCTACGTCGACGAAGAGGGCCAAGAGCTCGACGCCTCGGAGGTCGAAGAGGCCGAGGAGGAGAAGCCCACTCCGGCCAAGTCCACGCGCGGAGGGACCGCGTCCGCGACCAAACCGAAACCGAAGGCGACGGGCGCCAAGAAGGGCTCCGCCAAGGCTGCGGCCGCGGCCAAGGCGAACATTCGGCCCGTAGCCCCTCCGAGCTGGAGGCGCGTGCTGAAGCGCGGTGTCATCTTCGCTCCGTTCATGCTCCTGGCGATCGTGCTGCTCGGCCGCGGCCTCAGCTGGCCGGCGCGCATCCTGGAAACGTTGTGGCTGCTCGTCCTCTTCGTGCCGTTCAGCTACATGATCGACCGCATGATGTACCGCCGGTACTTGCGCCAGATCGGCGAGGAGCCGCCGGCGCGTCAGCGGCGCGCCTGAGCCTGCTCTTCCGCGCTGTAGTGGCCCTCGCCGGGCCAGGGCGCGAACAGGAGGAGAATGCGCGCGCCGTCCCCGCTCGACACCGAGTGACGCTCGCCCGGCTCGAAGGTCACGAGCGTCCCCGGCGCGGCATCCAGCGACTCGCTGCCCGACGTGATCCTGGGATAGCCCTCGAGTACGACGAGGAAGAGGCTCTCCTTCACCTGGTGCTCGCCGAGCTCCTGTCCCGGCTCGAAGCCGACGAGGACGGCGCGGCCCTCGTCGCCGGAGTAGAGGACGACCGGGGAGCGGTTGCCGTCGGGCGTCTCGATCTCGGAAAGCGCCCAGCTCCGCATCGGGCATGATCCTAACGATGGCCCTCGTCGTCGATCGTTACGTGCTCGGAGCCGCGCAGGAGAACTGCTACGCCGTCCGCGTGGACCGTGGAGCCGCGGAGGCGGCCGTGATCGACCCCGGTGACGGGGCGGCGCAGCTCCGGCTGGAGCTGGCAGGCATGGGCGCGCGCTGCGCCGGCATCTTGATCACGCACTGCCACTGGGATCACCTGATGGGCGTCGCGGACCTGGCCGAGGGGACGGGGGCACCTGTCCACGTGCCAGAGCTCGAGCGGCCGGTGCTCGAGCAACCCCGCGAGTTCTTTCCCGACATTCCGCTCCGGCCCTACGAAGGAGCGAAGGGCGTCAACGGCGGCGACACCGTCGACGTCGCCGGCATCTCGTTCGAGGTTGTCTCCATCCCCGGCCACTCGCCCGGCCACGTCGCGTATTACGCGGACGGCTGCCTGTTTTCCGGCGACCTGCTCTTCGCCGGGTCGGTCGGCCGCACGGATCTGCCGTTCTCCGACTGGGAAACCTTGCTGGAGTCGATCCGCATGCTCTTCGAGCGCTTCCCGCCGGAAACCGTCGTCTATCCGGGCCACGGGCCCTGAAACCACGCTGGGCGCCGAGCAGCAGACGAACCCGTTCCTGACCGAGCTGCGCATCGCATGATCAAGGCCCCGCGCGGAACGCACGACATCCTGCCCGCCGAGCAGCCGCTCCTCCGGCACGTGACGGACGCCTTCGTCGACCTGGCCGAGCGCTACGGATACCGGCAGATCACCACTCCGACGATCGAGCACGTCGAGCTGATCGAACGGACGTCCGGCGAGGGCTCCGACATCATCCAGAAGGAGATCTACACGCTCGAAGACCGCTCCGGGCGTACCCTCGCGCTTCGTCCCGAAGCGACCGCCGCCGTCGCCCGCGCATACCTCGAGCACGGACTGCACCGCGAGCCGCAGCCCGTCAAGACCTATCTGATCGGGCAGATGTTCCGCTACGACCGCCCGCAGCGCGGCCGCTACCGCGAGTTCTGGCAGCTGAACGTGGAGGCGATGGGCTCGGACGATCCCGCGCTCGACGCCGAGGTGATCCAGTTGTACGACGAGCTCCTGCGCACCCTTGGCATCCGCCGCTACTGGCTGGAGCTCAACTCGATCGGCGATCGCGAGTGCCGTCCCGCGTACATCGAGCGGCTGAACGAGTGGCTGGACGCCCACCCGGACGTGCTGACCCCCGAGGTGGAGCAGAAGCGCGCCACCAGCCCGCTCCGCGTCTTCGACGTGAAGGACGCGAACGTCCGCGCCGCGCTCGAGGACGCCCCGAAGATCGGGGAGTCCCTGTGCGACAGCTGCCGAGAGCACTTCGAGGCCGTGCGCCGCTACCTCGAAGCCGCAGGCGTCGAGTACCGGTTGGCGCCGGCTCTCGTCCGCGGGCTGGACTACTACACGCGCACGACCTTCGAGTTCCTCGGCGAGGCGCTCGGGGCCAAGGACTCGATCCTCGGCGGCGGCCGCTACGACTATCTGATCGAGCAGATCGGCGGACCGCCCACACCCGGCGTGGGATGGGCGGCCGGGCTCGAGCGGCTGCTCATGCAGGTCCAGGAGGAAGGTGCGACCGGCGGTGTGGAGGAGCCACGCACCGACGTCTTCTTCGCCTTCGAGGACGGCGCGCGGCGCGAGGAGATCGTCGGGCTCATGGCCGAGCTGCGCCGGCAAGGCCGCTCGGTGGACACCGATTACGCCGGGCGCTCGCTCAAGGGCCAGCTCACCCAGGCGGGACGGCTCGGCGCCGAGACGACCGTGATCGTCCGTGACGGCGAAGCCCTGCTGCGCCGCACCGGTGCCGAGGACGAAGTGGTGCCGCTCGACGCGCTGGAGGGAAAGCTGTGAACCAGTGGCGCGACGTCATGTGCGGCGAGCCACGCGCGGACCGCGTGGGCGAGCGGCTGACCCTCGCCGGCTGGGTCGCGCGCAGGCGCGACCACGGCGGCCTCGTCTTCATCGACCTCCGCGACCACACGGGCATCTGCCAGCTCGTGATCAACCCCGAGCGCTCGCCCGAGGCGGCCGCGGTCGCGCACCAGGTCCGCAACGAGTTCGTTCTCCGGGCGGAGGGCGAGCTCGTCCGCCGCGCGCCCGACGCGGTCAACCCCGAGCTGCCGACCGGCGAGGTCGAGCTCCAGGTCGACGCGCTCGAGATCGTCTCGCGCAGCGAGCCGCTGCCCTTCCAGCTCGACGAGGAGGGAGTGGACGAGCTCATGCGCCTGCGCTACCGCTACCTCGACCTTCGCCGCGACCGCATGCAGCGGAACCTGCGCCTGGGCGGCGCGGTCGTCTCGGCGATGCGGCGGTACATGGAGTCGCAGGGCTTCGTCGACGTCTGGACGCCGCTGCTGACCAAGGCCACCCCGGAAGGCGCGCGGGACTTCGTCGTCCCCGTCCGCCTCCAGCCCGGGCGCTTCTTCGCGCTTCCGCAGTCGCCGCAGCTCTTCAAGCAGATCCTGATGGTGGCCGGCTTCGACCGCTACTACCAGATCGCGACCTGCCTCCGGGACGAGGATCTACGCGCCGACCGCCAGTTCGAGCACCGGCAGCTGGACGTGGAGATGGCCTTCCCGGTGCGCGAGGACGTCTGGGACGTGATCGAGGGCGCGGTCTGCGCGTCGTTCGAGGCGCTGGAACGCGAACCGCCGCAGCGCCCGTTCCGTCGTATGACGTGGCAGGAGGCACACGACCGGTACGGCTCGGACAAGCCCGACCTCCGCTTCGGCCTCGAGATCGAGGACGCGACCGGGCTCACGCGCGGCTCGAACTTCGGCGTCTTCGCGAACGCGCCGTCCGTGCGCTTCCTCCGCGTGCCGCAGGAGCTCTCGCGCTCCGAGCTCGACCGGCTGGAGACGTTCGCAAAGGAGTGGGGGGCGAAGGGCCTCGCCTACCTCGTGTTCGACGAGGAGGGGGAGGTTCGCTCACCGATCGCGAAGTTCCTCTCGGAAGAGGAGCTCGCCCACTTCCGCGGCGATCCCGCTTCGACGGTGCTCTTCGGCGCCGACGACCCGGACATGGTCGCGCGCGTCCTGGGCGCTCTGCGCCTCCACCTCGGGCGCGAGCTCGGCCTGATCGACGAGTCGCGCGACGAGTTCCTGTGGGTCACCGACTTCCCGCTGTTCGAGTGGGTCGAGGACGAGCAGCGGTGGAATTCCGAGCACCATCCGTTCACCGGGGTGCGCCCGGGCGACGAGGATCTCCTCGAGACGGATCCGGGCAAGGTCGTCAGCCAGTCCTACGACCTGGTCTGGAACGGCTGGGAGCTCGGCTCGGGCTCGATCCGGATCCACCGCCAGGACGTGCAGGAGCGCGTCTTCCGCGTCCTCGGGATCGAGGAGGAGGAGGCGCAGCAGCGGTTCGGCTTCCTGCTCGAGGTGATGCGCATGGGGGCGCCGCCCCACGGCGGGTTCGGGTTCGGCGTCGACCGCTTCCTGGCACTGCTCGCCGGCGAGCCGAACATCCGCGAGGTGGTTGCCTTCCCGAAGGCGGCGAGCGGCTCGGAGCCGATGACAGGTGCACCTACGTCGCTGCCGGAGGCGCAACTTCGGGAGCTCGGTATTCGCGTTGTCGAAGGGAACGCTTGAGCTCGATATTCGCGTTGTCGAAGGAAACGGCATACTTGGCCGCGAAAGGAGCGTGACAGATGGCGACACAGGAACCCGGAGCACGTGAGGACTCAGGCAGCCTGACGGCTCTCCCGCGCGTGGAGGAGCTGCGGCGGTCCGACGGCGGCTTCGACGAAGCGCAGGTCAGCCAGGCATTCGATTCGTTTCGTAAGCACATCACCCAGCTTCAGACACAGCTCCGCGTGCTCCAGGCCGCGGGCCGCGGTGGAGATGTCCAGGCGACGGGTCATGCCGTCCGTATGGACGCCCTCCACCTCGTTCGCGCGGCGGCCGAGTTCGCCGACGCGCTCGAGAAGGACGCCGGAGAGGCCGCGGCGAGGCAGATCCGCCGGGCCGAGACCGATATCTCAGACAAGCAGCGCGAGTTCCACAAGACCGAGGTGCAGATCGAGCAGAGGCGCCAGGAGTCCGAGAAGCGGCGTGACGAACTGCTGAACGACGCTCGCAAGGAGGCCGGCGACACGGCCGCCAAGGCCGACCGCGAGGCAAAAGCGCACGTGAAGGACTCTCAGGCCAAGGCCGACCGGCTCCTCGAGCAGGCGCGCCACCAGGCGACCGAGATGACCAACTCGGTTCGCGCGGAGGCCGACCAGCAGCTCGAATGGGCCCGCGTGCAGGCGACCGACATCGTGCGCAGGGCGCAGGCGAGCGCCGAGCAGCTCCTCGGAGCAGCCGGCCTCGGCGGCCCGGCACTCGAGCGAGTCGTCTCGTCGATCGTCGGGGAATCGGAGTCCACCCGGCCAAGCCAGTCCACGCGGCCGGGCCAGTCCTCCGGGCCGTCGACGACCTCGTCATCCGGCAGCAGCTCGGCCGGCTAGTCCTGAGGTAGGGCGGTGCCCTCGCGACTCGGACCAAGATTCGCGATCGAGGCCTTGTTCCTCGTCGCGGTGGCGGTCGCCGTCGGAGTCGCGGATCTGAGCGCCGAGGGGATAGTCGTCGTCATGGCCGGCGCGTGGCTGCTCACGGCCGCCGTGGAGTGGGCCGCGTCGACGCGCGACCGCTGGTCGGTCCAGCGGCCGCGCATGGCCTGGCCCGGACAGCAGGCTCCGGAGCCCGTGGCGGCGGTTCCGGTCCCGGTGGACAGCTGGGAAGAGACGGCCGTACCGGCAGCCCCGGTCGTCGTCTCCGAGCCCGAACCGCTTCCCGAGGACATGCTCGCGCCGACTCCGCCCGCGCCGCCTCCTCCTCCGCCGGTCGAGGAGAAGGAGGAGGCACCGCCGGCGGCCGTCGAAGAAACGGCGCAGCCTCCCGCGGTCGAGGAGCCTGCCGCCGAAGCGCCGGCGGAGCCCGAGGCGGAGACCGGGATCGAGCCTGGAGCCGCCGCAGTGGCGGCGGCCGGGGCCGCGGCCGGCGCCGCGGCCGGCGCGGACGATGAGCAGCGGGCCAAGTACGCGCTCACGCCGCTCAAGCCGCGAGCGAAGAAGACCCGTTTCTGGCAGCGCGCGCCGAAACAGGAGGCCGAGCCCGCTGCCGTCACCGAGCCTCCGCCGCCGGTTCCGCCCCAGCCGGAGCCCGAGCCGACTCCCGAACCTGCGCCCGAGCCCGGGCCTGAGCCCGTTCCGGTTGCCGCGGTGGAACCCGAGCCGGTACCCGAAGCGGAAGCAGAACCGGAACCGGAGCCCGAGCCGGTCGCCCAAGAACCGGAACCAGAGCCGACGAGCCGGAGCCGGAACCAGAGCCCGAGCCGGTCGCCCAAGAACCGGAGCCGGAGCCCGAGCCCGAACCAGAGCCGGAAGCGGTCGAAGAGCCGCGGGAGGAGCCTGAGCCTGAGCGGCCGGTGATCCCGCCGCCGCCCCCGCCGACCCCGCGTGCGCAACCCACGCGGCCGTCCGCACCTCCTCCTCCTCCTCCTCCTCCACCACCACCACCCCACCACCGCCTCCCGCGGTTCCGCGGATCGCCGCCTCGACCAAGGAGTGGAACATCTGGGACATCGAGCGGTCGGTGCGGGCGGAGGGACCCTCGAACCCCGACCGGGTCGAGGAGTGGAACATGCTCCTGCTCAACCTCCGTCAGTACGCGAGCCCGGAGGGAACGCTCCCGGCGGACTTCGACGAGCTCGTGCGTGAGTCGTTCGGCGAACTCCTGGAGCCGGCGTCAGGTTCGTGAACGTCGCGCTGGCGCAGCGGCAGATCGCGCTCGCCGGCCTCGCTCTCCTCGCCGGAATCCTCGCACTCGCCTTCAGCTCGCAGAAGAGCTCGGCCGGTCCGAAGCTCCCTGACTCGATCCCCGCGCCGGGCGGGGGCTGGTACCAGGCGGTCGCCACCTCGAGCGGGCCGACCTTCAAGGACAGCCATGTCGACCAGGCCTGCGGCTACGCGGTCGGCCCCGGCAGCGCCGAGGGCGTCGCCAATCCCGTGCTCCCGTGCGGCAGCCGGATCTACATCCAGTTCGGCGACAAGCTCGCGCTGACGCAGGTGATCGCCCGGGTGCCGTCCTCCTCGCAAGCCGATTTCGAGCTCGCGCCTGGGCTCGCGCGGAAGCTCGGCCTGAAAGGCAGTGAGGTCATCGGGTGGAGGTACGCGAGGTAAGCTTGTCGAGCTCGACCCTGTGCGTGGCCTGCGCCGTACATGTAGAACCAACGCTCATGTGCAGGGAGCCTGCGTCCGGCTAGGCCAGAGGCCGAAACCGGCAGGGCACCCACCTGGTTTACCAGGTTCACATCAGGCGCAGGTCACGGCAGGGTGGAGTTGAGCACGGGGGAAACCAGGTTTCCCCCGTGGGCCCCCTTCTTAAGCCCCGTGTGTTCCGGCCTCGACGTGGCTGCGCCGGGCCAAGCCCGGCTCCGCCGAGTATCAGGTTGCGACTTCGTGGCCAGGGTTGCCTTCGTCGCGGTACAGGGCTTCGATGTTGTTTCCATCCGGGTCGAGGAGGTACGCGGCGTAGTAGCCCGGGCCGTAGTCGCGATGCCGGGCTGCCGTTCGAGCGGAAGCCCGCGCCGACACCCGCGGCGTGGAACGCGTCGACCTGCTCGCGTGAGCGCGCGTGGAAGCACAGGTGCAGCCCGGTCGTCGCCGGCTGCCGCGTCGACACGTTGACGTTCGTGAAGCACGTCCACTCGTCGGTCTCGGCGATGCGTCGGGATCCCGAGCGGCGCGAGCACGGTCTCGTAGAAGCGGACGCTCTCGGCGTAGTCGGAGGCATGGACGTCCAGGTGATCGACCACGATTCGGGTCCAGTCCCATTCGCTCGGATCCACGCTGGCTATTCTCGCCGCATGGTCGAGGTCTTCGGAGACTCGTCGCGAAACGGCGACTGGGCCTGTGTTCGCCTGCGTCTGGACGGCGACCGGATCGTCGAGGCCGACGCGGACGGGTTGGACGCGCCGCTCCAGGGGCTGACGCTGCTCGAGGCGGCCGCGGTCGGCGGTGAGACCCTCCCCGTGGACGCGCTCGCGAACGCGCTCGGGCCCGTCTTCACCGCGCCGCACTCGCCGGAGCGCGTGGCCGTGGCGATGAGCGGCGGCGTGGACAGCGCCGTCACGCTCCTGCGGGCGGGGAAGGACGCGGTTGGCGTCACGCTGCGGCTCTGGCTCGACCCGGCCGGCCCCGACACCGAGCGTGCCTGCTGCTCTCCCGAGGCCGTCCTGGCCGCGCGCGAGACGTGCCACCGGCTCGGCCTGCCGCATGTCACGCTCGATCTCAGGAGCGAGTTCCGCTCGTCCGTCGTGGACGCCTTCGTCTCCGGCTACGCCAGCGGCGAGACGCCGAACCCGTGCATCCGCTGCAACGGCAGCTTCCGCTTCGCCGAACTGCTCGCCTTCACCGCCCGCGCCGGGGCCGCGCGCCTCGCGACGGGCCACTACGCGCGCATCGCCGAACATCGGGGCCGCCGCCTGCTCGCCCGCGCGCTGGACGAGCGCAAGGACCAGTCGTACATGCTCGCCGGGCTCGACCCCGCCGAGCTCGAACGGGTGTGGTTTCCGCTCGGCGGACAGACCAAGGAGGAGACGCGCGAGGAGGCAGCGCACGCGGGGCTCGAGGCCGCGGGTCGAGCCGAGAGCCAGGAGGCATGCTTCCTGGCGGGAGGCGACTACCGGGACTTCCTCGCCCGCGCGGGCTTGCCCACACAGGAGGGCGAGATCGTGGACGAGGAGGGCCGCCCGCTCGGCACGCACGCTGGGCACTGGGCGTTCACTCCGGGCCAGCGCCGGGGGATCGGCGTCGCCGCCGGCAAGCCCTTGCACGTGCTCCGCACCGAGCCCGCGCAGAACCGCGTCGTGGTCGGCGGCCGCGATGCGCTCGCCCGCCGCGACATCCGCGCCCGCGGCCGGATCTTCTGCCCCGTGGCCCGGGCCGATGCGAAGCTCCGCTACCGGTCGCCCGCTGTCCCGTCCGGCGTGGAGACGCACGCGGGCGGCTTCCGGCTCGACCTCGACGAGCCGGCATACGGCGTCGCGCCCGGCCAGGCCGCCGTTCTGTACGAGGACGACGCGGTCGTCGGCGCGGGAATCATCGAGAGGTAAGGCCCGCAACTACGATGCCTGCCGTGGACGAGATCGTCCTGACCATTCCGCGCGAGCGCCAGTTCTACGGCGTCGCCCACCTCGTGCTCGGGGGCCTGGGCAGTCGCCTGAACCTGACGCTCGAGCATCTCGAGGACCTCCAGCTCGGGCTCGACAGCCTGCTCGCACAGCAGGATGGGCAGGAGGACGTCACCCTGCGCATCCGCGTCCTGGACGGCGCGATCGAGACCGAGATCGGCCCTTTCCCGGCGGCCTTCTCGCAGGCGCTGGAGGAGGGCGGCAGTACCGGCGTCGGCCTGCGGCGGATCCTGGACACCGTCTCCGACGAAGTCCGTCTCGGCGAACGTGACGGCGCGTCCTGGGTCACGCTGACCAAGCAGGTGAACGGCTCCGGCGCATGAGCCCCGAGCTCAGCGACAAAGAGCTGCTCCGCCGGTACCACGTCGACGGCGACCTGTCCGCGCGCGAGCAATTGATCGAGCGGTACCTCTCGCTGGTGCGCTCGCTCGCCCGCCGCTACGCCTACCGCGGCGAGCAGCTCGAGGATCTCGTCCAGATCGGCAGCATCGGCCTGATCAAGGCGATCGACCGCTTCGACATCGACCGCGGGGTCGAGCTGACCACCTACGCGACGCCGAACATCATCGGCGAGATCAAGCGGCACTTCCGCGACAAGGGCTGGTCCGTGCGCGTCCCGCGCGGGCTGCAGGAGCTGAACGTGAAGCTCTCGCGCCTGGTCGAGGAGCTGACCGTGCAGCTGAGCCGCTCGCCGACGATCCCCGAACTGGCCAAGGCCTCGGGCGCGGAGGAGGAGCTCGTCCTCGAAGCGCTCGAGAGCGGCCGCGCGTACAGCTCGGTGTCACTCTCCACGGGCCTCGGCGGCGGCGACGACGAGGACGAGCTCGACCCCCTGGAGATGATCGGCACCGAGGAGCCTGGCTACCAGATCTCCGAAGAGTGGGCCGTGCTCGAGCCCGGCCTGCGGGTGCTCAACGACCGCGAGCGCATGATCCTCCACCTCCGCTTCTTCGACGGGCTCACGCAGTCCCAGATCGCGCAGCAGGTCGGGATCTCGCAGATGCACGTCTCGCGGCTGATTCGCCGCGCGCTCGAGAAGATCCGCGAGGAGATTCAGGTCGAGGAGAGCTCGACCACGCCGTAGTGCGAGGCGAGACTCCTCGACGCCGGCGAAGCGCGGATTGCCGTCCGGGAGTGGGGAGAGCCCGGCGGGACGTCTCTGCTGTTCTGGCACGCCCTCGGCCCCGTCGCCTCGGGAGCCATGCTCGCCGAGGTCGCGCCGCGGCTCGCCGCAGCCGGCTACCACGTCGCCTCGGTCGACGGGCCGGGATTCGGTGCCTCGCCGGCCCTGCCACCAGAGCGGTACAGCCTCACGTCGCTCGTGGAGCTCGCGTTGGACGTTGCCGGCGCGCTCGACTTCGACCGCTTTGTCGCGATGGGCCACTCGTGGGGCGGCGCGGTCGCAGTTCGGCTTGCGGGCCGTGCGCCGGACCGGGTGCTGGCGCTCGTCCTCGTCGACTCCGGGCACATCGACTACCGCGAGCTGCCCGATGTCGACGCCGAGCTCTCGGTCGAGGGCTGGATCGAGCACGCGCGCGCCCGCACGATGACCTGGGGGAGCCGCGCCGCGTTCGAGTCCGAGCTCCGCGACGGTGAGAAGCGGCTGACGCCCGAGCTGCTCGACGCCTACCTGGCGGGGACCCGCCCAGAGGGGACCGGCCTCGTCGGATCGAGCCCCGAGGCGCGCGGAGCGGCGATGTGGGGATTGCTCGAGCCGGTCAGCGAGGCGTGGCCGGCAGTCTGGGAGCGGCGGATACCGACGCTTCTCCTCCTGGCCACGGAGGAGCCGCACGCCGAGCAGAACCGCCAGCATCTCCCACGCTTCCTCGCGGCGGTGCCGCATGCCGACGTCCGCTGGATGGACGGCGCCGGCCATGGGATCCTGTCCGACGTCGGGCCTGCGGCCGGAGATCTCATCGCGCTCTGGCTCGAAGAGCACCGCGTTTAGCCCTCCGTAGACTTCCTTCCATGCGAACGACCGCAGAGCTACGCGAAGGTTTCCTCGCCTTCTTCGAGGAGAAGGGCCACGTGCGCCAGCCGTCCGCCTCGCTGATTCCGCGCGCCGACGACCACACCACGCTGTTCATCTCAGCCGGCATGCAGCCGCTCATGCCCTACTTCCTGAAGCGCGAGGAGCCGCCGGCCCCACTCGTCGTGAACACCCAGAAGGTCTTCCGGACAGGAGACATCGACGAAGTCGGCCTGAATGCGCGGACCCTGACCTTCTTCGAGATGATGGGCAGCTGGTCGTTCGGCCGCTACTTCAAGGAAGAGGCGATCGCCTACGCGACCGAGTTCGTCCAGGAGCGGCTGAAGTTCGACTGGAGCCGGATCTGGGCGACCGTGCACGCGGGTGACCCGGAGCTCGGTCTCGGGCCGGACGAGGAGGCGGTCGCGCTCTGGGAGAAGATCGGGCTTCCCGCGGAGCGGATCACTCCACTGCCGTCCTCCGAGAACTTCTGGTCGGTTGGCGGTCCCGGGCCGTGCGGCCCTGACTCCGAGCTCTTCTACGACTGGGGCGAGGAAGCGGGATGCGGTCGTCCGGACTGCGCTCCCGGCTGCGAGTGCGACCGCTTCCTCGAGTTCTGGAACCTCGTGTTCATGTCCTACGAGCTGCACGCCGACGGCACGCTGACGCCGCTTCCGGAACAGAACATCGACACCGGGCTGGGGCTCGAGCGGGCCGCGCGCATCGCCCAGCAGGTGGCTTCCGTGTACGACACGGACGGCTTTCAGAAGATCATGTCCTGGGTCGAGGCGGAGTCGGGCGTTGCGTACGGCGACTCACCCGACGCGACGAAGGCGCACCGCGTGCTCGCAGACCACGGGCGCGCGATGGCCTTCATCGTCGCCGAGGGCGTCGCACCCTCGAACGAGGGACGCGGCTACGTCCTGCGCAGGATCATTCGCCGGGCCGTCCAGCACGGGCTGCGGATCGGCATGCGGTCGCCGTTCCTCGCGGGCCTCTCCGACACCGTGATCGAGCAGATGGGCGGGATGTATCCCGAGGTCCAGCAGCATCGCGAGGAGATCCACCGCGTCCTCACGGCCGAGGAGGAGCGGTTCTCCGAGACGCTCGAGCGCGGGATGAAGCTGTTCGAGCAGGCGGCCGAGGGCGGCTCGATCAGCGGCGACGACGCCTTCACGCTCCAGGCGACCTACGGCTTCCCGCTCGAGCTGACGACCGAGCTCGGGCGCGAGCGAGGAATCCCCGTGGACGAGGACCGTGCCCGCGAGCTGATGGAGGAGCACCGCGAGATCTCGCGCGCCGGGCTCGGCGCTGACGGTGGCGTGCGCCTGACCGGCACGCGCCCTTCCCGCTTCGTGGGCTACGAGAAGACCGAGGTCCTGACCGCGATCATCGACTACGCGGACGTCGGCGACGGCGAGTTCCAGGCCCGCCTGGAGGAGTCGCCGTTCTATCCCGAGGGCGGCGGCCAGGTGAGCGATCCCGGCTGGATCGAGAACGAGGAGACGGGCGCGCGCGCCGAGCTCGTCCGCGCGACGCGGCTCGTCGGGGACGACCAGGTGCTGACCTTCCGCGGTGAGGGCTTCGCCGCCGGCCAGCGCGTGAAGGCCGTCGTTCCCTGGAAGCATCGCTTCCCCACGATGGCGAACCACACGGCGACGCATCTTCTGCACAAGGCATTGCGGGAAGTTCTCGGCGACCACGTCCGCCAGGCAGGCTCGGCCGTCCGCCCGGACAAGCTGCGCTTCGACTTCACCCACCCGCAGTCGCTGACCGCGGACGAGCGCGAGGCGGTGGAGAAGATCGTCAACGAAACGGTCTTCGAGAACCTCCCGGTGCACGCGTTCGTCACGCCGATCGCGGAGGCGCGCAAGCTCGGGGCGATGATGCTCTTCGGTGAGAAGTACGGCGACGAGGTGCGCGTAATCGAGATTCCCGGCTTCTCCACCGAGCTGTGCGGCGGGACGCACGTGCGCTGGACGGCCGAGATCGGGCCGTTCGCGATCCTCTCCGAGTCGTCGGTCGGGGCGGGGACGCGGCGGATCGAGGCGGTCACCTCGGGCGAGGCCTTTGCGCTGCTCGAGGCGCGCTCGCGCGAGCTGGACGAGCTGCGCGGAGAGCTCGAACGCGTGCGGAAGGAGGCGCGCAAGCCGCAGGCGGATGCCGCCGCGGACTTCTCCATCCTCGACCGCGAGAAGGATGTGCTCCTGGTCGAGGCGAAGGCGCTGAAGGGCGGCGAGCTGCGCGCCCTCTCCGACCGGCTGCGCAAGCAGGAGAAGGCGCAGGGCGTGATCGTCGGCTCCGTCGACGACGGACGCGCGTATCTGGTCGTGAACCTCGGCGAGGAGCTCGTCGGGCGCGGGCTCGACGCCTCTCAGCTCGTCCGCGACCTCGGCAGCCATATCGGCGGGGGCGGCGGAGGGAAGCCGACGCTGGCGGAGGCAGGAGGCCGGAATCCGGAAGGTCTGCGCGAGGCGCTCGAGGCCGGCAAGCAGGCGATCGCGGCAGCGCTGAAATGAAGGTGCTCGCGCTCGACTACGGCTCGGCCAGGACGGGCGTCGCCGTATCGGACCCGACCGGGACGATCGCTCGACCGCTCGAGGTGGTGGAGCAGGCATCGACCGACGCGGGGCTCGCGCGACTGGCCGCGATCGTGCATGAGCAGGATGCGGAGCGGATCGTGGTCGGCCTCCCCCTGACGCTGCGCGGCGAGCATGGCGCGCAGGCCGAGGAGACCGACCGGTTCGTGCAAGCGCTCGAAACCGCCGTCGACGTCCCGGTCGAGCGCTTCGACGAGCGCTTCACCTCGACGCTCGCAGGTCCCGGACCGGGTCCGACGCTCGTGCCGCCGCCCATCTCCTCGACGGCTACCTCGAATGGTCGCGCGGCCGCCGGTAAGGGAGCGCCGGCCACGGCCGACGCGGGGGCAGCTCCTCGCGCGCCGGCTGGGCGCGCTCGCCCTGCTCGTCGGCGCCGTCGGCATCGGCGTCTGGCTGGCAACCGGGGCGATCGGCGGCAACGAGAAGAAGGCGACGACGACCGTCGACAACCAGCCGCTCCGGATCGTCTTCCCGGAGGGATTCACCCGTGCGCAGATGGCCCGGCGGATCACCGCGGTGGACAAGATCGCCCGGACGAAGCGGCACGTCGACCCGGTGCTGTCCGCATCTTCGTACCTCCGGGCGACGAGGCGGATTCGCGTGTCGAAGGAATTCCTCCCCAACGTCGAGAACGGCGCGGCGGAGGGCTTCCTCTTCCCGGCCCTGTACGACTTCACCGCGGTGACGACCTCGAAGCAGCTCGTCAAGGACCAGCTCTCGGCCTTTCGGCGCAGATTCGGGCAGGTCCGGCTCGCCTACGCCAAGGCGCGCAACCTGACGCCGTACGACGTCCTGATCATCGCCTCGATGATCGAGAAGGAGGTGATCGCCCCGCAGGAGCGGCCCCTCGTGGCGGCCGTCATCTACAACCGGCTGCACAACCGCATGCGGCTCCAGATCGACGCAACGCTCCGCTACGGGTTGGGGATCCCGCCCGGAAAGACGATCACGCAGGCGCAACTGAACACGAAGAACCCGTACAACACGACGTTGAACTACGGGCTGCCCCCGACGCCGATCGCGAACCCCGGGCTGGCCTCGATGCAGGCCGCCGCCCATCCGGCCAAGGTCGACTACCTGTATTTCGTGCGCAAGCCGGACAAGATCCACCACTTCTTCACGTCCAACCTCGACACGTTCAACGCGTACATCGCCGCGCATCCGGTCAAGGGCGCTTGATCGCCGGAGAGACGAGGCTCGTCGGTCTGATCGGGAACCCGGTCGCCAGGTCGTTGTCCCCGCGCATGCAGAACGCAGCCTTCGCCGCCCGTGGCCTCGACTGGGCGTACGTGCCGCTCCCGGTCGAACGGAACGAGCTGGAGGACGCGGTCCGCGGGCTGGTGGCTCTGGGCCTCGCGGGCGCGAACGTGACCGCGCCGTACAAGCTGGAGGTCGCGCGGATCGTCGGCGCCGACGAGCCCTCGGTGAACACTCTGGTCGTCCGGGACGGCGAGCTCGAGGCGTACTCGACGGACGCGTCGGTTCTGCGCGGGCTGAAGCCGGAGCGGCCGGTCGTGCTCGGCGGCGGGGGCGCGGCGACCGCGTTCCTGCAGGAGCTTCCCCGCGCGGAGCGGTACTGCCGGAGCGGCGGCTGGCCGCCCGAGGTCGCGGAGGCCGATCTCGTCGTCAACGCGACCTCGGAGCGGGACGACGTGCTGGTCGAGCTCGGGCCGGGACAGACGCTCGTCGATCTCCCCTATCCGGAGACGGCCACCGGGCGCGCGGCCCGGGAGGCCGGAGCGGACGTGATCACCGGGCTCGAGGTGCTGGTCGCGCAGGGCGCGGCGTCCTTCGAGCTCTGGACGGGGCTCCCGGCGCCTATCGAAGTGATGCGGCGGGCAGTGGAATCGGCGTGACCGCCGCGCGCTGCTGAGTGCGATGCTTCCCGCGTGACGCTTCGTCTGACAACAGCCGGTGAATCGCACGGCCCGGCGCTCGTGGCGATCGTGACGGGCCTGCCGGCGGGGCTCGTCCTCGAGCGTGACGCGATCGACGCGGACCTGCGCCGCCGCCAGGAGGGCTACGGCCGCAGCCCGCGCCAACGCATCGAGCAGGACCGCGTCGAGGTGCTCGCCGGCCTGCGGCACGGGCGCACGCTCGGGACGCCGCTCGCGCTCGTCGTCCAGAACCGCGACCACGAGAACTGGGCGTGGGGGATGAGCGCCTGGCCGCCGGAGGGCGAGCCGTCGGGGAAGGGGACGAAGGCGGTGAGCGTCCCGCGCCCCGGGCACGCCGACCTGGCGGGAACGCTCAAGTACGGCCTCGCCGACACCCGCGACGCGCTCGAGCGCGCGAGCGCGCGGCACACGGCGGTCGCCGTGGCCGCGGGCGCCGTGTGCAAGGCGCTCCTGGCGACGATCTCGGTCCAGGTGGAGGGAAGGGTGGCGACGGAGGAGCTCGAACGCCGGATCGACGAGGCGCGCGCCGAGCGCGACACGGTCGGCGGCGTGGTCGAGGTGCATGCGAGGGGAGTCCCGCCCGGGCTCGGCTCGTACGCGACCAAGGAGGACCGGCTGGACGCCAGGCTCGCCGCCGCGCTGATGGGCATCCAGGCGGTCAAAGGCGTCGAGATCGGCGACGGCTTTGCGCTCGCCGAGCTGCGCGGCTCGCAGGCGCACGACGAGATCGCCGAGGGGTTGCGCCGGACGTCAAACCGCGCCGGCGGGATCGAGGCCGGCGTCTCCAACGGCGAAGACATCGTCGTCCGCGCCGCGATGAAGCCGCTGCCGACGCTCATGCGCCCGCTGCAGACGGTCGACCTCGACACCGGCGAGCCGGCCGAGGCGCTCGTGGAGCGAAGCGACGTGGCCGCGGTGGAGGCGCTCGCGGTCGTCGCGGAGGCCGCCGTCGCGTTCGAGCTCGCCCGCGCTGCGCGCGAGAAGTTCGGCGGCGACGCCCTCGGCGACTTCGTGGGCGCCTGGGCCGCCTACCTCGACCGCATCCCGTGGCAACCAACGCGCTGAAGCAGCACCTCGTCCTCGTCGGCTTCATGGGAGCCGGCAAGTCGACGGTCGGCGCGGAGGTCGCGCGCCGGCTCGGGCGGCCCTTCGTCGACGTGGACACGGAGATCGAGCGCGCGGAGGGGCCGATCGCCGAGATCTTCGCCTCGCGCGGGGAAGCCGCCTTCCGCGAGCTCGAGGCGCGGCACCTGAACGAGGCGCGGCACGGCCCTCCGAGCGTGATCGCGGTCGGCGGTGGCGCGGTCGAGCGGCCGGAGCTCTTTCTGGGCGGATGGCTCCAGCTGGTCGTCCAGCTCGAGGTCGGCGTCGACTCTGCCTGGGAACGGGCGCGGGGAAGCGGCCGGCCCCTGGCGCAGGACGAATCCGAGTTCCGGCGACGGTACGAGCTGCGCGCACCTCTGTACGCGGAGCTGGCCGACGCGAAGGCGCGCGATGCGGACGGCGTCGTCCTGGCGGCGGCCGGAATCCACGTCGAGGCAGGTGCCCTGCAGCAGCTCGACCGGTTCGTCGACGAGCCGGCGGCTCTCGTCACCGAGCCCGTGGTCGCCGGCATCCACGGAGCGGACGCGCAGATCGCCTTCCCGTTCGAGGAAACGCACGAGCTGCCGACCGGCGAGACAGCCAAGCATCTCGCCGCGGTCGAGCGCCTGTGGCGCTCCCTGCGGCTCGGCCGGGACGGGACGATCCTCGCACTAGGCGGCGGAGCCCTGACCGACGCCGCCGGCTACGCCGCTTCCGCCTACCTGCGCGGAGTTCCGTGGATCCCCGTCCCGACCACGCTCACGGCCCAGGTGGACGCGTCGATCGGCGGCAAGACCGCGATCGACCTCCCCGAGGGCAAGAACCTGGTCGGGGCCTTCCACTGGCCGCTTCGCACGATCATCGACCCCGCGCTCCTGGCCACGCTGCCCGAGCGCGAGCGCAAGAACGGTCTGGCCGAGGTCGTCAAGACCGGGCTGCTGGCCGGCGATCCGCTCTGGGAGCTTCCCGAGCCGGAGATGGTCCGGCGTTCTGCCGCGTTCAAGGCTGCCGTGTGCATCCGCGATCCGCACGACCACGGGGAGCGGAAGATGCTCAATCTCGGGCACACGTTCGCGCACGCGCTCGAGGCGGGAGCGCGCTACGGCATCCCGCACGGCGAGGCGGTTGCGCTCGGCCTGCTGGCGGCGCTGCGGCTCTCCGGCCTGGAGACGGACGCGGTGGACGAGGTGCTCTCTCCCCAACCTGCGCACGTCGACCGCGACCTGGCCTGGGAAGCGCTCCAACGCGACAAGAAGGGCGGCCGGTTCGTCCTGCTGGAGCGACTCGGCGAGCCTCGCATCGACGTCGAGCTGTCTCCGGAGCAGGTGCGAGCCGAGCTCAACCGGCTCATCGCGGACTAGGCTGGCGGGCGTGCGCATCGTCGTCCTCAACGGCGTCAACCTCGACGAGATCGGCCGGCGCGACCCGGCCGTCTACGGCGGACTGACCGGGAACGAGCTCGAGACGCGGATCTACCGGTGGGCGAAGGACCTCGGGCTCACCGTCGAGTGCAAGCAGACGAACCACGAGGGCGAATACGTCAACTGGTGCCACGAGGCACTCGACTGGGCCGACGGCGTGATCGTCAACCCGGGCGCGTGGTCGCACTACAGCTATGCCATCCACGACGCGCTCGAGCTGTTCACCGTCCCGGTCGTGGAGGTGCACCTGTCCAACATCGACGAGCGCGAGGAATGGCGGCGCCACTCCGTCGTGGCCGACGTGGCCGCCACCCGAATCATCGGCAAGGGGCCCGACGGCTACCGCGAGGCGCTCGAATACCTGAAGGAGGCGCGATGACGCGGCTGCAACGACTGCAGGAGCGGATCGAGGAGCCCTTCCTCGTCACTACGCCGGCCAATGTCCGCTACCTGACCGGGTTCGACAGCACGAACGCGGCCCTGCTCGTCGATGACGATCGCGCACGGCTCTTCAGCGACTTCCGCTACGCGGAGGCGGGCAAGCGCGTGCCGGACGTCGAGTTCAGCATCACGCAGCGGAACCTGTTCGGCTGGCTCGCGGACGAGCTTTCCGGACGGGTCGGATTCGAGGCGGACGCCGTCACCTACGCGGCCTACCAGGCGCTCGCAGCGGGCGGGCTCGAGCTCGTCCCGAGGCGCGGGGTCGTCGAGGCGCTGCGTGCGGTCAAGGACGAGGACGAGCTTGCGCTCATTCGGCGCGCGGCGGAGATCACGAGCGAGGCCTTCGCCCGGCCTCGCCGAGGAGCCGCTTCGTCGGCCGGACCGAGAGAGACGTCGCGTGGCGGCTGGACTCGCTCTACCACGAGCTCGGCGCAGACGAGCCAGCGTTCCCGACGATCGTCGCCGCCGGTGCGAACGGCGCGACGCCGCACGCTCATGCGGGCGACACCGTGATCCCCGAGGGGACGACCGTCGTGATCGACTCGGCCGCGGCGCTCGGCGGCTACGTGTCCGACTGCACGCGTACGTTCGCCACGGGCGAGCTGCCGGACGAGCTGGCGCGGGCGTACGACGTCACGAAGCGGGCGCAGCAGGCAGGGCTGGACGCGGTGCGTCCGGGAGTGACCGGCCGCGAGGCTGATACGGCGGCCCGCGACGTAGTGGAGGAAGCCGGCTGGGGCGGGGAGTTCGGCCACGGCCTCGGCCACGGGCTGGGGATGCTCGTGCACGAGGCGCCGCGGCTGTCTCAGGAATCCGAGGACACGCTCGAGGCGGGCAACGTCGTGACCGTCGAGCCGGGGATCTACCTGCCGGGCCTTGGCGGGATCCGTATCGAGGACCTCGTCATCGTCCGCGACGACGGGCCGGAGATCCTCACGACGTACACGAAGGATCTCGTCGTCGTTGGCTGATCGCGCCACCCGCGTGCGAGAGGTGCGCGAGCAGCTGATCGAGACGCGCCCGGAGATCTCCCGGTCGCGGTCGGGCTCGAGGAGGGCGAGGCGCTGCGCGAGTGGATCGTCCGCGAGGGGGCGCGGACGACGCTCGAAGCGGGCCTCGGTTGGGGCGTGGGGACGCTGTTCGTCCTGGAAGGCCTGCTCGCGAACGCCGACGATCCGCTGCACGTCGCTGCCAACCCGTTCCAGCACACGGGACTGGCCGGACACACCACGCGCTACGAGGGCGCAGGGCTCGCCGTGCTGGAGGCCGCACACGAAGTTCGGCAGGCGCAATTTCGCGGGTGAGCTGACCATCTCGCCCGGCCTCGCAGGCGCTGCGGCCCGGTTCGTGAATAGAACGCCGAATAAAGGGGTCAGACCCCGGTTTGGTTAGGCCGCGTGGCTGAGCGGCACTTGTCACTTCAGGACATGACTCGACCCGCTGAATAAAAGGAGGAACACGTGAGGAAGGCAAGTGATGGCCGCCGCTCGCCGGCGTGGAAACGCTGCCGTTCGCGGGCGGCGATCCGCACGTGATCCTGACCGGCCCGTGCCGCGCGAGCTGGAACGACTAGGACGCGCCGACGAGCTCGGCGAAGCGTGCCGCGCCGACGTTCCCGCCCGAGATCACCACGCCGACTCGCTTGCCGCCCGCCTCCGGCACGGCTCCCGCCATCAGGGCCGCGATTCCGGCCGCGCCTGACGGCTCCACGACCAGCTTCATTCGGTCGAACGCGAACCGCATTGCGTCCACCAGCTGCGCGTCTGTGACGGTGACTATCTCGTCGACCAAGCGCCGGTTGACCTCGAATGTCAGCGCTCCCGGGATCGTCGCCTGCAGGCCGTCTGCGATCGTCCGCGGCACGCCGATGTCGATGCGCTCGCCCGCTGCAAGCGACTGTCGGGTGTCGTCGCCTTCCTCCGGCTCGACGCCCACGACACGGATCCCGGGGCGGAGCGCCTTCGCCACGGTCGAGCAGCCGGCGATCAGCCCGCCGCCGCCGACCGGAACCACCAGCACGTCCAGGTCCGGCGCGTCGGCCAGCAGCTCGAGTGCCGCCGTCCCTTGTCCGGCCATCACAAGCGGGTGCTCGTATGGGGGGACGAGCGTCATGCCGCGGTCCTCGGCGAGCGCCCGGCCGAGCGCCTCCCGGTCCTCCGTGTAGCGGTCGTACGTGACCACTTCGGCGCCGTATCCGCGAGTCGCCTGCACCTTCGCAGCCGGTGCATCCTCGGGCATGAGGATGACCGCGTGCGTCCCGACCAGGCCGGCCGCGATGGAGACAGCCTGCGCGTGGTTGCCTGACGAGAACGCCGCCACGCCCCGTGCGAGCTGGTCGGCAGGCAGCGACGAGATGGCGTTGTAGGCGCCGCGGAACTTGAATGCACCGCCGCGCTGGAGGTTTTCGGGCTTGAAAAACGAGGTCGTTCCGGTGAGCTCGTCGAACGTCCGGGAGGTCACGGTGGGCGTACGATGCGCGACGCCCTCGAGCCGGCGCGCGGCGTCCTGGACGTCCTCGAGGTGGATCACGCCCTGAGGTTAGACTGGCTCCGCTTTGGCCGAGACCGTCAACACCAACCAGTTCAAGAACGGGATGCACATCGAGCTCGAAGGCGGCGTGTGGCGCATCGTCGAGTTCCAGCACGTCAAGCCGGGCAAGGGCGGCGCGTTCGTCCGCACCAAGTTGAAGGCGCTCGAATCGGGCGCGGTCGTCGACAAGACCTTCCGCGCCGGCGAGAAGTTCTCGCGCGTGCACACCGAGACGAAGAACATGCAGTACCTGTACGACTCCGGCGACGAGGTCGTCTTCATGGACGAGGAGAGCTACGAGCAGATCAACCTGCCGCGCACGGAGGTGGCGGAGGTGCTCGAGTTCCTCCAGCCGTCCAGCTCGGTGCAGATGCTGACGGTGGACGGGCGTCCGTCCGGCGTGCAGCTCCCGTCGGCCGTCGAGCTGACCGTCAAGGAGACACAGCCCGGCGTGAAGGGGGACACGGTCTCGAACGTGACGAAGCCGGCGACGCTCGAGACGGGTGCCGTCGTGCAGGTGCCGCTGTTCGTGAACGAGGGCGACAAGATCCGCGTCGACCCGCGCGAGCGCCGCTACATCTCGCGCGTTTGACGCCGCTGTCGAGGTTGTTCGCGGTTACCGGGCGAGGGGCTCGAGTGCGCGGCTGATGCGGCGGCGCGCCTCCTCGATGCCGCCGGGGCTCGGGTGGCGCTCGACGATCGTCACCGTCCACGGCGCCAAGAACAGCGCCACATAGGGCTCCATCGTCTCGCGCAGACGTTCGTCGTGCGGGCCGTACGCCTCGAGCGCTCCCTTGTCCTGCGGCCGGCCGCGCCAGCTGATGCACGCGAGGTCGTACTCGACGGGGCCGGCGCAGACATTCTCGAAGTCCGTCCAGAGCGGGCCGCGCGGAGACCAAAGGACGTTTCCGAGGTGCGAGTCGCCGTGGATGGGACGCAGCGGGGGCGGTGGCTTCTCGCCCAGCAGCGCCGCGACCTCGCGCATCCCGTCGATCTCGTACTGCGACACGAGATCGGAGGGATGGAGCACGTCGAGGAGCGCACGGGTCTCGTCGAGACGGCGGAAGTCCGGCAGCTCCTCCGGGCAATCGACGAGTGCGCGGTGCAGCTCGCGGAGCGCCCGGCCTGCAGCGGCGGCGTCGGAACGGCCGTCGTCGTGGTCAACGGCCTCCATGAACGAGATGAGGAACCCGTCCCGCTCGTGCGGGCCTGGATCGATGAGCGTCGTCGGCGCACTCACCGGGGCGCCGGCGCGCGCCAGCCACGCGACCACCCGCAGCTCGAGCGCGAACCAGTCTCGCCCGCGCAGCCGTGACAGCGTCCGCGGAATCCGCGCGACCACCGGCGACGGGTCCAGGCGGACGAGGACGTTCGTCAGATCTCGAAGGACGACGGGCTCGTCGACCCTGAGTCCCAGCTCGCGCGCGACCGAGACGGCCGCCTCGACCGGGCCGCTCAGCCGGTCAACGGGTTGAAGTTCGCGTTCGACGTGATCTGCCAGCGCGTTCCGTTCCACGTGTAGCTCGCGAGTCTCGGTGCGGGCCCGGGCGTGTACGGCCGGCCGTTCGTCGTTCCCTTGACCGTGGCCAGGTAGCGCACGATGAGCGAGCTGCCCGCCTGCGTCGCGTGGAAGTCCGTGAGCGTGAACTCGTGGATGTCGGCGAGCTTCGCGAGCCACGCCTTCTTGCCGCTGCCGCTGCCGTCCGCGCGCTGCACCTGGAACGCGGGGGAGAGGAACCTGGTGAGGCCGGGGATGTCCTTGTCCACGAGCAGCGTGAAAAACTGGTTCGACAGCTTCGTCGCCGTCGCTGTCGGATTCGCGAGCTTCGGCGCCGGCCGCACGCGCACCGCGGTGCCCGCGGTCACAGTGGGGCCGAGCACGAGCGCCGCGGCGACCAGCGTCCCCAGCAGCAAGGCGGTTCGTTTCATCGTGCGTTCTCCTTCGGTCGGGTGGAAGCACTCTAAGCTTCCGGCGTGCCGGTACTGGTCGATACCACGATCCGCCTGCTCAGCCAGGAGCCGCTGGCCGGGCGGATTCCCGCCGGAGCGATCTTCGAGATCGCCGAGATCCTCGACGGCGCGGGCTTCGCATGCCTGGAGGTTTCGGGGGGCGGCGTGTTCGACAGCGCCGTGCGGCGCGGAGTGGAGAGCCCGTGGGAGCGGATCCGCGCGCTCGAGGCCCGGACGAAGACGCCGCTGGGACTGGCGCTGCGCGGTCGCTTTCTCGTCGGCTCGAGGCCCGTCGGGCCCGATTTCGTGCGCCGTTTCGTCGCGTCGGCGGCCGAGAACGGCATCCAGGTTTTCCGTCTGCACGACCCGCTGAACGACGTCTCGAACCTGCGCGAGGCAGCCGAGGCGATCGCCGCGGCCGGCGGTGAGTTCGACGCCGGGCTCGTCTACGGCTCCGGCCACACAGGGGAGACGGACGTGCTCGTCGAGCAGGCACGCAAGCTTCCAGACCTCGGTGCGGCCCGCGTCCTTCTCCACGATCCTTCCGGCTCGCTGCAGCCGCACCGGGCGCACGAGCTCGTCAAGGCGATTCGCGAGCAAACCGGGCTGCCGGTCGGGCTGTACTGCCAGGGCGCGGGTGGGACCGCGCTGGCATCCGCGCTCGAGGCGGTGCGCGCCGGGGCCGACCGGATCGCATGCGCCGTCTACCCGGTCGCGCTGACACTGCACCGTGCCTCCGGAGAGGGCCTGACCGAGGCGCTCGCCGGGCTCGGCCTCGACTCCGGCGTCGACGTCGATGCGCTCTGGCGCGCCTCCGACGTGGTGGACGAGCACATCGGAGACGAGCCCGTGACGCCGCTCGCGCCGCGTATCGCCGTCCGAGCCGCCGAGCACAACGTTCCCGTGGGGCTCGTCGCTTCGCTCGACGGGCAGCTCCGCGCGCAGGCGGCCGGCGACCGGATCGACGAGGTGCTGGACGAGCTCGAGCGCATCCGTTCCGAGACCGGCTGGCCGCCGCTGGCCGCCCCGATCGGCCAGATCCTCGCCTCCCAGGCGCTCGTCCACGTGCTCTCCGCGGCGCGTTACCAGCTGGTCGTGGACGAGCTGCGGGCGCTCGTCGCCGGGCGGTACGGGACGCCGCCCGCTCCTATCGACGAGGGCGTCCGCCGAGCCATCGAGCTGATCTCGGGCGACGCCACGGCGGAAGAGCCGCTGGCCAAACTGGAGGAGCTGCGGGACGAGGCCGAAGGGCTCGCCTCCAGCGAGGAGGAGCTCGTCCTGCTCGCGCTCTTCGGCGAGGACGCGGAGCCTCTTCTGCGCACGATCCGCGGCCGCGCGACCGGCGAGGACGCGCTCGCCGGCGGCGGAATCGAGCGCGCCCGGGCAGAGCGGATCCGCGAGCTCGTGCGCGTCGTCCAGGAATCGGGTGTCGCCGAGGTGACGATCGAGGAGGACGGGATGCGCGTCTCCGTTCGGCGGAGCGAGGAGTCCGCGCCGGCAGCTGCACCGACGGACGCCGACGCCGCCGAGCCCGAGGAGGCGCGTCTTCCCGCGCCCGAGCAGGACGGCCTCGTCCGCGTCGAGGCGCCGATGGTGGGGATGTTCTACCGCGCGCCGGAGCCGGGAGCGGCACCGTTCGTGGCGGAGGGGGAGACCGTCCAGTCGGGCCAGACTCTTTGCATCCTCGAGGCGATGAAGCTGATGAACGAGATCAAGTCCGACGTGGACGCGATCGTGCGCGCCATCCACGTGCGCAACGCGGAGCCGGTCGAGTTCGGTCAGCTGCTCTTCGAGCTGGAGCCGGTCCTCGGGCGTCCCGTCGACGCCCTCTAGTCATGTTCTCCAGAGTCCTGATCGCGAACCGCGGCGAGGTCGCCGTCCGCGTCATCCGCACGCTCCACGACCTGGGCATCGAGGCGGTCACCATCTACTCGACCGCCGACGCCGACTCGCTCCATGTCCGCATGGCCGACCGCGCCGTCTGCGTCGGGCCGCCACCCGCGAACCAGAGCTACCTGAACATCGCCTCCGTGGTCGCCGCCGGCGAGACGACCCGCTGCGACGCAGTCCACCCCGGCTGGGGTTTCCTGGCCGAGAACGCGGCGTTCGTGCGGGCATGCGAGGACAACGACCTCGTCTTCATCGGTCCCTCGGCGGAGACGATGGAGCAGATGGGCGACAAGGTAGAGGCCAAGGCTGCCATGGCTGGAGCGGGAATGCCGCTCATCCCGGGTACGGAGCACGCCGTGGACGTCGAGGGCGCGCGATCGGCGGCGGACGAGCTGGGCTATCCCGTCCTCCTCAAGGCATCGGCGGGAGGCGGGGGCCGGGGGATGCGGCTCGTCGAGTCGCCCGAACAGCTGGAGGACGTCTTCCAGGGAGCCTCGGCCGAGGCGAGCTCCGCATTCGGGAACGGCAGCCTCTACGTGGAGAAGGCGCTCGTCCCGGCGCGCCACGTGGAGATCCAGGTCCTGGCCGACGGGCAGGGGGGCGTGCTCACGCTCGGCGAGCGCGAGTGCTCCATCCAGCGCCGGCATCAGAAGTTGATCGAGGAGTCGCCCTCGCCGGCGCTTTCGTCCGCGCTGCGCGAAGAGATGGAGTCGTCGGTCGAGCGCGCGTGCCTGCAGCTCGGCTACCGGAACGCCGGGACGTTCGAATTCCTGCTCGGCTCGGAGGGAGGCTTCTACTTCATGGAGCTGAACGCGCGCCTGCAGGTCGAGCATCCGGTGACCGAGCTCGTGACCGGGGTCGACCTGGTCCGCGAGCAACTCGAGGTGGCCGCCGGGGGCAAGCTCGAGCGGACCGGCCGCGCCGAGCGCCGCGGGCATGCGATCGAGGCGCGGATCAACGCCGAAGACGTCGCGCGCGACTTCGCGCCCGCGCCCGGCCGGATCGAGCAGTTCCGCGCGCCCCTCGGTCCAGGCGTGCGCATGGACACGCACGTCGAGCCCCTCACCGTCGTCTCGCCGTACTACGACTCCCTGGTGGGCAAGGTGATCGTCTGGGACGAGGACCGGCCCTCTGCGATCGCGCGCGCGGTACGCGCCCTCACCGAGCTCGAGGTGACGGGCATCCCGACCACGCGCGAGCTCGCGATCGGCATCCTGCGCGGCGAGGCCTTCGGGACGGGTCGCTACTCCACGAGCTTCCTCGACGAGATGGCGCCGGTGGCCGCATGAGCACCGGCCGGCGCAAGGCGCGGCGCACCGCGGTCTTCCTCCTGTACCAGTGGGACGTGACCGGTCAGCCGCTCGCATCGCTGTACGAGGGCGAGGTCGACCCGTACGCCGGCGAGATGGCCGAGACGGTGGTTGCGCGTGCGGACGAGCTCGACCGGCGGATCAGCGAGGCCGCCGAGGGCTGGCCGGCCGAGCGGCTCGGATCGGTCGAGCGCAACATTCTGCGCGTCGCGCTGGTCGAGCTGGAGGGAGACGACGTGCCTGACGAGGTGGCCATCAACGAGGCCGTCGAGCTGGCCAAGCGCTACGCCTCGGACGAGGCGGCGCGGCTCGTGAACGGAATCCTCGGAAAAATCGCCAGAGAGAAGGTGGCATGAACGCGGAGGACTCACTCAAGCGCGCCGAGGAGCTGCTCGACCGGCTGGAGAAGGCACGAGCGGACCTCGAGCGCGTCTCGGGAAACGAGGACAGCGAGGAGGCGATCGCCGTCCTGACCGAGCTGGCCGAGATCGCCAAGCAGGTCGAGGCCGAGCTCACGCGGGCGCGGCGCGCCGCCGAAACCGAGACGGAATGAAGAAGCGGCTGGACGTTCTTCTGGTCGAGCGCGGCCTCGCCGACAGCCGCTCGCAGGCGCAGGCGCTCGTCCTCGCCGGGCGCGTTCCCGGGTTCGAGAAACCCGGCATGCAAGTGGAGGAGTCGACGGATGTCTCCGTCCGGCAGCCGGCTCGCTTCGTGTCGCGGGGCGGCGAGAAGCTCGAGCACGCGCTCACCGTCCTCGACGTCGACGTTGCCGGGCTCGACTGCCTCGACGTGGGGGCGTCGACAGGCGGTTTCACGGACGTTCTGCTCCAGCGCGGGGCGGCGCGGGTGGTCGCAGTCGACGTGGGCTACGGACAGCTCGATCTGCGACTGCGCTCCGACGGCCGCGTGACCGTGCTCGAGCGCACGAACGCGCGCTACCTCGAGGAGCTCCCCTTCGCGCCCGACCTCGTCGTCTGTGACGTCTCGTTCATCAGCGTCCGAACCGTGCTTCCGCCGGTGCTCGTGCTCGCGCAGCCGGGTTGGCAGGCACTCGTTCTCGTCAAGCCGCAGTTCGAGGCCGGGAAAGCTGACGTTCCGCGCGGCGGCGTCGTGCGCGACCCCGAGGTGCACCGGCGTGTGCTGCGCGAGGTCGCCGAGGCCGCGCTCGGCTGGGCAGCCGAAACGCGGGCGGTTGTCGACTCGGGGTTGCCTGGGCCGAAGGGAAACCGCGAGTTCTTCCTCTACCTCGTCCAGAGCGAGCGCCCGGAGCTGCCGGGCGAGCTCGATCGCTGGATCGCGGAGGCGGTCGATGGCTGATCCCGTCAAGCGCGCAGCGGTCATCACGCATGGTCGCCGCGAGACCGCCGACGAGGCACTCGCGCGGCTCGAAGCCGTTGCGCAGGAGTCCGGCGTCGAGCTCGTCATGCCGGCTGACGAGCTGGAGAAGCACGAGATCCGACTCACCGAAGCAGAGCCGGCCGAGGCCGACATCGTCGTCGTGCTCGGCGGAGACGGGACGATGCTGCGCGCGCTCCGGCGGCTGCTCGGCACCACCGTCCCGGCCATCGGCGTCAACTACGGGAGCGTCGGCTTCCTCACCACCATTCCCGAGGAAGAGCTGGAGCCGGGCGTGAAGCGCGTCTTCGCCGGCGACTACGAGCTGGTCGACCTCCCGACGCTCGAGGCGCGCGCCGGGGAGGACCGGCGCGATGCCGTCAACGACATCGTCGCCACCAGCTCGACGCTCGGCCGGATGATCGAGCTCTCGTGGACCGTCGGCGGCGAGGACCTCGGCACGCTGCGCTGCGACGGCCTGATCGTCGCGACCCCGTCCGGCTCGACCGCCTACAACCTCTCGAACGGCGGGCCGGTGCTGGTCTGGGGCCTGGACGCGCTGGCGGTCACCTTTGTCGCACCACATTCCCTCCAGGCTCGCCCGCTCGTCATTCCGCGCGGAAGCGATGTGGTCGTCACGAACCTGACGCCGGATGTCTGGGTGACCTCGCTCGCGGACGGCCACGTCTTCTCCGAGGTCGCGCCCGGCGGAACGATGACGATCCGGCTCGGGCCGCAGCGAACGCTGCTCGCGACGCTGCCCGAGGCAACGTTCTTCTCCCGCTACCGGCACACATTCGCAGGCTGATCGAGTGTAAAACAGGCGCGTGCTCCGACGGCTGCGCATCGAGAACCTCGTCCTCATCCGAGAGGCGGAGCTCGCCTTCGCGCCCGGCCTGAACGCGATCACCGGAGAGACCGGCGCGGGCAAGACGATTCTCGCCCAGGCGGTCGGCCTCCTGCTCGGCGCGAAGGGCGACGCCGCCTACGTCGGTCCGGGTGCTGCGGAGGCCTACGTCGAGGCCGAGCTCGATCTGCCGGACGGGCTGCTGGACGAGGACGGTTTCGAGGCGGTCGCGGAGCTGCGGCCGGAGGACGAGGACGGGCTGGTCCTTGCCCGGCGTGTCTCGTCCGAGGGGCGGACCCGCGCCTACGCGTGGGGACGGTCGGTGTCCGCGCGAGGAGCTGGCGGCCCTCGGCGAGCGGTTGATCGCGATGTCCGGCCAGTTCGAGCAGCGCCGGCTCGCGCGTCCCGCGTACCAGCTGGAGGTGCTCGACTCGTTCATCGGCGCCGAGCAGCTCGCGCGGCGGGAAGCGGCTCGCTCAGCCTGGCGCGCGCTGCAGTCAGCCCGCCGCCGGCACGACGAGCTCACGCGCGACGCGGCCGCGGCCGAGGCCCGCCTGGCGGAGTTGCGCGCGCTCGCGGAGGACACGGACGGCCTCGAGCCCCGGACCGAGGAGTCGTTGCTCGAGGAGCGCGAGCGGCTCCGGCACGTAACCGAGCTCGCGCAGGGCGCGGCCGCGGCGGCAGAAGCGCTCGCTCCCGAGGAGGGTGAGGGCGCGGCCGGGCTGGCGGCGGCTGCGGAACGTGCCCTGGCGCCGCTCGAGCATCTCGCTCCGGAGCTGGCGCGCGCGGGAGGCGAGCTCCGCGACGTCGAGCTGCGACTTCGCGAGACGGCCAGCGAGCTGCGTGCGTTCCTGCTTTCGCTCGAAGCCGAGCCGGACCGGCTCGAGCAGGTCGAGGGCGAGCTGGAGCGCCTCTCCGACCTGCGTCGCCGCTTCCGCTGCGACTCCTACTCCGAGCTGCTCGAGCGCGCGCAGGCGGCGCGGTCCGAGCTCAGCGCGCTCGAGGAAGGCGTCGATCCCGCAACCGCGGCGGCCCATGAGCTCGCCGGCGCGGAGGAGCGGATGAACGGCCTCGCCGCAGAGCTTCGCGCCGCGCGCGAGGCGGCGGCGCGGCCGTTCGCGGACGCCGTCGCGGCCGAGCTGCAGGGAATCGGCCTCGGAGAGGGCGAGTTCCGGGCGGAGCTCGCCGAGGCCGATCTCGGCGCGTCCGGAGCCGACCGGGTCTCCTTCCTCGTCCGTCCGAACCGCGGCCTCCCGTTCGGCCCGGCAGCCGAGACGGCGTCCGGCGGCGAGCTGTCCCGCGTCGCGCTCGCGATCGCCGCCGTCGGAGGCGGCCACACGTTGATCTTCGACGAGATCGACGCCGGCATCGGCGGTCAGACCGCGCATGCGGTCGGCCGCACGCTGCAGCGCCTGGCCCAGCGCGCGCAGGTGATCACCATCACCCACCTCCCGCAGATCGCGAGCCTCGCGGACGGCCATTTCCGCGTGGAGAAGGTGCCCGGCGACCCGACGCACACGACCATCGACCATCTGGACTCCGAGGAGCGCCGGGTCGAGCTGGAACGTATGCTCGGCGGCGAGGAGTTCCTCTCCACCCTGCGATGAACAGCTTCGTCGAGTTCACGGGGACCGCGCGGCTCGACCGGCGCACGAAGCACCTCGTCCGCCGGCTCGGGCCCGGATGACATCGCGATCATCGACCACACCGACCTGGACCGCGTCTCGGCCGAGGAGCTCCTCGAGTCGGGCGTGCGCGTCGTGATCAACGTGTCGCCGTCCCAGACCGGCCGCTTTCCGAACCCGGGGCCCCTGACGCTCGTGCGCGGCGGCGTGCGCCTGATCGACGCGCCCGGCGCCGACCTCTTCGACCGCGTCCACGACGGGGACTGGCTGACCGTCCGCGGCTCGATGCTCTTCTCGAACGGGACGCAGCTCGCGGCCGGGCGCGCACTCGGAGCCGATGAGCTCTCCCAGGCCCTGGCAGAGCAGCGCGGCCGCGTGACGGAGGCGCTCGAGGAGTTCGCCGACAACACGATGCGCTACCTCCGCGACGAGGGGCGCCTGCTCGCGGAGGGCATCGAGTTCCCGTCTCTGGATACGCGGTTCCGCGACCGGCAGGCGCTCGTCGTCGCCCGGGGGCCGGGCCACAAGCGCGACCTGCGGATCGTCCGCCCGTACGTGCGGGAGTTCAAGCCCGTCCTGATCGGCGTGGACGGCGGCGCGGACGCGCTGCACGAGGCCGGGCTCGACCCGGACGTGATCGTCGGCGACATGGACTCCGTCTCGGACGAGGTCCTGCGCAGCGGCGCGGAGATTCTCGTCCACGCCTACCCGGACGGCACGGTTCCCGCGGCCAAGCGGCTCGACGCGCTCGGCGTCCCGTACCAGGTCGTCCCCGCCACCGGCGTCAGCGAGGACCTCGCGCTCCTGCTCGCTTACGAGAAGGGCGCCGAGCTGATCGTCGCCGTGGGGACGCACTTCAACCTGATCGAGTTCCTGGAGCGGGACCGCGCCGGCATGTCCTCGACCTTCCTGGCCCGGCTGCGCGTCGGGGAGATCCTCGTCGATGCGAAGGGCGTCTCGCGTCTCGTCAGCCGCAAGGTGGGGATGCTCCCGTTCGTCGCGCTCGCGGTGTGCGGCCTCGGAGCCGTGGTGGTCGCAATCGCCGCGTCGCCGGAGCTGCGCCGCCTGATCGGCCTGCTCGGCCAGCGGATCGCCGACCTCTTCGGCGGGTGAAGATCCGGGCCAAGAGGGAGCTGCTCGCTCGTCCCGCGGACGTCTGGGCCTTCGTGAGCGAGCCGCACAACCTCGCCGACTGGTGGCCGGGCATCGCCGGCGTCCACCCTGATCGCCGCGGCTCCGCCCGCGGTGGGCGCTGGAAGCTGACGCGGAGCGGCCAGCCGTCCCTCTTCCGTAAAGCCGGCAGCGACGAGGGCCTGGTGGTCGTCGATTCGCGGGAAGAATCGCTCTTCGCATTCCAGCTGCCCGAGGACCGGCTCGAGGTCGCCGTGACGCTCGAGCCGCACGCGCACGACCGGACCCTCGCGGAAGTGGTGGTGAGCGGCCCTATCCTCTGGGGGACACGCCGGCTGCTGGCCCGTCATGCGCTCGGCCGGATCTACGACCTCTGCCAGACTTCCGCCGACCACTAAGTGTTCGATCTCCGATACCACGCCGCCTCGCTCGCGGCCGTCTTCCTCGCGCTGATCATCGGGATCCTCGTCGGCGTCGGGATCACGCGCGGCGGCTTCGTCTCCTCCGCCGAGCGCGGTGTCCTCAACTCGCAGATCTCGGCGCTCAAGGACCAGCGGGACACCGCCGCCCAGCGCATCACGCAGCTCGAGCAGGAGGAGCAGGCGAATCAGGACTACGTCCAGGCGACGTATCCGGCGCTGATGGCCGACCGGCTGCGGGAGAAGAAGATCGTCCTCGTCTCGGTCGGCACCATGGATCCCTCCGTGCGCTCGCACGTGATCCAGGCGCTGCGGGACGCCGGCGCGCCCTATCCGGTGCGAATCCGCACGCTCAAGGTGCCGATCGACGATCCGACGCTGGACGCGGCGCTGGTCGGGCATCCCGCGCTCGCGCAGTACCGCGGCAGCGACAAGCTGCCCGACCTCGGCCGCGCGCTGGCCGGCGAGCTCGTCGCCGGCGACAAGACACCGTTGTGGGACCTGCTTGCGCCCGAGCTCGTCCAGGAGCGGCTCGGTGGAAGCCGGGCGGCGGCCGACGGCGTGGTGGTCGCGCGCTCGGTGAAGGCGCAGAAAGACGGCACGGCACGGTTCCTGCAGGGGTTCTATTCGGGTCTGGCCGGAGCGGGGGTGCCCGCGGTCGGGGTCGAGGTCTCCGGCGCGGCCTCGTCGGCGATTCCCGCCTTCGAGCGCTCGTCGCTTTCCACCGTCGACTCGATCGACAATGCGCCGGGCCAGCTCGCACTCGCGCTCGTGCTCGCCGGCGGCGAGAAGGGGAACTACGGGGTCGAGGGTACCGCCACCAACGGCGTCCTCCCTCTCGTCCCGGCGCCGACGACGACCAGTGGCTGACCTCACGATCCTCGTCGCCGCGCGCGACGAGGAGGAGCGAATCGAGGAGACCGTGCGCGTGCTCGCACGCTCGTTCCCCGGCGCGGAGATCGTGGTCGCCGACGACGGGTCGCGGGACGGGACGGCCGGTGCAGCCGAGCAAGCCGGCGCGCGCGTCGTGCGGCTCCCGAGGCGGGGAAAGGGACAGGCGTTGACGCTCGCCGAGCGTGAGCTCGACCCGGGACCGCTCCTGCTGTGCGACGCCGACCTCGTGGGAGAGCTCGCGCCGCTCGCCGAGCTGGGCGCCGATCTCGCCGTGGCGCGCTTCGAGCGGCGCGAGGGCGGCGGTTTCGGGATCGCGAAGGGAGTCGCGCGGGCCTTGATCCGGCTGCGGAGCGGCTTCGACGCCTCCGAGCCGCTCTCGGGCCAGCGTTTCCTCTCGGCGACCGCGCGCGAGACGTGCTTCCCGGTCGCGGCCGGGTTCGGCTGCGAGACGCGGATGACGATCGACGCGGTGCGGGCTGGACTGGACGTCCGCGAGGTCGATCTCCCACTCCGTCATCGCGCAACCGGGCGTGATCTCGGCGGCTTCGTCCACCGTGGCCGCCAGCTCCTCGACGCCCTCCTCGCCTGCGGCCCGCAGGCGGTCAACCGCCGTGGCCTCCGCCTCCCGATCGTCGGCTGGGTGGCCTGCGTCGAGGGGGCGCCCGCAGCCGCCGTCGCCGCGGTCGGGCTCGCCGATGACGTGTGGAGCGGCCCGGAGCGTGGCTTCCGCCGCCATCTCGGCACGGGCACGACCACCGGTGTCCTCAAGCTCGTGGCCATCCCGCTGATTGGCTTCCTGGCGACCAGGCGGCTTTCCGGAGCGGTTCTCACAGGCCTCGCCGCCAACGCGCTGAACCAGCTCGACACGGCGCCCGGCCGCGCGCTCAAGGCGTACCTCGCGGCCGCCGTTTTCGTCGACGCGCCGAAGGGCCTGGCCGTCCTGCTGCTTCCTTACGATCTCCGCGAGATGGGGATGCTCGGGGACGCGGGCTCGAACAGTCTGGGCGCGCTGCTAGGGTTGAAGTCCGTGGGTCGGCTCACAGGACGAGGCCGCGCAGCGGCGATCGGAGTACTGGCCGGACTGACCCTCCTCGGCGAGCTTGTCTCACTCGGCGACCTGATCGAGCGCACGCCCGTCCTCCGGGAACTGGACCGGGCGGGGCGGCAGGCGTGACGCGGCCGACGAAGTACGTCTTCATAACCGGAGGCGTCGTCTCGTCCCTGGGAAAGGGAATCGTCGCGGCCTCCCTCGGCCGGCTGCTCAAGGCCCGTGGCCTGAAGGTGCAGTGCCAGAAGTTCGACCCGTACATCAATGTCGACCCCGGCACGATGAGCCCGTTCCAGCACGGCGAGGTGTTCGTGACCGAGGACGGCGCCGAGACCGACCTCGACATCGGGCACTACGAACGTTTCGTCGACGAGAACCTCTCGCGCAACTCGAACCACACGAGCGGCGGCATCTGGTACGCGGTGCTGCGCAAGGAGCGGAAGGGCGAGTACCTGGGCTCGACCGTCCAGGTCATCCCGCACATCACGAACGAGATCAAGGACCGGATCCGGCGGGCGTCCGAGGCGACCGACACGGACGTCGTCATCTCGGAGATCGGCGGGACGGTCGGCGACATCGAGTCGCTCCCGTTCCTCGAAGCCATCCGCCAGTTCCGGCGCGAGGCCGGGCCCGAAAACGTGATCTACCTGCACGTGACGCTCATCCCGTTCGTGGATGCGGCCGGAGAGCTGAAGACCAAGCCGACGCAGCATTCGGTCAACGAATTGCGGCGCATCGGTATCCACCCGGACATCGTCGTCTGCCGCTCGCACGAGGCGATCTCGCCCGACATCCGCGAGAAGATCGCCCTTTTCGCCGACGTCGAGCGCGAGTCGGTGATCGCCTGCCAGGACGCCCCCGACGTCTATCTCGTTCCCACCGAGCTGCAGGCCGAGGGCCTCGACCGGATGGTGTGCGAGAAGCTCGGGCTGCCGGCCGACGGCGTCGATCTGGGCGAGTGGGTCGATCTGACCGCGCGCATCCGGCAGCCGAAGGAGGAGGTCGAGATCGGGCTCGTCGGCAAGTACGTCAAGCTGCACGACGCGTATCTGTCGGTGCACGAGGCGTTGAAGCATTCCGGCCTGCACCAGGGCTGCTCCGTGCGCGTGCGCTGGGTGGATGCCGAGGGGATGACGCTCGAGGAGGCGGAGGAGGAGCTCGAGCAGGTGGACGGAATCCTTGTCCCCGGCGGGTTCGGCTCGCGCGGTTGGGAGGGGAAGATCCTCGCCTGCCGCGTCGCTCGTGAGCGGCAGATTCCTTACCTCGGCATCTGCCTCGGGATGCACGTCGCGGTCTCGGAGTTCGCCCGCCACGTGGTCGGGCTCGAGGGCGCCAACTCGACCGAGATGGATCCCGAGACGCCGCACCCGGTGATCGACCTGCTCCCCGAGCAGAAGGAGATCGAGGACCTCGGCGGCACCATGCGGCTCGGCGCCCAGGCGGTCGAGCTGGCGGAGGGGACCCGTGCGCAGGAGACCTACGGCGACGCGGTCATCCACGAGCGGCACCGCCACCGCTACGAAGTGAACAACCAGTACCGGCAACGGCTGGTCGACGCCGGCCTGGTCGTGTCGGGGACGTTCCAGGAGGGACGCCTGGTCGAGATCGTCGAGCTGCGCGACCATCCCTGGTTCGTTGCCAGCCAGTTCCATCCGGAGTTCAAGTCGCGCCCGACGCGCCCGGCACCGCTTTTCCGCGAATTCGTCGGCGCCGCGCTCGAGCGCGCGCGTGAGCGAAGCCGCCCCGCCGCCGTCACCGCTTAGCCTGGATCCACCGAGATGCGTGCTCGCGGGGCGTGCGGCTGGGCCGGCAGGACGGGACGCGGTGGGCTCGGTCGGGCCGGACGCCCGCCCGAGACCGCCGTGGCCCGGAGCGCACCGGCCGGGTGGAGGCCCCAACGGGGCCGGAGCCCGGTCGGGGAGCGGCCTGGCGAGTTCAGACGCACGCACCGCCCGCGCAGATCGGTGGATCCAGGCTTAGTCTTCACGGCATGTCCGAAGTCGTTCCGCTCTTCACCGAGCTGGCCGCGCTCCCCAGCCCCCCGGGGGAGGAGCGCGAGGTCGCCGACCGCGTCGCGGATTACATGCGCGATCTGGCGCTCGACGTGGACGAGGACGACGCCGGGGCACGCGTCGGCTCGAATGCGGGGAACCTGTATGCGCGGGTTGCGCCCACCTCCGAGGGGGTCCCGCTGTTCTTTTGCGCGCATCTCGACACCGTCCCGCCCGACGGGACGATCGAGCCGGTTGTCGAGGACGGCATCGTGCGTAACGCCGGCGGCACGATCCTCGGCGCCGACAACAAGGCGTCGGTCGCGGTGATGCTCGAGGCGACGCGCCGCGTTCTGGCGGAGGGGAGGCCGCACGCGGGCATCGAGCTCCTCTTCACGCCGAAGGAGGAGGTCGGGCTGCTCGGGGCGGCCGCATTCGACTCCGACCGGCTGGCCGCCCGCGTGGGCTATGTCTACGACCAGGCCGCGCCGATCGGCGAAGTCATCCTCGGCGCGCCGCACGCGCACGCGATGCAGATCCGCTTCCACGGGCGTGCGTCCCATTCGGGCATGTATCCCGAGGAGGGCCGCTCCGCGATCGCCGCCGCCGCGAAGGCCATCTCCGACTTCCGCCTCGGCCGTGTCGACGACGAAACGACGGCGAATGTCGGTGTCATCCACGGCGGCACCGCGGGGAACATCGTCCCGGAGTGGTGCACGTTCCTCGCGGAGGCCCGTTCGCAAGACGAGGGGAAGCTGGCCGACCTGGTGCAGGACATGCTCGAGGCGGTCACGTTCGCGGCCGAGCTGGGGGAGTGCGAGGTCGAGACGGAGATGAAGAAGTCGTACCGCGGGTACCGCTTCAAGCAGGACGACCTCGCGGTGCGGCTCGCCGTGGACGCCCTGAGGCAGAGCGGGCGCGAGCCGACATTCGCGCTCTCGGGGGGCGCCGCCGACGCGAACGTGTTCAACGACCGCGGCCTCCAGTGCGTCAACCTCGCGAACGGGATGGCGAACATCCACACGCCCGACGAGCAGATCTCGGTCGACGACCTCGAGGGGATGATCGACGTCACCCTCGCGCTCGTCGACGCCGCACGGAATGCCGCTTAGGCTGCGCCGCGGCTCGGTCACCGCGATCGTCGAACGCCTCGAAGGTCTGGCCCGGATCGAGGTCGACGGTGCGCCGTGCGTCGCCTACCCGCGCCTGACCGGGCCGGTCGCCCTCGGCGACGAGGTGCTGGTCAACGTCGCCGCCCGCGAGCTGGGGCTGGGGTCGGGCGGCTTCGACGTCCTGTACGCGAACCTGACGCGCGGGGTCGATCTGCCGGGTGAGCCGGGAGCACACGTGATGAAGCTTCCGTACACGCCGCTACAGGTCGCCGCGCTGCATGCCGAGGAGGAGGGCGGGCTCGCGGCCGCCCTCGGCGAGATGCCTGTCGTCTGCTGCTCCCTCCACAGCCAGGTCGCGCCGGTGTGCGCGGGGATCGGCGAGGGCGTGCGTGTCGCTTACCTGCAGCTCCCCGGAGGCGCGCTGCCGGTCTCCCTCTCTGACACGGTGCGGGCGCTGAAGGAGCGCGGGCTCGTCGAGGTCACGGTCGCTGTGGGCGCTTGCGTGGACGGTGACGTCGCCTGCGTCTCGATTGCCTCCGGTCTCGCGTGGGCCGCGGCGCGGGGATTTTCCGTCGTCGTGTGCGGGATCGGTCCCGGGATCGTCGGAACGGGCAGCGCTCTCGGTCACGGCGGGCTGGCCGCTGCGGACGCGGCGAACGCGGCGTCCGCACTCGGCGGCCGCCCGATCCTTGCCGTTCGCATCTCGGGCGCCGATGCCCGCGCTCGGCATCAGGGCGTCTCCCATCACACGCGGTCGGTTCTCGACCTCTGCTTGGGCGAGGTGGTGTGCGCCTGGCCCGCAGGTTCGGGCTCTCCCGAGGGCCTCGAGCCGCACGAGTACATCGACGTCAGCGGCTGGCGCGAGGCGACGAGCGGCTTACCGCTCGAGCACATGGGTCGCGGTCCCGACGACGATCCGTCGTTCTTCGCCGCGGCCTACGCGGCCGGAAAGCTTGCGCGGAGCCGGATCGAGGCCTAGTTCTCTCTGTCAGCAGCTATCGTTCCGCCGCCGTGAAGATCGGCGTCCCCCGCGAGATCAAGTCCGACGAATACCGCGTCGCGCTCACGCCGGCAGGCGCGCGTGAGCTGCTCCAGCGTGGTCACGACGTCCTCGTCGAGACGAGGGCGGGGGAGGGGAGCGCGTTTCGGGACAGTGCCTACGAGGCGGTCGGGGCACGCGTCGCCGGCTCGGCTGACGAGGTGTGGGCCGACTCCGAGCTGATCCTCAAGGTGAAGGAGCCCATTCCCCAGGAGTACGGGCTGCTCAGCGACGACCAGATCCTCTTCACCTACCTCCACCTGGCCGCCAACGAGCCGCTGACGCGCGCCCTCATGGAGAGCGGCGCGGCGTGCATCGCCTACGAGACGGTCGAGACCGACTCGCGTTCGTTGCCCCTCCTCGCGCCGATGAGCGAGATCGCCGGGCGGCTCGCCGCCCAGGCGGGCGCGTACTTCCTGGAGAAGCCACTCGGAGGGCGCGGGCTGTTGCTCGGCGGCGTTCCCGGGGTCGCGGCGGGGAAGGTGGTCGTGCTGGGCGGCGGGATGGTCGGCTACAACTCGGCGCTGATCGCGCTCGGGCTCGGGGCGAATGTGACGATCCTCGAGCGCTCGATCGACCGAATGCGCCACCTCGAAGAGACGCTCTCCGGCCGGTTCACGCTGCTGATGTCGTCGTCCCTGCAGATCGAGGAGTCGATCGAGGACGCGGACGTGGTCATCGGCGCGGTGCTGATTCCGGGAGCACTCGCGCCGAAGCTGCTCACGCGGGAGTCGATTCGCCACATGAAGGATGGATCGGTTCTCTGCGACGTGGCCATCGACCAGGGCGGATGCGCGGAGACCTCACGCCCGACGACGCACAGCGAGCCGACCTACGTTGTCGACGGCGTCATCCACTACTGCGTCGCGAACATGCCGGGCGCGGTGCCCGTGACGTCGACGAAGGCGCTGACCAACGCAACGCTGCCGTACCTCGAGGCGATCGCCGACAAGGGCCTGGCCGAGGCGGTGGCCTCCGATCCGTCGCTCGCGCGCGGCGTGAACGTCCTCCACGGCAAGGTCACGTACGAGGCGGTCGCGGACGCGCACGAGCTCGAGTACTCGCCGCTCGAGGACGTCCTCCCGCTGTCGCCGGTTTAGGCTAAGTCTTGGAGGACCGCGCCGCGGCCTTCTCTGCCGCCGTCTTGGGCGGGAAGAGCTTTACGACGCTCCACGTGACACCGGCCGCGATCCCGATGATCACGACGATGTACAGCACGACTCCGAGGAGGCTGAGGACGGTCGACAAAGCCTCCATAGAATAGCCCCATGTCGCGCGCGTGCGTCATCGTGCTCGACGGTGTCGGCGCGGGTGCGCTGCCGGATGCCGACAGGTTCGGGGACGAGGGGTCCAACACGCTTGGAAACGTGGCCCGTGCCGTCGGGGGCCTCGACCTGCCCAACATGGAGGCGCTCGGGCTCGGGAACGTGGCCCCGCTCGACGGCTGCCCTCCGCAGCCGGGAGCGCCGGCCGTTGCCGGTCGCCTGCTCGAGCGCTCGAGCGGCAAGGACACGATCACGGGGCACTGGGAGCTCATGGGCGTCGTCACGCCGCAGGCCATGCCCACCTATCCGCATGGGTTCCCCTTCGAGGTCATCGACCCGTTCATGCACCGCACGGGCAGGGGAGTCCTCGGCAACCGGATCGCCTCCGGGACCGAGATCATCCAGGAGCTCGGAGAGGAGCACCAGCGCACCGGAAAGTGGATCGTCTACACCTCCGCCGACTCCGTCTTCCAGCTCGCCGCGCACGAGGACACGATCCCTCCTTCCGAGCTCTACCACGCGAGCGAGGTCGCCCGCGAGCTGTTGGCGGGCAAGCACGCCGTCGGCCGAGTGATCGCGCGGCCGTTCACCGGCGAGCCGGGGAACTACGAGCGCACGCCCGACCGCCACGACTACTCGCTCGAGCCGCGCCGGCCGAACTACCTCACCCTGATCCGGGAGGCGGGAGCCGAGGTACACGCCGTGGGCAAGATCGGCCCGATCTTCTCCGGCTGCGACATCGACGAGCAGCACGACACGAGGTCGAACTTCGAGGGGATCTCGCAGACCGAGCGACTTCTGCAGGAGCTCGACAGCGGGTTCGTGTTCACGAACCTGATCGAGACGGACGAGCTGTGGGGACACCGGAACGACCCGGTGAACTTCCACCGCTGCCTGCAGGACTTCGATCGCCGCCTTCCGGACCTGCTCGAGGCGCTGCGCGAGGGCGATCTCCTCATCCTCACGTCCGACCACGGGTGCGACCCGACGACGCCGTCGACCGACCACTCCCGGGAGTACGCGCTCCTGCTCGCCTACGTCCAGGGGAAGAACGCAGCCGGACAGGTCCACGAGGGGGAGTTCGCCGACGTCGGCGCGACGGTAAACGCCTGGCTCGGCGGGAAATCGCCGTCGAAGCGCACGCCCGGGCAGGCGATCGTCGAGTCCTAGATGGCGCGGCGCGTCCGCAGCCACTCCAGCCGTGCCCGAGCTTCCCGAAGTCGAGACGATCCGCACGCACCTCGCGCCGCTCGTCGAGGGGCGCCGTTTCGAGCAGGTCGAGATCCTCGATTCCCGCCTGACCCGACCGTACGACCCCAGGGAAGTCGCGGCCGAGCTCGACGGCGAGGAAGTCGCGGCACTCGAGCGCCGGGGCAAGTATCTAGTTGTCCGATTCGAAACCGATCGTGCTCTCCTGATTCACCTCCGGATGACGGGCTCTCTCCAACACGCGCCGGAAGGGACCCTCGGCGAAGACCCCTACCGACGTGCTGTTGTCAATCTAGACAATAGATCGGACATCGCCTACCGGGATGTCCGGCGCTTCGGAACCTGGCTGCTCCTCGAGCCGGGGGAGCTCGAGCCGTACCTCGCGGTGAAGAACGGCCCGGAGCCGCTGGGAAAGGGCTTCACCGCCCGCTTCCTGCGTGAGCGGCTCGCCAAGCGCAAGGCGCCCGTGAAGGCGGCACTCCTCGACCAGCGAACGGTCGCGGGGCTGGGGAACATCTACGTCGACGAAGCGCTCTGGTTCGCAGGCCTCCACCCGCACACGCCTGCGGGCAGCCTCGACGAAAGCGAGACCCGGGCCGTCCACCGGGGCATCCGCCGTGCGCTGGAGCGCGGCATCGCGCGGCAAGGAGCGACGCTACGCGACTACCGGACGCCCGACGGCGGCTCCGGCTCGATGCAGCACGAGTTCAACGTCTACGGGCGCGAGGGCGAGCCGTGTCCACGCTGCGGAACCCCGATCGAGAAGACGCGCGCCGGCGGCCGGGGCACGTGGTACTGCCCTTCGTGCCAGCGGCTCTGATCGGGGCCGGGAACGGCCTGACCCAGAATTAGACTTGGCGCATGGCGGGGCGCACCTACAAGACCGAGGCCGTCGTCCTGCGCTCGTTCCGGTTCGGCGAGGCCGACCGCGTCCTCCACGTCTACACGCTCGACCGCGGCCGCGTGGGCGCGCTGGCGAAGGGCGTCCGCAAGACGCGCTCGAGGTTCGGCGCGCGGCTCGAGCCGCTCAGCCATGCCGAGCTCGTCCTGCACGAGGGGCGAGGAGAGCTGCAGACGGTGACGGGCGTGGAGCTCATCCGCTCGCACCATGCGACGAGAGAGCATCCGTACCGGCTCGGCATCGGGATGGTCGGTGCCGAGGCGATGCTCCGGCTCTTCCCCGAGCAGGAGCGGAACCAACGGGCCTTCCGGGCGCTCACCAGGTTCCTCGACCTCCTCGACGACGCTGCCACGGGCACCGCGCAGCGCCCGGCGCTGGACCCGCTCGCGCTGTCCTTCCAGCTGAAGCTCCTGTGGTTGTCCGGGTACCTCCCACACATGACGAGCTGCGCCGAGTGCGGGGCGGAGCAGAACCTCACCGCCTACTCTCCGCGGGCCGGCGGCGCGCTCTGCGCCGCGTGCTCCGACGGTGCCATGCCGCTGTCGCCGCAGGGCCTGCGAGGGATCGAAGCGCTGCTCAACCTGCCGCTCGCCGATGTCGGCCGCGCGTCCCTGACGCCCCGGGCCGCCCGCGAGGCGCTCGGCGTCGTGAACGCTTCGCACGAGTACCACGGAGGATTCCGCCTGCGCACGCTGGCCGCCTCGTGACCGGCCCGAACTACCAGGACATGATCCGCGCGCTCGAGGGGTACTGGGCCGAGCGAGGCTGCGTGCTCTGGCAGCCGTACCACACCGAGGTCGGCGCCGGCACGCTCAATCCCGCGACATTTCTCCGTTGCCTCGGCCCCAAGCCGTGGAGGACGGCGTACGTCGAGCCCTCGATCCGCCCGCAGGACGGCCGCTACGGCGAGAACCCGTACCGCTTCCAGCAGTTCTGGCAGTACCAGGTGATCCTCAAACCGGCGCCCGAGGACGTCCTCGACCAGTACTGGGGCTCGCTCGAGGCGATCGGCGTCGATCTGCGCAAGCACGACCTGCGGCTGGTCGAGGACGACTGGGAAGCGCCGACGATCGGCGCCTGGGGCCTGGGCTGGGAGGTGTGGCTGGACGGCACGGAGATCACGCAGTGGACGTACTTCCAGCAGCTGGCGACCATGGACGTGGAGCTCGTCCCCGCCGAGATCACCTACGGGCTCGACCGGCTCGCCATGGCCGTCCAGGGAAAGAAGAGCGCGTTCGAGCTCGAGTGGGCGCCGGGCGTCACATGGGGCGAGATCTTCAAGGAGAACGAGCGCCAGTGGTCGGTCTACAACTACGAGGAGGCTCCTGTCGAGACTCTCCTGCGCCGCTTCGACGAGTATGAGTCGGAGTGCCGCCACCTGCTCGAACGCCGCCTCCCGCTGCCGGCCTACGACCAGGTGCTGAAGCTCTCCGCCACGTTCAATCTGCTCGAGGCGCGGGGGGCGATCGGCGTGACCGAGCGGGCGTCACGGATCGCGCGCATCCGCAATCTCGCACGCGCGGTGGCGCAGGTCTACCTGGAGCTGGAGGAAGGGGCCGATGCCGACGCTGCTGCTTGAGATCGGCTGCGAGGAGTTGCCGGCGTCCGCCTGCTACGAGGCCGAGCGGCAGCTCCCCGGCCTGTGCGCCGAGCACTTCGGACGGGAGCCTGCGGAGCTCTTCATCGGTCCGCGTCGGCTGGGAATGCTCGTCCGCGATCTCCCCGAGCAGACCGAGGCGGTCTGGATCAAAGGGCCGCCGGAGCAGATGCGCGATCGCGCCGCCGCCGGGTTCGCGCGCCGGCATGGCGTCGATCCGGACGGGCTGGAGGTGCGTGACGGCTTCCTCGGGATCGAGCAGCCCGGGCGGGCGATACGGGACGTCCTTCCGGAGCGGATCGAGGACGTCGTCCGCGGTCTCACGTTCTCGAAGACGATGCGCTGGGACGACAGCGGACTGCGCTATCCGCGTCCGCTGCGCTGGGTGCTGGCAAAGCTGGACGAGGAGACGCTTCGCGGCGAGCACACCTTCGGGCACCGCTTCACGCATGGGGCGGTGGACATCCCCGCCGCCGAGACGTACGCGGAGCGGCTCCGCGAGGCGCTCGTCGAGCCGGTCGCGGCGGAGCGGCGTCGCCGGATCGTCGAAGCGCTTCCCGAAGGGTGGAGCGACCCCGCCGGCGTCCTGGACGAGGTCGTCCACCTGGTGGAGTGGCCGACCGTCCTGGAAAGCGCCTTCGATCCGCGCTTCCTCGACGTTCCTCGCGATGTCGTGATCACCGCCATGCAGTCACACCAGCGTTACTTCCCGCTCGAGGGCAACCGCTTCGCCTTCGTCGCGAACGGAGGGGATCCCGACGTCGTCCGTGCCGGCAACACACAAGTCCTGGAGAACCGCCTGGACGACGCCGCTTTCAGCTTCGAGCGCGACGTCAAGATCGGGATCGACGGCCTGGCGACTCGTCTCGCGGGCATCTCGTTCTTCGAAGGCGGAGGAACGTTCGCCGACAAGGCCGAGCGTCTGCAGAAGCTCGTCGAGCGGCTCGGTGGGGGAGAGGCGACGCTCGAAGCGGCGCGCCTGGCGAAGGCGGACCAGGCCTCGGAGCTCGTGCGCGAGTTCACCGAGCTCGAGGGCCGCATCGGTGCCGAATACGCACGCCTGGCGGGATATCCCGAGGCCGTCTGCGCCGCCATCGGCGAGCAATACCTGCCCGATTCCGGCGGCGGGCCTCTGCCCTCGACCGAGAGCGGGCGCGTCCTCTCCGCGGCGGACAAAATCGACACGCTGAGCGTCTCGTTCTCGCTCGGCCACCGGCCGACGGGCTCCCGCGACCCCTTTGGCCTGCGCCGCGCGGCGATCGGCCTGTGCCGGCTCGCGAGCGAGGGGGCGATCTCGGTGCCGCGCAGGTTGCTGGAAGGGGAAGTCGGCGACTTCGTCGAGGAGCGCTACGAGGGGCTCCTTGACGTGCCGGTCGAGTTCGTCCGCGCGGCGCGCCGTTCGGGCGTAGTCGAGCTCGGCCAGGTCGCGCAGCTCGCCCAGGCGCTCGCCCGGCTGGACGACGCCACCCTCGACCGGCTGCACACGGCGTACTCGCGCGCCGAGCGGCTCGCCGGCCGTTCCGGAGAGGCTGCCCCGGAGCTCGATCCGGGCCTGCTCGGGGAGCCGGCCGAGGTCGACCTCGCCGGGGAAGTGGGCCGCGTCGGCCCCGAGATCCAGGCAGCGCTGCAGCGCGGAGACACCGAAGGGGCGCTTGCGGCGGCGGCTGAGCTCGGTGCCCCGGTGGACCGCTTCTTCGAGGAGGTCCTCGTCATGGCCGAGGACAGCGCGGTCCGCGCGAACCGGCTGCGGCTGCTACTCGACGTCCGCGACGCCCTCGGTCTCGTGGGCGATTTCGCGCAAATCCCCCGGTAGATACGCTCCTCGGGCATGGCTGCCCCGGCCCAGGACGTCGTCCCTGTCGAGCTCCACGTCGTCTCGGATTCGACCGGTGAGACGGCGGCGCGGCTCGTCCAGGCACTCGAGGCGCAGTTCCCGGATCAGCTCTTCGAAGAGGTCAGGCATCCCCGCGTGGAGACCATCGACGATCTCCAGCTCGCGGTCAACCGGGCAAAGGGCCGGCCCGCAGTGGTCGTCTACACGCTCGTCCACCCCGACCTCAGACAGGAGATGCGGACGCTCTGCCGCCGCGCGCGCCTGCACTACTGCGACCTGCTCGGCCACCCGATCGACTCGGTCGCCCGCGTCTCGGGGCACGCCGCGAGCATGACCCCGGGCGTCCGCCATCCGCTCGACCAGACGTACTTCCGGCGGATGGAGGCGATGGAGTTCGCGGTCAAGTACGACGACGGGATGGGGGCGGGCCTCGAGGAAGCCGACATCGTCCTGGTCGGCGTCTCCCGCACGTCCAAGACGCCCCTCTCGATCTACCTCGGCTACCTGGGCTACAAGACCGCGAACGTCCCGATCGTCAAGGGAATCGATCCGCCGCCGGAGCTTTTCGAGATCGACCCGGCGAAGATCGTCGGCCTCACCCTGGAGGCCTCGCGGCTGGCGGAGATCCGCCAGGCGCGTCTGCGCCATATGGGCAGCTCGAAGCGGCAGTACGCCGAGCTCGCCCAGATCTACGACGAGCTCGAGCAGGCGACCGCGGTCCAGCGCCGCCTCGGCTGCCCGGTGATCGAGGTGTCGGAGCTTTCGATCGAGGAGACCGCGCACCGCATCATTCGCCTGGTGAGCCAGCGGCGCGAGGAGGCCGAGGCCTCCTGAGCACGGCGCCGAAGGAGCCGGTGCCGCTCTGGCGCTGGGGCACCTGGATCATCGCGCTCGGAATCGGTATTACGCTCTTCTACGTCCTCTTGACCCCGATCTGGCTTGGGTTGCGACTCGCCGGGTGGCTCGCCGACCGGCGGGCGCGCGGCCTGAAAGGAGAATCGTGAACGAGAAGTTCGATGAGCTGAAGCGCCGACTCGGTGAGGTCGTCGACCTCGCGCGAGTGTCCTCCTACCTGGATTGGGATCAGCAGGCGCTGATGCCGGCCGGAGCGGCCGCCCTGCGTGCGGAGGAGTCGGCGACGCTCGAACGACTCGTCCACGAGAGGTTCACCTCACCCGAGATCGGACACCTCCTCGACGACCTCAGCTCGTACGAGGACAGCCTCGATCCCGACTCGGACGAGGCCAGCCTGATCCGCGTCACGCGCCGCGACTGGGAGAAGGCCCGGAAGGTGCCGACCGAGCTCCTCGGCGAAATGGCGCACACGGCGGCCGAGGCGCTGCCTGTGTGGGTGGAGGCGCGGGAGAACTCGGACTTCAAGGCGTTCCTGCCGTACCTCGAGCGCAACGTGGAGCTCAAGAAGCGCTACATCGCGTGCTTCGACGGAGACCCCTACGACATCCTGCTCGACGACTACGAGGAGGGAATGAAGACGTCCGAGGTCGCGGAGGTCTTCGACCAGCTCAAGCAGGAGCTGCCACCGCTCATCGAAGAGGCCGCGGCCAACCCGGTGGACGACTCGTTCCTGAAGACGACCTTCGAGATCGACCAGCAGCGCGAGCTGAACGCGATCATCCTCCAGCACTTCGGCTGGGACGAGAAGTACTGGCGCTTCGACGAGATCGTGCACCCGGCGGCGTACTCGTTCGGGACGACGGACATCCGGATCACGACGCGCTACGCCGACGACGGGCTCGAGTCGCTCTTCTCGACCATGCACGAGTTCGGCCACGGCCTGTACGAGCGCCAGGTCGACCCGGCGCTCGAACGTACGCCGCTCTGCGGCGGCGTCTCGCTCGGGCTGCACGAGTCGCAGTCCCGCATGTGGGAGAACCTCGTCGGCCGCAGCCTCCCATTCCTGCGCTGGTTCTACCCGCGGCTGCAGAAGGCCTTCCCGGCGCAGCTCGGGTCGGTCGAGGTGGAGGACTTTTACCGCGCCGTGAACAAGATCGAGCCGACGTTCATCCGCGTCGACGCCGATCAGGTCACCTACAACATGCACGTCATCCTCCGCTTCGAGCTGGAGCAGGAGATCGTCACCGAGGCGATCGCGCTGGCGGACGTGCCCGAGGCATGGAACGCGAAGATCAAGGAGTACCTCGGGATCGACGTCCCCGACGATCGGCGCGGCGTCCTCCAGGACGTGCACTGGTCGGGAGGCGGGCTCGGCTACTTCCCCACGTACTCGCTCGGCAACGTGATGTCGCTCCAGATCTGGCAAAGGGTGCGGGACGCGATCCCGAACCTCGACGAGCAGTTCGAGCAGGGGGAGTTCGGGCCCCTGCGCGAATGGCTCCGCGACAACCTCCACCGCTACGGGCGCAAGTTCACCCCGCAGGAAACGCTGCAGCGAGTGGCCGGTGCGCCACTCGACGCCGGCCCGTACCTCGGCTACCTGAGGGACAAGGTCGGAGAGCTCACCGGCGCGGCCGCCTGAATACTCAAGAAATCCCGAAAGAGAGTTTTCGCCCGCTTTTCGCGGAGGATTTGTCCAAACCTGCTGTTGACTGAACGGTCAATCTAGCGAAGTCAATTGACACCTGCTCCAAGGTGCCGTTATGTACCGGCTACACGACCGCGGCTTCGCGGGATTTGCGGCACGAAGGGAGGACGCAGAAATGACGCATCTACGCCGGGCGCGAGTCGCGGCATTGGTAATCGTGGCGGTGCTCGCCGTTGCAGGTGGGTTCGCGGCACGCTCGTTCAACGAGGGAGGGAGCGCACATTCGAAGGCGGCGCTCCGGAACGCGCTCGCGACGCCCGGGCAGGTGGGAGAAGCAGGCGAGGCCTCGCTGACAGCGGTCGAGCAGTACTGGCAGACCCGGCTCACCTATCCAACGGGGAGGTTCAACCAGAACTGGGTGAACGCGGCGGCACGACAGCTGAAGCGCGTGAAGGCAGGCGTTCCGAAAGGGTTTTACCGGCCCTGGCGGGGCCGGCCCGGCTTTGCATCCGGCCGGGCAAAGACACAGGCGGCGGCCGCTCTCGCCGCGGCCCGGCCACTCGGGCCGCAGCCGCAGGCAAGCTCCGGCTGCCAGCCTCCGTGCTTCACCTTCGGTCTCGTCTCCGGCCGCGTGAGCGCGATCGCGTTCGATCCGGCTCAGACGAACATCGCCTACATCGCACAGGACGGCGGCGGGATCTGGAAGACGACCAACTGCTGTAGCCCGGCGACGACGTGGCAGGTGACGACCGACAAGATCACGGGGGCCACGACGGCCGTCGACGACGTCACCGTCGATCCGAACAACCACAACACGGTCTATGCGGCCACGGGGGACATCAGCTTCGGCTCGTTTGCCTTCGGCAGCGCCGGGATACTGAAGAGCACCGACGCCGGTGCGACGTGGCAGGCGCTTGCCACGGGCACGTTCGCTCCCGTCTACCCGCCCTCCACCGGGGGCACGTACCCGCAGTACCAGGCGGTTACGAAGATCCGGGTCGACCCGAACGACAGCAACAAGCTCGTGGCGGGGACGAAGACGGGCGTCTTCTTCTCCTACGACGCAGGCGTGCACTGGAGCAGCGCCTGCAAGACCAACAACTTCTCGAGCCAGCGGCAGGACATCACCGATCTCATCCTGCGGGACACAGGGTCGACGACGAAGGTCTTCGCGGCGGTCGGCGCCCGCGGCTTCGCGACGACGGTCCAGCAGAACCTGGGCAAGAACGGGGCGAACGGCGTCTACGTTCTCAACTCGATGCCCGCGAGCGGGTGTCCCGCCGTGTCGAACTGGACGGCACTGACCAGCGGATGGCCGGCCGGCACCGCGGGCGGCGTGGCGTGCAACCCGCCGATCGGGGACATGACGACGACGTGCGCTCCGACCGCGAACAAGCTCGGCCGGATCGAGATGGCGATCGCGCCGAGCAACCCGAACGTGATGTACGCCGAGGTGCAGTCGATCGATCCGCAACCGGCGTGCGGCGCGTTGCAGGTTCTCGGCGAGACGACGAGCCGGGGCTGCTTCCTCGGCCTCTGGCGCACCGCCAACGGAGGAACGACCTGGACCCAGGTCGCGAGCCACACGACCCTCAGCTTCATCGAGGGTACGACGACGGCCGGCCCGTGCGGTGAGGACACGCCGCAGATGTGGTACGACATGGGCCTCGCCGTCGATCCGAACAATCCGAACGCCGTCTTCATGGACGCGATCGACATCTGGAAGTCGACGGACGGGGGCCAGACACTCACCGATATCAGCTGCGGCTACCACAGCGGGCTGATCGCCGCGCCGGTGCACGTGGACAACCACGTGCTCGCGTACCAGCCTGGATCCTCGACCAACCTGCTCGCCGGAAACGACGGCGGGATCTACGTCTCCAACAACGCGATCAATGCGCCGCAAGGCACACCGACGGCGATCCTCAACCCGCCGACGTTCAAGGACGTCAACCTGACGATGAACACGATCGAGTTCTACGGCGGCGACATCAGCGCGAACTTCGGCACGAGCACGAACCCGTTCATCGTGGGGGGCGCGCAGGACAACGGCTCGTCCTTCTACCAGTTCGCCGGCGGCTCCACGTGCCCCGCACTCGGTTGCCAGTGGTCGCAGCGGATCGGCGGCGACGGGTTCTACGCCCGCATCGAGCCGAAGCAGGGACAGCGTGTCTTCATGGAGAGTCAGAACGGCGCGCTGCAGCGGTCGACGACGGGGCCGCAAGGCCCGTATACCTCGGTCGCGGGCGGCTGGGCGGGTGAACGTCTCTCGTTCATCTTCCCGTACGAGATCGACAAGTTCGCGTGTCCGACGCCGACGTGCGACCACATGATCGCCGGGTCGTATCGCGTCTGGGAGTCGATCGACGGGGCGAGCAGCTGGTATCCGAACAGTCCCGACCTGACGAAGGGGACGCTGGCCGACCGGTCGTTCATCAACCAGCTCAGCTACGCGCCGACGACGAACGGCAACGCGATCGTCGGCACGAACGACGGGAACGTGCAGTACGGGTTCGGCCTCGGCACGGGCACGGCGAACACTGCGACCTGGGTCAACCTCACCGGCGGAAACGCAGTCCTGCCGAACCGGCCGATCCAGGACGTCGCCATCAGCCCGCAGAACCCGCTTGTCGGGTACGCAGGCGTCGGCGGCTTCAACGGAAACACGCCGAGCCAGCCCGGCCATCTCTTCCAGGTCACGTGCACGACGTTCTGCAGCTCGTTCACGTGGGTGAACAAGTCCGGAAACCTGCCGAACATCCCGGTCAACTCGGTTTCGGTCAACCCGAACATCCCGAAGCAGGTCTTCGCCGGCACCGACTGGGGCCTCTTCTACACGGACAACATCACGGCTGCATCGCCCTCCTGGAAGAGCTACACGGGCCTGCCGCGCGTGATGGTCTGGGATATGTCCGTCGATCGCGGCGCGACGACTCTTGCGATCTTCACGCGCTCGCGCGGCGCGTGGGCCCTTCCGCTTCCGACCGTGTCGAACACTCAGGTGACGCTCTTCTCCGACGACTTCGAGACGGCGAAGCCGTGGACGACGGCCGGGGGCACGGCAACGTGCGCCTGGACGAAGGACTCAACGGCCGGCGACGCACATTCTCCGAGCAACTCGTGGACGACCCATCCCTACGGCGACAACTGCGGGATCAACCTGACGAGCCCGCCGATCAGCGTCCCGGCAGGGTCGAACACGATCAGGCTCGCGTTCTGGCAGAAGCACGACAGCGAGAGCGACACGAACGGCGGCTCGGGCTGTCCGTGCGACTTCGGCCAGGTTCTCATGTCGACGAACGGCAGCTCGTTCGCGAGCGTCGGCAACCGCTACGAGGGAACGGAGCTGGCCTACTCCCAATCGACGATCCCGCTCCCGGATTCCGCCGCCGGGCAGACGATACGGCTGCGCTTCCACTTCCAGTCAGACGGGTCGGTATCCGACCCGGTTCACCAGGGCTGGTGGGTCGACGACGTTGCCGTGACCGCGGAGCCGAGCTAGGGGTCTCGGTCTGGACCGGCGCCGCAGCCGCAGCGGCGCCGGTCCTCCTCCTCCGCAGCGCGGCCGCCTCCGGAGCGTCTCGGAGCTCGGCTCACCGCGGTGCGGAACTCGGCGCACAATCGTCGCTCTCTCGCGCGCCAGTCGCCGCTCCGGCGGGATACGCTCGCCGCGGGCGGCGGGTGGTTCCTCGACTCCCCACCCAGGGTGGGGCGTGGCTACGTAGGCGGGCGATCTCGCAGCTTGCGAAGCCGCAGGAAAAGGAACATCGGGACGCGCTGCCAGCGAGCCTCAGACGGATCCGCGGCCACTGCTTCGTCGAGCTGACGCGGCTCCCGCACCAGTTCCACGGCGAACCCTGCGTCCTCGAACGCTCGCCAGTACTCCTCGAGCGGATAGCACCAGCCGCGGAACCTCATGCTCAGACCGTCGCGCTCGAACGTCTCGTCGAAACGGCGGCGCCCGAAGTACGACCCGCTGACCACGAACGGCGCATCGGCCTCGCGCGCACGGAACCGCCCGGCGTCCGCGAACGGGTGCGTGATGCAGACGCAGAAGCGGCCGCCCGGCCGCAGCACGCGGGCGGCCTCTCGCACCGCGCCGGCCATGTCGTCGATGTCCATCAGCGAGTTGTAAGCGACGACCAGATCGAAGGTCGCGTCCGAGAACGGCAGGGACGCGGCGTCCGCCAGGACGTACTCGCCGTCGGGATCTGCCGACGAGGCGGCGTCCAGGAGCGTCGGCGAGGAGTCGACGCCGGTGACGCGATGACCGCGATCCTGCAGGTCGCGCGCCACCCGCCCTTCGCCGCAGCCGAGCTCGAGCGTCGCTCCGTCCGGCAGGCGGCACGAGCTCGAAGAAGCGTGGCGAGTAGTCCCAGTAGGCGTCGTGCCCGGGCGTCCGCGCCCAGGCGATCCAGCCTCGCGCCTCTTCCTCCCAGCTCACGGCTTCACCGCGCGCAGATGGAGAAAGAGCGGGACGCGCTGCCTGCGCGCGGAGAGCTCGTGCTCGCGGACGAACGTCTCGGACGGCCGGGGCTCGCGCAGGGTCTCGACCCACAGCCCTGCCTGCTCGAACGCGCCGAACAGCCGCTCGAGCGGCAGCGGCCTGTCGTGGAAGACGAAGCGAATCCCAGCCCGATCCGACTCCCACACCCGATCCTCGGGCTCGAAGTACGAGCCCTCGATCACGTAGGCGGCGTCCGGCTCCTCCGAGACGAACCGCCCCACGAGCCCGAACGGATGCGTCACGGCGACGCACAACCGACCGCCCGGCTCGAGCACCCGCGCGGCCTCCCGAACGCCCGTCTCCGGGTCGTCCAGGTTCATCACCGACATGTAGGCGACGACGAGGTCGAAGGAGCCGTCCTCGAAGGGCAACGCGCCCGCGTCGGCGACAAACGCCTCGTGCCGCTCGCGTGCCATCGCCACCATCGCCGGCGAAGCGTCCACGCCGACGACGGTATGCCCGCGGCGCGTGAGCTCGGCTCCCACGCGGCCCTCCCCGCACCCGAGATCGAGCGTCCTCCGCCCCGGCGGAGGGACGAGCGAGAGGAACGCCGGGAAGTTGAATGCCTCGTGATAGACATCGTGTCCCGGCGTCCTGGCGAACCGTCCCCAGGCCTCGGCCTGACCGTCCCAGAACTCCCGCAACTCCACAAAGCGAGTGTATTGGCGCCGCAAATGACAAGATTCGCCCAGTGAGATACGTCTACGACTTCGACCAGCAGGCCGAGGGCGGGCGAGAGCTGCTCGGAGGCAAGGGGGTCGGGCTGGCGGAGATGACGCAGTTCGGCGTCCCCGTACCCGCCGGTTTCACGATCACGACCGAGGCCTGCCGCGCCTACTGGGCGAAGGGAGGGCGGTTCCCGGACGGTCTCGAGGAGGAGATCGCCGAGCACCTGGCGACGCTCGAGGAAAGGACCGGGAAGCGCTTCGGCGATCCGCATGATCCGCTCCTGGTCTCCGTCCGCTCGGGCGCCGCGGTCTCGATGCCCGGGATGATGGACACGATCCTCAACCTCGGCCTGAACGACGAGGCCGCGGCCGGCGTGGCGTCCGTTACCGGAAACAAGCGCTTCGCCTACGACTCGTACCGTCGGCTGATCCAGATGTACGGCGAGGTCGTGGACGGGATCGACGCCTACCGCTTCGAGCAGGCGCTGGGCGACCTCAAGAAGCAGCGCGGTGCGAGACAGGACGTGGACCTGGACGGGGACGACCTCGCCGGCCTCGTCGAGACCTTCAGGGAGCTCTACCGGTCGGAGACCGGCGAAGGCTTTCCCGCCGACGCGCGTGAGCAGCTGAGCCGCGCCGTGCGCGCCGTCTTCGAGTCGTGGGACACGCCGCGCGCGCAGGTCTATCGCGCCGCGCAGGGCATCCCCCACGATCTCGGCACCGCGGTCAACGTCGTCCAGATGGTGTTCGGAAACAGCGGCGAGAACTCGGGCACCGGTGTCCTCTTCACGCGCGACCCGGCCACCGGCGAACGCGGCCTGTACGGCGAGTTCCTCGCCAACGCGCAGGGCGAGGACGTTGTAGCCGGCATCCGCACGCCGGAGCCGCTCGAAGCGATGAAGAAGCGCATGCCCGCGGCCTTCGACGAGCTGATGGAGACGATCCAGAACCTCGAGGAGCACTACCGCGACATGCAGGACATCGAGTTCACGGTGGAGGACGGCAAGCTCTACCTCCTTCAGACGCGCTCGGCGAAGCGGACGGCCGCCGCCGCGCTCAAGGCCGCAGTGGACATGGTCGACGAGAGCCTGATCTCGCGTGAGGAAGCCGTCGCGCGCATCGATCCACGCCAGCTCGACCAGTTGCTTCATCCGATGCTCGACCCGAACGCGCAGTACGAGGTCGCCGCCAAGGGCCTGAACGCCTCGCCCGGCGCCGCGTCCGGCGAGGTTGTATTCGACGCCGACACGGCAGCCGAGCGCGGCAAGGCCGGTGAGAAGGTCATCCTCGTTCGCTGGGAGACGACGCCCGACGACATCCACGGGCTCATCGAGGCGGCCGGGATCCTGACCGCGCACGGTGGGATGACCTCGCACGCGGCAGTGGTCGCGCGCGGCATGGGCAAGCCCTGTGTCGCCGGCTGCGAGGACCTCACGATCGACACGCGCGCGAAGACGGCCCAGATCGGCGGGCACGAGGTCTCCGAGGGGGACGTGATCACGATCGACGGAGGAACCGGACGGGTGATCATCGGCCCCGTCGACCTCGTCCCCCCGCAGATCAACGAGGACTTCGGCACCGTGCTCGAGTGGGCGGACGAGCTGCGCCGCCTGAAGGTGCGGGCGAACGCCGACACCCCGGACGACGCGGCCAAGGCTCGCGAGTTCGGGGCGCAGGGGATCGGCCTCTGCCGGACCGAGCACATGTTCATGGCCGAGGGCCGGCTCCCGCTCGTCCGCGAGATGATCATGGCCACGGACGAGGGCTCCAGACGCGCCGCGCTCGACAAGCTCCTGCCGCTCCAGCAGTCCGACTTCGAGGGGATCTTCGAGGCGATGGCGGGCCTGCCGGTCACGATCCGCCTGCTCGACCCGCCGCTCCACGAGTTCCTCCCTTCGCTGGACGAAGCCGCCGACGAGGCGGTGCGGAAGCGCATCCGCGCGCTTCAGGAGTCGAACCCGATGCTGGGGACGCGCGGCTGCCGGCTCGGGCTCATGTACCCGGAGATCTACGAGATGCAGGTACGTGCGATCGTCCGCGCGGCCCTCGCGGTGGAGAAGCGAAGCGGCGACGCGCCGCTCGTCGAGATCATGCATCCGCTCGTCGGCTTCTCGGAGGAGCTCTCACGGCTGCGCGAGCTCACCGAGAGCGTCGCCGAAGAGGAGGGCGCCGGCGAGTACCTGTGCGGGACGATGATCGAGCTCCCGCGCGCCTGCGTCCGCGCGGACGAGATCGCGCAGCACGCCGACTTCTTCTCCTTCGGGACGAACGACCTCACCCAGACGGCGCTCGGGTTCTCGCGCGACGACGCCGAGGGCAAGTTCCTCACCTTCTACCTGGAGGACGGCATCCTCGAGCGGAACCCGTTCGAGACGCTCGACCTCGAGGGTGTCGGCGACCTCATGCGGATCGCCGTGGAGCGGGGGAGAGAGGTCAAGGAGGACATCAAGCTCGGGATCTGCGGCGAGCACGGCGGCGACCCGCAGTCGATCGCCTTCTGCCACGAGCTCGGGCTCGACTATGTGTCCTGCTCGCCGTACCGCGTGCCGCTGGCCCGTCTGGCCGCGGCGCAGGCGGCGCTCAAGGAGTCAGGCGTCGAAGCGGTCGCCGTCGGCGGCTAGAGCCGTCTAGATCCACGCGCTGATCTCGCCGAAGTCCTTCTCCCAGAGCGCGAACTCCGGGATCTCGGCCCCCGGTGCGGGATAGCCGACCGGGATGAGCGCGAACGGCCGCTCGTTCTCCGGCCGTCCCAGAAGCTTCTTCAGGAAGCCCATGGGCGAAGGGGAGTGGGTGAGCGTCGCCAGCCCGGCCTCGTGCAACGACGCGAGCAGCAGCCCCGTCGCGATCCCGACCGACTCGCGCACGTAGTAGTGCTTGCGCTTCGTCCCGTCGGGGTTGAGGCCCCAGGCCTGCTCGAAGACGACGATGACGTACGGCGCGTCGGTGATGTGTGTCTTCACCGAGTCGGTGCCGATCGGCTCCAGCGCGGACAGGTACTCGTCGCTCGCGCGCTCCTCGTACAGGAGCTGTTCCTCGTGCTCGGCCGCCTCGCGCAGCTTCTGCTTCGTGTCGGGATCGGAGACGACGACGAACGTCCACGGCTGCTGGTTCGCGCCTGAGGGCGCCGACGCGGCGGTGCGGATGGCGTTTTCGATCAGCTCCCGGTCGACCGGCTCGGTCGAGAACTCGCGCACCGACCGGCGCTCCCGCATGAGCTCGAGGAATTCGCGCGACCGGCGGCGCGCCTCCTCGGGCGAGAGGCGGGTGAAGTCGAGCGGAAGCGGTTTGTAGCGCGGCTCGGTCTGCAGGACCGGAACGCTACCCGCCGGTGACGGCGCGAACGCCGGAAAATATGCCGCCGCGCCGGCGCGATCCCTTCCGCATCAGCTCGTCCGCCTGCACTCCGACGAGGAAGGTGATGGACGACGCGTACGCGTAGGTCGTGAGGACGAGGAACACGGTGAGCTGGCCGGCTGCGGTCTTGAAGTTCGCGACCGAGCCGACGTACCAGGCGAAGACGAGCGACATTGCGATCCAGGCGACCACGACGAAGATCGTCCCGAGCCCCACCCACCGCACGGCGCGTCGCTCCGTCGGGGCGAAGTGGACGAGGAGGCCGATCGCGAGTGCAAGCGCGCCGATTGCGAACGCCCAGCGGACGATGAGCAGGAGTGCGTCCAGCACGCCCTCGCCGCCTCCGATGCTTCGTCCCGCGGTCACCGCCAGCACGGCTCCGATAAGGCAGACGGTGATCGCGATGCCGAGCCACAGCGACGTCCCGAAGCGCCGGAGGGTCGAGCGTGTCTCCTTCTGCTCGTAGATCGCATCCAGAGCTCGCATACAGGCCCTGACGAGGCCCGAGACGTTCCAGATCGTGAGCAGTCCCGCGAACACGATCAGACCGGCCGAGTCCTGGTGGAAGATCTTCCGGACTCCGGAGTCGATCGCGTTGTAGGTGGCGTGGGTGAGATGGTGCTGCAGCGGCGGTGCGAGCTGCTGCTGCCAGACGTCCTCGAGCCCGAACGCGCCGAGGAGCGCCAGGCCGAGCAGCGTCAGCGGGACGAGCGCGACGAGCATCCGCAGCGCTGTCGCGCTGGCACTGTTGAGGATGTCGTGCTGGTCGAAACAGTCGACCCAGAGGCCGACAGCGGCGCGGATTCGGCGGGTCAGGCCTAGTGGATGCCCCCCACTTGCCAGTACGAAACGAGGACGGCGACCACCCCGACCGCTATCACTCCGATGATTCCGGACATGCCCGCGCGCCCGTATGTGGGATGTCTTCGGCCGAAGTGCGTCAGCGCGAGCGTGCTCAGCGCGCCGCCGATCAGCCCGCCGATGTGGCCCCCGATCGAGATACCCGGCACGGCGATCGAGAAGACGATGTTGATGATGATGATCGTCAGCGCGCTTCCCCCGAGGACGTACATGCGCTGCCGCTCGAGTATGACCGCGGCTCCGAGGATCCCGAAGATCGCGCCCAGAGGCGCCGACCGTCGCGGCATTCGGCGACGCGAGCAGCGCGCCGGCCGCTCCCGCGAGGCCCGAGACGACGTAGACGAGCAGGAAGCGCGCGCGGCCCAGGAAGATCTCGACCGGAGCGCCGAACCACCACAGCGCGAGCATGTTGAAGACCAGGTGGAGGATGTTCGCGTGCAGGAACGCCGACGTGATCAGTCGCCACCAGTCCCCGTTGGCCACGAGCTGGCCGAAGAGCAGTCCCTTCACGAAGACCTTCCCGCCGGGGTCGTTGATCCCCGAGCCCTGGACGACGGTGACGATGTAAACGAGCACGTTGATCGCGATCAGCACCTGCGTCACGTAGGCATTGCGCACCGACGCCGTGACCGAGCGCGCGGTCGTGCGCGCCACCTGCGCGGGCTGGGGGCGATTCGTAGCGTGCTCCGGACAGCGCAGCCCAACCGGCGCGGCAGTCATGCAATCGGTGCAAATCGGCCGGCCGCATTCCGAGCAGGAGAGCCCCGTCTCACGGTCGGGATGGCGGTAGCAATACATGTCGGGATAGCGTAGCCCGGTGCGAATACACGTCGCCTTCACCCCTGAGGAGGCCGCTCCCTCGCCGGTCGCGGTCGTCGTCGACCTCATGCGGGCGACCTCGACCATCGCGCAGGCGCTCGCGTCGGGCTGGGAGCGCGTGTTCTGCGCGCCCGGGATCGACGAGGCGCGCGCGCTGCGCGAGACCCTCGGCGAGGGCCTGCTCGGCGGGGAGCGCGACGCGATCCAGATCCCCGGGTTCGATCTCGGCGCCTCGCCGCGCGAGGTGCGCGAGCCGCGCGGATCGACGCTGATCATGTCGACCACGAACGGCACTCGCGCGATCGTCACCGCGGCCGCGTCGTGCGAGACCGTCCTCCTCGGCAGCCTGCTGAACCTCGATGCGGTGGTGGGCGCGGTGCGCGAGCGTGGGGAGGACGTCACCGTCGTCTGCGCCGGCTGGAAGGGCGGCTTCGCGGTCGACGACGCCTACTGCGCCGGGCGAATCACACGCGGCCTCGAGGGCGAGCGAACGGACGCGACGGTTGCGTCCGAGGTGATTGCGGCCGCGTTTCCCCACTCGATCGACGGGATCAACGCGCGCACCTACGGCCCACCGGGCCTCGAGGAAGACATCGCCTGGGTGTCGCAGGACAACCTCCTCGACGTCGTCCCGCGCCTCTCGCGCATGGTGGACGGCGCCGCCGAAATCGTGGCCTGACCGCCGGTAGCCGAAGCTAGCTCTGGCGCAAGACGACGACGCCGTCCTCGTCCGCGTGGAGGACTGCGCCCGGCTCGAACGTCACGCCGCCGAAACTCACGGGAACATCGACCGCGCCTGAGCCTTCCTTTCGGCTCGGTCGCGGGTTCGTCCCGAGGGCCTTGATCCCCAGACCGACGTCGTCGAGCGCACGCGAGTCGCGCACGCAGCCGTTGAGGACGATCCCTGCCCAGCCGTTCTCGAGTGCGAGCTTGGCGATGGAGTCGCCGACGAGCGCGTACCTCATCGAGCCGCCTGCGTCGACGACCAGCACCCGTCCGTCGCCCGGCTCGCCGGCCCGCTTGCGGACGAGAACGTTGTCCTCGTGGCAGCGGATGGTCGCGACGCGGCCCGAGAACGCCGCACTGCCGAACGAGCGGAACTGGATCAGGCAGACATCCGCCCGTCCCCGTGTTCGTCCACGATGTCGGCGGTCGCGGCCACGATCTCGACTCTAATAGGCACTTGACAGGGGAACACGTGTTCGTGTAGAACATGTGTTCGCATGATCGCCTGTCTCTCCATTCCGGGGTTCGAGCTGAGGGCATCCCTCCGTGCCCGGCCGCGTCTCGCGCTCGAGCCTGCGGCCCTCGCCCCGCTGGAGGGCACCGAGCCGCTGCTCGGCCCCGTCACCGCCGCCGCCGAGGCGGCCGGTGTCAAGCCGGGCATGCGGCTCGGGGAGGCGCTTGCGATGTGCCCGTCGCTCACGCTCGTCGAGCCCGATCCGGAGACGGCCGAGCGGGAGTGGGAGGCGATCGTCCGCCGGCTCGAGGACTCCGGCTTCTCGGTCGAGCCGGCTGGGCCCGGCTGCGCGTACTTCGAGACGCGCGGCGTGGAGCGCCTCTACGGCGGGCTCGAGCAGGCGCTCAAGCGCGCGCTCGAGGCGGTCGGTTCCTCGTGGGATCCGCGTGTCGGCGCGGCCGAGCGCCGGTTCGCCGCGCTCGCGGCCGCGACCGTCGCGCGCCCCGGCCAGATGCTGGTCGTCTCCAACGAGCAGTCACCCGCGTTTCTCGCGCCCCATCCACTCACCCTCCTTCCCCTTGAGACCGGCCGCCGTCAGGAGCTGCAAGACCTCGGCGTACGCACCATCGGCGGGCTCGCGGCGCTCCCCGACGCCTCCGTCGCCGAGCGGCTGGGCGCGGACGGGCGCCGCGCGCACGGTCTCGCCCGCGGCGGATCGAAGCGGCGCGTGCGCGGTCGCAGGCAGCCCGCGGAAATCGTCGAGACGCTCGCTTTTCCCGAAGCCGTCGGCAACGAGCTCACGCTGCGGCGCGCGTTCGGCGCGCTCCTCGATCAGGTGCTGGCCCGGCCGGAGCGGGGAGGACGCTTCATCCGCAAGATCGCACTCTCGGCCCGGCTCGTCGGCGGTGGGTCGTGGCGGCGGACGGCGACGCTCCGCGATCCGACCGCGGAGCACGCGCGGCTAAAGGCAGCCCTCGCTCCGAAGCTCGCCGAGTTGCCCGCGCCCGTCCTGGAGCTCAGGCTCGAGCTCGTCGACCTGACCGAGTCGCGGGGGATGCAGCTCGAGCTCGTCCGTCCCGAAGGAGCGGTAATCCGCTCGCACCTGCGGGAGGGCCTGAAGCAGGTGCGCGCCAGCACCGGATCCGGCTCCGTCTGCAGCGTCGTCGAAGTCTCGCCTTGGTCTCGGATACCGGAATCCCGAGCGCTGCTCGTTCCGCGGGACGAGTAAACGAGCCGCGGTCGGCGCTGGTCGAGCCGGGGTTCGACGGCACGCCGCGGACCGTCAACCGCCAGGCGGTCGCCCTCGTCCGCGAGGAGTGGCACGTCGTCGAGCGCTGGTGGACGGAGGAGCCGGTGCGGCGGCGCTACTTCGAGGTCGTCCTCGAGGGCGGCCAGAACACGGTCGTCTTCCGCGACGAGGAGCGCGGAGCCTGGTTCACCCAGCGAGGTGCTTAGTGCCTCGGGCGGCCTTCGTCGACAGGCGGGACGTAGTTGGGCGGCGACATTTGGCGCCCAGTCCAGCCATGGCGTCCTGGCGGGCACTGTCGATCTTGCCCGGATCCGTGGAGCCTTTGGTGCGTCTATCGAGCCAGGCCCGAATCTTCTTGAGCATCAGTCGTCGACCTCCCAAACGTCGTATTCCTCTGGGTTAACGTCGACGCCTTCGTCCATCTTCCGGATGTACTCGTCGAAGCGCATGCCCGGCGTGTGGACGTTGAGCAGCCGGACGTGCCCGGCGCTCGCCCATTCAGGCGAGCTCGGTGTCGAAGCGCGCGCTGATCTCCCCGATCTCCTGCGGTGTCGTGGCCTGGGCCAGCGCGATCAGCATGTGCTCGACGCCGGGCGAGTGGACGCCGAGGAAGCGGACGGGCTGCGGGCTCTTGTTGCGAAACGTATGGGGAGTGCCTCTGGGAACAAAGGCGTAGGTGCCGGGCGCGGCCTCGATTTCCTCATCGCCGAGCTGGAGGCAGAGCGTCCCCTCGAGGACGTAGAAGCTCTCCTCGTGCGAGCGGTGGAGGTGCCGCGGCGGCCCCTCGGTCTCCGGAGGCAGAAATCCCTCGAGCACGGTGAACGCGCCTCCCGTGTCCTCGCCGAAGACCTTGATCGTCGGCTCGCGTCCTCCCGCGCTCGGGATAGTGCGGCCCTCACCGGGCTTGAGGACGATCGGCTCCATGGCCGCAGTGTATGAGCTACGTCGAGCTCCACAGCCACTCCTCGTACTCCTTCCTCGACGGCGCCTCACTGCCGGAGGAGCTCGCCGTCCAGGCGGCCGAGCTCGGCTACGAGGCGATCGCGCTCACCGACCACGACGGGGTCTACGGGTCGCTCGAGTTCGCGCACGCGGCGAAGGCCTTCGGCGTCCGTTCGATCACGGGCGCCGAGCTGTCGCTGACCGACGGCTCGCACGTGACGGTGCTCGTGGAAACGCCGCAGGGCTACTCCAACCTCTGCCGGCTCATCACGACGGCGTTCGCGCACACTCGGCCGAAGGAGGGGGCCGAGCCGCTCCCGCCGGCGCTCGACCAGCGGCTGCTGGAGGAACTGAACGAGGGGCTCGTCTGCCTCTCCGGCTGCGCGCGGCGAGGGCTCGGCGTCCGCGATCCGAACGCGGCCGCCCGCCTGGCGCACGCCTTCGGAAGCGACCGGTTCTTCGTGGAGCTCCAGCGTCCCTACGAGCGCGGGGACGCCCGCCGGAACGCGGCTCTGCGCGACCTGGCGGACACGCTCGGCGTCCAGACGGTTGCGACCGGCGACGCGCACTCGCACCACCCTCGCCGGGCGCCGCTCCAGGACGCGCTCGTGGCGATCAAGCACCGGACGTCGCTGGACGGGTGCGAGCGGGAACGGCGCGGAAACCACGAAAGCGTGCTCCTCCCACCGGAGGCGATGGGGGAGCGCTTCCCCGACGATCGCGGCGCGGTCGCGCGCGCCGGCGAGCTGGCGGCAAGACTCGAGTTCGACCTGACCCGCGAGCTCGGCTACCGCTACCCGGACTTCTCCGACGGCGACGAGCCCGCGATCGCTCAGCTGACCCGCGTGTGCAACCGGGCATTCGAAGAGCGCTACGGCGGCGCGAACGGCCACAAGAAGCGAGCACGAGCGCGACTCGACGAGGAGCTCGCCCTGATCGGCGAGCTCGGGCTGGCCGGGTTCTTCCTCCTGCACTGGGAAGTGCTCGAGCTGGCGCGCGAGGTCGCGCTCGAGGTGCGGGGCGCTTCCGTCGCGCGCAACGTCCTCCCGCCCGGCCGCGGCCGCGGAAGCTCGGTGGGCTCGATCGTCTGCTACCTGACCGGTCTCTCGCACGTCGACCCGGTCGAGGCGGAGCTCTCGCTCGGACGGTTCCTCAACCGTGAGCTCGAGTCCGTCCCCGACATCGACCTCGACTTCCCGCGCGACATCCGCGAGAAGCTCATCGTGGCCGTGACCGAGAAGTACGGCCGCGAGCACGCCGCGCTCGTCGCGAGCTTCGCCACCTACCGCTCGCGCGGCGCGATCCGCGACCTGGGGAAGGCCCTCGGCCTGCCGTTCGCCGAGCTGGAGCGGCTTGCCCGCCTCACCGACGGCAATCCCAAGCGCGTCCAGGACGAGCTGGCGGCGCTTCCCGACGCGGAGTCGAAGCTCGCGTCGCCACGCTGGCGCGCGTTCGGCGAGCTGTGCGCCGAGATCGCGGGCTTGCCGCGCCACATCTCGCAGCACCCGGGCGGGATGGTCATCTCGAGCCGCCCGCTGGTCGAGCTCGTCCCCGTCCAGCCGGCGGCGATGGCCGGCCGCCAGATGTGCCAGTGGGACAAGGACTCGTGCGACGACGCCGGCTTCCTCAAGATCGACCTGCTCGGCCTGGGGATGCTGTCGGCGGTCGAGGAGTGCGTCGAGCAGATCGCGCGCGTCCACGGGCAGACGATCGACCTCTCGCGCATCCCCCTCGATGACCCGCCGACCTATGAGGACATCCAGCGGGCCGACACGGTCGGCGCCTTCCAGATCGAGAGCCGCGCGCAGATGCAGAGCCTCTTGCGCACGCGGCCTGAGAACCTGGATGACCTGACCGTCCAGGTCGCCCTCGTTCGTCCGGGGCCGATCCAGGGCAAGGCCGTCCATCCGTACATCGACCGGCGCCAGAAGCTGCGCGAGGACCCGGACTTCGTCGCGCACGCAGACCACCCGTTGCTCGACGAGCCACTCCGCTCGACGTTCGGAGTCGTCGTCTTCCAGGACCAGGTGCTCGAGGTCGCGATGGCTCTTGCGGGCTTCACCGTCGGAGAAGCGGAGGGACTTCGCCGCGCGATGAGCCGCAAGCGCAGCCATGCGGCACTCGAGGCCTACCGGGCGCGCTTCATCGAGGGGGCGGTGGGGAAGGGCGTCGACGAGACGAAGGCGGACGAGATCTACGACAAGCTCGTCGGCTTCTCGGGCTTCGGCTTTCCCAAGTCGCATGCGGCCGCGTTCGGCCTTCTCGCATACCAGTCGTCCTGGCTGCGGCGCCACTATCCCGCCGAGTTCCTGGCCGCGCTGCTGAACGCGCAGCCGATGGGCTTCTATCCGCCCGCGAGCCTGGTGCGGGACGCGCAGCGGCGCGGGGTGGAGGTGCTGCCGCCGGACGTCAACGTGAGCGCGGCGAAGTGCGTGCTGGAGGGAGAGGCGGTGCGCGTGGGGCTCGAATACGTCCAGTCGGTCGGCGCCGACGACGCGAAGGTGCTGGTGGAGGAGCGGGAGCGCGGCGGGCCGTACCGAGGGATCGTCGACCTCGTCCAGCGCGCGCCCGTGGGGCGGGACGAGCTGGAGGCCATCGTGGCCGCCGGCGCCTGCGACTCGTTCGGCGAGCCGCGCCGCAAGCTCCTCTGGCGGCTCGGGCTCGTGCCGCGCTCGGAGACCGTTCCGGGCACCGGTGGCACGGAGCAGCAACTGGCGCTGCCGCTCGGTCCCACCGCGGAGATCCCCGACCTGCCGGAACAGACACAGTGGGAGCGGATGCTGGCCGACTACGGCAAGACGAGCCTGTCGGTCGGCGTCCATCCGCTCGAGCTCCTGCGACCGCACCTGCCGTCGGGGACGCTCTCGAGCCCGGAGCTCGCCGGGGCGCGTTCCGATTCCGAGGTCGCCGTGGCGGGGATGGCGGTCGCGCGCCAGCGACCGGCGACGGCGAACGGCGTCGTCTTCATGCTGCTCGAGGACGAGCACGGACAGATGAACCTGATCATCCCGCCGCCGGTGTACGAGCGGTACCGGCCGATCGTGCGCGGGGAGCCCCTTCTGCTCGCGCGCGGGAAGTTCGAGCGCCGCGACCGCAACCAGAACGTCCTCGTGCGCGAGCTGGAGACGCTGGCGCCGCTCGCCCGCCGCGTGGCGGAGATGGACGTGAACGAGGCGCTACCGCGCGCCCACCACTTCGGGCACCGCTGACGCTGGCATCGTTTCCCCCGTGGAGCACGAGATCGAGCTGACCGGTGGCCGCATCCACGCGAGTGTCGTCCGGATCGGCGACACCGTCCATCGCCCGACGGGGCCATGGACGCCCACGATCCACGCGTATCTTCGGCACCTCGAGGAGCGCGGCTACCGCGGCTCACCCCGTGTTCTCGGCTTGGACGACAGGGGACGCGAGGTGCTGACCTTCGTCGAGGGCACGGTCGCGAGCTCGAGCTCGTGGACGCGTGGGCACGCCAACCGCGTGCCCACCGGAGGCCACTCAGACGAGGTGCTCGTCGAGGTCGCTCACCTCATCCGCGAGCTGCACGACGCTGCCGCCGACTTCAAGCCGACTGACCCGGTGTGGCGGGAGCATGCGTACGCGATGCTGCCAGCTGAGATCCCATGCCACGCCGATCTCGGTCCGCACAACACCGTGTACCGCGACGGGTGGCCGGTCGCGTTCATCGACTGGGACGGCGCACGTCCGAACGAGCCGCTACTCGAGCTAGGGGCGGCGGCGTGGCAGTACGTACCGCTCTTCGACGACGCGTACTGCGCGGAGATGGGCTTCTCAGAAACGCCGGATCGGTGCGCGCGGCTGCGGCTATTCGGCGAGGCGTACGGCGTGGGCGGCGACCGGCTGTTCGATGCGGTGCGAGAGGCAAAGCAGCGCGAGGCGGAACGTCCGCGCTACTGGCCGGGGATGACGGCCGCGATCGTGGCCGAGTTCCTCTCGCACGTCGCCCGCGAGCTCGACTGGCTCGACGCGAACGAGGACGATCTGCGGCGCGGCGTTGGCCTAGAGGTCCTCGATCTCGAGCGCGAAACGCGGGAACCGCTTCAGCACGCCGCGGTTGAAGAACTCGCGATATTCGTCCGCCACCTCGCCCTCGAGGGTCGAGGCGTAGTGGTCGCGCAGGTCGGCGAGCACTTCGGCGCCTGACTCCACCACGTCCATGTAATCCCCGAACAGCTCCTCCGAATCATCCCGGCCCGCCCGGTCGTAGGCCGCCTCGGCCTCGTCCGCCTCGGCGATGACGTCGGAGTACTCCTCCTCGAACAGGTCGAGCTGGCGCACGACGACGTCTGCGAAGCGCCGGCGGAACATCAGAGGAGCTCCTCGTACAGCGAGACGTGCGCCGCCGCCGCGGCGTCCCACGTCAGCGTCTCCCGCGCGCGGCGCGCGCCTGCACGCGCGCGCTCCAGCGCCTCCGGGTCGGAGAGCAGCTCGCGGATCGCCTCCGCCAGCGCCTCGACGTCTCCCGGCTCGACCACGCGGCCGGCCTCGAACCGGCGCACCGGCTCGGCGATCCCACAGACGTCGTACGCGACAACGGGGACGCCTGCCCCGAGCGCGCGCAGGAGTGCCCCGCTCTGGTCGATCTCGGGGTCGTACGGGAAGACGGCGACCGTTGCTTCGCCGAGCGCGCGGTCGATGTCGGCCTCACTGGCGTAGCCGAGCCGCCATTCCGCCGACGGTCCGGCGGCGGTGCGGTACGCGTCCACCGGCTCGAGCGGGTCGCCCACGACGAGCAGCCGCGCTTCAGGCACCTGTGCAACCGCGGCGATCGTGTCGGCGAGTCTCTTGTACGGGCGGATGACGCCCAGCGCGAGCACCGTCGCGCCGTCGTCCCGGCGGGCCGGCTCGCTGGCGAAGACGGGATGCGGGATGACGCGCAGCCGCCCTGGGTCGACCCCCAGGTCCGCCAGCGTCTCGCGGCCGTGCTCGCTGTGCACGATGACACGTGAAAACCGCTGCAGCAGCGTCCGCCACAGATCGCGCTTCGTCGCCGTCCGGCGCGGAAGGAGGTCGTGGGCCGTGAAGACCGACGGCCGGTGCATGCGCAGCACCCGGTTATCGATCTTGGGCGCGGCCAGCCACTGGTGGTGGACGATCTGACCCGGCCGGGAGCGGATACGGATAAGGCCGACCGGGTGCTCGGCGGCCTTGAGCGGAAGCCGGGCGGATGAGCGTTTGAAGAGTCGGTTCGAGACGGGATAGAAGATCTCCGCGCGCGTGTAGCCACCTGGGGCCGGCGAGTCGCCGAATCGGAACCGTGAGGTCACGAGCTCCACGTCGACGCCCGCCCGGACGAGAGACGATGCGAGCTCGTGGTCGTACTGCGGGGTGAACGACGCTGGGTCGATGAGAAGGAGGCGCATTGGCCCCTAATGTAGTGCGGTGCTCGTCCGGACCTGGAATCTGTTCCACGGAAACAGCGTCCCGCGGGGGCGAACCGCCTACCTGGAGGAGATGGTCCGCCTCGCAACCGCCGACCGGCCCGACGTGCTCCTCCTGCAGGAGGTGCCGCTCTGGGCGCTCTCCGAGCTCGGCGCCTGGTCCGGGATGACGGCGTTCACCCAGGTCGCGCACCGCACGCCGCTGGGAGCGAGCCTGGGCGGCAGCGTCACCCGGCTCAACCCCGGCCTGCTCCGATCGGCGGTGTCCGGCCAGGGAAACGCCATCCTGCTCGATTCGGCCCTCGAGCCGTTCGACTACCACGCGCTCGTGCTCAACCCGCGCGAGTTCCGCCACGAGCAGGCGGAGCGACTCGGGCTCGACCTCTCCGAGCGCTTCGCGTGGGCGAAGGAGCGGCGGGTCTGCCAGGTCGTCCGCGTCGCGCTGCCGGACGGAAGGCGGGCGCTGATCGCAAACCTGCACGCCAGTCGCCACGCGCGGACGGCCGAGCCCGAGCTCGTGCGCGCGGCGGAGTTCTTCTTCGCGCTCGCCCGTCCGGACGAGATCGATGTCTTCGCGGGAGACCTGAACCTCCGCGCCGGCTCGGACATCTTCTCGTTCTTCGCCGAGCAAGGCTTTTCAGGCCCGGGGCAGAGCGTGGATCATGTCCTGGTGCGTGGCGCGCCTGTCACACCACCGGAAGCCTGGCCCGAGGAGCGGCGACGGATCGGGGGCGTTCTTGTCTCCGACCATGCGCCGCTCGAGGTGCGCATCACGTGAACCGCGAGGAGGCGCGTGCCGCGTTCCCCGTTCTCGAGCGGGTCGCGTTCCTGAACGCGGGGAGCTTCGGCCCGCTCGCGCGGACGACCGTGGGCGCTATGCAGGAGCGGCTGCAGCGGGATCTCGAGGAGGGACGGAGCGGCGGTCGCTTCATGGACGGGGCGACCGCAGTGCGGGACGGCATCCGCGAGCGGCTCGCGGCGCTCATCGCAGTGCCGCCGGCGAACCTCGCGCTCACGACCTCGACGACGCGCGGCTGCAACATTGCGATCGCAGGCCTGCGCCTGCAACCCGGCGACGAGGTGGTGACCACGGACAGCGAGCATTTCGGGCTCGTCGGGCCGCTCCACACCTCGGGAGCGACCGTGCGCGTCGCTCGTATCCTCGACCGCGCCGCTGAGGAGACCTACGACGTCATCGCCGCCGAGATCGGCTCGCGAACCCGCCTGGTCGCGCTCTCACACGTGAACTGGTTGACCGGCCACAGGCTGCCGCTGGAAGAGCTGCGCGAGAACTTCGACGTCCCGCTGCTCGTGGACGGAGCGCAGTCGGTCGGCGCCATCCACGTCGATGCTTCCGCATACGACTTCTACACCGTCTCCGGGCAGAAGTGGCTGTGCGGGCCCGATACGACGGGAGCGCTGTACGTCCGGGACCCGGAGGCCCTCGAGGTGGCGACCCCGTCCTACTTCGCGCAGACCGAGTACGAGCCGGGAGGCCGGTACACGCCGAAGGAGGGAGCCGCGCGCTTCGACTCCGACTGGCTGCCGCCCGCGTCGCTGGCGGGGCTGACGGCCGCGGTGGACGCGGCGCCGGCTTGGCGCTATGAGGCCGCGGACGAGATGTCGGCACGGTGCCGCGCGCTCCTGCTCGAGGCGGGGCTGGAGGTCGTGACCGGGCCGGGGCACTCGACTCTCGTCAGCTTCGTCCCGGACGGCGATCCCGCCGAGACTGCCGCGGCCGCATACGAGCAGGGAGTCGTCATCCGCGACCTCCCGCGCACGCCGTGGCTGCGCGCCTCGTGCGGCTATTGGACGAACGAGGAGGATCTGGAGCGGCTAGTCGCCGCTCTGCGGTAGCGACGCGTACAGCGAAAGCTCGTTGCCGTCCGGATCGCGGAGGACGGCGTAGCGCATCCCCCAGAACGCGTCCCAGGGGGCGAGATGGCTCTTTCCCCCGGCCTCGACCAGCTCGTCGTGCTTCGCGTCCACCTCGTCCGGACGTCGCAAAGGAGAAGGCCATCGTGACGGTCGGCGATCCCGAGCCCGGCGCCCACGACGGGTCGAAGCTCTTCATCGTCTCGTGGGTGTCGAACATCAGGCGGATCCCGCCGGCGAGCTCGACCTCCGCGTGCCCGTGACCCTCCGGATCCTCCGGGATCGCGAGATCGAGGTGCTTGTAGAACTCCCGTGTCCGGTCGAGATCCTCGACCGCCACGCCGAAGGCGTCGAGGCTCACGAGGCGGCCGCCACGTCCGCTGACGTCCTCAGGCCCAGCTCTGGCGCGATCGGCCGCATCGCGTCGATGATAAACGCGATGTGCTCGTCCAGATCGACGCCGAGGTCCTCGGCACCCTGGTAGACCTCGTCCCGATGGACGCCGGCCGCGAACGACGGCTGCTTGAGCTTCTTGCGGACAGATTTCGGCGTGAGCGAGTCGATGCCGTCCGGGCGGACGAGCCCGCACGCGTGGACGAAGCCGGAGAGCTCGTCGCACGCGAAGAGCGTCTTCTTGAGCGGCGTGTCGCGGGGCATGTCGAGATGCTCGGCGTGCGACAGGATGGCCTCGACCATCTCCTCGGGATAGCCCTCCTCGCGCAGCATCGGCGCGCCGTCCTGCGGATGCTGGTCGAGTGTGGGGTGGATCTCCCAGTCGAAGTCGTGCAGCAACGCGACCGCGCCCCAGAGCTCTTCGTCCTCACCGAAGCGCCGCGCGTAGGCGCGCACGGAAGCCTCGACCGCCAGCGCGTGACGGCGCAGCGCCTCGCTCTGCGTGTGGCGCGTCAGCGTGTCCCAGGCTCGTTCGCGGGTGACTTCCACTTGACGCGCTAGGGTACCTCGATGGCTGGAATGGCCGTCGCGGACACGCTTGCCGAAGCATTCCTCATCGAGGGCGGAAGGCGCCTCGAGGGACGCGTGCGCGCGGCCGGGAACAAGAACGCTGCCCTGCCGCTGCTCGCCGCGTGCGTGCTCGCGCAGGAGGAAGTCCGCCTGGAGAACGTGCCGCGCATCCGCGACGTCGAGACGATGATGGCGCTCCTCGACGACATCGGCGGCGAAGCCGAGTGGACAGGCCCGAACGAGGTGCGCGTCAACACGCACCGCGGCGAATCGCCACGAGCTCTCGGAGGCGCTGTGCAGCCGCATGCGCGCCTCGATCCTGCTCGCGGGGCCGCTCCTTGCCCGCTTCGGGTCCGCCGTCGTCCCCGCTCCGGGCGGGGATCCGATCGGCCGCCGCCGCCTCGACGTCCACATGCACGCGCTCGCCGAGCTCGGCGCCGACGTCCGCTACGCCCAGCCCTTCGAGTTTCGCGCAGAGCGGCTGACGGGCAAGCGCATCTACCTGGATGAGCCCAGCGTGACCGGGACGGAGAACGCGATCATGGCCTCTGTCACGGCCGACGGCGAGACCGTCCTCGTCAACGCTGCCAGCGAGCCGCATGTGCAGGATCTCTGTCATTTCCTCGTGTCGCTGGGCGCGCGTATCGAGGGAATCGGGTCGAACACGCTGCGTATCAAAGGCGTGCGCGAGCTGGGCGGGGGCACCTGGCGCATCTGCCCCGACCACGTCGAGGTCGGAAGCTTCATCGGCTGCGCCGCGGTGACCGGCGGCGACGTGACCATCGACGAGTGCCGTCCCGACGACCTCGTCTCCATCCTGCCCGCCTTCGAACGGCTGGGGATCACGGTCGAGGTAGGCGAGACGAGCATCCGTGTTCCTCCCGGGCAGGAACTGGTGGTGCGCAAGGACCTCGGCTCGATGATCCCGAAGATCGAGGACGGCCCCTGGCCGGCCTTCCCTGCCGACCTCACCTCGATCGCGCTCATCGTCGCGACGCAGGCGAAGGGCGAGATCCTCATCTTCGAGAAGATGTTCGAGAGCCGGCTGTTCTTCGTGGACAAGCTCAGCAACATGGGCGCGCGCGTGATCCTGTGCGACCCGCACCGCGCTGTCGTCGTCGGGCCGTCGCACCTGTACGGGCAGAGGATGGACAGTCCCGACGTCCGCGCCGGCTGGGCGATGCTGATCGCCGCGCTGTGCGCGGAAGGGCAGTCGCGGATCGGGAACATCCGCTGGATCGACCGCGGGTACGAGCGGGTGGACGAGCGGCTGCGGTCGCTCGGCGCGCAGATCGAGAGGGTGGAGGCGTGAACACGCAGCTCATGGCGCGCCTGACCGTGGACGGCACCGGCGACGTCAGCGTCGACACCGGCCTGCCCACCCTCGACCACCTCCTTGGCGTGCTGGCCCGATACGGACGCTTCGACCTCGTCCTCGAGATCGCTCCTGACAGCCCGCAGGCGCAGATCGAGTCGACGGGCCGCGCGCTCGGCGAGGCACTGTACGTGGCGCTCCGCGAGCCCGGCGCGCGCGGCCATGCGGTCGGCGCCGTTCCCGCGGGCGAAGCGCTTGCATCGGTCGCGCTGGACCTGGCGGACCAGCCGATGGCCGTCTCGAACGTCGACCTCTCGAGTGTCCATGTCGCAGGGCTCGGCGGGGACGTGATCGCACGGTTCCTCGACGAGCTCGCAGGCGCTGCCGGAATCGTCCTGCACGTCCGGCTCGCGCACGGAGAGGACGAGCGCCATGTGCTCGACTCGATCTTCAAGGCGCTCGGCGCGGCGCTCGGCGAAGCGTGCCGCCCGTGAAGGAGATCGTCCGCACCGAAGCCGCGCCCGCCCCGTTCCAGGGGGCTCCCTATTCGCAGGCGATCATCAGCGGCGGCTTCGTGTTCGTTTCGGGGCAGCTGTCGCTCCGGCCGGACCACGCGGAGATCGTCGGGGAGACCATCCAGGAGCAGACCGAGCAGGTGTTCGCGAATCTCGGCGCGATCCTCGAGGCGGCCGGGTCGGGCCTGGACAAGCTCGTGAAAACGACCGTGTATCTGGTCGACCTCAACGAGTTCCAGGGGATGAACGAGGTCTACGCGCGCCACGTCGGCGACCGGCCGCCGGCGCGCGCGACGATCGAGATCTCTGCGCTGCCCGCCGGCGCGAAGGTCGAGATCGAAGCGATCGCGGAGCGTCTAGCCCTAACGCTGGACATCGAGCGCTACCTCGGGGCCGAGCTCGACCGGGCCCTCGGCCGGGTGGCGGAGCCGTACGCCGGTGTGTACCTGGTCGGGGGGACCGTCCGCGACATCCTGCTGGGCCGGCCGAACTTCGACGTGGACGTCGCGGTCGAGGGCGACGCGATCGAGCTCGCGGGTGCGCTGGCCGCGGAGCTGGGCGGCCGCTGCCGTCCGCACGGCCAGTTCGGTACCGCGGTCGTCCTGTACGGGGACGGGAAGCACGTCGACGTCGTCACCGCCCGGCGTGAGACATACGCGGAGCCCGCGGCGCTCCCCACGGTGGAGGCGGCCGGGATCGAGGAAGACCTCTTCCGGCGCGACTTCACGGTCAACGCCATGGCGATCGGCCTCAAAGGGGACGACCACGGCCGTCTCGTCGACCCCTTCGGCGGGCAAAAGGACCTCGAGGCGGGAACGATCCGCATCCTGCACGACCGGTCCTTCGTCGACGACCCGACGCGTATCTTCCGCGCCGTCCGCTACGAGAGCCGTTTCGGCTTCCGCATGGACGAGCACACCGAGGCGCTGGCGCGCGAAGGTGTGGCCGGCATCGGGCTGCTGTCGGGCGCGCGCCTGCGGGAGGAGTTGCTGGAGCTCCTGGAGGAGGAACAAGCCCCGGCGTCCATCGTTCGGCTCGGAGATCTCGGCGTGGTGCCGGCGACCGAGGCGACCGCAAAGCTCTTCACACGGCTGCGTGAGCTCGATCGCCGCTACGGGCTCGACGTCCCGGACTGGCGGCTCGGCCTCGCGGCACTCGGCCTTGCTCTGCCGTCCGCAGAGGTCGCGCCGTTTCTCGAGCGGTTGCAGCTTCGGCGGCGCGACGCGCGCCACATCGGCGCGGCGATCGAGGACGGGCCGCGGCTGGTGGAACAGCTGCGCGCCGGCGGCCTGACGGCGTCGGAGATCGTGGCACTCGCGGAGCCCGACCACCCCGACGCGCCGCTCCTCGCGCTTGCCCTCGACGACCAGCAGGCGCTGCACGAGTACTTCGACCGGCTACAGCACGTGCAGCTGCACATCGGGGGCGCCGACCTCGCCGACCTCGGGCTCGGAGAATCGCCGCGAGTGGGGGAGATCCTCGCCGAGCTGCGGCGGCGGAAGCTGAACGGCGAGCTCGACGGCCGCGAGTCGGAGCTCGCCGCTGCGCGGGAGCTGCTCGACTGATGCTTCGCTGGGAGGCTCCCGGCCCCTATGCGGTCGTCTTTACCACTCGCCAGGGCGGCGTGAGCGAAGGCCCGTTCGAGTCGCTCAACCTCGGCAAGGCGGTCGGGGACGAGCCCGAGCGCGTGGACGAGAACCGGCGCCGCGCCTGCGCCGAGGTGGAAGCCGACCCCGAAGCCCTGACGCTCAACCGGCAGCGGCATTCCACCACCGTCCACCGCGCCGAGCCGGGAAGCCGCGGTGTCCCCGGCGACGGCCTGTGGAGCGACGAGCCAGGCCAGCCCATGCTGGCGCTTTCGGCCGACTGCCTCACCATCGCCGTCGCCCGCTCGAACGGCGACCGGCCGGCGCTCGCCGTCCTCCATGCGGGCTGGCGCGGCCTCCTCGAAGGGATCGTCGAGGCGGGGTGTGCTGCGCTCGGCGACGCGAAGCTCGCCGCCGCCGTCGGGCCGGCAATTGGCCCGTGTTGCTACGAGGTCGGCCCGGACGTTGCGGAGCCGTTCGAGGAGCGATTCGGCCCGGGGCTCGTGCACGGCCGCAGGCTCGACCTGTGGACGGCGGCCGAGCGAGCGCTCCGGGAGGCGGGCTGTGCGGACGTCCATCGGTTCGACCTCTGCACGCGCTGCAATCCGGACCTCTTCTTCTCCGAGCGGCGGACGGGAAGGCCGCGCGGGACGCACGGCGTCCTCGGCCTTGTTACGGACTGAGGAGGTCCGCGAGCGCTACGAGCGCATCCGCGGCGAGGTCGGCCCGGATGTGACCGTGGTCGCTGCGACGAAGTACGTGTCCCTCGAGGACATGGCTGTCCTGGTCGAGGCCGGGATCGACGTCGTCGGCGAGAACCGCGCACAGGACCTCGAGGCCAAGCACGAGCGCTACGGCGACGCTTTCCGCTGGCATTTCATCGGACACCTGCAGAGCCGCAAGGCAAAGACGGTGAACGAGATCTGCGAGCTCGTCCACTCGCTGTCGAGCGAATCGGCGGCCCGGCGGCTGACCGTCCCCGCGCTCGTCGAGGTGAACCTCTCCGGCGAGGAGTCGAAATCCGGGGTCGCACCCGAGGAGCTGGAGGCCCTCCTGGGCGCGTACGGGGACGTCCGCGGCCTAATGACGATGCCGCCGCCCGTTCACGACCCTGAAGACTCGCGTCCATACTTCCGCCGGCTGCGCGAGCTGGCCGAAACCCATGGTTTGCGGGAGCTTTCCATGGGGACGAGCCAGGATTACCGCGTCGCCGTGGACGAGGGAGCGACCCTCGTTCGCCTTGGATCAGTCCTATACGGCTGACCGGTGTGGTCAGCGGCTGAAGGCGGAGCCGGGCTTTGCCCGGCGTAGCCTGGAACCTGATCGAATCTGGCGTGGAGTGAAGGAGGGGGAACACGGGGGAACCATGGGTTCCCCCGTGATTATCAGTCCTGTATGGGCGGTAACATTCCGCCGCAATGGGATTCTCGGACGTCTGGAACCGCACCCTCGTCTACTTCGGCATCGCCGAGGAGGAAGATTGGGACGAGGACGGCTATGCCACCAACGAGGAGCTCGAGCGCTCCTACGGTGAGCGGCCGAACGTGCGCCGGCTGTCGCCGCGCCGCCAGAGACAGCCCGAGTTCGAGGAGTGGACGGACGACGCCGCCGCGCAGACGCAGGTCGTCCGGCCCGAGCGGCTCCGCCGGGTTCCACCCACGGCTGCGCCGGCCCAGTCGGGAGCATCCGTCCGTGTTCACCTCGTCCTTCCGCGTAGCTTCAACGACGCCCAGCAGATCGCCGACAAGTTCAAGGAGGCGATCCCGGTCATCCTCAACCTCCAGAGCTCCGACCAGGAGCTGTCCAAGCGGTTGATCGACTTCTCGAGCGGGCTCACGTACGCGCTCGACGGGGGGATGCAGAGGATCGCGGACAAGGTGTTCCTGCTCACGCCCCGTAACGTCGAGGTGTCCGCCGAAGAGCGCGCCAAGCTCCTGGAACGCGGCGGCTTCTTCAACCAGGCCTAGCGTCCCTGGCCGGCGGCACGCGTAGGAACCGGCCGCTTCTAGCAGAATCCAGCCTGGATGGGCGCCTTCGGTCTGCTCGCGGACGTGATCTCCGGGATCCAGAAATTCGTCTGGGTCTTCGTCCTCGTCTACGGGCTGGTCATCTTCGCGTACATCCTCATGTCCTGGATCCGCATGCCCTACTCGGTGTGGATGAGCCGGATCCAGAAATTCCTGCGCGACACGTGCGAGCCGTACCTGAACCTCTTCCGCCGCGTCCTGCCGCCACTCGGGCCGCTCGATCTGTCGCCGGTCGTCGCCCTCGTCGCGCTGTACCTGGCCGGGCGGCTCGTGATCTACATCCTGGGAAGGTTCCACTAGCGGCACGGCGAACAGGGGAAGCGAGATGTCGCTTTCGCCTGCGGAAATCCGCCACGCCGAGCTCGATCGTGGCCTGTTCGGCTACAAGCGCTCGACGGTGGACGACCTACTCGACGAGACCGTCAGGAGCTTCGAGCAGGTCTGGCGCGAGCGTGCCGACCTGGCGGACAAGGTCGAGCACCTCGAAGCCGAGATCATCCGCTTCCGCGAGCTGGAGAACCTCCTGCGGACGACGCTCGTCTCCGCCGAGCGCGCCTCGCACGAGCTGCGCGCACAGGCACGCAAGGAAGCCGAGCTGATCGTCTCGGATGCGCAGAACGAAGCTCGGAGCCTGGTCCGTGACGCGCGCGCCGAAGGCGAGCGGCTCGTCGCCGAGTCGAATCGCATCAAGGGAATGCTCCGCGCGGCGCTCGAGACGGTCGAGCAGGGCACCGCCAAGGCCAAAGCGGCCTGAGCCCACAGATATCCTGTCCTGATGAAGGACGGCGCGCGAATCCGTGTGAAGGTGACGCCGGGAGCTGACAGGACGGAGCTGATCGGTTGGCACGGTGACGCCTGGCGGATCCGGGTCGCGTCCGCCCCGGAGCGCGGACGGGCGAACGACGCGGCACTCCGATTCCTCGCCGAGACGCTCTCGCTGCCGCGGCGCAACCTGAGCGTCGTCGCCGGACATACCGCGCGCAACAAGCTCGTCGCTGCGGACGGGATCAGTGCGGCGGAGGCCGAGTCGAGGCTGCGCAGGAGCGCGACTCGATGAGCGTGGACGTCGAGCGCTTTCGCTCCGCGCTGCTCGAGGAGCGCAAGCGCGTGCAGGACGCGATGCAATACATCCACGACGAGCATCCCGACACCGGCGACGAGGTCCATCTCTCCACGCACCTGATGGACAACGCCGCGCTCACGCTCGAGCAGGAGATGGACGACACGCTGGAGGAGAACTCGGGCAACGTGCTCGCCGAGATCGACGCGGCCCTGGAGCGGATCGACGCCGGTACGTACGGGACGTGCGCGAGCTGCGGCCGGGACATCCCTCCTGAGCGCCTGGAAGCCCTTCCCCACGCGACCCTGTGCATCGACTGCAAGCGGCGCGAGGCGGAGCGGTGACCGAGACGGAGCGGCGACCGCAGGTCGACGTCCGGGTCGGTTCCTCGACAGACGCGCTCACGCCCGTTTCGACCGCCCGGCGATCACTCGGCGCCGGCGCCTGGCAATGGGTCGGGCTCGTGGCCGTGGCACTTGCGGCGCTCGGCGCCGACCAGCTGACGAAGTCGGTCGTCTCCGGCCACCTGGCTCTCGACGAAGGGATTCACGTCGTTGGGCCTTTCTCGATCCACCACGTCCAGAATTCGGGTATCGCGTTCGGGCTCTTCTCGAGCGCAACGGCCGCCGTGATCGCCCTGACCTCGGTGGCCGTCGCCTGGATGCTCGTGTTCTTCGCCCGCTCGGGCGGGCGCCATCCAATCCTCCCGGCCGCGCTCGGCCTCGTGATCGGCGGCAGCCTCTCCAATCTCATCGATCGAGTTCGCCTCGGGCACGTGACCGACTTTCTGGACTTCAAGTACTGGCCGGCGTTCAACCTCGCCGACAGCTTCATCGTGATCGGCGTCGTCATCCTGTTCGTCGTCCTTCTCTTCTCCGACCGCGAGCCGCGCCGCAGGCGCATCACAGACGCTTCGCCTACTGGTTCCTGAAGACGCGGCCGGGACGCGGCTCGACCGCTTCCTGGCGCTCGTGCCCGAGATCGGCTCGCGCGCGGCTGCCGAGAAACTCCTGAGCGCGGGCGCCGTCCGTGTGGATGGTGACGCGCGCGCGAAGAGCTTCCGGCTCGCCGGAAATGAGACGCTCGAAGTTGACACGGCACTGCTCGAGCCGGAGGCGCTGACGCCGCAGGACGTCGCGCTCACCGTCCTCTACGAAGACGTGCACCTGCTCGTGGTGGACAAGCCCGCCGGAGTAGTCGTCCATCCCACGCCAGGACAGACGAGCGGGACGCTGGTGCACGGGCTGCTCGAGCGGGGCATCGCCGGAGGAGCTGAGGACCGGCCGGGAATCATCCACCGGCTCGACCGCGACACGTCGGGGCTGCTGGTGGTGACGCGCTCCGCCGAGGCGTACGAGGTGATGCAGGGCCTCGTCCGCCGGCGCGAGCTCGAGCGCGAGTACGTGGCGCTCGTCCAGGGTCACCCACGCTCGCGGAGCGGCCGCATCGAGGCGCCGATCGGCCGCGACCGTCACGACCCCACCCGGCACTCGCTCGACACCGCGACGCCGCGTGAGGCCGTCACCCTCTTCGAGGTCGAGCGCCTCGTGGGCGAGCGCGCGCTGCTGCGTGTCCGGCTCGAGACGGGGAGGACGCACCAGATCCGGGTGCACCTCGAGGCGATCGGCCTGCCGCTCTCGGGTGACCCCGTGTACGGGATCGGCGGCGACCTCGGGCTCGAGCGGCAGTTTCTCCATGCCGCGCGGCTCGCCTTCACACATCCGCTGACGGGCGAGCGCGTCGACATCTCCTCTCCGCTTCCGGACGAGCTGCAAGCGGCGCTGGAGCAGGCAGAAGCGGCTCATTAGCTAGGATTCCGCCGTCCCTACGACCCGGTGGAACGGGCCGGACGGGGGTGCTCCTCGCGCTGTGCGTCGAGTTCCGTCCGGGCTCCGCCGGCCAGGTAATCAAACCAAGGAGGTAGCACGTGTCCGCCGTTTCGATGCGAGACCTGCTCGAGGCAGGCGTCCACTTCGGGCACCAGACTCGGCGCTGGAACCCCAAGATGAAGCGGTTCATCTTCGGTGACCGTGCCGGCATCTACATCATCGACCTGCAGCAGACCATGGAGCGCCTGAACGAGTCTCAGGCATTCGCGAAGGCGCTGGCCGAGCGCGGCGGGACGATGCTCTTCGTCGGCACGAAGAAGCAGGCGCAGGACGCCGTCGCGACCCAGGCGGTTCGCGTCGGCATGCCGTACGTCAACCAGCGCTGGCTGGGCGGCCTGTTGACGAACTGGCGCACGATCTCGGAGCGGATCGAGCGCCTGCACGACCTGCGTCACAGGAAGGAGGACGGCCAGCTCGAGCTGCTCCCGGCGAAGGAGCGGATCACGATGGAGTCCGAGCTCGAGAAGCTCGAGGCGAACCTCGGCGGCGTCGCCGACATGAAGAAGCAACCGGACGCCGTCTTCATCATCGACCTGCGCAAGGAGCAGCTGGCCGTGCGCGAGGCCAGGCGGCTGGGCCTCCCGGTCGTGGCGCTCGTCGACACGAACTGCGATCCGGACGACGCCGACTTCCCGATCCCGGGCAACGACGACGCGATCCGCTCGTGCGAGCTGGTGACGCGCGCGATCGTGGACGCGATCGAGGAAGGGATGAACAAGGCCTCGCCGCAGGACTTCGCTCCGCCGACCGAGCCCGAGCAGACGGCGGAGGAGCCCGAGCCCGCCGAGGAGGCGCCCGAGCCGGCAGCGGAGGCGCCCGAGCCGGCAGCGGAGGCGCCCGAGCCGGCAGCGGAGGCCGGCCGAGCCGGCAGCGGAGGCGCCCGAGTACGAGAAGCTCGGCCAGAAGGAAGAGACCGTGGAGGCGTCCCAGTGAGCGCCGTCATCTCGGCCTCTCTCGTCAAGGAGCTCCGCGACCAGACGGGCGCGGGGATGATGGACTGCAAGCGCGCGCTGAGCGAGACCGACGGCGACATGGAGAAGGCGGTCGAGCTCCTGCGCAAGTGGGGCGCCGCGAGCGCGGCAAAGCGCTCCGGCCGCGAGACGCCGGAGGGCAAGGTCGGCTACCGGATCGCCGACGACGGCAAGAAGGGCACGATGGTCGCCGTCGGGAGCGAGACCGAGCCGGTCTCGAACAACGACGAGTTCCTCGCGTTCGCCAAGAAGGTGCTGGAGACGGTCGAGGCCGAGGGGCCTGGGTCGGAATCCGCCCTGGAAGATGAGCGAGTCGCTCTCTCGGGCAAGCTCGGCGAGAACATCGTCGTCGCCGGCGCGACACGCTTCGAAGCCGTCGACGGGGCAACGATCGACGCGTACGTCCATCCGCCGGCGAACAAGCTCGGTGTGCTGGTCCAGGTACGCGGCGGCCCCGGAGGGCTCGGTCGCAAGATCGCGATGCACATCGCAGCCTCCAGCCCGCGGTGGGTCGGACGCGAGGACGTCCCCGACGAGGTCGTCACCTCGGAGCGCGAGATCTACAGCAACTCCGACGAGGTGCAGAGCAAGCCCGAGCAGGCCCGTGAAAAAATCGTGGAAGGGATGCTGAACAAGCGCTTCTTCGCCGCCAATGTGCTCGCCGAGCAGCCCTGGATCCACGACACGGACAAGACCGTCGGCCAGGCGCTCGAGGAGGAGGGCGCTGAGGTGCTCGAGTTCGAGCGCTTCGCGCTCGCCGGGTGACGGCCGTCGACCAGCAAGAAGCCCCGGCCGGCAAACCGGCCGCGACAGCGTTTCACCGCGTCCTCCTCAAGCTCTCCGGCGAGGCCCTCATGGGCGACCGTGAGTTCGGGCTCGATCCCGACTGCATCGACGCCATCGCGGCGGAGATCGTCGAGGTTCATGCGACGGGGCTCGAGATCGCGATCGTCACCGGCGGCGGAAACATCTGGCGCGGGATGGCCGCCGCGGCCGAGGGGATGGACCGCGCCACGGCGGACTACGCCGGAATGCTCGCGATCGTCCTCAACTCGCTCGTCCTCCAGGATGCGCTCGAACGGCGCGGCGCGCAGACGCGCGTCCTGTCCGCGCTGGCGGTCTCGGAGGTCGCCGAGCCGTACATCCGCCGCCGTGCGATCCGCCATCTCGAGAAGGGACGCGTCGTCATCTTCGCGGCCGGGACCGGCAACCCGTTCTTCTCCAGCGACACGGCCGGCGCACTGCGCGCGCTCGAGATCAACGCGGAAGCGATCCTCATGGCCAAACACGGGGTGGAGGGGGTCTACGACGGCGATCCCAGGCTCGATCCGAACGCCCGGTTCCTGCCGGAGCTCACGCACGCGGAGGCGATCGAGCGCGACCTCAAGGTGATGGACGCGACCGCACTGTCGCTGTGCCGTGAGAACAACCTGCCCATCTACGTGTTCGAGCAGGCCGACGGGAACATCCGCCGGATCCTCTCCGGCGAGCGGCTCGGAACGATCATCTCGACCGGAAAGGAGAGCTGATGGCCGCCATCGACGAGTGGATCTCGGATGCCTCGAAGCGCATGGACAAGTCGGTCGAGTCCGCACGCAACGAGCTGAACACGGTGCGCACCGGGCGCGCGTCCGCCGCGCTCCTCGACCGCGTCAACGTCGACTATTACGGTCAGCCGACGCCGCTCCGCCAGCTCGCGACGATCAACGTCCCGGAGCCGCGCATGCTGACGATCCAGCCGTTCGACCCCAACTCCGTCAAGGAGATCGAGCGCGCGCTCATGGAGTCGGATCTGGGCCTCACGCCCTCGAACGACGGCAAGATCATCCGCCTACCGATCCCGCAGCTGACCGAGGAACGGCGGAAGGAGCTCGTCAAGGTCGTCCGCCACATCGCCGAGGAGGGACGTGTCGCGGTGCGCAACATCCGTCGGGACGCCATCCACCATCTCAAGGAGCTGTCGAACAACGGCGAGGTCGGCTCGGACGAGGAACATCGCGCGGAGGAGCAGGTGCAGAAGCTGACCGACGCGCACACGAAGTCGATCGACGAGCTGCTGCAGCACAAAGAGCAAGAGATCATGGAGGTCTGAGCTCCGTTCCGCCGAACGGGGCTGGCACTGTGCACCAGCGCGCTTCTGTTGCCGAGCCGGCCGCTCGGCCGGACGTCCCGGACATTCCGCGCTCGATCGCGATCATCATGGACGGCAACGGCCGCTGGGCGGAGACCCGCGGCCTGCCGGTCGCCGAGGGCCACCGGGCCGGCACGCGCGCGCTCCGTCGCACCGTCGAGGCGTCCATCGACCTCGGCGTCGAGTCCCTGACCGTCTACGCGTTCTCGACGGAGAACTGGACACGGCCGACGGATGAGGTCTCCGCGCTGATGGGGATCTTCGAGGAGACGATCGAGCGGGAGCTTCCCGACCTGGCCGCCCAGGGTGTGAAGGTGCGCTTCATCGGCCGCCGCGACCGCGCCCCTGCGGCGCTGCAGGCGCGGATGGTGGCGATGGAGGACGAGACAGAGGGGAACGACCGCATCGACCTCTGGGTCGCGTTCGATTACGGCGGCCGGGCGGAGCTGGTGGACGCCGCGCGCCGTCTGATCGAGGCGGGAACGCCGCCGGAGGACGTGGACGAGGACGCTTTCGCCGCCGCGCTCGCGGACCCTGAGCTGCTCGAGCCGGACCTGCTCATCCGGACGTCCGGCGAGCAGCGGATCTCGAACTTCCTCCTCTGGCAGCTCGCCTACTCGGAGCTCGTCTTCGTCGACTGCCTCTGGCCGGACTTCGACGAAGGCGTCCTGCACGAAGCGCTCGAGGAGTACTCCCGCCGCAGGCGCCGCTTCGGCGGGCGATGAGCAACTTCTGGTCGCGGATCATGGTCGCGGTGGTCGGCCTCCCCGCCGTCGTCGGACTGCTGTGGCTCGGCGGGTGGTGGCTGTTCGCGCTCGCCGTCGTCGTCGGCTTCATCGCGCTGCACGAGCTGTACACGATGACGCGCAACCTCCGGCCGGTCGTGCTCGCCGGCTTCGCGGGAACGCTCTGCGCCCTCCTGGGGGCACAGCTCGGCGGCATCACGTGGATGCTCGCCGGCTTCATGGCCACGCTCGCGTTCGCGTTCCTGCTCAAGGGCGTCGCCGACACGACCCCGCCGACGACAGTCTCCGTGGGAACGACCATCCTGGGCGTGGGATGGATCGGGCTCGGCCTGGGCCATCTCATCCTGCTGCGCGACATTCCCGTGCACGCGCAGCTGGCGACGCTGACCGTGGTCCTCGCCGTCTTCGCCGCCGACACGGCCGCGTACTTCACGGGAAGGCTGTTCGGGCGGCACAAGCTCGCGCCGAGGACCTCGCCGGGCAAGACCTGGGAGGGATTCGTCGGCGGAACGATCGTGGCCATCCTCGTCCCGTTCTTCGCCATGTACAAGCAGCATTTCCTGGCTGACTGGCAGGCGGTCGTCCTCGGGATCGTGATCGCGGTCGCGGCGCCGGTCGGCGACCTGTTCGAGTCGGCGATCAAGCGCGACATGCACGTCAAGGACACGGGGACGCTGCTGGCCGGGCACGGCGGAATGCTCGACCGGATCGACGCACAGCTGTTCGCCGTCGTCGCCTCGTTCTACATGCTCGTTGCCTACGGCGTGGCCGTGGCGAGCCGCGCGCGTCCGGCTGCGCGGCCGCCTCCCCGGCGCGCTTCGCCGCGTCGGCCGCTCACCGATGCTCCGGCATCGGCAAGGCGCCCCAGACGCACCAGCTCGCGCCCCGGAGCAGGCGATCTCATGGCACCAACCATCTAAGTGTGGCCTTACACTAATTCGGTGAAACGCGTAGCGCTGCTCGGCGCCACCGGCTCGATCGGGCGGCAATCCCTGGAGATCATCGACGCGCATCCCGAGCTCGAGCTCGTCGCCGCCGCTTCCGGATCCCAGCCGATCGACGGGCTCGCGCCGCTGACGCAGGTCGGCGGCGATCTCACGGAGTTGCTCGAGCGCGCGGAGCCGGACCTCGTCCTCAACGCGGTCGTCGGTTTCGCCGGCCTCGACGCGACCCTCTGGACGCTCGAGCGCGGGATCGCGCTCGCGCTCGCGAACAAGGAGAGCCTCGTGGTCGCAGGCGAGCTCGCGCTCGCGGCCCGGGAGCGGGGAGGAGGCCGTCTCCTTCCGGTCGACAGCGAGCACAGCGCTGCCTTCCAGTGCCTAGAAGGCCGTTCGCAGGAGTCGGTGGAGACGCTCGTCCTGACCGCTTCAGGCGGCCCGTTTCGCGGCAAGAACCGCGGCGAGCTGCTCGACGTAACCCCTGCGCAGGCGCTCGCGCACCCGACCTGGAACATGGGCCCGAAGATCACGATCGACTCCGCCACGCTGGCGAACAAGGGCCTCGAGCTCATCGAGGCGCACTTCCTCTTCGACCTGCCGTACGAGCGGATCGAGGTGGTCGTCCATCCGACGTCGATCGTTCACGCGCTCGTGCGCTTCCGCGACGGCGCCGCGCTCGCGCATCTCGGGTACCCGGACATGCGCGTGCCCATCTCGTTCGCGCTCACGTATCCCGAGCGCGCGGGGACGCCGACTCCGTCCCTCGACCTCGCGGCGGGCCTCACGCTGGAGTTCGAGCGCCCCCGACCTGGAGACGTTCCCGATGCTCGCGCTCGCGCGGCGTGCAGGGGAGCTGGGCGGGACGTATCCGTGCGCGTACAACGCCGCCAACGAGGTCGCCGTGGCGGCGTTCCTGGACGGCCGGCTTCCCTTCCTCGCGATCGCCGACGTGGTCGCGGAGACCCTGGCGGCCGCGGACGGCGCACCGCCGCGTGACCGCGACGACCTGGTGGAGGCCGATGCGCAGGCGCGCCGGCTCGCCGGGCAAGGAGTGCCCGTTTGAGCCTCGTCATCTCGATCCTCGGCCTGGCGTTCCTGATCCTCGTGCACGAAGCGGGCCACTTCTTCGCGGCGCGGCTGGTCGGGATGAAGCCGACCCGCTTCTACATCGGCTTCCCGCCTGCGCTGGTCAAGCGAACGAGCAAGCAAGGCATCGAGTACGGGATCGGCGCTATTCCGCTCGGCGGCTACGTGAAGATCCCGGGGATGCACCGCATGGCGGCGTCCGACGTGGACGCGCATCTCGGCCCGGCGCTCCAGGAGGCCCCGCAGCTGTACGGCCCGACGGAGCGGCTCAAGCGCGCCCTCGCGGAGGGCCGTGAGGAGGAGGCGCGGCTGGCCGTGGACGAGCTGGGGACGGAGGTCGACCGCTCCCTCGTCGCGCCTGGAGCGCGGCGGGCCGCCGAGCGCGGCGTCCGCGAGGCGCGCGAGGCGCTCAGCCCCGAGGCGTACTGGCGGCAGCGGACGTGGAAGCGCGTCTTCGTCATCTTCGCCGGGCCCGGCATGAACCTGCTGTTCGCGATCATCCTGTTCGCGGCTCTCTTCATGGCCGGCGGCGGTAAGGCGACCGCGACGGTCGGCTCCGTCTCGAGCGGCGAGCCGGCGATGCGCGCCGGCCTGCATCCCGGGGACAAGATCTACGCCATCAACGGCGTGATCGTGAACACGCCGCAGGACATCCCGGCTCGAATCTCCGGGTCGGACGGAAAGAGGGACCTGGTCCTGCGTGTCCAGCGGGACGGCAAGTTGATCCCGCCCTTGAAGCCGGTGCGCGCGCACAAGGTCGACGGGCGCTACCGGCTCGGCTTCACCCTCGAGGGGCGGGGGTTGGCCGCGCCCGCTGCCTTCTGGCAGTCGATCAAGCTCACGGGCGAGGTCACGAAGCAGATCGGCGTCTCGCTGAGCAACCTCGTCCACGGCGAGGGCCGAAAGGACATCTCCAGCCCCGTCGGGATCGTCCAGGGCTCGTCGACCGCGCTCAACGAAGGCGTGCAGAACTACCTCTGGGTGCTCGGGCTGATCAGCCTCTCGCTGGCGCTCCTCAACCTCCTGCCGCTACTACCGCTCGACGGCGGGCACATCGTCTTCTCGATCGTGGAGGGGATCCGCGGCCGCGCGGTCAAGCGCGAGATCTACGAGCGGGTCTCCGCGGTCGGGATCTTCCTCGTCGTGCTGCTCTTCTTCGTCGGCCTCTCGAATGACATAGGCCGTTTGGGCGGCGGGTAGCCCCCCAACTACAATCGGGCGAAATGGCCAGTGAGCGCTCGATTTCCGTAGGCGGCGTCCGGATCGGCGGCGGAGCGCCCGTCGTCGTCCAGTCGATGACGCTGACGCCGACGCGCGACGTCGAGGCGACGACCGCGCAGATCGCCGCGCTCGCTTCCGCCGGCTGCGAGGTCGTGCGCTGCGCCGTGCCGAAGGAAGAGGACGCCGAGGCGCTGAAGCAGATCGTCCGCTTCTCGCCGATCCCGGTCATCGCGGACATCCACTTCAACGCGAGCCTCGCCCTCAAGGCGATCGACTCGGGTGTCGCCGCCGTACGGATCAACCCCGGCAACATCGGGGGACCAGAGAAGGTCGAGCAGGTCGTGAAGAAGGCCAAGGCGGCCGGGATCCCGATGCGGATCGGCGCGAACTCCGGCTCGCTCCCGAAGCACCTGTACGACCTCGCGCAGCAGGACCAGGCCGAAGCGCTCGTCGAGGCCGCGCTCGAGGAGGTCCGCCTGCTCGAGAAGCTCGACTACCGCGACTTCAAGATCTCCGTCAAGTCGAGCCACGTGACGACGATGATCCGCGCCTATCGCATGCTTTCGGCGAAGGTGCCCTACCCGCTTCATCTCGGCGTCACCGAGGCAGGCACGCCCTTCTCCGGCTCGATCAAGAGCGCCGTCGGCATGGGCGCGCTGCTCGTGGACGGCATCGGGGACACCCTGCGCGTCTCGCTGACCGCCGACCCGGTCGAGGAGGTCAAGGTCGGCTTCGAGATCCTCAAGTCGCTCGGCCTGCGGGAGCGCGGCCCGATCATGATCGCCTGCCCCTCGTGCGGGCGCGACAACGTCGGCGTCCAGACGCTTGCGGAGAAGGTCGAGGAGCGCCTCGCCGCGTATCCCCAGCACTTCGAGGTCGCGGTCCTCGGGTGCGCAGTCAACGGACCGGGGGAGGCCGGCGACGCCGACTTCGGCATCGCGGGAGGCCGTGACGTCGGCTTCCTCTACGCGCACGGCCGCGTCCTGAAGAAGGTCTCGTCGGACATCCTCATAGACGAGCTCTTCTTCGAGATCGACAAGTGGATCGCCGACGGCATGCACCGGCCGAAGCGGCTCAAGATGGCGAAGCCCGCGGCGCTCGCCATGGCCGAGGCCTCCCTGATCCCGCTGGGTTCCGAGTAGTCTCGGGCGACAACGATGATCGCTCGGGCCTCACAGCTCTTCCTTCCCACGCTGCGCGACGATCCCGCCGACGCCGAGGCGGTCAGCCACAAGCTGCTCGTCCGCGGCGGCTTCATCCGCCAGGTCAGCACCGGCCTGTGGACGTTCATGCCGCTCGGCTGGCGCGTCCACCGCAAGATCGAGCAGATCATCCGCGAGGAGATGGACGCGATCGGCGGGCAGGAGATGCTCATGCCGGTCCTCACGCCCGGCGGAGCTCTGGGAGGCGACGGGCCGCGATCTGGATCCCCGAGATCTTCCGCATCAAGGACCGGACGGGACGCCGACTTCATCCTCCCGGTGACGCACGAGGAGACGGCCACCTTCCACGCGCGGGAGATCCAGTCGTACAAGGAGCTGCCGCAGCTCTGGTACCACTTCCAGACGAAGGACCGCGACGAGCCGCGCGCCCGGGGCGGCCTTCTCCGCGTCCGCGAGTTCGTCATGAAGGACGCCTACTCGTTCGACCGCGACGAGGAGGGCTTCGTCCGGAGCTTCGAGGCGAACCGCGAGGCCTACGAGAAGATCTTCGAGCGCTGCGGCCTCCAGACGTACTACGTCCAGGCCGAGAGCGGGATCATGGGCAGGCAAGCTCAGCTTCGACTTCCTCGCGCCCTCCGGCTCGGGCGAGAACACGCTCGTCCTGTGCGAGAACGGCGACTACGCGGCGGATCTCGAGGTCGCGCGGGCGATTCCGTCCGACGCGCAGCTCCCGGAGCCGCTGAGCGCTCCCGAGGAGGTCGAGACGCCCGGCGTCACCACGATCGAGGGGCTGGCGGAGTTTCTCGGCATCGACGCGTCGGCGACGTCGAAGGCGATGCCGGTCGTCAAGGACGACGGCACGCTCGTGCTCGCGCTGATCCGCGGCGACGACCGGCTCAGCGAGACGAAGCTGTACGACGCGCTACCCGGCGCGTCGCGGCCCGCGACGGACGACGAGATCCGCACCGCCTTCGGCGCCGGACGGAGGCTCGCTCGGGCCGATCGGCTTCGAGGGCGAGATCATCGCCGACGAGGCGCTGCGCGAAGGGCAGTTCGTCGCGGGCGCGAACCGGGACGGCTTCCACCTCCGCGGCGTCGAGGCCGGCCGCGACTACGAGCCGCGCTTCGCCGACCTGCGCGAGCCGATCGAGGGCGACCGCTGCCCCGAGTGCGGGGGCCGCCTGAGCTTCCAGACCGCGATCGAGGTCGGGCACATCTTCAACTTCGGCAGCTACTACTCCGCCGCGCTGGAGGCGACGTTCCTGGACGAGGACGGCACCGAGAAGCCGCTCCTCGGCGGGAGCTACGGCATCGGCCCCGGCCGCGTGATGGCGGCGATCGTCGAGCAGCATCACGACGAGAACGGGATCGCCTGGCCGCGCAGCGGTCGCGCCGTACGACGTCCACGTCGTCGCGCTCACGGGCGTGGAGGAGCAGGCAGAGCGCGTCGCCGCGCTTCTCGACGCAGCCGGGCTCTCCGTCCTCCTCGACGACCGCGACGACCTGCGCCCGGGCGAGAAGTTCGCCGACGCCGACCTGATCGGCTGCCCCTACGCGCGTCACCGTCGGACGCAAGACGCTCGAGGACGGGGCGGTCGACGTACGCGACCGCGCCACGGGTGACGAGCAACGTGTAGAACTAGAGCGGGTAGTGGAAGGGGTTCGGCAATAGCACGCACGAAGCGATACAGCGAGCAGGCGTTCGGCCCGTCGGTCGAGCGGCTCATGGGCGAGCGGCACGTGACGTACCGCGGTCTCGCCGACCAGACTGGTCTCTCCGCCGGCTACCTCAACCATCTCGTGCACGGGAACCGGCCCGTCCCGTCCGACGACGTGGTGAAGAAGCTCGCGAAGGCGCTCGGCGTCGAGCCGGAGCACTTCCTCGAGTACCGCGTCCGGGTCATCACGAGTCGTCTCGAGCAGATGCCCGATCTCGTAGACCGGCTCTACAAGCGGCTGGGATGAAGACGCGGCTGGCAGCCGCCCTCGCTCTCGCTGTCGTGCTGCTGCCTTCGGCGACGGCCGCACCCGAGCGTCAGGCGAAGTACGCGGTGCGAGACCTCGGGACGCTGGGAGGGACGGTCACGGCGGCCGCCGACGTCAACGCGATGGGCCAGGTCGTCGGGTTCTCGATGACCGGTGACGGGTTCCTGCACGCCTTCGTCTGGGACCGCGGCGTGATGACCGACCTGGGGACGCTCGGCGGGGAGTCGAGCTACGCCACCGCGATCAACGACTCCGGCTGGGTCGTCGGCTTCTCGCAGATCTCGCACAGCCGCAGCTCGCACGCTTTCCTCTGGCGCAAGGGCGTGGGGATGAAGGATCTCGGGACGCTCGGCGGCGACCAGAGCTTCGCGGCGGACATCAACAACGCCGGGCTGGTCGTCGGGCGCGCGTTCGACGCGTCCGCGAACCCGCGCGGGTTCGTATGGACTGCGGCCGCGGGGATGCGCGCTCTGAGCGGCGGCGATCCGTTCAGCCTGGCCACAGGGACCGCTCCCGGCACGAACGGGCCCGTCGCCGGCTCGGCCGGCCTCCCGCTCGTCCCCGGCCGCTGGCGCACTACGGGCACGCCGTTCTCCGCTTTCACCCTCCCCCGCGGATTCAACCAGGGGCAGGGCGCCGCGATCGACGCGCGCAACGACGTCGTCGGCTCGGCCTCGACGTCGACCGGCCTCGTGCGCGCCTTCTACCGCAGCTCCGCGGGCACGATGCGCGTTCTGCGCGTGCCGGACATCCAGAACAGCGAGGCCGCCGCGATCAGCAACTCGCTGCGCATCGTGGGCACGGCATACGACGATCCGTTCTTCCTGACCTCAGCTTGGCTCGCGCGGACCCCGACGGCGCCGGCGCGCCTCCTTCTCGAGCTCGTACCGGCCGAGGCGGCGTGGACGTTCGCCTACGCGACGTCGGTGAACGACCGCGGCCAGATCGCTGGGACCGGGCTGCATCGCGGCCGCACGCGCGGGTACCTTCTGACGCCGGACATCGCGGAGCAGGCCGCGAGCCTGCGCCAGTTTGCACCGGGAGGAAAGCTCTTCCACCGGCGAGTGGCAAGTGCACTCGACGGTGCCCTGGCGTACCTGGCGGATGCAAGGAAGTCGAAGGCCTGCGCGACGCTGAAGGCGATGCTGCCCATGGCGGGCCGGGAGCGGACGCTCTCGAAGCCCGTGCGCGGGATCTTCATGTCCGATCTGCGCGGCTTTCGCCGGGCCATCGGATGCTGATAGCGCCCGGTTAGTGGACGATCAACACGTCGCGGTGCGCGCGGCGTGAGACCGTTTCGCTGACGTCCCCGCCGAGCACCCGGTCGAGGAAGCCGGGCTCGCGCGTGCCGACGACGATCAGGTCGGCCTCCTGCTTCTCTGCGACCTCGATGATGCCCTGCGCCGCATCCCCGACGGTTGCTTGGTACTCCGCATCGAGGTTCCTTCCGGCGAGCGCGTCGCGCGCTTCCATGAGCTCGCGGCTCGCCTCGGCGCGGTCGGGGACGGGAACGATCGCCGGCGCAGCCAGCCCGATCGCGTCGCCCGGGACGTAGGGATCCTCCGCCACCGCGACCGGCTCCGCGACGCTCGTGACCACGAGCTTCGCCCCGAACTTCTCCGCGAACGTGGCCGCGCGCTCGAGCGCACGCTTGGCGGGATCGCTCCCGTCGTAGCCGACGACGATCGTCTTCATGGCGGGCAGTATGCCGGTACCCTTCGCGGCACGGGGCGTGGCGCAGCCTGGTTAGCGCGCTAGTCTGGGGGACTAGAGGTCCCGAGTTCGAATCTCGGCGCCCCGACTCTAGGCGGCATGGTTATGCGGCTTTCCGCCCGGAGGGGTGGCGGCACAGTGCCCATTCAGTGCCCAAACGGCTACCGAGTCGCGAACATGCAGGGTGTCTTGCGTCGGTTTCGGGCAGCTTCCCGCTCGAGCGGGGAACCGCCAGTAACCCCGATTTTTAAATGGCGCTGCGGCGCCCTTTTCCTTTCCCGCTTGTCGTGCAGCTCGCCGACGCCCAACACCGCCCGACCTCGCGAATCGTGATCGCCGCGGTGTCGATATCCGAGGGCAGACGTGTTTCGCGACGTAGAGCCCCCTGGTTCACCAGCGGCCCTCCGGGAGCCCTCCAGCCAGCGGTCGGGCTCCCCGCTGTGGGGGCCGCATCTGGGTCGAGTCAGAGCTTGGGAAGCGCACCTCGCTCTCAGAAATCGGGGTGTTGGCTCTGGCGACAACCCCTGACACTGGAAGCACGACCAAACGCCCGTACCCTTGAGCCTTCAGCTACTAGGAGGGAACCCTCATGGAGGTTCGCATCACCAAACTGCGCGTGGCGATGGCCGCGCTCTTCGTGCTGGCCGGAGTCGGACTTGCCAGCCTGCTCAGCCCGCTCGTCGGCACCGCCCTGGCGAACGTCGGCCAGGTCGTGAACATCTCCGACCACTCGGGCTCTGCCTTCTTCGCCAAGGTCGACTCGACCGGGAAGCTGGCAGTCGGAGACGGCGCTGGGCCGATGAGCGTGGACGGGACGGTCACGGATCGTCCGGCTGCGCCCGCCTCTCCATGGCGTTGGAGCGCGATCATCGTCGATGGCGGCGCGTACATCGCCGGGCCGAGCGCGACGCCGATCAACATCACCAGCCTGTCGATCTCGACCGAGGCCGCAAGTGGAAACGGCGTCAGCGTCTTCATCTTCGGCGCCCAAGTTCCGAGCAGCGCCACCAGTTGCGCCAGCGCGCCCACGAGCGTCGTGCTCTGGGAGATCCTCGATCTGGGCGACGGCACGACCCCACTCTCGTTCACCTTCCCGACGCCATTGCAATGGAAGTCACCCGCAAACACCAAAGCGTGCCTGTTCGCGAATTCCACCACGGTCTCCACCACGATCTTGAACGCCGTCGGCTTCTACGGCGGCTGACGACCAGAAATCGAGCAGGCGTGCCCGGAAGGGGGTGCGCCTGCTCGCGCTCAACGGCGGCTCGTCGTCCAGGCTCGCGTTCAAACCGGGAGCCAGTTCATGCGGGCGGGAGCGGTATTGCGATTCCCTTGAAGCAGACGGCGAATGGGCGTAGGCTGGCAGGACTGCGGCTCATCGCAGTGGGAGAGGGAGGTAGAGGATTATGAGGAAGCTCGCACTGCTCGCGGTCTGCGTTGGAGCGTTTCTGGCGATGCCGGGGATCGCCGCTGCGGATACGGCGCAAGGCAAGCTCACCGGTTCGGGCACGATCGCCCCCGGGGGCCCGACGTTCGATGTCCACCCTCAAGACCCTGTGATCGACGGAGGCACGTCCTATGTTGGCCTAGAGAACGACAAGTCCGGCAACTGCAACGGGGACAGCGGCACGATGTTGATCAGAGGCGACGTGTTCCCCGTCGCCTGCGCACACTACGTTGCCAGCTCCCGCGACAACGGGCACCCGAAGATGCGGTTCGCGTTCCAGGGGTTTGGGGACGACTACCAAGGCGTCCGGATCACCGACAACGGCCAGTCGGGGGACACCGTCGCGTTTTCGCCAGCATTTCTCACGTTCGCTCAGGCCCGCGCATGGGTCAACAAGGGAGCGATCGGCGGGGCGGGAGGCTCCTGGGTCTTCCAGACGTTGACGTCCGCCGACTACACCGTAACCGCTGCACAATGACCCAATGAGAGATGTATGGCACTCGGAGGACCTCCCATAGTTCAAGCCGTATCCGCCGTGGAAATGCCGGCGGAACTCGGGAGTCGCTATCGAGTCGCACACATCGAGGGCGTCCTGCGGCGGTTTCGGGCAGCTTCACGCTCGAGCGAGTAGCGCCAGTAGCCGCGGTTCTTCACCTTGATCCGATACCGGTCGCTCGCCGGGCCTCGTAGCCTGCGTCGGGCGCAGCCGAGCTGGTGCGCACACCTGGCTCTCGGACGCTGTCGGGGTCGGGATCGGCATAGAGGGCCTTGCAGACAAGTGGGCCGCCAACCCCGCTCCCGAAGACGCCTGCGCTGATCGACGCGGGACGACTACGCGATCCGCGCCGCTCTGTAGCCGGATGCGGGTGGTATATTCCCGCCTCTTCATCTCGGCTCAAGGGGGAGTGACCGATGAGGAAATACCTTCTGGCGCTTGCGCCCGTCGTCCTTGCCGCAGTGGTCGCACTGCTGGTCGTCGGCCGGGCGGGTGCTACCACGTGTGATCCGATCCAGACGCCGCCGCACTTCCGCGGCCAGGTTCCGACGCCGCAGCAGGTGCTCGGCTATGAGCTCGGCTCGCAGGAGGCCACTGCGGCCGAGATCAACACCTACATCGGGGCGCTCGACGCGGCAAGCTCACGCGTCGTGAGCGGCCAGTTCGCGACATCGTGGGAGGGCCGGCCGCTCAAGTACTCAATCGTTGGAAAGCCGGGCAACCTGACTCCGAGCACGCTCGCCACGATTCGCGCGAACGCCGCCGCGCTGCGCAACCCGCTGACGCCGACGGCCCAAGCCGCGAACCTGGCCGCGCATTCCCCGGCGATCCTCTGGCTCGCCGGGAACGTCCACGGAAACGAGGAGTCGGGGGCGGACGCGGACCTCCGCATTTTGTACGAGCTCGCCGATCGTGACGACTGCGCGGCGCAGCAGATCACCGACAACGCGGTCGTCGTAATCGTGCCCACGCAGAATCCGGACGGACGCGAGAACGAGACCCGGCGCAACCACTACGACTTCGACCTCAACCGCGACTGGTTCGCCCGCACGCAGCCGGAGACGGACGGGAAGCTCGAGCTCATGCGGCAATACCCGCCCGTTCTCATGATCGATGCGCACGAGATGGGCGGGCAGCACTACTTCTTCCCGCCCAACAAGGACCCGATCTATCACGAGGTCGCCGACACGGTCATCGACTGGCAGGACGAGCTCTACGGCCCGGCGATTCAGGCCGAGTTCACCCGTCAGCACATCCAGTACTTCAACGACGACCTGTACGACTTCTTCGCTCCCGTCTACGGAGACACCGTCCCCTCCATCGGCTTCGGAGCCAATGGGATGACGTTCGAGAAGTACAGCGTCGCCCCGATCTCCGAGCGGACCTACGAGCACTACGTCTCGCAGTGGGTCTCGCTCTCGACGGCGGCGCTTCACCGGCAGTCGGTCCTGTCAGCCTGGCACCAGGAGTACGTCGAGGCGTACTTCGAGGGCGTGAACGGCCAGCTCGAGCCGAACTTCGTCAACGACAAGGGCTCGCGGCTCCTCTTCCAGGTGCCGACCGACCTGGTCCGCCATTACTTCCTGCGCGACGACCCGGCCAAGCAGCCGGAGCTGCGGGCGCTGGTCCGGCGGCTTCAGCGCATGGACGTCGCGGTCTACCGGCTGACCTCGCCCCTGACGGTCCCGGACTACAAGCCGTACGGCCGTACGCCGAGGTCGACCGATCCTGCCGGCCGGCACCTACTGGATCCCGATGGCCCAGCAGCAGAAGCACTGGATCCAGGCGATGCTGAACGAGGACACCTACGTCGCCTTCCCCTACTTCTACGACATCTCTGGCTGGAGCAACCCGCTGCTGTCGAACCTGGCTGGAGGACGCTCGGGCGCAGTTCCTCGGGCCGTCGGCGAACCTCGTTCCTCCGCAGAGCCAGCCGCCTCCGCCGGTACCGCCTGGGCCCATCCCGAGCATCGCGGTGCTGCGCACTTCGAGCTCGGCAAACGCCCTGCAGTCGGCCGGCTGGCTGGCGTACCTGTTCGACCGGGTCTGGCACCTGCCGTACGCGAGCGTGACTCCGAGCGACATCGCGAACGGCGGGCTGACCGGCTACGACGTCCTCATCGCGACGCAGGGGGATCCGATCGTGGCGAGCAACGCACTCGGCCCCGCCGGGCGAAAGGCGCTCGCATCCTGGCTGAATGGAGGCGGCCGTTATCTCGGCTTCGCAGGAGGAGCCGTGCTCGCGGGGCGGCTCGGCCTGACGACCGACCAGTTCACCGATCCGCACTCGGATGTCGCAGGAGCGCTCATCCGCGTGACCGTCTCCACCGGTAGTCCGCTCGCCTCGGGAGTCGGGAGCGAGGCGTACGCCTTCTACGACTACGACCCCGTGATCCACGCTTCGGTCCCGGGCTACGTCGTCGCTAAGTACCCGGCTGCAAACAGCCCCGACTTCTACGTTTCCGGCTTCGCAGACGGTGAGGAGGAGCTAGGCGGCACGGCCGCGATAACGGACGAGCCGGTCGGACTCGGACGAGCCATCCTCTTCTCGAGCGATCCGAACTTCCGCGCGTACACGGCAGGGATGCAAAAGGTGCTCTGGAACGCCCTCTTCGGTGCGAACCCGTGGGCCGCGAAGCACGCAAAGGCCGGATCGAGTGCGCTGTCTGCGTCGCGGCGGCACGCCGTCGCGGCTGCTCGAACCGTGAAGCAGGCTGGCTTCTCCGGGATCCACCTGAGCGTTCGGCCGGCCGCAGCCGATCGCGCAAAGCGCCTGCTGGACAGGTTCGACGCGGAGTATCGCGTCACCCGGTCGCCGAACCGAGTTGCCTTCCTCGTCGCCAATCCGACGGGCGCGGAGAGCCGTCTGGCGCTCCGGCTCGGTGCGGCCGCTCGCCGAGCAGGGATTCAGGTGATCGCCATCGCGGTGTCGTAGCGCGGCGGAGCCGACTGCTCGGGGCCGACGGTGACGGCCGCTCCGCCGGCCGCCCAACACCGGGCGCCACTCGCCTGAGCTGTCGATAGGTCCCGAGTTCAAATTTCGGCGCCCTGAGTTGGGCACAGAGAGCTGCCCACTTAAGGCTGACCCCACGGCCCCAGAGCAGAGCCGGAGCCGTGGGGTCGCTTGAAGATCGATCTAGAGCAGGTCGGTGCTGTCGCGCGAGCCGACCCGCTCGCGTCCGTAGTAACCGCCGAGATTCGTGCGGTACTCGTCGCTTTGATAGGTGTCTTCGTCGAACTCGGGTGCGTCCTTGATCTCGTCCTTCGTTCGATTGACGTACACCTTCTCATCGTCGGTATCGACCGAATCGATGACCCCGGCCGGAAGCATGACCTTCTTGCCGAAGATCCACGGACCCGTATCCACGACGATGTAGCTGCTACCGACGTCGGAAGTGGCTTCGTCGATCTTGCCGATGCCACCGTCCTCGGCTTCGACCCCGAATCCAACGAGATCGACCCCAGTCCCTAGATTGCTTTTGTACGTCCAGATGTCAGCGCTGGACACTGGCATCACTCCTTTCGGTCGCGCCGGGCTCGGCGCGAGGTCGTTGGGCGGCTCCAGGTCGCCTACCCGCAGGTCGAGTGCGCAAACGCGGTCCTCGCCCGGGCGGACGGATGAGTCGAAGCCGTCTCATCCCCGCTCAGCGACCCGGCGTGGCGGCCGGCGGCCAGCCTCCAGTCGGGGCTGACCTGGGCAAAGAAAGCCGTGATCCCTACCGGTTGCGGAGGATTCAGGATCTCGGCGCCCAGCTGGGCTCCAAGATCGACTTGCCCTCGATGACGAGCTTGGGGTGCCGCCGGCGGCCGGAACGGTGAAGATGCCAGCCTTTCCGCATCTGGAGTCTGCGAACGCGATCTCGTGCCCGTAGGGCGACCGGCCGCCGAGGTCGCCGATCTGCCTCAATGGCGCATGGCCGGCACCGCTTGAACGGCCCCGCCCCGGCACAGGAGGTGCGTCAGGTCTGCGCGATCACGAGCACGACGGTCATCACGGCAAGCGCGACTCCGCCGACGGTGAACAGCGCGACGGTGCGGAACCGCAGCGGTACATGGCCACCGGTTCGCAGCGCATGCTCCAACTCGCGCTGGCGTTGTGCGCCGACGATGGTGAGCCCGATCGCGAGAGACGCGTAGCCGCAGCCGAGCAGAATGTACGGCCATGGGGCGACGTCGAGCAGTTGCGGGGCGAACCGGCCCACAGCGAGCGCCCCGGCGGTGGCGCCCAGCGCGGTGCGCCACCACGCCAACCAGGTGCGCTCTGCAGCCATCGACGTACGCCGCTCCTGATCGAGATCGGACGGCGCCGTCGAAGGCGCTTTGTCTGCGGCGTCGGATTGCTCTGAACCCTGCGGCTGCGTCATAGCTGCATCTAACACAGTTGGTCCGGTGGACGGTACGGGGCCGTCGCTTGCTCGGCTGTCCGCCGAGCCCCGAAACGGTGGCTACAGATCCGTCTCCGCGGCGTGCTCCGCTCCTTCTAGCTGCCCGAGTCGCTGCTGGCCTCGCGGAACAAGTAGCTCTGAACGTCGAGGTACTGCGGATCGCCCTCGAGACTGACTCCCTCCTCTTCCAGGATCGGCATGAGCTTCTGCGCGAACTGCTCCTGCTGTTCGCGGGAGTCCCACACCTCGCTGACGTGGAGGCCGGTCTCGCCTCCGAACGCCACATGAGCGAGTAGCCCCTCCGGCGGCCAGTGGCCACGCTCCTCTAGCTTCCGGCCGACGCTGTCGTACTCTGCCGCCGACAGTCGGACCGGCTTGAAGCGGACGAGAATTGCCATCGCGCTTGACCTCCTAGTTTGGTGGTCGCGCGAGTCTAGGTCACTGGCCGCGTGGTCACGAATGCCTGCGAGTATGCATTCACCCTCCGGTACGGTCGTCGGTGCCGGACCGTTTCGCTGCACGTCCTCCGCCGGGAGAGGCATCGTGCGGCAGACGGGGAATTACCACGCTCGGCTGACCGAGCTCGACCTCAGCTCGGCGGCGATGCGAGAGCGCGCACCGCAGCCGCCATCGCCGCATCCACCTCGCCGTGAGCCTCGAGCCACGCGAGGATCGACAGCGCGGCCTCGCGGTTGCGCTCGTAGCCGGGCACGAAATCGGCCAGCGGCAGCTCCTCCGGCCCGTGACGACGCTCGACCCCGCGGTCCACGTCGAACTCGTCTTGCGGTGGTGAGCCGTCCAGAAGGTTCAGCAGCGTGACGACGCGTTGGACCGCATGGCCCTGGATGAAACGCGTGGCGCTCAGCCGCTCGCCGCGGGCGTCGCGCTGCAGGCCCACATAGAGGTTCGTGAGCGCCTCGTTCAGCTGGTGCTCGGGTGTCTGGTGCGCCGGCGAGTCGCGCGGCGGCGGAATCTCGAGACCGGTCGGCGCGTCAGCGCGCTGCCAGACGATGCGGCCGGGAGAAAACGAGCCGCGCGCCAGCTCGTCCAGCGTGAAGACGGCGTATTCGGCGAACAGGCCGTCCGCGAACAGCACCTTCCGCCCGTCGACAGTGTTGGCGAAGCTGTACGCGACCGGGTGGAGAGCCTCCAGCCAGTCGATCGAATCGAGGTAGCGCTGCTTCGCCCCGTCGTCCACGATCACGAAGAAGTCGAGATCCGAGTGGTCGTCGAGACGGTAGAGGTCGACACCGACCGACCCGTGACCGATCAGCGCAATCGCGTCCGCGCGCGCGGCGAGCACCTCGCCAAGGAGGTCGAGCCGCTGCAGGAGACGTTCAGGAACGCTCAAGGCGAGGATGGTAGTTCCGCGCTCGCTCGCACTTGAGATTGCGCGCCGGGGCACAAGTCGGCCGACGTTGGTGGTACCGTCCCACATGTTCCGAGGGGCCGAATGAACGCAAAACGCACACCTTTGAAGCGATTGGGGTCGATCGCGGGGCTGACGCTCGCTATCGCGATCGCGCTCGTCGTCGTCGGGGGCGCGCCGGGCGCGCCGCTCAGCGCGCAGAGGTCGATCGACGCGTCGGCGGACCTTTCCATCACGGTCAATCGCGACCCCCAGCAAGTCAAGGCTTGGGACGTCGTTGCCTACACCCTCCTGGTCACCAATCCGTCGGAATTCCTGGCGCAGGGTGTCAGCGTCACCGTCACCCTCCCTGACTCCGAGTGGGTAAGCGGCTGTGTGCCTCCAGCCGGGAGTCCGCCGAACCAAACGACTTATTGCAACACCGGGGATATTCCGCCGGGGGCCACGGTCCCGATCAATCTTTCCGTGCGCGTACGGGCACCTCTCTACGACTTCACGCCGGTGTCAGCGGTTTTGACGGCGAGCCTTTCTTCCGCGACGCCAGACCCGAACCCCGACAACAACACCGCCACCGACACGGCGACGGTCAATCCGCGCGACGAGGATCTCAATGTCGGGATAAGCAGCATCCCGAATCCCGGCCTCGCCGGAGGCGACCTCACACTCGAGGCGGTCGTCACGAACGGCGGGCCCAGACGATGCGTACAGCCCCCCAAACGGCGCCGGCGTGGTGGTCAACCTACTGCTTCCTCCGGAGTTGACGATTCTCTCGGTGACCCCGGGACCCGGGGCCGAGGCACCGTTTTGCACGAATACGTATTCGACGGATAGCTACATCCACTGTCGGTTCCCGACAATCCCTCGCGACCAAAGTGTCGCGGTCGACGTGAGGGTCAGACCGGCCGGCTCGGGGACGCTCGAGGTCCACTCCTCCGTCGAGAACGGCGGCTATGCGCAGAACGTTCCCTTCTACGCGTCCACCCCGTTCACGATCCTGAACGGGTTCGTCCTCACGGTGAACAAGCCGGGGAACGGGACAGGCAAGGTCACGAGCGACAGGCAGGGGATCACCTGCGGCAGTAACTGCTCGTATCCCTACGCGGCCGGGACCCAGGTGACGCTGACCGCGCTGGTCGACGGCGGCTCGACGTTCCTCGGCTGGAGCGGCGACTGCACCGGTCGCGGGCCCCACCTGCACGGTCACGATGAACGCGAATCGGACGGTCGGGGCGAACTTCAACCGGAACACGACCCCGCCACCTCCGCCACCCCCCTCCGCCTCCACCTCCACCTCCGCCTCCACCTCCGCCCCGCCGCCCCCGCCTCCGCCCCCCTCCGCCGCCTCCGCCGCCGCCACCACCCGCTCCGCCACCGAAGTACTGCCTCGTCCCGGACGTGGTCGGGCTGAAGGAGGCCGATGCGAAGAAGAAGATCGTGACCGCGGGCTGTGCCAACGGCAAGCTGTCGCGCAAGTACTCGACCCGCAGGCCGAAGGGCCGCGTGCTCACCCAGAACCCGTCGTCCGACTTCGTCCTAGACACCGGCAGCAAGGTCAACATCACGGTGAGCAAGGGCAAGGCTCCCAAGAAGAAGCCGAAGCACAAGCCGCACCACTAGGAGGTCCGGCTAGCGCAGAAGACCGAGTGAGGCCGCGCCCTCGGCGCCGCCGATGCTGGTCAGCTCCTCCGCCGAGAAGATGTCGCGGCGAAGGGCTTGCCTCCGCGCGATCCACTCCAGCTCGCGGAGCTCCTCCTGCGGATCGACACTGACGTTTGCGTCCGAGCCGATGCAGATACCGATCCCGCGCTCGCGGATGGCGAGCGTGGGGGGAAGCCGTCGCCCAGGTCGGCCTCGGTCGTAGGGCAGATGCAGATCCGGCTTCCGCTCTCGGCGAGCAGGTCGAGCTCATGCCCGTCCGCGTGTGTGGCGTGCACGACCGTCGTGCGCGGGCCGAGGCACCCGGTCTCGTTCAGCAGCTCGATCGGCCGCATCCCATGCTCGGCCACGCACTCCTCGATCTCACGCGGCTGCTCGTCGGCGTGAACGTGCAGAACGAGCTCACGCTCGCGCGCGTAGCTGCCGATGGCCTCGAGCCACTCTCGGGGACACGCGCGGACCGAGTGGGGGGCGACGCCGACGCGCACGCCCTCGGCCTCGAGCGTCTCCACCTGCTCGAAGTACTCGTCCGCCGCTGACTGCCGCATGAAGTCGAGCCCGCCGCGCGCATAGGCGGCCAGGAGGACGACGATCTCCAGCTCCGCCTCGCGCGCTGCGAGCACGGCGGCACGTGCGAGCGGTAGCCCGAGGTAGTGGAACTCGCCGACAGCCGAGTAGCCGGCGGCCTTCATCTCGCGGTAGGTCGCGGCGTAGTCCGATCGCACCGTCACCGCCGTCTGCGCCGCCGCCAGCTCGAGCATCGACTCGCGCCAGGCCCAGAAATCGCCCCCCTCGCTGCGCAGAGCGCGCTGGAACGTGTGGGTGTGCGCATTGACGAACACGGCAGGAAACTATCCTTGTCCCCATGGCTACGCGCGCGGTGCCGGCTCCGCTGGCCCAGATCCCCAACGCGCTGACCATCCTGCGCCTCGCGCTGATCCCCGTCTTCGTCGTTCTCGTGCTCACGTCCGACGGCGGGCACAGCTGGCCGGCGGCCATCGTCTTCGCCGTCGCCGGCATCACCGACCAGGTGGACGGCTGGCTGGCGCGGCGCTGGCACGTCGAGTCGGAGTTCGGAAAGGTCGCCGACCCGCTGGCCGACCGCCTGATGATCGACGCGGCCGTCCTCCTGCTCTTCCTCGCGGACAGGCTGCCCTGGGCCGCGCTGCTGATCCTGGCGAGGGATATTGCGCTCATGGCCGGGTACAAGATGGTCGTGCCGCGCGGCTACGACTTCTCGGTCAGCTTCCTGGGGAAGCTCGCAACCTGGATCCTGTACGCGTCCATCGGCTTCGTTCTCGTGACGCACGAGGGGACGACGTGGCCGCTCGTCATCTTCTGGATCGGCTTCGGCCTTGCCGTGGCCGCGGGCGCGCTCTACCTCGTCACGGCCTTCCAGCAGACGAGGAGGCCGGCGTGAAGGCCGTCGTCATGGCCGGCGGAGAGGGGACGCGGCTGCGCCCGCTGACCTCGAACCAGCCCAAGCCGATGGTGCCGATCGTCGGCAAGCCGTGCATGGAGCACATCCTCGAGCTGCTCCGCCGGCACGGGCTCACCGACGTCGTGGTCACGCTCGCCTTCATGCCGCAGGCCATCCGCAGCTACTTCGGCGACGGCGAGGCGCTCGGCATGAACGTCTCCTACTCGGTGGAGGAGTCGCCGCTCGGCACGGCCGGATCGGTGAAGCAGGCCGTCGCGGAGGACGAGACTCTCCTCGTCATCTCCGGCGACGCGCTGTGCGACATCGACCTCAGCTCGTTGATCGCCTTCCACCGCGACCGGAAGGCCGCCGTCACGATCGGCCTCAAGTCCGTGGAGAACCCGCTCGAGTTCGGCATCGTCGTCACCGACGAGGACGGGAAGATCGAGCGCTTCCTCGAGAAGCCGTCGTGGGGCCAGGTGTTCTCCGACACGATCAACACCGGGATCTACGTGATCGAGCCGGAGGTGCTGCGGCACGTGCCGGCCGGGGAGCCGCACGATTTCTCCAAGCAGCTCTTCCCGCTCCTGCTGGAGATGGGCCGGCCGCTGTACGGGTACGTCGCGGACGGATATTGGCAGGACGTGGGCGACCTCGGGCAGTACGCGCAAGCGAACTTCGACGCGCTGGACGGGCTCGTTCAGCTCGAGATCCCGGGCCTTCTCCTGCGGGGCAACGTGTGGCTGAGCGAAAGCGCCGAGGTCCACGACCTGGACACGATCGAGGGCCCCGCGTTCGTCGGAAACTACTGTCGCGTGCTGCCCGGCGCGACGGTCGGGCCGTACTCGGTCCTCTCGGCGAACGTGACACTGCGCGAGCGCGCTCGCACGACCCGGTCGATCGTCGACACCCTCACTCACGTCGGCCGCAGCACGCTGATCGAGGGCGCCATCATCGGCCGTTCGTGCGACCTGCGCTCGCATGTGCGCATCCACGAAGGCGTCGCGATCGGGGACGAGGTGAAGATCGGCGACCAGACCACCGTCTTCCCGAACGTCCGCATCTTCCCGTACAAGGAGATCGAGTCGGGCGCGCAAGTGCGCGAGAACCTGATCTGGGAGTCGCGCGCGCCGTCCCGCCTCTTCGAGAAGGACGTCGTCTCCGGGCTGGTCGAGGTCGACCTGACCCCGGAGATCGCGGTTCGCCTCGGCGCGGCGCTCGGAACGTCGCTCGAGCGCGGCGCGCACGTGGTCTCCAGCCGCGAGTCGACGACGGCGGCGCGTATCGTCAAGCGCTCGCTCATCACGGGCCTCAACTCGACCGGCGTCGGGGTCGCCGACCTGCGCGTGCTGCCGGCTGCAGTCGGCCGGCACCTCCTGAAGATGCACGGCTACGACGCCGGCTTCCACGTCGGCACGAGCCCGAACGACCCGGAGTCGGTCCAGATCCGCTTCTTCGAACAGCCCGGGATCGAACTGACGCCCGCGCAGCAAAGGGAGGTCGAGAAGCACTTCTTCCGCCAGGACTTCCGTCGAGCGCCCGCGGCCGAGCTCGGCGACCTCGACTACCCGCCGCGCGTGGGAGAGGCCTACGCCGAGGACCTACTGACCGGCCTGGACGAGGATTCGATCCGCCGGCGGAAGTTCCGCATCGTCGTCGACTACGGCTATTCGGCCGCGTCCGCCGTCCTCCCGCTCCTGCTCGAGCCGCTGCAGGTCGAGGCGGTCTCCGCCCATGCCGTCCGCATGGGCGACGCTACGCCCTCCGCGGCGTCGCTGCGCGAGACGATCGGCCAGGCGAAGCGGCTCGTGAGCGCGATCGGGGCCGATCTGGCCGTCGTCTTCGACCGCGCCGCGGAGCGCCTCTACCTCGTCGACGAGACAGGGCACGAGATCGGCGTCGACCGCGCGCTCCTCCTCTTCGTCCGCCTGCTGGCCAGGAACGGGCGGCGTGGGAAGCTCGCGTTCCCCGTCACCGTGACGAGCCAGGTGGAGACCCTGACGGAGGGCAGCGAGCTGGAAGTGGTGCGGACGCCGGCGTCCCTCGCCGAGCTGACCAAGACGGCGGCAGAGGACGGCGTCATCTTCGCGGGGGCCCTGAGCGGCGGGTACGTCTGGCCGGACTTCCTGCCCGCCTACGACGCGGTGGCGAGCCTGTGCAAGCTGCTCGAGCTGCTCGCGCAGGAGTCGCGGCCTCTCTCGGAGCTCGTTGCGGAGCTACCCGAGTCGACCCTCGTCCATCGGCAGCTGCCGTGTCCGTGGGGGATGAAGGGGCTCGTCATGCGCGTCCTCGCCGAGCGGCTGAAGGGACGCGACCTCGACCTGGTGGACGGGGTCAAGCTGTTCACCGACGAGGGCTGGGTGCAAGTGCTGCCCGATCCGGACGAGCCGACAGTGCATATCTACGCGGAAGGGGCCACGATCGAGGAGTCGGAACGGCTCGAAGAGAGCCTGCACACGCTCGTGGAGGACGTCCTCGTGCAGGGACAGGAGGTCGAGGCGCGAAGCTAGAATCTCAACTTCAGGTTTAACCCTGGGGAAAGGATTCGTTTTTGAGCCACGTCTACTGCCCCGAATGCGGCTTTCAGAACCCTGAAGCCGCGAGTTACTGTGCGAGGTGCGGCGCCATGCTCGTCAAGGACGAGGCGCGCGACGAGACCACGCTCGCGTTCACGCCCGAGGACGAGGAGGATGCGACGTCGACGCTCGAGGACGTGGGCGTGAGGGGGCCGGCGCTCGTGGTGCGCTCCGGAGGCGGCAGAGCGGGCGAGACCTTCCACCCGGCTGGTGAGCGCACGGCGATCGGGCGCTCGCCGGACTGCGAGATCTTCCTCGACGACGTCACCGTCTCCCGCCAGCACGCGCTCCTGGTCGAGCGCGACGGCCAGTTCTACATCCAGGACGAGGGCAGCCTGAACGGGACCTTCCTGAACCGGAGTCGCATCGAGTCGGCGCAGGTCGACGACGGCGACGAGATCCAGATCGGCAAGTACCGACTGACCTTCCTGAACCGATGACGGCGACCGAAGCAGCCCAGCGAAGCGTCACGCCCGCTCACGATCGGGACGGTGTGCAGCCGCCTCCAGAACGAGTTCCCGGACATCTCGATCTCGAAGATCCGCTATCTCGAGGACCAGGGCCTTCTGAAGCCACGGCGTACGCGCGGCGGCTACCGGCTCTTCGACGAAGAGGACGTCGAGCGCCTGCGCACGATCCTGCGGCTCCAGCGCGACGAGTTCCTCCCGTTACGCGTGATCCAGCAGGAGCTCGCCTCGCCGACGCGGTCCCGAAGCCGACGCCGCCCGATCGGCCTCTCCGAAGAAGAGCAGCTGACGCTCGCGGATGTGTGCAAGCGCGCCGGAGTGGGGGAGGAGCTCGCGCGCGAGCTCGAGGAGTTCGGCCTGCTCGACCCGCGCGGGAGCGGAAAGGACAAGCGCTACGGCGAGAGCGACGTCGAGATCGCCTCCGCATGCGCGAAGCTCGCCCGCTTCGGAATCGCACCGCGCATGCTCAGGCGGTTCCGGACGTCCGCGGGACAGGAGGCGAACGTGATCGAGCAGCTCGTCGGGCCCTCGCTCCGCTCGCGCAATCCTGAACGTCGGAAAGCCGGGATGGAGGACCTCCAGGCTCTGGCGGCGCTCGCGCAGGAGTTGTCGCAGATGCTCTTCTGGCGCGACCTGCGCCGCGTCGCACGCCGCTAGTCGTGGATCTGAAGTCCAAGATCCGCGAGGTCCCCGACTTCCCGACGCCCGGGATCGGCTTCAAGGACATCATGCCCCTGCTCGCCGACGCGGATGCGCTGCGCGACTCGGTCGACCGCATGGGGGAGTGGGCCGAGCCGCGTTCTCCGGAGGTCGTGCTCGGCGGGGAGGCCCGCGGGTTCTTCCTCGGCGCCGCTCTGGCCTACCGGCTGGGGTGTGGGTTCGTCCCGGCCCGCCGTCCCGGGAAGCTGCCACTCGAGGTGATCAGTCGTGAGTACGAGCTCGAGTACGGGTCGAACGTCCTCGAGGTGCAGGCGGATGCGCTGGGCGGCCGCACGCGCGTCCTCGTCCACGACGACGTCCTCGCGACCGGTGGGACGGCGCGCGCGCTGGCCGAGCTCGTCGAGCACCTGGGCGGCGAGGTGGTCGGATTCACCTTTCTGATCGAGCTCGCGTTTCTGAAGGGGCGCGAGCGGATCCCCGGCTACGACGTCTTCTCGCTGGTCGAGTACTAGAGGCTAGAACGAGTGCGGCGGGCGCTCGAGCGCCCGCTCGAAGGCGGCCCGGTCGTGCACGGGCTTGCCGTGCGAGACGATGACCGTCTCGAAGGGCAGGTCGAGCAGGGCACGCAGGGCCGGGAGGACTCGTTCCTCGTGCCAGGGCGTCCCTCCGACGAGCAGGTCGCCCTCCGGCGCCGTGAGGGCGTCGGCGAAGACGACCGCGCGTTGTTCCGGGAGCCACAGCGGCGTCTCCATCCGTCCGCGGCCGTCATGGAGTGCCACGAGCCCGCCGGGGAGCTCGGTGCCCGGTTGGACGGCCTCGAGCTCGGTCTGCGGCACGTTCTGGCGCCAGAAGAGCCATGGGCCGAAGGCGCGGGCGCCGTAGCGCTCGACCATGAGATCCACGTCGCGGACATGGTCGGGCTTGAGGACGACCGCGACCGTTGGCGGCTTCGCGTCCAGGCGCGCCCACACCTCGTCGCTCTGCGGCTCCATCGCGTCCAGTACGGCGACCTCGCCGTCCGATTCCACACAGGTCGACCAGACGGAAGGTCCCCAGCCGACGCTGGGCCGCCAGTCCGGGTACTCGACACTCCAGATCCAGAGGCCGGGAGTGACATCGCGAATCTCGCTCGCCATCAGTCGCATTGTTGCGTTTTGGTGGGTGTCCGCCGGATAGCGCACAATTCCCACATGTACGACCCGTTGCGGACGCGCTACGTGCTCTCGTGTCCCACGCGCGGGGAGACCGCCGTGACGCTCTCCGCCTTCCGCCGCCTGGAGCGTTTGCCCGGCGCGGTGCATCCCGCGGTGTTCGCGATCACGTTTTCGTGCCCGTGCGGCGACGAGCATCCCGGCCTCGTCGCGCACGACGATCTCGACTGGGCGCCTCTCGGGCTCGGGGCCGGGTCGTTCGTCGATCTGATGACCGACCGCGTGCGGGACGCCGGAGAGGAGCTCGGCGAAGTGGCCGCCGGACTCATCCGCGCCGGACAGTGGCCGTGGAGCTTCTTCTGCTACGCGGAGGACCGGCCGCAGCCGGTGTTCCCGTCGTCCTTCACGTTGCTCGCTCCAGGATCGCCGGGCGGCGTCGTGGGGGTCGCGGTCCGGTGCCCGCACTGTGAGGCCCGCTCCATCAACCTCGTCTCGCACGCGCACATCGACCTCCCGTTTCACAACGACGCCGAGGTCGGCGTGGTCGAGCACGTGTTCGAGGCGGACGCGGAGCGCGCCGTCGAGGAGTTCCGGCTCGAGCTCTACTCCGGCGCGTTCGACTCGCGCCGGCTAGCGCTTTAGCTCTTCCTCGCCGTAGATGCGGACGTAGAGAAAGATCCCGGCGCCGGCGACGGCCGCGATGATGAACGACGTCGCGCCCGAGACGCCTACGCCAAGGAGGCCGAGCCAGATCAGGAAGCCGAGGCCGAGCCCCCAGAGGAACGAGATGACGCCGTGATCGAAGCTCGGGGGCCGCGGGAGGTGTGCCATGCCGGACGCGATCCTAACGCTTGAGGGTGGCTCAAAAGAAGTCTTTGCAAAATGCGACTTTTGCGTTTTCGGGGCTCTTGCGAGTCCGGCCTCGACACCCTAGGGTGCTGCTTGCGCCGAGCACCGATCGCAAGTAGGTCGAAGCTCAACGCGGGAGCCGTACGCGGAAGCGGAAAGCTAACGCGAGGAGTGGACGAAAGCGAAACGGGCTCGGCGAACTTATGCCCGAAATCCGCCTCGCGCCTGCGGCGCTCGGCATCGCGATTTCGGGCATTGAGAGGCGGCGTCTCTCGAGAGCTGGGTGTGCGGAGACGGGCAAAGCCCGCCTCCGCGGCGATTGCAGGAGAATGCTCGGAATGCACGAGAACCGACGTTATGTTGAGTTGGAACGAAAGTGACGCAACGGCCCTCTCCCCTCGGTAAGCGGTTCCGCTGCCGCATCGGCATCCACAAATGGGTGCGCCGCGTGAACGACGAGGGCGGGCAGTACTACGAATGCCGCTACTGCGGCAAGTACCAGGAGACCGGGCAGGCGATCATGCGCTATCCGGGCTCGGAGCCCTAGATCAGGCAGCGGAGTGCCCGAGCTCGACAGGAAGGCGCCCGTCGAGGTCTGATGAAGTGACTCGCCGTGATCGTGGGGCTCGAGTTCGTCCCCAGCCAGATCCCGCCCGAAGCGCGAACGGTGAAGCTGTTTACTGCGGGCGAGGCCAGATCGGCGTCTGTGTTGTCTCCCCACACAAATGACCCATCCAGAGTCGCCTTCGCCCGCGTGCCTGCGGCGAAGCTGACAACGCCACTTGCCGTGTTGGAGATGCCACCGTGGCACTCCGGAGTAGGGACCGCTCGCCGCGTTGTTGAAGCCGCCACCGACCGAGGACTCGGTGCCGCTGGCGGTGTTGAGGGTGCCCCCGGCCACGGCCGAGCGGAAGTCGGCCGTGTTGGAGTACCCGCCGCCGACGGCGGAGTCCACCCCAGTTGCCGTGTTGAACGAACCGCCAGCCACGAGGGAATGCTCGCCGCTGGCCGTGTTGGAGTACCCGCCGCCGATGCTTGAGTGAAGGCCGCTGGCCGTGTTGGAGTACCCGCCGCCGATGGTTGAGTGAAGGCCGCTGGCCGTGTTGAACTGGCCGGCGCCGACGAAGGCGTAGTCGGCAGTGGCCTCATTGACCCCGCCCGCACCGATGAAGGCGGAGCCGCCGCTGGCGATGTTGCTGGTGCCTGCGACAACGGCGGCGGCCCCGCCACCGCTCGTGCTCCCTGCGTGGTTATCGGCCCCGGCGCCGACGAAGTCGTCCTCGGCGATCGCGCTATTGCCGTCGCCCGCGCCGATGAAGGACCACCCTGCCGGCGCGGAGTTGTGGGTGCCGGCGACGATCGCGGATGCCCCGTTCCCGCCCACCGAGCCGGCTCTGTTGTCAAACCCGGCGCCGATGAAGTCCCAGTCGTTCTGGACGCGGTTGCCCTGAAGAAGTGTCCCGCCGCCGGCAATGACGGAGCCGACGCTGACCCGTGTCGACGCTGTTGGAGGAGAGGCCGCCGACCAGGTTGGGGCTGGCCGGAATACCGAGACCGCCTGTAGTTCGGCTCGATGCGCAGTGCGCGCTGCCCGTTCACCTTCAGCTCGAGCGCTTGGTTGTCGGTCGTGCCCAGGAAGTTCGTGCCAGGCGTCGTGCCGGAGTTCCCGTTCAGGCTCCACACGCCGCCTCCGCCCACGAGCTCGCAGGAGACCGTGCCGTCGGCGTTCACGGACTTGACAGCCGAGCCCGCGGAACAGGTGCCGCTGACCCGTTTCTGCAGCGCCGCCGAGTCGAGGTCGTCCAGCTTGTCCGCGTTCAGGTTCGCCACCTTGACGCTGGAGTTGACCGCGAGCGGAGGAGCGCCGGCGTTCACGATCGCGCGAAGCCCTGGCCCTCCGCCCATGTTCTTTCCGACCACGCCTGCGCCGCCGGGGTCGGTCGAGTTCGTCTCGCCCTGCACGCCGGGAGAGATTCCGGTCGTCCCCCCGTGCGTGCCGAGCGCGCCGGTGCCGCTTGTGCTCAACCCCTGCTGGCCCACGCCGGAGGTGGAGACGCCGTTCGTTCCGATGCCGTTCGTGGCCACGCCGCGCACGGCCGCGCGGTGCCGGTCGAGGTCACTTTGAGCAGCAGGTTTCCTCCCGGGTTGCCGTTCAGTCGTCGTCGCCGGAGATCTCTGCGGAAGCCAGTCCTGCACGCGCGTGCTCGAGCGCCGCCTCGAGATCGACAAGAACGGAGTAGAGCTCGGCGATGTAGCACTCGATCTTCGCGACGCGTCCGTCGTCACCCCGAGCCTCTTCCAGAGCGCGCTCGGCGAGCACGAGGCAGCGGTCGAAGCTCTGCTGCGCGCTCGCGAGCAGCAGCAGGGCGTCCGCCCGGGAGACGCCGGGAGGGACTTCCTCGGCGAGACGCTCGAGAATCGCCGCGCTCTTGGCCATCTCCCCGGCTGGAAGGAGATAGGTGGCTGCCTCGATCTTGCGCCGCTGCAGCTGGTCTCGGTCAGTTGCCGGCGTAAGACGCATGGCAAGCTCGGAGAGCTCCGCCGCCGCGTCCGGTGCGCCGCGGGCAGCCGCCACATGTGCAGCCTCGTCGAGGGCGGAGGCGACGTCCTCGCTCGGCCGTTCGGCGCCGAGAGCCAGGTGCCGGGCGCGCTCCTCCGGGTCGCTGACAGCGTCGGCGAGGCGGCGGTGCAAACGCTGACGCTCAACCGCTCCGATCGACGTGTAGGCGGCGGAGGCGAGCAGCGGGTGGGTGAAGCGGATGTTGCCGTCCCCGAGTTCGATGACGCCCGCCTCAGCAGCCTGCTCCAGGGCCAGCGAGTCGCCGAGGATCGATTCGGTCGGCCGGGCCAGCGCCGCGGCGGCGGCGGCGACGGCGCGCACGCGCGTCGGCAAGCGCCTCGACGCGCTCGCGGAGAATCGCCTCGAGCGTTGGCGGCACTGGCAGGGGACGGCCGGGCTGGATCCGGCCGCCCCTGGCCTGCAAGGCGCGCACCAGTTCCAGCGCGTAAAACGGGTTCCCGCCGGAGGCGTCGTGGACTCTGTGCAGCGCCGGCCGCGTGAGCGTCACGCCGATCTGGTCGCGGAGAAGCCTGTGCAGCGCTCCCGCGCTCAGCGGCCCCAGCCGCACTCGACGGACTTCGAGATCAGCCCTTCCGAGACCGAGTGGCGCCACACCCTCGCCCGCGACGCGCTCGGCCACCAAGAGGCCGGCCGGTTCATCGACCAGCCTGCGCGCCACGAACTCGAGCACGAGCGCCGTGGGCGGATCCAGCCACTGCACGTCGTCCACCGCCAGGAGGACGCGCCCATCTGCGGCCAGCCGCTTGACGACGCCAAGACACGCCGTCGAGATCGTCCGTTGATCCGGTGGCGGCCTCTCCTCCTCCGAGAGCAGGAGCGCCGCTTCGAGCGCACGCCGCTGGACCGCGGGGATCGCAGCGAGCGTTTCGCCCAATACCGGCTCGAGCAGGTCGGCCAGCCCCGCAAACGACAGCCGAGCCTCGCTCTTTGCCGGACGAGAGACGAGGACGCGAACATCGCGCTCTCGCGCCTGTTCCAGCCCGACGCGCCACACGGTTGTCTTTCCGATACCCGCCTCACCCGCAAGCACGAGCGCCGCTGGGAACTCGCCGTCGAGAAAGGTGCCGACGGCAGCGAGTTCCTCGTCTCCCCCGACGATCGCGGAGAGCGTGGCGGCCACGACAAAGTGGACTATGCCACGAACCGCCGCGGCGACCTAATCCGCTCGCCGGAAGCGTCGGTCGTTGAATAACACGCGCGGCTCAGAGTCTGTAATGTTCTGCCGCGCGGCCATTCAGTGGGACGAGCAGGGGAGCCTCTAGCCACTCAATGACAGTCATCGGCGAGGAAATACTCAACGACGAGGATGTGCGGCTCTTCATCGAAGAGGCCGAGCAAGCCGGTTCGGTCGCCCTCGCCGACGTAACCGACCTCATCGAAGCGCACGGGATCGACGCGATCGAGACCGACGCGCTCTACCGCGAGTTCGAGCAGCGCGGGATCGAGGTCGTCGAAAAGCTTCCGGAGCCTCCCCCCCAGCCCGTCTCGCTTTCCTACGAGACGACGACCGACGCGCTGCAGCTCTTCCTGCGCGAGGCCGGGCGCCACGCGCTCCTGACGGCGGCGCAGGAGGTCGAGCTCGCCAAGAAGGTCGAGCGCGGGGACATGCAGGCGAAGCAGCGGATGATCCAGTCCAACCTGCGGCTCGTCGTCTCGATCGCCAAGAACTACCGCAACCAGGGCCTCCCGTTCCTCGACCTGATCCAGGAGGGGACGCTCGGGCTCATCCGCGCCGTGGAGAAGTTCGACTGGCGGCGCGGCTACAAGTTCTCGACGTACGCGACCTGGTGGATTCGCCAGGCGGTCGCACGGGCGCTTGCGGACAAGGCGCGGACGATCCGCATGCCCGTCCACATCGTCGAGCGCAAGCAGAAGATGAACCGCGCCGAACGGATGCTGTGGACGCAGCTCGGCCGCGAGCCCACGCTTGCCGAGATCGCCGAGGAAGCCGGCCTTCCGCTGCACCAGGCCTACGAGGTCCGGGCCGCTGCGCGGGCATCCCTCTCGCTCGACCAGCCGGTCGGCGAGCAGGAGGACGCCGTGTTCGGCGACTTCGTCGCCGGCGAGGACCCCCTCCCCGAGGAGGAGGTCGAGGTCTCGCTCCGCAGCCAGGCCCTCGCCCAGGCTCTCGGAACGCTGTCCGACCGCGAGCGTCAGGTGCTCGCGCTTCGCTACGGGCTCGACGGCGGGGATCCGAAGACGCTCGAGGAGATCGGCCGGAGGCTCGGTCTCACCCGGGAACGTGTCCGCCAGATCGAGCTCGAGACGCTCCGCCGGCTGGCGACGCTGCGCGAGATGATCCCGGTCTCGGGCTAGAGTTCCTCAGCGTTTCCTTAACGCCACCTCAGCATCCGCTAACAAAGAAGTTACAAACCCAGGTGGTTTGGAGACCTAACCTCAAGGAAAGCTTTTCGTTAAAGCGAATAACGCCGACATGCGGCCGGCACAAAGTTCAAACGTCCGAGGAGGAGTCTAGGCTCGAAGCAATGTGCGGAATCGCCGGATACAGCTTGAGTACTGAGTGCGACGTCGACCGGACGCTCGCCGCTCAGGCTCTGCTCGCCGGTATCGCCGAGCGCGGCGCCGACGCAGTCGGGTACGCGTATCGCAACGGCGGCGACGTTCGTGTCCACAAGCAGCGCTCCGGCGCGAGCAAGCTTCTCGACCGCATCGAGATCCCGCAGCACGCGAGCAAGGTGCTCGTCCACGTGCGCGACTACACCAAGGGCCATCCCATGATCGAGGCCAACAACCATCCGGTCCGGCACGGATCGGTCGTCGGCGTCCACAACGGGATCATTCTGAACGACGAGGAAATCTTCGCGGAGCACGGCTTCGAGCGCGCCGCTTCGAGGATGACCGTCGATTCCGAGGCGATCTTCGCGCTCGCAGAGCTGACGGACAGCCGGCCCAAGGCGCTCGAGCAGCTGCGCGGCTCGATGGCTGCGGCCTGGATCGACGAGCGCCGGGACGACCTCGTCTACTGCGCCCGCGGCGTGGGCCGCCCGCTCTGGGTCGGCGAGGGAAAGCACGCGACGTTCTTCGCCTCCACCGGGCTCGCCCTGGAGGTCGTCGAGCACTACACCGGCGTCACCCTCCGCCGGCGCAAGATCGACGAGGGCACGCTCCTCGTCCTGAACGACGGCCGCGTCGTCAAGCAGAAGCGCTTCAAGCCCCAGCGGAACTTCGAGGAACGGTCGCTGCCGGCCGTCCGCGCCCCGTCCGAGGGCCAGTTCTGCCTCGAGCGTCTCGCGACGCTCGCAGCCGCCGCCTAGCCACCTCCCGCGATACGCTCGCGGGGCCATGCGGCTCCCGCTGAAGGCCGAGATCCTCGGTGCCCGCGCCGTCGGAGCGTTGTCCCGGCTCGCTCGCACAGGCGGCGGGACGACCATTCCCGGCAAGCTCCTCTGGAAGCTCGACCCGGACGCGATCGACCGGCTGGCAGGAAGGCTCGCGCGCGGGTCGGTGCTCATCTCCGCCACGAACGGGAAGACGACGACGGCCGCGATGGTCGCGGAGATCCTCGGCCCCGACACGCGGCTCGCGCACAACCGCGCGGGCGCGAATCTGGTCTCGGGCGTCGCCTCCGCGCTCCTCGACGCGGACGGGGCCGAGCTCGGGCTCTTCGAGGTGGACGAAGCCGCGCTTCCCGAAGTTGCCCGGCGGCTGCGGCCTCGCGCGGTGTGCCTGCTCAACCTCTTCCGCGACCAGCTCGACCGCTACGGCGAGCTCGAGCTCGTCGCCGAGCGCTGGCGCGCAGCCGTGCGGGCACTCGATCCGCACGCCTCGGTCATCGTCAACGGAGACGACCCTCAGCTCGGCGGCCTCGCCTCCGATCGCGAGGAGGCGGTCGTCTTCGGCGTCGACGATCCGCGCTGCGGACGAGCCGATCTACAGCACGCGGCCGACTCGAAGTACTGCATCCGCTGCGGCACTCCCTACGTCTTCGCCGCGGCCTACGTGGGACATCTGGGCGACTACCGCTGTCCCAGGTGCGGGCACGCGCGGCCGCCGCTCGACGTCGTGGCCCGCAACATCGAGCTGGTTGGGCTCGAGAGCGCCGCCTTCGACCTCGTGACCCCCCAGGGGACGCCTCGCGTCCGCCTGCGCCTCCCCGGCCTCTACAACGTCTACAACGCGCTCGCGGCCGCGGCGCTGACCCAGACGATGGGGATCGAGCTGGAGCGGATCCAGGCGGGCCTGGAGCGGTTCAGCCCCGCCTTCGGCCGCTTCGAGCGAATCGCGCTGGGCGACCGTAACGTCCTCATCCTCCTGATCAAGAACCCCGCCGGCGCCAACGAAGTCGTGCGGACGCTCGTCGACGCGGGGGTCCCCCCCGTACTCCTCGTCGCGTTGAACGACGGGATCGCCGACGGGCGGGACGTTTCCTGGATCTGGGACGTCGATTTCGAACCGCTCTTCGAGCACGGGCTCGAGCGGCTCGTCGCCTCGGGCGAGCGCGCGGCCGAACTGGCCCTGCGCTTCCGCTACGGCGGCTTTCCCGCGGAGAAGATCGAAGTCGTGCCCGCCCCCGACGACGCGCTCGACCGCGGGCTCGAGCTGACGCCCGCCGGTGGCGAGCTCGCCGTCCTCCCCACGTACACGGCCATGCTCGCGCTGCGGAAGATCGTTTCCGAGCGCGGATTCGCACGCCCGTACTGGGAGCGCGCCGCATGAAGATCCGCGTCGGGCATCTCTACCCGGACTACCTGAACATCTACGCCGACCGCGGCAACATCGCCGTGCTGGCCGAGCGTGCCGCACGACGCGGCCATGAGCTCGAGGTCACCGCGATCGGCGTCGGCGAGGGCGTGCACGCTGGAGAGATCGACCTGTACTACGTCGGCGGCGGCCAGGATCGCGAGCAGTCGCTCATCGCACCCGACATCGAAGCCAAGGGCCCGGCACTCCAGGACGCGGTCGCCGGCGGCGCGGCCTTCCTCGCCGTGTGCGGCGGCTACCAGCTGCTCGGGCGCTACTACCGCGACCGGTCCGGTGCGGAGCTGCCCGGGTGCGGTCTCCTCCCGCTCCATACCGTCGCCGGTGAGAGGCGCATGATCGGGGATGTCCTGCTGGAGTGCGAATGGGCCGGACAGACGCTGGCCGGCTTCGAGAACCACGCCGGCCGGACGTATCTCGAGGACGGAGCAGAGCCGCTCGGGCGCGTGCTCGCCGGGTTCGGGAACGACGGCGCGAGCGGATACGAGGGCTGCAAGGCCGGCCGCGTCGTGGGGACGTACTTGCACGGCCCGCTCCTCCCGCGCAATCCCTGGTTCGCCGACTGGATGCTGGCCGAGGCGGCCGCGCACCAGCTCGGCGAGGCGCCCACGTTCGAGCCGCTCGACGACGAGCTCGAGTTGCAGGCGCACGGCGTCTCCGCCGAGCGCGCGCGGACGCGCGGCGGCCGCTTCTAGGAGGGCTTGGGCTCGGAATGTTGCGCGTCGTCGGGGCGCGCCGCGTGGTTCGTGGCCACGGACGCAGGACGTGTTCGTATCGGGAATACGGACGCGTCCGAGGACATGCGCCACGGGCCGCGCGGCGCGTTCCGGCGGCACCGTCCATATTTCGCCAAGCCCTCCTAGGTGCCCTCGAGCTCGGCGACGTCCTCGTCGGTCAGCTCGAGCTCGGCGCCGGGAAGGATGGGATCGACCTGGTCGGGCCGGCGGAAGCCGACGATGGCGCCGTCGACGGCCGGGTTCCGGAGCGTCCACGCTACGGCCACGGCCCCCGGTGCCACTCCGTGGCGCTCCGCAACCGCGGCGACGCGCTCCGCGACCGCGTAGTTGGCGGGATCGCGGAAGCGCGGATCGCGTTTGCGCCAGTCGTCATCCGGCAGTCCTCGACGCGCTCGGGGCTCATCCGCCCCGCGAGTAGCCCTGAGCCCATCGGTGAGTAGACGATCACGCCGATGTCTTCGTCCTCGGCGAAGGGCAGGATCTCACGCTCGACGTCCCGCGCGACGAGCGAGTAGTTCACCTGCAGCGTCTCGACCGGGGCGATAGCCCGCGCGCGCTCGATCTGCTCCACGCCGAAGTTGCAGACCCCGATGTGGCGGACGAGGCCCTCGTCCTTCGCCTCGGCGAAGGCCGCCCAGCCCTCCTCGATCTCCTCGTCCGGGGTCGGCCAGTGAATCTGCCAGAGGTCGAGTGCGTCGACGCCGAGGCGCTCCAGGCTGCCCTCGAGCTCGCGGCGGAGCGAATCTCGCCTTAGCGTCTGGACCGACGTCCGCCCCGGCCCCTCGGGTTGGCCCGCCTTCGTGAACACGTACGGCCGCTGGATGACGCCCTCCAGTGCGCGGCCCACGACCTCCTCGGAGTGGCCGAAGCCGTACTGCGCCGCAGTGTCGATCCAGTTGGCGCCCAGCTCGAGGGCGCGGTGGATCGCCGCGATCGACTCGTCGTCGTCCTGGCTCCCCCACCCCCAGTCCCAGCCCGCGCCGCCGATCGCCCACGCGCCGACGCCGGCGCGCGTGATCGACAGATCGGTGCTGCCGAGCGGGACGGTGGTCAGGGAGCCCACAGTGCCCCGAGGTACACGACGGGATCGCCGGGGCGCCAGCGGGCCAGGAAGCGCTGGATCGGGGGATGGAGCACGACTCCGTCCAGCTCGCCGGGGTCGAAGAGGCGGTGGCCGCGGACGGCCGCATCCTGCGACGTCGCGGCTTCGAGCGAGCGGCCGGTCAGGTCGCCGGCGAAGATGATGTGCACGACGTGGCGGGCGGCGAAGCTCTTCACCGGATCGATCGAGTCGACGATCGCGATCGGGCCCTCGAAGACCAGGTTGTCGTCGATGCCGACCTCTTCGAGGAGCTCGCGCCGGAGAGCGTCCGCCAGGCTTTCGCCCGACTTCACCCCGCCGCCCGGGAGCAGCCAGTACTCCTTCCCCGGTTTCTCGTGCCGGCAGAGGAGCAGCCGGTCCTGCCAGCGAAGCGCGGCTGATACGCGGATGCGGGGCTCGGCAGCCATCAGCCTCCCGACGAGCCATGGCCGCGCGGGCCGCGCTCGCTCTCGGGCAACGCGTCGACCTCGACCAGCTCGACCTCCGGAAGCTGGAGAAGCACGAGTTGCGCGATCCGCATGCCCGCCTCCACGGTGAAGCTTTCGCTCGCGTCGGTGTTCAAGAGGATCACGAGGATCTCGCCGCGGTAGCCGGCGTCGATCAGGCCGGGCGTGTTCACGAGCGTGATCCCGTGGCGCACCGCGAGACCGGATCGCGGCTGGACGAATCCCGCATGTCCTTCGGGGATTGCAACGGCCAGGCCTGTCCCCACCGCCGCCCGTTCTCCCGGTGCGAGCGTCACCTCCTCGCAGGCGACGAGATCGAGTCCGGCGTCTCCCGCATAGGCCCGGCCCGGCAGCACCGCATCCGGGCGGAGCCGCTGAACCTGCAGCCTCACGCGCGGGAGGCTGCCGGCGTCTCTGCCTCCGCAACGAGGTAGGGCGCGAAGCGCCTCAGCTCGCGGCGCGGGAGCCTGGCGCGGACGAGCACGCCCTCGGCGAGGTCGGAACGCTCGTCGATCGGCGCTCCCAGCGCGTACAGCTCGTTCAGCTTCCCGCCGTCCTCGTACGGGATGAGCAGCCGCACCTGCTCGAAGCGGTCGGCGAAGCGCTCGGCAATCCGCTCGCGCAGCTCGTCCAGCCCTTCGCCGGTCGCGGCGGAGACCTGCAGCGAGCCGGGGAATCGGTTCGCGAGCCGGCGGCGCGTGAGCGAGTCGATCGCGTCGATCTTGTTGAGCACGATCTCGCGGGGAAGCTCATCCGCGCCGATCTCGGTCAGCACCGTGTTCACGGCGGCCGTCGTCTCCTCGATGTCGTCCTCGGACGCGGAGGCGTCCACAACGTGCAGGACGAGGTCGGACACGAGCGTCTCCTCGAGCGTGGCGGCGAAGCCCTCGACCAGCTGGTGCGGGAGGCGGCGGATGAAGCCGACCGTGTCGGTGACCAGGTAGCGGCGGCCGTCGTGCTCGAAGCCGCGCGTGGTCGGGTCGAGCGTCTCGAACAGCCGGTTGTTGACCGACACGCCGGCGCCCGTGAGCGCGTTCAGGAGCGTGGACTTGCCCACGTTCGTGTACCCGGCGAGTGCGACCGTCGGAATCTCGTTTTGCTGGCGCGCCTTCCGCCGTCCCTCGCGCTGCTTGCGCAACTCGTCGAGCCGGCGCTTCAGCAGCGTGACCCGCCTTCGTGCCAGTCGCCGGTCGGTCTCGAGCTGCGTCTCGCCGGGGCCGCGCGTTCCCACGCCTCCGCCGACCGCGGTGGCGGTGCCGCCGGCCAGGCGTTCCAGGTGCTGCCAGAGGCCGCGCATCCGCGGGAGGTTGTACTCGAGCTGCGCGAGCTCGACCTGGAGCTTGCCCTCGGCGCTGCGCGCGTGCTGGGCAAAGATGTCGAGGATCAGCTGCGTCCGGTCGACGACGCGGGCGTTCATGGCGTTCTCGAGGTTGCGCTGTTGCGGAGGAGTCAGCTCGTCGTCCACGAGAAGCGACTCCGCGCGCGCCTCGCCGTACGCGTGCTTCAGCTCCTCGAGCTTTCCCTTGCCCACGTACGTGCGCCGGTCCGGCCCGGCGCGGTGCTGGACGATCGTCCCGACCGGCTCCACGCCCGCCGCACGTGCAAGCTCGCCCAGCTCCGCGATCTCCGCGGCCTCTTCGGAACGGGGAGCGAGGACGGCGAGAAGGAAGCCCCGCTCCGGCTCGGCTCCGGGAGCGGCGTGGTTCTGCCTGTTCATCAGGCGATTATGCCCCTTGAAACGAAGCCCCGGCGAGAGCCGATTCGATGCGCGTAACGGCCTCCTCCAGCCGTTCGTCCGGGACCGTCAGCGAGATGCGGACGAACCCCTCGCCGCTTGGCCCGTAAGCGGATCCCGGCGAGACGACGACCGCGGCGCGTTCGAGCACAAGCTCCGAAAAGGTCCCGGACGTGAACCCCTCGGGAACCCGCGCCCAGAAGTACGGCGTGGCGAGCGGCGGGGCGACGTGGAGGCCGATCGCGCGCAGAGCCTCGGCGACGAGGTCGCGGCGGCGCTCGTAGACGGCGGACATCTCAGCTGGAAAGCCGCGCGCCTCGGTCAGCGCAGCCGCTGCGGCCGCCTGCAGCGCCTCGAACATGCCCGAGTCGATGTTCGTCTTCAGCTGGCGGTACCGCTCGACGATCTCCGAGTTGCCCGCCATGAGCGCGCAGCGCCAGCCGGTCATGTTCCATCCCTTGGAGAGCGAGAAGATCTCGACGCCGACATCCTTCGCGCCGGGCGTCTCCAGGAAGCTCGGGGCGCGGTAGCCCTCGAAGCAGATCTCCGAGTACGCGCTGTCGTGGACGACGATCAGGTCGTTGGCGCGCGCGAACTCGACCGCGTGCGCGAAGTAGCCGTCCTGCACGATCGCGCCGGTCGGGTTGTTCGGATAGTTGAGAAAGAGGAGGTTGGCGCGGGCGAGCACGTCCTCCGGGATCGAGTCGAGGTCGGGAAGGAACCCGTTCTCCTCGCGCAGCGGAAGGTAGTACGGCTCGGAGCCGGCGAACAGCGGTCCGGACGTATACGGCGGGTAGCCGGGATCGGGCGCGAGCGCGAGGTCGCCCGGATCGAGGCCGATGAGCGCCACGTGCGAGACGCCCTCCTTACCGCCCAGCACGGGGACGATCTCGCCCTCCACCTCGAGGTGGACGCCGAAACGGTCGCGGTAGAAGTCCGCGACGGCCTCGCGGAACGCGCTCGTGCCGTGGTTCGTCGGATAGTCGTGCGTGGCCGGGTCGCGCAGCGCGCGCGCCGCCGCATCGATCACCGGCTCCGGGGTGGGCAGGTCGGGGTCGCCGATGCCGAGGCTGATCACGTCGATCCCATCCGCCTGCATGGACGAGATCTTCCGCTCGAGCTCGGCGAAGAGATAGGGCGGCACCTGGTCGAGCCGCTTCGAGAACTTCACAGCTCGAATTCCTCGGAAAGCTCGACGAGGCAGATCTCCTGTGCCGCGCCGACGAGGCGGGCGGTCCCGCCCGCGAGCTCGACGAGCAGGTCTCCGCCCGCAAGGTGCACGTCGACAGGGCTCTCGCTCCACCCGTTGGACACGGCCGCTGCCGCGGCGGCCACCGAGCTGGTCCCGGAAGAGAGCGTCTCTCCGGCCCCGCGTTCCCACACCCCGACATGGATGTCGTGCGGCCCCTCGACCCGAACGAGCTGGACGTTCGTGCGCTCCGGGAAGCGTTCGTGGTTCTCCACGAGCGGGCCGAGCCGCAGCAGGTCCTCCCGGCTGAACGCGTCGTCGCGGATGACCGCGTGCGGGTTGCCGACCGAGACCGGAGTGAACTCGATGCTCCGATCGCCCAGGCCGAGCATCTCCCTCTCCCCCACCTCGACGGCGCCCATCTCCATGTCCACCTCGTGGCCGGTACGCATGCGCGCGACCACGGTACGCGGGCCGACGCGGATCGTCACCTCGTCCGCCCCGCTCCGGCGTGCGAGCCAGCGGGCCGCGATCCGCGTGCCGTTCCCGGAGAGCTCGGCGGTCGAGCCGTCGGGGTTCCAGATCACGACGTCGGCCTCCGTGCCGTCCACGGAGAGGACCTCGAGGATGCCGTCGGAGCCGACGCCGAAGTGGTAGTCGCAGATCTTCTGCACCTGGGGAGGGGTCAGCGGGGAGGCGAGCTCAGCCCGCTCGACCAGCAGGTAATCGTTGCCGAGCCCGTGCCACTTCGAGAATCTCATCCGCCACCTCGCCCGGGGGGCGATCGGCATCCAGGCTAACAAGGCCGGGTATGCGTCGCATCCACTTGCGCTGGTAGGCGGCGTAGCGGCGGGTCCGCTGGATGAGCCGCTCCCTCGCCTCCGCCTCGGCGAGCGTCGCGACCTCCTCGAGCCCGAGGGCCTGGCGCGCCGTCTGCGAGATCGGGCCCGCGAGGGCGCGCCGCACCTCGTCCTGGACTCCGGAGGCGAACATCGCCTCCGTGCGGGCCGCGATGCGGCGTTCGAGCTCGTCCGCGGGCAGCTCGAGCCCGAAGATCAGCGTCGGATGGCGCGTGTGCTCACTCCAGAGGCGCTCCTCCTCCGGAGCGAGCGAGCGGCCGGCCGCGGCGAGCTCGAGCGCGCGGACGACGCGGCGCTTGTCGTTGGGATGGACGGCGGCCGCGGCCTCGGGATCGCGCTCCGCGAGCCAGGCGTGCGCGCGCTCCGCCCCCTCGGCCTCGTAGAAGGCGTCCCAGCGGGTGCGCTCGCCCGGCGCAGGCGCGGGTGGAAGATCGAGGTCGGCGAGCGCGGCGCGCAGATACAGGCCCGTTCCGCCCACGACGACGGGCGTCCTGCCGGCCGCGAGGATCTCGTCGATCGCCGCGTGCGCAAGGGCCTCGTATTCGCCGACGGAGGCCTCGTGGTCGAGCTCCCAGATGCCGACGAGCCGCGGTGGCGCGCTCGGGCTGGTTCGTGAGGATGGGCAGGCCACGGTAGACCTGCATCGAGTCGGCGGAGACAAGCTCGGCGGGAAGCCGCTCGGCCAGCGCCTCGGCGACGGCCGTCTTGCCCGAGGCGGTCGGCCCGAAGATCGCGAGGACGGTCATCCGCGGAGGGACGCCCGCAGATGGTCGAGTGCGCTTTCCTCCACGCCGACCGACGCGAGGAACTCGCGGGCGCTTCCGTGCTGCCGCTCGAGCTCGACGAGGACCTCGTGCATCGTCTGTGCGGAGATGACGGAGAGCAGCTTCCGCTTGCGCCGCTCGGCGGCATCCGGCGCCTCGGCGATCCAGGGCTCCATCGCCGGCGCCCAGCCTACGGCGCTCTCGGCATAGTCCTGGGCGATGGTCTCCACGGCCACGCCCGCCAGGCGAAGGAGCAGGGCGGCAACCAGTCCCGTGCGGTCGATGCCGCCCGCGCAGTGGATCAGGACGGTGCCCTCCGGCGCGTCCGCGACCTCAGTTACAGCCCGTCCGAAGTTCCCCTTGAAGCGGTCGAGCAAGAAGAGGTAGTTCCGACGCCGCCAGGCCACGGGCTCGTCGACGTCCGCGAGCAGCTCGTCGACCTCCAGGATGCTCTGGGCGTCGAACAGCGGGACTCGGACGAGTTCGACAGGCGGTTCGTAGGGCGGATCCTCGTGGCGTAGGTCGACGATCCGGACGACGCCGTAGGCCTCCAGTGCGCTCCGGCCGCGTTCCGACAGGAGCGAGATGTCGTCGGCTCGCACGACCGCCCCGAAGCGGGTCTCGCCGCCGTCTTCGAGCGGCAGCCCTCCGAGGTCGCGGATGTTGCAGCAACCCTCCCAGAGGAGGGTGCGCTCAGGCCGCAACTGCGGCGAGGTCGGAGCCACGGAGCGTCGTGGAAGTCGCGCCGTCGATCCGGACGTCCACCAGGTTGCCCGCTTCGGCCGACCCGGCGAAGTTGACGGTCGTGTTTCGCCGCGTCCGTCCGCGCAGGAGCGCAGGATCGGTCCGGCTCGCGCCCTCGACCAGCACCTGCTCGACGAGACCGACGCGGTCCTCGTTCCGTTCGCGCGCGATCCGCTGGACGACTTCGACCAGACGCTCGATGCGGTCGCGCTTGACCTCGTCGGGAACCTTGCCCTCCATCGCGGCCGCCTCTGTGCCTGCACGCGGCGAGTAGACGAACGTGAACGCGCCGTCGTAGCGCACCTCCTCGACCACCTCGAGGGTCTCACGGAAGTCCTCTTCCGTCTCGCCGGGAAAGCCGACGATGATGTCGGTGGTCAGGGCCAGATCGGGGATGGCGGCGCGCATCTCCTCGACGAGGCGCAGATAGCGCTCCCGCCCGTAGGTGCGCCGCATCGCCTTCAGGACGCGCGTCGAGCCGGACTGGAGCGGCAGGTGGGCGTGCTCGCAGACGGCGTCGCATTCGGCCATGGCGGCGATGACGTTCGCGCGGAAGTCCTTGGGATGCGGGCTCGTGAAGCGGATGCGCTCGATCCCGTCGACGGCGTCCACGGCGCGCAGAAGCTCGGCGAAGTCGGAGCCGACGTCGCGCCCGTACGAATTGACGTTCTGTCCGAGCAGCGTGACCTCCCTGACCCCCTGCTCGGCAAGGCACTCGACCTCGGCCAGCACTTCAACTGCAGGCCGGCTGACCTCGCGGCCGCGCACCGCTGGGACGATGCAGTACGAGCACACGGAGTTGCACCCCATCGAGATCTGCACCCACGCCTGCACAGGACGCTCGCGGTGCGAGGGCAGCTCTGCCGCGAACGAGCGCTCGTCACCGGTTCCGAAGCGTCCGCGCGCCACGCCCACTCCCCCGGCGCCGATCCAGTCGCCCAGATGGGAGATCGATCCCGGCCCGAAGGCGACGTCGACGAACGGGTACTGCTCGAAGATTCGTTCCCGCTGTGCTTCCGCATAGCAGCCGCCGACGGCGATCACCCGCTGGGGATCGCGCTGCTTGAGGACGCGCGCGTTCCCGAGGTGCGCCGCGAGCCGCGTGTCGGGCTTCTCGCGGATCGTGCACGTGTTGAAGACGAGGACGTCCGCGTTCTCCGGCTCGGACGTCTCCCCCAGCCCGAGCTCCTCGAGCAGGCCCTTGATCCGCTCGGAATCGTGGGCGTTCATCTGGCACCCGAACGTGGTGACGTGGTAGCGCTTCACTGCGAGGATGGTAGCCGGGTGCCGGTCGAAACAGACAAGAGCACGGAGCTGCGCAAGCTCGCCCAACGCGTTGCGGATGCCCTTCCGCCCGACGTCGCTCAGGAGGTGATCGTGACCGGGAGCGTCTCGCGCGGCATGGCCGACGACGTCTCGGACATCGAGATGCTCGTCGTCACACCGGAGGTGCTCCCACTCGAGACCTGCTTCGAGCATGCGCGCGCCGCAGGGCTGACGAACCTCGGCACCTGGGGACCGCAGGACACGCCGGCGCGCCGGGTTTCCGGCCTGCGCGAGGGCGTGCCGGTGGAGCTCATCTGGTGGTCGCGCGAGTTCGCCGAGATCCAGTTGTCGGCGCTGCTTGCAGGGCAGGTGACGTCGAGCGCGGACGCGATCTTCCACGGCGTAGCGCTCCGGACCGGCGGGTTGTTCGCGGAGTGGCAGGAGCGTCTGCGCTCGCTATCCGGACGAAGTCGCGACGGCGCAGATCGAAGACGCGGCCCTGCCCTGGGGCGGTTTTGCGGCGGAAGGGCTCCTCACGTTGACCCGCCCGGCGAGCGGTTCGCCCTCGTCGAATGGATGCTGGACGGCGCGGTGCGAGTCGTGCGCATCGTCTTCGCGCTCAACCGCGTATGGGTGCCGACCACGAAGCGGCTCGCCCTGCGCGTCGAGCCGCTCCCCGTCAAACCGGATCGGCTTGCGGAACGCATCGACGAGGCGCTGTCGGAGCCCGACCCGACCAGGGCACTCCTCGTCCTGACCGCAGCTCCAGCTGGACGCGGTCGAGCTGGCCCCCGGCGGCCCGAACATCGATCGCGCGCGGATATGGCTCACTGACGGCGTGGAGATCCTGCGGAGATCGATGCGCTAGCGGACTAGGTGACGCGGATGTCCTGACGCTTCACGATCTTGCCCCGCACGAGCACGATGCAGTACCACTTGCCCTTGCTCAGCGGGACGTCGAGACAGGAACCGCCGCCCGTCCTCTTCACGCACACGAATGTGTTGACCGTGGTCGCGTAGCGCTTCGTCGCGAAGCCTGTGAACCGGACCTTGGGGTTCCCGGGCTTCTGCCACTTGAAGGTGAGAGTGTTCGCCAGTGGCCGGGCGAGGAAGTGGAAGTGCGCGTAGATGATCTTGGCGTTTCTGATCACCTTCATCCGTCGTCCGTTTTTCGAGCTCGTCATGTAGGCGACGTCGATCACGCCCTCGGGCGGAGCCGGGATGATCACGTTCCTGTCCGAGGCATTGCCGGTCGGGAACTCCTTCAGCCGAAGCCGGTACGTCCCCGGGACCGGGCGCGCGGTGAGCGGGAGCGAGTTCGTGAACGTGCCCGTCCCGACGCTGAAGCGCTTCGCATAGAGCAGCCGGCCGGTCTTGACATTCCTGAGACTTGCCTCGATCGTGCCGGCCACCGTCTGGGTGCCCGAGAACTTGACGCTCCCCTTGGCGTAGCTCTCTTTCCACGTGGCCGTGACGGAGGTAGAAGTGATCGTGACCGTCGACCCGGTCCGATGCGAGGCGGCGGCCGTCGCGCTAACCAGCAGGCCGACCCCGAGGACTGCCAGCAGCTTGCTCAGCATCCGGCCGCAAATTTTACTGCTACTTGGCGACTTCGATCGCTCTGCTCTCGCGGATGACCGTCACCTTCACCTGGCCCGGATACTCGAGCTGGTCCTCGATCGCGCGTGCGATCTCGTGCGATAGCAGGACGGCGCCGTCGTCGTCCACCTCGGCCGGCTTCACCATCACGCGGATCTCGCGGCCGGCCTGGAGCGCGTACGCCCGCTCGACTCCGGTCTTCTGCATCGCGATCTCCTCGAGCGCCTCGAGTCGCTTGATGTAGCCCTCCAGGCTCTCGCCGCGCGCGCCCGGCCGGGAAGCGGAGATCGCATCGGCGGCGATGAGCAGCACGGCCTCGACCGTCTGCGGCTGCACCTCGTAGTGGTGCGCCTCGATGGCGTGGACGACGCCCTGCGACTCGCCGTAGCGACGGGCCAGCTGCGTGGAGATCGCGGCATGCGACCCTTCGATCTCGTGCGTCATCGCCTTGCCGAGGTCGTGCATGAGCGCTGCGCGCTTGGCGGTCTTGACGCTCGCCTCGAGCTCGGCGGCCATGATCCCTGCCAGGTGGACGACCTCGAGCGTGTGCTTCAGAACGTTCTGGCCGTAGCTCGTCCTGTACTTCAGCCGCCCCAGGATCTTCACCAGGTCCTCGTGGACATCCCCGCAGTTGGCTTCGAAGACAGCCTGCTCGCCGGCGGCCACGATGTGCTCCTCGAGCTCGGCCTTGGACTGGTAGTACATCTCCTCGATCCGGGCAGGATGGATGCGGCCGTCCTCGATCAGCTTCGCCAGCGTGATCCGCGCGACCTCTCGGCGGACTCCGTCGAACGACGACAGGACGACCGCCTGTGGCGTGTCGTCGATGATGATCTCGACGCCGGTGAGGCTCTCGAGGGCACGGATGTTGCGGCCCTCCTTGCCGATGATGCGCCCCTTCATGTCGTCGGACGGGAGCTCGACCACCGACACCGTCGTCTCGGCCGCGTGGCTCGCGGCCACGCGCTGGAGCGCATCGGCGACGAGGTTGCGCGCGCGCCGCTTCGCTTCGATGCGGGCCTCTTCCTCCTCCTGGCGGACCCGGCGCGCGAGCTCGTGGCGGATCAGCTCCTCGGAGCGGCGGAGCAGGTGGCGCTTCGCCTCCTCGACCGTCATCCCGGCGATGTGCTGGAGCTCGGCGACCTCGCGTTCCCGCGTCTCCTTGATCTCCTCCTGCAGCGCCTTCACGTGGGTCTCGCGATCGGTGACGCCCTGCTCGCGCCGCTCGAGCTCGGTCAGACGGCGCTCGAGCTCGTCTTCCAGCGCGCGCGCTCGCTCATCGGCCTTGCCCATGCGCGAGCGGTGGCCGTTCAGCTCACGCTCCACCTCCGCGCGCAGCCGCACTGCGTCCTCCCGGGCCGCGATTTCCGCCTCCCGGCGCGTCGTCTCGGCGTCGCGCTCGGCCTGATCGAGCACCAGCTTGCGGTTCTTCTGCGCCGCGCCGAGCGAGGTCGATCCGAGCAGCTTGACCGCCACCACGGCCGCGATCGTTCCCACAACGAGCCCCACCAGGATTCCAATGGCGACGAACATGGCTCCGCTCCTGTCTTGTCCGGCCTAGGGCCGGAGGATCGGTTGTCCACGGTTGAGAACCGTGGCGGTGCCCATCCGTCATTCAGCCCGCGCAGGGCCGTTCCCGAATTCGGCGGTGCTAGCTCGGCCGTCTCCCTGGGACGAATCGCGGTGTGCTCTGGATCATCAGGTGGTCTGGATCGATTCGGAAATGCGCTCTATGCAGGAAAAATGAGGATGAAGCACCTTCATCCTAGCACCTCTCCCGCAGCCGACTCGACGGCGGCTTCGCCGAAGCCCTTGCGTGCCAGGAAACGCGCCGTTGCCGGTGAGCGTCCCCGGGAGGCGACGATTCGCTCCGCGCGCGCGGTCTCGGGCTCGAGGCCCGCGACGGCTTCTTCGACCAGTTCCGGCTCCACTCCGTACTCCTCGAGGTCAAACCGGATGGCTGCGTCCCCGAGGCAGCGGCCCGCCAGCGCGAGCGCGCGGTTCCGCGCAAAGCGGCCGTCGTCGACGAGACCCGCTCCCTGCAGCGTGGACAGGGCCCTCGCCCGGTCCGCCGCTGGGATCCCCCGCCGCTCGAGCCGCACGTCCAGCGCCCGGGCCGGGAGGTCGCGCGCGCGCAGGGTGCGGCCCGCCGCTGCAAGCGCCTGGGCGCGGCGCCGTTCGCGCGCGACCTCGCGCAGCCGCGGACGGTCTAGCTCGGTGCCGGGCGTGAGGCTGGCCCGGACGATCACGTCCTCGGGCAGCTCTCGCCAGTCGTGACCGTCGATCTGGACGAGCACACGGCCGCCGCGGCGAGCTCTCAGAGCGGTGACCTTAGGCGCCATCGTTCTAGTCGGCCGCCGCGACCTCCTCGCGCGCTTTCGCCGCGTCCTCGGCGCCTGCCGCGGGCAGGAGGCGGGCCGAGACGACCTGCTCGGGCCCGAGGTCGGCCTGGAGGCGGGTGACGATCGCGTCGGAGACGTCCGGATGCTCGCGGAGGAACGCGGCCGCGTTCTGCCGCCCCTGGCCGAGCCGTTCCTCGCCGAAGCTGAAGTACGAGCCGGACTTCTGGACGATCTTCCGCTCGAGCGCGGAGTCGAGCACCGTCCCTTCCCAGTTGATCCCGGAGCCGTAGATGATGTCGAACTCGGCCTGCTTGAACGGCGGCGCGACCTTGTTCTTGACCACCTTGACGCGCACGCGGTTCCCCACCGCCTCCACGCCCTCCTTCAGCGTCTCTATCCGGCGGATGTCGAGACGTATCGAGGAGTAGAACTTGAGCGCACGCCCGCCGGGTGTGACCTCGGGGCTGCCGAACATGACGCCGATCTTCTCGCGCAGCTGGTTGGTGAACAGGCAGATCGTGTCGGTGCGGTTGAGCGTCCCGGCGAGCTTGCGGAGGGCCTGGCTCATCAATCGCGCCTGGAGGCCGACGTGCGTGTCGCCCATCTCGCCCTCGATCTCGGCCTTCGGCGTCAGCGCCGCGACCGAGTCGACGGCGACCACGTCCAGCGCGCCTGAGCGCACGAGCAGCTCGGCGATCTCGAGCGCCTGCTCCCCCGTGTCCGGCTGGGACACGAGCAGGTCGTCGATGTTGACGCCGATCCGCTTCGCGTACTGCGGATCCATCGCGTGCTCGGCGTCGATGAAGGCGCAGATGCCGCCGCGCCGCTGAGCCTCGGCGATGACGTGGTAGACGAGCGTCGTCTTGCCCGAGGACTCGGGGCCGAAGACCTCGACGATCCGTCCACGCGGCAGGCCGCCGATCCCCAACGCGAGGTCGAGTGAGAGCGATCCGGTCGAGATGGCCGCGATCTGGACCTGCGCCTGATCGTTCATCTTCATGACCGATCCCTTGCCGAACTGTCGCTCGATCTGACCGAGTGCCGCGTCGAGAGCCTGCTCGCGATCCACCTTCATCCTCCTCCTAGACGGACGGTTTCGAGAGCCTCGTACTGCGCTCCGTCCCGGCGCAGCAGGGAATGGTAGACAGCGGCTTCGGACGGACTGACCTCGCCCAGGTCGGGCAGCGGTGGACGGAGCCGTGGCGGCCGGCGGAAGCGGACGACGGTCGCATGCGGAAGCCAGGGGCGCTTCTCGCGTTCGTACACGCCGAGTGCCTCGAGGCGCCTATGCAGGTCGCCGGCGAGCGCGGCCGCATGCCTGTTCTCTTCGTCGAAGACGAGCATCCCTACGCTCCGCGTCTCGCGGTAGCGGCGGAGCGTGAGCGTTGGAGTCGCAGCCGTGGCCGCGGCCCCGCGCAGGCCCCGCGCGATCCCCTCCAGCTCGCCGGCGGGGAGATGGCCGAGGAAGGCGAGCGTGATGTGGAGGTTCTCGCGCGGGACGATCCGGACCTCCGGAAGGCCGTCGAAGGTTGCGTGCTGCCAGTCCCCGAGGCGCGTGAGCGTCTCGTCGGGAAGGCGAAGACCGATGAAGAGCCTGATCCGCTCATCTCCGCCGAAGCTACCCGAGGAGGTGTTACCGCTCTGTGCCAAGAATCTGCCGAACCAGGTGCAACGCCATGATCGCCGCGCGCCGACGGATGACCGCCCGGTCGCCGGGGAGCTGGAAATGGATCCCGCGTCCCCCTTCCGGGCCGCGTGCGTCCACGTACACCGTCCCCACAGGCTTCTCCGGCGTCCCCCCGCCCGGCCCCGCGACGCCCGTGTCGGCCACGGCGACGTCCGCGCCGAGCCGCTCCCGTGCTCCTTCCGCCATTGCTCGCGCCACTTCCCCGGAGACCGCCCCGTGCTCCTCGATCAGCACGGCCGGTACGCCCAGCTGCTCGACCTTGACCTCGTTCGCGTACGCGACGATCCCACCGAGGAAGACGTCGCTCGAGCCGGGAATCGCCGTCAGCAGCTCAGCCACGAGCCCGCCCGTGCACGACTCGGCGGTTGCGAGCGTCAGCCCGCGCGCCCGGCACTCGGCCAGAACGATCTCCGCGACCGGCCGCTCGTCCTCGGAGAACAGGTACTCGGCCAGCTCGCGGCGCAGCACGCCGGAGAGCTCCTCGCCCGCACCGACGAGATCGACGTGGATCTCGAAGTCGCGGGCGCAGACGGTCGCCTCCACCCCGCTCCCCTCGCCGCCGGCGTCCGCGAGCACGCGCGCGACTGCCGACTCGCTCACGCCGTAGAAGCGCAGAGTACGGCGAACCGGCGGTTCTGCACGCGCGAGGACACGCCGGACAGGCTCGCTCTTCACGGCGTTTGCCCACAGCCGCTGCAGCTCGTTCGGTGGCCCGGGCAAGGCGACGGCGACGCACGTTCCGGTGTCCAGGACGACGCCCGGCGCGGTTCCGGCGAGGCCGAGGGACAGTGCGCCTTCCGGGAGCGAAGCCTGCTTCGTCACCCCCGGCGCGAACTCGCCGTAGGGACGGTGCAGCCGCTCGGCGATACGGCGCGACACGCCTTCGATCTCCTCCTCCAGGGCGTGATCCACGATGAGCTCACGTCCGGCGGCGCGTGCGAGGAGCTCGACCGTACGGTCGTCGTGCGTCGGCCCCAGCCCACCCGAAACGACGAGGAGATCGGCGCGCAGTCCCTCCTCCAAGGCCGCGAAGAGCTCCTCGGGCCGGTCGCCGACGATCGTCACCCGCGCCGCCTCGAGCCCCAGCGCGTGGAGCTCCCGCGCGACGAACGGGCCGTTCAGGTCGTTCCGGTCACCGCGGACGAGCTCGGTTCCGGTGACGACGACGGCGGCCCGCGGCACTAAGCGGCAGCCGCGGACGCGAGCTGCAGGCGCCCACCGGGCGAGACCACCACCACGCGCGGATGCCCCTTGCCGGGAAGCGCCCGCTGCGTGCCGTTCACGCTCACGATGACGTTCGCCGGCGCGTCGATCCGCAGCCAGATCTTGCGGTTCCGGAAGTTCTGGATCTTTCCGGGCTCCAGCGTCCCCGCCCACAGCTGCCGGCCGCCGGGCGAGGCGACGCGCGCCACGACGTACGACCCGTAGCCGTGCGTCGACTGGATCTGCACAGAGACTCTGCGCGCCCTGGGGTGGAGCGTCTGAGTGTGCTTCTTCGTCTGCCCAGACGTTTGCTGGGCCGGCGTGCCCGAGCCGCCCGTGAACTTGAACGCCGCTATGACGAGGGCCGTGAGCACGGCGATTCCGGCGATGACTGCCAGGACAACACCGCTCGCGAGCCTGCGTTCCTGCCCTTGTGGCTGGCGGACAGACGCGCGCAGTGGGCTCTCCTCCTCCAGCCCGACGTAGCGCGAGTTGTACTCGTCCACGTACAGCTGGCCGTCGAGGCCGAGGTACTCCGCGTACGTGCGGAGAAACCCTTTGACGTAGGTCTGTGCGGGCAGGACGTCGAACTGCTCGTCCTCGAGCGCACGCAGGTACTTGCTCCGGACCTTGGTCGCATACTCGATCTCGGGGAACTCGAGCCCCTGGCGCAGCCGCGCCTCACGCAGGCTGTTCCCGATCTCGAACATGGGCCTCGAGTCTAGTTACGAAACGGCGTAACCGAGGCTCTTCAGCTCGGAGACTGCGTTCGCCAGCGTCTGCTCGGCAGAGGCGACTTTCTTCGAAGCGGCGGAGTACGCGGAGGAGCTCTTCTTGGCCGCCGCGGAGGCGAGTGCCTTGTAGGCGCTCGGCCACTCCGGCGAGCGCCGTCGCGATCTTCGTGTTCGCCGGCTGTGCGTACGCGGTCGCCTTCAGCTTTCTCACCGTGCCGGCGGCGGTCGTGTAGGCGGCGGCGATCGAGCGGGCCGCCGTAGCCTGGGCGGCGGTCGTCTTCGCGCTCTTCAGCGCCTTGAGCCCGCTCTGCTCGGACTTGGTGAGCTTGGACAGTGCGGCGCCGAGTGACGTTGCGTATGCCTTCGACGGCACGAGGTCGTACTGCTTGGCGCCCGAGATGCTGATCGCGCTCGCGGCCTTCTCGCAGTCGACGAGCTCGCTGACCGAGCCCGTCTTCGAGTAGCAGACCGCCATCGTGGTCGAGCTCTTGCCCTGCGGGAAGTAGATGAACGTGTACAGCGGCTTGCCCGACTTGGCGAAGCTGACGCCCGACGTCCGCGAGGCCTGGAGCGGGCCGATCTTCACGACGTTCGGCCGGGAGTTGTAGGAGGTCTTCGCCTGCGCGGCCTCGTGGCCGATGAGCGCGCTCGGGAGCAGCCACGGGTATGTGAGGCTGGCGAGCCCCATGACGAGCCCACTCGAAGCGGACTCCGGGGAGGTGGCGACAGCCTGCCGGAGCGGGAGATGCGGGATCTTCGGCGCCGAGACCTCGTGCCACCCGGAGGGGATGCCCACCGTCGCATTCTGAACGGAGATGTCTCCGCTCGACGTGGATGCCTTCTTGCCGCCGGAGTGCCCCACGAAGTACCCGCCGGCGGCCAGCGCGACGACGAGCGCGCCGAGGGCGACCCAGATCCAGGGGAACGGCTTCCGCTCGGCCGGGGCGGCGGGGGCTGCGGCAGGCTCTGCCGCGGCGGGCGGTGCAGGCGTGGCGACCGACGCTGCGCTCGCGCCGGCGACGGTCGCGGCGCCGGCGGCGGGGATCGCCGCGGATGCCGCGGTCGCGGCTGCGGGCACGACGGGTGTCGCGCCGACCTCCGTCTCGGGTGCCGGCGTCTTCTGCTCGGTCGCCGGCGGGACGGCGCTCACCTCGGTGGGCGGCGCGGGTGTGGGGGCCGCGCTGACCTCGGTCGGCGGCGCCGGCGTCGGCGCCATCCGCGTGGCCTCCGGGCTGGTCGCGCTCGCGGCCGTCTCGGGCTGGCCGTGCTCGCGCAGCCCGAGTTCCTCGGCAGTCTCGACAGGCGGGGGGATCGACACCGCCGCCTGCCCGTCTGCTCCGAGTGCCCCCTCGAAGGCCTCCACCATCCGCATCGCAGACGAGTAGCGCTCGGAAGGGTCCTTGGCCATGGCGGTCGAGATGACCGCGTCCAGCTGCGGCGGGAGCTCCGGGCGCTCGTTCGTGATGGTCGGCGGAGGGTCGGCCAGGTGCGCGTACATGACAGCCACGTCGGAGTCCTTCGGGAAAGGCACGGCGCCGGAGAGGCATTCGTACAGCACGGTGCCGAGCGCGTAGATGTCCGTCTCCCGCGTCGCGGGCTCGCCTCGGATCTGCTCGGGCGCCATGTAGTCGACGGTTCCCACGAAATGGCCGGTCTTGGTCAGGTTCGTCCCGCCGCGCACCTTGGTGACGCCGAAGTCGGCGAGGAACGCGTGGTCGCGCCGCCCGGCGCGGACGAGGATGTTGTGCGGCTTGATGTCGCGATGGATCAGGCCGGCCTCGTGTGCGCTGTCGAGCGCGTCCGCGACCTGCGAGAGGATGCGGAGCGTCCGGCCCGCGTCGAGCTCGCGCCCCACGATCAGGTCTTTGAGTGTCGCGCCACGGATCAGCTCCATCGCGATGAAGAGCCCGTACTCGCTCTCCCCCGCCTCGTGCACCGTGACGATGTTCGGGTGGTCCATCGCGCCCTGGATGCGCGCCTCGTGGCGAAAGCGCTCGCGGAAGCCGGCGTCGGCGGACAGCTCGGCCGTCAGCAGCTTGAGCGCGACCTTGCGGTCGAGCGAGAGCTGGGTGCACTCATAGACGACGCCCATCCCGCCCTCGCCGATGAGCCGGTCGATCCGATAGCCCTCGATGAGGACGCCGTTCTCGAGCACTAGTGCGCCGCCCGGTGGGTACAGCGCGCCGTATCGGCCGGGTGGTGCACTACCCCACGACCGTGACGACCGGAGGCGGCGGCGGCGGTGGCGGAGGAGGCGGTGGCGGCGGGGGCGGTGGGGGCGGCGGCGGAGGTGGCCCGACGGGAGGCGGAGGTGGCGGCGGCCCCACCGGCGGAGGTGGCGGCGGGGGCGGTGGCGTGGCGGCCAGCGCCGGGACCGTCGCGTGGATGTTGATCTGCTGCACCGCCGGTGCCGAGCCCGCTCCGGCGACGCCCGCCGGTACCGAGCCGGTGCTGGTCCCGGACGTATCCGATGCCTTGCTCTTGGTCGAGTGGCCGAGGAAGAACGCAAGGGCGAACGCGGCCGCGCCGACGCCCACTGCGATCAAGACGATACGGGTGGTCTTGCTCATCCGCTAGGGCCGGATTGTAGTCGCCTTCACGTCAATCGAACAGGAGGAGCAAACCGAAGAACCCGACCGACAACGCCGCCATCGCGGCCAGGTAGAGACCGAGCAGTCCGAGAATCCAGCCTGCGCGGGCGACACCCGTGCCTCCGATCCGGCCCAGGGAGATCTGCGAATGCCTGCGCGCGCTGCGCGACAGGGACATCGCGACGAGCCCCAGGATCGCGGCGGCGGGGACGGCGACCGCGACGTGGATGAGGTCGACCGTCGACGAGTACGCGGCCAGCGCGACTCCGGCGGGGATCACGAGCACCGCGATCGCCCCGACGAAGACGGAGGCGCGTGCGCGGTCGTTCGGCTCCGCTCGCGCGGCCCGGATCGAGAGGGCGTCCTGCACGTGCCGAGTGTAGACGGCGCGCCCGCCGGACCTGGTCTCCTATCCGGCGAGTCGGTCGAGCTCGCCCTCGCCGACGAGCACGCGGCGCGGCTTCGAGCCCTCATAGCCGGAAATGATCCCCCGGCGCTCGAGCATGTCGATCAGCCGTCCCGCCCGCGTGTAGCCGACCCGCAGCCGCCGCTGGAGCAAGGAGACGGATGCGGTCTGGGTCTGTACGACCACGTCGATGGCGCGCTCGAGCAGCGGGTCCTGGTCGGGATCGAAGTCCTCGTCCAGTTCACCGTCCGCCGCCGCCTCGGGCTCCGGGACCTCGAGCATCGACTCGTCCAGATCCTGCTCGCGCTGGTGCCGGCACTGCTCGACGACGAGAGCGATCTCCTCCTCACTCACGTATGCGCCCTGGAGACGCTGCAGGCGCGAGGTTCCGAGCGGCTTGAACAGCATGTCCCCCTGGCCGAGAAGGCTCTCGGCGCCCTGCTGGTCGAGGATGACGCGGGAGTCCGTCTGGCTCGACACCGCGAACGCGATGCGCGAAGGGACGTTGGCCTTGATCATCCCGGTGATCACGTCCACCGACGGGCGTTGGGTGGCGAGGACGAGATGGATGCCGACCGCGCGCGACTTCTGCGCGAGGCGGATGACGCAGTCCTCCACGTCCTGGGGCGAGATCATCATCAGGTCCGCGAGCTCGTCGATCACGACGAGCAGGTACGGCATCGTTGCCTCACCGCGCTGGCGGAGCGAGCGGTTCGCCTCGTGCAGGTTGCGTGCGCGGACGCTGGAGAGCCGCTCATAGCGCCGCTCCATCTCGGCGACCACGTTGCGCAGCACTGCGGCGGCCTCCTTCGGGCTCGACACGACGGGGGTGAGCAGATGCGGGATGGACTCGTAGTGGTTGAGCTCGATGCGCTTCGGGTCGATCAGGATCAGGCGCGCTTCGTCGGGTGTCGAGCGCAGGAGGACCGAGGTGAGGATCGTGTTGATGCAGCCCGACTTGCCCGAGCCGGTCGTGCCGGCGATCAGCAGGTGCGGCATGCGCGCCAGGTCGGTCCAGACCGGCGCGCCGGAGATGTCCTTTCCCAGCCAGACCGCGAGCGGGCTCGCCGTCTGCGGGAGGTCGTCGTAGACGTCGCCGAGCCGGACGTAGCTGGGCGAGAAGTTCGGGAGCTCGACGCCGACGGCCTGCTTGCCGGGGATCGGCGCGAGGATGCGGATCTCGGTGGTGGCGAGCGCATACGACAGGTCGTCCTTCAGCCCGGCGACCTTGGAGACTTTCGTTCCAGGCGCGAGCTGGAGCTCGTAGCGGGTCACGCGCGGCCCGGCGATCTGCCCGATGACGTTCGCGTCGACGCCGAAGTGCGACAGCGTCTGGACGAGCTGCTCGGCGACGCGCGCGCCGGATTCCTCGGACACCGCTTCAGCCGGATCGGAGCGCTTGAGCAGGGTGCGGTCGGGAAGCGAGTATTCGGGCGCGCCTTCGGGCGGCCCGGCGTCGAAGAGGCTCGGCTGCGCGTCCTCCTCCGGCTCGATCAGGAGCGGTGGGGGACCGCCGAAATCGGCCGCGCCGACCACGTCCGGAAAGTCACGTGCGACGTCCACCGGTGCCACGACGCGCAGAGCGGGCGAAGCCGGTGCGGACGCGGCGGCGCGGGACGGCCTCGGGCGGCGCGGGCCACTCGATCCGGCGCTTCGCCGCGCTTCCAACGCGCCTGACGGCCGCCGAGGAGCCGCGCAGGAGCGCACCGATCGACGCGCCGGAGAGAAGCAGGACGCCGACGGCGATCGTGGTCGCGCCCAGCAGCGTCACGCCTGCGTCTCCCACGAGCTTGGAGAAGAGCGATTCGAGCCCGCGGCCGGCGTATCCCCCGTGCGCGCGGCCGAGCACGAACAGGAGGCCGAGCGCGAGCACGAGCAGGCCGGTGCGGAACGGGCGCAGGTCGAGCAGCGTGCTCCGCGCCATCATCAGCCCGCCGACGACCACGAAGAGGATCGGGAGAGCGAAGGCGAGTGAGCCGATCAGGATCTCGTAGACGTCCGCGATCCAACCGCCGATGTACCCCCCGTTCCAGCCGCCGTACAGGACGGTGGCCATGAACAGGCCGAACGCGACGATCCCGAGCCCGATCAGCTCAGGGTGCTGACGGCCGCGCTGCTTCTGTGTGCGCTTCCGTTTGGTGCGCGCAGGCATGCGCGGCCTGAGCGCGCGCTTCGTGCGGCGGCGTGCCATCCCGCGTCCCCTTCGACGCGGCTCGTGCGATACCTACTTCCAGTTGGACGCCTGGTCGTACAGGCGCTCCGCGGCGTGCCCCTGGTACGGCCCGTACATCGCGTCCGGCTGGCTGAAGTAGCCGTAGCTGTTCACCGAGACGATCGTCCCGAGGCCGTTCTGGACGTTGGCGAGCCAGCCGCCGCCGCTCGAACCGCCGGTCATGTCGCAGCCAATGGCGATCGTCGGCGGGCTGGCGCTGCGGTCGTTGCCGCCGAGCGGCGCGTCGCACACGTACAGCGTCTGTCCGTCGAAGGGATAGTCCGCCGGGTAGCCGCCGGAGACGTACTCCTGCGTGCGCGTCTGGTTGAACGCGATCCCCTGTCCGCCGACGGTGTCGACGAGCGTCTTGCCCTTCAGCGGCGCGACCACGACCGCGGCGAGGTCGAACGCCGAGTCCCCCTTTGCGTACCACGCGTGCGTGGTGAAGAAATGTCTGCCCACGAACTTGCCGAACGGCGCCTTGCCGTTGTCGTAGGCGGGCACGAAGATCCAGCGGTCCTTGTAGAAGCTCTTCGCGCCGGCAGTGGCCGCGCAGTGCCCCGCCGTCCACACCACGCTCCCGTTCTTGCTCGACACCGCCGTTCCCGAGCAGACGTAGTCGCCGTCGGGGGCGGCGAAGAAGACCTTCCCCCACGTGCGGGCGGGAAGGTCGGTCGTGGGACCGCTCCAGCGATAGCGCGCGTACGGGAAGGGGTAGTGGGTCGACTGGGCGATCCGCCCGCCGTTCGGCGGCGTGCCGTGCTTCACGAGCAGCGGGACGGGCTTCGCGTTCTTCATTCGCTCCGCCGTCCAGTACGCCGCCGCTGCCTGTCTCTGAGCGGATCCGGAGGCGACGACCGGCGACGTCTTCGCTCCGCCGCTCCACCCCGCGAGGACCAGGGTTGTCAGCCCGAGGAGAACGATGGCGCGCCGCACCGACGCGACTCTAACGGGTGCGGGAGCTCGGGATTTCTTCAGGCGGCGAGGGCACGCAGATCCTCCGCGGCCCGTCCGAGCAGGTTCTCACGGAGGTCGAACAGGCCCGCCCAGAGCGAGCCGCGATCGGGCGTCGACTCGAGCGCCGCCGCGGTCGAGAGGCCCTGCAAGGCCCGCACGAGGACGGCCAGCTCCAGGTACGTCTGCGCGACGCGCGTGGGAGCAGCGTGGACGCCCGCGCGGGTGAGGACCGGCTCCCAGTCGATCAGCTCGGCGGCACCGGGCTCCCCGTACCACGACCGTCCCTCCGCCTTGTCGGGCTCGAGCTCGAGCAGATAGCGCCCGAGCGGCCGGTCGAGACCTGCGATGGCGGTCTCGGCGCGGTCGGCCGCGCGGCGCAGGGCGGCCTGGCGCCGGCCGGGAGTGCAGGGATCCGGCTCTCCACGCGCCCAGCGCTCCAGCAACCGGCAGAAGGCGAGCGCCGAGACCTCACACGCGCTCAGCTGGACGACCAGATGACGCACGGTCGCCTCGTCCACGCCCTGCCGGGTGAGCGCTTCACTCCAGTGGGCTGCCTGGACGCTCATGCGGGCGTCATACCTCGATCACGACCGGGAGAATCATCGGGCGTCTGCCCGTGCGGTCGTAGACGAGCTGGCCGATGCCGTCGTGCAGATGCTCCTGCAGCAGCTTGATCTCGTCCACGTTGTCGGCCAGGCAGGTCTCGAGGACCTGGCGGGCCTCGTCGCGCATCTCGTCGAGCAGCGGGCCGGACTCGGCGAACCCGCGCGCGATCAGCTCCGGAGGTCCCGCGACCACCGAGCCGTTCGTCGCCAGGGTCGCGACCACGATCAGCACGCCGTCCTCCGACAGGTGCCGGCGGTCGCGGAGCGCGACGTCCTTCACGTCCCCCACTCCCAGGCCGTCGACGAAGGTGACTCCCGCCTCGACGTGCTCGACGATGCGCGGCGACCGTCCCGGCTCGAGCTCGACCACGGCGCCGTTCTCGCCCAGGATGATCGAATCCGCCGGCACGCCTGCCTCCTGTGCGAGGCGCGCGTGCGCCGCGAGCATGCGGTACTCGCCATGGACCGGCATCACGGCGCGCGGGCGGAGCAGCGCGATGATCGTCCGCAGCTCATCGGCGTTCGCGTGGCCGGAGACGTGCACGGGCGCGTTGTCCTCGTGCAGCACCTCGGCGCCGAGCTTCGTCAGCCCATTGATCGTGTCGTGGATGCGCAGCTCGTTTCCGGGAATCGGCTTGGCCGAGATGATCACGGTGTCGCCGCGCTCGACCTTGACCGCGGGGTGGTCGTTGTACGCGATCCGGGTCAGTGCGGACACCGGCTCGCCCTGGCTGCCCGCGCAGAGGATCATCAGCTCGTGCGGCCGGAACTCCTCGATTCGCTGCGTCCGGATCATCGTGTCGTCGGGGACGTTGACGTAGCCGAGGTTGCGCGCGATGTTGATGTTCTTGCGCAGCGAGCGGCCGACGACGGCGACCTTGCGGCCCGTCTGGACGGCCACGTCGATGGCCTGCTGCATGCGGTGGACGTTCGAGGCGAACGAGGAGATGAGCACGCGCCCCGTTCGCGCCGGGATGATCTGGCGGAAGGCCTCGCCGACGACGCGCTCCGACTGGGTCACACCGGGCCGCTCGGCGTTGGTCGAGTCGCCGAGGAGCAGGTCGACGCCGCGGTTTCCGACCTCGGCGAGCTTGCCCACGTCTGTCTTGATCCCGTCCACCGGCGTGTGGTCGATCTTGTAGTCGCCCGTGTGGACGATTCGACCCGCTTCCGACTCGATGACGAGCGCGACTGAGTCGGGGATGGAGTGAGCCATGCGAATGCCGTCCACGCGGAACGGTCCGATCTGAACAGGCCCGTCCTCGGGGACCAGCTCGCGCAGTTCGGTCGAGTTCAGCAGCCCGTGCTCGTCGAGCTTCGACGCGACCAGCTCGAGCGTCAGCTTCGTCGCCCACACCTCGGGCACCTTCACCTCCCGCAGGAAGTACGGGAGGCCGCCGACGTGGTCCTCGTGCCCGTGGGTGAGGACGACGGCTCGCACCCGGTCGGCGCGATCCTGGAGGTAACCGAAGTCCGGCAGCACGAGATCGACGCCGAGGTGCTCGTCTCGCGGGAAGGCAAGCCCGGCGTCGACGACGATGATGTCCTCGCCGAGCTCGAAGACGGTCATGTTCTTTCCCACCTCGCCTAGCCCGCCGAGCGGGATGATGCGGAGAGCTGTCACGAGGTAAGTCTAGGAGGGTTTGGCGTAGTGCGGCCCGCGACATCAGCTGCACTATGCCGAGCCCTCCCTAGCGGGGGCAGCCGCCAGCAGCCCCGCACGCTCCAGGCACTTCTTCACACCTTCGCGCTCGTTCGGCGTCGCCTCGACGAGCGGGAGCCGGAACCCGCCGACGTCCTGGCCGAGGAGGTTCATCGCCGTCTTGATCGGGATGGGGTTGACGGCCACGTCGTCCAGCTCGTACAGCGGCCCCAGCTCCTCGTTGATCTGCCGAGCGCGCGCGTAGTCGCCCTCGCGATAGCGCGTGACCATCTCTTTCAGCTGCTGCCCGGCGATGTGGGAACGGACGCAGATCCCGCCCACTCCGCCGAGCTCGAGGAACGGGAGGACGAGGTTGTCGTCGCCCGCGTAGAGCTCGAGCTCGGTCTCCTCGACGATCCGCTTCGCCTGGTCCAGGTCGGAGTTCGCCTGCTTGACCGCCTTGACGGTGGGGATCTCCTCGGCCAGCTCCACGAGCGTCGCGGGCGGAAGGTTCACGACCACGCGGCTCGGGATGTTGTACGCGACGATCGGCTTGTCGCTGACCTCCGAGATCGCGCGGAAGTGCTCGACAATGCCGCGCAACGGCGGCTTGTTGTAGTAGGGCGTGACCACCAGGAAGCCGTCCACGCCGGCGCGGTCCGCCGCCTCGGTCAGATGCACGGAGTGCGCGGTGGAGTACGTCCCGGTGCCGGCGATCACGGTCGCGCGCCCGCCGACCTCGTGCACCGCCGCCTGCCAGAGCTCGACCTTCTCCTCGTCGGTCAGCGTCGGCGACTCGCCGGTGGTGCCGCACACGACGACTCCGTCGGAACCGTCGTCGACGAGTTGCGCGCAGAGCTCGCGGAACCTCTCGACGTTGACCCGCCCGTTCGCGTCGAAGGGCGTCACGATCGCGGTCAGGATCTCGCCGAGCAAGGTGCCTACCCTAACGCGTTAGGGTCAATTGCCGGGCGCGGTGGGCCTTGAAGTGCTTGCTCAACGTCAGCTCCTGGTACTGGTAGGACGAGCCGATTCCTTCCCCGTAGACGACGTCGGGCGGCTCCAGCATCCGCTCGAAGCCGAGCTTGCAGATGCGCTGCGCGTGCTCGACCATGAAGGGAACGTCGCGCGCGCGTACTTCGAGCACCGCACGCGCGCCCTGGCGGCGTCCCTGCGGGTCGTAGCCGAAGCCTGGATCGAAGAAGCCCGCGTAGTGCGTGCGCAGCTCGCCGGCCGTGGGGTCGTAGGCGGTCATCTCCGCCCCCAGCCACGGCGGGATCTGCACCCGCTCGCGCGAGATGAGGAGATAGAACTCCTCGGGCTGCAGGATGATGCGGCCGTCGACGGCGTAGATCGGCTCCCAGAACGACTCTCCGTCGTGCTCGCCGACGCGCGCGAGGTCGAGGAGCGGCGCGTTCGGCCGCGCTTTGTACCCCGCCGGCTCCTCCCCGCGCTCGAGGTCGACGCTCAGGAAGAGGCCGTCGGCGAGACGCAGGTCCGCCCCGCTGAGCGGGGCGTCGTCCGCGTAGATGAGCGGAGACTCGTCGTGCAGCGCGACGATCTGCGCGTCGGAGCAGCGCGCGTCGCCGGCGACGAGCCGCAGCTGGTTGAGCGTCAGGCCCTCCTCCACGCGGATCGCGAACGAGCGCGAGACGATTTCGAGGAAGAGTGGGCCGTCGTACCCGGCCGGAATCTCGTCGAAGCGGAAGTTCCCCTCGCTGATGACGCGCGTGAACACGTCGATGCGGCCGGTCGAGCTCTTCGGGTTCGTCCGGCCGCGTACGTCGGCGGGGAGCGCCACCCGCTCCGCGAGCGGGATGAGGTAGGGGCGGTTGCGCTCGAGGACCGCGCCCCGCCGGATGTCGAACTCGGTGAGCGCCAGGTCGGCGAGCTTCGTCTCGATCGAGACCTGGTCGTCGGGGAGGAAGCTGCACCGAAGCGCATATGCGTTCGCGCCCAGCCGGAGGTCGAGGCTCGCGGGCTGAATATGGTCGGCGGGCGGGTCTCCGCCGATCCAGCCGTCCTCGATCGCCTGCCGGATCTTCTGCGCCGGGAGGATGCCGCCGCTCATGCCAACAGTTTGTCGAGGCCGACGGTCAGCCCCGCCGGAAGGGAGGGCAGGCGCTCGAGGGCGAGCAGGACGCCCGGGACGTACGCCTCGCGGGAGAGCGCGTCGTGGCGGATGGTCAGAAGCTGCCCGTGCGCGCCGAGCAGCACCTCCTGGTGCGCGACGAGGCCCGGCAGCCGGACGGAATGAACCGGCGGATCTCCCGGAAGCCGCTCCGCGGTCGCCTTTGCCGTCCCCGACGGCGCGTCCACCTTCGTCTCGTGGTGCAGCTCGACGATCTCGGCCGAGGGAAGGTGGCGCGCGGCCTCCTCCGCGAAGCGCATCATCAGGACCGCACCGACCGCGAAGTTCGGCGCATAGAAGACGGCGACAGGCGCGTCGCGCACCGCGTCGGTGTCCCAGCCGCTGGTTCCCACGACCGACGGGACGCCCGCTGCGATCGCAGCCTGCACGTTCCCGAGCGCCGCTTCCGGCGCGGTGAAGTCGACCATCGCGTCCGCCCCCTCGAGCTCGTCGACGAGCTCGTGGCCGGCCCGTTCGAGGGCCGGCGCGAGCACCCTTCCGACCTTCCCCCCGCGGCCGTTGAGAAGGATCTTCACGCGGCGGCAGCGGCAGCCGCGGCCGCGCCGGTCAGCGCGGGATTGACGCGCTCGACCGCGTCCATGAACCAGCCCTCATTCGGCCCGATCCCGGCGGCGGAGAAGCGCTCCGGCGCCAGCAGCATCCCGGCCAGCTCCGCAACCGCCTCGGGGGTCACCGCGTCGATCTCGGCGCCGAGCCGGTCGAGGGAGAGAAGCTCCGTGTCGGTGATGAGCGACTTGCCGAGCCGGCTCATCCGGCTCCCGGTCGACTCCATCGCGAGGATGATCCGTCCCTTCAGGTTCTCCTTCGCGCGCTCCAGCTCGCGCACGCGCAGGTTGCCGTCGGCGATGTCGGCGATCTCCGCGACGGCGATCTCGATGCAAGCGGGCAGGTTCTCCTCGCGCGTGCCGACGTAGAAGCCGATCTGCCCGGTGTCCGTGTACTGCGAGGCGAAGGTGTAGACGGAATAGGCCATCCCGCGCTTCTCGCGGATTTCCTGGAAGAAGCGTGACGAGGCGGAGCCGCCGAGGATGCTGTCCAGGAGCGAGGCCGCGAAGCGCCGCCGGTCGGAGCGCGCGATGCCGGGGGCCGCCAGGCAGACGTGGTACTGCTCGGTGTCCTTGCGCTGGAAGCGGACTCCCGGCGGGGGCGTCTTGACGAGCGGCGAGCGCACGCGGCGCTTCGGCGCTTCCCCGTTCGTGCGTTTGGACCCCGCCTGCTCCAGAAGCTGCACGAGGCGCTCGTGCTCGACGTTCCCCGCGGCGGCGACCACGATGTTGCCGGGGGTGTACATCGCGCGGTGGAAGTTGGCCACGGAGCGCCTGGACACACTCGAGATCACGTCGGCCGACCCGATCACCGGGCGACCGAGCGGGTGTGACCCGAAGACGGCCTCGGTGACGAGGTCGTGGACGAGATCCTGCGGCGTGTCCTCGTACATCGCGATCTCCTCCAGGACGACCTCGCGCTCCGAGTCGAGGTCGGCGAAGGCCGGCGCGAAGATCATGTCCGTCATGACGTCGACCGCGGTCTCCAGGTGCTGGTCGGCGACGCGCGCGTACACGACCGTGTGCTCCCGGGAGGTGGCCGCGTTCAGCTCGCCGCCGAGCGAGTCGAAGACCTCGGCGATCTCCAGCGCGCTGTACGAGCGCGAGCCCTTGAAGAGCAGGTGCTCGATGAAGTGCGAGATCCCGGCCCTGGCGTCGCGCTCGTCGCGCGATCCCGCTCCGATCCAGAAGCCGAGCGAGACGGAGCGCACCTGCGAGAGGCGCTCCGAGATCACACGTTCGCCGGAATCGAGCTCCGACATGACGTACTTCTGGCGCACGGAGTGATCGTAACGGCGCTTCGCTCAGTGGCAGACGTGCCGGGGCGCGGCGTCAGCCGCTGGTGCCGCAGACCTTGAAGCCGTAGTCGGTCTCGAAGCTGGTGACGCGGCGGTTGAGGCGGAAGATGTCCGCGTACAGGTTCACGACCTTCTGCCGGTCGACCTCCTCCGCGGCTCCCGCGGCGTCGTCGAGCTTCGCCGCGATCTGGTCGAGGTCGTCCAGCGTGTTCTGCCAGTCGCTCTTCGTGTCGGCGGGGGGGTTCAGCTTCTCGAACTCTCCTCGCGCCGCGCGCAGGTTGTCGGCCAGCTCGCGCAGGAGCGGCGCCGACGCCTTCACCTGCTGGTCGGTCGCGCTCGGATCGGTCGGGGCCTTCGCGGGCGCGGTCTTGTTCAGCTCCTGGTTCTTCGTCCGGTACTTCGTGCAGACGGCGTCCCCGCGCGTGATGAACTCGTCCTTCGTGAGCGGAGTCCCGCTGCTGCCGCCACCACAGCCGGCGACCGCGACGGCCACCGCGGCTGCCGCGACGAATGGAACGGCCCGTTTCACGCGCGCAAGGCTAGCGCCGCCAGCAACCCGGCGACGCAGAGACCGCCGATCACGCCGGCGAGAACGGCCGCGAGCAAGGGACTGAAAACGAGCGAGATCGCAGCGAGGAGGACGAGCCCGAGCGTGCTCGGGTAGGTGGCGCGCAGCGCGGCCCTCCACCACTCCTCGGAACGCGGCTCTGCACGGGGCGAACGCGAGCCGAGCAGACGTCCGCGCCAGTCGGTGAGGACGAAGACCGATCCCGCGACCGCTCCGAGAAGAAAGGCGAGCCCCGCAGCCCGGCGTGTCGCTCCGGCGGCGATCGCGGCTTCGAGCCCCGCAAGCGCGAGGCCGAGCCGGATCGCCGCCAGTGCGAGAACTACGTTCGTTCGCGCCGCCTGTCGCGGTCGCGTCCGCCACCACGGCGGTCACCGCCGCGGCGGTCGTCCCGCTCCTCCCGCTCGCGCGGGGGCGCGTTCTTGGCCCGCTCGATCAGCTCCTCGGGCTGGACGAGCGACCCGTTCTCGTGCTTCGCGACGAGCTTGAGGCCGATGCGGCCCCGGGCCTTGTCGACCTCCTGGACGATGACGTCCAGGACGTCCCCGCGCTCGATCACGTCCTCGATGTGACCCACGCGGCCAGGCCCGACATTGGAGACGTGCAGCAGTCCGTCCGTCCCCTTCGTCAGCTCGACGAAGGCGCCGAACTGCGTCGTCTTCACGACCTTCCCCGTGTACGTGTCCCCGACCTCCGGCTCCTTCGTCAGCGCCTGGATCGCGGCGATCGCGGCGTTGGCCTTGGTGCCCTCGGTGGCGTAGATGAGGATCGTGCCGTCCTCCTCGATGTCGATCTGGACCTCGTAGTCGGCCTCGAGCGCGCGGATGGTCTCGCCGCCCTTGCCGATGACCATGCCGATCTTGTCCGAGGCGATCTTGACCGAGGAGATGCGCGGCGCGTGCTCGGCGAGCTCGTGCCGCGCCTCGGGAATGGCCTCGGCCATCTTGTCGAGGATGAAGTCCCGCGCCTTCTTCGCCTGCTCGAGCGCCGAGCGCATGATCTCCTGGGTGACGCCCGTGATCTTGATGTCCATCTGGAGCGCGGTCACGCCTTCGCGCGAGCCGGCCACCTTGAAGTCCATGTCACCGAGGTGGTCCTCGGCGCCCTGGATGTCGGTCAGGATCACGTAGTCGTCGCCCTCCTTGACGAGACCCATGGCGATGCCGCTGACGGGCCGCTTGATCGGCACGCCGGCGTCCATGAGCGACAGCGTCGAGCCGCACACGGAGCCCATCGAGGACGACCCGTTCGACTCGAGCGTCTCCGAGACGATCCGGATCGTGTACGGGAACTCGTCCGGCGTCGGGATCATCGGCTCGAGGGCCCGCTGCGCGAGCGCACCGTGACCGATGTCACGGCGCTTCGGGCCGCGCATGAAGCCCGTCTCACCCACCGAGTAGGGCGGGAAGTTGTAGTGGTGCATGTACCGCCGGTCGGTCTCCAGCGAGAGGTCGTCGATGCGCTGGCCCTCCTTGGCGGTGCCGAGCGTCAGCAGGCTCAGGATCTGGGTCTGGCCGCGCGTGAAGAGCGCCGATCCGTGCGTGCGCGGCGAGACGCCGACCTCGCACGTGATCGGGCGGATCTCATCCGTCCCGCGGCCGTCCGGGCGGCGCTTCTCGACCGCGATCTTGCGGCGGACGAGCTCCTTGTAGATCGCCTCCGCGGCCCGCTTGACGAACTGCTTCGTCAGCGAGTCCTTGACCACCGGGGCGTCGCCCTCGACCGTTGCCGGGCCGACCGGGAAGGGCAGCTCGACGGTCTCGAGGATCCGGTCGAACAGGAGGTGGCGCTTGGCCGACTTGAGCTCCTTCGAGTCCTGCTCGGCCTCGGTCAGCGCGCGCAGCTCGTCCTCGAACTCCTCGCGTACCGGCCCTTCGACTGCCTCGAGCCGCATGCGGTCGAGGATCAGGTTCAGCGCCCCGCGGACCTGCATCCGGCGGACGATGTCGTCCTCGGTGGACTCCATCGAGAGCGGCGCGGCGAGCTCGTCGAGCAGCTCCTCGACGATCGCGCCGGACTCGCGCAGCCCCTGCTCGGCGATGCGCTGGCGGATCGTGTCGCCGTGCTCCTGCTCCAGCTCGCCGGCGAGCTCGAGATCGAGCCACTTGGGCTTGCCGACCTCGCGCGCGAGCTCTTCCTGCGCCTCGCAGATCTTGATGATCTCCGCGTGCGCCTTCTCGAAGGCCTCGAGCAGCACCTCTTCCGGAATCTCGTCGGCGCCGGCCTCGACCATGGTCAGGCCGTCCTTCGTGCCGACGACGATCAGGTCGAGCGTGCTCTCGTTCTCGCTCTCCTGCAGCGTCGGGTTGACGACGAGCTCACCGTCGATCATGCCGATGCGAACCGCGCCGACCGGCCCCTGGAAGGGGAGCGGCGAGATCATCAGCGCGGTGGACGCGCCGTTGATGCACAGGATGTCGTGCGGCGTGATCAGGTCGGCGGACAGCACCGTGCAGATCACCTGCACCTCGTTGCGAAAACCCTTCGGCCAGAGCGGCCGGATGGGGCGGTCGATCATGCGCGCAGTCAGGATCGCGCGCTCGGTCGGACGTCCTTCACGCTTGAAGAAGCCGCCCGGGATCTTCCCGGCGGCGTACATCCGCTCCTCGACGTCCACTGTGAGCGGGAAGAAGTCGGCGCCCTCGCGGGCCTCCATCCGGCCCTGCGCGGTCGCGAGCACCATCGTCTCGCCGGACCGCACGACGACGGCGCCGTCCGCCTGCTTGGCGAGCTTGCCCGTCTCGAACGTCATGTCCTGCCCGCCCACGGTCACGCTGACCGTCGTCGGGCTGTCTGTTGCTACTGCCATGTATTCCTCCACTTCTTTCTCCGGGAGAGTGGAGGTTTGAGTCAGCTCCAGGGAAGTGGCCTCGAGCTCGCTCAAACTTCCACCCTCCGATCGTTCCGCGCCAGGTTGAAATCTGGCACGGCCTTGTTGAATCTGTCGCTTCGCTACCGCCTTAGGCCCAGCTCCTTGATGAGGGCGCGGTAGCCCTCCAAATCCTTGCGCTGCAGATAGTTGAGCAGCCGCCGGCGGCGCCCGACGAGCTTGAGCAGGCCGCGGCGCGAATGGTGGTCCTTCGAGTGCTGCCGCAGGTGCTGGGTGAGGTCGTTGATGCGCCGCGTCAGGAGCGCGATCTGCACTTCGGCGGAACCGGTGTCGGCTTCGCCCTTTCCGTGCTGACCGACGATCTGCTGCTTGTCTTCCTTCGTGAGGGTCATGTGCCTCCTTACAGTGGGGATCCGCAGTCCCCGCACGCCGTGAAGGAAGACACGCGCGGCCGAGGCTGCGGTGTGAACAGGGTAGCAACGATCGGGAAGGAGCCTTCTTTGCCGGCACTTCGACGTCTGATGAATATGGCGCCCAGATCCTGTCTCGCGCTCCCTCTGGGCGCCGCCCTCCTCTTCACAGCCGCAGGGTCGGCGGCGCCGGCCGTGGACGCGTGGCCGCAGTTCCACTACAACGCGGCGCACACCGGCTTCAACCCTGCCGAGCGCGCTCTGACGCGCGCCAACGCGAAGCGCCTGCGCCGGGCGTGGGCCGCGCAGGCGGGAGCGTCGATCGAGGGCTCGGTGGCCGTCAGCGACGGGCTCGTGTTCGTCGGCTCCGACGACAACGTGATGCATGCGTACCGGTCGGACGGGAGCGAAGCCTGGTCGCAAGCGCTGGAGAACGCGAAGGCGTTCGTCGCCTCGCCGGCGACGGACGGCCAGAGAGTGTTCGGCTACTCGAGCTCGGCGGTCGTGACGGCGCTGGACGCCTCCTCCGGCGATCCGCTGTGGCAACAGCCTGTGTCTATGGTCCAAGGCATCTTCCCGGGCTCGCCGACCGTCGTGGGGCAGACGGTGTACGTGGTGCCGTACCAGCTCGTCGCACTCGATTCGGCGACCGGTGCGGTTCGCTGGACGCGCCCGAACGTGGGCTGCTTCATCTGCTCGCCCGCGGTGGCGAACGGGACGCTCTTCATCGGGGCCGGCCCGGCGTCCGGGCGGAGGCTGCTCGCGCTCGACGCCGCGACCGGCGCGCCCCGGTGGTCCTTCCGGCCACAGGTCGGCACGGACTTCTCCTGGAGCGCATCCCCTGCGGTCTCGGGTGGACGCGTCTTCCAGGCGGCGGCCGTGGGCCGCAACGGGAAGGCGTATTCGCTCTACGCGTTCGCGGCGTCGACGGGCAAGCGCCTGTGGAAGACGCGCGTGGGCTCGTCGCGGTTCCTGACCTCGTCCTCGCCCGCGGTCGCAAACGGAATCGTCTACTACACGTCTCCCGGTGGACGCTTCTATGCGCTGCGCGCCTCGAACGGCAAGCTGCTGTGGTCGAAAGCGATCGCGCCGAGCGCGTCCTCGCCCGCGGTCGCCGGGGGAGTCGTCTACTTCGGGGCAGGCTTGACGATGTACGGGCTCGACGCCCGCACCGGCAAGACGCTCTGGCACGCGAGGACGACAGCCGATCCGTCCGACCCCGCGGTGGCAGGCGGAACGGTCTACGTCGGCTCGGGGGACGGCATCACGCGCGCGTACCGGCCGCCCGCGGGCTAGCCCGGCGCGATCCCTGCTTCCTGGCCCGCGGCGCGACGGGGAGCTCCACGAAGAAGGTCGAGCCCTTCCCCTCTTGCGAGGTGACCCAGATCCGTCCGTGCAGCTGCTGGACGAGCGCGCGGCAGATGTACAGACCGAGCCCCGTCCCCCCCACGCCGCGGGTCATCTCGGGATCGAGGCGGTAGAACTTCTCGAAGATGCGCTCCTGCTCCGCGCGCGGGATGCCGAGGCCCTCGTCCTGCACGGCGAAGCGGACGTACCCGTCCTGCCGCCGGAGGCTCAGGCGGACGGGACCGCCGTCGGGGGAGTACTTGATCGCGTTGTCGACGAGGTTCGTGAGCACCTGGCGCAGGTGCTGCGGGTCGGCAACGACGGCCGGGAGCTGCTTCGGCGCGCGGAAGTCGACGCTGACGCCCTCCGGGAGCTGGAGCCGCGCGGTCTCGACCACGCCCTCGGCCAGCACGCGCGCGTCGCACTCCTCGAGCGAGAGGTCGAGCCGCTCCGGATTGCTGGCGAGGAGCAGGTCGTTGACGATCTGCGTCAGGCGCCCCGACTCCTCGGCGATCGTCCTGATCAGGCGGTCGCGCAGCTCGTCGTTCAGCTCGATGTCGCTGCGGCGGATCGTCTCGGCCGAGCCGTAGATGGCGGCCAGCGGCGTGCGCAGCTCGTGGGAGACCGTGGCCACGAGGTCCTGGCGCATCTGCTCGAGCAGTCGCTCCTCGGTCATGTCCCGGAAGGCGTAGACCGTTCCGTCCTGGACGGCGACGCCGGCGATCGAGACCCACAGCTCTTTCCCGTCCACCTCGAGCGGGAGCGTCTCGTGGCCCGAGAGCTCCTTCGGGTCGCTGGACACGGGGACGCGGTCGGCGATCGCGCTCCAACTCGGGAGCACGTCGTCGATACGGAATCCGCACACGTCGTCCGCCTTCAGCCCGGTCGCCGCCTCGGAGGCGGGATTCCAGAGCCGTACCACGCCCTTGCGGTCGACGAGGAAGACGGCGTCGGCGATCGCCGTGAGGACGCGCGCCGCCTGTGCCTGCTCCTCGACCTGTTCGTACAGGCGCTTCTGGTCGTCGATGTCGGTGGCGGTGCCGACCCACAGGTCGACGCGGCCGGCCGCGCCGGTGATCGGAATCGCTCGCCCGAGCTGCCAGCGGTACGAGCCGTCCGCGCCGCGGTAGCGGAACTGCGCCTCGAAGACCTCGCCGGTGGCGAGCGAGCGCGCGCGCTCCTCCGTCACGGCCTGGAGGTCGTCCGGGTGGACGATCTCCAGCCAGGCGTCGCCGCCGAGCGTGTCTGGATCGAGCCCTGTGTACTCGTAGAAACGCTCGTTGCGATAGGTCGTCCGGCCGAGCGCGTCGGACGTCCACACGATCTGCGGCATCGCGTCCGCGAGCTGGCGGTAGCGCTCTTCGCTGCGGCGACGCGCCGCGGCCAGCTCGGTTCTCCGCAGCAGCTCCGCCTGGCGCGTCAGCTGCTCGGTCTTCTGATGCAGGTCGACGAAGACGGCGACCTTCGAGCGCAGCAGCTCGGGGTCGAACGGCTTGAGGATGTAGTCGACCGCGCCGCCCGAGTACCCGCGGAAGATGTGCTTCGAGTCCTTGCTGACGGCTGTGAGGAAGATGATGGGGACGTTCTTCGTCCGCTCGCGCTGCTTGATGAGCGCCGCGGTCTCGAAACCGTCCAGCTCCGGCATCTGTACGTCCAGGAGGACGAGCGCGAACTCGTCCTTGAGGAGTGCCCTGAGCGCTTGCTCGCCCGAGGTGGCCTTGACGAGATTGCAGCCGAGCGGCTCGAGCACGGCCTCGAGGGCGAGCAGGTTCTGCGCGATGTCGTCGACGAGCAGGATGTTGGGACGCTCGTCGGCGCTCATGCTGCCACCTGTAGCACGAGGCTGCGGACGAACGGCGCGATCTCCTGGAGGGGGAGGACGGCGTCCGCTGCGACGACTGCGGCGCTGGGCAGCTCGCCCCGGACCGCGCTTACGGGGTCCTCGACGATCGCGGCCCCTCCCCGCTCCTTGACCCGTGTCAGCCCCGCGACGCCGTCGCGGCCGGTCCCGGTCAGGATGATCCCGATCGTGCGCTCGCGGTACGCGTCGGCCGCCGACTCGAACAGGACGTCGATCGAGGGGCGGCTGTAGTTGACGGCCCCCTCGGTCGAGAGGGCGAAGCGGCCCGGCTCGACGAGAAGGTGATAGTCGGCCGGCGCGAGGTAGACGCGCCCCGCCTCGATCGGCTCCTTGTCGTCCACGTCGGTCACCTGGAGCGGGCTGCGCCGCTGGAGGGCGCGCTGGAGCTCGCGGCCGGAGGAGACGTGGCGGTGCTGCGCGACCGCGACGGCGATCTCGTGCTCGGCCGGCAGCCCCTGCAGAAGCGTGGGGAGCGACTCCATCCCGCCCCAGGAGGCGCCGACGACGACGAGGTGCAACTCAGGCCACCTTCCGGTAGACGCGCTCGTCCGTGTCGATCGGCTCGTAGCGGTCCCCGAACGAGGTGAACGCGGCCGACTCGCGCCGTCCGAGGCCGAGCACGCCCAGGGTGACGAGGCTGTCGTAGAAAAGGGCGTGGACACGCTCCTGCAGCGTGCGGTCGAAGTAGATCATCACGTTCCGGCACACGATCACCTGGAACTCGTTGAAGCTGCGGTCGGAGACGAGGTTGTGCTGCGCGAACACGACGTTCCGCACCAGGGTGCTCGGGAACTGCGCGCCGTCGTAGCCTGCCCGGTAGTACTCCGAGAAGGAGCGCTTCCCCCCGCCCTGGATGTAGTTGGCGGTGTAGTCGCGCATCCGCTCGAGCGGGAAGACGCCCTCGCGGGCCTGCTCCAGCGCCGTCTGGTTGAAGTCGGTGGCGTAGATGCGCGTCTTCTCGTAGATCCCTTCCTCCTCGAGCAGGATGGCCAGCGAATAGGTCTCTTCCCCCGTTGCGCATCCCGCATTCCAGATGCGCACGAACGGGTACGTGCGCAGCAGCGGGACGACCTTCTCGCGGAAGACGACGTAGAAGCCGGGATCGCGGAACATCGCGGTGACGTTCACGGACAGGTCGAGGAGGAGCCGCTCCATCACCGCGGGCTCGTGCAGGACCCGCTCCTGCAGGGCGGAGACGCTCCCCACCCGCTCGGCCGACACCCGCCGCTGGATGCGCCGCTTCAGCGATGCGGGCGCATAGTTGCGGAAGTCGAAGCCGTACCGGCGATAGATCGCCTCGACGAGCAGGTCGATCTCGATGGACTCGAGCTCGGCCTGCTCGTCCGGTGCGACCCCGTTGTGGTTCACGCGTACAGCCACACTCGCATCAAGGACAGGAGCTGGTCCGTGTCGACCGGCTTTGCGATGTAGTCGGAGGCACCCGCGGCGATGCTCTTCTGCCGGTCGCCCTTCATCGCCTTGGCGGTCAGCGCGATTACCGGAAGCCTCTCGAAGCGGTCACGAGCGCGGATCTGCTGCATCGTCTCGTACCCGTCCATCTCCGGGAGCATGATGTCCATCAGGACGAGGTCGATGTCCGAGCTCGCCTCGAGCTTCTCGAGCCCCTCGGCCCCGGTCTCCGCGAAGACGACCTCCATCCCGTGGCCCTCGAGGACGCTGGTGAGCGCGAAGACGTTCCGCACGTCGTCGTCGACGATCAGGATCTTCTTCCCCAGGAGAACGGCGTTGCCGTCGTGGAGCTGCTCGAGCGTGCGCCGCCTCGCCGCCGGCAGCCGGTTCTCCACCCGGTGGAGGAAGAGCGCGGTCTCGTCGAGCAGCCGCTCGGGAGAGCGGACGTCCTTGACGACGATCGCCTCGGCGTAGCGCCGGAGCTTCGTCTCCTCGCGCCTCGTCAGGTCCTTGCCGGTGTAGACGATCACCGGCACGTCGCCGAACTCGCCGTTCCCCTTCAGCTCCTCGAGCAGCTCGAAGCCGGTGCCGTCGGGCAGCTTCAGGTCGAGGACGACGCAGTCGAACCGCTTCTCTGCGAGCGCATCGAGCGCCTCTTTGCTCGTCCCGACCGCGGTGACCTCGACGTCGTCCCCGTCCCCGGCGAGCTCCACCAGCGACCGGCGCTGCTCCTCGTCGTCCTCCACGATCAGGAGGTTCTTGACGTCACGTGCCAGGAACTGCTCGAGGTCGTTGAAGGTGCGGTCGAGGGACTTCTTGTCGAGAGGCTTCTCGACCACCGCCACGGCGCCGGCGCGCAGCGCGTCCCGCCCGTCGCCGTCGGCGGCGACCACGTGGACGGGGATGTGGCGCGTGGCGGGATGGTGCTTGAGGTGGTCGAGCACCGTCGAGCCGTCCATCACGGGCAGCTTCAGGTCGAGGATGATCGCGTCCGGCTTGAACTCGTGGATGAGCGCGAGGCCGGCGTCACCGCGCTGGGCGACGATCCCCTTGAAGCCGCGCTCGCGCGCTTTGCCCAGCAGCGTCTTCGCGAGCTCCGCGTCCTCCTCGACCACGACGACGACCCGGTCGCCCGGTTGGATCTCGTCGCGGTCGTCCGCGACCTCGCCCGGCAGGAGGAGCAGCGGATCGGCCGTGGGCGGTACGCCGCTGCGTGCCGCTATCTCGGTCAGCTCACGGCCGAGCTCGGTCTGCTCCGCCTCGTCCTGGCGCGGGGTCGGCGTCTCCGGGAACCGGGCGGGCAGGAAGAGCGTGAAGGTGCTCCCCTTTCCCATGGCGCTCTGGACGTGGATCTCGCCCCCGAGCAGGCGGGCGATCTCCCGGCTGATCGAGAGGCCGAGGCCGGTGCCGCCGTGCTTGCGCGCCGGGCCGCTGTCGGCCTGCTGGAACGCCTCGAAGATCAGGTTCAGCTTGTCCTCGGGGATTCCGGGGCCCGTGTCCGTCACGTCGAAGGCGAGTACGCGTTCCGCCCGAGCGAGCGGCTCCGTGGCGAAGCGGACGTCGTCCTGGACGACCCGGATGCGCAGCTCGACCTTCCCCGCGTCCGTGAACTTGACCGCATTCGAGAGCAGGTTCTTGAGGATTTGCTGCAGGCGCAGCTCGTCGGACTCGAGGACCGCCGGCGAGGCCCGGTCGACGCCGATCTCGAACTCGAGCCCCTTCTGCTCCGCCAGCGGCCGGAACGTACGGTCGGCGTAGCCGGCCACCTCCGACAACGTGACCCGCTCGGGGACGACGTCGAGCTTCCCGGCCTCGACCTTGGAGAGGTCGAGGATGTCGTTGATGAGGTCGAGGAGGTCGCTCCCGGACGCGAAGATCGTCGAGGCGAACTCGACCTGCTTGTCGCTCAGGTTCCCCTCCGGGTTCTCGCTCAGGAGCTTGGCGAGCAGGAGCAGCGAGTTGAGCGGCGTCCGCAGCTCGTGGGACATGTTCGTGAGGAACTCCGACTTGTACTTCGAGGACAGCGCGAGCTGCTCCGCCCGCTCCTCGAGCGCGCCGCGGGCGAGCTCGACCTCGCGGTTCTTGATCTCGAGCAGCCGTGAGCGCTCCTCCAGCTCCTCGTTCGTCTGCTGGAGCTCTGTCTGCTGGGTCTGGAGCAGCTCCTCCGAGGCGCGCAGCGAAGCCGCCTGCTCCTCGAGCTCCTTGTTCGTCTGCTGGAGCTCCTCCTGCTGCGTCTGCAGCTCCTCGGACTGGCTCTGGAGCTCGCGGGTCAGTCCCTGGGACTGCTCCAGCAGCTCCTCGGTGCGCGTGTTGGCGAGGATCGTGTTGAGCACGACCCCGATCGTCTCGCCGAGTTGCTCCAGGAACGTCAGGTGGATCTCGCGGAACGGCTCGAAGGAGGCGAGCTCGATCACCGCCATCACCTGGTCCTCGAACAGGACGGGCAGGACGATCACGTTGACGGGTGCTCCCTCGCCGAGCCCGGAGGCGACGGTGATGTAGTCCTCCGGCGCCTTCGTGATCAGGATCGCCTTCTTCTCGAGCGCCGCCTGCCCGACGAGCGCCTCGCCGATCGCGAAGCGGTTCGCGACCGACTTCCGCCGCTTGTACGCGTACGAGGAGATGAGGTGCAGCGGCCTCTCGTCGTCCCCGTCCGTCTCGGACATGTAGAAGCCGCCGACCTGCGCGGAGACGAGCGGCGTGAGCTCGGACATGATCACGCGCGAGACCGTCGGTAGGTCGCGCTGGCCCTGGAGGAGGCCGGAGAAGCGAGCCAGGTTCGCGTTCATCCAGTCCTGCGCAGCCGTCTTCTCGGTCGTCTCGCGGAGGTTGCCGATCATCTGGTTGATGTTGTCCCTGAGGTCCTCGACCTCGCCCTGCGCCTCCACGTTGATCGAGCGCGTGAGGTCGCCCTGGGTGACGGCGGTCGAGACCTCCGCGATCGCGCGCAGCTGCGTCGTCAGCGTCTGCGCCAGCTGGTTCACGTTGTCGGTGAGGCCCTTCCACGTGCCGGAGACGCCCTCGACCTGCGCCTGGCCTCCGAGCTTTCCTTCCGAGCCGACCTCGCGTGCCACGCGTGTGACCTCGGCGGCAAAGGAGGAGAGCTGGTCGACCATGACGTTGATCGTGTTCTTGAGCTGGAGAATCTCGCCACGCGCGTCGACGGTGATCTTCTGCGAGAGGTCGCCCCTGGCGACCGCGGTCGTCACCTCGGCGATCGCGCGCACCTGGGTGGTCAGGTTCTCGGCGAGCTGGTTGACGTTGTCGGTCAGGTCCTTCCAGGTCCCCGATACGCCCTTGACCTGCGCCTGGCCGCCGAGCTCGCCCTCGGTGCCGACCTCCTTGGCCACGCGCGTGACCTCGTCGGCGAAGGAGGAGAGCTGGTCGACCATGACGTTGATCGTGTTCTTGAGCTCGAGGATCTCGCCCTTGACGTCGACGGTCACCTTCTTGGACAGGTCGCCGGTCGCGACGGCGGTCGTGACGGCCGCGATATTGCGCACCTGAGCGGTCAGCGACGACGCCATGATGTTCACGTTCTCCGTCAGGTCCTTCCAGACGCCGGAGACGCCCTCCACCGTCGCCTGGCCGCCGAGCTTCCCTTCTGTGCCGACGTCCTTGGCAACGCGCGTGACCTCGGCCGCGAACGAGCGCAGCTGGTCGACCATCGTGTTGATCGTGTCCTTGAGCTCGAGGATCTCGCCCTTGACGTCGACGGTGATCTTCTTGCTCAGGTCGCCGTTCGCCACCGCGGTCGTGACCTGGGCGATGTTCCGCACCTGGCCGGTGAGGTTCGACGCCATGAAGTTGACGTTGTCCGTGAGGTCCTTCCACGTCCCGGACACACCCTTGACCTTCGCCTGACCGCCGAGCTTGCCCTCGGTTCCCACCTCGCGGGCCACGCGGGTCACCTCGGCGGCGAAGCTCGACAGCTGGTCGACCATCGTGTTGATCGTCCGCTTGAGCTCGAGGATCTCGCCACGGACGTCCACGGTGATCTTCTTGCTCAGGTCGCCCTGGGCGACTGCGGTCGTGACCTCGGCGATGTTCCGCACCTGGCCGGTGAGGTTCGACGCCATGAAGTTGACGTTGTCCGTGAGGTCCTTCCACGTTCCGGAGACGCCCTTCACCTCGGCCTGACCGCCGAGCTTGCCCTCGGTGCCGACCTCGCGGGCGACGCGGGTGACCTCGGCGGCGAAGCTCGACAGCTGGTCGACCATGGTGTTGATGGTGTTCTTGAGCGCCAGCACTTCGCCGCGTGCGTCCACCGTGATCGTCTGCGAGAGGTCTCCCTTGGCGACCGCGGTCGTGACCTCGGCGATGTTCCGCACCTGGCCGGTCAGGTTGGACGCCATCAGGTTCACGTTCTCGGTCAGGCCGCGCCAGACTCCCGACACGCCTTCGACCTCGGCCTGGCCGCCAAGTCGGCCCTCGGTGCCGACCTCGCGGGCGACTCGCGTGACCTCGTCCGCGAAGGACGAGAGCTGGTCGACCATGACGTTGATCGTGTTCTTCAGCTCGAGGATCTCGCCCTTGACGTCGACGGTGATCTTCTTGGACAGGTCGCCGAGCGCGACGGCCGTCGTGACCTCGGCGATGTTCCGCACCTGGCCGGTGAGGCTCGACGCCATGAAGTTCACGTTCTCGGTCAGTCCGCGCCAGACGCCGGAGACACCCTCCACCTGCGCCTGGCCTCCCAGCTTCCCTTCGGTTCCGACCTCACGCGCCACGCGGGTCACCTCGGCGGCGAAGGCCGAGAGCTGGTCGACCATCGTGTTGATGGTGTCCTTGAGCTCGAGGATCTCGCCCTCGACGTCGACGGTGATCTTCTTGCTCAGGTCGCCGTTCGCGACTGCGGTGGTGACCTGGGCGATGTTGCGGACCTGGCTCGTGAGGTTGCCGGCGAGCGTGTTGACGTTGTCGGTGAGGTCCTTCCAGACGCCGGAAACGCCTTCCACGGTCGCCTGACCGCCCAGCTTTCCCTCAGTTCCGACCTCGCGGGCCACGCGCGTGACCTCCGCCGCGAACGAACGCAGCTGGTCGACCATCACGTTGATCGTGTCCTTGAGCTCCTGGACCTCGCCGCGGACGTCGACGGTGATCTTCTGTGAGAGATCGCCGTTCGCGACGGCGGTCGTGACCTGGGCGATGTTGCGGACCTGGCTCGTGAGGTTGCCGGCCAGGGTGTTGACGTTGTCGGTCAAGTCCTTCCAGACGCCCGAGACGCCCTCCACCTGCGCCTGGCCGCCGAGCTTCCCTTCCGTCCCTACTTCCTTCGCGACGCGCGTGACCTCCGCTGCGAACGAACGCAGCTGGTCGACCATCACGTTGATCGTGTCCTTGAGCTCGAGGATCTCGCCCTTGACGTCGACGGTGATCTTCTTGGACAGGTCGCCGTTCGCGACCGCAGTGGTGACGAGGGCGATGTTGCGGACCTGGCCGGTGAGGTTGCCGGCCAGGGTGTTGACGTTGTCGGTCAGGTCCTTCCAGACGCCCGAGACGCCCTTGACCTGCGCCTGGCCGCCGAGCTTGCCTTCGGTGCCGACCTCCTTGGCGACGCGCGTGACCTCGTCGGCGAACGACGAGAGCTGGTCGACCATGGTGTTGACGGTCTCCTTCAGCTGGAGCACCTCGCCGCGCGCGTCGACCGTGATCTTCTTACTGAGGTCGCCGTTTGCCACAGCCGTGGTGACCTCGGCGATGTTGCGCACCTGCGCAGTGAGGCTGGACGCCATCGAGTTGACGTTCTCGGTCAGGTCCTTCCAGACGCCCGAGACGCCCTTGACCTTGGCCTGGCCGCCCAGCTTGCCCTCGGTGCCGACCTCGCGGGCCACGCGTGTGACCTCGTCCGCGAAGGACGAGAGCTGGTCGACCATCTCGTTGACCGTCGTCCCGATGCGGGCGAACTCCCCGCGTACCGGGCGGCCTTCGATCTTGAGAGCCATCTTCTGGGACAGGTCGCCGTCCGCAACCGCGTCGATGACGCGTGCGACCTCGGTCGTCGGCCGGGCGAGGTTGTCGATCATCCCGTTGACCGCTTCGGTCGCCTGCGCCCAGGACCCTGCCGCTCCCGGCAACGACGCCCGCTCGGTCATTCGTCCTTCCCGCTCGATCACTCGGTTGACCCGCTGGAGCTCGAACGCGAAGCTCTCCTGCCTCTCCGCGAGCTCGTTGAAGGCGACCGCCACTTCGCCCAGGCCGCTGTCCGTGGCAGCGGAGAGGCGGGCGGAAAAGTCGCCGTTCTTGGCGGCGCGCAGCGCTTCGACGAGGCGCTTGAGCTCTGGCCCGGTCAGGGTCGTGTCACCGTTGCCGGCGGTACCCGCAGACGTGCGGGCCGCCGTTGTCGCTCTCTTGGATTTCGCTGGAGTTGCCACGGACAGCTCCTTTCGGCAGGGGTCAATGGCCGGCGGCGGATGCGCCGGCCTGCGGATCGAGCGCTCGGGGGCGGTGGCCACGGGAGTGGCTCACGCGAAGCGATATCGGATGCTGCACCGCAGCTCTCACCCCCCGGATAGAGAGGCCGTTCTAGCAAAAGCCGCCGTTTGCGGCCAGTTTCGCGCTAGGACGGGCGCTTGGCGGCCCGCGTTTCCTCGACGTCGCGGGCGATCTGGTCGATCAGGTCCTGCTCGCTGTCGAAGACACGCTCGTCCCTGAGCCGCTTCCACAGCTCGACCACGAGCCGCCGCCCGTACAGGTCGCCCTCGAAGTCGAGCACGAAGGCCTCGATGCGCCGCTCCTCTCCACCGTAGTGGGGATTCGTCCCGATCGATATCGCTGCCCGGTTGTCGCCGACCGCGCCGGCGTAGATCCCGTACGCGGGCACGAGGAGCTGCGGATCGACCGCGAGATTCGCGGTCGGAAAGCCGAGGGTGCCGCCGCGGGCGTCCCCCGACACGACGGTGCCGTCCAGCTCGGGCGGCCGCCCGAACAGCGCGGCGGCGCGCTCGACCTCACCGGCACGGAGGAGGTGCCGCAGCTGGCTGGACGAGACGTGCTCGACCAGCGGCACCGGACGGACGTCGAAGCCCAGCATCGCCAACAGGTCGAGGTCGCCGGCGCGGGCGCGGCCGAAACGGAAGTTCTCCCCCGCAACGACCACCTCGGTGCCGATCGGCCGCAGGACCGAGTCGACGAACTCCTCCGGCTCGAGGCGCGCGGTGTCCTGGGTGAACTCGACCACGAGCGTGTCGGCCACGCCGAGCTCCTCGAAGAGCTCGAGCCGGCGCTCGAGCGTCGTGAGAAGCTCCACCTGGTTTCCGAGGACCACCCGAGGATGCGGATCGAACGTGAGGACCGTCGGCTTCGGCCCGGCGGCGAGCGCTGCGTCGATCACCCGGCGATGTCCTCGATGGACGCCGTCGAAGGTGCCGATCGCGACCGCCCGCGCTTCGGCGGTCAGGTCACCGGGCCGATAGGCGACGTTCACGAGGAAAGGATCTCCTCCGCGGCCTGACGGAGCCCGACCCCGTTCGTGCGGACGAGCACCGCAGGCAGGCCCGCGCGCCGGGCGCCCTCGACGTCGGCCTCGGGGTTGTCGCCCACCATCCACACGGGCTCGCCGTCGCGGCGGAGGCGCAAAGCGGTCGCGAAGGCCTCCGGGTGCGGCTTCTCATAGCCGGTGACGCCGGAGCAGAGAACGGACTCGACGTGCCGATCGAGCCCGAGCCCGGCAACGATCTGCTCGAGCTCCGGGACGTGGTTGGACAGCACTGCGTGCCGCCACCCCGCCTCGCCAAGCCGGTCGAGCGCCGGCACCGTGTCCTCGAACACGTGCCAGCCCACCGCCGGGTCGACGTAGCGCTTGCGGGCGAGCTCGGCGAGCTCGGTCGCGCGCTCGCGCGGGACGCCTGCGTCCTCGTATGCCTGGGCGAGCAGCGGCACGATCCGCGCCCACCAGGCACCGCTTTCACAGAGGTCGAGATGGGGCTCGTCCGGCGTGTGCCAGGGGAAGCGGCCGCGCAGGGCCGGGATGAAGGCGTCTTGCTCCGCCTCGAGCTCGGGCTCCTCTTCGCGCAACACCTCGAGGAGGCAGCCCCGCCACATTCCGGGACGCTCGGCCAGCGTGCCGTCGAAGTCCCAGAGCACGATTCCGCTCACGGCAGTCCGCTCAGGGCAGCACCGTCCCGCCAACGGCGACGAGCTCGCCCTCGTGTACGACCCTGACGTCCTCGGTCACCCGCTCCCGGCCCTGCCGGATCGCCGCCGCGGTGGCCTCGTCCACCTCCCGCATGGGCAAGAAGGGAAGCGCCTGGGCCGGCGGCAGGATCCGCTCGAGGTCGGCGTCCTCGACCCGGAATGGTCCCACCTCGGTGCGGCGGAGCGTCCGGCAGTGCCCTCCGAGCGCGTCGGCGACGGAGCGAATGTAAGTCCCGGAGCTGACGCGGAGGTCGAGGGTCACGGCCTCGCCTGTATACGCGCTGACATCCAGCTGATCGATCCGCGACTGCCGCATCGGCATCTCCAGGGTGACGCCGCGGCGCGCGAGCCGGTAGGCCCGCTGACCTCCGACCTTTACGGCGGAGACGGCGGGGATCGGCAGCTCCACGGTGCCGCGGAGGAGCGCGAGCCGCGCGTGTAGTTCCTCTTCGGAAGGAACATTGCTCTCCGCGATCGTCTCTCCCTCGGGATCGCCCGTCGAGGTCCGGCGACGGAGATCGATCTCGGTGATGTAGCGCTTGTCCAGGCCGACGAGCCATGGGGTCAGTCTAGTTGCCGAGCCGGACAACACAAGTAACAGCCCGCTGGCGAAGGGGTCCAGCGTCCCCGCGTGGCCGGTGCGAGCGCCCGTGCGCGAGCGGATGGCGCGCACCACCCGGAAAGACGAAGGCCCGGGCGGCTTGTCGACGAGGATCAGCCCGCTCGGCCGAAGCCCTCGGGGCGGCACCGTTCGGCCCCGCCTACGCTGCGGCCTTCGCCGCGACCGCGAACTCCTCGCGGATGAAGGCGATGAGGTCGCCGAGCTCGAGCTCGCTCGAGAAGCCTGCCGCCTGGCGATGCCCGCCGCCGCCGGCCTTCCGCGCAATCACGGACACGTCCAGCTCGTCCGAGCGCGAGCGCAGGCTGACGCGATGCTTGGGGCCGCCGCGCGTCGGGGGCTCGCGAATCAGCACCGCCATGTCCGATCCCTCGACGGCGCGCAGGTAGTCGATTATCCCCTCCGAGTACGGCTCGACCGCCCCGACCTCGAGGAAGTCGTCGCGTAGGAGGTACGAGATGATGAGCCGGCCGCCGTCGTAGACATCCGCCCGCTCGAGTGCACGAGCGAGAAGCTTGAGCTTCGCGAACTCGACGCTCTCGTACACGCCCTGGAAGACCCGATTGAGATTCGCGCCCGCCTCGACCAGCTCAGCCGCCAGGCGCAACGCATGCGGCGTGGTGTTCGTGTACTGAAAGCGTCCGGTATCGGTCACCAGTGCGATGTACAGCGCTTCCGCGATCTCGGGCGTCAGCTCGACGTCCAGGAGGCGCAGGAGGTCGCGCATGATCTCACCCGTCGACGAGGCATCCCCGACGATGGCATTGATGCTCCCGAAGCGCGTGTTGTCGTGGTGGTGGTCGATGTCGACCACGAGGGGCGCCCGGGACAGCAGCTCCTCGTAGTCGCGCCCGAGGCGCATCTCTTTGGCGCAGTCCAACGCGAGCAGCACCCGCTCATCAGCGTCAGGCGGGAGCTCGCGCTGCAGCTCGTCGAGCTGCATGAACCCGTACTCGGCCGGCAGCGGCACCTGCCCGTACAGGTACATGATCCCGTCCTTCCCGAGCGCGTCGAGAGCGAGCTTGGCCGCGAGGATCGACCCCAGCGCATCCCCGTCCGGGTTCTCGTGGGTCGTGATCAGGAAGCGGTCGTGCTCGCGGATCGCCCGCGCCGCGGCCTCGAGATCAGTCGTCGTCTGGGGCGAGTTCATCGATTAGTTGACCCATGCGTACTCCACGCTCAACCGACGGATCGTATTCAAAGGCGAGCTGCGGAGTTCGTTTCAGACGGAGCTCGCGGCCCAGACGGGCCTGGAGGACGCCGTGCGCGGCGGCCAGCCCCTCGAGCGTCCGGGCGCGGTCCTGCTCCGAGGCGAGCACGCTGACGTAGACGCGGGCCTCCCGCAGATCGGTCGACGTCTCGACCCCGGTGACGGTCACGAAGCCGATGCGCGGATCCTTGAGCTCGGCGACGGCTTCCGACAGCACCTGCCGCACGGCCTCGTTCACGCGCCGCATCCGCTCACTCATCCAGGGGCCTACTCATCGAGCGTCACGACCTCTCGCTCTACCCGTCCCAGCTCGAAGGCACGCCCCGCGAGATACCGCTCCGCGCCGGCCAGGAGCTCCTCCACCTCGCGATGCCCCCGCGCGACGCAGGACAGCGTGATCCGCGCCCGCTGCCACAGCTCGTGGTAGTCCACCTCCGCGACGGACGCGCCGAAGCGCCGCTGGAGCTGCGCCTTGACCGACAAGAGCTCCTTCCGCTTGCCCTTCAGCGATCCGTTCTCCGGAAAGTGGAGCTCCGCCGACAGTATTCCGACAAATCCCGCTCCCATACGTCTCATTGTTCACTCTGAAGCACGTCCTGAGCCTGCTCGCAATCGCCCTCGTCCTCACCGGAACCGCCGCGGCCGTTCCCGGAGCCAAGCCCGCCCACACGGCGCGTCTCCAGAAGATCGCCCATGCGAACCCGCACGAGGGCTACACGGGCGACGTCTTCGGCCATCTCGGCTACGCGTACCTGTCGAGTTGGCACGGATCGCAGTGCCCCTCCGACGGCGTGCGCGTCTACGACGTCCACACTCCGAGCAAGCCAAAGCGCATCTCGACCTTCGCCGACGTGCAGTCGCAGCCGAGCGTGCACGGAACGTGGACGGAAAAGACGATCGTCCAGCACGTCGCCACCGCCGACTTCACGGGCGAGCTCGCGGTCGTGAGCTTCCAGAGCTGCGGCGGCAGCACGTTCCAGGGCTTCGGCCTCTACGACGTGAGCAACCCGGCCGCTCCCAAGGAGCTCTCGCTCACCGATCTCGATCCGCGCGGCTCGCACGAGATCTGGCTCCAGCGGAAGGGAAATCACGCCTACGTCTATACCGCGATCCCCCGCTCCGAGCTCATCTCGTCGCCGGACTACGACATCCAGACGCAGCGCGCGACCATCCCGGGGAAGCCGGACTTCCGCATCTTCGACGTGAGCGATCCGCGGCACCCGGTCCAGGTGGGCGAATGGGGCGCGTGGAAAGAGCTCGGGATCAAACCGTGGGACGGCCGAGGCGGTTTCTCCGCCAACTTCGTCCACTCCGTCATCACGAACCCGTCGGCGACACGCGCCTATCTCTCGTACTGGGATCTGGGGACTGTCATCCTGGACATCAGCAATCCCGCCCATCCCCGCTACCTCGGCCGGACGCCACGGACCGACCCCGCCGGGGACACGCATTCGGCTGCGCTGGCGAGGAACGGGAAGGTGCTCATCGAGACGCACGAGACGCCTGACGGCCACCCGACGCTCTTCGACATCTCCAACCCGGCGCATCCGAAGAAGCTGAGCGACTTCCGCCTGCCGGGGACGGTGACGGCCGACGACTTCACCAACGGCGTCCACGACCCGAAAGTGATCGGGAACCGCGCCTACTTCTCCTGGTACAGCCGAGGGGTCGTGGTGGCGAACATCTCCAATCCGCGCAAGCCGAAGCTCGTGGCTCAGTACCTCCCCCCCAAGGCGCCCGATCCCGACCACGCACTGTGCAGGTCGGCGGCTTGCAGGCTCGTCTGGGGCGTGTACGCGACGAAGAGCTACGTGCTCGCGTCGGACATGATCAGCGGGTTGTGGGTCTTGCGCCTGCGAGCGCCTGGAACCCTCTAAGTGCTCGTCGCGCTCTCGCTGAGATCGGTGCGCTCGATCTGGCGCGTCTCGTAGATCTCGAGCACGTCGCCTTCCTTCACGTCGTTGAAGTTCTCGAGCAGGATGCCGCATTCGAAGCCTTCCTCGACCTCGCGCACGTCGTCCTTGAACCTCTTCAGCTGTGCGATCGACGTCTCGGCGACGACCGCGCCGTCGCGGAGCACGCGCACCTGAGAACTCCGCCGCACGCGTCCCTGCGTGACGTAGCAGCCCGCGATCGTTCCCAGCCGGGAGACGCGGAACAACTGGCGCACCTCGACTTCGCCGACCGTGTCCTCGCGGGTGACCGGCTTGAGCATCCCGACGAGTGCTTGCTCGATGTCCTCGGTGAGCCGGTAGATCACGCGGTAGGTGCGGATCTCGACGCCCTCGCGCTCGGCCAGCGCGCGGGCCTCGGCGTTCGGGCGGACGTTGAAGCCGACGACGAGCGCCTGCGAGGCGGACGCGAGCATGACGTCGTTCTCCGTGATCCCCCCGACGCCCGAGTGGATGACGGTGACGCGCACCTCGGTGTGCTGGATCTTCTGGAGCTCGGACAGCGCCGCCTCGACCGAGCCGACCACGTCGCCCTTGACGATGAGGTTCAGGTCCTGGACGGCTCCGTCCGTGAACATCCGCTCGAGGGACAGCCCCGGCTTGGCCGTCTGGGCAAGCTGCTCGGTGCGCAGCCGCTGGCCGCGCAGCTGCGCGAGGTGTCGCGCCTGCCGCTCGTTCTCGACCACGCGGCCGAGCTCGCCTCCCGGCGGCGGATGGTCGAAGCCGAGGATCTCGATGGGGTCACCCGGCTCGGCGCTCTGCACCTTCTCGCCGCGGAAGTCGTGTAGGGCGCGCACCTTGCCCCACGCGTCCCCGGCGACGATCGCGTCGCCGACGTTCAGGGTGCCGCGGTGGATGAGCATGGTCGCGACCGGGCCCCTGCCGACGTCCAGGCGCGACTCGATGATCGGCCCCGACGCCTCGGCGTTCGGGTTTGCCCTCAGGCCTTCCTGCTCGACGTCGGCGACCAGGAGCACCTTCTCGAGCAGGTCGTCCAGGTTGGTCGACTGCTTCGCGGAGACGTCTGAGAACTGCGTCGTGCCGCCCCACTCCTCGGGCTGAAGCCCCTCGGCTGCCAGCTCCGTCCGCACCCGGTTCGGGTCGGCGTTGGGAGCGTCGATCTTGTTGACCGCGACCACGATCGGCACCTCGGCGGCGCGGGCGTGGGCGATCGACTCCTTCGTCTGCGGCATCACGCCGTCGTCGGCGGCCACGACCAGGACGGCGATGTCGGTCACCTTCGCGCCGCGGGCGCGCATAGCGGTGAACGCCTCATGGCCCGGCGTGTCGAGGAACGTGATCTCGCGCCCGTTGTGCTGCACCTGATAGGCGCCGATGTGCTGCGTGATCCCGCCGGCCTCGGTCTCGACGACCGCTGTCTTGCGGATCGCGTCGAGCAGCGTGGTCTTCCCGTGGTCGACGTGGCCCATGATCGTGACTACCGGCGGCCGCGGAGCGAGATCCTCGTCCGCGTCGTCGAAGTCCTCGGGCTCGACGTCCTCCTCGGCTGCGTGCTTGATCGTGACCTCGCGGCCGACCTCGGTTGCGATCAGCTCGATCGACTCGTCCGAGAGCGACTGGGTGATGGTGACCATCTCCCCCAGTCCCATCATGATCTTGATGATCTGGGCCACCGTGATTCCGAGAGCGGCCGACAGCTCCTTGACGGTCGCGCCGGAGGGAACCTCCACGGGACCGGTGGGCTGGACGACTTCCTTGGGCGGCGACTTCGGACGCGCATCGCGCTGATCGCGCGCCTGCCGAGAGTCGGGACGCGGACGCGCCGCCTGCTGGTCGATCACGACGCGCCGGCGGCGGCGGCCGACCCCGCCCTGGCGGGGGCGTACGGGTCGATTTGGTCTGTTGGAGCCGGAATTCGCCATTTATCGAGCCTCAGTGTAAAGCCGCGCCAGCTCGGGCTGTACTCGCACCGACTGGCGTAGCGTTCGATTGAAAGCGCGCCGCGTGGCCGCGCGCTCGAAACAGGAGAGCCTCCGGCACGTGTAGACGCCGCGTCCCGGGCCTCGCTCGGACTGCGTCAACGAGCCGCCGCGGGCCACGAAGCGCACCAGCTCGCGCTTCGGCCCCTTGCGGCCGCAGCCCGCGCACGTTCGGACCGGTTCGCGGGTCAGCTGCGCTGCTCCTCTGCCGCCTCGTCGAGGACAACGGACAGGGGAGCGTCGCCCGGCCCGGCCGGAAACACGTCGTCCTCCGGATCGCCAGGCTGGAACGCTTCCGCCCCCTCGGTGACGCTCTCGGGCTCGGCCGTGTCGGCGAGAGCCTCGAGCGCGGGCTCCTCCTCCTGGACGATCGGGTTGTCCTCGTCGTCCGGCTCCTCCAGCGCCAGCTGCTGGTGCGCGGGGACGCCGCAGTACTTGGAGCCCGGAAGGGCCGCGTTGGGGCAGCGCTTCCCGTTCGAGAGAACTGCGGAGCAGCGGCCGGTGAACTCCTCGTCGCTGCCGCCTCCGTAGGCGGCCTCGGCCTCCTGCTGCGCGAACTCGGTGTCGGAGACGATGTCGACCTTCCAGCCGGACAGGCGCGCGGCCAGGCGGGCGTTCAGGCCCTCCTTGCCGATCGCGAGCGCGAGCTGGTCGTCCGGGACGACCACGGTCGCCTCCTTGGTCTCGTCGTCGACGAAGACCTCGCGGACGCGGGCCGGCGACAACGCCTTGGCGACGAAGCGAGCCGGATCCGTGTTCCACGGGATGATGTCGATCTTCTCGCCGCGGAGCTCGGACACGACCATGCGGACGCGCGAGCCGCGCGGGCCGACGCAGGCGCCGACCGGATCGACGCCGGCCTGGTGCGACTCGACGGCGATCTTGGAGCGGTAGCCCGGCTCGCGGGCGACAGAGCGGATCTCGACCAGCCCGTCAGCGATCTCCGGAACCTCGAGCTCGAACAGCGTGCGGATCAGCTCCGGGTCGCGCCGCGAAAGGATGACCTGCGGGCCTTTCGTTCCCGAGCGCACCTCGGTGATGACGGCCTTGATCCGGCTCCCCTGCTCGTAGCGCTCGCCGTCGACCTGCTCGGAGCGCGGGAGCAGCGCCTCCACGCGTCCGAGGTCGACGAGCACGTTGTTGCGGTCGCCGGCCTGCTGCACGATCCCGGTCACGACTTCGCTGACGCGGTCGACGTACTCCTCGTACATCATCTCGCGCTCGGCCTCGCGGATTCGCTGGAGGATGACCTGCTTGGCCGTCTGGGCGGCGATGCGGCCGAAGTTCTCAGGCGTGACGTCCGCCCTTTGGACGAGCGAGGGGTCGACGTCGGACCAGTCGATGTCGAGGTCGTCGTCCTGGACGAGGACGTGCGAAGGCTCGCCGTTCTCGGCTTCGAGCCGCTCGAGCTCGGTGATGGCGCGCTCGCGCGCCTCCTCGATCAGCCGCTCCTCGATGTCCTTGGGCAGGTCGATGGAGTGCACGCGGAAGTCACCGCGATCGTCCACCTCGACTGTCGCGTGACGCGCGGCGCCCGGCGTCTTCTTGTACGCGGCGAGCAGGGCGTCCTCGAGCGCGCTGACGAGCGTCCCGCCCTCGATTCCCTTCTCCCGCTCGATCTCGCGGATTCCCTCGATGATTTCCTGGGTCATTTCGTCCCCTCGTAGATCAGATTCCCCCGCACGATCTCCTCGTACGGGACGTTGATGCTCTCGTTGCCGGTCTGCAGAGTCACGGCGGCGTCGCCGGCGTCCACGACCTCGCCGCGCAAGCGTTTGCGCTCCTCGGTGCGCAGCTGGACGCGCCGGCCGAGCGCGTTGCGGAAGTGCTCGGGTCGCCGCAACGGCCGCTCGAGGCCGGGCGAGGAGACGTCTACCGAGTAAACGCGCAGGTAGTCGCGGAGCGCGTCGGTGACGCGCTCGCACAGCGCGTGGTCAACCCCCTGCGGATGGTCGACGAAGACCGTGAACCGCTCGGGCCCCGACAGCTCGACGGCCAGCACCTCGACTCCGGGCAGCCCGGACTCCAAGGTGCGTGCCACCTCGCGCTGAAGCTCGCGTTCCTTCTCGTAGACACTGGCCATTCGGCCCCTCCTCACAAAAAATGGGCGCGACGCGCCCATTTCGCCAACCGGTGAAATGTGGTGATGCAAGGATAGCAAGCACGTGCAGGATCTCCGCGTCTCCCGGGGCGAGATAGCGCTTGCAGGCTCATATTCGCCGGGCGGTGACAATGCAGTCGTCGCACTCCACGGCGCAGGGCACGGGACGCGGGATTTTCTCCTCTATGAGCACCTTCACCGCCTCTTGCCGCCGGCGGGAATCGGCGTCGTCACGTTCGACCGGCGGGGCGAGGGCGACTCGACCGGCGACTCCTCCCGGGGGCGCTTCCAGCTTCAAGCGGAAGATGCGCTCGCGGTACGGGAGGCACTCGACGTCGAGCGCGTCGGCCTGTGGGGCTTCTCCCAGGGCGGCTGGATCGCCCCGCTCGCCGCCTCGCAATCCGATGGGGTGGCCTTCGTCGTCGGTGTCGCCTCGACGGGCGTGACGCCCTCGGCGCAGATGATGTACGCGACGGCGCAGCAGCTCCGTCTGGCCGGCTACGGGGAGGACGTGGTCGACCGCGCGCTCGACCTGCGCCGCCGCTTCGAGGATTCCATCCACGACCGTCCGGTGGACGAGGAGGCGCTCCGCGCGGATCTGCTCGCCGCGCTCGACGAGGACTGGTTCGGACAGCTATGGCTCCCGCCGACGACGCTCGACGAGGAGGGCAAGCGCCTGTGGATCGAGGAGATGGACTTCGACCCGGAGCCGATCTTCGCGCAGGTGCGAGTCCCGGCACTCCTTTTCTTCGGCGGGCGGGACTCGTGGAGCCCGATCCCCGAGAGCGTCGAGACCTGGCGGCGGGCGAAGCCGGACGCCGAGGTCGTCGTCATCCCCGAGGCCGAGCACGACATGACCCTCGAGGATGGGACGATCTCGCCCGAGTACGAGCGCAGGCTGGTCGACTGGCTCGTCGCGCGTTAGCCGCACTCGTTAACCCTGGTCGAGCGCGGCGTTGCAGCCCGCGAGCGCCGAGTCTGTCCGCTTCGCGGCGGCCTTGGCGGCCGAAAACGCGCGCGCGGTCTTTCCAGGTAGGACGGTGAGCGCCTTCAGGTTGGCGAGAGCCTTCTTCCCGCCGGGCTGCGGGCCGGCGCTCTTCACGGTGAGGATGAGCGGGCGGGCAGTCCGTGCAACGCGGCGTTCGCCGGCGAGGGCATCCTTCAAGCCCTCCGCCTTGCCCGCGGCCTGGGCCGCCGCCTTCCACTGTGTGTCGCAGGCAGCGGCTGCGGCGACCTTCCGCTGCCCCTGGTCACACGCACGCAGTTCCGTCTGAGCGTCGTGGAGGGCCTTGCGAAGGTTCGTGATCCGGCGCGCGATCCTCGCGACGGCCTGTCTCATCGGCTTGACGGCCCTGGCCGGCACCGCCCGCCCGAGCCCCTGCAACCGGCGGTTCAGCTTCGCAATCTCTCCCTGGAGCGCTTTCATCTGGGCCTGCGCGCCGGCGACGGTCGCCTCGAGGTCGGGACAGGCGTTTCCGGCCGCGACGAAGGCGACAGCCGCCGTCGTTCCGTTGCGGTCGCCGAGGAGGTAAGCCGAGGCCGCACCTGAGACGGAGGTGGTCGCGAAGCGGATGTCCGCGGTCTGCCCCGACGCCAGCGGATGGTTGCACGCGATGCCGCCTCCCTCGGTCAGCCCGCAATCGCGCGTTGCCACGCTCGTGACGGAGAAGCCGATCGGCGCCACCTCCAGCCCCTGCAGCGTCGTCTGGGAGAGATTTCGTATCGTCACGCGCCCGGTTGTCGCCGACGTCATGCCCAACGAGCCTCCGATTGTCACCGGCGGGGCGGTCTGATGGGAGGGCACGTAGAGCGGACTGGTGTCGCCCGGCGCGAAGAGGAAGCCGAAGTCGTAGGCACCCCCGGCCCCGGAGGTCATCAGCTGGACGAAGACCGAGATGCCGCCGACCAGATCGCCGTCGCAGGCGAGCGTCGCCGGCGTGCCCGACACCGTGCACTGCGGAGTCGCACCACCCGAGGCCCTGACGCTCTTGATCCCCGTAACGGTGAAGTCCGTCCCGCGCAGGCGGAAGCCGTAGAGCGTGTCGCCTTCGACCTCGACGCGCAGCAACTTCTGGCCGTCCGCCACCGGGCTCAGCGTCCAGGCTGCTCCGCCCTGGGTCCGAGCCGAGTCGGCGCTGCCGCCGAGAACGACCGCGCAGAGGAACGCCACGAGCGTGCAGACCCCGAACCGCACCGCATCAAGCTACAGGAGAGGGCGAGTGTGCCCTGAGGGGAACGCGCGCTAGTAGTGCCGGAGAGCGGTCACTAGGAAGCCGATGAGGCAGACAAGCAGCCCGGCGCCAAGGGCGGCGCCGTGTAGCCCGACGATGGTGGCGACGGCGAGCCAGCCGACGGCGACCAGGGCCCACCTGCGGAGGAGCCGGTCGAGGGGGGTCTGCGGGTCAAGCGTGCGCCGCTCAGCGGGTTCGCCCGCCATGCCGTAGGGGCGTTCGTAAGGGCGGCGCGAGTAGCGCTCCTCGGGCACAAGGGGAAGCCTACGCAACCGCCTCAAGGGGGTTTCGCCGCCAGCATCGCGTTCGTCGAAACCCAGCTCGTTCCGTCGGGTCGGCGATCGTGAACTTTCGGGGCCGTACGGCGTGTCGAAGAGCGGTTCGACGACGGTCACGTCGTCCTCAACGCATCCGGATCCTCGACCGTGAAGTTGAACCTCGCGGCCGGCGCTTCCATGATGGCGAAGGTCGCTCCACCGACGGCCTTGAAGTGAGCGTAATTCGGCTTGTCCGCGGCCAGTACGAGTCGACCTCGAAGCCCAGGGTTTCCTCGTACCACCGGACGGCTCGGCGGAGATCGGCAACGTTGGCCCTCACATGCTCAGCCGCGTTTGCACCGATTGGACCCTATCGCCGCACGCGCGGCCTCAGACGTCGAGGACGATGGTGACCGGGCCGTCGTTCACGAGCTCGACCTGCATGCGCGCGCCGAAGATGCCGCGGGCAACGTGGACGCCCTCGGCGGCCAGCGCCTCGCAGAAACGTCGTACAGCGGCTCGGCCGCCTCGGGCTGGGCCGCGCGGGAGAAGCTCGGGCGATTCCCTTTAGCCGTATCGGCGATGAGCGTGAACTGGCTGACGACGAGCGCGCCCCCGCCCACGTCGAGCAGGCTGCGGTCGAACTTCCCCTCCTCGTTCTGGAAGATCCGCAGGCGCGCGACCTTTCCCGCCAGGCGTTCGGCGTCCTGACGCTCGTCGCCGGTGGCCACGCCGAGCAGCACGCACAGACCGGGGCCGATCTCGCCGCCGGGAGTCGAGCGGGCGCGCGAGACGCGCTGGACCACCGCCCGCAACTACTGGCTGAGGTCGCGAATCCGGGACTCGTAGTCGACCTTGCCCGGCCGGAGCGAGCTGGCGAGCTTGTAGTGGCCGTTGGCCTCCGCATCCTTCCCCTGCTTCTCCAGGCAGCGGCCGAGCGCGTAGTGCGCGTAGTCGTCCGCCGGCGAGATGTCCAGCATCGCGCGGAACTCGGCCTCAGCCTCGTCGTAGCGGTGGATGCGGAAGTACGCGATCCCGAGCGCCTCGCGGATCGACGCCTTGTCCGGCTCGCGCTTCTTCGCCTTCTCCAGCGGGACGGTGGCCTGCGCGGCCATGCCCTTCTTGAGGTGCTCGCGGCCTTGCTGGAAGAGGCTGTAGGTCGATTCGCTCATCGCAGGTACTGAAAGTTCTCCTCCACCAAGTCAAGCGGGTCCGTCAAGTCCCGCGTCTTCCCGATTTCGATCGCCTCGACACGCTCCCCCGCATCGATCACGCGCTGGAAGGCGGCGGCCAGCTCGAAGGGCGGTCCCGGCAGGTCGGCCGCGATCTGGGCGGCGACGGCAGGCCCCACGGCCATCAGCGGCGCGGCGGTGAAACCGGACTCGTCGGAGGAGTCGACGACCCGCACGACGCGCCCGCCCTCGGCGCGGATGCGGTTGGCGGCCGGACGCCCGGGCTGGCGGCGCATCGAGATGGCGCCGGCCGCGCCGCTTTCCTCGAAGGCGCGCCAGAAGCGGCCCGGATCGCCACGCGTGTACACGGTGTCGGCGGCGGTGACGAGAAACGGCGGCTCGACCGCGGCGTGCCGGACTGCATCCGCCGATCCGAGCGCCTCCGGCTGCGAGGCGAGGCGGATCCGGTAGGGAAGCGGCGTGACCAGTTCCTCCACCTGCTCGGCCAGATGCCCGGTGACGACGACGAAGGAGTCGAAGCCGCCCGCCGCGAGCTCGTGCAGGAGCGTGACGATCACCGGCCGGCCGTCCACCGGAAGGACGGGCTTGGGCCAGCGCTCGGTCAGCGGCCGAAGCCGGGTGCCGAGCCCGGCCGCCATGACGACCGCGACGCTCACGCGCTGCGGAGCGAGCGAAGCGAGAGCGCTCCGGTGAGCCGCTCGAAGACGGAAAGCCGTTGCCGCAGGACACGGCGCAGCTCGCGGGCCTCGGCGCGGGCGCGGGCGGCGTCCTCGGCGGCCGTGGCGGGGGCCGCGAAACGCGCGCCGCCCGCCGCGTCCACGAAGACGGAGGCCCCGACCTCGAGCTCGGAGTCGAGCAGCTCGCCGAGCTCGTGCAGGGTCGCGCTGCTGGGGACGTCGATCCGCTGGTCGAGCATGATCTCCGACAGCTCGCGGCGACACGCGGCCGCAACCGCGCGCGGATCGTGGGAGCGGTAGCGCGCCCGGCGGCGTACCGCCTTGGCCGCGAACAGAGCCACGCCAAGGCCGACGAGCGCGAGCAGGAGCAGCCCGACGACCAGCAACGTCCGGTGGTTGTTCGGGGTCGCGACCGGCACCGAGCGAGCGTGCTCCCCGCGCACGTTCGAGCTGGACAACGCCTCGTTCTGCAGGAACCGCTGGATGGCCGTTCCCGCCCCGACCAGCGCCGCCGCCGTGCCCGGGTCGAAGCTCTTGGACGAGGCGGAATAGGCGGCCCCGAGGCTCCCGCGGCCGGGGGTTGGATCGAAGGGGAGCCAGCCGTACCCGCGGAACCAGACCTCCACCCAGGCGTGCGCGTCGTGGTCCGTGAGCGTCCACTGGCCGTTCGAGTACGTCCCGCTCGCGAACCCGGCCGCGACGCGCGCGGGGATGCCGAGGTAGCGCAGCATGAGCGCCATCGCGCCGGCGAAGTGCTGGCAGTAGCCACGGTGCGTCTCGGTCACGAACGCCACGAGCGGCGGCACGCCGGCGACCTGCGGCGGATGCTGGTCGTAGGTGAACCGGCCGCTGTCGCGCAGCCACGACTCGATCGCGACGACCGCGGCATACGGCGTCTTCACGTGCCCGACGATCTCCTTCGCGGCGGCATAGAGCGGCGTGTACGGCGTCGTATAGGCGGCGAGGATGCCGTGGACGACCGCGTCCCTCCCCGGCGTTCCGAAGGAGGGGACGGTCACGCCCTTGTCCACGCCGATGTCCACGCCGATCGACGTCGGGTAGATCGGCTTCGAGCGCGCAAGCTCCTCGGGAGACGGCCGCTGAACGGAGCTCCACGCAACGTACGTCTGCCCTTCCCCTTCGGGGGAGAAGCCGATGGTCGTGACCCGGCCGTTCGCGTCCGTGGACGTGTCCTGCGTGGAGAACGCGACCGGACGCTCCGCGCCCACCAGGTGCGTGTCGCGCAGAGCCTCGACCGTCACGACCTGACGGACGAGCCCGCGTCGGCGGGGCGGCCGGGCCGAGGGAGCCGGCGCGGATTCGAGATCCTCCTTCCAGTTGTCGCCGACGAACGCGTCGAGAGTCGTCGCCCGCCAGTAGAACGCCTCATCCGGAGCTTCGATCTTCAGGACCACGGTCCGCTTCTTGGGCCAGTCGAGCCCGTTGTAGTTCGAGTCCCAGACGTAGCTGACTCCGACGGCGCGATCGGCCTGCGTATACAGGTCCCACCCTTGCCAGTGGAGGAGCTCCTGCTTTGCGACGGCCGGGCGCGAGGCCAGGCCCAGGGCTGCGGCGACGACGAGCGCGCCGGCAACGATTGCCGGATAGAAGGCGCTCCTGGCCCGGGGACGCAGGCCGGCGAGGATGACGAGGGCGCCGGCGAGTATCAGGCCGCCGAGCAGAAGCTCGCGGCCGCCCCAGACGAGCGTCCCCGGCCAGCCCGCTCCGAGCGCCAGTACCCCGACGGCGAGGAGCGCGTGTCGCGCGGCCAGCGCGAGGCCGAGGAGGAGGCAGAAGACGAAGAGAGCGAGCAGCGCGGCTCCTTGCATGCGCGGGTGCGCTGTTGGGTCGAAGGGGAGGTCGACGTCGTAGAACTCGCGGGCGCCGTCCCAGAGGCGCGTGACCATCCGCCCCGGGGTCAGGAACGAAGCGCCGAGGGCGATCCAGGTGCCGACGAGCAGGGATCCGGCGAGGACGGCGAGCCTGAGCCGCAGGCCGCCGACGAGGGCCGGCGCCAGGGCCACGAGCGCGAGGATGACCGCGTCGCCGCCGGCGCGCGGCGGCCCCTCGATCCGCAGCCAGGCGATGACGATCGCCGCGGCGGGGACGGCGTACACCGCAGCGGTGCGCGCCGCGCTACGCATTCGCCGCCTCGGACATCCGGGGAGGAGAGAGCGCGACCGCGAGATCGTCCCCCTCCCGCACGAGTGCGACCGGCACGCCGGCCGACTGCAGGCGCAACAGCCCCGGCTGCGGCCCGGAGACGCCGTCGGCGTAGACGAGCGACACCTGCCGGCGCGAGATCCGTCGCTGGACGAGCCGGTCGACGAGCGTCGGTGTGAGCAGCGACGTGACGACGACCAGCTCCAGCGCGCTGAGGACAGGGCCGGCCTCGTCCACGAGGAGCGCCTCGGCAGCGCGCGCTCCGTCCGGCTCGGCCGCCGCGAGCAGCTCGAGCGCGCGGCGGCGGTCGCCCTCGGACGCGGTCGTCTGCACGGTCTCGGTCCGGATGCCGTTCACGACCAGCACGGCACGGCGGTTCCGGCTCGCGTGCGCGAACAGGATCGAGCCGGCGGCGCGCACCTGCAGATCGAAGACCGGCGCGCCGGTGCGCGCGTCGAGCAGGACGGCGACCTCGTCGCGCGGCGCATCCTCCAGCTCCTTGACCATCAACCGCCCGCGCTTCGCGGTCGAACGCCAGTGGACGCGGCGGAGCGATTCGCCCTGCTGGAAGTCGCGCACGCTGTGCAGGTCGAAGCCGCTCGGCCGGTGCATCAGCTGTTGACGGCCTTCCGGGAGGGACGCGCCGGCATCCGAGAACAGCCGGTCGAGCTCCACGAGCCGCGGGTACACGAGGATCGTGGAGGCGGCGGCCAGCTCGACCTCCGTGCGCGCCAGGCCGAACGGATCCTCGAGGAGCGCAGTGACCTCCTGCAGCTCGTACCGGCCGCGCGGCAGCCGCTCGAGAACATAGTCCGCCGAGCGGGACGAACCGCCGCCGGCCAGCCGGGTCGCGCGCTCGCCCAGTTTCGAGATCCGCTCGTTGAGGACGACCGAGGCCGGCGGTAAGCCGCCCCGGGTGAGCTCGACCTCAACGGTGACAGCGACGTCCTCGCCCTCGAAGTGGTCGCGGCTGCGACCAGAGTGGACGAGGCGCACCGGGCGGCGGACGATCCGCATCCAGAGCCAGGCGGCCAGGGTCGCCGCGACGAGCCCCAGCGCGAGCGGGTACAGCGCGTGCGAACCGAATGCCCACGCGAGGAGATAGACGGCGAGCCCGAAGACGAGGGCGAGCCGGCCGCGCCGCGTCAAACCGGGACGGGAGTTTGCTGAAGGACTTCGCGGACTACTTCGGCGCGCGTGAGGCCGGCCGAGTGCGCCTCCGGCGCGAGGATGAGCCGGTGCGCGAGCACGACCTCGGCCACGGCCTTCACGTCGTCCGGGAGAACGAACTCACGGCCCGCCGCGAGCGCGCGCGCCTTCGCCACGCGCAGCAGGGCGATTCCGGCGCGAGGGCTCGCCCCCAGATACAGGCGCTTGTCGGAGCGCGTGTTCCGCAGCAGAGCGACGATGTAGCGGTTGAGACTCTCCTCCACGTAGATCGCCTTGGCCTGGTCGATGACCGCGACCAGCTCGAGTGCGGACGCCACCGGCTCGAGGTCGTCGAGCGGCGGCGCGCTGGTCTGCTCGGTGAGCATCCGCGCCTCCTGCGTCCCCTCCGGATACCCGAGGGAGACGCGCATCGCGAAGCGGTCGAGCTGCGCCTCCGGCAGCGGGTACGTCCCCTCGTACTCGATCGGGTTCTGGGTCGCCATGACCATGAACGGCCGTGCGAGCTCGTACGTGGTTCCGTCGATCGTGACCTGGTTCTCCTGCATGCACTCGAGCAGCGCGGCCTGAGTTTTCGGCGAGGCGCGGTTGATCTCGTCGACGAGGAGCATGTTCGCGAACACCGGACCGGGGCGGAACTCGAACTCGTTGGAGCGCTGGTTGAAGACGTTCACGCCGGTGATGTCGGACGGGAGGAGGTCGGGCGTGAACTGGACGCGCGAGAAGGAGCAGTCGAGGGAGCGTGCCAGCGCCTTCGCCAGCATCGTCTTCCCCACCCCGGGGAAGTCTTCGATGATCAGGTGACCCTCGCTGACCAGGCAGAGGACGCACAGCCGCAGCGTCTCGTCGGGGGCGTGCACGACGCGCGCGAGGTTGAGCAGGATGGCCTGGGCCGTCTGCGCGGCCTCGGCGACGCCTTCGGGGTTCCTAGCGGTCTCGTCCAAGCAGGCTCTCGACTTCATCGAGGATCGCGGCGGCGATCTCACGCTTGCTCGCCTTGGGGACGCGCCGCTCGCGGTCGGGCGTGACGAGGACGACCTCGTTGTCTGGCGCGTCGAAGCCGATGTCCTCGCGGGATACGTCGTTGTAGACGACGAGGTCGGCGCGCTTCTCGTCCAGCATCCGGCGCTTGCGCTCGAGGCCGTCCTCCCCGTGCTCGGCCCCGAAGGCGACCAGCACCTGGCCGGGACGCTTGCGCTCGCCCAGCGCGAGCGCGACATCGGCGGTGGGCTCGAGCTCGAGCGTCCAGCCGTCGGAGCTCTTCGCCCGTTTCGTGGCGAGTGCCTCGGCCGGACGGTAGTCCGCAACGGCGGCGGCCAGCAGCGCGACGTCCACGTCCTCGAGCGCGAGCGCGGCGTCGAGCATCGCCTCCGCGGTCGGCGTCTCGATCGTCGCGACACGTGCCGGCGGCGGAACGGCAAGGTTTGCCGCCAAGAGAGTCACGTCCGCGCCGCGCCGCCTGGCCTCCTCCGCCAGCGCCACGCCCATGCGGCCGGACGAGCGGTTGCCCACGAAGCGGACGGAGTCGACCGGCTCGCGCGTACCACCGGCGGTGACGAGAACGCGCAGGCCCTCGAGCGGCCCCGGCGCGAGCAGCTGTCCGACTCGCGCGGCGATCTCCACCGGCTCGGACATCCTCCCTACCCCCCACTCGCCCTCGGCCATCTCTCCCTCGTCCGGGCCGACGAGCTCGAACCCGCGGGCGACGAGTGTCTGGACATTCGCCCGGGTGGCCGGGTTGGACCACATGCGCGGATTCATCGCCGGCGCGACGAGGATCGGCCCCTTATGGGCGAGGACGGCCTCCGTGAGGACGTTGTCGGCGATCCCGTATGCGAGCTTGGCCAGCGTGTTCGCGGTCAGGGGCGCAATCACGACGAGGTCGAAGCGCTCGAGGTGCGGGTACGGGCCGTCGGGCGCGGGCGCGGCGCGCGAGCGCGCGGAAGGTCTCGGCGGTGACGAAGCGCTCCGCTCCGCGCGTCAGGACCGGAACGACGTCGTGTCCGGCCTTGACCAGCAGTCGGCACAGCTCGGCGGCCTTGTAGGCGGCGATCCCGCCGGTCACCCCCAGGAGCACCCGGGCCATGCGCCCATTGTGCCTGGTGTCAGGTTCCGAGTCTCACCCGCACGGAGTAGAGATTCACCGCAGTCGAAGGGATCCGAATAGAACTGCATGTCGAGATCGAGGTAGAGCGAACCGGCGACGACGGTCGGCGTCGGCGGTGCGACGTCGTAGCAGCTCGGCCCCGGCGACGAGTGGACGAAATCATCCTGGTACACGACCGTCGTTTCTCCCGTCGCACCGGAGATGAGCTTCGTCCCGATGATCTGCGCCCCTGCAGCCTCGAAGCAGATCGTCACCGACTTCAGCTTCAGCGTCACCCCGAGGACGCTCTGCGGCTGATCCAGAGGCATCACGACGGCGTCGAACAACTTGTCCTCGCTGCCGTCCGTGTACACCTCGGCGAACGGACCCTGGTCCGATATCCGATAGTCACCTGCTCGGGATACCAGGTCGTGGCGTCGTACGGGGAGTACCACAGCACGATGTCTCCGCTCGAGGGAAGGAACGCGGTCGAGCTCTTCCCGTCCAGTTGGTCGGCGTTCAGGTTCGCAACGCGAGTGTTGGAGTTGACCGCCAACGGAGGCTTGCCTGGGTTGACGAACGCAGAGATGCCAGGGCCGCCGCCGGTGTTCTTGCCGACGACTCCGGCGCCGGCGGCTGATGCAGTCTCGCCTTGAATTCCGGGCTCCCCGCCGGTCGCAGCTGTGTGCTTGCCGTAGACGCCCTTCCCGCTCGACGCTGATCCCGAACACGCCGACGCCGTTCGATCCGTTCTCGACACGGAGCTGCGCGTTCCCGGAGACGCTTCCCTTGAGCGACGTCTGGGCGTTGACGGTGTTCTCCTGGCCGAGGTTGAAGACCCCGCCGATCCCGGTCCCGGCGAGAGCGATCGTCGACCCGGCCACGAACGCGCCGGCGATGCCACCGATCGCCGCACCCTTTGAAAACCCGTTCACGTCCTCCCCTTTCGTCGGTCTGCGCCCGGACAGTACCGCTGCCGACAAGACGTGCAAAGGGCTCTAGAGTTTCCGGCCAATGCGGATGAATCTCCTCGACGACGAGGGCTGGCTCGAGCGAACGCACCCGCCTGCGCGTGAGGGGTTCGACTGGAAGCGCAAGCGCGTGGCCGGCGACCAGATCGGCGCGAGCCTGTACGAGCTGCGGCCGGGGCAGCGCACCTTCCCATACCACTACGAGCTGGGGAATGACGAGCTGCTGGTCGTCGTGTCCGGCCGGCCGACGCTCCGCGACACGGACGGCGAGCACGAGCTCGGTCCCGGCGACTGCATCCTCTTCCCGAGCGGGCCGGAAGGGGCTCATCAGCTCGTCAATACGTCGGACGAGCCGGCGCGAGTCCTGTTCGTCTCCGGCTTCGCGCTCCCGCGGCGGCCGTCCAGCCGGACAGCGGCAAGCTGATGATCCGCTGGGGACCAGGCTGGGACGAGAGCCTCTGGTTCAGGCGCGCAGACGCCGCCGACTACTGGGAAGGTGAGGACACCTAGGAGCGGCGCCGCCGCCTTCGGGGCCACCAGCCTCCTCCCCACTGCGAGCGTAATCAGAAAAACGTGACGCGTGTGAAACGAGATGCACCGAATGTGTAGCGAACGCGGCTAGAGAACGAGGACGCGGTGCGGGGACCTCATGCGGTGCAAAGGCCATTCGCAGCAGCCGGACGAAGACTCTCGGGCACACGATCACTCAGTCGGTGCAACTCGGCGAAGCCGGGCTTAGCCCGGCGAGAGCCGATTCAAGCGCCAAACGCGGTCCGCATCACAACCGGTCTCAGCGGCTCGTGCAACGGCGACCGTACGCAGCCGCCACGCAAGGAGGGGGCACATGGGGGAACCAGGGGTTCCCCCGTGAAGGGCCGCATGCGCGCGCAGCGCGCTAGGCCCGTCACGCGCGATACTCGTAGCGAATCTTGCCCTGGGCGACTTCCTCCAGGGACATCGTCAGGTAGTTCTTCGAGCGCGACTCGACGAGCGGGGGCGGAAAGTCGTCGAACGTGCCCTCGCCGAGCTGGTGGTGATAGTTGTTGATCTGCCGCGCGCGCTTGGCGGCGACGATCACGAGGGCGTAGCGGGAGTCGACGTTCTCCAGCAGCTCGTCGATGCGGGGATGGATCATGGCCGGCCCATGGTAGCTGTAGTCGCCGCGAGGGCCGCGCGCACGATCTCCTCGAGCTCCCCGGCCGCGCGCTCCACGTCGTCGTTCACGATCACATGGTCGAACTCACCGGCGCGCTTGCGCTGCTCGCGCGCCAGCTCCAGGCGCTCGTCGATCTCTCCGGAGCTCTCAGTGGCGCGCTCGCGCAAGCGCCGCTCGAGCTCGGCGAAGGACGGCGCATCGACGAAGACGGTGACCGCTCCGGGGACGGTGTCGCGGACGTGCAGCGCGCCCTCGATCTCGAGGTCGAGGAGCGGCACCTTCCCCGCGCCGCGGATGCGGTCGATCTCCGAGCGGAGCGTCCCGTACCGGTGCCCGGAGACGTAGGGGACCCACTCGAGGAAGTCGCCGCGCGCAACCCGCTGGTCGAACTCGTCGTCCGAGATGAACCAGTACTCGCGCCCGTCCTGCTCGCTCCCCCTGCGCGGACGAGTCGTAGCCGAGACCGCGAGCGCAAGCTCCGGCATGCGCTCGAGGATCACGCGCTCGAGGGTGCCCTTGCCGGCACCCGAGGGGCCCGTTACGACGACGACTGGGGTTTCGGCCAAGGCCGAAACGTAGTCGATCAGCGGTTCAAGAGACCGATCAGCTCCGCTCGCTGCCGGTCGGAAAGTCCGCCCACTGTCTTCGACTGGCTGATCCGGCACTGGTTGAGGAACCGAGCCGCCTTCACTCGCCCGAACTTGGGCACAGCAAGAAGCATGTCGAACACCTTGGCCGTCGAAACGTACTCCGGCGGGTTCTCGAGGATCTTCTCGATCTTCGCACGTCCGTCCTTCAAATCCTTCTTCAATTTCGCACGTCGAACGCGGATGTCGTTAGCCCGCTTGAGCGCATCCATGCGTTGATCAAGAGATCGCTTCGGAGCCTTCACAGGAGCCTTCGTCACCATAAGCGCCGGATAGTAGCGTGCTATGCGCGTGCGTGCAAAGACCTTGAAAATGTCCGGTTTGCAGGGCTTTTATGCCCTAGAAGTCTCAACCCCGGGTTGAGGGTGAATCCCACTATGAGCGGTCCCTTGCAATTCGTCCACGTGCGAGTGCCCGAGGGCAGCCACTTCGGCCGCCAGCTCCTCTCGGATGCGCACGGGAGCCTCGGGGTCGGTGAAGAGGACGGTCCCGAGGGCCACGTCGTTGGCTCCGGCGGCAACAAATTCGAGGACGTCGCGCCCGGTCCGGATCCCCCCCATCCCGACGATCGGCAGCTCGACCGCGCGCCGGCAGGAGTAGACGGCGGCCAGCGCAATCGGCTTGAGCGCAGGCCCCGAGTAGCCTCCGAGGGCGGGACCGAGAGAAGGCTCCAGCGTCCGCTCGTCCAGCTTGAGGCCACGGATGGTGTTCACGAGCGAGAGCCCGTCCGCGCCGGCCGCTTCGACCGCGCGGGCGACCTCGGCGACGTCCCAGTTGGCCGGGGAGAGCTTCGCGTAAAGGGGCAGCGTGGTGGCCGCACGGCAGGCGGCGACGATCTCATGCGCCGTGTGTGCGGCTTCCTCGACGTTCGGGCAGGACAGGTTGAGCTCGATGGTCACATCCTCGAGCCGGGCACAGGTCTCGGCGTAGTCGGAGGCGCTGAACCCGCCGACAGAGATCCACAGCGGAACGCCGAGCTCGCGCAGACGGGGCAGGTTCTCGGCCAGGAAGCGGTCGCGGCCCGGATTTGCGAGACCGATCGAGTTCAGCATCCCCGCCTCGGTCTCGGCGATGCGCACCGGGGCGTTCCCCTCCCGCGGGAGCGGCGTGACCGTCTTCGAGACGAAGGCGTCGAGCGAGCGGGCGACGTCCGGCGCGGTCAGAGCGTCGAGGCATCCCGACGCGTTGAGGATCCTCATGCAGCGGCCCTCACGCGGCCGCCCAGCACCGGGCCTTCGACGCACAGGCGCTTGAGCTCTCCGTCGATCTCGACCGCGCAGCCGTAGCAGGCGCCGTAGCCGCAGGCCATGGGCGCTTCCCAGGCGAGCTGGGCGTCCGGCTCGAGCGCGCGGACGGCCTCGAGCATCGGCTCGGGCCCGCAGGCGAGGACGTCGTGCTCCCCCACCGGCAGCGCCTCGGTCACGTACGTCGGCTCGAGCACGACCTGCGCATTCGGGACGAGCGCGGCCGCCTCGGCGTGCCAGGCGGCTGCGGAAACCGAGCAGCGCCGGCGGGCCGCCGAGCGCCTCGGACAGGTACGGGAACGGAGCGATCCCGATCCCGCCGCCGACCAGAAGCGGCCGGGCGACATCGAGCCGGTAGCCGTTGCCGAGCGGCCCGTAGACCGCGACCTCCTCGCCCGGCGAGAGCGACGCGAGCGCGCGGGTACCCGGCCCGATCGGGTCGATCAGGAAGCCGAGCTCGCCGCGAGGAGCGCAGCAGAGGCTCATCGGCCGCGGAAGCACGCGCTCGGGCGGCTGGAGCATGAAGAACTGGCCGGGGATGCCCGGTTCCAGGCCTCCCCGCTCGAGCCGGAGCAGCGTGTATGGGCCGACCGTCTCGACGCCCACCACACAAGCCGCTCCCGCTTAGCCAAGCGGCGCTCCTCCGTCGATGGAGAGCGCAGCGGTCGCGCGGCCGAAGCCGGGCTCTGCCCGGCGAGAGGCCAGCTTGCGACGTGCATTTCCACAGGCATGAAGGAGGGGGCTCACGGGGGAACCATGGGTTCCCCCGTGCCGGCTAAGCCGTTCGCGCTTCGGCATGCCGTTCCTGGAGCGACAATGCGTCCTCGCTGCGCGCATTCGCAATCGCGTGGATGGCCGCTTGCGCGCCCGAGAGCGTCGTGATGCAGGGGACGCGGGCGACCAGCGCGGCCTCGCGGATGAGGTAACCGTCGCTGCGTGCCCCGGAGCCCTGCGGAGTGTTGATGACGAGATCGCACTTGCCGCGGCGGATCCGGTCGACGACCGTCGCCGCCTCGCCCTGCTCCGACACCTTGCGGACCCGCTCGACCGCGAGCCCGGCGGCGGTGAGCGCCTGGGCGGTGCCGCCCGTGGCGAGCAGCTGGAAGCCGAGTCCCGCGAGAGCGGCCGCGACCGGGACGGCGGCCGGCTTGTCGGCATCGCGCACGGACAGGAAGACGGTGCCCTCGGTCGGCAGCGGCCTTCCGGCGGCACGCTCGGCCTTGGCGAAGGCTGTGGGAAAGTCCGCCGCTGTGGCCATGACCTCTCCGGTCGAGCGCATTTCCGGGCCCAGCACCGGATCGCTTCCGGGGAAGCGGGCAAACGGGAGCACTGCAGCCTTGACCGAGACGTCGGGGGTCAGACCCCGGGACAGGTCCAGATCGGACAGCTTGGCTCCCGCGGCGAGCCGGCAGGCGGCCTCGACGAGGTTGATGCCGATGGCCTTGCTCGCGAACGGGACAGTGCGGGACGCACGTGGGTTCACCTCGAGGACGTAAACGTGCCCGTCGGCGACCGCGAGCTGCACGTTCAGGAGCCCGACGACGCCGAGCGCCGGCCCGAGCTCGGAAACGATCGCGTGGATCTCGGCCGTCTCCGCCGCCGTGAGCGACGGCGCCGGGAGCACGCACGAGGAGTCGCCCGAGTGGACGCCGGCCTCCTCGACGTGCTGCATCACGGCGGCGACGTACGTCTCCTCCCCGTCGCACAGCGCGTCGACGTCGATCTCGACCGCGTTCTCGAGGAAGCGGTCGACGAGGATGCGGCCCGACGCGTGCGCCATCGCATCGCGCACGTCCTCCGGCCCGTAGCAGACGCGCATGGCGCGCCCGCCCAGGACGTACGAGGGACGAACCAGCACCGGGTACCCCACACGGTCGGCAACGGCGAGCGCCTCATCGGGATCCTCCACGATCCCCCACTCCGGGCAGCGAATCCCGAGGCGGTCGAGGAGCGCACCGAAGCGCTCACGATCCTCGGCGAGGTCGATCGCCTCGTACGGCGTCCCGAGGATGCGGAAGCCGGCGTGCTCGAGCTCACGCGCGAGCTTGAGCGGCGTCTGGCCGCCGAACTGGATGACGACACCCTCCGGCCGCTCCCGCTCGCAGATCGCCAGCACTTCCTCGACGCCGAGCGGCTCGAAGTAGAGGCGGTCGGATGTGTCGTAGTCGGTGGAGACCGTCTCGGGGTTGCAGTTGACCATCACGGCCTCGAGCCCCAGCTCACGGAACGAGCGGGCGGCGTGGACGCAGCAGTAGTCGAACTCGATGCCCTGGCCGATCCGGTTCGGGCCCGAGCCGAGGATGACGACCGAGCGGCCGGTCTCCCCCACCTCGTCCGCCTCTCCCCAGGCCGAGTAGAAGTAGTTGGAGCCCGCCTCCACCTCGCCTGCGCACGAGTCGACCCGCCGGTAGACCGGGCGGACGTCGCAGGCGCGCCGGTGGGCGCGCGCCGCCTCCTCGGTCGTCCCACATGCGGCGGCAACGGCGGCGTCGGAGAGACCGAGCCGTTTGAGACGGAGCCAGTCGTCGGCGACGAGATCGTCGAGGCAGCGGGGCGCTTGGAGCGCTGCCTCCACGCGGTCGAGCTCGGCCAGGAACCAGGGGTGCACGCCGTCGGGGATGTCCTCCAGCCCCCGCCACGGCGCCTCCGCGACCGAGTCGAGCTCGCGCGAGCGCATCGTCTTGAGGAAGGCTTCGAGGAAGCTGCGGCCGATCCCCATGGCCTCGCCTACGGACTTCATCTGCGTCCCCAGCGTCGTGTCGGCGCCCGGGAACTTCTCGAACGCGAAGCGCGGGAACTTGACGACGACGTAGTCGAGCGTTGGCTCGAAGCTCGCCGGCGTCGTTCCGGTCAGGTCGTTCGGGATCTCGTCGAGCGTGTAGCCGACCGCGAGCTTCGCGGCCACCTTCGCGATGGGATAGCCGGTCGCCTTCGAGGCGAGCGCCGACGAGCGCGACACGCGTGGGTTCATCTCGATCACGCGCAGGTCGCCCGTGACCCGGTCGCGCGCGAACTGGATGTTGGAGCCGCCGGTCTCGACGCCGACCGCGCGAATGATCGCCGCGGCCGCGTCACGCAGCTCCTGGTACTCCTCGTCCGCGAGGGTCATCTGCGGTGCGACCGTGACCGAGTCGCCGGTGTGAATGCCCATCGGATCGAGGTTCTCGATCGAGCAGACGATGATCACGTTGTCGTTGCGGTCGCGCATGACCTCGAGCTCGAACTCGTCCCAGCCGAGCAGCGATTCCTCGACCAAAACCTGGCCGACCGGGCTCTCGCGCAGCGCCCTGTCCAGCATTTTGCGCAGGTCGGGCTCGGAGTACGCGGTGCCCCCGCCGTGGCCGCCGAGCGTGAAGGCCGGGCGGAGGATCACCGGGAAGGTCAGGCCCTCGGGGATCTCGTCGAGCGACGTCACGATCGTCGACTCGGGAACCTTCAGCCCGGTGGAGCGGACGGTCTCGCGGAAGAGCTCCCTGTCCTCGGCCCGTTTGATGACGTCGAGGCGCGCTCCGATCAGCTCGACGCCGAGCTCGGCGAGAACCCCGGACTCGGCCAGCTCCATCGCCAGGTTGAGCGCCGTCTGGCCGCCCATGGTCGGCAGGAGCGCGTCCGGCCGCTCGCGCTCGAGCACGGCGGCGACGCTTTCGAGATCGAGTGGCTCCAGGTACGTGCGGTCGGCGAAGCCGGGGTCGGTCATGATCGTCGCCGGGTTGGAGTTGACGACGATGGTGCTGAAGCCGTCCTCGCGCAGCACCTTGAGCGCCTGCGAGCCGGAGTAGTCGAATTCGCATGCCTGCCCGATGACGATCGGGCCCGCGCCGATCAGGCAGATCGAGTCGAGATCAGGCCGCCGCGGCAAGACCGCTCACCTCCTCCACCCAGCGCTCGAGGATAGGCCAGGCGTCGTGCGGCCCGGGGCCAGCCTCGGGATGGAACTGGACAGAGTGTGCGCGCAGCTCGGGAAAGTCGAGGCCTTCGACCGTTCCGTCGTAGAGCGAGACGTGCGTCGCCTCACGGTCCTCGCTGGGGGCGACGGCGAAGCCGTGGTTCTGGCTCGTGACGAGCACACGGCCGGTGGCCCGCTCCAGCACGGGGTGATTGGCGCCGCGGTGGCCGAACTTGAGCTTGAACGTCTCGTGGCCGGTCGCGAGCGCGAGCAGCTGGTGCCCCAGGCAGATCCCGAGGACGGGCACCTGGCCCAGGAGCTCGCGGACCGCGGCGACCTCGCCCGTGAGCGGGCCCGGGTCGCCGGGGCCGTTGGAGAGGAGGACGCCGTCGTGGCGCGCCAGCTCCGACGCGTCCACGTCGTGCGGGAAGACGGTCACGGCCGCACCGGCCGCGACGAGCCGGCGGACGATCGAGCGCTTGCAGCCGTAGTCGACGACCGCGACGCGGACACGGCCGTCCTTCGCCGCCACATACGGCTCGCGCGCCGAGACCTCGGCCGCGAGCGCACGTCCCTCCATGGACGGCTGGGCGCGCACCGCCGTCAGCGCCTCGTCGACGGAGCAGTCGCCGATCACGACCGCGGCGCGCATGGCACCTCGCTCGCGCAGGTGGACGACGAGCGAGCGCGTGTCGATCCCGGACAGCGCCGGGATCGAGCGCTCGACCAGCCAGTCCGTCCAGGCCGGCCCGCGCGCTTCGCGCATGATCGTCGCCCGTGCGTAGGCGTGGCCGGATTCGCAGCGCTCCGCCGCGACGCCGTAGTTGCCGACCATCGGCGCTGTGAAGCAGACGATCTGCTCGGCGAAGCTCGGGTCGGTGACGACCTCCTGGTAGCCGGTCATCGCCGTGGTGAAGACCGCCTCGCCGAACGCGAACCCCTCGGCCCCGACCGACTCGCCGCGGAAGACGGTTCCATCCTCGAGGACGAGGAACCCCTTCATCCCTCGTGCACCACGCGTCCGTTCGGCGATGGTCATCCGCACCTGGCCCTGGAGCTTCTGCCCCAGCAGCCAGGAGTTCCTCGAGCGTGACCGGAAGGCGTCCTCGGTCACTCGCCAGGAGGCGGCGGTGTCGAGCAGAACGAGGTTGGCGGGCGCGCCCACCTCGATCCTGGGCTCGCGCAGGCCGTACACCCGCGCTGCGCCGGCCGACATGCGCTCGATCAACGTCTCGAGCGGGAGCAGGCCGGGGACGACGAGGTGGGTATACAGCGAGGCGAAGGCGGTCTCGAGACCGGTGACGCCGAACGGCGCCGCTTCGAAGGGCACTTCTTTCTCGTGACTCGCATGCGGCGCATGGTCGGTCGCGATCGCGGTGATCGTCCCGTCCTGGAGCGCCTCGATCAGCGCTTTGCGGTCGTCGTCGGAGCGGAGCGGCGGGTTCATCTTCACGTTCGAGTCGAGCGAGCGGACGGCCTCGTCGGTCAGGCAGAGATGGTGCGGAGTCACCTCTGCGGTCACCTCGACCCTGGCCGCTCGTGCGGCGCGGATCGCGTCGACCGACTCGCGGGCCGAGACGTGCAGGATGTGCAGCGGCCGGCTCTCGTAGGCGGCGAGAGACAGGTCACGCTCGACCATCACGCTCTCGGCCACCGAGGGGTAGCCGGCGAAGCCGAGCTCTGCCGAGACCTCGCCCTCGTGCATCTGGCCGCCGCGCGAGAGCGTCGGCTCCTCGCAGTGCAGGGCGAGCCGGCGCCCGGAGACGGCGCTGTACTGGAGTGCGCGCCGCATGAGGGCCGGCGATTGCACCGGCATCCCGTCGTCCGAGAAGGCGGCAGCACCGGCGTCGGCGAGCTCGGCCATCTCGGTCAGCTCGGCTCCCTTCTGGCCCTTGGTGATGGCGGCGAGGAAGCCGAGCGGGACCTCCGCCTCCTTCTGGGCCGTCTCGACGAGCGCGCCGAGGACGGCGGCCGAGTCGACCACCGGCTCGGTGTTGGGCATCGCGAAGATCGCGCAGTAACCGCCCGCGGCGGCTGCCTTCGTCCCCGTCTCGATGGTCTCCTCGTCCTCGCGGCCGGGAGTGCGCAGGTGGACGTGCGGGTCGACGAACGCAGGCGCCAGCAGCAGCCCGCCGCCCTCGACAATCCGGTGCCCGTTCGGATGCAGGACGGTGCCGACCTCGGCAATGACGCCGTCGTCGACGCGGACGTCCAGCACCTCGTCCACTCCCGCGCTCGGGTCGAGGACGCGCGCGCCCTTGAGCACGATGCTCTCCTTCGGAGCTCGCTTCGAGTACAGCATCACGCCACCTCCGTGAGGCTCGCGGCCTGTACGCCGACCGGGCCGTGCGTGAGCAGGTCGTACAGGACGGCCATGCGGGTCACGAGCCCGGCGCGGACCTGGATCTCGATCAGCGACTCCTCGTGATCCGCGACGCGCGGGTCGATCTCGACCCCGCGGTTCATCGGGCCCGGGTGCATCACCTTCTGGCCGGGCCGGAGGCGCTCCGGCGTCACGCCCCAGCGTGCGCTGTACTCGCGCAGGCTCGGCACGTAGTTGGCGCCTTCCTCCATCCGCTCCCGCTGCATGCGGAGGACGTAGACGACGTCCGCGGCGGCGATCGAGCGGATGTCGGTCGAGACCTCGCAACCCATCGCCTCGATCCCGCGCGGCATGAGCGACGGCGGGCCGACCAGCGTGACCCGTGAGCCCATGAGCGTCAGCGCCTGGATGTTGGAGCGCGCGACGCGCGAATGGAGAACGTCGCCGACGATCGCGACGTGGAGGCCGTCGAGCTTGCCGAGCTCCTCCTGGATCGTGAAGAGATCGAGCAGCGCCTGGGTCGGGTGCTGATGCTTGCCGTCGCCGGCGTTGACGATGTGTGCGTTCGTGTAGTTGGTGATCAGCTGCGGTGCGCCGATCTGCGGGTGGCGGATGACGATCACGTCCGGGTCGTAGGCGCCGAGCGTGAGCGCCGTGTCCTTGAGCGACTCGCCCTTGTCCACCGAGGAGCCGGCCGCCTTGATCGAGATCGTGTCCGCCGACAGCCGCTTCGCGGCCAGCTCGAAGCTGGAGGACGTGCGCGTCGAGGACTCGTAGAACATGTTCACGATCGTCCGGCCGCGCAGCGTCGGGAGCTTCTTCATCTCGCGCTCCATCGAGCGGGCGAAGCTCCGCGCCGTGCCGAGCAGGCGCTCGACGTCCTCGCGGGTCAGGTCTTCGATCGAGATCAGGTGCCGCCTCGGCGGCGGCGCGGGCGGACGCAAGTCTTCCCGCATGACTCTCACCTCTGTCATTCGGAGTACTCCTCTTCTCTCGCTTGGATGAGCAGCACGCGGTCGATCTCGTCGACCTCGACTAGCTGCACCTGGATGCGCTCGTCGCGCGCGGTCGGCAGGTTCTTGCCGATGTAGTCGGGGCGGATGGGAAGCTCTCGGTGGCCGCGGTCGACCAGGCAGGCGAGCTGGACGCGCGCCGGGCGCCCGTAGTCGAAGAGCGCCTCGATCGCCGCGCGGATCGTCCGGCCGGTGTACAGGACGTCGTCCACGAGGATGCAGGTCTTGCCCTCGATCGAGAACTCGAGCTTGCGAGTCGCGGACGACGGGCTGGGAGTGGAGCGGCGCCTCTCCCCCGGTCTGGACGACGACGTCGTCGCGGTAGAAGGTGATGTCGAGGGTGCCGAGGGGTAGCTCGACGTCCGCGCGCTCGGCGATCAGCCGGCGGAGGCGCTGCGCGATCGGGACGCCGCGCGTATGGATGCCGACGAGCGCGGTCCGCTCGAGATCCGGGTTGCGCTCGATGATCTCGTGCGCGATGCGGACGAGCGTGCGCTCGATCGCCTCGGGGTCGAGCAAGATCTTCGCGGCCGACAAGCGGGCCTGCGTCAGGGTGCGTACGGAGGTAGAGGGCCTCGGGCGGGCGGGGGCGTGCGTCATTCTCGACTCCTTTCCGGCCTCACAGGACCGGGTTAAAGGGGCTTGAGTGTCGGCAGGCAGTGTAGCGGGCGGCCCGGATGTATGGGCTGGCGCCGTGAAGACTCCTGCTCGGGCTGCTCGTCTGTTGGCTGATTATCGCGCCGCCGTATCAAAATGCACTAGGATCCACGGCCTGGCGGGCGTGGAGGCGAGAGGATCATCAGGGCTGATCGGGCGCGTCCGGCGCGGTGCGCTCGTCCCGCTCGCCGCGGTGGCCTTCGCACTCCTCGGAGTCGGCGGCAGCTCTGCCGCCGGGGGAACCGACGCGTCGTTCAAGGTGCTCGAGCTCACGAGTGCGCGGCACTCCGCTGACGGTCTTCGAAACGGCAGAGCAGCTCGTCGCCGCCGACACGGACGGTGCGGTCGATGTCTATATGCGCGTTGGCGCGGGAGCGGGCAACACAAGCTTGCTTTCCGACCGGGCTCAGGCAGGACCGGACGCCGACACACCGGCCACGTTCAAGGCGCTCAGGCTCACGAGCTCCGGCTCGCCTCTCACCGTCTTCGAAACGGCGGAGCCGCTCGTGGCTGGAGACACGGACGGCGCGGTCGACGTGTACATGCGCGTGGGCGCAACGAGCGGCAACACCAGCCTGCTCTCCGACCGCATCCAGGCCGGAGCCGACGCCGCCACCAACGCGAGCTTCAAAGCTCTTGCCCTTACCAGCTCGGATAGCCCCTTGACCGTCTTCGAAACGGCGGAGCCGCTTCTCGCGGACGACAGCGACGGGGCAACGGACGTCTACATGCGGGTGGGCGCCACCAGCGGCAACACCAGCCTGCTCTCCGACCGCATCCAGGCTGGAGCGGACGCAGGCAAGAACGCGAGCTTCAAGGCGCTCGAGCTGACCAGCACCGACTCGCCTCTGACGGTGTTCGAGACGGCGGAGCAGCTCCTCGCCTCGGACACCGACGGTGCGACGGACGTGTACATGCGCGTGGGCGCCACCAGCGGCAGCACCAGCCTGCTCTCCGACCGCATCCAGGCGGGAGCGGACGCCGCCACCAACGCCAGCTTCAAGGCGCTCGAGCTGACCAGCACGGACTCGCCTCTGACGGTGTTCGAGACGGCGGAGCCGCTCCTCGCCTCGGACTCCGACGGTGCGACGGACGTGTACATGCGCGTGGGCGCCACCAGCGGCAGCACCAGCCTGCTGTCCGACCGCATCCAGGCGGGAGCGGACGCCGCCACCAACGCCAGCTTCAAGGCGATCGAGCTGACCAGCACGGACTCGCCTCTGACGGTGTTCGAGACGGCGGAGCCGCTCCTCGCCTCGGACACGGACGGTGCGACGGACGTGTACATGCGCGTGGCGCCACCAGCGGCAGCACCAGCCTGCTGTCCGACCGCATCCAGGCGGGAGCGGACGCCGCCACCAACGCCAGCTTCAAGGCGATCGAGCTGACCAGCACTGACTCGCCTCTGACGGTGTTCGAGACGGCGGAGCCGCTCCTCGCCTCGGACACGGACGGTGCGACGGACGTGTACATGCGCGTGGGCGCCACCAGCGGCAGCACCAGCCTGCTGTCCGACCGCATCCAGGCGGGAGCGGACGCATCGACCACGGCGAGCTTCAAGGCGCTCGAGCTGACCAGCACGGACAGCCCGTTGACGGTGTTCGAGACGGCGGAGCCGCTTCTGTCAGAAGACGGCGACGGGGCGACGGACGTGTACATGCGTGTCGGCGCCACGAGCGGCAACACGCAGCCTGCTCTCCGACCGCATCCAGGCGGGAGCGGACGCAGCGAGCGCGGCGAGCTTCAAGGCGCTCGAGCTGACCAGCTCGGACAGCCCGTTGACGGTCTTCGAGACGGCGGAGCCGCTCCTCTCCTCTGACGGCGACGGTGCGACGGACGTGTACATGCGCGTGGGCGCCACCAGCGGCAACACGAGCCTGCTCTCCGACCGCATTCAGGCCGGAACAGACGCAGCGACCGCGGCGAGCTTCAAGGCGCTGAGGCTCACGAGCTCGGGCACGCCTCTCACCATCTTCGAAACGGCGGAGCCGCTCCTGTCCGGCGACACGGACGGCGCAGTCGACGTGTACATGCGGGTGGGCGCCACCAGCGGCAACACGAACTTCGTGTCCAAGCACAACTGAGCCCAACCAGGTGCCGCGCTACCTCTGGGCGGTCGCGACGATCCATTCCAGGACGTTCTCGAGCTCTTCCGGCAGCTCACGCTCCGCACGTTCGAGCCCGGCGCGGTACTCGTCCCCGGAGATGAGCTGGAAGGTGGAGATGTGCTTCTCGCGGATGCGCTCGAGCACCGTGTCGCGGCCGACCGTTTCACGTTGAGTCAGGCGAGTGAGCGAAACCTCGCGGAAACCGGCGGCCTGGAGCTCCTCCTCGAGCTGGGCCGCCGACGGGAAGCGCTCCTTGTCCCGCGCCTCGAACGACGGGAAGTAGCCTCCGAGGAAGTAACGCTCGAAATGGGCGTAGTCGAACGTCGCAAGCGCGAGCCGGCCGCCCGGCTGCAGGACGCGAATCGCTTCCGCAAAGGCTCGCGGCCGATCCACCAACTGGAGGACGAGCGTCATGGTCACGCGCTCGAACCATCCGTCCTTGAACGGAAGGTCCTCGGCACGGCCGATCTTCAGCCCGACGCCGGGCGGCACCTTGCCGCGCGCGACCTCGATCATCTCCGGCTCGGGATCGACGCCCCACACCTTGCACCCGTACCGCTCGACCAGAATGGTCGCGAGCCTGCCCGGTGCCGCTGCCGACGTCGAGCACGCGACGGCCGCGCAGGTCGCCCTCGCGCACCAGGAGGTCGACGAGCTCCGGCCAGCGCTCGCCGATGTTGCGCAGCTCGTCGTAGCGCGGCGCTATCCGCCCGAAGTCGACGTCAGGCGTCGGAGATGAGCTCATCCGGTTCCGACATCGCCTCGATCGCCTCCTCGGCGGCCAGGAGGAGCGGCGCGGGCACGAGCACCTTCATCGGAACGTCGTCCGTCGCACTCGGGTGGTGGTCGACGGCCGGCTCGAGCTCCGAGTCGATCCCGGCCTCGCGCAGGATCGCCTCGAGCTCCTCGGCCTCGGTCACGTCCCCCGCGATCGCAACCTGAACCATCTGCGTCATGACGAGCTCCCCTCGACAGTCGGAACGGGCTCTTTCTGCATGTCCTCGGCCTGCCGTCCCAGCGCGCCGCCCTTTACCAGCAGCGGCCCGCCGCGCTCCTCGAACCGGAGCTCGATGATATCGAAGTCCTTCGGAACGACTGTCTCGGCGAAGACCGCCCTTGCCTCCCGGGCGAGCTCCGAGCCGAAGTAGCGGTTGGAAAGGTGCGTGAGCGCCAGCATCGTGACCTCGGCCTCGCGCGCGAGCTCGGCCGCCTCCCGCGCGGTCGAGTGCATCGTCTCGCGCGCGCGGTCCGCCTCGTCCTCTCCGAAGGTCGCCTCGTGGACGAGCAGGTCCGCGGCATGCGAGATCTCGAGCACGGACCCGGCCGGCATCGTGTCGCCGGTGATGACGAGCTTCCGCCCGGCCCGCGCCGGGCCGAGCACCGCGTCGGGTGTGATCGTGCGCCCGTCCGGAAGCGTCACGGAGTCACCGCGCTGGAGCGCGCCGCGTTCCGGCCCGGGCGGGACACCGAGCGCATCGGCCCCCTCGACGTCGAAGCGGCCCGGCCGCGGATGCTCGAGCAGGGCGTAACCGATCGAGGAGACGCCGTGCGCAACCGGGAAGGTGACGAGGTTGTAGTCGCCGCGCTCGAGGACGTCACCCGTGCGCAACTCGTTCAGGTTCACCGGATAGGTGAGCTTCCCGAAGATCCGCTTGAGGACGGTGAACAGGTTCTTCAGCCCGGGCGGCCCGTAGAGGTCGAGCGGCACCTCGCGGCCGCGGAGCGAGAAGGTCTTCAGCATTCCCGGCAGGCCGAGGAAGTGGTCCGCGTGGAAGTGGGTGAGGAAGATCTCGCGGAGCTCGATCAGACCGACGCCGGAGCGCAGCAGCTGCCGCTGCGTGCCCTCGGCGCAGTCGAAGAGCATCCGCTCGCCGCCGCGGCGGACGAGGAGCGCGGCCGGAGCCCGCCGTGCGGTCGGCATCGAGCCGGACGTGCCGAGGAAGAGGACGTCCAGATCCATGCGTCGATTCTATTTCCGCCCTCTTCCGGTTAGGCTCGCGCGGCATGGCAGAACAGGTTCAGGGCGGGCGGCTCGCGGCGCAGGCAATCGCTGCGGAGGGCGTGGACACGATCTTCACGCTCTGCGGCGGGCACGTGATGCCGATCTACGAGGGCTGCCGGCTCGAGGGGATGCGCGTCGTGGATGTGCGCCACGAGCAGGCCGCCGCGCACGCAGCCGAGGCCTGGGGACGGATCAACCGAGCCTGCGGCGTCGCCGTCGTGACCGCCGGCCCGGGCGTCACCGGTGTGGTCACCGCCGTCGCGAACTCCTTCTCGGCGCAGACGCCGCTCGTCGTCATCGGTGGAGCCCGGCCGCTCGTCCAGGCCGGGCAGGGAGCGCTCCAGGAGCTCGACCAGCGCGCCATCCTCGCTCCGATCACGAAGTGGTCGGCGGTCTGCACGCAGCCGGACCGCATCGCCGACCATGTGGCGACGGCGTTCCGGCACGCTCTGGCGCAGCCGCGGGGGCCGGTCTACCTCGAGCTGCCGATGGACGTGCTGTTCGCGGAAGCGTCGGCCTCGGCAACGTCCACCAGCTCACGCTCGGACGCGCGCGCATTCGGCGATCCGCGCGAGCTGATGAAGGCGGCCGACCTCTTGACCAAGGCGGAGCGGCCGGCGGTGGTCGCCGGCACGGGGATCTGGTGGGACGGAGCCTGGAAGCAGCTGCGCGCCTTCGCGGAGAACGGCCAGCTCCCGATCTTCCTGAACGGATCGGGGCGCGGTGCTCTGCCTCCCGGACCACCCACTCTTCTTCCAGCACGCGCGTGGGAAGGCGCTCGCCGAGGCGGACGTCATCTGCGTCATCGGAACGCCGCTCGACTTCAGGCTCAAGTTCGGCCGCTTCCCCGAAGGAACGAAGCTCGTCCATGTCCACGCGGACCCGGCGGAGCTCGGGCGCAACCGCGCACCCGACGCCGGGATCGTCGGGGACTGCGCGGCCGTGCTCGGCATCCTGGCGGACGGCGTCAAACCGGGCTCGGATCGCGCGGAGTGGCTCGCCTCGTTGGGCGCGGCGGACGAGACCTGGTGGGAGGAGCACCGGACCGAGATCGAGTCGGACGCGGCGCCGCTTCACCACTACCGTCTGGCCGCCGAGCTCGACCGCGTGCTCGACCCGGACACGATCGTGATCGGCGACGGCGGCGATGTCGTCGCGGCAGTCTCGCGCGTGCTGCGAGTGCACAAGCCGGGCCACTGGCTCGATCCAGGCCCGTTCGGCTGCCTCGGTGTCGGCCCGCCCTACGCCCTGGGCGTGAAGGCGGCCCGGCCGGACAAACAGGTTGTCGTGGTCGCCGGTGACGGCGCGTTCGGCCTGAACGGGTTCGAGTTCGAAACGCTGACCAGGCTCGGGATGCCGGCCGTGTTCGTCATCGGAAACGACGCGGCCTGGGGAGAGATCCGCATTCCGCAACTCGGTCTGTACGGCGACGATGCGGAAGTGGCGACGCGCCTCGCGCCGACGCCTTACGAGCGCCTGACGGATGCGTTCGGCGGCCATGCAGAGCACGTGGAGCGCCCGGACGAGCTCGCTCCCGCGCTGGAGCGGGCGCTGGCGGCCGGCGTCCCCGCGATCGTCAACGTGATGCTCGATCCCGACGCGATGGCCGGGCACGCGTACCGGGGTATGTGATGCGCATCGTTACGGCATCACCAGCCTCTCCCCCGCGCGGATGACGTTTCCGGGGAGTGCGTTGCGCTGGCGAATCTTCCAGACGCCCTCGCGCGGATCGCCCCCGTAGTAGCGCGAGGCGATCGACCACAGCGTGTCGCGCGGCTTCACGACGTACGAGCCAGGGCGAGGAGAGCCACTCGACGGGCGGGCGAACACGACCCAGGCGACGAGGAGCACGAGAACGAGACCGGTGATACGCACGAACATATGTACGCATCATAGGGCGAACGCGTGTTCGTGTCAAGAGGAAAGTGTGACGACTTTGCATCTCACTCTGGAAGCTCATCCAGCCGCGCGAGCACGGCGTCCACGAGCCTCGCTGCGCCGAAACGGACCGGGTCGTCCGCCGGCAGCCCGGTTTCCGCCTCTGCCGCGACGACCGCGGCCCGGGCGGCGTCCTCCTCCATGCCCCGTGTGTTCAGCGCGATCGCCGCGACCGGCGACGGCCGCGCGATGAGCGCCGTCCGCTCGTGCAGCTCGACCAGCGCCGCGAGCGACGGCATCGGGAACCGCGGCTCGTCGTTGACGAACTCCTGTCCCGGCACGTGACAGAGGACGAGAGCATGCGGGGCGCTCCCGTGGAACAACCCGAGCGTCACGCCCGAGTACTGCGGGTGCGTGAGCGACCCCTGCCCTTCGACCCACAGCAGCTCGCCCCCTCGCTCCACGCCTTCGAGCACGAGCCGCTCGGCCGCGCCGGCGATGAAGTCGGCGACGACGGCGTCGACGGCGATCCCCCAGCCCGCGATCGCCATGCCGGTCTGCCCGGTCGGCACGAAGACGGAGGCGATCCCGCGCCGCCGTGCCTCGGCGTCGAGCTCGAGCGAGACGGTCATCTTCCCGATCGCGCAGTCCGAACCGACCGTCAGGACAATCCGCGCCGGCGCGTCGAGGTTCGCGCCGGTCGGGACGTTGAGATCGTCCGGGGGGCGGCGCAGGTCCATGAGCTGCGCACCGCTGGCCCGAGCCAGCTCGACGAGCTCCGGATCATCGGCGACACGCTGATGGAGACCGTTCTCGAGGTCGAGCCCGGCGCGCACGCAGCTCTTCAGGAGCTCGCGCCACTCCGGCGGAAAGCGGCCACCCGCCGTGGCGACGCCGACGAGCGCCGTCGTCGGCTCGTAGGCCATCGCCTCTTCGACGCTGCCCACGATCGGGAAGCCCTCATACGACTCGCCCGCGCGCTGGGAGTCGAGCACGGCCACGACCTTCTCGGGCGCGTAGCGGATCACCCCTCGCGCGGTCTTGCCGTAGTGAGGGTCCCCGGAACGGCCCTCAGCGAGAACCAGATATCGCTTCAGCATGGACTCCGAGGCCGGGTTCCGTCGAAGGGAGCTGGACGCCGTCCACGAGCTCGACGCCGGGACAGGGATCGTGGGCGAGCAGGAGGTTTCCGTCGAGGTCGACATGGTCGCAGAGGCTGGCGATCTGGCACGCCGGAGCAATCCCCAGGCCCGACTCGATCATGCAGCCGAGCATCACTCCCAGGCCGAGCGCGCGCGCCGCGTGCGCCATCCGCACGGCCTCGCGGATGCCACCCGACTTCGCGAGCTTGATGTTGATGCCGTGCGCGCGCTCGGCGCACTCCGCGACGTCGGCCAGCGTGTGGCAGTCCTCGTCCACGTAGATCGGGATGGGAGCGCGCTTCTTCAGCTCCGGTCCACCCGGATCGCCGGCGGCGAGCGGCTGCTCGCAGTACTGGACGCCCGCCTCGGCCAGCGCCGGCAGCGCCTCGAGAGCCTCGTCCAGCGACCAGTACTCGTTGACGTCGACCTGGAGCGGAAGATCCGTGGCCGCGCGCACCGCCCGAACGCGCTCGACGTCCAGGCCGTCGCGGCCCCCGAGCTTCAGCTTGAGGCGGTGGAAGCGTCCGTCGCTCGCTCGCTCGGCGTCGCGCGCCATCGCGTCCGGGTCTTTCAGGGTGATCGTCCAGGACGTCGGCGGCCCCTCCCGCAGCAGGCCGAGGAGGCGCCACACCGGGAGGCCGGCGAGCTTGCCGCACAGGTCGTGGAGGGCGGAGTCGATGGCGGAGCGAGCCGCGAACTGCTCCCGCGGGATCCGCTCGAGGATCGCATCCAGCGCGAAGGGATCGTCGCCGAGCTCGTCCGCGTGCGCTTCGAGATACGCAAGGGCGGACGAGGCGTACTCGTCGTAACGCTCGATCGGCGTCGCCTCCCCCATCCCGACCGTGCCGTCGTGGGCGATCTCGACCTGGACGACCTCCACCTCGGTCTCCGTCCCCCGCGCGATCGTGAAGGGCTCCTCGAGCTCGAGGCGGACGATCCGGGCGCTCAGATGCACGGCGATACACTAGGCGCTCTCCACGCGCCCGTAGCTCAGGGGATAGAGCGCGCGCCTCCGGAGCGCGAGGTCGCAGGTTCGATTCCTGCCGGGCGCAAATCAAGCCTTTTAGCCAAGCCGATTCCTCGTTCGCCAGCGTCGGCTTCAGCTCTCGCTAGGTGCCGTTCCATGGTCGCATGCCCTCGGCGACCGTCGTCCCCATCTCGAGAATGAGGCGCCCGTCCTCGGTGAACGGCTCCCACGCCTTCACGACCTCTCGTTCGAGGGTCGCGCGTCTGTCCTCGTCCAGCGCGGCCGCGGCGGCCGCCAGAGGGGTGCTAAAGACGTATTGCCACAGGAACTCCCGCGGTGGCGGCAACTGCAGACGCTTGACGCTGTGCGTGGTCTGGACCTGCTCGAACCCAGCGTCGAGGAGGAGCTTTTCGAGCTCGGTTTCCTCGTGGAGCGAGAAGACGGTCTGCAGGAATCCTGCCGCTTCAGGCCCCAACAGCCGTTCGGGCTTGTCCTCGATCGCGGCGAAAAGGTTCGGTACGGGGCCGGGAACGCTGACGACCAGGCGCCCCCCGGTGACGAGGACGCGACGCGATTCGCGCAGGGCCAACGCCCTGTCGGAGAAGAACTGGAGCCCGTACTGACACAGCACCGCGTGGAAGTGGCTGTCTGGAAACGGCAGCTTCTCGGCCGGGGCCTCGCACCACTCGATCGGCGCACCGTTCGCGGTGATCGACCGGGCAACCGCGAGCATTCCCGGATTGATGTCCACACCGGTGACGGACCCGGTGCTGCCTGCTCGCTCTGCCGCGAGCCTCGCGATCACGCCCGTTCCACAGGCAAGGTCGAGCACGCGCTCCCCCGGTTGTAGGTCCGCGCGGTCGAGCAGGTCGCCCGCCACCGGCGCTCCGATGGCGGGAACGAAATACCGCTGGTAGTTCGCGGCCGCGTCCCCACCGTACGTCTCGAACGAAACGTCTACGGCAGCTTTCGTCATCTCTACCACCTCCTGTCGTGAACGATTCGACGCTAGAGCGGGCGAACCGCCGCCGCATCGGGCGAACGAACCAACTTCGAGCACGCGGGGTGCCTGGTCATTTCTGACCAGGGGCGCCGAGGTCAGACCAGTTGGTGAGCGACCGCGAACGCTCCCGCGGACGCACGGGACGTGACGCCGAGCTTGCCGAAGATGTTCTGCACGTGCCGCGCGACCGTGTGCTCGCTGATGACGAGGTCCGCCGCGATCTGCCGATTGCTGCGTCCCGCTGTCAGCAGGGCGAGCACCTGACGCTCCCGCGCCGTCAGGCCATAGGCGTCGCCGGAGGCTCGCTTCTGCAAGAGCTGGTCCACCTGCAAAAGATCCGGTCGAGCGCCGAGCTTGGCGAACGCGTCGCGGGCCGTCTCGAGCTCGAGGCATGCGGAGTCTTCGTCACCGAGGGCACGGCAGCACAGCCCCACGAGCAGCCGCGCACGCGCGGCCTCGTAGGGCGCCTCGAGGGCATGCCAGAGTGAGAGAGCCGACCGAAGGTCTCCCAGGGCGTCGCCCGGGTCCCCCGCCACCAGGGCCACGCTCGCGCGCGACTGCGCCGCAAGAGCGCCGATCACCTCGCTTCCATGATGCGCCGCGATCTCGTCGAGCTCGTCGCACGCCCGGCGCGCCTCCTCCACGTCTCCGACCTCGAGCAGGATCTCCACCCACGGCCGGCAGGAGCTCAGCGCGGCGAAGCGGTCGTGAGGTCTCGGTAAGGACGCGTCGCATCGCCGCGGAAGCAGCGGCGGTCTTGCGTTCGGCGAGCCGCAGGAGCGCGAGCCCTGGCTGCGGTTCACAGCCCGCGCGGATCGCCGCCCGATAGGCATCCTCAGCGGCAGCGAACTGCCCTCGCAGCCGGTGTACTTCCCCCCGCCGGTAATGCGCTTGCCCGCAGGCGAGTTCGTTCAGAACTCCCCGAGTGAAGCGCTCCGACGCCTGTCTCGCCTCATGAAGGGCTTCCTCCCACTCTCCTCGTAGCTGCGCGATCTCGGCTCGGTGCACGAGACAGAGACCGTTGTGCGCCACCATCCCAGGCTGACGATCACACCAGCGGCTCAGAGCATCCGTCCAGTCGCGTGCCCGACGGAGGGCGTACACGTCGCGGCAGAAGGCGATCGTGTTGCAGTAGACGATGCCCGTCATCCGCGGCGAGAGCTCACCCGCCTCGGCGACCAGGAGGACCTCGTCCACGAGCCGAAAAGCTTCGTCCAGCCGCCCTTGCTTCGCGAGCGCGCGCCCCTGCTCGTCGCGGGCGATCCAAATGAGGTCAGCGTCGCCGAAGCGTTGTCCGATCGCGGCAGCGTCGGCCGCCGTGGCAAACCCCGCCTCGTAGTCTTCGTGAGCCATCTGCTCGAGCCAGCGCGGAATGAGTAGGTAGCCGTACTCGACACAGTCGACATCGGCTTCACCCAGGAACCGCTCAGCGCGGCCGAACCAGCCGGCGGCGCGCGCCGTCTGGCCACGAAACAGCATGCTGTGCCCGATCCAGAAGCCGCACCGGACGGCGCGCGGCACGTCACCCGAGGCGAGGTGTTGACCATGAGCCCGCTCGAGCGTCGAGACGTATTCGTCGTCTCGCCCGAGCATGTACGCACAGACCGCGAGCAGCTCAAGGTCGGGGGCAGCGAGGCCCGCCGCGCCGTCCGCTGCCTTCAGCGCCGCGTGCGCATCCGGCCAGGCCGATTCCTCGTACCATTCGCGGCCCCTCGCCAGATCGGCGCGCTGCGACATCGCTGGGCGGAACAGTAGTGCCGCGACGGCTTCGTCGCCGCGAAATGGATGCGCATCCTTCACAACCGTGTGGCCGTAAGGGATCGGTGACGCGCTGAGTTCGATTACTCGCCTGAGCAGGCCGTGGCGCCAAGCTCGTGGGCGTAGGCGCGCGCCTGGAGGCTCGAGTTCTGCTGACGCGAGAGCGCGTCGTCGAACTTCTTCGTGTTGCCGTTCTTCGCCGCGCTGGCCGCGTCGGACACCGCGCTCACGATGTCCTCGCTCGCTTTCGTGTACTTCTGCGCCGCGTCCCGGAGGCTGTCGGGAGGAGTCACCGCCTCGAATCCCTTCACCGTCTGGTCGGCGATCTTGGCCGCCTTCTGCCCGTTCTGCTTCCACGTCTTGATGTCCGTCGTGAGTCGCAGCGCGGCGACCTGTCGGTTCCCGCTCGTGCAGAGCTTGTTCAGCGCCGCGGCGTACTGCTCCTTCGTGAGCTGCGGCGTCTTCTTGTGACCGCCGCCGCATCCGGCGAGCAGCACGACCAAAACCACCGCCGGAACGGCCCTTCGCATGCGCGGGATAGTACGTCTACGCGCGCGCGGCTGTGCCAGGAGCGAACCTTGACCATCTTCCCGCGCTGCCATTGGAAGCGGTAGTGCTTCTGCCCACCGGTCGGGCAGCACGGTCGCTTGTCGCCCGGGCGAAAGATGGGGTCGATCTCGACGACCGCCGTCGGCAGCACCTTCACCTGGGCGCGGACGAGCCCGGTCCGGCGGAAAGCGAGCCGCCATCCGCTCGTGGTCGCGCGGAAGAACACCCACGCCTCGATTCCGGTTGCACCCGCGGAGATGCTCGTCGTCATGTCCTTGCGGCCGTCGTAGGTGAGGTCGCGGCAGACGAGGCGGTCGATGCCCGTCCCGTCCCGCCCCGCGGCGTCGTGCTTGACGCGCAGCGGGAGGTTGGAGGCAAGGATGCCCGACTTCGCGGCCAGGAGGCTGCACGGAGAGGACACGCGCGTGCCCGTCGCTGCCGCCGTCAGAACGACACACGTGAACGCGACCACGCCCGCGGCCGCGAGGGCGGTCAGTGGCCTCGGCATGCACATCCACGGTAGGCGCTGGACATTCGGAGGGTCAAGGCAGAAATCGGTATGAGTAGCCTGGCGGGATGCGCGCGTTCGCCCGCTACGTCCGCAGCCTGAACCCGAAACTTCCCCGCGCGGTGTGGCTGCTCCAGGCCGGCGGGCTGGCGAACATGTTCGGAAACGGCGTCGTCGTCCCGTACCTCGTCATCTACCTGCACAACGTGCGCGGAATCTCGCTCGGGCTCGCCGGCTTGATCGCGGCGGCCAACGGTGCAGCCGCCCTCGTCTCGGGCCCGATAGCGGGCGCTCTGGCCGACCGAATCGGCGCGCGCACGACGCTCGTGGCCGCGCTCGTGATCATGACGGTCGCCTTCGCCCTCTTCCCTCTCATCACCACGGCGTGGCACGCGTTCCTGCTGAACGCGCTCGCCGGGACGGGAAGCGGCGCCTTCTGGCCCAGCCAGGGAACGCTCCTGTCGGCGCTCACGCCCGCCGACCGGCGGCCCGCGGCGTTCGCGCAGCAACGCGTGACGATGAACCTGGGCATCGGGCTCGGCGGCCTCGTCGGTGGACTGATCGCGAGCACGAGCGACCCGTCGAGCTTCACGGTCCTGTTCGCGGTCGACGCGGCCACCTTCCTCGTCTTCGCCGCGATCCTCACGCGTATCCCCTCCCCGCGGGTCGAGCCGCACGCACACGAATCCGCGCGCGGCTACGCCGCCGTTTTCCGGGACCGGCCGTTCCGCTCGTTCATCCTGCTGAACACGCTCTTCATCGCGGCGAGCATCGCGATCTTCTCGGAGCTCTTCCCCGTCTTCGCCAAGAACGAGGCTTCGCGTCAGCGAGCGTGAGATCGGCCTGATCTTCTTCCTGAACACGGCCCTGATCGTCCTCGCGCAGTTGCCCGTCGCCAAGTGGCAGCAGGGGAAGCGCCGGATGCAGGCGCTCGCCGCGATGGCCGTTCTCTTCTCGGTCACCTGGATCCTCGTCCTGGTCGGCGGGCTCTCGCTCGAGGCCGGCGCGGCGACCGCGCTCTTCGCGTTCGCGTTCGGGATCTTCTCCCTGGGCGAGTGTCTGCACGGGACGGTGCAGGGGCCGCTCGTTTCCGACCTCGCGCCACGCCGGCTGCTCGGCCGCTACATGGCGATGTCGAGCTCGTCCTGGCAGGTCGGCTTCATCATCGGCCCGGCCGCCGGCGGATTCATCCTCCAGGCGCAGCCCTACGCGCTCTGGCCGGTCGCCGCGGCCGTCTGCCTGGTGGGCGCCGTGTGGTCGCTCGCGCTCGAGCGCCGGCTTCCGGCAGGCGTGCGGCGGACTCCCGTCGCGCGCGCAGAGCCCGTTCCCGCGGAGGAGCAGGCCGCGCTTGCCGAGGTTCCGGTGCGGTCGTAGGATCCTCCGGATGCGAGCCGCTTGGCTGGTGGCGGTCCTGGCCCTCGCAACCGCGACGCTTGCTCTGGCGGGCGGATTCGCCAAGCGACCGACGCTGAGCGTCGGCGTGAAGCCGCTCCGTGCGGGCACGGTCACGAGCTCGCCGAAGGGGATCAAGTGCGCGCCCAAGTGCAACCTGGCGACGCGCAAGGGCTCCGTTGTCAGGCTCTCTGCCCATCCGGCGCGCGGCTATCGCTTCCGCCGCTGGGGGTTCGCCTGCTCGGGGACGAAGCCGACGTGCTCCGTCAAGATGACGGCCTCCAAGCAGGCCGCGGCCTCGTTCCTCAAGAAGCCGCCGCCACCGCCGCCACCTCCTCCACCACCGCCTCCACCGCCTCCGCCTCCGCCCGCGCCGCCTCCCGCGTTCACGCCGGACCTGATCAAGGGCACCTGGACGGGCTCGTGGACCGATTCGACGTTCAACACCACCGGCTCGGCCACGTTCGTGGTCACCACACCGAGCGCGAACACGTTCCACTTCACGGCGACCTTCGGCGGAAGCGTCTTCGGGTGCAGCGCGCAACCCACGGTCTCGGCGGACGTCGTGCAGGGGCCGGGCGGCCCGAACCAGTGGAACGCCAACGGCTTCCAGATCGACTTCACGACCCAGAACGGCGGCACGGCTTTCCTCAATCACGACTTCGCCATGCGCACCCTCGACGGGCACGGCGTGCCGGGCTGCCGACCGACGGTCAGCTGGGTGCTGACCGGCGCGTTCAACACCGCCTACACGAGCTTCAACGGGGCGGTCACGACAACGCTCGAGCCGGGGAGCAACCCCGGCACCGCGAACGCGCTGATCTCCTTGACCAAGGGTTCCTCAAAAGGGGGCCAGGGGTAAGATGGCGAAGAGGACAGCGATGACCACGGACGAGCCGCTCAGTACCCATGCCCAGCCTGCCCCGCATCCGGCGTGGACGTCCCCGCGGCGCTCTCGCCGAGGTCGTTCCGGCTGTCCGCGAGCCGGCTGAGCTCTCCTACAACGGGTTGACCTGGATCCACCTCGACGCTCCCGACACGGAGCAGGCCACCGTGCTCGCCGAACGCTTCGGGTGGCACGCGTTGGACGTGGAGGACGTCCTCTCCAAGCGGCAGCGCCCCAAGATCGACGACTACCCGGACTATCTCTTCGCCGTCCTGCACTTTCCGGTCTACGACAAGACAGTCCAGCGGCTGAACGCCGGCGAGCTCGACTTCTTCCTCGGCCCGGATTACCTGGTGACGCTGCCCACGGTCGAGCTGCTTCCGGTCACGCGCCTCTTCCAGCGCTGCCTCGACGACGAGGCCCTACGCGAATCGCTCTTCGGCAAAGGATCCGGCTACCTGCTCTACCACGTCCTCGACGATCTCTTCGACTACTGCTTCCCGATCCTGGACAAGATCGGCCACAAGCTCGACCGCTTCGAGGACGAGTTGTTCGAGGGCCGCTCGGAGGAGATCGTCCGCGACATCTCCAACGTCAAGCAGGAGATCATCTCCTACCGCAAGATCATCAAGCCCGAGCGCTCGACCCTGCGCCTGCTCGAGCGGCACACCGAGCGCTTCCTCCCCGAGAACCTGGAGCTCTACTTCGACGACATCGTCGACTCGGCCGAGCGGATCTGGGACCTGCTCGACAATTACAAGGAAGTCGTGGAGGCGCTCGAGGACACGAACGAGTCGGTGATCGCCCACCGCCAGAACGACGTCCTGCGGGTCCTCACCATCTTCAGCGTCGTGCTGCTGCCGCTGACGCTGATCACCGGACTCTTCGGCATGAACGTCCGCTTCCCGGGCTTCGAGTCGGCGGCGGCGTTCTGGGGGATCGTCGCGGCGATGGTCGTGCTGCTGGTCGGCCTGATCGGCTTCTTCCGCTACAAGCGCTGGCTGTAGCAAGAGGGGTGTAGCCAACCCGGGCTAGGGAAGCTCCCGCTGCGCGGATCCGTCTAGAGGGCTAGCGTCGCTCCATCACCTCACCCAGGAGGATCCACATGCAGGGAATCTCACTGAAAGGGATCGTGGTCGGCGCCATCGTCGGGGCGACTGTGGCGGCTGCGACAACCGCGCTCGCGGCCGTGCACGTCTTCAACCTCGAGGCGAGCAACACCGCTGCGGCCAAGACCAGCGTCACCGGCAGCTTCAACGACAAGCTGCTCCAGCTGACCAACAGTTCCAGCGGCGCGAATGCGACCGCTCTCGGACTGAGCGTCGCCGCCGGGAAGCCACCCCTGACGGTCAGCTCCAACACGAAGGTGGCGAACCTGAACGCCGACATGGTCGACGGGTTCGAGGCCGACGCCACGCCGGTCAAGAACAAGCTGCTGCCCCTCGGATCGAGCGGCCAGTTCGCACGCGGCGCGATTCCGGGAAAGATCACCTCCCTCTTCCAGAACCAGAGGGGACCCCTTCCGCTCGCCGGAACGTTCACTACCTCGGGAGGAAACATCCTCGTCACCGCCTCCGGTTCCGGCTATCGACAGACGAACGGCGGGACGATCGGCATGCGCGTCAACATCGACGGGGCGACTCTCGGAGTCGCCCGCACGTATACGAACGAGGTGGGCAGCCACAAGGCGTTCGTGCTGACCTCGGTTCCGCTCGCACTCGGATCGGGACAACACACGCTCTCCCTGAGCTGCTGAACCTGACCGCGCAGAACAGCGGCGACTACTTCTCGGCAACGGTGCAGGAGATCCCAGCTGCGATCGGGCCGGGTGGTGATCTCCTCGAGCCGGATGACACGCAAGCCCAGCAGGTGGATGCCTGCAACACGGTCGGTCCGGGCGAGTCCTTCTACGCGAACCTGTCGACCGCCTCCGACCAGGACTGGTTCCACCTTCCCTCCGACTGCACCATTGCGACCGCGACCATTCATCTGGTGTTGACCGGAGGTGCGGTCATGGACGTGTTCGACAACAACAACGGCGGTGCACAGGTCGCCACGAACGTGACGTCGTTCGACCACAAGGACCCGACGTTCGGGGGAGACGACTTCACGATCCACGTCTACGCGGGTGGGCCCAAGCAGTACAAGTTCACCTGGAGCTTCACCTAGGCAGGTCCGTATCGAGGATACAAATTCAGCCTGGCTGTGAAGCTCGGCATCGCCGTGGTGGTGGCGCTCGTGCTGGCGAGCGCGGCCGCGGCTGCTCCGGTGAAGACGAAGACGGCGCGGCTCGGCGCGGTGCACGCGCAGGTCACCTGGCAACCGGTCCGGTTCAACATCATGGCCAAGCGCGTGCACCTCGTGATCAGGCGTCGCGGCCGGACGCTGGTCGACAGGAAGCTCGGCCCCGCGGTGCCCTGGACGATCAGGGTGCGCGATCTCGACGGGAACGGCGAGCCCGAGGTGATCGCCGACTTCTACACCGGCGGCGCGCACTGCTGCCTCTTCTCGCAGATCTATCGGTACACGGGATCCGGCTACGCCGCGCTAAGGCACCTCTGGGGCGATCCGTCCTACCGGCTCCGCGACGTGAATCGGGACGGCAAGCCCGAGTTCGTGAGCGGCGACGACCACTTCGCCTACGCCTTCACCTCCTACGCCGGCTCCGCCCTTCCCGTCCAGGTCTGGAGCTACCGGGCCGGCCACGTGACCGACGTCACCCGCACCTTCCCGGCGCTCGTCCGCGCGGACGGCGCCACGCTCTGGAAGGCGTACGAGCGCGAGCGCACGGGCGAAGACGCGGACGTTCGCGGTGTCCTGGCCGCGTGGATGGCCGACCAGTACCTGCTCGGGCGGCAGGATGCAGGCTGGGCGACGCTGCAGGGGATCAACGCGGGCGGCGAGCTCGACGGCGACACCACCTGGCCCGTCGGCGACGCCTACCTGGCCAAGCTGAGGAAGTTCCTCATCGGCCTCGGCTACGGACAAGACTGAGGGCTCGCCTCGGGGTCTTGAAGACGAGCCCTCATTTTGTTCCCCGTAAGACCAGCCTGCCCAGCCGGGTGCTGAGCGACCGCAGCGGGGGTGCGCGACGGGCGCGCTCCAGCCTCCGGGGAGAGAGGGAGGAAGGTGCTAGCCCGTGCGCGGTTCGCATTCTTACGCTTTTGACAGAAAAGCACAAGTCTGATCTGAGTATTTCTGCATGACGAAGCAACTGTGGGCGCCCTGGCGGCTCGAGTACATCCAGGCTGCGGACGAGCAGGACGGCTGCGTCTTCTGCCTCGCCCAGGCGGGTGACGACGAGGAAACGCTCGTCGTCCACCGTGGACAGCGTGCATTCGTGCTGCTGAACAAGTTTCCCTATGCATCGGGGCACCTGATGGTTGCGCCTTTTCGCCACGTCGGCGACTTCGGCGAGCTCGAGGACGAAGAAGCGCTCGAGATCCACCGGCTCGCTTCGCAGGGCATCGGTGCGCTCGCCGCAGACGTTCGCGCCGCAGGGCTACAACGTGGGCTGGAACCTCGGGCGGATCGCCGGCGCGGGCGTGGTCGACCACGTCCATCTCCATCTCGTCCCGCGCTGGGCCGGCGACACCAACTTCATGCCGGTTCTCGCGGACGTGAAGGTGCTTCCGGAGCACCTCGTGGAGACACGCGGCAAGCTCGCCGCGGCCTGGCCACGGGGCTGACGACTCGAACACTTTGCTTACAAGGGCCTAACAGGCGGACCCTAGGCTCGAAGGTCGTAATGGCGAACCTCCACTCGCAAGGGGTCAGTTAATGAAGAAAGTCATCAGCCTGCTCCTGATCGGCCTCGTCGCGTCCCTCGCGGTCGTCGTCGTGAGCCCGGCCGGAGCAAAGAAGGGCCATCCGAAGGGCACAGCAGCCGCGAAGCGGCACGCGGTGGGCGGCGTCGTCCAGTCCGTCGCCTCGGATTCGGTCACGCTCACCCGCAAGAAGGGCGACCCGGTGACCGTTCAGGTCAACGGAGACACGAAGATCGTCGTCAACGGGAAATCCGCCACGCTCTCCGACGTCAAGGTCGGATACGTCGCGCTGGCGAGGGTGACCAAGGCGGGCGGGCCGGCGAAGCTGCTCCGAGCTCACGCCGTTCCGGCCCCCGGCACCATCGTCGCCGGACAGGTCGACTCGGTCGGCGGCAACTCGATCACGCTCAAGAAGAAGGACGGCAGCACGGTCGCGATCGGCGTCAATGCCGACACGAAGATCTTCGTCGGTGGCAAGGCGGCAACGCTCGCCGACGTGGAGACCGGCTATGTGGCGTACGTCCGCCGCACGGCCGCGAACGGCCCGGCCGCTGTGATCCGGGCGTACGAGAAGAAGGCTGGAGCGCACAAGCTGCTCGTCCACGGCGTCGTCGATTCCGTTGGCTCGGACTCGATCACGCTCAAGGGACAGGGCAGTGCCACGCTCGCGATCCACGTGACCGCGCAGACGATCATCCGAGTTGGAGGCCAGGCCGGCCAGCTGTCGGACATCAAGTCCGGCTATCGCGCCTTCGTCCTCCGCGCAGGGGCCGACGGCGATGCACTTGCGATCGTCGCAATCCCGCCGAAGAGCTAACGCGCCACGCTCAGGACCGTTCCAGGAAGAGCCCCCACACGGGGGCTCTTTCCGGCACGGGGGAAACCAGGTTTCCCCCGTGAGCCCCCTTCTTAACCGCCTAGCGCATCCGTGACGCTGCCTGGGCTCCGCTCGGGCAAAGCCCGGCTCCGCCCACCAACGCGTCCGACCTCGAGACGGAGAAAGATACGAGGGACCCGGCGGCGCCGGAGGACGCCCGCTTCACGCAGGGCCGAGGCGACTTCCGCCCGGTATGCGACCTGCGCGACACGCGCGCCGCCCTCCGACGCTCACCAGAAGTCGTCGTAGTTGAGGGGCTTGGCCGACGGCGGCCTCACGCGCAGAAGTGTACGGCTAGGGCGTAACCGTGAACTGCACCGTTCTGCCGCTCACCGAGTTGCTCGTGAGCGTGATCCGGTCGTCGCGGTAGGGGACGGCGACTCGCGCCGTCGTCGTGCTGACGCCGTTTAGAAAGTTTCCCGGCGAGGGCGGGCTCAGGGTTCCGCTGCGGTCGAACCAGGTTGCCGGCGCCGCGTAGTCGCTGATCGTGTCGTTCAGGGCGTCCTTGGCCGTGGCGCGCACGGTGAAGCTCTGCCCGGCGGGCACCGAGCCCGGGACCCCTGAGAAGACGAAATGGTCGAGTGGCCCGAGGACGTTGAACAGAGCGCTCTGGCCTGTCGCGCCACCGCTGCCGACGGTGATGCGGTCGGACGAAAACGGTGCCCCGATCGTCGCCTGCGTCGTGCTGACGCCGTTTACGAAGGCGGCGGGCACGGCCGGCGAGATCGCCCCGTCCACGCTCGCCCAGGTCGCAGGGCCGTTGTACCCGGTGACGAGGTTGCCCGCGCCGTCACGCATCTCTGCCGTCACGGTGAACGGAGCCCCGGCGTGGGCCACACCCCCCAGGGTGACCTTGAGGTGCGCGCCCTTGATCGGCGCGACCTGCACGAGGAAGATGTCGTTGGGGCCACCGTTGAAGGAGTGGTCGGGAGCGCCCAGGGTCGGGAACGTGGCCTCGGTGGACGTGGTCGAGCCCGAGACGTATGCCCTGCCGGCAGCGTCCACACCAACGCCCTGGGCCACTTCCGCCCCGGTGCCGCCGATGTAGCCGGCGTAGTCGAGTCCTGTTCCGGCCGGGTTGACCTTGGCGATGAAACCGTCCTGACCACCGTTGTACGTCACGTCCGGCCCTCCGAAGGCCGGGAACGTCGCCTGGGTCGACGTGGTCAGCCCGGCCACGTATGCGCTGCCCGCAGGATCGACTTCGAGGTCGTAGATCTGGTCGTCGCCCGTCCCGCCGATGAAGCCCGAGTACACGAGACTGGCGCCGTCGCTCGAGACCTTGGTCACGAAGGCGTCGCGCCCATTGCCGTTGCGACTCAGGTCGGGGCCGACGGTCGCGGGGAAGTTGGCCGAGTCGGTGCTCCCGGCAATGTACGCGTGGCCTCCGCTATCGACTGCGACACGACGAGGCTGCTCCCGGCCGGAGCCGCCCACATAGCCGAGGTACGCGAACGCAGTGCCGCTCGCGTTGATCTTCCCGACATAGCCGTCCTGATCGCCGTTCCAGGTGAGGTCCGGTCCACGGTGACCGGGAAGCTCGCCTCGGTCGAGTCGGCATGACCGGTGATGTACAGGTTGCCCAAGGAGTCGGGCGCCGTCCCGCGGACGTTGTCCTCGTCTCCTGTGCCGCCGATGTAGCTGCAGTAGACGAGCCCGGTCCCCGTGGAGTCCACCTTGGCGACGAAGCCGTCGTGGTTGCCACCGCCATACGTCAGCTGCGGTCCAATCTTCGCCGGAAAGGTCGAGTCGACCGTGCTGGTGGTACCGGCGACGTAGGCGTTGCCGTTCGCATCCACCGAGACGTCACGCCCGCCCTCGTCGTCATCTCCGCCGATGTACCCCGAGTAGAGCAGCTTCGTGCCATCTGGGTTCACCTTGGCGACGAACGCGTCCTCCCCGCCGTTGAACGTCACGTCAGGCCCGACCGTTACGGGAAAGCTTGCCTGCGGGGAGTCCGTCGTTCCCGCGATGTAGGCGTTCCCGCTCCCGTCGACGGCTATGCCGCGACCGCCATCCTGGCGGCCGGGCCCGCCGATGTAGTCCAGGTACACGAGCTTCCCCGTGCGGTCGACCTTGCCCACGAAGGCGTCCATTTGTCCGCGGGGCGTGGAGAACGGGCCTGGTGTCGCGGGAAAGTCCAGTGAGGTCGTAGTGCCGGTCATGTACGCGTTCCCGGATCCATCGACGGCTGTGTCGAACGACTGGTCGTCTCCGGAACCACCGAGGAAGCCTGCGTAGCCGAGGACGACCGGGTCGATGACCACCGGCCGGCCCGTGTCGTACACGCCCAGCCGGAAGCCGTACCGGCGTTGCCCGCTGCGCCTGAAGCTCACGCGCACCGGGATGCGGTGCCCGGCGACGCGCTGATAGGCGAGCGGGCGCTGCTCGAAGAAGACTCCTGCGGGCGTCGAGACCTCGAGCCTTCCGGCGGGCGTGACCTCGAGGGACGTCGCTCCGCGGTAGGCGAGCTCGATCGCGCGAGGGTCGGCGCCGGGCCTGATCAGGAAGCTGGTCTCGAGGCCGCTGTCGCGGCCCGTGTAGACCACGTCGATGCCCGGCCATACGTGCCGGTATGCCAGCGTGCGGTAGAGCTCGAGGCCGGTCTGCCACTCCCCCCGCCGACCCACAAACGAGTTCACGCGTCCCGGCGCGGGCCGGCTCGCGTGCGGCTCCGCGCCGGCCCGTGCGCCGACAAACGCTTGCTCGACCGCCCAACCATCGAGCGCAAGCGTGACGCCCCTGGTGGTGAAGAAGAGCGACGAGCCACCCCAATCGGCGTAGTAGGCGAACCGGCGATCCGCCTGCCCTCTGTTCTCGACGAACGAAAGCGGCTGCCGCAGCGGCGTCGACGGCTGGATCGCCGCGGACGCCACTGGCGTCCTGGCCGTGCCGTCGCCGAGTGGCGCGAGAAACACCGCGGCCGTCGCCAGCGCAGCACCGAGGAGGTTCGTAACTCGCCGCATCAAGGCATGATCGCATGCTGGTTGCCCTCTCATACGGTCCGCCCCAGGCAAGAGATTCAGGGTTTCCGTCATTTCGCCCACGCCGCGCTCGGCATATAGTCGGCCTCACGACATGAGACCGCGTTTCCAAGCGCCTCGTCCTGAGCACCCCCTCGCGCGGTCACCCACGACCGTGCCCTTAGCGCGAGGCGTAGAGCCCCGTCCCCGTCCCCGTCGCCGCCCCAGTCGACGACGGAAACGATCGGCCGTAGGATCCGCCCAACCGATCCGAAGGGGGGAGCATGCTGCGCAGATTTCTACCGCGCTCTGTCTACGACGTGCTGGCCGCGACTGCGTTCTTTCTCGCGTTGGCAACTGGCAGCGCTTACGCCGCGAACACCATCTTGTCGAGCGACATCGTCGACGGGGAGGTGAAGACTCCGGATCTCGCGACCGCCGCCGTAACAGGCCCCAAGCTGGCCCAGAGCGCGGTCGGGACGGACAAGCTCGTTGGCGGAGCGGTCACGAGCGACAAGGTGAAAGACGGAACGCTGGCCGGCCGCGACGTGTTCGACAACTCACTCAAGGGCGCCGACATCGACGAATCCACGCTCACCAACATCGGCGGAGGGGGCCCGGCGGGCGGCGACCTCACCGGCACGTATCCCAATCCACAGATCGCCGCCGACGCGCTCGGATCGGCGGAGGTAGCGGCGAACAGCCTCACAGGAGCGGACATCGACGAGGCCGCCCTGGCCCAGGTACCGTCCGCGGCGCTCGGCGGCATCGGGCGCTCGGCCGTTCAATTCGGCGCGTGCGATCCGGAGGAACCGGCGTTCTTGACCTGTGCGTTCACGACGATCGATGTCCCCGTCCGGACCCGCGTCCTCGTGATCGGAACGGTGAAAGCCCAAACGGAGCCCGGAGGCGCCAGTGCGACCGGCCAGTGTCGCATCCTCACCAACCGGGAAGGGACGATTGCACTGTCCGGATTCACTACCGGCACCGGCTTCTACGCAAAATTCGTGCCGCTGATCGGGATTGCCGACGTCGGGCCCGGCCCTGACGACGTCGGTATCGAGTGCAACGAGCTGGACGTCGACATCGAATACATCGACGCGAGGGTGGTCGCGGTGGCGCTCTCGCCGAACTGAACCGGGAAAGCGGACGACGGGGTTCGAACCCGCGACCCTCAGCTTGGGAAGCTGATGCTCTACCAACTGAGCTACGTCCGCGTGAGCCAAGAATAGCGCGGTGCGGGATCGGTGATAATCCCTTCACCAACGAAGATTCAGGAGGCGACGATGGCTGATCTGAACGAGACTGCACGAGCGCTCGTCGCGCCGGGGAAGGGCATCCTCGCCGCCGACGAGAGCACGGGGACGATCACGAAGCGCTTTGACTCGATCGAGGTCGAGTCGACCGAGGAGAACCGCCGGGCGTACCGCGACATGCTGTTCACGACTGAGGGCGCCGCCGAGCACATAAGCGGCGTGATCCTCTACGACGAGACGATCCGCCAGTCCACCGCCGACGGCACGCCCTTCCCGAAGTACCTCGAGCAGCAGGGCGTCATCCCTGGGATCAAGGTCGACCTGGGCGCCAAGGCGCTGGCGGGCGCGCCCGGAGAGACGGTCACCGAGGGGCTCGACGGCCTGCGCGAGCGCCTGAACGAGTACCGGGAGCTCGGCGCCAAATTCGCGAAGTGGCGCGCCGTGATCACGATCGGCGACGGGATCCCGAGCGAGTACTGCCTCTGGACGAACGCGCACGCGCTCGCACGTTACGGAGCGCTCTGCCTCGAGGCCGGCATCGTGCCGATCATCGAGCCCGAGGTGCTCATGGACGGAGACCACACCATTGAGCGGAGCTTCGACGTGACGTCGCGCACGCTGCACGCGGTCTTCACCGAGCTGCGCGACCAGCGGGTCTGGTTCGAGGAGATGCTCCTGAAGCCGAACATGGTGCTCTCGGGCTACGAGTGCTCCGAGCAGGCGAGCGACCAGCAGATTGCCGAGCTCACGCTCAAGTGCTTCCGCCGGCACGTGCCCTCCGCCGTCCCGGGGATCGTCTTCCTCTCCGGCGGTCAGAGCGACGAGGACGCGACGGCGCGGCTGAACACGATCAACGCGATGGGCCCGCACCCGTGGGAGATCAGCTTCTCGTACGGCCGCGCGCTCCAGGCGCCCGCGCTCAAGGCCTGGCGAGGCGACGCGGCGAACGTCCAGGCCGGCCAGGACGCGTACCTCCACCGCGCGAAGATGAACGGGCTCGCCCGCTCGGGAAGCTACTCGCCGGAGATGGAGGAGAAGGTCGCCGCCTAGGCGCCGGCTCTACAACCCCGCCTTTCACGAGCCGCTCACCGCCACCGAGTGGGATGAACGGCTCGTCCGCGACGCGATCGCCGAGATCGTCGCGGACGCGGATGCCGCCTGTCGTCCCAAGCGCCTCTGGCCGGCGCAGGAATGGGACGGCTGGGCCTCGCCGAAGCCGCTGAAGACGCTGTACGTCGGCGCAGCGGGCGTCGTCCACGCCCTCGACGTCCTGCGCCGGCGCGGTCATGCGGAGACGACGCTCGATCTGCAAGCGGTCATGCTTCGTGCACTCGAGTCCTGGCGGGAGAAGCCCGGCGTTCTGACCGTCATTCCCTGTCCCGAGCCGACCCGCCCGGCCCTCTTCATGGGCGAGAGCGGGATCCTGCTCGTCCTCTGGCGGCTCGAACCGGCGGGCGAGATCGCCGACGACCTGCACGCGCTCGTCCTCGACAACCTGTCCAACCCGGCCAACGACGTCATGTGGGGGACGCCCGGCACGCTCCTCGTCGCGCGGCTGATGCACGACTGGACCGGCGAGGAGCGCTGGGCCGACGCTGCGCGTCAGACCGAGGCGGCGCTCCTCGACGCCCGGGGCGGCGACGGCCTGTGGGAGAACGTCCTCCACGAGCAGCACTACCGCGGGCTCGGGCCGTTCCACGGCGCGGCCGGGAACGTCCTCGTGCTCGGGCTCGAGGACCTCGGGGATGTCCTACGCGACACGGCGGTCGTCGAGGACGGTCTGGCCAACTGGCCCACGGCTCTCGGCGACGACGAGCTACTCGCCCAGTGGTGCGCGGGCGCGCCGGGAATCGTGACCTGCGCCGCTTCCTATCTCGACGAGGACCTGCTGCTCGCCGGCGCCGAGCTGGCGTGGAGAGCCGGCCCCTCGGGCGACGAGAAAGGCTCGTCGCTCTGCCACGGCACCGCCGGCAGCGGATGGGCGTTCCTCAAGGCGTTCGAGCGCACGCAAGACGAGCTCTGGCTCGAACGCGCGCGCCGTTTCGCAGTGCACGCACTCGAGCAGGCCCGCCGCATGCCGAGCCGCTATTCGCTCTGGACGGGCGACGTCGGCGTTGCGCTCTTCGCCGCCGACTGTATCGAGGCGTCCACGGCCTATCCCGTGCTGGAAACCTGGGAGTAACCACTCCCGTTTGCCGTTTTGACGATACGGGTAGCGCCCAGAGGTACGGGCATATCCTTTCGACCGGGAGGAGGCCACACGGGCGCGAAAGCTCTCCATGCCGCACACCGGTCGAGCTGTCTGCGCTTTCTGGACGGTGTCATGACGATCCGCGTTCCGACGTCCGAGAAGGCGGCACGCAAGAGGATCGAGATCAAGAAGTAGGGAGCCGGGGCCGGCTTCGGCCTGCCCCCCCTTCCTCCGAGAGGAGGCTTTCGAATGGGTGTCGAGCATGTGTGTCAGCGTCACGGGCGGCCGGCGGTCGCATCGCGGGTCCGGATGAGGCCGGACGGAACCCAGGAGGTCGAGTACCTGTGTGAGCTCGACCTGGCCGAAGAGCGGATGTCCAGCCGCCTCGGCGGAGGTGGGAGTCTCTTCGACGACTTCTTCTCAGACTTCTTCGGCGACTCGCCCCTCGGCCGGAGCCGCCAGGCGGCTCCCGCCCGGCAAGCGGAGACGGTGGACGTAACCCAGTTCTTCAGCGACGCGACCCGTGAGCTCTTGCGGCGCGCGGCGCAAACCGCGCTCGAATGGGGAAGCCTCGACCTCGACACCGACCATCTCCTGTACGCAGCGCTCGAGGACGACGTCGTCAGGCACGTCCTGCGCCAGGTCGACGCCGACCCGGAGGGAATCGCCGCGCAAACGGAAGAAGAGGCGGAGAAGGGCGAGAGCACGGCGTCTCGCCGTCCCTTTCCCCGGACGCGAAGGCGGCACTCCTCGCCGCCTATCGGGAGTCGCGTGAGCTCGGCTCGTCGTACGTCGGCCCGGAGCACGTGCTCCTCGCGCTCGCCGCCGATCCGGAGACGCAAGCCGGCCGGCTGCTGGAGCGGTTCGGCCTCTCGCACACGAAGCTTCGCGGCGCGGTCATCCGCGGCGTCGAAAGCGGCACAGCCCGGGAGACCTCGGACACGCCCACGGTCGACGAGTACGGCCGCGACCTCACCCAGGAAGCGCGCGAGGGCAAGCTCGATCCGGTGATCGGGCGTGCGGACGAGATCGAGCAGACGATCGAGATCCTGTCCCGCCGGACGAAGAACAACCCAGCGCTGATCGGCGATCCCGGCGTGGGCAAGACGGCGATCGTCGAGGGAATCGCCCAGCGGATCGTCAACGACGAGGTCCCTGAGACGCTGTCGAACAGGCGCGTGATCGCTCTCGACCTGGCCGGGATGGTCGCCGGGTCGAAGTACCGGGGCGAGTTCGAGGAGCGGCTCAAGCGGGTGATCGACGAGGTTCGCGCGACGGAGGGCTCCGTGATCCTCTTCATCGACGAGCTGCACACGCTCGTGGGGGCAGGCGCGGCCGAGGGCGCGATGGACGCGGGCAACATGCTCAAGCCGGCGCTCGCGCGCGGCGAACTGCACGTGATCGGCGCTACGACGCTCGACGAGTACCGCAAGAACGTCGAGGGCGACCCCGCGCTCGAGCGCCGCTTCCAGCCCGTGCTCGTCCGTGAGCCGACAGTCGACGAGACGATCGAGATCCTCCGCGGCCTGCGGGACCGCTACGAGGCGTTCCACCGGGTCCGGATCTCCGACGAGGCGATCGTCGCCGCCGCCGAGCTATCCGACCGCTACGTCCGCGACCGGTTCCTCCCCGACAAGGCGATCGACCTGATCGACCAGGCGGGTGCCCGTGTCCGCCTGCGGTCGAAGACAAAGGACGACGACACGAAGAGGTTGGACGAGGACCTGCGCCGGCTCGCGCGGGAGCGCGACCAGGCGACCGCCGCGGACGACTACGACCGCGCCGGCGAGCTCTCGAGCGAGCTCGACTCGCGGCGCGCCGAGCTGGACGAGCGCCAGCGAGTCCGCCAGCGGGCTCCGGAGGTGACCGTCGAGGACATCGCACAGATCGTTTCCCGCGCGACAGGGATCCCGGTGTCGCAACTGACCACAGAGGAGCGCGAGCGCCTGCTCAAGCTGGAGGAGCAGCTCCACGAGCGCATCGTCGGGCAAGACGAGGCGGTCGAGGCGATCGCGGAGGCGGTGCGACGCTCACGCGCGGGGCTCGCCGATCCGAACCGTCCGATCGGAAGCTTTCTCTTCCTCGGCCCGACCGGCGTCGGCAAGACGGAGCTCGCGCGGGCGATCGCAGAGATCCTGTTCGGCGACGAGCAGCTGATGGTCCGCTTCGACATGAGCGAGTTCCAGGAGCGGCACACCGTCTCGCGGCTCGTCGGCGCCCCACCGGGGTACGTCGGCTACGAGGAGGCGGGGCAACTGACCGAGCAGATGCGGCGGCGGCCGTATTCGGTCTTGCTCTTCGACGAGATCGAGAAGGCACACGCCGACGTCTTCAACATCCTGCTGCAGATCCTCGAGGACGGGCGTCTCACCGACGCCCAGGGCCGGACGGTCGACTTCAAGCACGCAGTCGTGATCATGACTTCGAACCTTGGCGCCGACCGCATCCGCCAGCACGCGCGTCAGAAGGAGTCGTTCGACGACCTGAAGAACGACCTGATGGAGATCCTTCGGCAGAGCTTCCGGCCGGAGCTCATCAACCGGATCGACGAGATCATCGTCTTCCGGTCCCTGACCGGCGAGCAGCTCGTCCAGATCACCCGGCTGCTGCTCGACAGGCTCGCCCGCAGGCTGCGCGCGCAGCAGATCGAGGTCGAGTTCGACGAGGACGCGATCCAGCTGCTCGCGCGTGAGGGCTTCGATCCGGAGTTCGGCGCCCGGCCGCTGCGGCGCACGATCCAGCGGCTGGTCGAGACCGAGCTCTCGCGCATGGTTCTTTCGGGCGCCCTCGACCCCGGAAGTCGCGTTCGGGTCGGGGCCCACGGCGACGAGCTCACCTTCGACGTGGACGGACAAGACGTTGCGGAGGAGGAGAAGGAGCAGGTGCCGGCTGAAGCGACCTCGTGACCGCCGCGGCCCAGCCCGCGATCCTGCTCGGCCTGATGGTCGCTCCGGGGCTCCCGGAGGACGTCGCAGTAGAGATCGCAGAGGAGCTCGCTGAAGACCTCCACAATGCGTACGGGTCGGTCGACTGGCGCACAGAAATCGTCGTCGACCGGCTCGTCTCGCCCCCGGTTCCGACCACCGAGATCTTCGACGCGGCCCGGCGGAAGCTGCTCGAGCGGAACTGGGATCTCGGCGTCGTTGTAACCGATCTCCCGCTCCGACGGGGCCGGCTGCCGGTGACCCGCCACGTCAGCCCGGCTCACGGGATCGCCGTCCTCTCGTTGCCTGCCCTCGGGGCGCTCAATCTCGCCCCGCGCGTACGCCGGGCGCTGTTCCAGCTTGTAGGCGAGCTCGTCGGAGACGTCGACCGCCGCGCAAGCGACTGGGACCGGAACGTGCTGCGTGAGCTCGCCACGGAGACCGGCGAGCGCTCGCGTGGCCTCTTCGTGCCGGCCGTGCTGCTTGGGAACCTCCGGCTGCTGCTCGGGATGGTGCGGGCGAACCGCCCCTGGCGTCTCGCCGTCCGGCTCTACGGCGCCCTGGTCGCGGCCGGGGCCGTGGCCGTGTACGGGATCGTCAGCTCCGACGTCTGGCGCCTGTCGGCTGCGATGGACTGGTGGCGGCTGGCCGTCGCTTCACTCGTCGCGATCGCGATCACCGTCACCGCGATCGTGCTCGTCCACGGTCTCTGGGAGCGCGCACCCGAGAGGCGCGTTCGCGACCAGGTCGTACTCTTCAACGTCGTCACCGCGATCACCCTCGTGATTGGGATTCTCTGTCTCTACGCCGCGCTGTTCGGCCTGATCCTCGCCGGCGCGGCCCTCGTCATCACTCCCGCCACGATGACGAATGCGATCGGCCACCCCGCCAGCGCCTCCGACTACGTCTCGCTCGCCTGGTTCCTCAGCTCGCTGGCGATTCTGGGGGGCGCGCTCGGCGCCGGGCTCGAGTCGGACGAGGCCGTTCGAGAAGCGGCCTATGCCACACCGGTGAGCGAGGCCGAGGAGGCGGCCTAGTCCGTCTAGCGCGCGGACAAACGGCGGAGCTTGGAGAACTCGTGCCGCGCCTCGATCATCCGCACCGTCCCCGAGCGCCCCGGCCGCTCACTCGAGCGCCCGGCGCGCCGCCTCGTCGAAAGGCGTGAGCTCGAACGGCAGCAGCTTTCGGATTCGCTCCTCGCGCGCGATCGTCGGATTGCGCAGTCCTTCGACGAGCGGCCGCGCGACAGACGCACTCACCGGCGTGACGAGATTGAGCCAGAGCGAGGAGAGGTACGGCGTCAGCACCGGGACCTCGACGATTACCGGCTTCCGGCCGAGCAAGGCAGCGATCCGCTCGATCATCTGCCGGTAGGTCATCACCTCCGGCCCACCCGCGTCGTAGCCCACGGCGTACGTGCCCTCGTTGCCGCAGACGCCTGCCAGGTAGCGGACGACGTCGTCGAGCGCGATCGGCTGCGTCGGCGTCGAGACCCAGCTCGGCGTCAGCATGACCGGCAGCCGCTTGACCAGGCCAAGGATGGTCTCGAAAGCGGCGCTCCCCTTGCCGACGATCATGGCCGCGCGAATAGTCGTCACCGGGACGCCCGCGGAGGCGAGCCGCTCGCCGGTCTCGCGGCGGCTGCGCAGGTGCGGCGACGCATCGGGGTCATCGGCGCCGAGCCCTCCGAGGTAGACGATCTGCTGTACGCCTGCGTTCGCGGCCTCGTGTGCGACCGTCTCCGCTGCCGCGCGATCTTGCTCCTCGAAGTCGCGCGCACCGAGCGAGTGGACGAGGTAGTAGACGACGTCCGCACCTTCCAGGGCCGCAGCGACGCCGTCGCCGCTCGCCGCGTTTGCGACCACGTAGCGGGCGCCGGGCTCGTCACGCGGCGTGCGCGAGACCGCAGTCAGCTCGTGCTCGGTCAGCAGAGGCATGAGCGCTTGGCCGACGACACCGGTTGCGCCGAAGACAGTGACGTTCACGAGTCTCGGCCCCGCAGCAGGAGCTCAAAGTAGCGGAGGCTGACCGCGGCATGGAAGGGGCTCTGTCCTTTCGCGTAGAGCATCCCGGTCCACGGCGCTGCGCCCGCGCGGGCGGCGAGCCGTGGCAGGTACCCCTCGACCGTGACGCTCAGCTCCTGTTGATGGCCCTCGCGTCGCTGTGCGAGTGTGACGGAGCCGCCGGCCCGGAGCGCGAGCAGTCCACCCTGGATCGCGTGCCGGCAGCTGACGAGCCCGCCGTCGAACGAGAGCTCCGGCGGCCCGAAGGTGAGCAGCGTCGCACCTCCGAGCAGCTTCAGCTTGCCTCCGCCGCCCGTCCAGCTCGCGCGGACGCAACCGCGGGTGAAGCGGTCAACCGCCTGCCAGTAGGTGACACCCAGCGTGCGAGCGCCGGCCTCGGACGCCTCGACCGCGGGCTCCGCGACGAGCACGCGCTGGCGCGACTCGAAGGCGCCGGACTCGAGCACGCGCTCCGATGTCTCCCAGCCGGTCACGGCACCACCGCCATTGGCGAAGCGTAGTCTGGCGTCCCCAGTTCCGGCGTACGGGAAGGTCTGCTAGAGGGTGCGTCCCGACAGCCGCCGGATCTTCGACAGCTCGTGCCGTGCTTCGATCATGCGCACCGTCCCCGAGCGCGAGCGCATGACGATCGAGTGCGTGACGACGCTGTCCTTGCGGTAGCTGACCCCGCGCAGAAGCGATCCCGTCGTCACACCGGTAGCCGCGACGAAGCAATCCTCGCCCGAGACGAGATCGTCGGTATTGAGCACGCGATCGGGGTCGATCCCGGCATCGACCAGAGCTTGCCGCTCCTCGTCGTTCCGCGGCCAGAGCTTGCCCTGGATCCCGCCGCCCACGCACTTGAGCGCCGCGGCTGAGATCACGCCCTCGGGCGTCCCGCCGATCCCGTAGAGCATGTCCACGCCCGTCCCGCCCTGGCCGGCGGCGATCGAAGGCGCGACGTCCCCATCCCGGATCAGGTGCACCTTTGCGCCCGCTTCCCGCAGTTCGGCGATCAGATCCTCGTGCCGGTCGCGCTCGAGGACGACGACGTCGAGGTCGCGCGGGCGGATGCCCTTCGCTTCTGCGACTGCGTTCACGTTGTCGGTCGGGGACGCGTTGATGTCGATCACGTCGATGCCCTCCGGGCCGACCGCGATCTTCTCCATGTAGAAGGCTGCGCCGGGGAAGAACATCGTCCCGCGCTCGGCGACCGCGATCACAGCGATCGCGTTGGGATTGCCAAGCGCGCACAGCCGCGTGCCCTCGAGCGGGTCGACCGCGACGTCGACCTCCGGCCCCTGGCCGTTCCCGACCTGCTCGCCGTTGGCGAGCATCGGCGCCTCGTCCTTCTCGCCCTCACCGATGACGACCACGCCGTTCATCGTCACCGTGTCGAGGATGGCGTGCATGCCGTCGACGGCGGCCTGGTCGGCGCTTTCCTTGTCCCCGCGTCCGACCCACCGGCCGGCGCCCATGGCGGCGTTCTCGGTCACGCGCACGAGCTCGAGCGCCAGGTTGCGGTCGGGCGCGTTGGGCGGGACGGTGATCTCGGAGGCGTGCTCCGCAACCTTGCTCACGGGCGGAATCGTGTCACATTCGCTCCGGAGCTTCTACCCCGATCAGATCGAGGCAGCGTGCCACGACGATCTGCGTCGCCCGGCACAGGCCCAAACGGAAGGCCTGCGCGTCGCTCTCGAGCACGCGGTGCTCGGTGTAGAAGCGATGGAAGTCGTCGGCGACGCGGATCGCATAGGTCGGGATCGCATGCGGGCCGCGCCGCTCGGTCGCCTCGGCAGCGACCCCGGGCAGCTCGAGGAGGCGCCGGATCAGGCCCTTCTCGTCGTCGGCGAGCTCGGGAGGCGGGGACCCGCCGACCGGCGCCTCGCCCGCATTCCTGAAGATTCCGGCGATCCGCGCGTGGACGTACTGGACGTAGTAGACCGGGTTCTTGGACGTCTTCTCCTTGGCGAGATCGACGTCGATCTCGATCGTCTGGTCGGGCCCGCGCGAGATCAGGTACCAACGCGCCGCGTCGACGCCGACTTCGTCCATGAATTCGTCCAGGAAGACGACGTCCCCTCGCCGCTTCGAGATCTTGGTCTGCTCCCCGCCACGGGTGAGGTGGACCAGCTGGTACAGGAGCACCTCGACACGATCGGGGTCGTAGCCGAGCATGCGGGCGATGGCCGCGTACCACTTGCGCGTGCCGTGGTGGTCTGCTCCCAGCACGTAGATCGCGCGGTCGAAGCCGCGCTCGAGCTTGTCCACCAGGTAGACGATGTCGGCCGCCCGGTACGTCGGTGTCCCGCCGCGCTCAGGGCGAGCGGATGATCACGCGGTCGTCCTCGTCGCCGTACGCGGACGACCGAAGCCAGAGCGCCCCGTCCTTCTCGTAGGTATCGAGCCTCGGCAGGAACTCGGCGATGCGCTGCTCCAGCTCGCTCTGCAGCGCCCAGGTGTCGAAGTGGACGCGGAAACGCTCGAGCGTGGCCTCGATCTGGGCGAGCATGGGCGGAACGGGGTCGCCGTCCAGCTGGGCCAGCGCGTTCATGTACTCGCCCCGATAGCCGTCCTCCGGCGGCTCCTCGCCGCGGCGGATCGCGTCGACCGATGCGCGGAACTTCTCCATCTGCGCTCCGGCGTCGTTGTAGTAGTACTCGCGCTCGACGTCGTGCCCGGCGAGCTCGAGCAGGCGCGCCACGGAATCCCCGATCGCGCCGTTACGAGCCGAAGCGACGGTGACCGGGCCCGTCGGGTTCGCCGAGATCATCTCGACCTGGATTCGCTGCTTCACCTGCGGGCGAGCGGCTCCGAAGCTCGCGCCTGCGCCGAGCATCTCGCCGAGCGCCTCGCCGTACCACTCACGCGTCAGCCAGAGATTGACGAAGCCGGGGCCGGCGACCTCGGCGCGCTCCACCTCGGGAAGCTCGGCCGCGCGCGCCGCGAGCTCCGCCGCGATCTCCCGCGGCGGCCGCCTCCGTTCTCCGGCCAGTCGCAGCGCGACGTTGGTCGCGTACTCGCCGTGGGCGGGGTCGGACGGCCGGTCGAGCTCGACCTCGGTGCCCGCGAGCTCTCCCAGCGCCCGGGCCAGGCGCTCGAGCGCGCTAGGAGGAGACACCCGCTCCGGCCGGGGCGAAGAGATCCTCGAGAGCGCGGATGTCGTCGCTCGAGCCGACGCCGATGATCACGTCTCCCGCGTCGAAGGTCGTGTCCGCCGAAGGACGCGTGTGGTAGGCACCGCCCTTCTTGGCCACGGCGACGATCGATGCGCCGGTGTGGGCGCGGATGTGCAGGTCGCGGATGGATTTCCCGATCGCCTGGCAGCCGGCGGGAACGTCGATCTGCTCGACGCGCAGGTCCGGGCCATCCTGCCTGGTCACGACGTTCAGGAAGGACGCGACCTGGGGCTTCAGCACGAGGTTTGCCATCACCCGTCCCGCGGTCGAGTACGGCATCACCACCCGGTCGGCGCCGGCCAGGCGCATCTTCCGCTCGGCGTCCTCGTCGGAGGCTCGCGCGACGATCAGCAGGTCGGGCCGGGCATTCCTGGCGGAAAGCGTGACGTAGAGGTTGTTCGCGTCCGAATCCAGCGCCGCGACCAAAGCCTTGGCGCGGTCGAGACCGGCAGCGCGGAGATCCTCATCCTCGATGGCATCGCCCTCGAGCGCGAGCGCGCCGTCCTCCCGCGCCGCCTCGACCTCCTCGGGATCCTTGTCCACGACGATGTAGTCGGCCTCTGCGCGCTGGAACTCTTCCGCGATCCGCTGGCCCACGCGGCCGTAGCCGCAGATGATCGTGTGCTCGCGCAACCGGTCGATCATCTTCCGCCTCCTTCGCTCCGCACCCGAGAACACTCCGCGAGCGATCGCCTCGACGACCGCCGCCCCGACAAAGGCAAAGATAGTCACGCCGCACAAAATCAGCGCGACGGACAGCACCCGCCCGCCGGTGCTGTCGGGTACCGAGTCGATCCCCGCGAGCGAAGTGGTGACGACCGCGCGGTAGAACGAGTTGACCCAGCTCTCGTTCAGGATCTGGTGGAAGCCGACCATGCCCGCCGCCAGCACGACGACCGCCGCGATTACGCCGTAGGCGATCCGTCGCGCGGGGAAGCTCTGCTCCACCGTCGTAGTATCGTAGGAGCGTGGAAGACGAGGCTCAGGCCCGAAATCTCAACATCCATATGGACCCCGAGCACCTCGGCGGCGTCTACTCGAACTTCGCGAACATCAGCTTCTCGCCGTACGAGTTCACGATCACGTTCGCGCGCATCGACCACGAGGTCGAGGAGGGGGACGTGCCGGGTGTCGTGGTCGCGCGCGTGAACATGTCCACGCGGTTCGTGAAAGAGCTGCTGGACGCGATGCAGGACTCGTGGTCGAAGTTCCAGACGACCGAGGGCATCCGCAACCTGCCCGAAGCGCCCCCGCGCGATTAGTTCCTTTTAAGGTGCCTCGCAGGGATGCGAGTCGCCGTCATATCCGACATCCACGGGAACCTCGCAGCGCTCGAGGCGACGCTCGCCGCGCTGGAGGACGAGCGGCCGGATGCGATCTGGTGCCTGGGCGACCTGGTCGGCTACGGGCCGCGGCCGAACGAGTGCTGCGCGCGCGTGGCCGAGATCGCCGACGTCTGCCTGATCGGCAACCACGACCTGGGCGTGCTCGAAGAGATCGCGCTGGACGAGTTCTCTTTCGAGGCGGCCGCGAGCGCGCGCTGGACCCAGGGGGTCCTGGACAAGCGGGCGCGAGACTACCTCGCGGGCCTTTCACCGGCAGCGGAGATCCCCGACGTGGGGGCCGAGCTCTATCACGCGAGCCCGCGCGATCCGGTGTGGGAGTACGTCCTCGACGCGGGGTCGATGATGGCCGCGCTCCAAGACACCGTTCAGCCCGTCATCCTGGTCGGGCACAGCCATGTTCCGCTCACCGCGACCATCGAGGAGGGCCAGCTCAACGCCGCCCACGCGCCCCAGGGAACGGAGTCCTCACTGGCGGAGCGCCGCGTCCTCATGAATCCCGGCTCGGTGGGCCAGCCGCGCGACGGCGACCCGCGCGCCGCATTCATCCTCCTCGACCTGGGCGAGCAGGTCGCCCGGTTCCACCGCGTCGAGTACGACGTCGAGCGGACGCAGAAGGAGATCAGAGAGGAAGGGTTGCCGGAGCCTCTGGCCGAACGGCTAGCGCACGGCCTCTAGAGCTTCGGCCTCGTCCTGCTTGTCGTCGCCGAAGGTGATGCCCTCACGCGCCAGCGCGAGCTGGACTTCCTCGCGAGCTTTGTAGATGCGCCACTTGACCGTGGCGAGCGTGACCTCGAGCGAGTCCGAGATCTCGGTGTAGGAAAGGCCGACGACGTCGCGCAGGAGCAGCGCCATCTTGAGGTCGACGTTCAGTCCCTCGATCGCGCGCCAGACGGCATCGATCGCCTCGAGCCGCTCGAACGGCGCATCCACCACTTCCAGCGGCGGGATGTCGTCGATCGTCACGACCGAGCGCGGTCTGCGCTCGTTGGCGCGGAGCTCGTCCAGCACGCGATTCTTCGTCACCTGGAAGAGCCAGGTGGTGAAGCGGCAACGAAGCGAGAACTTCGGAAGGCCCTGGTAGACGCGGAGGAAGACCTCCTGGGTCAGGTCCTCGGCGAGCGACCGGTCCCCGACGAGCCGCAGCACGTAGTTGAACACAGGAGTCTCGTAGGCACGAACGATGAGAGAGAAAGCTCTTTCATCGCCCCGTTGTGCCTTCCGCAGTACACCGGGGTCGGGTTGCGTGAGCGACAAGATGCACGAGTATAACGGCGGCGGAGGATAATCGGATTCGGATTTCGGTATGAAGATGGTCGGCGAAAGGAATCCTTACCCCTTGACGAGACTCCGTCCGGTCATCTCGGGAGGTTGCTCGATTTCGAGTAGGTCGAGGACTGTCGGAACGAGGTCGGACAGCTCTCCTGCGCTTCGTAGAGCCAGATCCTCGGAGGTGAGGATCAGCGGGACCGGGTTCGTGGTGTGCGCCGTGTGGGGGCTTTGGCCATCTTCCGCGAGCATTTGCTCCGCATTTCCGTGGTCAGCTGTAATCAGCGAAACGCCGCCTGCTTTCGCGACCGCTTCGACGACCTCTTCCAGGCACCGGTCGGTCGTCTCCACCGCGCGGACGACGGCGGGAATCACGCCGGTGTGCCCGACCATGTCCGGGTTGGCAAAGTTGACGACTCCGAAGCCGTAGCCGTTCCCGATTTCCCCGGCAAACCGGCCGGCGACCTCGGCGGCGGACATTTCCGGCTTCTCGTCGTAGGTGCCGACATCGCGCGGTGAGGGGATGAGGATCCTGGTCTCGCCGGCCCACTCGTCCTCGCGGCCACCGTTGAAGAAGTACGTCACGTGGGCGTACTTCTCGGTCTCGGCGACGTGCAGCTGCCGGATGCCGTGCCCGGCCAGCACCTCGGCGATCGTCTCGTGCACGTCCTGCTCGGCGAATGCCGCCGGGCAGTCCAGGTCGTCTCGGTAGCGGGTCATGGTCGTGAGGTCGAAGCCGCCCTCGAGCAGGAGCTGGGAGAGCTCCCTGGCCCGGTCGGGGCGGAAGTTGAAGAAGATCGCAGCGTCCTCCTGCGTGAGACGCGGGCGGCCCTCGATGACGGTCGGCTCGATGAACTCGTCCGTCACGCCTTCGTCATAGCTTCGTTGCACTACCGCAACAGGTTCGGCCCCCCGGGGGGATGATGCCAGCGGATTCGTGACGGCTTCGTATGCGCTTCGTGTCCGTTCCCAGCGCTGGTCGCGATCCATCGCGTAGTAGCGCCCCGCCACGGTCGCGATCTTCTCCTGCGGGAGCTCGGCCAGGTCGTGCACGGCCGAATGGGGCGAGACGTCACGCCCGTCGGTGAAGGCGTGAATCCACGTTCGCTCCTCCATCCCCTCCCGCCGTGCGAGCTCGAGCAGCGCGCGCAGATGGTCGATGTGCGAGTGGACGCCGCCGTACGAGACGAGCCCGAGCAGATGCACGTCCGTCCCCCGCTCGCGCGCGCGCCGGAACGCGCCGACGAGCGCGTCGTTCTGGAAGAAGTCGCCGGTCTCGATCGAGCGGTTGATCCGCTGGAGGTCCTGGAAGAGGACGCGCCCCGAGCCGATCGTCAGATGGCCGACTTCCGAGTTCCCCATCTGGCCTTCCGGGAGGCCGACCGCAGCGCCGGATGCCTCCAGCGTCGTGTGCGGATACCGGGCCCACAGCCGGTCGAACACCGGCGTCTCCGCCAGCTCGACCGCGTTCCCGGGCCCAGGCGGAGCGCACCCCCACCCGTCGAGGATGACGAGCGCTACGAGGGGGAAGCCGCCAGCTCGCAAATCGACCCGAACGTGTCGAGATCGAGCGAGGCGCCGCCGACGAGCGCGCCGTCGACCCCGTCGAGGCTGAGGAGGTCCTGGCAGTTACCCGGGGTGACCGACCCTCCGTAGAGGACGGGGACGTCGAGGAGGCTCTTGACGAACTCGTGCGCCTCGCGTACCTGGTCGGGTGTCGCGGATTTGCCGGTGCCGATGGCCCACACCGGCTCGTACGCGATGACGAGCCTGTCGTCGTGGGAGAGGACGCCGACCTGACGCCGGAGAACGTCCTGCATCTCCCCCGCCTCGCGCTCGATCTCCGTCTCGCCGACGCAGGCGATCACGAACAACCCCGCCTCGAGCGCCCCGGCCGCCCGCAGCGCCACCATGTCGTCGGTCTCGCCGAAGTGCTGGCGCCGCTCGGAGTGACCGACGATCGCCGCGTAGACGCCGAGCTCGCGGAGCATGGGCGCAGCCACCTCGCCCGTGAAAGGCCCCTCGTTCGCCCAGTGCACGTTCTGCGCGCCCACGGCGATCTCGCTGTCCGCGAGGCCGGTGACCGCGGCCGCCAGGGACGTGAAGGGCGGGAACACCGAGATGTCCACGCTTCCTTCCAACCCTTCGACGCGCCGCTTGAGCGAGCTGCAGAACTCCGCCGTCTCGCTCGCGGTCTTGTTCATCTTCCAGTTTCCGGCGATCAGCATGGGCTCAATCCTCCGGGATAACCGCCACTCCCGGCAACTCCTTTCCCTCCAGCAGCTCGAGCGCGGCGCCGCCGCCGGTCGAGGCCCAGTCGACGCTGTCGATCAGTCCCATCTCGCTCAGCGCTCGGATCGAGTCGGCGCCGCCCACGACCGTGTAGCCCGTGCATGCGGCGACGGCCTCGGCGACGGCGCGGGTGCCGTCGGCGAACTGCGGCTGCTCGAACACACCCATCGGCCCGTTCCAGAAGACGGTCCGTGCCTCGGCTATTCGAGCGGCGAAGCGCGCGCGCGTCGCGGGGCCGATGTCGAAGCCGAAGGAGCCGGGCGGAACCTGGTCGTACGGGACCAACTCGGTGTCGGTGCTGTCGATGCTCGATGCGGCGACGACGTCGCGCGGGAGGTCGACCGGGAACGGAAGCCGGTCGCCGTCGCGGAGCTCCTCGGCCATCTTGCCGCCGACCAGCACGGAATCGGCCTTGCCCCCGAGATTGCGGAGAACGCCGAGCTTGTCCTTCACCTTGGCCCCGCCCGAGACGAGGACGAAAGGCCGCTCGACGTCGCCCAGCAGCTTGCCCAGCTCCGTCAGCTCGCGCTCGAGCAGGAGGCCCGCATAGGCCGGGAGCAGCTCCGCGACGCCGACGGTGGACGCGTGCGCGCGATGGACGGAGCCGAAGGCATCCTCGACGAACACGTCGTTGTCGTCGGCCAGGTCGCGCGCGAACGAGGGATCGTTGGCTGTCTCGCCGGGGTTGAAGCGCGTGTTCTCGAGGACCGTCAGCTCGCCGTCGAACAGCTCGCGCAGGCGCGCCTCGACGGGCTTCATCGCGAACGCGGGGTCCGGGCCCTCCGGCCGCCCAAGGTGCGAGCAGACCGTGATGGCGGCGGCCCGGCGGTCGCGCAGCAGCTCCAGCGTCGGCAGCGCGGCGCGGATGCGGGTGTCGTCGGCGACGCGGCCGTTCTCGAGCGGGACGTTCAGGTCGGCGCGAACGAGGACGCGGCGGCCTTCGACGTCCGCCTCACGCACGGAGCGCGGGTGTCTCATTCCTCCGCGAGCTTCACAGCAGGCGGTCGATGAGGTCGACGCACCGGCACGAGTAACCCCACTCGTTGTCGTACCAGCCGAGCGTCTTGACCATGTCGCCCTGCGCCATCGTCGAGAGGCCGTCGAGGATGCAGGAGTACGGGTTGCCGACGATGTCGGAGGACACGATCGGATCCTCGGTGTACTGGAGGATCCCGGCCCAGTGGTCGGACGCAGCCGCCGAGCGGAAGGCCTCGTTCACCTCGGCCGCGGTCGCGGGCCTCTCCAGGACGCAGACGAGATCCGTGATGCTCCCGTCCGGGACGGGAACGCGCAGCGCCATCCCGTCCAGCTTCCCCTTCAGCTCGGGGATGACCTCGCCGATCGCCTTGGCCGCGCCGGTCGAGGCGGGGACGATGTTGATCGCGGCCGCGCGTATGCGGCGCAGATCGACCTTCCCCTTGCGCGTCACCGCAACCTGATCCTGGAGCTGCTGCTCCGTCGTATAGGCGTGGACGGTGGTCATGAAGCCTTGCTTGATCCCGAAGCTGTCGCGCAGGATCTTCGCCATCGGCCCGACCGAGTTCGTCGTGCAGGAAGCGTTCGAGATGATGTGATCCGTCTCCGAGTCGTACGCGTCGTCGTTGACTCCGAGGACGATCGTGATGTCGGGATCGGTCGCGGGGGCGGAGATGACGACCTTGTCCGCGCCGGCCGTGAGGTGCTGGGAGGCGCCCTCGCGGTTGGTGAAGAGGCCGGTCGACTCGACGACCACGTCGACCTCCATGTCCTTCCAGGGAAGCGCGGACGGGTCGCGCTCCGCGAGCACGCGGAAGGCATTGCCGTCTACGGAGATCTCGCCGTCCGAGACCTCGACCTCGTTGTCCAACCGGCCGTGCGTCGAGTCGTAGCGCAGCAGGTGCGCGAGCACGTCGGGAGCGGCCAGGTCGTTGACCGCGACGATCTCGAAGCCCGGATCCTTGTCCAGGAACGCGCGGTAGAAGTTGCGCCCGATGCGGCCGAAACCGTTGATGCCGACCCGCTTTGCCATGGTCCTCCCTCTTCGTTGAGCCTTAAGGCGATTCTAAGCGCACCTCGGCGCCTCCTCGGTTGTCTCGGGCGCCGCTGGCCGTGCGCGGCCGGAGCGGACAGTGTTTCCAACACGGCCGCGGAGAGCCGCGTGCGGTCAGCGGCGTCAGGTCGCCGGAGGCCGGGCTCCGCCCGGCCGTAGGCGGCCGGCCGAGACAGCGAGGGAGGCGGGTGGGAGGGGTGGCTCCGAGGTCGACCCCCCCTCCGCTTTTGCCACGCTCAGGACCGTGACGACGGACGGGGTCTGTATCCGCCGCCGGAGGAGCACGGACCCGCCTTAGCGGCAAGTATGACGATTGAACTCCTGGAAAGCCAGGAAAATTCTTCAGGAATTCGCGAGATCCACGAGTTTTCTCAATCGGCGGTGGACGGCTGCCTTGCTCGTCGGTCGGTCGCACTCGAGCGCGAGCTCGCGCAGTGAGAGCGACGGGTGGCGCACGCGCAGCTCCGCGATCTCCTGGAGCGGCCGGGACAGCCGCTCCAGCCGTCCTCCCCGCTCGAGCGCCCGGACGGCGGTGATCTGTTCGTGCGCCGCGCGGCTCGTGCGCACCAGGTTGGCGTGGTCGGCGTTGGCAAGCCGGTTCGCGCGCGACTTCGTGTCCGCCACCACTGCCTGCTCCTCGAAGACGAGCGCGAGATCGTTCGCGCCCGCCAGGGCGAGCGCGCCCGCGATCGCATCCGCCCCCTTCATGTAGGCGGCCACATGGCGGCCGCGGTCGATGAGGGCGAGCTCCACGTCCTCGCGCGCGACCGTGTCCGTGAGGAACTCGGCGCCGTCGGCGGAGGCAAAGCGGATCTCCAGGTGCGGCGACCGCGGCCCGCTCAGCGATCCCGAGCCGAGCATGGCCCCGCGGAGGTACGCGCCACGGCAGCAGCTCCGGGCGACGACACGCGCGGGCGGCCGCTCCAGCGGAGCGAGTCGCGACGAGAGGACACCGGCCTCGTACAGCACCTGGAGCGCATGATCCACTCCGGGAACGTGCAGCTGGTAGCGCGTCGGCCTGTCGAAGGCGTGCTGCGTGTACGTGCGGATCTCGCTCTCGATCTCGAAGCGGCGGAGCAGGCTGAAGCCGCGGCGGGCGACAGCCGAGCTGGCGAGGTCGAAATGGACGGAGACGCGCCTGCCGCCCAGCAAGTGGACGGTGCCGGCCGTGTGGGCGAGCCCGGAGAGCTCCGCGAGGACATCGCATTCGCGGCGCGGTGTGATGGCGGCCAGCTCGTTGCGGAGATCCTCAGACAGGGACATGGGCTCCCTCGAGCTCGAGGAGTCGCCGCTTGTACTGGAGGCCGAGCGAGCCGTACGAGCCGAGGCCGGCGGCCGCGACGACACGGTGGCACGGGACGATCAGGCCGAAGCGGTTCTGCGCGCAGAACGTTCCCGCCGCACGGGCGGCGTTGGGGCGGCCCGCCAGTGCGGCGAGCTCGCCGTACGTGATTGTCTCGCCACGCGGCACGGAGCGAGCGGCGGTGACGAGCGAGAGCTGGAACGGCGTGCACCAGTCGAGGTCGATGGGAACGCCCGAGAAGTCGACCGGCTCGCCGGCGAAGTATCCGCCGAGCAGCGCGGCGAATCTCGACACGAAGTCGTCACCCACGCGTACGGAATTCCTGGATAGCGTGATCACAGGGATCTCGGGCATCCCCTGGGGGAGTTTGGGGGCGGTTTCGGGGCGTGGGCGCGGGTGGTCGTGGTACAGAAGCCGCGACCCGTCGTGAACGACCTCGCCGATGCCCCAGCCGTCGGCCTCGTAGCGGACGACCTGCACACGCTGAACATACAATCGCCCGGTGAGCGCGCCCGGCATCTTCCGCCTGCCCGAGCCCGTGAACGAGCCAGTCCACTCCTACGAGCCCGGCTCACCCGAGCGGGCCGAGCTGAAGGCGAAGCTCGACGAGCTCCAGTCAGAGCGCATCGACCTGCCGCTCGTGATCGGCGGCGAGGAGATCCGCACCGGCCAGACGGCCGAGGTCGTCATGCCACACCGCTCGAGTCACGTTCTCGCCGACATGCACCAGGGCGGCCCCGATGAGGTCGACAAGGCGATCAAGGCCGCCGGCGAGGCCTGGCACGACTGGTCGCGGACGCCCTGGGAGGAGCGCGCGGCCGTCCTCCTGCGCGCGGCCGAGCTGCTCGCCGGCCCGTGGCGGATGACGCTGAACGCGGCCACGATGCTCGGCCAGTCGAAGACCGCGCACCAGGCCGAGATCGACGCCGCGTGCGAGCTCATCGACTTCTGGCGCTTCAACCCCACCTTCATGCGCCGCATCTACGAGGAGCAGCCGATCTCGTCGCCGGGCCAGTGGAACCGGATGGAGTACCGCCCGCTGGAGGGCTTCGTCTTCGCCGTGTCGCCGTTCAACTTCACCGCCATCGGCGGGAACCTGCCGACGAGCGCCGCGCTCATGGGGAACACGGTCGTCTGGAAGCCGGCGACGACCGCGGCCTACTCGGCGCACTTCCTCATGCAGCTCCTGCAGGAGGCGGGGCTCCCGGCGGGCGTGATCAACCTCGTCTACGGGCCCGGCGCGCGCATCGGCGACGCCGCGCTCGCGAGCCCGGACCTCGCCGGCATCCACTTCACCGGCTCGACCGGCGTGTTCCAGTCGATGTGGAGGACGGTCGGGAGCAACATCGAGCGCTACCGGAACTACCCTCGCATCGTCGGCGAGACGGGCGGCAAGGACTTCATCCTCGCCCACCCCAGCGCCGACGTCGACGCGGTCGCGACCGCGATCGTCCGCGGCTCGTTCGAGTACCAGGGCCAGAAGTGCTCTGCGGCCTCGCGCGTCTTCGTCCCGCAGCGCATGTGGCCGGAGCTGAAGGAGCGCTTGGTCGAGGACGTCCACTCGCTCAAGATGGGCGACGTCAGCGACTTCGAGAATTTCATGGGCGCCGTCATCGACGCCAACTCCTTCCGCACGCAGAAGGAGGCGATCGAGGAGGCAAAGTCCGACCCCGACTCGGATGTGCTCGTCGGTGGCGAGGTCGCGGACGACGAAGGCTTTTTCGTCTCGCCGACGGTGATCGAGACCCGTAATCCGAACTTTCGCCTTCTACGGGACGAGCTGTTCGGCCCTGTCGTGACCGCGTACGTCTATCCGGACGACGACTGGCAGGACACGCTCGAGGTCGTCGACCAGGGCTCGCCGTTCGGTCTGACCGGCGCGATCTTCTCCCGCGACCGCGCGCCGATCGAGGAGGCGCAGGAGAAGCTCGAGTACGCCGCGGGCAACCTGTACATCAACGACAAGCCGACCGGCGCAGTCGTCGGTCAGCAGCCGTTCGGGGGTGCAAGGGCGTCGGGGACGAACGACAAGGCCGGCTCGATGTGGAACCTCATCCGCTGGGTGTCGCCACGGACGATCAAGGAGACCTTCGTCCCGGCCACCGACCACCGCTATCCGTTCATGGATCCGGACTCGGCCGGCACCTAGCCGCGCCCGGCCTTGTGCAGCTGCGCGTAGATCTGACGCGCCGTCTTCGCCGGTAGCTCGGGAACGCCCTCCAGCTCTTCCTGCGTGGCCGCGAGAAAGCGCTCGGCCGAGCCGAAGTGGCGCATCAGTGCGCGCCGTCGTGTCGGGCCGACACCCTTGAGCGTGTCGAAGATCGACTCCTTCGCCGCCGCGTCCCGCCGCTGGCGGTGGAAGTCGAGCGCGAAGCGGTGCGCTTCGTCGCGGATCCGCTGCAGCAACTGGAGCGCCGGAGAGTGGCGGTCGAGGACGACCGGCTTCGGGTCGCCCGGCAGGAAGACCTCCTCCTCGCGCTTCGCGAGCGAGATCACCGCGACACGGGGAAGGTCGAACGCCTGCATCGCCGCCAGCACGGCCGAGAGCTGGCCCTTACCGCCGTCCACGACGACAAGGTTCGGCGTCGCCGCGAACGAGTTGTCGTACTGCTCGGCCGTCACGTCGCGCCGGCGCGCGAAGCGGCGCGTGACCACCTCCGCCATCGACGCAAAGTCGTCCTGACCGTCGACGCCGCGGACGCCGAACTTGCGGTAGTCCGACTTCTTCGGCATCGCGTCCTGGAAAACCACCATCGAGCCGACCGGCGACGCGCTCTGCAGGTTGGAGATGTCGAAGCACTCGATGCGGATCGGCAGGCTCTCCAGATTGAGCGCCTCGCGCAGCTCCTCGAGCGCCTCCACGCGGCGCAGGCGCCGCTGCTCGGACTGGACGGCATCCGACTCGAGCGCGATCCGCGCGTTCTGCTCGGCGAGCTCGGCGAGCCGGCGCTTCTCGCCGCGCGCGGCCGCGCGGACCTCCACCCGCGACCTGCGCCGCTCCGAGAGGAACTCCTCCAGCACGGAGGTGTCCCCCACTCCCTGCGGCACCACGATCTGCGGCGGAATACTCGGCGACGAGCCGTAGTACTCGAGGACGAACGCCTCCAGCAGCGCGCCGAGATCCTGCCCTTCGACGTTCTCCAGGTGAAAGCTGTACCGGTCGATCAGCTTCCCGTCACGGAGCGGGAAGAGCTGCACCGCGGCCCGGTCACCCTCGGCGGCGATCCCGATGACGTCCACCGTCCCGACCGCGCGCTTGTCCGCCGCCTGCCGCTCGGCCAGGTGCCGTACCGCGAACAGACGATTGCGGTAACGCGCCGCCTCCTCGAAACGCTCGTCGGTGGCGGCGTCTTGCATCTTCTGCTCGAGATCGCGCAGCACCGGCCGCGTCTCTCCCGAGAGGAACTCCATGACCTGCTCGATGATCAGCCGGTAGTCCTCCTTCGAGATGTATCCGACGCACGGCGCCAGGCAGCGTTCGATGTGGTAGTCGAGGCAGGGGATCCCGGAGTGCCGGCCCGGCTTCGGCCCTTCGCAGGGCCGGTAGGGGAAGACACGGTTGAGGACGTCCAGCGTCTCGCGCACCTTCTTGGCGTTCGCGTACGGCCCGAAGTAGGCGACGCCGCGCCGGTGCCGCTCGCGGGTGAACATCACGCGCGGAAAGTCATCCTCCACAGTGACGGCGATGTACGGGAACGACTTGTCGTCGCGCAGGCGGATGTTGAAGGCCGGCCGGTGGCGCTTGATCAGGTTCTGCTCGAGGTGGAGGGCCTCGACCTCGCTGCCGGTGACGATCACCTCGATGTCGTCCACGCGCTCCGCGAGGCCGCGGATCGTCGTGCGGTCGTTGCGTCCCTGCTGGAAGTACGAGCGCACGCGCTGCCGCAACGACTTGGCCTTGCCGATGTAGATCGGGCGGCCTTCTGCGTCCTTGAACAGATAGACGCCGGGCTTCGCGGGCAGCTTCTTGAGCGTATTTTCGAGGTCTTTCGGCACTGGAACTAGCGTAGTGCGCCGCTACGCTTTGGCTAGTGGCCGGCCAGTACGTCGCATACACGTTCTACAAGGTCGATCCCGCGTGGCGGCGGCTGCCGATCGACGAGCGCGTCGCGGGAAAGGATGCGTTCGCCGAGGTGGTCGAGTCGTGGGCGCAGCGGATGGACCACCTGCGCGCCTACTCCGTCGCCGGCGTCCGCCCCGACGCGGACTTCTTCCTCTGGAAGATCACCAAGACCTACGACGACCTCGGCGACCTCGGCGCGGAGCTCAACTCCACGCCGCTGGCGGGCTGGCTCCAGACGCCCTACTCGTACCTCGCCACGACGAAGGCATCCGAGTACACGGCCGCGCGCAAGCCGCGCCAGGTCGTTCCCAAGGGCTCGCCGTACCTCGTCGTCTATCCCTTCGTGAAGGTGCGCCCCTGGTACGCGCTTGCGCACGAGGACCGCCAGCGCGCCATGGACGAGCACATGCGCGTCGGTCACGAGTTCCGGACCATCACCAACCACACGACGTACTCGTTCGGGATCGACGACCAGGAGTTCATGACCGCGTTCGAGTGTGAGGAGCCGGCCGACTTCATGCACCTCATGCGGACACTCCGGGAGAGCGAGGCCAGCCGCTACACCGAGCGGGACACGCCGATCTTCGTGGGCGCCTCCTGCGAGATCCGAGCCGCCCTCGACCAGCTGGACGGCGCCGCTGCACGCGTGAACGCGTGAAGCGCTTCTGGCTGGACATGAACCCGACCGTTCGCGGGTTCATCATCATCCTCGCGATCACGGGCCTCGTGGTCGCGCTCTCGCTCTACTCGACCCTGGCCGCGCTGTACCTCATCGCCCGGATTGCGTTCTTCATCGCGATCGCATTCTTCATCTTCCTGGTGTGGCGGGAGCGCCGCGGCGAGATCGGCCTCTGGTCGACCCGTGCGCGCGTCGTCTTCTACGCGGCGGCGATCCTCGTCGTGGTCGACCTGGGCGTCTTCTTCTGGAAGGGAATCCACGGTCCCGACGCGATCGCCTTCTTCGTCGTTCTCGCCCTCGGCCTCTTCTCCATGTGGCGCGTGTGGAAGGACGAGCACCGGTACAGTCTCTGAGATGGCCGTCGAAGAAGGCAAGCCCGCACCCGATTTCGAGCTGACGAGCGACTCCGGCGAGCGGGTCAAGCTCTCGGACTTCCGCGGTAAGCCCGTCGTCCTCTACTTCTATCCCAAGTCCGACACGCCCGGATGCACAGCGCAGGCGTGCGGGATCCGCGACTCCTTCGCCGACTTCGAGCAGGCAGGCGCGGTCGTCCTCGGCGTCAGCGCGGACAAGGAAGCGGCGCAGGCGAAGTTCAAGTCGAAGTACGAGCTGCCGTTTCCGATCCTGGCCGACCCCGACCACGTCGCCGGCAAGGCGTACGGAGTGGAGAAGCCGGACAGCCGCTACTTCGAGCGCTCGACGTTCCTGATCGACTCCGAGGGGAACGTCGCCAAGATCATGCGCAACGTGGACGCACGCAAGCACGCCGGCCAGGTGCTCGCGGCGCTTCCCTCCTAAGGCGACGCAACTCCGACCGGCCGCCCGGCGCCGGTCGCCGAAGCGCTCCGCGCGGCGATGTGGTCCGCGACGTAGCCGGCGTCCCGACCGCGACCCGGCAGCACGTCGGAGCTCAGCGAGTACTGAAACGGCAGCCCGAGGAAGTAAAGACCCGGCTCCGAGTCGACGACTCCGCGGTAGTGGCGCGGCTGGCCGTCGTCGTCGAAGACCGGCAGGTCGATCCAGCTGAAGTCGGTGCGAAAGCCGGTGCACCACAGGACGTTCTCGACTTCGACGACCTGCCCGTCCTCCAGGAGTGGCTGTCCGCCCTCGACGCCGACGACGCGCGGAAGACGCTCGATTCCCTTCTCGGCCAGATCCTTCTTCCTCCGCCGGACGAGCGGCTCACCTCCGTGGCCCAGCTTCGGGATCAGCTTGCGGCCGATCCACGTGTCGACCTTGATGACTCGATGCCCGACGAACCGGAAGACGCGGAAGCCGGGTCGGCTTCGCAGCGAGCCGTGCGGGACGGGGATCTGACCGGTGCTCGGCCCCGCGAGCAGGCACGTGCGCGTGTCCGCCAGCTCGTAGGCGATTTCCGCCCCGGAGTTGCCGGCGCCGACGACCAGCGTGTCTCCTGCAAGCAGCTGACCCGGGTTTCGGTACTCGGACGAATGGAGCTGGACGATCCGCGGGTCGAGCTGGGCGGCGAACGACGGGACCTTCGGGATCCGGAACGCCCCGGTGGCCACGATGACGTTCGAAGCTTCCAGGCGAAGCTCTCCGGCCGACACGAGGAACCGGTCGCCTGCCCGCTCGACACGATGGACGCTGACGCCGGAGCGGACCGGCAGCTCGAAGTGCTCGGCGTACTCCTCCAGGTAGTCCCCCATTTCGTCCTTGGTCGGGAAGTACCAGTTGCGAGTCGGAAACGGCATGCCGGGCAGCCTGCTGAAGTGGGCGGGAGTGAACAGGCACAACGAGTCCCAGCGGTCGCGCCAGGAGTCTCCAACCCGCTCACCCGCGTCCAGGATCAGGAACGGGCGTCCGTGGCGGCGCAAGTGGTAGCCGGCCGCGAGGCCCGCCTGCCCGCCTCCGATCACGATCGTCTCCACGTACTCGGCTTCGAGGGTGCTGGTCATCTCTTCTCCTCCTTCTGGCATAACGGTCATGCCGCCACGCTAGGCCGGAGCCGCCGCAACCGCATCGCCGGAATCCGCCATCTTCGGGAGGACCCGCGACTACTCAGTTCTGACTAGACGAGCTGGTGTTCGAAGGCGAACGCGGTCGCTGCCGTCCGCGAGGAAACTCGGAGCTTGAGGAGGATGTTCTGGACGTGACGCGCGACCGTGTGCTCGCTCACGACGAGGATCGAGGCGATCTCGCGATTGGTCTTGCCACCGGCGACGAGCCGGAGGACTTCGAGCTCGCGAGGCGTGAGCCCGTGGCTCTCGATCGGCCCGCTCGCCTAGCGGCTGCGTCGACTCGAGCCGCATCCGGCATCGCACCGAGCAAGCGGAAGCACTCGCGCGCCGCCTCGAGCTCGACGTGCGCAGTGTCGTCGTCACCCATCTCCCGGCAGGCGAGGGCAGCAAGGACCTGCGTCCGCGCGACCTCGTACGGCGCGTCGAGGTCTTGCCAGAGCGCCCGCGAACGGTGGAGCGCGATGAGCGCTGCCTGCGCGTCTCCGGCCGCGAGCTCGACGGCGCCGCGGGCGTACGCGGCAATCGCAGCGAGCATCGGCCGGCCGCTCGCTGCCGCTATTTCCTCCAGCTCGCCCGCCGCCGTCCGAGCCCTTTCGAGTTGGCCCGCCGCCAACATGATCTCCACGAACGCGGGAAGCAGGACGGCGCGCAGGAGCGGTTCCGTCGTCACGTCCACGATGCGACCGATCGCCCCGGTCGAGGCTTCGATTTCCCCCTGCGCCAGCCGCAGAAGCGCGAGCCCCGGTTGCGGCTCCCGGCCGTAGCCACTCGCCTTGCGGTGGGCCTCCTCGGCCGCCGCGAGGTCGCCCAGGAGCCGGAGCAGCTCCGCCTGCTGGTAGTAGGCCTGGCCCGCCGCGGCGCGGTTCATCGCCTGCTCGCAACGTTCACGCGCGAGCCGCGCCTCCTCCAGCGCGCTGGTCCAATCGCCGTGGAGTTGCTTGATGCCGGCGCGGTGGGCGAGGCACCGGCCCGTGAACGACACCAGCTGGGGCTGGGACTCGCACCATTCGGCGAGCGCGTCGGTCCACTCCCGGGCCCGCCGAGGCTCGAACGCTTCCTCGCACGAAGCGATCACGCCGCAGTACACGATCCCGGCGAAGAACGGAGCCACCTCTCCGGCCGCGACCGAGACCATTGCTTCGTCCAGCAGCGCGAGTCCGTCATCGATCCTGCCCTGCTTGATGCGGGCCAGGCCTGCCACGTGCAGTGTCATGGCCAGGAGGTCGACGTCGCGGAAGCGCTCGGCAATCGCCACGGATTCGACGGCCGCCTCGTAAGCGCCGTCGTAGTCGGCCGCGGCCTCATGCCGGAACATCACGGGAAGCAGGAGATATCCGCGTTCGACGCAGTCTTCTCCCTCCCGCTCGACGATCCGCTGGGCGCGACCGAACCAGCCGCCCGCGGATCCGATCTCGCCCGCGATTGCAAGGTTCATGCCGAGAAAGACAGCGACGCGCGCCGCCAGTAGCGGGGCCCCGCCGTCGAGGAATGCCTGATGAGCGCGCTCGAGGGCCGTCTGGCCCTCGTGGAACTTGCCGGTGAGGAGCGCCGACATCGCCAGCAGAACGAGATCGTCGGCCGGAATCGTCGAGTTCCGCTCCGCCGCCGCGAGCGCCGAGTAGGCATCGCGCCACGCGTTCTGCGCATATGCACTGCGGCCGCGCCGGAGGTCGTCGGTCGCCTCCACCATGGCTGAGAGAACTATTTCAGACGACGCCGGGGCCTGGGGCCCGCCGAAACCTCGGTGTAGCGTGGCCGGCTCCACTTGCGCGGCTGTGGGTTCGTTGTTCGGTGCTGACACGCGCCTCTAGCACGGCGGCGGGCGATGAGCGTCGCCGCGCCGCGCCTTGGACGTGCTCTAGGTGGCGCGAAGCGCAGTACCGTCGATCGAGCTGGCCGCGGCGCCAATTCCTTCTCGATCTTCGTGAAGCGCGAGCTCGACGTCTCGCTCGTCGCTGAGGGATGCCTGCGTGGCAGTCGAGAGTAGATCGAGCTGGAAGTCGATGATCCCGACTCGTTCGGGAGGCGCGATCGACCTGAGATCGGCGAGGGCCGCTTTCAGCCGGCGCGTCACCTGGGGCGAGCCCGCCCCCGCCAAGCGGATCTCGTCAAAAGCGAGATGGACGTATGCCTCCCAGCTCATGGTTCGCACGATGAGTCTGACGTGTCCAGTCTCGTCGAGGTGCCGACCGTCAGGAAAGGGCCTGCGTGCAAGCTGCCTCAGGATGTCGTGCAATCGATCGATCGCTTGCACAGCGGTCGTGGGGTCTTGGAAAGGCGAATCGGCGAGCGAGCGTTCCGCGATGTCGACGAGGAGTCGAACGCCGTACGAGACGTCCTCGTCGAGCGTCGGCTCCAAGCTGAGGATGAGAGCGTCGTGCAATCGACCCTCGTCCACCGTACGGGACCCGCCGTGGACCCTGAAAAGAGCCCCGCCTGCCGGGACGAACTCGCCGAGGGCAGGGACGAGCTCCAGCAGGCAGTCCGCACGTCGTGCTTCCTCGACAAGCTGGTCGTACCCGATCCCCGTGATCACCCCGGACTCCCTTGCTCTGACCACGGGAAGAGAGTCCAGCTGAGGGTCGAGAGCCGGCCCCTCGTCGGGATATCGCCGGTTGAGAAGCGTGCGCGTCTCGTCCCCCACGAGTTCGATGAGCGCGGAAACTCGGAGTGCCTGGCCGATGTGGTGTACGTAGACGACGAGGACCGCGATGCTCAGGAGAACGAGAACAAACGCCGTCACGAGCGCGATGCCTGGCACGTTGCCGGTGCCGTCGCCGTTGATGGTCACCTCGCGGAGCGCGAGGATGGCGTGGACGAAGGTCGCGACGAAGAGACCAATCGCGAGTTGGCTCGGCTTGTCGCGCAGAATGCGCTGCACGATGCGAGGAGAAAACTGACCCATGGCGAGTTGGACGACGACCATCGTGATCGTCAGAACGAGCGCGGTCAGGCTCACCATCGAGGCGGCGATGGTCGAAAGGATGTAAGCCGCAGCGTCCGGACCGCCGACGAACCGGGTCGGAAGCGCGTCGTAGCCGAAGTAGCGATCTGCAGCGATCGTCGCCAACGAGAGAGCCGCCCCGGTGAATACACACAGCACGGGCACGAACCAGAGGCTCGACTTGAGGTGGATGAACAGCTTGGCGCGCCTCATCGCAACGACCTAGACGTACCCGCTGAACACGGCCTGAATCTCAGCGAATCGAAAGCAAGTGGCTGAGGTCGTGCGAACCAGCGTTACGTGGACCAACGGGACCTGTCCAGGTGGACGCGGGCTCCCTGCTGACACGGGTTCCGTTCCTCGGTCTGGGATCATCAGTTCGGTCTCAACGGCACGCGCCCATTCGTTTGCGAATCGCGGCATCAGGGCAACGACCAGCCCCGCGCCACTTTCGACCACTCGTCGTTTGGGCACGGTTTGGGCACTCACGAAGCCGCAATTGCGTTATGCGGATGAGAGGACTTGAACCTCCACGGGCTTTCGCCCACACGGACCTGAACCGTGCGCGTCTACCAATTCCGCCACATCCGCGCGGGTAGCAAAGTGTAGCGCCGGTACCATTTCTCCCCTGAAACGGGGTCTTGTTCTTCTCTGCGGACTGGCGGCGCTGGCGCTCGCTGGGCCTGCCGTCGCGGGCACGCCTCGCACCGAGGTCGTCGTCACGCTCGACGCGCCGTCCCTCGCGCAGGCGACGTTCCAGAGCCGGGCGCTCACCATGTCGGCGCGGACACGCAAGCTCGACCTGCGCACTCCCACGAGCACGAGCTATCTGCGCGGCCTCGCCGCCGCGCAACGCACGCTCCAGAGCCGCATCGAGAGCGCTGTCCCGTCCGCGAGCGTCCGCTGGCGCTACAGCATCGTCCTGGACGCTCTGGCGGTGGATCTTCCCACGGCCGAGCTCGGCCGGCTCGCCAAGCTGCCGGGCGTCGCCAGGGTCTGGCCCTCCGTCCGCTATCACGCCCTTGGCCAGTCGAGTGCGACGCTCAACCAGACTCCCGCCCTGATCGGCGCCACGGCGCTGTGGGGGCCGAACCTGGCCACGGCGGGCAACGGGATGAAGATCGGGATCGTCGATGACGGCGTCAACCAGACCCATCCGTTCTTCTCGCCGGCGGGATTCAGCATGCCGCCGGGCTTCCCCAAGGGGAACACGAACTTCACCACCAACAAGGTCATCGTCGCGCGCGCCTTCGCGCCCGCGTCGCCGAGCTACTCGAATGCGAACCTGCCGTTCGATCCCAGCCAGTCCGAGCACGCGACTCACGTCGCCGGGATCGCCGCGGGCGACCACGGAACGATCGCGAGCGGCGGGCTGGAGGTCTCCGGCATCGCGCCGAAGGCTTATCTCGGCAACTACAAGGTGCTGACGATCCCGACCGTCTCCGGCGTCGGGCTGGACGGAAACAGCCCCGAGATCGCCAAGGGAATCGAGGCCGCGGTCGCCGACGGGATGGACGTGATCAACCTCTCGCTCGGCGAGCCCGAGGTCCAGCAGAGCCGGGACATCGTCGTCAAGGCGATCGACGGCGCCGCTCAGGCGGGCGTCGTGCCGGCTATCGCCGCGGGCAACGACTTCGACTCCTTCGGGCGCGGCTCGGTCGGCTCGCCGGGGTCGGCGCCGCTCGCGATCACGTCCGCGGCCGCCAGGAAGTCGAAGGTGATCTCGAGCTTCTCCTCGGCCGGCCCCACGCCGATCTCGCTGCAGATGAAGCCGGACGTGACCGCACCGGGAGACCTGGTTCTCTCCTCCGTTCCCGCCCAAGAAGGCCTGTGGGCCTCGTGGAGCGGGACGAGCATGGCGTCCCCGCACGTGGCCGGCGCGTCGGCGCTGCTCAAGCAGATCCATCCGAGTTGGACGGTCGCGCAGATCAAGTCCGCGCTCGTCCTGACGGGGACGCCCGTCTTCACATCCTCGAGCCACACGTCGGAGACCACGTCGCTGCGGGAAGGCGGTGGCTTCATCACGCTTCCGAGCGCGAACAACCCGCTGATCTTCGCCTCCCCGACCGGGCTCTCGTTCGGGCTCATGCGCGGCGGGACGACCGCGACGCGCAGCATCTCGTTCACCGACGCCGGTGGCGGCGCCGGCCAGTGGGCTGTCCGGGTCGACCGGCGTCAAGGCCCGGGCGGGAGCATCACCGCCCCGTCCTCCGTTCAGGTGCCGGGAACGCTGCAGGTGACGGCAAAGCCACCGGCCGGCCAGCAAGAGGACGTAACCGGGTTCATCGTCCTGACAAAGGGCTCGGTCAGCCGCCGGCTCCCCTTCTGGTTCCACATCGAAGCGCCGCAGCTGCCCAGGCAGCCGCACGGGAAGCTGCAGAAGACCGGCACGTACAAGGGCAACACCAAGAGGCGCCGCGCGCTCGTCGCCAACTACCGCTACCCCGACAACCCAACCGGCGTCGACATTCCGGCGAACCTCCCCGGGCCGGAGCAGGTCTTCACCGTCCGCCTGACGAAACCGGTGGCCAATTTCGGCGTCGCGATCCTCAACCAGGGCGCCGGCGTGGCGATCGAGCCGCGGGTCGTCGCGAACAACGACGAGAACCAGCTGACCGGCTATCCGGCGCTCCCGATCAATCTCAACCCCTACGTGACCCGCTTCTTCAGCTTGATTCCGGCGGCAGGCGCGATCCTCCCCGCCAAGGGACGCTACGACGTCGTCTTCGACTCCGCGAGCCGTGCGGACGCCGGAGCATTCACCTTCCGCTTCTGGATCAACGACGTGACGCGGCCGGCGGCGAAGCTCCTGAAGAAGTCGGTCGCCGTCGACGGCTCGCTGCTGCTGCGCGTAACCGACCGGGGCTCGGGGATCGACCCGGGCTCGCTCAGCACGGTGATCGACGGCGTGGGCGTGAAAGCGACGTACTCACGCACGAAGAACCGCGTGGCCATCCCGGTCGGGTCTCTTTCCCGCGGCACGCACCGGCTGACGTTCCAGGTCTCCGACTATCAGGAGTCGCGGAACATGGAGAACGTGGGGCCGATCCTGCCCAACACGCGGATGATCAGCACGACCTTCCGCGTGCGTTAACCGATTCTGCTCGCGCTCTTCGATCGTCGGTAGCTGCTCGAGGTCGCGCTCCACGCTGGCGGCGAACTCCTCGCTCTCCGACCGCGCTGTCTCGGACGACTGCACGATGTGCCAGGTGGCCTTCCGACGGTCGCGCTCGCGCCGTTTGCGCGCCCCGGATCCGAAGCGACCCTCTAGGCGCGGCCATTCGGCTCCGATAAGGATCAGCACCGCCGCGGCGAGCAGGGCAATGGACAGCCAGCTCACGACGATCAGTCTACCGCTGTAGCATCAGCGCGTGGCGCCCATCCGCCGCCTCGCGCTCCTAGCCGCCGCGGCCGCCGTCGGATTGGCCGTCGGACCGGCCGCAGAGGCCGCCGTGCAGACGCTCGTCTTCAAGTCCGGGCCGGTCACAGTCACTCCGTACGACGCGATCACGCGCACGGCGCTGATCGACTCGCCGGCGGTGGACGGGTACGTCACGGGGATCAAGGCCGACCTCGTAGACGCGAGCGGAAACGTCGTCCCGAACACGCAGGTGATGCTCCATCACGTCGTCTTCGCCAAGATCGGCGCGCCCGACTACACGTGCCCGGGCACGTACGCGCAACGCTTCTTCGCCGAGGGGGAGGAGCACTACGCGATGAGCCTGCCGAACGGCTACGGCTACCCGAACAAGGGCTCCGACCACTGGGGGCTGCTGGCGATGCTGATGAACCACTTGCCCGGGACGCACACCGTGTGGGTGCGCTACACGGTGACGTACGCGACCGGCGAGCAGCTGCTGCCCGTGAAGCCGATCTGGCTGGACATGAACAACTGCAAGGCCGACCCGATCTACGACGTTCCCGGCACCGGCGCGCCCGGGTCGACCTACACGCGGAACGTCGACCTGACGATGCCCGAAAGCGGCCGACTGCTCACCGCGGGCGGACACATGCACGGCGGTGGGATCAAGCTCGTCCTCTCCGACCAGACGTGCCGGCGCACGCTTTTCACCTCGCAGCCGAGCTGGAACGGGCCGATCCCACTTCCTCTCCTGCACGAGCCGGGGCCGACGAAGATGTCGAGCTTCCAGAGCCCGCTGGGGATCCCGGTGGCCGCGGGCGACGACCTGCGACTGACCGCTGTCTACGACAACAGCCGGCCGCATACCCGCGTGATGGGAATCATGATCGCCTACCTCGCCCCCACGCTCGTCGCCGGCTGCGAGCCCGTTCCCGGACTGACGATCGACCTGGGCACGCCCGGCCCGCCGACGAACATCGCCGTGCCGCTGCTGCGGAAACCCTCAGGCCCGCTGCGGAAGAACATCAAGGGCACCTGGGTCGGCGATTACACGTACGGCGCGCAGCGGGTGAGCGTCAAACGCGGGACGAGGTTCACGTGGCGCTTCACCGGGGCGGTCCCGCACGACGTGACGCTCGTGAGCGGTCCGGTCGGGTTCTCCTCCCCCTGGACGACCAGCGGCGGCACGTTCTCGCACACGTTCACGCGCCCCGGCACCTACAAGCTCTTCTGCTCGCTCCATCCCGCCCGGATGACGGAGATCATCCAGGTGCGCAAGAAGTAGCTAGGAGGGCTTGGCAAAATGGACGGTGCCGCCGGGGCGCAACATTCCGCCAATCCCTCCTAGTGGTTCTTTTGGCAGGCGGGCGGCGCGCCCCACGCTTTCAGCAGCGAGAGCGTGTTCGCCTGCCGTTCCACCTTCGCGAGGTCGTTCGGGTCGTAGTTGCCAGGATCCTGGACCTGCGTCATCACGAGAGGCGTGACTCCCGGGCCCTCGGCGTACGCCCGGTAGGCCTTTCCAGGGCCGGGATCGACCTCGTGCGGGTTCGGATAGTTCGAGAAGGTCATCTGGGGGATCATCGCGTGGCAGAGCATCCCGGACGGGTTGCGCGCGAGGATCGCCGAGACGCGCCACCACCCCGTGCCGAGCAACGAGTCCAGGCTCTCGATTGCGACGATTCGCCCGTAACCATCGCCGGGGATGCCGCCAGGCTTGACTACGTAACCGAACACGGGCGAGCCGCCGTACAACATGCGAGCGATCACGTCGTGCGGCGCCGAGGCACCTCGTCCGACATCGATCCACGACGCCCACATCTCGATCTGGGCCAGCGGCCCGGTCCAGTGCGACACGTGAAACGCCATGTCGTCCTGATAGGGAAGCCAGGGCTGATAGCCGAAGAGGGGGAACCAGTTCTGCCACGCCTGGACGGCCCAGTAGCTTCCGTCGGGCGCCTTGCAGGCAACGACGACGAAAGCGAGCGCGGGGCCGTCGTAAGGCCTGCACTTGTTCTTGAAGCGGGCCCAGATCTTCTTGTCCTTGCCTCGTGGGCCTAGCAGCGTCGTTTTGAACTTGACCTGAGGCGTGGTCCGGCTCGGCGTAAGCGCGTTGACTGCTCCGGTGACGAGCAGGTGCCTCGTCGCACCTTTGATCTTGTAGGTCAGAAGCGTCTTCCCGCTTCCATTCACGGCGAGCTTGACGGCGGTCGCGTCGCGGGCGAAAAACTGCGACGCCGATGCGGAGCCACTCCACATCGAGAGAAGTCCCAAGGCGGCGACCGCAGCCGAAACCCAACCCGTAAGACTGCGGACTACGTGACGGTCTAGTGACCCTTCAGACACGCGGGCGGCGCGCATTACCTTTCCTACCTAAGTATGGGCAGAACGGTTCTCTTTCGTCAACGTCTCAGGTGACGGAGACGAGGGCGCATCTCCTCCCGCTCTGATTGCCGGCCCTGTCTCTTGCGCTCAGGCAGAACCGGACGTGCTCGATCTTGCCGGAGGCCCGCCACGTGAAGCGGTAGCGGCCGTTGCGGAACGTCTTCGGCCCGAAGTGCTTGAGCTCTTTCCCCCGGCGGTAGACGCCGCCGTCCACGGACGCGCTGCCGCTGTTGTCCGAGAGCTTGAAGAACAGAATCGCAACGGCCTTGCGCCGCACGTTCGTGGCCCGTGGGCGGACGGTTGGCCGCGTCGTGTCCACCGGGGGTGGCGGTGGTGGCGGAGGCGGCGGAGGCGGCGGTGGTGGCGGAGGTGGAGGAGGCGGCGGTGGCGGAGGAGGCGGCGGAGGCGGCGGTGGGTTTCCGCCGGACGTAGCGTTGAGGGCGGCGATGACGTCCACCCTCGGAGTGACGCGGCCGTTGCGCGAGTCCGTGACCAGCTTCCCGGTCGCTTTCAGCGTCGACTCGATCTGCGCCGGGGTGAGCGACGGGTTCTTCTGCAGCAGGTCGGCGGCTGTCGCCGCAGCCGTGGGGGAAGCCTGCGACGTTCCGTAATAGGTCGAGGTCCCCGAGCCCCTACCGGTGGACGTGTAGGCGGCACCCGGGGCGAGCAGGTCGAGCGCCGAGCTCGAGTTCGAGAAGCACGTGACCTTGTCGGCGGCGGTCGAGGAGTTGCAGAAGACCGTGCTCGTCCCGAAGTTGCTGTCGTAGACGGCGCCGACCGCGACGACCTCTTCGATACAGGCCGGCAACGCCATCTCTGTCGTGGCCTGCTGGTTGCCGCTGGAGGCAAAAAGCGTGACGCCCTGCAGGCGCAGGGAGTGGACGATCGAGGTGAAGTTGGGATTCACGCCGTCGCAGGTGCCGGGGAAGAGCGCATCGGTGCCCAGGCTCATGTTGATCACCTTCACGCCGTACTCCGGGTGGTCGAGGATGAACTGGAGGCCTGTGATGACCTGCGCGGTGCTGCCGAAGGATCCGTCCGCCGCCAGCACGCGCACGGCCACGACCTTCGTCGACGGAGCGATGCCGACAGGCGCGATCGTCCCGTTGCCGGTGACGATCCCGGCGACGTTCGTCCCGTGCCCGTTGTCGTCGCGCGCGGCCCCGGCGCCGGTCTGAGTGTTCAGGCCGTTCGGACAGTTGCGTCCGCTCGTCGAGCAGTACTCGGTCACCAGGGAGTCGGCGAGGTCGGGGTGGTTTTCCTGCATCCCGGAGTCCAGGATTCCGACCGTCACGCCGGTGCCCGTGTAACCGGCCGCGCGTGCCTGGTCGGCGTGGACGAGGGCATCGGCCTGCAGGTCTTCGGCGTGCCCTGCCATGTCGAGGTAGACGCGGCTGACGTCGGGCGAAGCCGCGAGTCGACGCAGCCCGGCGGGAGTCACCCAGCCCGCCATGCCCAGCACCGCGTTCCAATGCGTAATCGGGCGGAACCCGCCGCCGGCCCTCGCCAGGACCCGCGTTCGGACGCTGCGCACGGTCGACCGGAGCCCCGCGAGGGTCCTCGGCTGTCGCACCGCGAACGCCACCTGGACGAACGCCGTGCCGTGGCGCTCGACCGCGCGCTCCACACCGGGTCCGATGACGCCCGGATGAGCCTGCGGCGAGCCAAGGAGCAGTGCTAGCGCAGTAACTGCCTTGATCGCGATCACGTCAGGTCGCCTCGGCTACGGTCACGCGAGTTTCAACGAAGTTCCGAGCCGTCGAAGATCTTCAGCGGCAAGCTCGAGAGCTGCTCGCCGGCGTCCTTCCCGATCCGCCACGTCTCCTGCATGTACAGGCACGAGCCGTCCTCGGCGATGACGTGTGGATGCATCGAGAAGACCATGTTCTCGCGCAGTACGGTCTCGTTTCCCTCCCCCACGCGCGGATGCTCGATCATCGTCATCCCGATCGAGTGGCCGGTGACGTGCCCGAGCCCGTAGCCTCGGTCCCGGAACGGCTTCGAGACGGCCATGTGGACGTCGTGCGCGGTCGAGCCGTCCTTCATGACGCGGCGCGCGATCTCGCCGTACTCCACGTAGGCCTCCATCATCGCCGCGGTCACCGAGCTCGGCGCGCCGGCCATGATCGGGCGCGACACCTCCGCCCAGTGGCCGCTCGGGCCGCCGATCTCGAGGGAGTAGAGCAGCAGATCGTCGGGGGCGACGCGGCGCGTCTCGCTGGGGATGACGAACTCCGGACGGGCGCCGCCGGGCGGGCCGTCCGCGAGCACCATGTTCATCGCGTGCCGCCCGGTGCCGAGCTCGACGAAGCGTGCGGCCGCCGGCGCCATGATCTCGGCCTCGGTCTTCCCCGGCTCGTAGGCGCGCAGCACCTCCCAGAAGCCCTCCTCGTTGATGCTCACCGCCTCCCGGACGGACTCCATCTCCGCCGCGCTCTTGACCGCCCGGGTCCGGTCGAAGGCCTCGTCGAACGAGACGATCTCGAAGTCACCCTCGGCGAGCGCCCGGTAGTCGCGGACGTTCATGACGTAGTCGAGCCCGTAGACGCCCACGCGCGAGGCGCCTGCGCAGCGGTCGCGCAGCCACGCGCCGGGGGTGTCGACGAAGACCCTCTCGTCCACCCAGGCCGCATCGTGGAAGCCGACATACCGCGCTTCGCTCGGGAACACGATCGCCGGGTCACCCTCGAGCGGGACGAGCACGTACGCATACCGGTGGACGATGTTGAACCCGGACATGTACGTGACCGCGCCGTCGAAGCCCGTGTACTCGCTGCCCGAGACGACGAGCGCGTCCACGTCCTCGCGCGCCATCTCCTCGCGGACGCGGCGATACTTGCCCTCGATCTCGGCGCTCATCTCCACGAGTCCTCCAATGCTTTCACGAGCGCCCAGATCGCGCGGTTGAGCGGGACGGGCACGCCTTGCTCCTCCCCGCGCTCGACGATCGCGCCGTTCAGGAAATCGATCTCCGTCTGCCGGCGCGCGAGGACGTCCTGGGTCATGGAGGCCTTGTGGTCATGCGCGACGCGCGCGGCATGGTCGACCATGTCCTCGGGATCGTGGTCCAGCTCGATGCCGAGCGCGCCCGCCACGGCCTCGCACTCGTCGATCAGGCCGCTGATCAGGCGCCGCGTCGGCTCGAAGTCGCAGATCTCGCCGTGGGCCAGGCCGGTGAGCGCGCCCACCGGGTTCGTGGACGCGTTGAAGATCGCCTTCGTCCACTGCGCGCCGCGCGCATCCGCGAGGGCCTGCGTCGCCATACCGGAGCGGGTCAGTGCGTTCGCAAGCCGCTCGACCTGGTCCAGCGGCGCAGGGCTCGGCTCGAATGGCCCGATCCAGGTGTCGCCGGCTGTGTCCCAGCCGACGTGGCCGGGAGCGATCACGTGCCCGGCGGGAAAGGTCGTGCCGCGGATGACGCGGTGCACGTGCGCGGCGACGAGCTCCTCGTTCCCGATCCCGTTCTGGACGGAGCAGACCGCGCCCTGCTCGAACGCATGCGCAGTGGCCGCCAGTGCCGCGTCGGTGTGCATGCTCTTGACCGCAACTATCCCGAAGTCGCACGGCGGGAGCTCGGCCGCGTCGCTCGTCGCCCGCAGCCGGCCGACGAGGTCGCCGACGCCGGAGAGCCGGAGCCCGCTCGCGTTGATCGCGTCGACGTGCGCGGCGTCCAGGTCGTATGCCCACACCTCGACGTCGTCGAGCTGTGCCAGGTGCGCCGCGAAGAGGCTTCCCACCGCACCGCATCCGACTATCGCGACACGCACGCCTGCTCCTTCGCGCGCACGAGGGCATACATCGCCTCGTGCAGTGGGACGGGGACGCCCGTCCTTTCTGCTTCGCGGACCACGGCACCCGTGATGAGGTCGATCTCGGTCGGGCGGCCGGCCTCGATGTCTTCCAGCATGGAAGGCACGTGGGCGCTTCCGCGTTGCGTGGCGAGGACGTTCATCTCCCAGGGATCATCGTGCAGGTCGACTCCCGCCGCAGCGGCCACCCGCTGCCCTTCCTCCACCAGCTCACGCACGAGGTGCCCGAGCGCGTTGGTGCTTCCCCGGTCGGCGAAGTGCGGGTCGTGCGGCAGGTGCGTCAGCGCCGAGACGGAGTTGACGGTCGCGTTGAAGATCAGCTTCGACCACTGCGCGGGACGGAGGTCCTCGAACGGCCGCGCCTTCAGGCCGGAGCGGACGATCAGCTCGGCAGTCCGCTCGACCGTCTCGTACGGCGTGTCGCCGTACGGGCCGAGCCACGTCTCGGTGTCGAGGATGTACTCGACCTCGGCGTCGCCGCGCCGGTTTCCGCTCATGAACGTGACCGCGGAGATAAGCGGCCAGTCGCCGTAGCGGCGGACGACGTCCTCCGCGCCGAGCCCGTTCTGGACGGTCATCACGGTGGCGCCGGGGAGATGTCCTTCGAGCGCGGACGCCGCCTGGTCGAGATGGGTCGCCTTGGTCGCGACGATGCAGAGGTCGGCGTGCCCGAGCTCGGCCGGATCGGTCGTGGCATCGAGCTGCGCGGTGAAATCGTGGCGACCGGAGACGCGGAGACCGTGCTCGCGCAGCGACTGCGCGTGCTCCTCCCGGCGAGCCAGCACGACCACGTCGGTGACCTGCGCGAGATGCGCCGCGTACAGGCTGCCGATGGCGCCTGCTCCGACGACGCAGACGCGCGTGCCGCTACTTGGGTTCAGCCCTGACCGCCGGCCGCTTGCTCTTCCTGCTCCTTACGTCGGCGGTGGTACTCGAGCCGCTCCTCGAACATCGCCTTGGCGCGCTCCCAGCGCTCCTGCGCCTCTCTGTGGATCTGGCCCGCGCTACGAGTCGGTTTCCTCTTCCTCTTCATCCGGCTCCTCTCCGAGCAAGTAGCGGATCTCCTTCAGGTGCGCCTCGATGTCCATCAGGTTGGCGTTGGCGTGAAACAACCCTTCGATGATACTCCGCGCGTCGTCTCGCTCCATATGCCCATCGTGCAAGAGGACGTGGCGAACTCGAGCCGCTTCACTGTCCTGGCACAGCTTCGTTACGAGGTCGTTCGATTGACCAGTGTCCGGAATTCCTCGTCCGAGACGAGCCCGTAGCGCTCGGCGGCGATCCGCTTCACCTCGGCGAGCAGATCGCGGTAATCCTCCTCCGGCACGTCCAGTCCGAGCTCGTCGGCCTTGATCCGGATCGAGTCGACGCCGCTCTTCTTGCCGAGGACGATGCGCCGCTCGGCGCCGACCAGGTCGGCCGCGAACGGTTCGATCGCGGGCGGATCGTGGAACTGGCTGGCGACCGCGCCGCTCTCGCGCGTGAACAGGTTCTCGCCCACGACCGGCTTCCAGGGCTCGAGCTCGTAGCCGGACAGCTCCTGCACGCGCGCGGAGACCTCGCGCAGCTGCTCCAGCCGCAGGTTCGTCTCGGTCCCGTACAGCGCGTAGAGCGCCATCGCGACCTCGCCCAGGTTCGCGTTGCCGGCCCTCTCCCCCATCCCGTTGATCGTCCCGTGCACCCAGCTTGCGCCCGCGCGAACGGCGGCGACGGCGCCTGCCGTGGCAAGGCCGAAGTCGTTGTGGCCGTGGAAGTGGACGGGGACGTCCGGTCCGAGCCAGTTGCGCACCTTGGCCACCAGGTGTCCGACGGCCTCGGGAGCGGCGACGCCGATCGTGTCGACCACGACCGCCTCCTGCGCGCCGGCCTGGTGCGCGGTCTTGTAGACGGTCTCGAGGAAGGCGAGGTCGGCGCGCGTCCCGTCCACGCCGAAGAAGGCGATCGTCATCCCGCTCTGTACGGCGTGCGAGACGGCATCGTCGATGCGTCGGAGCACCTCCTCGTGGTCGAGTAGGAGCGCACCGAGCTTGCGCTCGCTGACGGGAGCCTCGATCACCGCCGCGCTCAGCCCGAGCTCGAGCAGCGCGTCCACGTCAGCGCGGAGGGCGCGGGAGAAGCCCCACACCTCGGCGCGCAGGCCCGCGCCCTGGATGAGCTCGACGGCGCGCCGGTCCTCCTCCGAGACGCGGGGGAAGCCGGCCTCGATGCGGTCGATGCCGAGCTCGTCCAGGAGTCGCGCGATCTCGAGCTTCTGCTCGGGATCGAGGACGACTCCGACCGTCTGCTCTCCGTCGCGCAGCGTCGTGTCGTACAGGCCGACGCGGCCGCCGATGCGGACGTCGTCGTTCAGGTGTCCCGTCCAGACGCTCATCGGAAGTCGTCCGGGTAGCGGCTGAGCTTCTCCGGGCCCTCAGCGGTGATCAGGAAGTTGTCCTCCAGTCGCAGGCCTCCGCCCCCCTCCCAGTAGATCCCCGGCTCGATCGCGAGCACCATTCCGTCGCGGATCGTGCCCGATCCGGCCTGGTGCGCGTACGGCGGCTCGTGGGCGCGGGCGCCGACACCGTGACAGATGGGATGGGACGGCTGGCCCGGGTAGCCGGCCTCGGCGATGCCCGCGCGGACGAGCCGGTCGAGCTCGGGCAGGCTCGCGCCGTCGCGGCAGTGGTCGACCGCCGCGTCGTAGACCTCGAGAAGCTGGTCGAGCAGCTCGTCGTACGCGGGCGTCAGGTCGCCCGGGCACACGTTCTTCGTGTGGTCGCACCAGTAGCCGTCGACGCACACCCAGATCTCCAGGAGCGTCGGCTCGTGCTCCCGCACGGGACGGTCGCCCGTCGCCGTGAAGGTGCGGATGCCGGGGCCTGACCAGACGAGGGAGTAGCCTCTCGCGCGGCCGCCGCCCTCGGCGAGCACGTGGCCCTCCCACATCGCCGCGACCTCGCTCTCCCTCATTCCGGGCCGGATGTTCTCGGCGACGTGCTCGGTGGCGGCCGCCGCCAGGTCGTTCGCCTCGCGCATCCGTTCGATCTCCTGCCCGGTCTTGATCATGCGCGCCTCGGCGAGCAGCGGCGAGGCGTCCTCGGCCGCGCCGAATGCCTCGAAGAACGATTGCGTGAAGACGGTCGGTTCTCCCACCATCCGGTCCGCGACCTGGGTACCTTGCGAGAGCTCGAGGCCGATGCGCTCGAGCCCGCGCTCACGGCAGACGGCCTGGGCCAGGTCGGTCGACCTGGCCCAGGCCGGGCGCGGATCGTCCGGCGCATAACCCTTGAACGGCCGCAGGTCGTCCGTCCACGCCGTGGTGGAGGCCTCGTCCAGCTGCGGCTCCATCACGACCAGCGTGGGATCCCCTTCCCGCGGGAAGACGACGATGTCGTAGCCCTTCATGCACCAGTAGTTGGAGAGGTAGAGGACGTTGTCGGGGGTGCGCACCACCAGCGCGTCGAGATCGCGCTCGGCCATGAGCGCGCGCACACGGTCCAACTTGGCGTCGTCTCGCGGCCAGCTCATCGGCGAATTCCTTCGCGCGCGTGGCTGAGGTAGATCGTCCGGTCGCCGAACTCGTCGAGGATCCGCCGCCGCGTCTCCACCGCGAGCTGAAGGTCCTCGTCGTAGGCGAATGTCCATTCCGGGTGATCGAGCTGTGCGGGGTGCGGCACGGCGTCCGCCACGATCAAGGAGTCTTCGCCGACCAGGAGGCCGACGTGCCCGTCGTCGTGTCCCGGAAGCGGGACGACCTCGACGCCGGGCGCGATCTCGTCGCGGTCGCCGACCGCTTCGATGTCCTCGATCCCGAGGACGCAGCGATCGATGTGCACCCGGCCGGCACGACGCCGCGCTGCTGCGAGCGCATCCTCGTGCAGCAGGTACCGGGCGCGCGGAAACGTGCGGCTGCCGTCCTCCTGGGCGTTCCATCCGACGTGGTCGATGTGGACGTGCGTCAGGAAGACGATGTCGACGTCGTCGGGCTCGACCCCGTGCCGCCGCAACTCGGGCAGCAGCTTCTCCTGCGACTCCGGCTCGGGCATCCAGTCCGTCCACAGCCCCTTGGGTCCGGCGCCTGTGTCCACCACGATCGTCCGGTCTCCCGCACGCACGAGGAAGCACATGATCGGCAGCCGCCAGTCGTTGCCGGAGACCAGCTCGGGGTAGCGGTCGCGGTACGGCGCCCAATCCGTCTCCGACATGTCCGGGAAGAGCTCTTCGAGCGGCCCCAGCAGGCCGACGCCGTCGGCGAGCGGCTCTACCACCGCACGCGCTCGGGCGGCGGCTCTCCGTGGGCCTCCTCCCAGGAGACCACGGGGTTCCGCAGCACGCCGATCTTCTCGATCTCCGCCTCGATCACGTCGCCGGGCTTGAGGTAGAGCGAGGCCGCGTCCTCCGAGAAGCCGGCGACGCCGGAAACGGTGCCCGTGGAAACGACGTCCCCCGCGCTGTATCCGAGCGCCGAGTAGTGGGAGAGGATCTCCGGGATCGTCACGCTCATGTTCCCCGAGTGCGAGCGCTGGCGCGACTCGCCGTTCACGCGCAGCTCCATCGCGAGGTCGTGCGGATCGCCGATCTCGTCGGGGGTCACGATCCACGGCCCGAGCGGGCAGAAGGTGTCGATCGCCTTGCAGAACGAGAAGACGCCCGACTCCATCTCGCGCCGCTGGATGTCGCGCGCCGTGATGTCGTTGAAGATCACGTAGCCGCCGATGTAGTCCTCCGCCTCCTCCGGGCCGAACCACTTGCCCGCCTTGCGGATGACCACCGCGAGCTCGAGCTCGTAGTCGAGCTCCTCGGTGAGGTGCTCGGGGTACACGACGGGATCGTCCGGCCCGATGATCGCGTCCACGTTCTGGAAGAACACGATCCAGGGCGCGATCTTGTGCGACCAGCCGACGCGCTTGGATTCCTCCTCGTGCTCGCGGAAGTTCCCGGCGGTGTGGAAGAACTTCTTGGGGATGATCGGCGCGCGCAGACGGATCTCGGCGAGCGCGTACTCCTTCCCCGTCGTGTGTGGAACCTCGTCACGCTCGAACAGCTCGCGCATCGAGCCCGCGTCGAGCTCGGCGATCAGGTCGCCCTCGACGCGCCCGACCCTGCCTTCATCGAAGGTGGCAAGCTTCATCGCCGCCGATGCTAATCACGCTCATCCAAGAACGCGAGGCGAGGCACTCGAGCCGGAGTGGCAGAAGCTCGGAGTGGCAGGGCGTGCCCTTTCGCGGCATCTCCTTTCCGCGTTGCTGAGGCCGGTCCAGGTGGCGCCACTTCGAGCCGGAGGCGGAGGCGCCGCCGCACTCCGCCGACCAGTTCTGCTTCACAGCGAGGTCGCCTACGACGCCGCACCCCGCCTACGCCGGGCACGACGTGGAGGAGGAGACGTTGCTGTCGATCTGCCTCGTCAGCGCCCCCGAAGCCAGCTGACGACCTCGGCCGCGTTACGGTCGGGCGGAAAGACCGGGTAGAAGACCTTCGCGACCGCGCACGCCTCGATCACGAGCGTGACCCGCTTGTACAGAGTCATCCCCTCGTACTCGAACGTCGGCAGGCGCAGCGCGGCGCCCAGCTTGCGCTCGGGGTCGGCGATCACGGGATAGGGGATGTGGTTTCGCTCCGCGAACTCGACCTGCTCCTCGAGCGACTGCGCGGACAGCCCCGCGACGGCGGCTCCGAGCTCCTCCAGCTCGGCTGTGTGGTCGCGGAAGGCGCACGACTGCGGGGTGCAGCCGCGGGCGCCCGGAATGGCGTCCCAGTCCGGGCCGGCTGGGGTATCCGGGTGCCCGGTGCGCGGATAGATGTACAGCACGAGGCGGTTCATCGAGAGGGCGCGGACCGAGACCGAGCCTTGCGAAGACTCGAGCGTCAGCTGCGGAAGCATCTGCCCGAGCAGATGATCGGTCGCGCCGTCGTCCTCGGGGACGGGAAGCCCGTCCGGAAGCTGGTAGAGGCTCACTTGCAGCGGAAGGAGCCGGTGACCGCCCCGCGCCCGCCCACGGCCCGCCCCGAGAACGATCCACGCGTCTGCTTGTTCGTGAGTCGCAACTTCACATTGGAGAGCGAGTAGCGCTTGCCGCCGATCGACCACGTGATCACGGCGCGGCGGTAGACGCCGTCGTGCTTCGCGCTCGGGACGGTGACGCCGAAGTAGCTGTACCGCGGCTTGCCCTTCCGGCTGGTGAGCTTCCCGATGCTCATCGTGAACACACGCGTGATCCCGGCGCGCAGGCACGAGCCGTTCCGGAAGGTGTAGGTCTTGCCCGCGACCTTCACGGAGGCCGACGCCGGCCCGCAGTAGGTGCGGTAGATCACCTTGCCGACCTTGTGGGCCCCCGGCTTGCAAGCCGCGGCGGCACCTGTGCCGCTTCCGGCGGCGGCAGCTACAAGCACCACGAGCAGCCGCCAGGATGAACGCGCGCTTCACGTCCCGCAGATCCTCATCGCGGCGCGAGCGTACACCTCGGCCGTCTGGACGAGACCGTGGATGTCGAGGTTCTCGCCCAGCTCCGCGCTCGGCAGTCCGCTCGACGTGCCGTAGTTGAGCGTCTCGATGCCGTAGCGCGTCAGCACGGACGCATCGGAGAACCAGCGCGTGACGTCGCGCTCGGGCTCGGCGCCGAAGACCTCCGCGTGCGCTTCCGCGACGGCCTCGACGAGCGGATGGTCGGCGGCGATCTCGGCACCCGGCGCGGTCACGTAGACCTCCGCGTCCACTCCCTCGAGCGAACGGGCGAAGTCAAGCGCCTTGCGGCGCGCGTCCTGCATCGTCACGTTCGGCGGGACGCGCAGGTCGAGGTACAGATCGGTACGGTGCGGCGTCCGCGAGGCTCGCCAGCCGAAGCCACCCTCGATCGATCCGACATTGGCGACCCCGCGCACGCCGTCGTAGCTCATTTCCTCCTCCCAGGCAGGGAGCCACTCGAGCACCGCATCGAGCACGCGGCGCATGCGCAGGATCGAGTTCTCTTCCCGCCGCCCCTCGCTGAAGGCGGTGTGGATGAACGGGCCGTGCGTGGAGAGCCGCAGCCAGAGCGAGCCGAAGTGCGCGAGCACGAGCTTGTTCTCGGTCGGCTCGCCGAGGATGCACATGTCCGCGACACCGCCGTGCGTAACGAGGTAGCGCGAACCGGCTGCGTAGCCGCGGAACTCGGCTCCCTGCGCGTCCCCCTGCTGCGTCTTCTCGATCTCGCCGGCGACCGCCGCGATGAGGACGTCCCCCTTCAGCCGCACACCCTGATCCTGGAGCGCGCGCACCGCCTCGATATACGCGGCCAGGGCTCCCTTCATGTTCGAGATGCCGAGCCCGTAGATGCGGCCGTCCTGCTCGAAGCCCTGGGGCTGGAAGCCGGGGATGCCCTGCAGCCACGGCTCGCGCCCCGAGTAGGACGTGTCGAGGTGGCCGTTGAGCATGAGCGACGGGCCGCCGCCGGTGCCCGCCCACGTGCCGAGCACGTTCGCGCGGCCGTCCTCCACCTGCTGCCACTGCACGTGCAGGCCCATCCCCTCCAGCACGTCGCGCACGGCCTCGGCGCAGGCCTGCTCGGAGCCGGTGAAGGACGGGATGGAGACGAGCCGGATCGCCAGCTCGACGAGGCGGTCGCGGTCGATCATCGAAAGTGTGGGAGGACTTCCTTGCCGAACAGCTCGATCTGCTCGTGCCGCTTGTCACCCCACAGCTCGAGCATCACGTGCGTGCACCCGGCGTCGCGGTACTCCTCGATCGCGGCGATGCACTCGGCCGGCGTCCCCGCGATGGGCTTGCACTTGTCGAGAATCGCGTCGCTCACCTCGGCCTTGGCGGCAAGCCTTCCTCCCCGCTCCATCGCTTCGGCAACGGGGCGGATCTCGTCCTGGTCCAGGCCCGCGAGCTCGAGCAGCGTGTCCGCGGAGCCGCGGATGTTCTGCACCTTGTTCGCGAGATACATCCCGGCGATCTCGCGTGCCCCGTCGCGCCCCTCGTCGCGGTCGTGCCCGATGGAGGCCACGACAGTGCAGCCGATGTCGATGTCGGCGTCGACGTTCCCGCGCGTGTACCGAACGAAGGCGGGCGTCGTGATCGACGGGGTGAGGCAGCCGTCCGCGATCTCCCCTGCGAGCGCCTGCATCTTGGGCGCCGTCGCGGCCACGTAGACGGGCGGGACCTCGCGCGGCGCGTCGGCGCCATCATCCTGCGCGGGGACGTCGGCGCTCCACGTCTCGCCTTCGTAGCGGAACTCGTCGCCGGAGAGCACGCCGCGCACGATGGCGACCGCGTCGCGCATCGGCCCGAGCGTCTTCTTCGTCTGCATGAGCGCGTTGTTGAGAAAGATCTTCGACGTCCCGTAACCCAGGATGAAGCGGTCGGGCGCGAGCTCCTGCACGACACGGGCGTCCATCGCCACTTGCACGGGGTGGCGCGTGAACGGGGAGATGATGCCCCAGCCGATGGTGAGCCGGTCGGTCGCGCGGGCCATCAGCGCGGACGTCACGGTGGAGGACCGGGATTCCATCTGGTGCTTGCGCCACCACGGATACGCCTCGGCGAGCCAGATCGTGTCGAAGCCGGCGCGGTCGAGCGCCTGCGCCGTCGAGATCATCTCCTCGACCGGCTCCATGGTCAGCTGCATCACGCCGATGCGGAACGGAGGGGTCACGAGGCAATACTGTCACGCAGTGGTCACCGTCCGGCGCTACCGGCCCGAGGATCTGGAGCAGTGCCGCTTGCTCTGGACCGACCTCACCAAGTGGCACCGCCAGTTGTACGCGGACGATTCGATCGGCGGGCTCAATCCTGGGTCCGGGTTCGACGCGCACCTGGCCGAGGTGGGGCCGGAGCGGATCTTCGTCGCGGAGCTCGACGGACGCCTGGTCGGCCTCGCGGGAATGATCGTGCGCGGGCGCAAGGTCGAGCTCGAGCCCCTTTCGGTGCGCGCGGGTTGCCGGGGGGCCGGGATCGGCCGCCGGCTGGCGGAGGAAGTCGTCGCTGCGGCCCGGAAGGAGGGCGCGGAGCAGATCGTCGTCCGTCCCACCGGCCGGAACGCCGACGCCATCCGGATCTTCCACTCGCTCGGCTTCGACGTCGTCACGCGGGTGGAGCTCACCTACGACCTCGGCGGCGGCGACCGGTGGCGCGAGGGCGAGGAGCTCGCCGGCCGGACGTTCCGCGTATGAAGACGCGGCAGGCGGAGCCCGGGGACGCTGGAACGATCGCGCGGATCTACAACGAGGGCATCGAGGACCGCGTGGCGACGTTTGACACCGAGCTGCGGACGGCGGACGACATCCTCGGCTGGCTCGAGGAGGACTATCCGCTGGTCGTGGCGGAGGCGGACGGGGAGGTGCGCGCGTGGGCGGTCGTCCATCCGTACAGCGCCCGGGCCGTCTACTCGGGTGTCGGCGACTATTCCGTGTATGTCTCCCGCGAGAGCCGCGGCCGCGGCCTGGGACGGGTGACACTGGCGGCGCTCGTCCAGGAGTGCGAAGCGCGCGGGTACTGGAAGCTGCTGAGCCGGATCTTCCCTCGGAACGAGGCGAGCCTGGCGCTCGCCCGCTCGCTCGGCTTCCGCGAGGTCGGCGTCTACCGGCGGCACGGGAAGCTGGACGGCCAGTGGCTCGATTGCGTCATCGTCGAGCGGCTGCTCGGCGAAGCCACGCGCTGAGTTTCCGCGGGCCGAGGTCTGGGCACGATTGGCTCGTGGGCGAGAACTTTCCCGAAGGGACGAGTGCAAGCGACCCGAGCGCGGTGCCGCCGTTCGATCCGGAGAGCCTCGAGGAGGAACCGGAAGAGGGCGCGGTCGACGAAGAACGCAGCGACGTCGGTCGCGACGACCCGTCCGAGGAGACCGACGCCGAAGAAGCGCCCGAGAGCCAGCAGGCCGGCTAACGGTCGCGCGCGGCCCAGTCCTCGTCGAGCAGCGCGTACAGGTACTCGTCCCACCAGCCGCCGCCGGGTGCGGGCATGCATTTCCGGAAGTGCGCCTCGCGGCGCAGGCCGAGCTTCTCCATGACGCGGACAGACGGCGCGTTCTGAGGCTGGCAGGTGGCGACGATGCGGTGGAGCCCGAGCGTCTCGAATGCGTGCGCGAGGACGGCGAGCGCGGCCTCCGTCGCGTAGCCGCGACCCTGGTGTGCGGGGGCGACGGCCCATCCGATCTCGTACGTTTGCGGGCCGAACCAGGGGTGGAAGCCGACGTGCCCAACGAGTTGGTCGCCGTCGCGGAGCACGAGCGCGTGCTGTCGCGCCTCGCCGGCGAGGTTCTGGGCGACGAACGCCCGGGTCTCTTCCGGCGTCTCGGGCCACTCGGGGACGAACTCGCGCATGCCTGGCGCGGACAGGTACTCGTGGACGCCGCGCCAGTCTTCTTCGACGAGCGGGCGAATTCGCAGCCGCGCCGTCTCTAGCTCGAGCGGCACGCGCTACCTGCCGTCTCCGTCTTTCACATCCCCTCCCCCGGGGCGCTCACGCGCCCGACCCCCGTTATGGAGCGTAGTCGCGAAAGTGTGTCGAGTGTGAGACGGAGTCGGGGCGGAAGTGTGACTTCTAGCCCTCGTCGCGCGTGGAGTGGGTCGGGCCCTCCGGGTCCTCCGAGTACGTCTCCGGGGATGCGGGATGGATCCCTTCCTCCGCGCCGCCGGGCGCTGGCTCGCTCGGCGCTTCGCCCGAGGCCTCCGACTCCGAGCCGTCGGCCGGAGCCCGCTCGTCGCCCCCGGAGGAGCCGCCGGCCTCAGCCGGCTCGCCGTGCCCGGCCGGCTCGCCGGCCGCCTCTTCCACTTGCTTCTCCAGAGCGCTGAGCACGTTCCCGACCTGCTGGTTCACGATCGGCTGCAGCACGCGCTGGCCCATCGAGCCGACCGGTCCCGCGATCGAGACGTCCGCCTCCCACTGCATGGCCGTGCCGCCCGCCGCCTCGCTCAGGTTGAACTGCGTGTCCATGCTGACGATCGCGCCCACGCCCTTCCCCTTCGCAACCAGCCGCGCGTACTCGGGCTCCCGCTCGTCCGTCTTTTCGAACGAGAACGAGATGGGGATCGCCCCCAGCCCGAGCGGCACCTTTACCCGGGCCGACCAGTTGCGCTCGTCCGCGATGTCGAAGCTCTCGATCCCCGGCAGCAGCTTCGCCATGCGCTCCGGGTCGTTCAGCACCTCCCACACGACCGACCGCGGCGCGTCGAACGACTTCTCCCCGGAGACCTTCACGAGCGGTTCTCCAGCGAAACGAGCCCGCGGCTCTTCTCCGGCTCGCGCATCAGCTCCCAGATCCGATGGGACGGGTTGCAGCTTTCGTGCACGACCGCGCCGCCGGCCCCGCGCAGCGCATCCTGAATGGCTGCGCACACTGCGTGGATACCCGCGCCGCCGCCCTCCCCCATCCCCTTCGCGCCCAGCGGCGTGAACGGCGAGGGCGACTCGATCGAGCCGGTCTTGAACGGCGGCATGTCCAGTGCGTGGGGCACGTGGTAGTCGTAGAAGTTGGCCGTCAGGAGCGTCCCCTCCTCGTCGTAGGGGAAACTCTCATGCAGCGCCGCGCCGAGCCCGTGCGCCGTCGCGCCGTGCACCTGCCCCTCGACGATCTGCGGATGGATGCGGATGCCACAGTCGTCCACGGCCGCGTAGTCGACGATCACTGGGACGCCGGTTTCCTTGTCGATCTCGACCACGCACGCGTGGATCTGCGTCGCGTAGGTGAGGGTCAGGTTGCCGAAATTACGCTCCTTGTCCGGAACTTCGAACGGCGGCCGGTAGACGTAGCGGCAGTTGAGCGAAACGTCGTCGAGCTCGGCCGGAAGCCCGGCGTTGTTCGCGTTGATGATCGCGCCACAGGCCATGAACGGCAACGCAGCCTCCGGGTTGTCCTCGATCTTCGCGAACCCCCCTTCGAGGACGATCGCGTCCTTGCCGACGCCTCCGAGGATCACTCCCGCGAGCCGCTTGATCTGGTCGGCCAGCATCTCGGTCGCGCCCTTGACCGCGCCCAACCCGGTGACCGCGAACTGGCTCGCGTAGGTGCCGGAGAAGCCGGCGTGCGAGTTCCAGTACGAGTCATGCCCGGGCCGGACGTGAATGTCGTCGGGCGAGACGCCGAGGATGTCCGCCGCCACCTGCGCCGCCACCGTCTCGTGTCCCTGGCCCTGCGGGACCGTCCCGAGCGTGAGCACGATCTCGCCGAAGATGTCGAGCTTGATGGTCGCCACCTCGTTGTTGCCGGAGAACTGAAGATCCGGGTTCAGTAGCTGGGACTGGCCGAAGTTGTTCGTCCCCGAGTCGAGGGTCGAGCCGATCCCGATTCCGAGCAGCTTCCCGCGCGACTCGGCCTCACGCCGGCGCTCGTCGATGCCGTCGTAGCCGATCAGGTCGAGCGCGATGTCCAGGCAGCGCGCGTAGTCGCCTGAGTCGTAGACGCATCCGTTCGGCGTCTCGTACGGCATCTCGTCGGAGCGGATGTAGTTGCGCTTGCGTACCTCGACCGGGTCGAGCCCGAGCTGGTGCGCGACGATGTCCATGATCCGCTCGGTCAGCCACAGGTGCTGCATGCGCGAGTAGCCGCGGTTCGGGCCGACGGCGGACTTGTTCGTCACCGCCTGCGTGAAATCCACGCGGATATTGCGCCAGCGGTACAGGCCCGGCGTGACCTGCGCCCAGATGATGCAACCGAGCGGCTCGTACCGGGGGAAGGCCCCGCAATCGTCCAGCGCGCGCACCTTGAAGCCGAGCATCGTCCCGTCGGCGCGCACCGGCACTTCGACGTCGAGGAACGTCCGCTCGTTCCCGTGCGAGTTCGCCGTGTGCTGGTCGGTGCGCCACTCCGTCCACTGGACTGGACGCTTGAGCTTCCGCGCCAGCAGGCAGCAGGCGGTGAGCTGGGGGTGGAGGCAGATCTTGTTACCGAAGCCGCCCCCGATGTCATGGGTGACGAAGCGGAGCTTGTCCAGGCCGACTCGGAGCGCAGGCCCCATCCAGATCGCGCCGATCCCGGGCATCTGGTGGTTGCAGAAGATCGTCCACTGCCCGGTTGCCTTCTCGTACTCGACGAGCGCGCCGGAGCACTCGAGCGGCGTGGAGGAGAAGCGGTCGAAGTGGAGCCGCTCGATCCGTACGACCTGGTCGGCCTCCGCCAGCGCCGCGTCATAGTCGCCCCAGTCGAACAGCCCCGACCAGACGACATTCGAGCCGGCCTCCTCGTGCAGGAGGGGCGCGTCGTCCTCGACCGCGCGCTCTGCGTCGACCACCACCGGAAGCGGCTCGTACTCGACCTCCACGAGCTCGGCCGCGTCTCGCGCGAGCTCGCGCGAGACCGCGACGACGGCCGCGACCGGCTCGCCCATGTGCCGCACCTTGCCCACCGCGAGCGCGTAGTCCTTCATGTCCGCACCCGGGGGAGTCGAGAGCTCGAAGAAGGGATCGGTGAGGATCGCGACCTCGTCTCCGGTCAGCGTGCCGTAGACGCCGCCGAGCTCGAGCGCCTTCGAGACGTCGATCGACTTGATCTTGGCGTGCGCGTACGGCGAGCGGACGAAGTGGAGGAAGCCCATGCCGTGCCGCTTCAGGTCGTCGAAGAAGACGCCCTCGCCCTGGACGAGCCGCCTGTCCTCCTTGCGCGGGACGCTCTGCCCCGCCCAGCCTCGCTTGGTCTCCGTCGGCTCGACGACAAGCGCCCGCTCGAACGTCGTGTCAGTCATTTCCGGCTGCCTTTCCAATCGCCTCGACGATGTTCACGTAGCCCGTGCAGCGGCAGATGTTCCCCTGAATCGCCTTCCGAATCTCCTGCTCGCTGGGGCTCGGGTTGGTGTCCAGTAGGTACTTCGCGGACATGAGCATCCCCGGCGTGCAGTAGCCGCACTGGAGCGCGTGCGCGTCGCTGAAGGCCTGCTGCAGCGGATGGAGCTCGCCGTCCCGCGCCAGCCCCTCGACCGTGTCGATCGAGGCCCCGTCGGCCTGGACGGCCAGCATCATGCAGCTCTTGATCGCGTCGCCGTTGTAGAGGACGGTGCAGGCGCCGCAATTGCCGGTGTCGCAGCCGACGTGCGTCCCGGTCAGATCGAGGTCGTCGCGCAGGAAGTGGACGAGCAGCCGCCGCGACTCCACCTCGCGCTCGTACAGGTCGCCGTTGACCTCGACCTTGATCGTCTTCTCCTTCACCCGCTACTCCTCGCGTGGGCGACCGCGCGCACGGCCAGCACCTCGGCCAGGTGGCGGCGGTACTCGGCCGAGCCGTGGACGTCCGACGGTGGATCCAGGCCCGCGCCGCGCACGGCTTCGCGGACACTGTCGTCGTCCGGACGGGACGTGACGAGCACCGGCACGGCGGACACGCACCCGATCGCGATCCGCGCCTCGCCGTTCACGGTCGCGGCCACGTTCACGATGCCCGTCCCCTCGTTGCCGACGGTCACGGAGTAGAAGCCGTCGCCGGTGCCGCCGGCGGCCGGGACCGAGACCCTGGTCAGCAGCTCGCCCGGGGCGACCGCGGTCATGTACACGCCGAGGAAGAAGTCCTCGGCCGGCACCGTTCGTGTGCCGCCCTGACCGGCGATCGTCATCGTCGCGCCGGCGGCGACCATGAGCGGGGGCAGATGGTTGGTCGGGTCGTTCGAGCAGACGTTGCCGCCGACGGTGCCGCGGTTGCGCACCTGGACGTCGGCGATCCGCGAGGCGACCTCGGCCAGGATCGGCCTGCGCTCCCGCACCTCTGCCGAGCCGATCACATCCGAGAGCGTCGCCATCGCGCCAAGCTCGAGGCTCCCGTCCTCAGCGACCGTTATCGGCGTCAGCTCCTCCAGTTCGGCGAGGTCGACGAGCACGTCGGGCGACGCGAGCCGCTGCTTCATCACGTTGATCATCGTCTGACCACCCGCGAGCGCGCGGGCGTTGTCGTTCGCGGCCAGGAGCTCCAGCGCTTCGGCAACGCTCTCCGGGCGGGCGTACTCGACCTCGTTCAACAGCACGGCGTGATTGAACCATGCATGGCCCGCCCCGGCCAGACATCCATCGGTTGATGAAATGCGTATGACGGGAGTGAAATCTCCGACAGTTTTGGTACAAAAGGCGCGGAGTCACGGAGGATGCGGCAGGAAAGCCACTTTCTTCTCCCGCTCCTAATCCTTCATGCGGTCGTTCCTTAGAAGCCCACTCGTCGCTCTCGGCGCGACTTCGCTGCTGGTCGCGGCGTGGTCAGGCGACGCTTCCGGCCATCCGGCGGGGCAGGCAAGGCCAGGCCTCCATGGCTCGAGCGCCGCCTCGTCCTTGGCGCTTCGCAAACATGGCTTGATCTACCGCGGCCTTGTTCGGGCCAGGAGCGGCCCGTGCCGGGGCGTCTTCGCGTTCCCCGCGAAACACGGACCTCCAGCTTGCACCCATGGTCCCGACCCGTCGCCGGCCGGGATCGACGTTCGCAAAGCACCGTCGCTACGCGTGCTCCGCGAGCGCGCTCTCGTCAGTCGGCGCAAGGGCGACGCTTCGACAATTGACTGCTACCGCGGCGGCAACGCCGTGCAGGGCATCTATGCGCATCAGGCCGGAACAGACGATTACTCGACCTACGCGGGGTATCTGCAGGCGTACGCCGCCGCTGCAGATTCGGTCTTCCAGGGAAGCGCAGCCGAGCAGGGTGGTTCGAGGCAATTACGGTGGGTTACCGACGCATCGTGCAATCCGAGCATCCGCGACGTCACCATCTCACGGAGCGCGTCAGGCGATTTCACGACGATGATCGAAGAGTTGCGGGACCACGGCTTTACGGACCCGTCTCGCAAGTACCTCGTGTGGGTGGACGGTTCCAACCGGTACTGCGGGATCGGACAGTACTACGGCGACTCGAGCCAGGACCAGGGCAACTACAACAACGGCGCGGTCGCCATGTTCGCGCGCGTCGACAAACCCTGCTGGGGCTTGTTGGCAGGGCCCGGTACCCACTCCGTAGAGGCGCACGAGCTCACGCACACGCTCGGTGCTGTGGACAGCGATGCTCCGAACGCGACGCCTAACGGCCACTGCACGGACGACTACGACACCATGTGCTACGACGATGGGTCCGGCCTCACCATAAGAAGGGTTTGTCCGGACCGTGCCCATGAGGGCTTGCTCGATTGCAACCACGACGACTACTTCGGCCTGAATCCCGCGCCGGGCACCTATCTGGCGACTCACTGGGACACGGCCAATAGCTCGTTTCTGATCGCCGGTTCCACCCCTCCGCCTCCGCCGCCGCCTCCTCCGCCACCTCCGCCGCCCCGCCTCCCGCCCCGCCACCTCCGCCCCCGCCGCCGCCGCCTCGCCTCCTCCTCCGCCACCTCCTCCACCCGGCCCGGCCACGACCATGCGATTCACGAGCGCGAGCACCGCGCTCTCCTCGGGCTCGGCGAGAGCGCTCTCCGTCGAGCTGCGCGACGCGATCGGGAACCTGACCCCGGTCGGGACGCCGGTGACGTTCACGAAGACCTCGGGGCCGGGAACGGTCACGGGCCTCGGGTCGAAGACGTCGACCGCGGGGATCGCCTCGGTCACTGTCGTCGGCCAGCTGGCCGGGCCGGTCACGATCACTGCCTCCTCGGGCTCACTGAGCGCCGCGACGACCTTCTCCGTCGTCCCAGGCTCGGCGGACGCGAGGAAGACGACGCTTTCTGCCGCACCGGCCGCCGTCCCGGCCAACGGCTCCGCAATCTCGACCGTCACCGTGCACGTGAAGGATTCGGCCGGGAACGACCTGCAGTCGTCCGCCGGAGCCGTCGGATTGCACACGAGCCTCGGCACCCTCTCGTCCGTGACGGATCTGCACAACGGCAGCTACACGGCGGCCCTGACCGCGGGCACCCAGCCCGGCCGGCCGTGATCACCGGTGAGCTCGGCGGTCAGGCCATCGCCGGCCAGGCGACGGTGACGCTCGAGGCGCAGTGCATCGTCCCCCGGGTCCGCGGGAAGACACTCGCCGCCGCCAGGGTCGCGCTGCGGGCTTCGCATTGCGGAGTGGGAGCGGTCAAGACCGTCCGCTCGGCCACGGTCGCCGCCGGCAAGGTCCTCTCACAGCGCCCGGCGGCGGGACGCACGCTGCCGGCCGGGACAAAGGTGAAGCTGACCATCTCGCGCGGCCGCCGCCGCTAGCTCTCTTGCCTCAGCCGCGCACGCGGTACCTGAGGCGCGCGAACTGGCCCTGGCGCCCAAGGTCGACCAGCTCCAGCTGCTTCGCGGTGAGCCGGCGCGGAAGAAGCGGCGCTCCGGCGCCGAGCGTGACCGGCGCCACTCCGACCAGGATCTCGTCCAGCAATCCTTTGTCCGCGAACTGGCCGACGAGATCGCCGCCCCCGACGATCCAGACGTTCTTGTCCTGCGCCGCCTTCGTCATCTCCTCATGGACGGGAGCCACGTCTCCGGAAACGAACCGCAGCGGCACGCCGGGCACTTGCGGAAGCTCGCCGTGGCCGAAGACCCAGCAGGGCGTGTCACCGTAGACCGTCCAGCGCTCCGGGTGGTTGAGGAGATCCTCGTGGTCGACGACCCATCGGTAGGTGTTGGCGCCCATCGCCATCGCGCCGACGCCCGCGAAGAACTCCGTGAACTCGGAGCCGGGATCGTCGCCTCGGTCGACTTCGAAGAGCCAGTCCAGGCTGTGGTGCTCGTCGGCGATGAAGCCGTCGAGAGTCGTCGCGGTGTAGTACTGCGTGAGCGTCACGCTACGCGGAAGTTACTGCAGGCGTCGCGATGCTGCGATCCCCACCGGCGGGGGCCTGGAGGATCGGGGAGGACGGCCGGAACCCCTTCACGGTGCAGTAGATGCCGAGTGACAGCTCCCACAGGAACTCAGGGATCGTCGCGATGGCCTGAAGCGTGCTGGCACCGCTGCCATGGTCGCCGCCGAAGAGGACGATGGTGCCGGACACGATGATGAGCGGCCCGCCGACAAGACCCAACCACGTCATCTTTCGCGGCACCAGGCCGGAGCGGTACATGAGGTAGCCGAGGATCAGCCCGTTCCCCCAGCCGACGACCCAGCCCGGCCCGAGGAGGAACGTCCAGTCCTTGATCGCGGCAAGCGTGTAGGCAACCGAACCTTCAGCGGCACCGGCGACTTGCTGCTGCAGCGTGATGATTCCCAAGACGGCAACGATGCCGACGAGAATGAATGTGCACTCCACGAGGCGGGCGGCCACATACCCGAGCGCCAACTCCTCGCTCTGTCGCCTGACGATCGGGAAGATCACCACGGCGGTGCCGATGTTGGCGATGATGAGCAGCAACTCCAAGAGCGCCCCGAAGAGGACCCGGGTGTCCTGGCCGGCGCCCGCGATGTACGCGATGGGGTGGTCTAGCACCGGCTGGTAGAGGAACGCCGCGGGTATCGACGTGGCGAAAGTGATGAGAAAGAGCACGCCGAAGATGCGCGCCCGTTGTTGATCAGATAGCAACTCTCGCGACCCCTTTCCTCGGAGATGGCCCCAGGAGGATCCCACGCCGCCGGATCCGAATAGGCGCCGGACGCTAGCACTCGCTCCCGCGAAATCCAATAGGCCGAACGGCCCATCCATGACGGCCGATTCGCGCGCCTGACGAAGCCGTTAGGATCGCTCGAGGAGTAAACGAGCACGACTAGCGGGGCATTTACGTCCCGCCCGACATGAAGCAGGACTCCAGCAATGGCCTCGCGTCGATTCTTCGACGCCCGCTGCTGGAGAGCCGACTCGACGGGACGTTCGGGAAGCGCCTGACCTCGATCGTCGCGGGCGCGGGGTTCGGGAAGAGCACCTTGCTCGCAGAGTGGGCAAAGGATGTGAGCTGCGCCTGGCACACCGCCGGCTCGCAGGACAAGAGACTGCCCACGTTTGCACGGGGGGTCGCTGCCGCCGTGCGGTCCTGCGTGCCCGATCTCCCCGCCGAGATCACTGCCGTCGCGGGATCGAGCGAGCACCAGCTGAGCGCGGAGGCATTCGCCGCCGGTCTCTGCGCATCCTTGGACGAGCTGCTCGGTCACGACGTCGTTCTGGTCTTGGACGACGTCCACGAGCTGGGGCACGGAACGGCGGCAACGCGCCTCGTCGAGAGCCTCTGCCGCCATGCGCCCCCCACGCTTCATCTGGTCGTCGCATCCCGTGACGAGCTTCCGTTTCCGATCGCGCGCCTACGCGGCCGGGGCGAGGTGCTCGAGCTCGATGCCTCGGACCTCGCATTCACGCAGGACGAAGTCGCCCAGCTGATCGCCATCACGCTTGGCCAAGGCTTCCAGGAGCTCGCACGGGCCGTCTATGCGGCGACGGCGGGCTGGCCGGCCGAGGTTCGGATGGTCGTCGAGGCACTCAGCTCGGTTCCCGAAGGCGAGCACCTTTCCGCGCTCGAGGGCCTGCGCCGGCCGGAGGGCCCGTTGTTCTCCTACGTAGCCGAGGAGGTCCTGGAGCGAGAGCCGAGAGATGTCGTCGACCTATTGCGGCGGGCGGCGTGGCTCGAGCGTGTGAGTCCTGCTTTGTGTGTCGCCGTCGGGCTCCCGAACGCTCCGCAGGTCGTCGCCTCACTCGTGAGTCGAGGTTTCCTCCTTCCGGTGGAGAGCGGGGAGGAGACCTGGTTCTCGCTACACGCCCTCCTGCGTGAGTTCCTGCGCGACCGCCGGCCACTACACATACGCGAGCTGCGCACCCTCTACAGGCGTGCAGCCCGTTGGTTCGAGGACAACGGGTACCTCGAGGATGCGCTTCACACGGCCGGTCAGAGCGGCGACTCGGCGGAGCTCGGCCGGATCCTCCGCGACCATGGAGCCCGACTCCTCGCCGGCGGTGCCATCGAGGCAGTTCTCGAAGCCGCCGCCACGCTTCCTCCAGCGGCTCGCGGTGGCCCGCTCGAGCAACTCATCGGCGAAGCGCATGCGCTCAAGGGCGACTGGGCCGAGGCACTCGCCTGCTACGAGCGCGCAGCCAGTGGACCAAAGCTCTCGCCCGGGTTGGCCTGGCGCATCGGTCGTATCTATTTCGACCGCGGCGAGCCTGAGGAGGCCCTTGAAGCCTTTGGCCGCGGCGAACTCGACGGGGGCAACCCGGCCGACGAGGCGATGCTCATCGCCTGGATCGCATCGGCGCAACTTGGGCGAGGTGAGCTGGGAAAGAGCCGACAGAACGCGGCCAGGGCGCTCGAGCGCGCAACGGCGTCAGGCGATCCTCGCGCGGTCGCAGTCGCCAGCAACGTGTCGATGGTGCTTGCCCTGCGAACCGATCCCTCCAAGGCAGAAGAGCACTTCCGCCGAGGTCTCGAGGCCGCGGAAAGGGCAGGCGACGTCCTGCAGGCGATCCGAATCCGCTCCAATCACGTCGCACATCTTCTTCAGCAAGGCTCCTTCCATGAAGCCCTGGCCGAGATCGAGCCGGCCGTTCACGGAGGCGAGGTCGCAGGGGCCCCGAGCGCGCTCGCATTCGCCCTCCTGAAGCGAGGCGAGACGCGGTACTCCCTCGGGCAGCTGGAGCTTGCGATCGCGGACTTCGAGGCGTCACGGGGGATCTACGAGCGGCTGGGATCGAGCCGCGCCTTCGGCGCGACGATGGAGATCGGGGAGGTCTATTGCGAGCGAGGCGATCGTGCCCTCGCGCGGGCGGCGCTCGAGGCGGCTGTTCGCGGCGCCGCAGAGACGAATGACGCTCAGGTCCTGATCTACGCGCGCGCGAACCTTGCCCGGGTACTTGCCGGAGATGATGACGAGCGGGCAGAGGAGCTCGCCCGGTCGGCTGTCGCGCAGGCGCGTTCGTCTGGCCATGGGATCGTCTTCGCGCTATTGGCCTGGGGCTGGGTCGCGCTTGCCCACGGCGAACGAGAGAAGGCGGCGGAGCGCGCTCGCAAAGCTGCCTCGGCCGCGCGCGAGCGTGGCGATCGAGCCGGGCTCGCCGAGTCCCTCGAGCTGGAGGCGCTCTCTGACGTCCATCCTGCGCGCGACCGCCTCGAGGAGGCGCTCGAGATCAGGCGGGGCCTGGGCAACCCGCTGCACGAAGCCGCGACGGAGCTCGCGCTGGCTCGAGTTTCCTCGGGGCCTTCAGCGCCGCCGGCCGCAGACTTGGCAGAGCACAAGCTCCGCGCGTTCGGGATGCGACTCGGCCCGTCGAGGCCCGCAGGGCTCCTGCGGGCGGTCGCGCCAGGCGCTCCCGTGCCCTTGGCGATCGAGGCGCTCGGCGGCCTTCGGGTCCGCTGCGCGGGAAAGACGGTGGCGCTGGGAGAGTGGCGGTCGAAAAAGGCTCGCGACCTCCTCAAGATCCTCGTCGCGCGCCGGGGCCGGCCGGCGCCGCGGGATGTTCTCATGGAAGCATTGTGGCCCGACGAAGAGGTCGAGGCCTTGCCGAACCGGCTCTCCGTCGCGCTGACGGCGCTCCGGACGGGCCTCGATCCAGAGCGACAGTTCGCGTCCGGGTACTTCTTGGTTACAGACCGTCACTCGGTCCGGCTCGATCTCGAGCATGTCACGGTCGACGTTGAGAGCTTCCTCGCGGCTGCGTCGGCCGGTCTGCGCCTCCTCGATGAGGGATCGGTCGAGGCCGCGACCACGTTGGAAGCCGCCGAGCGCCTCTACACCGGCGACTTCCTCGAAGAGGACGTGTACGAGGATTGGGCGGTTTCCTTGCGCGAGGAAGCGCGCGTTGCCTACGTCGCCGTCGCCCGCGGACTCGCCGAAACGAGCGCAGAGGCAGGTGAGGATGACGCCGCGGTGCGGTACCAGCTCCGCATCCTCGAGCGCGACCGCTACGACGAAAGAGCGCACCTCGGGCTGGTGACCGCGCTCGCTCGGGGCGGTCGCCACGGCGAGGCGCACCGGCAGTACCGGCGCTATGCCACATTGATGGAGGAGATCGAAGTCGAGCCGGCTCCGGTTCCGGGCTAGCGCGGGATCTGCTTAAGGGTCGTTTAAGAGCGGGCCGGGAGGATGGATCGTTGACAAGTCGACCGAAGGAGTGGACATGACACCGATCACCTCGACACGGCTCCTGGCCGGAACGATCATGGCGATTGCGCTGGTGACGCTCGTGCTGGCAGCGGCGCCGGCGTGGGCGGTTGCCCCGCCGGTGACGGTTACGCTCGAGCCGGTACCGGCGGGGAGGACGACCGCAACGGCGGTCGAGCGGGTAGCCAACGGGCCCGGGAATGCCGACACCTGGATCCTCAACGCCAACGTGTTGGTGCGAAACAACAGTGCAAGTGCGATCACATGGACGCGCTCGGAGCTCAGCACGGCGGGGCAGACGAAGATCCAGATCTTCAGCGTCCAGATTCCTGCAAACAGCTCGCGCCGCGTGCAGGTCTCGTCGTCGTTCACGGGGTCCTACCCGCTGGGCTCGGTCACCGGGAAGTTCAACTTCACCGGGTTCGACCAGGCGCTTCGGACCTTCACCTTGGCCGACATCAAGCACCAGGCGCCGGCGGGGGCGTACTACCTCCCGTACAAGAAGTCCGACATGCCCGCGGGGACGTTCTGGACGAATTTCGAGACGCAGACCGACCAGAGCCACCACTACGGCGACCCGGCGCAGGCGTTCGCCTATGACCTCTTCGTCGTTCGCTGGAACGGCAGCACGTGGACCCAGCTCAAGTCCGGGACGACGGGCTCGTCGAACAGCGACTTCCTCGCATACAACCTGCCGATCTACGCGCCAGACGACGGGACGATCCTCGAGTGCCGCTACTCACTGCCGAACCTGACCCCGGGGACGAAGGACCCGAACCACCGCTTCGGCAACTCGATCTGGCTCCGCACCGGAAGCGGCGAGGTCATGGCCTTCGCCCACATCAAACAGAACAGCATCCCGCTCAGCTTGTGTCCAACGCAGTCGAAATCCAAGTTCGACAACGGCGGCACCGCGATTCACGCCCAACCGGTCCAGGTCAAGGCCGGCCAGTTCATCGGGCGGGTCGGTAACTCCGGCAACACGAGCGGGCCGCACACGCACATCCAGCTCGATCGAAACGCCCCCGCCGATGTCGACGACGCCAACTCGTTGTCGATGCCCGCGCTGCCGCTGGAGTTCCATCGCTTCCAGGCAACGGCGAACCGGAACAGCACGGCGGGGCCGTCACCCTCGCTGCAGACGATCGGCGACGCCTCTGCGCACGCGCTGCCGCCGTACGGACTGTTTCTGCCCAACTCACCGTGCTCCTGGCTGATCGTCGGGCCGGGCGCGCCCGAGGCTTCGGCGGCCAACATGTCCACGACCTGCTTCCAGTCGCAGTTCAACGACCTCGTCCGCCAGGGCTACCTGCCGACGAACCTGGACGGAATGAAGGTCGGCTCAGCCACGGCCTTCAACATCGTGGCGCGGCCGAACCGGCCGGCGACGGTCGCCTACGCGAACATGTCGGCCTCGACGTTCCAGTCCAACTTCGACTCCCTCAAGCAACAGGGCTACCGGCTTATCGACATCGACAACTACCTCGTCGGTTCGTCGGTCGTCTATGCGGGCGTGTGGGCCAAGCAGGGCGGGCCTGGCCAGGCTGTGTACCACGGCGCCTCACAGGCAACGCACAACAGCAACTTCCAGACGCTGACCGCACAGGGCTTCCGCCCGCAGGTGGTGTCGGCCACGAACTCGGCCAACGGGTTGATCTACAGCGCCATCTACGAGCTATCCGGCGCAGGCGGTTTCGTCACGGAGGTTACGCCCGAGGCGAACTTCCAGAACCAATTCAACCTGCGCACGGGCCAGGGTCTCCGGCCGGTGGACGTCGATGGCCTCACGATCGGGACCACGGCGTACCTCTCGGTCACCTGGGACAACCTGGCGTCCACGAACTACGTGATGCACAACGCGATGACCTTCAGCGTGTGGGCGAGCACGTTCCAGCAGCAGAACGCGGCGGGCCGCCTGACCGATTCGTTGACCGGCTACCAAAGCGGAACGAATGCAAAGTACGCCGCTATTTGGCGCTTGCCGTAGCACAGTTCAGGTAATGATCCGGGCGCGGCTCTCACGAGCCGCGCCCGTTCCTTCGCCACCGGCGGCCGTGAGCCGGTTCCGGGCTAGCGCGGGATCTGCTTAAGGGTCGTTTAAGAGCAGGCCGGGAGGATGCCCGGTAGCGACCCTCGGCTCCGCCTTAAGGCCACTGAAGGCCGCTTCCTAGCATCGCTGACACTCGACCGAAGGAGTAGACATGACACCGATCACCTCGATATTCGCGTTGCCTGCCGGGTCGGCTGGGAAGTCTCTGAGGCGCCTGCTCGTACTCACCGCGCTCTGCCTCGGCGCCGTCATTGCCGTGCCGGCGCTCGATTCGGCCCGAGCTTCGTCCATCGACATCAGCAACCAGGGACAGCTTCTCTACCTCGCCGACAAGGCCGAAGACGGAAGCGAGGCCAGCCACGTCGGCATTTGGCTCGACGACGACGTCATCTGGGTGCAGGACGAGGCGGGCATCGACAACAAGCTCTCCAACGCTTGCTGGTGGGACACCGTCCCAACCCGGGTCTACTGCTGGGCGCCGTCCATCTCCTCGCTCAGGGTCTCGACGGGCGGGGGGAACGACTACGTCGCCGTTTCCGAGACGATCTCGCTGCCCGCCACCGTCTACGGCGGAGGCGGCAAGGACACCATCTACGGTGGAGCCGGCAACGACCACCTCGACGGCGGGGATGCCACCGGGCACGAGTACGGCCCGATCGCCGGTGACGATGTGATCTACGGGCGCGGCGGGAACGACTTCCTGCGCGGCACATGGGGTACGAACATCCTTCACGGCGGCAAGGGCGAGGACACGCTCTGGAACGAGAACGGCGACGAGGTTCTCTACGGCGACGAGGGCGACGACACGCTCGAGAGTTCCTTCTACCGATGTCCGCAGCTGTCGTCCACCTCCAAGGACAGCTATTTGTCGGGCGGGCACCGGGACCGACACGGCGGCCTACAGCGCCTCCGCTTCCGAGACGTGCGACTCGACCGACGGCGTCGTCGTGACGCTCGACGGCAACTTCAACGACGGGGTTACCGGAGAGAACGACAACGTCCAGACGAACGTCGAGATCGTGCAGGGGAGCGCGAAGAACGACGTGCTCTACGGAAACGACGCCGCGAACACGTTGAACGGTGGCGCAGGCGACGACTATCTCGATGCGGGCGGGGGAGACGACGTGCTGCACGGAGGGAGCGGCCAGGATCTGCTCCGAGGCGGTTACGGGGCAGACTGGATCTTCGGTGGCAGCATGGTGAATGGGTGCTGTGAGTTCGACACCGCGAGCTGGGCCGGGCGCCCGAATCCGGTCACGGTCGCGATCGACGGCCTGAAGAACGACGGTGAGACGGGGGAGGGCGACTACGTCCATTACGACGTCGAGAACCTGACCGGGGGAAACGGCGACGATCACCTGACCGGGAGCTCGGCTGGCAACGTCCTCTGGGGCGGGCAGGGAAACGACACCCTCGACGGCAAGGGCGGCGGCACCACGGACGGGGTGTTCATAGCGGACGCGCTCGACGGCGGCGCGGGGAACGACACGCTCTTCGGTGGTCCCGGAGGAAGCTACTACGACCACATCGCCGGGCGGGAGCGGCACCGACGCCGTCACGTACTCCGCGCGGACCGACGGAGTCAAGATGTTCCTGAACGGGAGCACGAGCCTCGGTGAGGACGAGATCGAGAGCGACGTCGAGAACGCGTACGGGGGGAGCGGGAAGGACGTCCTCGTCGGCAACGCGAGCAAGAACTACTTGTCGGGGAACGGTGGCGACGACACCCTGGAAGGGTTTGCCGAGATCGACACGCTGAACGGCGGCCTGGACCACGACACGCTCTCAGGCGGGGAGGCCAGCGACGTCCTCTTTGGCGGTGCCGGCAACGACACCTTGCGCGGCGGCCCCGGCGGCGACTCTCTCGGGGGGTCCTCGGGAGTCGACCTGGCCGACTACTCCGGGACCGCGACCCCACTGACCGTCACGATCGACAACCTCACCGGCGACGGGGCTGCAGGCGAGGGGGACAACGTCCTGACCGACGTCGAGGACGTAACCGGGGGTAGTGGGGGCGACGCGATCACGGGCAGCCCCGCGGCGAACGTGCTGACGGGCGGTGGCGGCCAGGACGTCCTCAGCGGCGGCGACAACGCCGACCTCTTGATCGGCGGTACGGAGAACGACCAGCTGCACGGCAACGGTGGCGACGACAAGCTGCAGGGCGGTCTCGGGGCGGACGGTCTCGACGGCGGCGCCGAAGTCGACACGGCCGACTACTCAAATGCCACCGCGGCGATCAACGCCAACCTCGAGACCGGCAACGTTGCGGGCGAGGGCGGCGACACATTGACGGCGGTCGAGAACCTGACCGGGTCCGTCTACGCGGACACGATCACCGGCGACAACAACCCGAACGCCCTTGCCGGAAACAACGGCACGGACACCATCCACGGCGGCGGGGGCAAGGACTTTCTCAACGGCGCCGACGGGGACGACCTGCTGCGCGGCGACGGAGGCGACGACTTCATCGGAGGAGGCGACGGTAAGGACACCGCTCAGTATTCGACCGCCTCCGGAGGGGTCACGGTCGACCTCTCCAGTCCGCTCGGCACGGCCACCGGGCAGGGAAGCGACCAGCTCGTGAACGTCGAGAACCTGGACGGGTCGGGCTTCGGCGACTCGCTCACCGGATGGTGGATCGCCAACGTCCTGAAAGGTGCGGGCGGGCCCGATCAGCTCTTCGGCCTCGCCGGCAAGGACACCCTGGACGGCGGCTCCGGCACGGACACGCTCGACGGGGGAGCCGACGCGGACAGCTGTCTGAACGGAGAGACTCTGATCAGTTGCTGAGGTTGGACGCTGACGGCCTGGCGCCGGCGAGCTCGTCTAGTCAGAACTAAGTAGTCGCCGCCGTGCCCGAGATGGCGGATTCCGGCGATGCGGCCACGGCTCGGGCGGCCTAGCTTGGCGGCATGACCGTCACGCGACCTGGAATAAATGGGATCGCTCTCTTGGCCGGCGCTCTCGCATTACTCGCGGCCATGCTGTTGGCACCGGCTGCGCTGGCGGTCGATGCCGGAGATCTGGACACCGGTTTCTCGTTCGACGGCCTGGTGACGACGGACATCGGCTCCGGGAAGGAGGCGGTGAGGGGCGTGGCGATCCAGGACGACGGCAAGATCGTCGCCGCCGGAGCGTTCGGGACCGCCGAGTTCGCCGTCGCCCGCTACAACGCGGACGGCTCCCCCGACCTCGGCTTCTCGGGCGACGGCAAGGTGATCACCGACTTCGGCGGGTGTGACCCGGGCGAGGCGGTCGCGATCCAGGACGACGGCAAGATCGTCGTCGCGGGCTGACGCGACGACCTCGACGGCGTCAACGACGGGGACTTCGCGGTTGCCCGCTACAACCCGAACGGCTCCCTCGACACCAGCTTCTCCGGCGACGGCAAGGTCGTGACGAGCTTCGGGCGCTCCGAGCACGGGTACGCGGTGACGATCCAGGGCGACGGCAGGATCGTCGTGGCGGGAAGCAAGTACACGCACGAGCTGTTCGACAGCGACACCGACTTCGCGATCGCGCGCTACAACCCGAACGGCTCGCTCGACACCTCCTTCGACGGCGACGGGAGGGCAACGGCCGGCCTCGGCGAGTTCGACACCGCATACGGCGTGGCGCTCCAGGCCGACGGCCGCATCGTCCTCGCAGGTGAGTCCGACGACTTCGACGGCGACAGCGACCTCGCCCTCGCCCGCTACAACCGTGACGGCTCGCTGGATTCGTCCTTCGACGGCGACGGCAAGCTCACCACCGGGCTCGGCGCGGCACGACCACGCGTTCGATGTGGCGATCGAGGACGGCTTCTACCCGGTCGTGGCCGGTCGAAGCGACGTTGGCGGGGAGTACGACTTCGCCCTCGCCCGCTACAACCCGGACGGCTCGCTCGACTCCACGTTCGCCGGCGACGGCAAGCTCACGACCGGGATTGGCGGCATCGACTCGGCCGAGGACGTCGCCATTCAGTCCGATGGCCGGATCGTCGCGGCGGGCTGGTCCGTCCACAGCGGAGACGTCGATTTTGCCCTTGCCCGGTTCACCCCGAGCGGCGCGTTCGACAGCTCCTTCTCGGGTAACGGCAAGCTCCTCACCGACTTCTTCGGCCAGGACGACGCCGCTCTCGCGGTCGCGATCCAGCCCAACGGCAGGATCGTCGCGGCCGGAACCAGCGGGACGATCGACTCGCCCGAGGTCATCCGTAGTCCCTTCGCCGAGCGCTTCGCGCTCACCCGGTATCACGGCGTCGCCGACAACACTCCCCCCGGCACCGTCATCGACTCCGGTCCGTCCGGCACGACAACCGACTCCACTCCGACCTTCGGCTTCCACTCGACCGAGACGGGGTCGACGTTCCAGTGCGCGATCGACGCCGGGAGCTTCGTCAGCTGCGCGTCCCCGCACACGACCGCGCCGCTCGCGGACGGCGCCCACACCTTCCGCGTGCGGGCCATCGACCCGGCGGGGAACGTCGATCCGACCCCGGCGACGCGGAGCTTCACCGTCCAAACGTCGAGCTTCCAGCCCGACGGGCGGATTCGCCTCGAGGGTGACGCCGCCTACATCGGCGACAACGTCTACAACCTGACCGGGGACTTCCAGACCCGCGCGACCACCGCGCGGAGGGGCGAGACGAGGGTCTTCTACGTCCGCGCCCAGAACGACGGAACCGCCGCCGACACGATCCGACTCCGCGGCTGCGTGGGCGAACCGGGTTTCTCCGTCCGGTACTTCAACGGCTCGACCGAGATCACATCCCAGGTCGCCGCCGGGACCTACGAGTTCGCCGGCCTCGCCCCGCAGGCGTCTGGGACGATCAGGCTCGAGATCCGAGTACAAAGCTCGGCTGTGATCGGCGCGATCGAGACCTGTCGCGTGACCGCGACCTCCGCCTCCGCCCCCACCCGGGCGGACCAGGTCCGCGCGCGGGTCGACGTAGTCGCGTGAGCCGCGGTTTCGTTCCGCCGGGCTGACCAACCCCGGTGCGAAGAATTCGCATTTGCTCGGACGTCTCGCTCAGGCGCCTGCCCGGTCGGCTCAGGACCCAGGTACGTGATCGCGCCAGGTGTGCTGGGGCTCGTAGCCGATCGCCTGCCGGGCGCGGTCGATCGCCAGCAGCGTGTCGAACTCCGCGACCTCGCGCGTCAGCGGGACACCGGGAAAGACCTCGGCGAGGAGTGCCGACGAGGACCGGTTCATCACCGTGTCCGCTGCGGCGATTATGAAGCTCGGGCTGTCTCCGACGGCCTCTGCGGGAGCCTCGAGGGCCAGGCGGCAGGCGGCGGCCACGTCCCGGACGTCCACGTACCCCCATAGGTTCCACTTGCGTGCGTGCGGATCCGGCCAGAAGGACGGGAACTCCTCGTAGTCGTCCTGGACCATGATGTTGGAGAAGCGGAGCGCGACGAACGGTATCCCCGACCACTGTGCGACGTGCTCCGCGACCGTCTCGCTCGCGACCTTCGACAGCGCATACGTCGATGTGGGCAGCGGGTAGTGATCCTCGTCGACCGGCGCGTAGCGCGGCGGGACCCCCTCGGCTTCCAGGGACGGCCACTGCTGCGGTCCGATGCCGAAGAAGAGGCCGAGCGTGGTCTCGCTCGACGCCCACACCACTCGGCGGAGCCCGAGCCTCGCCGCGGCGAGGAAGACGTTGAAGTTCATAGTCACGTTGGCGTTGAACGTGACCGCCGGCGTTCCAAGACCTGGCGCCGGGATGTTGGCCAGGTGAATCACCGCATTGGCGCCCTTGAGCGTCTCGAGAGCCTGCCCATAGTCGGTCAGGTCTGCGCGGACGACACCGGCTTCCAAGTCGTCTCTCGTAGTTGCGATGTCGGTTGCCGAGATCTCGTAGCCGTGTTCGACCAGTTCCTGCACCACCGCCCGGCCCGCCTTCCCGCTTGCTCCGGTCACGCAGATGCGCCGCGCCGTCGCACTATCCATGCCAGCCTCCTCTCACATGCGAACGATGTAAGAGCATCTTGCAATGTCAAGGGGCCGTTCGCTCCGTACGAGAGCGTGAGCGTGAAGAGCCAGTCGAGGCTGTTGCGCTCCTCGGCGATGAAACCGTCCAGCGTCGTCGCGGTGTATTACTGGGTCAGCGTCAAGCTACCCCCGGGTTGGACTCGAACCAACAACCCTCCGGTTAACAGTTCCCTGAAGCGAGGATCGCTCAGGCATATTCGGCTCTGTTACCTGCTCTGAGGTTCTCTCAGTTCGCTCGGAATTGCGGAGTTCGGGGTACAGCCGCGGTACGGTCTGTCGTCAACATCGGCAACGCTTGACTCCCCACCGCTGTTGGGTTGCACGGGTGTGTCGCAGAAGGCACGATGACGCAATGGAAGGATTTCGGGTCGCTTCGCAGGTTCCAGGCTCCGCGCTGCTGGAGCGCGAGGCGGCGTTCGCCAAGCTCGAGGATGCGTTCGCAGCTACGCGGCAGGGGAAGGGCCGGATGGTCTTCGTCGCGGGTGATGCCGGGATCGGCAAGACCTCTCTCGTTCGGACCTTCTGCTCCCAGCGCGCAAAAGACGCGCGGGTCCTGGTCGGCTGGTGCGACGGGCTGCGTACTCCGCGCCCGCTCGCTCCGTTCGTCGACATCGGAGCGGAGGTCGGCGGACGCCTCGAGCAGGTCGTCGCGGCAGGCGAGGACGCGAGGTCGGCATTCGCGGCGCTCGTCGACGAACTGCGCTCCGGGGATGAGACCATCGTCGTCATCGAGGACGTCCACTGGGCCGACGACGCAACGCTCGACCTCCTCGGCCTGCTCGGAAGGCGGATCGAGCAACTCGGCTCGCTCGTTGTAGTCACCTACCGGGCCGACGAGCTGCAACGGACGCATCCGCTTCGCATCGCCCTCGGCGACCTGGCGACGGCCGCCGGCATCGTCCGCCTCCGCCTCGATTCGCTCTCGCCTGAAGCAGTCGAGGAGCTTGCCGCCCCGCACGGCGTCGACGCGGCGGATCTGTACGCGAAAACGGCGGGCAACCCGTTCTTCGTTACCGAGGTCCTTGCGAGCGGGAGCGGCGAGATACCGGCCACGATCAGCGACGCGGTCTTCGCGCGAACGACTCGTCTCGACCCGAAGGCGCGGACACTTCTCGACGCCGTCGCCATCGTGCCCCAGCGAACCGAGCTCTGGCTCCTCGAGGCGATCGCCAGCGAGTCGCTCGATGCCTTGGAGGAGTGTCAAGCGTCCGGGATTCTCCGGCCCGAAGGCGATTCGGTCGCATTCAGGCACGAGCTGGCGCGCCTGGTCGTCGAGGAATCGATCGACCCGCACCACCGCGTCGATCTGCACCGGGCGGTACTGCACGCACTTCGCTCGCCGCCGGACGGACGCCGAGATCTCGCGCGTCTGGCACATCACGCCGAGGCGGCCGGCGACGCCGAGGCTGTGCTCGTGTTCGCGCCCGTCGCCGCCGAGCAAGCCGTCACGGCCGGCGCGCACCGAGAGGCGGCGGCCCAGTACGCGCGCGCTCTCCGCTTCGGCGACCGGCTGCCGCTGGCCGAACGAGCCGAGCTCCTCGAGCGCCGCTCCCGGGAATGCTACGTCGCCGACCAGCACGACCAAGCGATCGAGGCGATCGAGGGGGCGATCGAGTGCCGCCGGCAGTTCGGGCAGCGGCTCGAGGAGGGTGCGGCGCTCTCATGGCTCGCGGAAATCCTCATCTGCCCGGGCCGGAACCTGGAATCCGAACAGACCGCCCAGCGTGCAATCGTGCTGCTCCAGGGTCTCCCGCCGGAACGCGAGCTCGCGATTGCCTACACAAGCCTGGCCGAAAGCTGCATGGGCCGGGACCTCGCGGACGAGGCGATCAGCTGGAGCCACCGGGCGATCGAGCTCGCCGAGCGGCTCGACGAGACCGAGGTCGCGCTCCACGCGATGGTCACCATCGGCGTGTGCGACCCGAATCAGCGCTACAGAATGAAGGAGGCGCTCGAGCTCGCCCGACGTGCAGGCCTCCCCGAACACGTCGGTCGAGCGCTCATGCATATGGCGGGCGAGGCCGTCCAACACCGACGCCACGATCTCCCTTACCTCGAACCGGCGATCGAATATTGCGCGGACCACGGGCTCGATCTCAATCGGCACTACCTGCTTTCATTTCGCGCCCGTGTGGAGCTGGAGCAGGGCCGCTGGGCGGAGGCGACCGACACGGCCGAACACGTCCTTCGCCTGGACCGCACCTCGATCGCCCCCCGCATCTGGGCGCTCGCCGTTCTGGGACTCGTGCGAGCCCGGCGCGGAGACCCGGATCACCGTCCACTGCTGGAGGAGGCGCGGGCCCTGGCGCACCCCGCCGGCGTCATCTTCCAACTGTGGCCGCCGACGACGGCGCGAGCGGAGGCAGCATGGCTAGGCGGCGACCACGGCGGAGTAATCGCGGCTACGGACGGCGTCTTCGAGCAGTCAGCCAAGCTGGGATGGGCGTGGGTTACCGGCGAGTTGGCGGTCTGGCGGCGTCGTGCGGGAGTCGAAGAGCCCATACCGCCCGAGATCGCCGAGCCGTACGCGCTCGAGCTCAGAGGAGAATGGAAGCGCGCCGCCGAGCTCTGGCACCGGCTCGACTGCCCGTACGAAGCCGCGCTCGCTCTGGCGGAAGCGGACGAGGAAGAGCCGCTCAGGCAGGCACTCGAAGAACTGCAGCACCTCGGAGCGCGCCCGGCGGCGGCGATCGTCGCCAAGCGGCTGCGCGAGCGCGGGGCTCGAGGGCTGCCGCGAGGCCCTCGGCCGACGACGCAGAAGAACCCTGCCAACCTCACTCGGCGAGAGGTCGAGGTGCTCGGCCTCGTTGCTCAGGGACTGCGGAATGCGCAGATCGCGCAGCGTCTCGTTCTCTCCAAGAGCACCGTCGACCACCACGTCGCAGCGATCTTGCGGAAACTGAATGCCCGCACGCGCGGCGAGGCGAGCGCAAAGGCCGTCGCGCTCGGCCTCGCCTCCCAAGATAGGTAGCGCCCCCGAGCCAATGTAGGCAATCGGGCCGATGCGCTTCGGAGTGCGCCTGCCTACCGTCCTCTCCAGCAAATCCGCTGACACAGGGAGGTCGCATGCCTCGCTACGTGCTCGATACGCCAATGACGCGCGAGCGTCGCTCAGCCAGGTCGTTGCTCGAAACAACCCGCCGCAGCCTGGGCTACCACGGCGAGCCCAACCCTCAATTGAGCGCCGATGGAGCTTCGGTTGAGCACCCCCGAAGCACCATCCTGTCGATGCGCGGAATCCCGATCATCATCGGCACTGCACTCGTCGCGATGTCGCTCACAGCGGCTCCCGGGCGCGCACTTCCGACGCGGACGTCTGGCGGAGCGCCAGGAAGCTCCCCCGCTGCTCAGTACTCCGTTGAAGTCACGAGCATCTGCGCCGGGGCGCTCCTCTTCGAAGGAACACACGAGCTGGGAACGCGATCGGATGCGCTCGAGATCGCAGCCGCCATCCGAGCCTCCACCGCGCAACGACTCGCGCTCGTCACAGCCCTCTCCGTCCCACCCGAGCTCCAGGACACGAGCAGCCGCTGGATCGCGACACAACGCCGACTCGCGTCGCTCTACGCGCGGCTGTGGGTCCGCATCTACGACACCATCGACAGCGCCCGCACCCGGGCACAACGGGCCACCCTCCCCAAACGCCTCCAGAAGCTCGTACACGCGCCTGACGCGTTGAAGTCGGCTGCTGGACGCCTCGAGCTCAAGCTCCACGTCCCCGACTGCACCGGCGGAGGCTGAGATCGCGCGCTGACCGCGACGTGGCGCGGGAAGCCGAACTATCACTTTCGCCTTCGCGGTCTTCTCGAGAGGTGATAGC
>CAWJGS010000009.1:0-82691 GCA_963842575.1 uncultured Actinomycetes bacterium | reverse complement strand
GCGACAGGGGTTTGTTCGAGCCAGACTCGCTCGTATTCCCGCACCGCGGTGAGCCCTTGGCCCAGGTCGACGCGGCGGGAGCCTTCGGTCGACGCGAGCAGCTCGTCGAGCTTCGACGGGCGTTGCTCGGCGAGCCGCAGCAGGTTCTTCTCGGCGGCGGGGTGGAGCTCGCGCAGAAGCGGGAGGAGCCGCTCGCGGATGAGCCCGCGCTTCGTGTCCGGGTTGGACGTGTCCGTGCGGAAGCGCAGCCCCTCGGCGCGGCAGTAGGCCTCGGTCTCGTCGCGCCAGAGCTCGAGCAGCGGGCGGACGACGCCGTCCTCGCGCTTCGGCTTGATCCCGCCGGCCACGCCGCTCGCCGCCAGCCGGTAGAGGACGGTCTCGACCTGGTCGGAGGCCGTATGGCCGGTAGCGCGGAGCCGGTCGCGTGCGAACGAGTAGCGGATGTCGCGGAGCGCGTCCTCGCTCGCGGCACCGGCGGGCCGGCCGTCCACGACCTCGGCCCCGAGCTGCTCGCGGCAGAAGCGGGCGTCCTCCTCGGACTCCGCGCCGCGCAAGCCGTGGTTGACATGCAGCGCGCTTACCCGGTAGCCGAGCGAGCGCAACGCGTGCCAGAGGCAGGTCGAGTCGGCGCCGCCGGAGACGAGGCAGGTCACCTCGCCGCCCGGATCGATGAGCTCGTGACGGCGGATGAACGCCTCGACGCGCTCCGGGACGGTCATAGCAGCACGCTTCGATAGCTCCCCTGGCGGCGCATCCCGATCTTCTCGTACAGGTGGATCGCGGGTGCGTTTTCCGGCCGCACGAACAGGCAGACCGACGGCGTCTGGGCCAGCAGCCGGCGGCAGAGGTCGCGCAGCGCCCGCTGCGCATGGCCGCGGTTCCGCACCTCGGGGTCGACCCAGACCTGCTGCAGCTGAACGGCACTCGGCGTCCAGGCCGACGCTTCGGCCTTGAACAGGATCGTCCCGTTGTCCGTCCAGATCCACGAGCGGCCGTCCTCGATCTGCGCGCGCGTCCGCCAGCGAAAGCCCTCCGCATCGGCGCGCAGCGGATCGCTGCCGAGCTCCTCCCGGTGCGCCGCAGCGCAGGCGGGGACGAGTAGGTCGAGGTCGTCGACGGTCGCATCCCGCAGGCCGGACTCGCCCGGCTCGGGCTCTTCGTCCATGACGTAGACCGGCTGGCCCGGCCGGTCCTCGCGCGGCGCGGGAAGCCGGCGCGCGACGGCGTCCCAGAGCTCCGCGACGGCCTCCTCGCCGCCGATGATCATTCGCGCGCGCGTGTCGACGAGGCCGGCGAAGGCCGCGCAGCCCTGTCCCGACGGGACGACGTTGACGCCGATGTGCGCAACGGCGAGCAGGCGCTCCCCGTCCCCGATCGCGCTCAGGCGTCCGCCGCCGCGGCGGACGAGATCCTCGATGAAGACTCGCTCGATCGGATCCTCGGCGCAGAAGTCGAGCAACGCGCCCCGGTCCGGTGTGAAGACGTCCATATCTACGGAAACTTTAGGCTCCGCGGGATGCCCGTCCACGTCCGCGCCCAGCCCGGCGACTACGCGGAAGCCTGCCTCCTCCCCGGCGACCCGAACCGCGCGCGCCTGATCGCCGAGCGGTTCCTGGACGACGCGGTCGAGCGGAACAACGAGCGAGGGTTGCTCGGCTACACCGGCAACTTCGAGGGAAAGCCGGTCTCTGTGCAGTCCACCGGAATGGGAGGCCCGTCGGCGGCGATCGTCGTCGAGGAGCTGATCGAGCTCGGCGTGAAGCGCCTCCTGCGCGTGGGGACGTGCGGCGCGCTGCAGCCGCACCTGGCTCACGGAGACCTGATCCTCGCGCTGTCGGCGGTGCCCGACGACGGGACATCGCGGCGCTACGCCGGGGGCGAGGCGATCGCGCCCACTGCCGACTGGGACCTCCTGCACGGCGTCGTCCATGCGGCGAAAGAGATCGGCGAGCGGATCACGTACGTCGGCCCGATCGTGTCCACCGATGTCTTCTACGAGCCCGACGAAGGGCGGTTCGCCCGCTGGTCTGCACGGGGGCTGCTCGCCGTCGAGATGGAAGCCGCCACGCTCTTCACGGTGGCATCGCTCCGCGGCGCGCAGGCCGCCTGCCTGCTGACGGTGAGCGACACGTTCGAGGGCGGGCACGGGAGGATCTCCGACGTGGACCTCGACCAGGCGGTCGAACGGATGGCCCGCATCGCGCTGGCGGGAGTCGCGTGAGCACCGTCTTCCTCGTCAACCCCGCGTCGGCAAACGGCTCGACGGGGCGCAAGTGGCCTGTGCTCGCCCGGCGGGCCGCGGAGCTCGGCCTGCGCGGCGACGCGCTCATCTCCGAACGCGCGGGACAGTTGACCGAGCTGGCCGCCGAGGCCGTCCACGCGGGGGCGACCCGACTCGTCGTCGTCGGCGGGGACGGCACCGTGCACGAGGTCGTGAACGGCCTGCTCGGTGCGGCGGGCGACGCGGAGATCGCCCTCCTCTCGCGCGGCACGGGAACCGACTTCGCGCGGAGCCTCGGGCTCCCGCTCAAGTTCGACGAGGCCGTTCGAGTCGCCCTCGACGGGCGCGTGCGGACGATCGACGCAGGCCGCGCGACCTTCCACCACGGGGAAGCCTGGTTCGCCAACTTCGCCGGAGCGGGGATCAGCGGCGCGATCGCCCGGGACGCGAACTCCTCGTCGAAGGCGCTCGGCGGCAAGGTCTCCTTCATGGTCTCGACGGTCAAGGTATTCGCCCGCTGGAAGAGCGCGGGCGTAGAGGCGGCCGTCGGCGGCGAGACCCGACGCGGGCAGATGTTCGAGATCGTCGCGATGAACGGCCCCTACGCGGCGGGCGGGATGAAGATCGCGCCGGAGGCGCTGATGGACGATGGGCTGCTCGACACAGTGCTCTTCGGCGACGTGACCAAGCTCGACTTCATGACCACGTTCCCGAAGATCTACAGCGGCCGCCACCTCGGGCATCCCAAGATCGAGCTCGTGCGCGGCGCGAGCGTCACCATCGAGTCAGATCCCCCGCTTCCAGTCGTGCTCGACGGCGAGCAGCCCGGAACGACGCCGGCGCGCTTCGAGATCGTCCCCGGAGCCCTCCGGGTCCGGGTCCCTAGCTCTGCCTAGCTCGTCTTGGGGGTCGACTTCGAAGACGGACGCGAAGCGCTCGAGGAGCGCTTGCGCGGGGCCGGCTTCTTGGCGGCCTTCTCGAGCGCCTCGACGCGCTTCTCGAGCTCGTCGACGCGCTTCATGCGCTTCTGAAGGTCGTCTATCCGGTCGCGCAGGCCATTCAGCGCGTCGAGGGCCATCTTGCCGCCCGGGACGTCGCCGATCTTCTGAATCGCGTCCCCGCCCGCGTCCTTGATCCGCGCGACCAGATCCTTGTCGTCGGTCTTTCTGCGTAGCCATTGCCTGATTATGGCCGGATTCGAGAAATCGTGAACGTCAACCGATAGCAGCCGTGCACGTTGGAGGCCGGACAGGTCGATCCAGCGAGGCTCGAGTTCACCTGGTGCCTGCCGAGACTCGCCTGCGGCGAGCGGAAATGGACGGCGAGGATCCCCGGCTGGTCGTCGCTCACGGTGTTGCCGACCTCATTGATGTGCGGGCACGGTGTCGACCTCGCCCCGGATTGAGTACGCGTTGCCGAGCGAGCCGAAGTCGCACTCCCGTGTCTGCACGAAGAACCGCCACGGCCTTCCCTTCGCGAGGAAGAGGTCGATCCGCTGTTTCGTGCGAACCGTCTGGCCATCGGCGACCTGGATGACGATCGGCTTCCAGGAAGTCCAGATCCCTCCCGGCGTCCAGGTAGACATTCCACTCGCCGGGCGAGGTGGTCACCTGGCCGATGAGGGTGGACTCGTCCTTGAAGGGGCAGTTCAAGTCGTACGGCGGGCAGCTCGGGATCCATCGCGCGCCGGACGAGCAGTGAGTCGAGGCGGACACGCAGGTGCAGCGGCACGTGCCTTCACCGGACGCCAGCCGACGAAGAACCTCTTCGCGACAAGCGGCTGGGACGCGTCCACGGAAACCGAGATCCCGTCGGCGAGGCGCCTCACCGTTGCCGAGGAAGACGCGCCTACGTCGGTCACGCGGTAGACGAGGCGCGCCTTCGGCGAGGGCTTCTTTCCGGCCTTCAGCACGAACGTGTACGTCCCCGTCACGGGCACGCTCGTGACCGGGGTCGCGACGCACTGCTTGAAGGCGTTCCGGTCGCCCTTCGTCGGTGAGCGCACAGCGCCTGCGTGTCGGCGGGCGTGCCGGCGTGCGTCACGTACAGGTCGCCTTCTCTGTCTCCGGACGCAGCTCCTCCGCGACGAACCGCCCGGATTGCGCTCGACCCAGAGGACGCGCCAGGGATGGATCTCCGTGTGCTCCCCGGTAGCCGTCAGGTGGTCGCAGTCCCAGACCCAGGAACCGACGAGAGAGATGCGGTCGCCGCGATCGGGCCAGGCCCAGGTCGGAAAGGTCAGCGACTCGCGCTCCGTGTGCAGCCGCGCGGTCTCGGAGCTCTGGCCCTCGAAGTTGCCGGTTCCGAGGAGGTTCTCGTACGGGGGATCCGGCTTGACGTTGAAGGTGAAGTCGTAGGAGGTGTGGGTGAACGGGTCGTCCGTCCCCGTCGGCTCCGCCGCCTTGTCTGGCTGGTACTGCGAGTCGACCACCCCGGTGACGACCTGATTCTGTGCGCAGACCCCCGCCCACGTAGACCCAGTTCGGCACCTGCTTCGCGAGGATCGAGCCGTCGGTCTCCGAGTGCAGCCGTCCGCGAGCGGTTGCGTCCGGGAGTCCGGGCCCTCCTGCGGCGACGTCGCCTTGTTCCCGGCTCCGCGGCCCGCCAACCCTGCCGCCGCAATCGCGGCGACGGCGAACGCGAGCAAGATCGACTGAGACGGCGCTGGATCTTCACAGGATTTTTACGGTGCTGAATCACTAACCTCTGGGACCCGATCTAGTCTGAATTGACAATGAAGGTCGCCGAGACGAAGGCTCACGAGCATACGCCGGTGACCACGGTGGTGCTCCTCCAGCGCAACGGCATTCCGTACGAAGTCGAGCGCACCTTCTGCTTCTCTTGCCGCGAGGTCCTCGAAGAGCGGCCGGTCAAACGCACCGCCGCCTGAACGAAACGCAAGCGCCACATCCGGACATGTAGGAGCATGACACGGGTGAGCGGCGACGCGACCCGGCGCCTGCGCTTCCAGGCGCTCTCTACTGGGTGAGGATCCGCAGGACCTCCGGCAACGCCTCGGCCGCGCTTTCCTCGATCTTCACCGCAGCCCTCCCGTCGAACGGCGTCGGGCCGAGGTTCACGATCGCCAGCTGTCCTCCGCCGGCCAGGGTCTCGTGCGGCAGTCCCGCGACGGGGAAGACCTCCAGCGACGAGCCGACCACGAGTAGCATGCCGGCCGCACGGACCAGCTCGTAGGCGCGCTCCATCGCTTGCTCGGGCAGGAGCTCGCCGAAGAAGACGACGTCCGGCTTGAGGACGGCCGCGCACGAGGCGCAGCGCGGGGCGTCGTCGGGCCTCTCCTCCAGCATCGCCAGCACCCGCTCGAGGCTGTGCGAGGCGCCGCAGTGCGGGCACGTGCACGTCCGGATCGACCCGTGCACCTCGATCACCTCGCGGCTGCCGGCCCGCGCGTGCAGTAGGTCGATGTTCTGCGTCACGACGGCAGCGACGAGACCGAGCTCCTCGAGCTCCGCAAGCGCATGGTGCGCCGCGTTCGGCTCCGCGTCCGTGAGCATCGAGATTCGGGGCCCATAGAACCGCCAGACCTTCTCCGGGTCGCTGCGGAAGGCCTCGATGGTCGCATACTCCATCGGGTCGAACTCGGCCCAGAGGCCGGTCGGCGAACGGAAATCCGGGATGCCCGACTCGGTGGAGATGCCCGCGCCGGTGAGGACGACGCACGGCTGGTTGCGCCGTACCAGTCCGGCGAGCCGCGCAATCGCTCTATCGTTGCTCTCCTGTGAGACGGCTGATCCTGTTCGCTGCGGCGGTCGTAGCCCTCGCGCTGAGCCTATCCGTGGCCTTTGCGGGCCGCGCGTCGACGCCGGGCGTTACCTCCACGTCCATCCTGCTCGGCGGCACAGCGCCGCTGACCGGCCCCGAGACCGCGTATGCGCCGGTGGCGCGCGGCGCGCAGGCGTACTTCGCCTACGTGAACGCGCACGGCGGCGTCTTCAAGCGCAAGATCAACTACAAGGTGCTGGATGACGCGTACGACCCGTCCAAGACGGTGCAGGCGACGCGCCAGCTCGTCCAGCAGGACGGCGTCTTCGCCATCTTCAACAGCATCGGAACCGAGCACGTCCTGGCCGTCCGCCAGTACCTGAACGCAGTCGGCGTCCCGCAGCTCTTCGTCGGAAGCGGCGCCGACGTCATCGCCAAGCAACGGGCGAAATACAAGTGGACGATGGGCTACCTCCCGAGCTTCTCGGGCGAGGGCGCGATCTACGGACGCTATATCGCCAAACACCTGAAAGGGACGACGATCGGCGTCCTGTACGAGAACTCCGAGTACGGCAGCGAGCTCCTCCGAGGGCTGAAAGCCGGCCTCAAGGGCAAGGCGCGAATCGTCGCCACACGGACGTACGAAGTGACCGATGCGGACGTGAAGACGCAGGTGGACGGCCTCAAAGCCTCCGGAGCGAAGACCTTCATGATCTTCGCCCTCCCCAAGCAGGCGCTCCAGTCGTTCATCTACGCGGACAAGGACGGCTGGCATCCCCACGTCTTCATCTCCTCGGTCTCCATCGACCCGTTCGTCATGAACATCGCGCGCCTGAACACGGGCGGTCGCGCGACGAACGGCGCGATCAGCTTCGCCTTCCTCAAAGATCCGACCGACAAGAAGCTCAAGAACGACAAGGCGGTCAAGCTGTACAAGTCCATCCTCAAGAAGTACGGGAACGGCGCCAACCCCGACGCCGTCGCGCACTTCTACGGGATGGCCGTCGCCTTCACGATGGTGGACGCGCTGAAGCACGCGGGAAAGAACCCGACGCGCGCGAGCCTGCTCAAGGCGGCCACGCACCTGGACGAGCGGAACAACCCGTTCCTGCGCAAGGGGATCGCCGTCAAGACGAGCGACTACTACCCGATCGACCACGTCCAGCTCCAGCGCTACGCGAAGAACCACTGGGTGCCGGTCGGCGGGCTCGTGAACACCCGTGGATGAGTTCCGGTTCTCCACCGAGCTGAAGGTCCGCTTCTCGGAGACCGACGCGCAGGGCGTCGCCCACCACGCGGCCTACCTCGACTGGCTCGAGGTCGCGCGCGTCGAGTACCTCGCGCGCTTCCCCGGCGGCTACCAGGGGCTCCGCGACGAGGGGATCGAGGCCACGACGCTCGAGGCGTATGTCCGGTATCGCGCTCCAGCCCGCTTCGACGACGTGCTCGTGATCCGCACGCGCTGCGGCGAGGTGCGCGGCGCGCGCTTCCGCTTCGACTACGCGATCGAGCGGGCCGGCGAGCCGATCGCCGACGGCTGGACGTCGCACGCCTGCGTGGACGCCCGGACGCTGCGGCCGACCCGCATGCCCGAGTGGCTCAAGGCTGAGTTGGAGCGTGCGGAGCGGGCCGAGTCTTCTGCTGCTGAGTCGACGTCGGGGTAGTCGGCGTCGTCTCGGTGGGCGTCGGCGTGGTCGTCGTCGGCGTGGTCTCGGTCTCGGTCGTCGTCGTAGGCTGGGGCGGCGGTGGAGGCTCCTTCGTCCCGACCTTGATGACCCGCTTCTCGCCCTCGTAGTACGACGTCCACGTGTCGTCGTGGAGCAGCGTGCCGCTCGCGGCATAGACCATCCGGTGGACGCTGGTCTCCTGCGGCGGCACACCCGACTCCTCCACGTACGAGTGCCCCTGCAGCATCGCCGGATCGTCGACCCGCTGAACGGGGACCGGCCCGGTGGCCTTGAGAGGCGTCGTTTCGCTGACGACCCTGCGGTGGACCGGCGTCCCGTACAGCCCGACGACGAGCGAGTCCGAGCCGACGAACGTCCGCAGGAGCAGCCAGTGCTCGGTGTCGTTGACGAACTTGAGGTCGAGGTCGGGATAGTTGACGGTCGCGTCGCGGCCGAGCGGGTAGTGGCTGATGTACAGAGCGTGGTTCGTCCGCTCCGTGATGTTCAGCCCCGCCTCGAACGCCGCGTTGAACACGGTCGTCGAGACCTGGCAGACGCCGCCGGCGACGCCCGTCCCGAGCTCGCCGTTGATGATCACCGGGGCCTCCTTGAAGCCCTTCTCCTCCGTCCGCTCACCGGTCGTCCCGTTGAACGAGAACGTGGCGCCGGGGCCTATGACCGTGCCGTCGATCAGATGGGCGACGAGCTGGACGTTGTTGATCCGGTTCGCGTCCCCGCCGTAGATCGTCTCGTAGCTGCCGACGAGGCCGACGATCCCCATCGCCTTTGCCTGCTCGGTCGTCCGCGAGGGCGCGAGAGATGTCACCGAGATCTTCGCCAGGCGATTGTCCGGCGAGAGGACTGCGGACAACAGCGCCTTCTCGGTCGCCGAGCGCTGGATCAGCACGCCGGGCCGGTCGGGGATGACGCGGATGTGGGCGCCGATGGCCCAGGTCGCGTCCCTGGGCGCGCGGTCGACCGTGGCGGAGATCCGCTTGATCCACTTCCGCTCCCCCGGCCCGCCGAGGCCGACCGTGGTCGACCCGTGGTCCGGCAGGTCGAGGAGCGGTGCGATCTTCCAGCGCGGCAGGCGCCAGGTCGTTGGGCCCAGCGTCAGCCGCACGGGCGCCGAGAGCGCTGTGCGCGCCTGATCGGTCGCCTCCTTCAAATCATCCGAGGTCACGGTCTGCGCGTCGGTCTTGACCGGAAGCACGACCGGTGCGCCCCGCTCGAGCGAGCCGAGTGAGCGGACGAGGACGTCCGCGGCCGCCGGGCGGTCGAGGATCTGTCCGTCCTGCCCCGAGACGACAACCGGCTGGAGCCCGTGCAGCTTCAGCGCAGCGTCGCGGTGCGGCCGGTTGACTTCGTGCGCGATCAGCGACAACTGGAAGCCGAGCGCCGCGTTGAATGCCTGCACGGGCGGCGCCACCTCGGTGCCGAAGAGCCTGACCTCGAGCCGCTTCAGGCCGCGCAGAGGCCCGAACCCACCCCCGCGATCCTCGGCGGCCGCGACCGCGGCGCCCCAGTCGACCTTCACGCCGAGCCGCGCGGGCGTGATCTCGAAGCGGTGCGACCCGGAGACGAAGACGACCGGGACCTGCTCCAGCTTGGCCGAGCGGTGCTGGAGGAGTGCTTTGGCCTGCGCCGTCGACATCCCGCTGACATCGATGCCGGCGATCTTGACTCCCTTCGCGATCCGGTCGGACGAGCCGGCGAACACGAATCCGACGATGCTCGCCAGCACCAGGATCAGGACTACGACCAGCAGCGACCAGCGCAGCGCAAGCTGACGCCCAGCCGGCTTCCGCCGGCGTCGAACCCGAACCGCGTGCGTCCCAGCCTCTGCGCTCAAAGAGCCATATCGTACCTTCGAGCCAGGCTGTTGCCCTATCCGCGAACGCGCTCTCGCAGGCCTCGTTTCAGGTAGCCCGCGACGATGAGCCGCTGGATCTCCGAAGTGCCCTCCACGACCTGCAAGACCTTCGCGTCGCGGAACCATTTCTCGACCGGGTGGTCGCCCATGATCCCCGCGCCGCCGAGGATCTGGACGGCCTCCGTCGTGGCGCGCATCGCCGCGTCGGCCGCGAACGCCTTGGCGTAGGAGCCGAGGAGACCGGCGTCCCGTCCGCGGTCGACCGCGTCGCAGGCGCGCCAGACGAGGAGCCGCGCGGCCTCGATCTCCATCGCCATGTCGGCGAGCTTGAAGGAGATGCCCTGTTTGTCCACGATCGGCTTGCCGAAGGCCTGGCGCCCGCGCGCGTACTCCGCCGCGTACTCGAAGGCGGCGCGTGCGACTCCGACGGCCGCCGCCGCGACTTGCGGCCGCGAGGCCTCGAAGAAGTCCAGCGCGATCGGGAGGCCCTGGCCCTCCTCCCCCAGCCGCCGCCCCGCCGGGATACGCGCGTCCTCCAGCACGATCGAGCCCGTGTACGAGGCGCGCAGCCCGAGCTTCTCCTCCTTGCGTCCAGCGGACACGCCGGGATCGCCTTCCTCGAGGACGAACGCCGTCATGCCGCCGTCGACCTTGGCGAAGACGACCGTGACGGCCGGCGATGCCGCCGTTCGTGACGTAGCACTTCTCGCCGTTCAGGACGTAGTCGTCGCCCTCGCGCACGGCAGTGGCGCGGATCGCGGAGAGGTCGGAGCCGGCATGCGGCTCGGTGAAGGCGATGGCCGCGAGCGTCCCCTCCTCCGACGCGAGCAGAGGCAGGTAGCGCTCCCGCTGCTCGGTGGTTCCCGCGTTCAGGAGCGGCCGGACCGGGAACATCGTCGCCTGGATCGAGCCGGCGAGGCCCGCGCAGCCCCAGGACAGCTCCTCCGCGATCAGCGACGCGGTCAGCGCGCTCACGCCCCCGCCGCCGTGCTCCTCGGGAATCGCGTAGGACGTCAAGCCGGCGCGCGCGGCCCGCTCGAGCAGGCCGTCCGGGAAATCCGAACGCGCGTCGCACTCGGCCGCGATCGGCCGCAGCTCGCCCTCGGCGAAGTCGTGCGCAAGGTCGCGGAGCTCGCGCTGCTCATCCGTCAGCTCGAACGAGATGCTCATCCGATCTGGTCGACGTGCCGGATGTTGGCCACGTCGTCCTCCGCCGTGCTCGGCTCGCCGGCGAACCAGGCGTCGAGGATCTCGCTCAGCACCGCCTCGCTCGTCACGCGCAGCGAGAGCGCGAGGACGTTGGCGTCGTTCCACCTGCGCGCCCCCTCCGCGGTCTCGGCATCGAAGGCGAGAGCCGCACGGATGCCAGGAACCTTGTTCGCCGCGATCGAGCAGCCCGTCCCCGTCCAGCAGGCGACGATCGCCTGCTCGGCGCGGCCCTCGGCCACGTCGCGCGCCGCCGCCTCGCTCGCCCATGCCCAGTCGTCCCGCTCGCCGGGCTCGAGCGCGCCGTGCGCGACCGGCTCGTGTCCCCGCCGGCGTAGCTCCTCGACCAGCGTGTCAGCGACGCCTGTGCGCTCGTCGGCCGCGACCGAGATCCTCACGTGCGCAACCTACAACTCCTCGATCCAGCGCCGGATCCGCTCGCGCCCTTCGGGCCGCGTGCGCCACTCGACCCCGGAGATGCGCTCTCGCTGGGACTCGTGCACCTCGATCAGCTTGAGCAGGCCTCGCTTCAGCGACTCGCGCTCGGGTTGCGGGAAGAGCTCGGCGAACTCGCGCATCGTCTCCGGCTCGCGCTCGTGCACGCGCCGCACGTCGAAGAACGGCGCGCCGCCTAGCCGCGCATGCCAGGTCTCCACGATGTTCCGCAGCATGTGGAAGTCGTAGGCGATGTCGTAGTACTCGCCCCGACGCATGTGCAGGAGGCAGTAGTAGAGCCACGCCCACATCCGCTCGTCCTCGTGCGCGGCCTCGCTCCAGTCGGGAGGAAGCTCGACGCGGCCCGAGTTGGATGCCTCGACCCAGCGTGTGACGTCACCCGTCTCGTCCCAGAGCACCTCGTACGGCGCGCCGGCGGGAGTGGGTGGATCGCTGACGAGGAGAAGCGGGATATCCGTCTTGATCCCCGGTTCGAACAGATAGATCACGAAGTGCGGCCGCACGTGGTCGGCGTCGAAGCGGTGGAACCAGGGTGCGATGTTCCACTCCCAGCGCTCGCCCCAGACCCTTTCGCGCGCCGCCGGGTCGGCGAAGAACACATCCACGTCGAGGTCGCTGTGCTCGTCCGCCGCGCGCCGGGCGATGCTCCCCGCGACCGACATTCCGACGACGCCCAGCTGACCGCGGAAGAACTCGACGACGCAGTCGAGGACGCGCTGGTGCTCAGAAGGTAAAGAGCTCGATTCCACCGCTGACGTTCAACCCGACTCCGGTGATGTAGCCGGCGAGGTCGGAGCAGAGGAACGCGATCGCGTTGGCGACGTCCTGCGGCTCCCCGGCCTTGCGGAAGGCGGTGCGGCGGATCATCCGCTCGTTCATGTCCGGGTTGCCGAAGTTGAAGGCTTCCGTGCCGATCACGCCCGGAACGATGGCGTTGACGGTGATCCCGTGGCGTGCGCCCTCGAGCGCGAGCGAGCGCGTCAGCCCGAGGAGCCCCGACTTGGTCGTCGAGTAGCTGGCCTGGCCGAAGCCGCCGAGCGTGCCCGCTACGGAGGCCATGTTCACGATCCGGCCCCAGCCGCGCTCCTTCATGTGCGGCCAGACGGCCTGGGCGCAGTTGAACGCCCCGGTCAGGTTGACGGCCAGGTCGCGCGCCCACAGCTCCGGCTGCTGGTCGCCGAGCTGCCCGACGTGGTCGAGTGTTCCCGCGTTGTTGACCAGGATGTCGACCGAGCCGAGCTCGGAAGCCACGCGGTCGACCGTTTTCGCCACCTGCTCCCGGTCGGTCACGTCGCAGCGCAGCGCGAGCGCGCGTCGACCCATCTCCTCGATCTCGGCGGCGGTCGATTCGGTGTAGACCATCCCCGTCTGGCGAGCCGCCTGCGCCAGCGGCCCGTAGCGGTCGGCTTCGTCGCCTTCCGCCGACTCGAGCTGGATGTCCGCGATCGCCACGTCCGCGCCGGCGCGGGCGAGTGTGAGCGCGTCGGCGCGTCCGAGCCCGCGCGAGCCTCCGGTGACGAGGGCGACGCGTCCGCTCAGATCGATCTCGATCGCCACGCTAGAGGCCGGGCGAGGCCACGTCGAGCGCACTCGTGCAGAACTTGCACTTCGACGCTTCTGACGGCACGTCCGAGAGGCAGTACGGGCAGGTCTTGGTCGGCGCGGGATCCCCGAAGGCGGTTTCGCCGCGGCGAGCGCGGATGTGTCGGTACGGCACCACGATCGCGAAGTAGATGACAGCGACGAAGATGATGAAGTAGATGATCGCCGAGATCACGGCACCGAAGTCGACGAATTGACCGTTGACGTGAAACCCGAGCCCTTCGGCGCCGCTGCCGCCGGCCGCATTCACGAGCGGCGTGATGACAGCATTCGTGAATGACCCGATCAGCGTGCTGAATGCGAGGGCGATCGAGAGGCCCACTGCGATCACGATCAGGTCGCCCTGCATAAGGAAGTTCTTGAAGCCGCGCATGCTCATCCTCCTCCGCCGACGGTTTTACGAGCCTTGGATGATAGGTCTCGTCAAATGAATCGCCCGTGGATGCCGTCGAAAGAGAAGATCTTCGAACGGTCGCCGTCATACGCCTCCAGGAGGCGCGGGAAGTAGGCGCGCAGCGACTGCTCATAGCTCATGCGCCTTTCGACGAGCGCCCGCGCCGCCTCGACCAGCTCGGGCAGGTCTTCCTCGATCCGCGCGCGTGTCATCGACGGTGTGCGCGGCTCGCCGTCGTCATCGACGGTGTCCGGCTGGTCGCCCATCTGGGTGAAGGCGGGATAGCGGCTCGTGTCCGGGAGGACCGAGTGGAACGGGACGCCGTTGAAGAACCACTCGTGCCACGGGCCGCCGGAGAGGGTCAGCCAGGGCGTGCCGACCGAGACCGCCGCGCACCCGAACCCGGTGTGCGGGGAAAGGAAGAGATCGCAGGCCTCGACAAGCGCGAGCTGGTCGAGCAGCGGCTCGTCCACCGCCCAGATCCCGTCGCCGAGCGACTCGAACTGCTCGCGCGTCCAGGAGGTGGACGTCCGCTCGTCCCGCTCGAGCTTGCCGACGAAGCAGAAAACGGCCTCGGGCAGCTCCTCACGAAGCGCTCCCAGGATGCGCTGCCAGGACGCCGCAGAGGGATAGCGCCACGGCTCGGACGAGCCCGCAGGCATGACGGCGATCGCGATCGGGCCCGGCCGCTCCCGCCGGGCCGGAAGCTGCAGCCGGAGCTGTCCATGCGGCTGATAGGCCGGCGGCTCATGCCCAGTCGTCCCGTGGTGGATGCGCGGGCTGAAGTGGCGGTGCGCGGCCTGGTAGTAGCGACGCACGCCCTCGAACTCCAGCTGCGCCGGCTGACGGGAGCGGTCATCGTCCAGGACGTAGTCCCAGTCGGGCGGGACCTCGGCGAGCGCCGCGTCCGGGTCTCCGGCGCGGCCGAGGAAGTCCGTGTAGCCGACCGAATACGCCTCGTCCACGAAAGGACAGCAGCCCGCGAGCTCCACCGGTGTCGCCGCGTTCAGCGCCACGCTCACGCGCAGCTCTGGATCGGCCAGGTGGTAGCCCAGGCAGTAGCGCAGCGCCTCGATCGCATGCCCGACCGGATGCGCGTACCAGAAGTTGACGAGGAGCCGCAACACCGGGGTCAGACCCCGATTCTGCCGAACGCGTAGAAAACCCCGAAAGCAAGCCGTGGCAGCGACTTTCCGTCGTGTCTTTCGGCACCGTTGAGGTGCTCCATTGTTCGCAGAGGGGTCAGACCCCTTGCTTAAAGGGCCGTGCATCTTGCGGCCCTCGCGCTGAAGCGCTATTCGGGCCGCGGCAAGAAGATCTCGCGGGCGATCACGAGCCGCTGGATCTGGGATGTGCCCTCGTAGATCTGGAAGAGCTTCGCGTCGCGCATCAGCTTCTCGACCGGGTACTCCTTGATGTAGCCGTACCCGCCGTAGATCTGGACGGCATCGGTCGTCACCTTCATGACCATGTCCGCCGCGAAGCGTTTGGCGAACGAGGACTGGAGCGTCGCGCGCTTCCCCTGATCGACCAGCCAGGCCGCCTGCCAGACGAGCAGGCGCGCGGCCTCGATCTCGGTGGCCATGTCCGCGACCATGAAGTTGACGCCCTGGTTGACCGCGATCGGCTGGCCGAACTGGACGCGCTCCTTCGCGTACTCCACCGAGTACTCGTACGCGGCCTGGGCGACGCCGACGGCTCCCGCGGCTGTCCCGGGCCGCGTCCCGTCCAGCGTCATCATCGCGATCTTGAAGCCCTGGCCCTCGTCGCCCAGCAGGCTTGCGGCAGGGACGACGACATCCTGGAAGGCGACGGCCGACGTGTCGGTCGCCCGCTGGCCCATCTTGTCGAGGTGCTTCTCGACCGTGACGCCGAGCGCGTCGGTCGGGACGACGAAGGCGGAGAGGCCGCGGTGCCCCTTGGTCTTGTCGGTCGAGGCGAAGACGACGAGCCAGGAGGCGTGGCCGGCATTCGTGATGAACATCTTGGAGCCGTTGATGACGTATTCGTCGCCGCGCCGGACGGCAGTCGTCTGGATGCCCGAGACGTCGGAGCCCGCGTTCGGCTCGGTCAGCCCGAAGGAGCACAGGATCGGCGACTCGAGCAAGGGCGGCAGCCACTTGCGCTTCTGGTCGTCCGTGCCTGCGATGACCACCGGCGCGGCGCCGAGCGAGTTGGCCACGATCGAGACAGCGATGCCGGCGCAGCCCCAGGAGAGCTCCTCGCCGATGAGCACGCCCTCGAGGACGGATAGGCCCAGCCCGCCGTACTCCTGCGGGACGTGCGGGTTCATCAGGCCGAGCTCGTGCGCCTTGGCGACGACGTCGACCGGATGGATCTGGTGCTCGTCGTATTCCGCGGCCTTCGGACGGATCTCCTTCTCCGCGAACTCACGCGCCAGGCTGCGCAGCTCCCGCTGCTCGTCCGTCAGCGCGAACGAGAGCCCTGTCGTCACCCTTTCGTCCGCTGTGACTGTCATCGACGTCCTCCGCAGGATCTTTGACTGACTGTTCAGTCAAGAGTACCCGATTACACTGACGGCGTGGAATTCGCGTTCAGCCCAGAGCAGGAGCTCATCCAGCAGACGGTCCGTTCGTTCGTCGACGAGCGAGTCCTGCCGAACGCCGTCGAGAACGACATCAACCACTACCTCGACATGGGAATCATCGAGGGGATGGCCGAGCTGGGGCTGCTCGGAATCGTCATCCCCGAGGAGTACGGCGGCGCCGGCCTGGACTACGTCTCCGAGGCCCTTTCCTGCGAGGAGATCGAGCGCGGCGAGTCGGCCTTCCGCACGCTGATCTCCGTCCACGTCGGCCTCAACTCCCTCTCGCTGCTGCGCTACGCGACGGAGGACCAGAAGCAGAAGTACCTCACGCCCCAGGCCAAGGGCGAGAAGCTCGCCTGCTTCGGCCTCACCGAGCCCGGCGCGGGCTCCGACGTCGCCGCCATGCGCTCGACTGCCCGACGCGAAGGCGACGTCTACATCCTCAACGGCCAGAAGAACTGGATCTCGTACGCCTCGGTCGCCGACCATCAGCTCGTCTTCGCCAAGACGGATCCCGCGGCGAAGCACAAGGGGATCTCCGCGTTCATCGTGGAGCGCGAGTGGACGGGAGTCTCGACCGCCGACACGGAGCACAAGCTCGGCGTCTGGGCCGGCTCGACCGGCGAGCTCTTCTTCAAGGACGTGGAAGTCCCCGCCGAGAATCTCGTCGGCGAGGAGGGGCAGGGGTTCGAGATCGCGATGTACGGGCTCGACCAGGGCCGCTTCACGGTCGCGGCCGGCGCGTGCGGCGTCATCGGCGCCTGTCTCGAGCGCTCCGTCGAGTACGCGCGGGAGCGCGAGACGTTCGGCCAGCAGATCGGCAAGTACCAGTTCGTCCAGGACATGATCGCCGAGATGGTGCTCGGCTACGAGACGTCCAAGCTGCTGGTCATGCAGGCGGCATGGATGAAGGACGAGGGCCGGCGGAACACGCGCGAGACGTCACTGGCGAAGTGGCACGCGACCGAGTCGGCCTTCAGGGCCGCCCACCTCGCCATCCAGGTGCACGGCGCGTACGGCTACTCCGCCGAGTACGGGATCGAGCGCTACTTCCGCAACGCGCGCGCCCCGATCATCTACGAGGGAACGACGCAGATCCACAAGATGATGCAGGCCGAGCACGCGCTCGGCTTCCGGCAGCTGAACGGACGCGACGGGGACGTCTCCCCCATCGCGGCCTGGGCGCCGGCGCTCTCTCCGGTGCATGCCCGCGCCTGACGTCCGCCCGTTCAAGCGGCCCGACTGGGAGCCGGTTCCGATGGAGGGCTTCGTCAACGTCGAGGGAAGAGTCATCGTCGGCGACGACGACCTGGTGCTTGCGCTACTCCGTTTCGGCGAGCACGGGACGATCAACCCCCATGCCGGGCCGAACAACACCCTCGTCAGCTGCATCGAAGGTCACGGGTTCACCAGCGTCGACGGCGTCACCGCCGAGCTCCACGCGGGTCAGACCGTGTACTGGCCGGCCGGCGTCCACCACGGTCTGTGGACCGAAGACTCGACGATGACGACGCTCATGTACGAGCCCTTTCGACCTTGATCAGCGAGTAGACGATCGGGATCGCGGCCAGGATCGGCAGGCCGCAGATCGGCCAGACGATCTGGTAGCCGTGCGTCTCGGGCAGATACGGGGCGACGATCGTGATCGCCGCGCCCGCGATCAGCGGGCCGCAGAGCAGGCCGATTCCCTTCGTCGTAGTCGCCAGGCCCGCGATCGCCCCGCGCTCGGAGGCCGGCATCAGCTTGAACAGCAGCCCCCAGGCCAGGGTCATCACGGTTCCGCCGGCGACTCCGATCGGGAACAGGGCCGCGTAGTACCAGTCGTGCCACGACTCCGCGAGCCCCGCGACGACGTACCCGCCGCCGTAGAGGAACGAGGCGAAGAAGAGCACGCGGGCGATCCCGATCCGGTCGGCGATCGGGCCGGAGCCGATCGCGGCCACCACGTATCCGATCGCGATGGTCGCGAGCACGGCCGACGACGTCGAGAGCGGCTCGCCGAGGCCCTTGACGACATAGAGGACGACGAACGTGCGCGCGGCGGCGAACGAGCCCTCCCAGAGCGAGTTGGCGATCAGGAAGCGGCGCACGTAGGGCTCGGTCTTCAAGATGCGCAGGCTGCGAGCCACGTACGTGCGGACTCCCTCGAACACGCGCTCGTTCCCGCCCGGCTCCGGGACGAGCGCGATCGTCGCCCCGCAGGCCAGAACGGTGATCGCCGAAGCGAGCAGAAACGGGAACGGTCTCCAGACGTGGAAGAGGAAGCCGCCGCCGACAAGGCCGAGGCCGAGCGCGGTTCCGCGCATGAGGTGCTGGATGCTCTGCCCGCGACCGAAGTACTCGGGTGGCAGGACGTCCGGATACAGCCCGCGGTAGGGGGGCTCGTAGACGTAGTAGGCGAAGAAGAAACAGAACACGACGAGCGCGGTGATCCAGAAGCTCGGCATGAACGCGATCAGCGTCAGCGCGAACGCCATCGGCGGGACGGCCACGGCCATGAACGGGCGCCGCCGCCCCATCGGCGTCTGGAACGTGTCGCTCCACGGGCCGATGACGAGCGGGAGCGTGATGGCGAAGATCCCCTCCGCCGCCAGCACCGCGGCGATCAGCACCGCCGATCCTGTGAACTTCGAGAGCAGCGGCGGAAGGTACGCCGCCACGACGGTGATCGAGAACGCCAAGCCCGAATGCCCCGAGGCCGAGCGACCAGAGCAGGTTCCGCCGCGCGACCGGGACCTTCACAAACTGCTCGACTGCCGCGAGTGCCCGTTGCGTCAAGGGGTGGTGACTCTAGAGGATGGGGCTGATGCATCCACTCGCAGGAACACTGGTCGTCGACCTCACCCGGTATTTGCCGGGCCCGTTCGCGAGCCGCGAGCTCCTGCGCTACGGCGCGCGGGTCGTGCGGCTGGAGAGCCCGGACGGCGATCCGGTGCGGGACATCGCACCGCAGTGGGACGTCGCGCTCAACGCCGGCAAGGAGTCGGTCGTCTGCGACCTGAAGCAGGATCCGGCCTTCGGGCGCGCGCTCTGCGCGCGGGCGGACGTCGTCCTGGAGGGCTTTCGTCCCGGGGTTGCGGAGCGCCTCGGGATCGGGCCGTCCGCGTTGCCCGAGAGCGTCGTCTACTGCTCGCTCACCGGATTCGGAGCGGAAGGCCCACACGCTGCACGCGCCGGGCACGACCTCAACTACCTGGGGTACGCCGGCGTGCTCGCGGACACCGCACCGGGCCTGCCGCCGGTGCAGATCGCCGACCTCGGGGCGGGCGCGCTCGCCGCGGTCGCGGAGATCCTCGCCGCGCTACTCGAACGTGGACGCACCGGCCGGGGACGGCACCTCGTCGTTTCGATGACACACGGCGCCCACCGCTTCGCCGCGCACAGGCTCGGCGGCGAGCCGTCCCCGCGGCTCCTCACCGGCGGCCTCGCCCGCTACCGCATCTACGAGACGGCCGACGGCCGCTTCCTCACGGTGGCCGCGCTCGAGCCGAAGTTCTTCCGCCGTTTCTGCGAGCTGCTCGAGCTGCCGGAGGTCGACGACGCAGAGGCGTTCGCCGCGCGGATCCGGTCGAAGACGCTGGCCGACTGGCTGGAGCTTTTCGACCAGGAGGACGTCGCCGTGGGGCCTGTCGCGACCTTGGAGGAAGCGGCGCGCGAATTCGCGTACGAGCCGCCCTCCGGCGGCGCGCCCTCACTCGGCGAGCACACCCGCGCCTGGCGGGCAGAGCTCGACCCGCTCTAGGTGCCTCCGTCGTCGCGCCGTGACGGGATCATCGACTTGAGATCGCCGAGCGCCTGCGTGATCTCGCTTGGGATGATCCACACCTTGTTCGACTCGCCCTGCGCGATCTGCGGCAGAACCTGCAAGTACTGATAGGCAAGCAGCTTGGGATCGGCGTCGCCTTCGTGGATTGCCTGGAAGACCGTCCCGATTGCCTTCGCCTGTCCCTCCGCGTCCAGGATCGCGGCCTCACGCTGTCCCTCGGCTCGAAGAATCGCGCTCTGCTTCTCGCCTTCGGCGGTCAGGATCTGGGACTGCTTCAGGCCCTCGGCGTTGAGGATTGCGGCACGCTTGTCTCGCTCGGCCCGCATCTGCTTCTCCATCGAATCCTTGATCGACGCCGGCGGGTCGATCGCCTTCAACTCAACCCGGTTGACGCGGATTCCCCACTTGCCCGTCGCCTCGTCGAGAACGCCCCGGAGCTGGGAGTTGATCTGGTCGCGCGACGTGAGCGTCTCCTCGAGCGCCAGGCCTCCGATGACATTGCGCAGCGTCGTCACCGTCAACTGCTCGATCCCCCGGATGTAATTCGCGATCTCGTACGTCGCTGCCTTCGGGTCCGTCACCTGGAAGTAGATGACCGTGTCGATGCTCACGACGACGTTGTCCTCGGTGATCACCGGCTGCGGGTCGAACGACACGACCTGCTCGCGCAGGTCGATCGTGTCCCGGATCCGGTCGACGAACGGGACGACGATCGTCAGGCCGGCATTCAACGTCCGCGAGTACCGCCCGAGCCGTTCGACGACACCCGCGCGAGCCTGCGGAACGATCTTGATCGTTCGCCACAACACCAGGATCACGAACGCCGCCACCGCCGCCAGAACGATCAATGGGATCACAACGCCACCTCCTATTTGCAGACGAGCGCGGTCGCGCCTTCGATCTTGGCGACCTCCACGCTCGTCCCTGGGTCGAGAACCTGCTCGTCGAAGAATGAACGCGCCGACCACTCTTCACCGGCGATGCGGACGCGCCCACCGTGCAAGTCGACGCGCTGGACGACAAGAGCCTTGCGCCCGACGAGGGCCGCCGTCCCGGTACGCGTGCTGGCCGGCATGCGCAGGTGCGAGCGAGCGATCGGACGCAGGATCGCGAGGGACGCGATCGCGCCGAGGATGAAGACGATCAGCTGGACGACGAGCCCGAGCCCGATGAGCGCCATGAGCGCTGCAGCGACGGCGGCGAGCGCCACCGGCCCGAGAAAGAAGAGCCCCGGCGTGAAGATCTCCCCGATCCCCAACGCGACTGCCGCAATCGCCCAGATCACCCAGTCGGGCATGTTTCGATCCTAACTTCCGCTAGGCACGTGGCAGAAGCCCGAGGGCGGCGGGCACACCGAAGAGGTCACGCAGGCGATCGTCCCGTTCGGGATACCGGTCCTCGCGGTCGACGAGGACGGCGCGCATGCCGAGCGCCCGCGCGCCTTCGATGTCGTCCTGGAGATGGTCGCCGACCATCGCGGCCTCACCCGGCTCCACTCCCAGCTGTGCAAGCGCCTTCATGAAGATGGACGGCTCGGGCTTGACCTTGCCGTGGTAGCGGGAGGCGACGGTGACGTCGGCGTCGAGGCCGTGGTGGCGGACGAACTCGCGCAGGTCGCGTGCGCCGTTCGAGACGAGCCCGATCCTGAGGCCGTGCGCGCGCAGCTCCCCGAGGACAGGCTCGACGTCCTCGTAGATGTCGAAGTTCTCGGACTTCTCCCACGCGCGCTCGACCTCGTTGCCGATTGCCCGCGCCGTCGCGGGATCTGCCCCCATGCCGACGACGATCCGGGCGGAAAACTCCACCCAGAGCTCTTCGTCGTGCCGGAAATCGGGATGCTTCTGGAGGGTCTCCAGCGCAGCCGCGCGCGCCTCGTCGTGACGCGAGACGTCGAGCTCGATCCCGTGTCTGCGCCCCACGCGCACGTACCCCTCCGGCCCCAGCTCCGGGCCGGGACGGGCGAGCGTGAAGTCGACGTCGAAGAGGACTGCCTTCAGATCGTCGCCGGCCACCTGTATGCCTCTGGGCGGCGGCTCGCAAGCGAAGGGAGGTTCTGCCGCACTCGAGCCACGCGCTCGCGGTCGAGGTCGGCGACGATCACGCCCTCCTCGTCCGGCGCGAGCGCCACGACGAGCCCCCACGGATCGGCGATCAGCGAGCGTCCGAAGCTTGGTTTCCCCGGCCGTGTCTCGCCGATCTGCGCCGCCGCGGCGACGTAGCAGGTGTTCTCGATCGCGCGTGCTCGCAGCAGCACCTCCCAGTGGTCACGGCCGGTGTGGAGCGTGAAATGCGCGGGGACGGTCAGCAGCTCCGCGCCCTCGAGCGCGAGCACGCGGTACAGCTCCGGGAAACGGACGTCGTAGCAGACGGACAGCCCGACGCTCCAGTCGCCGACCCGCGCGACGACGGGCTCGTCCCCGGGCTCCTCGGCCTCCGACTCCCGGTAGACGATCCCTCCGACCTCGACGTCGAAGAGGTGGATCTTGCGGTAGACGGCAGCGATCTCGCCGTCGGGGTCGAAGACGACGCACGTGTTCGAGAGCTTCTCGCGGCCTTCGCGCCGCTCGGTGATCGAGCCGCCGATCAGCCAGATCCCATGCGAGCGCGCCCACTCCGCCATCACGGCGACCGACTCCCCGTCCTCGAGCGACTCCGCGTTCGCGTGGAGCTCCTCGGCGTCGCCGATCGCGTTCCACTTCTCCGGGAGCAGGACGAGCTCGGCGCCTCCGGCGGCCGACTGCCCCACGAGAAGGGCCGTCTTCTCGATATTCGCGGCCTTGTCGGCGCGACTGGTGAGTTGAATGCACGCGGTCCGCATCGAGGCGAGGATAGCCCCGTGGAGGGGAGACGCCGCGTCCGCATATTCCACGCCCTTCGCTACCGGGACTTCCGGCTGCTCTTCGCCGGGCAGACGGTCTCGCTGATCGGCGACGCAGCCTTCCTGACCGCGCTCGGCTGGAGGACGTTCACGCTGGTCGGCGCCGGCCGCTTCGGGATCGTCCTCTTCTGCCAGGCGACCGCACTGCTCACGACGCTGCTGATCGGCGGGGCGCTCGCCGACCGCATCTCGCGCCGCAAGATGATGATCGCCTCCGACCTCGCCCGCTTCGTCGCGGTCGGTGCGCTGGCCGCGATCGACGCGTCGGGCCACCTCACCTTCACGCTCATCATCGTTCTTTCGACCCTGATGGGGCTCGGCGACGGGCTCTTCTACCCGGCATTCGGCGGCATGGTTCCGCTGGTCGTCGAGCCCGGCGCGATCCCGTCGGCGAACAGCCTGATCGGGGTCGCGCGCTGGAGCAGCCTGCTCGTCGGGCCCGCGTTCGCGGCCGGGCTCTACGGAGTGGCCGGCTCGGCTGTCGTGTTCGCCGTCGACGCCGCGTCGTTTCTGGTCTCGGCCGGACTGCTCTGGTTCACGCGCCCGCGGGCGGTCGAAGCCGCGGCGGGAGAGGGGACGGTGCGGGAGATCTGGTCCGGCGTCCGCTACGTCGCGGGAGTGCCGTGGCTCTGGGTGACGATCACGCTCTTCTCCGTCGTCCTGATGCTTCAGTTCGCGCCGCAGCAGGTCCTGCTGCCGAAGCTCATCCAGCAGCACTTCGGGCGGGGCGTGGGCGCATACGGGCTGCTGACCTCGCTGCTGGGCGTCGGCACGGTTGCGGGCACACTCGCCTTCGGCCAGATTCAGCCAAGGCACCGCCGCGGGATCATCTCGTACGTCGTCTGGCTCATAAACAGCGTCGCCATCGCCGGCGTCGCGTTATCCCCCTGGTTCGGCCTCGCCTGCCTCTTCGCAGTCATCCGCGGCTTCTGCATCGGGTTCGGCGTGGCGATCTGGGAGACGATGCTGATGGAGCTCGTCCCCACCAACCTCCTCTCTCGGGTCGTCAGCCTCGATTTCTTCGGCTCGTTCGGTCTGATGCCGGTCGGGCTCGCCGTTGCAGCGAGTATCTCCGGCCTCGCCGCGCCGGGGACGATCATCGCCGGCGGGGCGCTCATCTCCGCCGCGATGTTCGCCGTCGTGCTGACACGGCCCTGGCTGAAGGAGATCGACTGACTCGCTAACCTTCGCGAGTCGGGGTGTGGCGCAGCCTGGTAGCGCGCTCCGTTCGGGTCGGAGAGGTCCCCAGTTCAAATCTGGGCACCCCGATTCAACGCGGGGGAACCCATGGTTCCCCCGCGAGCCCCCTCCTTCTTTTTGGGGCTTCGCCCCTTGCCCCCTATCCGTTGTTCATTGCTCACGCTTGGGCTGCGCTCGGGCAAAGCCCGGCTCCGCCCTACGTGGCGCCGGGGTAACGCTTCCGGCGCCTAGCTGATGGATTTGCGTCACAGTTTCTCCGCTACGTTGTCTTGCATGACAACGAAGGAGGAGACGTGAACTCAGTCACGCTGATCGGAAACCTCGCCACCGACGTCGAGGTGCGCGACGTTGGAGACGACAAGAAGGTGGCCAACTTCCTGCTCGCGGTCGACCGGCCCGCCGCGGACAGTGACGCGGACTTCGTCCGCATCACGGCCTGGAACAGGCAGGCGGAGGTCTGCGCACAGTTCCTGGCCAAGGGCCGGCGCGTCGCGGTCGAAGGGCGGCTGCGTACGAGCTCGTGGGAAGACGAAGACGGCAAGAAGCGCACCGCGGTGGAGATCGTCGCGCGCTCTGTGGAATTCCTCTCGCCGCCCGCGCGTGAGGGGGCGGAGGCGGACATCCCGTTCGAGGCGGCCACCGTGTGAGGTGCTACCTCCTGACGAGGAACAGGCCCAGATAGATGCCGCCGATGCCCGCGGCGACGCTGGCGGACGCGATCGGCATGGCGACTCCTTCGCGTCGGTAGGAGCCATCAGCCGGGCCGGCGGTTGAGGGCGAGCCCCATCGCCCGTGTCCGGCAGAGGGTATATCCCGTTGCGTGCCCTCAGGTCCCGGGAGTATGATGACGGGCAGATGATTGCAGGAGGTCAGCGGGTCCTTTGATTCCCGCCGCGACACTCGAACCGGCAACGGTGCCCGTTTGCGCCACGCGCAGGCGGGCTTTTTCATGTCCGAGATCAGCCAGACCGGAAGGGAGACGACTGTGGCGAACCATCTGACGCCCGAGGAGCTGTCGAAGGAGCTTGGGATCGACCGGAACGAAGTGATCCAGTTCTGTTACGACGAAGGCGTGCCGATCTATCACGGGAAGATCGACAAGACGCTGTTCCAGGCCCAGCGCGACTTCGCCATCAACAGCACCTCGCCGCAGCCCGCAGCGAGCTAGGCAGACTTACGCGCCGGCGCTCGCCGGCGCTTCGGCCCCGCTGACGCGGCCGCTTTCTCCTTCTTTGCGGCCGGCTGCTTCTTCGTCTCGGCGACGCTCGCTTTTAGCGCCTCCATCAGGTCGATCACCGGCGTCTCCGGGGCAGGCTCCGGCTTCGCGATCTCCTGCCCGGCCAGCTTCGCCTCGAGCATCTGCCGGAGTTCGTCGCGGTACTCGTTGCGGAACTCCTCGGGCTCGAACTCGCCCGAGATGCTCTCGATCACCTGGCGCGCGAGATCGAGCTCGGCATCCTTGACGTCGCTCTCGGCCACGGCGTCCTCGATGTCTCGCTTGGCGCGTACGTCCTCGGCGAAGAACAGCGTCTCGAGCGCGAGGCTGTTGCCCTGCGGGCGGATCAGGCAGAGGTTCTCCTTCCCCCAGAGGACGAACTTGCCGATCGCGGCCATCCCGGTGTCCTCCATCGCGCGCAGCAGGAGGACGTAGGGGCGGCGCTGGGCCTCGGCGTCCGCCGGCGCGAGGTAGTACGTGCGGTCGAAGAAGACCGGGTCGACCTCCTCGAGCTGCACGAAGCGGAGGATCTCGATCGAGTTCGAACGCTGCAGCGCGACCGCCTCGAGATCGTCTTCCTCGACTATCACGTACTCACCCTTCACGAACTCCCAGCCCTTGACGACTTCGTCCGGGCCGACGTCCCGCTCGTGCACGGGGCAGTAGCGCTTCTGCTTGATCGGCGTCTTGCACTCGCGATGGAGCGTCCGGAACGAGACGTCCGTCCGCTGCGTCGCAACCGCGAGGCCGATCGGGATGTTGACCAGCCCGAAGCTGATCGATCCGTTCCAGATAGTGCGCATTCCGACTTCCAGTCTAGTTGGGGACCGGAAGCTTTCTCGCTAGACCAGCCCTTCCCTTCCTCGTAGAGTTTCCCGTATGCAACGCACTATCCCCGCGCTCTGGCAGAAGGCGCTCGCCGCGAATCGAACCGCGCCCGCGTACCTGGCGGAGGAGGAGGACGGCTGGCGCGAGGTCTCATGGGAGGAGGCGTCGCGCCGCGTCGAGGACGTCGCGTTCGGGCTCCTCGCGCTCGGGATCAAGAAGGGGGACGTCATCGGGATCATGGCCGCGACACGGCTCGAATGGGCGCTCGCCGATTTCGCTCTCGCCCGGATCGGCGCCGTCACCGCGCCGATCTACCCGACCAGCTCCGCCGGTGACTGTGCCTACATGCTCGGCCTCGTCGAGGCGAGCGGCGTCTTCGTCGACGAGGAGCGCCGTTCGCTCGTCCCCGCCCTCCCGCACGTCCTCTCACTGGAGGCACTGGAGGAGCTCGAGGAGCGCGGACGCGCCTACCGCGAGCAGCACCCGGACGCGCTCGCCCAGGCGGAGAGCCAGATCGGCGAGGACGACCTCTACACCTTCATCTATACGTCCGGGACGACCGGCGCGCCCAAGGCCTGCATGATCCGCCACCGGAACTACTTCGAGATGGCGGCGACGATCGACACGCTCGAGGAGTTCACCCTCGACCAGGATCTCCTCCTCCTGTACCTCCCGTTGGCGCACAACTACGGGCGCCTCCTCGTCCTGCTCGGTGCGTACGAGGGGTACACGACCGCGTTCCTCTCCGACCCGTACGCGACCGCCGACGCGCTGCCGAAGGTGCGGCCGACGGTCCTGCCGAGCGTGCCGCGCCTGTACGAGAAGGTGCACACGAGGATCCAGGGCCAGTTCGACTCGGCCAAGGGGCTCCGCCGGCGCCTGCTCGACTGGGCGTTGAACGTCGGCCGCGAAGCGATGCCGTACAGGCTGCGCGACGAGCCGCTACCCGCGGGACTGGCGCGCAAGCACAGGATCGCCGACAGGCTCGTCTACTCGAAGGTGAAGGAGAAGCTGGGCGGGCGCCTGCGCGTGGCCATCTCGGGCGGAGCCCCGCTTGCACCCGAGATCGCCGAGTTCTTCCTGACGCTCGACATCCTCATCCTCGAGGGCTACGGCCTTTCCGAGTGCACTACCGCCTGCGCGGTCAATCTCCCGGGCCGCGTCAAGTTCGGCACCGTGGGTCGAATCCTCCCGGGCTTCGAGGTGAAGACAGCCGAGGACGGCGAGATCTTGATCCGCAGCGAAACCGTCTTCGCCGGCTACTACAACGACGAGGAGGCCACACGCGCGGCAATCGACGCCGAGGGCTGGCTGCACTCGGGCGACATCGGCGAGATCGACGAGGATGGCTTCCTGCGCATCACCGATCGCAAGAAGGACATCATCGTCACCGCCGGCGGCAAGAACCTCGCGCCGCAGGCCCTCGAGAATGCCCTCAAGTCGTCGAACCTCGTCTCGCAGGCGCTCGTCGTTGGCGACCGCCGGCCCTACGTGGTCGCGCTCGTCGCACTGGACGAGGACGAAGCGGACGGTGTCTCGCCTGAGGATGCACGCGCCGCCGTGCAGCGCGCCGTGGACGACGTCAACCGCAACCGCTCACGCTTCGAGCAGATCAAGCGCTTCGCGATCGTCCCGCGGGACTTCTCGGCCGAGGAGGGCGAGGTTACGCCGACGATGAAGCTGAAGCGGAAGGTCGTCGAGCAGCACTTCGCCGACGAAATAGAGAGGCTCTACGCGGCTTAGGTGTAGCGGCGGGCTCCGTCGAAGACGGAGTCGTAGTGCCCGGCAAGCGGTGAGATCTTGACCACGTCGCCGGTGTGCGGCGCGTGGATGAAGTTGCCGCCGCCGATGTACATCCCGACGTGGCCGAGCCCGTAGAAGAACACGAGGTCGCCGGGCTCGAGCGCGTCGCGCGAGACCGGTGTCCCCTCCCCGAACTGCATGGCCGCGTTGTGCGGGAGCGAGATGCCGATTTGCGCGTAGACGTACATCGTGAAGCCGGAGCAGTCGAAGCCGCCGGACGGGCTGTCGCCGGCGTAGACGTACGGGATCCCGAGGTAGCGCATCGCGATCGACACCAGCGTGCCGTTCCCGCCCCCGCTCGAAGGAGGCGCGACAGGGCTCGGAGTGGTAGCCGGCGGTGCGGCAGTCGACGAGGTGGAGACGATCGGCGCCGGGGCGTTGGCCGCTTCGGCGGCGCGCTCCCGCGCCTGGCGTGCAAGCTCGGCTTGACGCTGCGCCTCTTCCTGCTTCATCCGCTCGATGTCGCTGCGGATGGAGGCGACCAGCTGATGGCGCTCTGAAAGCTGCGACTGAATCGACGCCTTCTGGTCGGAACGCTCCTGGACGAGCGACTGCGCCTCCGCCTCTGCGTTCCTCAGCTCGATCCGGTGCTGCTTGACCGCTCCCTTGAACTCGATGATCTGGCGGTTGATGCGCAGATCCTGGTTCGAGACGCGGTTCACCGTCTCGATCTGGCTCAGCATGTCGTCGATGGTGCCGGCGCCGAGGAGGATCCCCAGAGTCGAGGACGTGTCGTCGCCCGAGGTGTAGATGCTCACCAGGCGCTTCGAGAGGGCCTTCTGCGAGCGGCCCAGGTTTGCCTTGGCGATGTGCAGCTCGCGCAGGTTCGTCTGCAAGTCGCCCTCGATCGCGTGGAGCTTGTCGGTTGCGAGGTTGTAGGCCTCGATCGCGCGCTCCAGGCTGCCGTCGAGCTGGTCGATCTGGTTGAGCACGCTCTGCACTTCCGCCTCTTTGGCGGAGATGCTGGAGGGGTCTGCGAAGGCGGGCACCGCACTCACCAGAAGCGCCGCCGACGACGTCAGCAGCAGTGCCGCAAGCCGTACCTTCGACCTATGACGACCTCCGGTCACCCGCTTCCGCGGGCGCCCGAGGAGGGCTCGGTTCGTCACAAGTTGGGCACCCTAGCAGGGTTACCGGATGAGCGCAACCGCTTAATTGAGCCAAAAATGATGCAATCCTCACTTAACGAGGGTCGCACAAAGTTCGAGCAATTTGTAGTGTCTTCGCCCGATCCAATCACTACTTACCTGAGTGGCCGGCCCGTTCGTGGGTGTTCGAGCGCAATGAGGCGAGCACTGTCACAAGCAGTTGGAGAGGCAAGCCCGGGCATGGTGCAGGAGCTCCTGCCTTGAAACACAAAGTCCCTGCAATTGCTAGCGTCTTCGCCCCATGCGCGTGTTTCGACGGCCTCCACTCGCCGTCCTCGCGGGGGTTTCCGCCTCCTTCGCCGTCTTCGCGGCGGCGGCTCCCGTCGGGGCTGATCCGAGCACGATCAGTGGCCTCCGCCAGGAGAACGCGAGCCTGGCGCAGCAGTCTCATTCGGCCTTGATCGACCTGTACGCGCTCGAGAGCCGGCTCCGCGAGCAGCAGGCACGCGTCGACTCGCTGCGCGCCGAGGTGGACACGGTCTCGGCTGAGCGGGCGTCCGTGCAGCGCCGGCTCACACAGGTGCGCCGCGTCGTCGCCGTTTCGCAGCGCAATCTCGGGCGGCGGCTCGTCAGGATCTACGAGCAGGGCAAGCCCGACACGCTTGCGATCTTCCTCGGAGCGCAGTCGCTGGGCGACGCGATCACGAACATCGATCGTCTCCACTCGGTCGCCGGGCAGGACAAGTACTTGCTCGTCCAAGCCCGCCGCGCCCGCGCCTCGCTGAACAGGCTGACGAGCTCGCTCGCCGCCCGCGAGGACCGGCTTGCGGCGCTGGAGCAGCAGGCGTCCTCCGCGGCCGCCGACCTCGAATCGGCCCGCTCGCAGCGGCAGAGCTACCTGGCCGACCTGCAGAGCCAACGGCAGCTCAACGACCACCAGATCTCCTCACTCGAGCAACAGGCTCAGGCCGCGGACAAGCGTTCGAGCACGATCGCGGCCCAGCAGGCGATCGCGCCGACTCCGGCGCCCACCGTCCCGGCGGCTCCGTCACCCCCCATTCAAGGCCACGGCCGCGCGCTGACTGTCGTGGCGACGGCCTACGCGCTTCCCGGCACAACGGCGACGGGCGTGCCCGTCGGCCACGGGATCGTGGCCGTCGACCCGAACGTCATCCCGTTCGGAACGCACATGACGATCCCCGGATACGGCGAGGGGTTCGCCGCCGACACGGGGTCGGCCATCGTCGGCGCCCGCATCGACGTATGGGTTCCCACCGAAGCGGAGGCAGATCAGTGGGGCGTGAAGACCATCACGATCTATCTGCACTGAGCCCTCTCGCTACACTGCCCGGCGCGCGGCCACGACGGGCGTGGGGGTGCAGCAGTTTTGGGAGAGAACGGCAGCACAGCCAGTGAGGCGACTGAGGCGGGCGTCCGCGTCCTCCTCGTCGACGACCACGACCTCTTTCGCACCGGTCTGCGCACGCTGCTCGAGGAGCAGGGGGTGGAGATCGTCGGCGAGGCGGCCAACGGCGACGATGCCGTGATGCTTGTCGAGGAGCACGCGCCCGACGTCGTTCTCATGGATCTGGAGATGCCGGGCAAGGGAGGCATCGAAGCGACCCGCGAGATCGCCGCGGTCGCGCCGCTGACACGCGTCGTGGTCCTGACCATCTCCGATCAGGACGCGGACGTGATGGACGCGGTCGTGGCCGGAGCATGCGGCTACCTGCTGAAGGACGCCACCATCCAGGACCTCCTGCGCGGGATCGCCGCGGCGAATCGAGGCGAGTCCCTGATCTCGCCGGCCATCGCGGCGAAGGTGCTCCAGCGCGTGCGCGCCTCGAGCCCGGATCTCGAGACGGCCCAGCTACTGACGACACAGCTCTCGGACCGCGAGCTCCAGGTGCTCAAGCTGATCGCGAACGGCAAGGACAATGCCCAGATCGCGGGTGAGCTCTTCATCAGCGCGAAGACGGTGAAGAACCACATCTCGAACATCCTGCTGAAGCTCAGCATCGAGAACCGCATACAGGCGGCCGTCTTCGCGGTGAGAAGCGGTTTAGCCTGAGCCGCTGACGAAATGATCACGCGCCGACCGGGCGCGCCGGCTCAACTCAAGCCCGGCTGCGGGACGGCGCTCGGCGGCGGGACGGCGGCGCGCACTTCGCGTGTGCGCTGCTTGAGCAGCCCGAGCCGCTCGCGCAGGCGGCGGAGGTCGCTGTCGACGCTGGCCCGTTTCTCCGCGAGCGCCGAGAGCTCCTTCGCGCCCGAAGGATCCTCGTCGATCGCCGCGGCGACGCCGTCCATCCGCTTGTCGATGCGGAGCCGCTCGCCCTCCAGCGCCAGTGCGGTCGCGTACCCGTCCGTCAAGGTCCGCTCGAGCTCGGGCACGGGAGGGGCACCACCGAGCAGAACATCGATGCGCTCCAGGACGACGTTAACCTCATGCAACACTGAGAGCGATTATCAGGCAGCAAGGAACAGTTTTGAATAGGCCGGACGGCCTATCTTTTCGTCTGCAAGGCCCATGACCATCCGCACCCTCCACCACAATCGCCGGATGCGCCGGACGCTCCTCGGCTGCCTCCTCCTCGCGGCGGCGCTGCTTGCCGCCGCTACCGCGGCCGCGCGCTCCGCCAACCCGAGCCCCCTCACCCCGAAGCTGGCCCGCGCGCTCGCCGTCGGAGGCCTGGCGGGATCCACGCGAGCAGCCGTCGCCGTCGACCTGCAGACGGGCGAGATCCTGTACAAGCAGCGGCGCTTCGTCGGCATGGAGCCGGCCTCGAACGAGAAGCTGCCGGTCACCTTCGCGGCGCTGCACGTCCTGGGAGGGACGTATCGGATCCCCACGGACGTGCTCGGGAACGGCGGTCAGGTCGGCAAGACCTGGCGCGGGAATCTCGTGCTCCGCGGCCGCGGCGACCCGACGCTCTCGTATCAGGACCTAAAGCACATGGCCTGGATGGTGCGCGGGCTCGGCATCCGCCGGATCACGGGCTCGATCGTCGGCGACGAGAGCTTCTTCGACTCCAAGCGCGGCGTCTGGGGCTGGAAGTCGTACTTCTACGGCGGCGAGTCGCCGGCCCTCTCCGCGCTGACTGTCGACCGCTGCATCTTCAAAGGCCAGCTTTCGAGCCGTCCGGCGCTCGCGGCGGCCGCACTCTTCAAGCAGGCGCTCAAGGGCGCGGGAGTCACCGTTGCCGGGAAGTCGAAGCAGGGTGTCGCGACGGAGCCGTCCGTCCCGATCGCGCACGTCACTTCCGCGCCGCTCTGGAAGATCCTCCGGTACATGGACAGCTGGAGCGACAACTTCACCGCCGAGCTCGTCCTCAAGCAGCTCGGCGCGACGCAGGGGCACGGCACGTCCGCCGGCGGAGCCGCGGTCGTGCGGAAGGTTCTGACCGAGGCCGGGGTGCCCATGGTGGGCGTCCGCATCGTCGACGGCTCGGGCCTCTCCTCGAAGGACCGGCTCACGGTCGGCGCGCTCGTCTCGATCCTCCAGTCCGCCAGGTCCGATCCGGCCGTCCGCAAGCCGCTCGAGGCCGCACTCGCCGTCGCCGGGCGGACGGGGACGCTGCGCAATCGGTTGCTCGGGTTCTCCACACGCGGGCGCGTGCTGGCGAAGACCGGGACGACGGACGAGGCCTCGGCACTGACCGGCTTCGTGAAGGGACGCTACGCCTTCGCGATCCTGCACAACGGGTTCCCGCTCGCCTCCTGGTACGCGAAGGAGGCGGAGGACCGCTTCGTGCAGGTGCTAGCCGCCGCCGCGAAGTAGCTTCACGAGACCCGGCTCGTCGAGCACCTCAACGCCGGCCTTTTGCGCCTTCTGCAATTTCGAGCCAGGGCTCTCGCCCGCGATCACCGCGGTCGTCTTGCTCGATACCGAATTCGTGACCTTGGCGCCGAGCGCCTCGAGCGCCGCGCCCGCCTCGTCACGGGTGAAGCCCTCGAGGGTGCCGGTGATGACGTACGTGTTGCCGGTCAGCGGCCCCTCGACCGGCTTGGATTCGTCCCCGGCCTCGAAGCGCAGGCCCAGCCCGCGCAGCTCCGCGATCAGCGCCCGGTTCTCCTCGTCCTCGAACCACTCGGCGATGAGCTCGGCGCGGTCCGGCCCGATCCCGTCGACCTCGACGAGCTCCTCCTGCGTCGCCTCCATCAGCCGGTCGACGGTCTCGAAGTGGCGGGCGAGGTTCTCCGCCATGACCCATCCGACCTTGGGGATGTTGAGGCCGAAGAGGACGCGGTGGAAGGGACGCTCCTTGGAGAGCGCGATCGACTCGACCGCGTTGCGCGCCGAGATCTCGGCGTAGCCGTCCAGCTCCATCAGCTGTTCCGCCGTGAGGCGGTAGAGATCGGGCATCGAGCGGAGCAGGCCCTCGTCCCAGAGCCGCCGCACGAACTGCTCGCCCACACCTTCGATGTCCATTGCGGCCTGGACCCAGTGGATGAGCGTCTCCAGGCCTCGGGAGGGACATGCCCGGTTGGGGCAGCGGTGCATGACCTCGCCCTCGGGCTTGACGATCTCGGCGTCGCACAGGGGGCAGCGCGCGGGCATGCGGAAACGCTTCGAGCCCTTGGCGTGCGGGAGGACGGGGCCGACGACCTGCGGGATCACGTCGCCCGCACGCTGCACGATCACCGTGTCGCCCTCGCGGATGTCCTTGCGGTTGATGTCGTCCTCGTTGTGCAACGTCGCGTTCGAGACCGTGACTCCGCCGACGACCACGGGCTCGAGCTGTCCCCACGGATTGAGCGCGCCCGTCCGGCCGACGCGGATGCTGATCTTGTTCAGCCTGGTCTGGGCGGTCAGCGGCGCCCACTTGAACGCGCGGGCCCAGCGCGGCCGGCCGTGCAGCGCGCCGAGCCGGCGCTGCTGGTCGAGGGAGTCGACCTTGATCACGATTCCGTCGATCTCGTAGTCGAGCTCGACGCGCCGCGTCTCCCATTCGCGGCACGCAGCGGCGACCGCCTCGAGCGACTCGTGCCGCTCGGCGAACGGATTCGTGCGGAAGCCGCGCTCGCGCAGCGCTTGCAGCGTCTCCCAGTGCGACTCGCGCGTGAGCCCTTCGGCCGCGCCGACTCCGTACACCCACACGGCCAACGGGCGCGATGCGGTGATCGAGGAGTCCTTCTGCCGAAGGGACCCGGCAGCAGCGTTCCGCGGGTTCGGCGCCACCTTTTGCTTCGTTCCGGCGAGCCGCTCGTTCAGCTCCCGGAAGCCGGAGAGCGGCATGTAGACCTCGCCGCGCACCTCGAGGAGCGGAGGCGGCGCGTCGCCCCGCATGCGCAAGGGGATGGTCGGGATCGTCCGCAGGTTGACCGTCACGTCCTCGCCCTGGATCCCGTCCCCCCGCGTCGCGCCGCGCACGAGCACGCCGCCTTCGTAGGTGAGGTTGATCGCCAGCCCGTCGATCTTCGGCTCGAGCACGTAAGCGACCGGCTCATCGGACTCGAGGCGCTTGCGCACGTCCTCGCCCCACTTGGCCAGCGCCTCGTCCGTCGTCACTTTCTCGAGCGAGCCCATCGGCTCCAGGTGCTGCACCTTCTGGAAGCGGTCCGAGACCGGCGCTCCCACGCGCTGCGTCGGAGAGCTCGAATCGCGGAGCTCGGGATGCTCCTCCTCGAGCGCGAGCAGCTCGTCGAAGAGACGGTCGTAGTCTGCGTCCGAGATCTCCGGGTCGTCGAGGACGTGGTAGCGGTAGAGGTGGTGGTCGAGCTGCTCGCGGAGCTCGGACGCTCGATCGGCCGGAGTTTTCGTTTTGGAGGCCATCGCTTCGATGCTAACGACCGGGCGAAAGTGTGTTAGGAATCGCCAATGCGAATTCTCTCCGTCATCACACTGGGCCTCGCCGCAGTAGCGCTGGCGGCAGGTACCGCCACGGGAGCAGCCGCCAAGAGCAGCGGCTTCTTCAAGACACAGAACGGAAAGATCTACTGCATGTGGGGCACCGGCGTACGGGGCTTCGTCGTGTGCGGGATCAGGAACGGCCACCTGAAGCCGAAGCCGACGAAGAAGTGCAGGATCGGCGACCCCACGGGCGGCTGGCTTGGGTTCAACACGCGCGGCAGGGCCAAGGTCCAGCCCTGCTCAGGCGATGCCGGACCATTTGCCGATCCGGCACACACGAAAGTGCGGAAGGCGGGTACAACGTGGAGGGGCGGCGGGATGTCGTGCACGCTCACGACCTCGTCCGCTACCTGCAGGAACAAGTCTCAGCACGGCTTCACCATCACCACCCTGGGCCGTACCAGACGGTTGATGGGAAATCGGCCGCCGCCGGGGGCTCCAGACCAAGCCGGGCAGTGCGGGCGGTCGCGGCGCGTAGCAGCGCTACGGGTCGCGGCCGAACGTGCTGATCCGGCGCCGTGTCTGGAGCGTCATCCGGCCCGGCCTAACACCGGCCTCAGTACCGCACACTTTCGAGGTACAGGCCCCATGGCGGCGCTGTGGGGCCTGCGTCGCTTCGAGGCCGACCCGTCAGTAACGCCTCCACTTCTTCCGGCGTCCGCTCCAGCATCGTCCCCACCAGCGTCCGCACCATGTGGCGCAGGAACCTGTCGGCCGTGATCTCGAGCTCGAGCACGTCACCGCGCCGGTGCCACGCCGCCGCGAGGATGACGCGGTCGAACGTCTCGTGCCGGGTTTCGGTCGGCGTGAACGCGCGGAAGTCGTGCTCGCCGAGGAGCGCGTCCGCCGAATCCGCGAGCTTCTCCTCGTCCAGCCGGCGCGGATACCAGTAGCTGCGCCGGTACTCGAAGGGAGAGGGCGTGCGCCGACGCCAGATGCGGTAGCGATAGCTCCGCGCGCGGGCCGAATGCCGGGCGTGGAAGTCCTCCGCGGCTTCTTCGACTCCGAGCACCGACACGTCGTGCGGGAGGACGGTGTTGAGCGCCTCGGCAGCATGGTCGGGCGGAGGTCCTCCCTGAACCTCGACGCTCGCCACCTGGCCGAGCGCGTGCACTCCCGCATCCGTCCGGCCCGCGACCGCGAGCCGTCCCACCGCGGGAAAGACCTCGGCAAGCGCCCGGCCCAGCTCGTCCTCCACCGTCCGCAGGCCCGGCTGGGACGCCCACCCGGAGAAGTCGGTCCCGTCGTACTCGAGGGTCAGTCTGAGCCTCATTCGACCTCGAGGGTGAGATCGTCCACCCGCGTGACGCTGACATGCTCGCCGACGCCCGCGCCCCTCGCGCAGCGAGCGCGCCAGAGCTCGCCGTGGACGCGCACGCGACCGTCCGGCCGGCAGGCCTCGATCACGACCGCGTCCTGCCCGATCAGCCCTTCGGCGCCGGTGACGGCTCGCCGGCGACGCGTGAACCGGATCCAGAACCAGCTCTCGCCGACCTCGATCGTGATGCCGGCGACGATGGCCAGGAGACCCCAGGGTGAGGGGAGAACGAAGATGGCGAGCAGGATCGCGACGATTGCGGCCACGCCGGTAGCATCACCGCGATTTGGCCGGTACGCACGAAGGACTCTGGAGCTATATCCACGACCTCCATGCGCGCGTCGGATCGGCCACCCCGGCGGGCAGGCACGCGGTGGTCGAGATCGAGACCAACGACGGCCGGACGCTCGAGCCTCGCGCTGTCCAGTCCTACCCGCCGTTCGTCGTCTGCGACATCGGCGAATCGGAGCCGGAGATCGTCGCCGTTCGGGAGACGGACATCCGCCGGATCCGGATCTACGCCGCGGCCGAAGACGAGAAGGTGCCGCTGGGCTTCAGGGTCGGGGAGCTCGAGCTGCAGTGACCGAGCCGAGCGCGACGGCGAAGAGCGCGCCGACGCCGGCGAGATGCCATGGCCAGTCGATCAGGTTCGCGAGCAGGAACACGGCGACCGCCGGCCCGAGCAGCCAGAGCGCCGGTGAGCCGCGTGCGCGCCATAGGGCGCGCGCACAAACAACGTAGAACGCGAGGACGAGGAGCAGGCCGGCGATTCCGGTCTCGACCCATTGCTCGAGCGGGAGATCGTGCGCGAAGCGCGTGACGCGCCCATGACCCGGCTGGCGCGACACGGTGGCCCGGAAGAAGGACGCCGCCCCGAAGCCCTGCCCGGGGCGCTCGAGCGCGCTCCGGTACGCCGCGCTCCACATCCAGGTGCGGCCGTGCGTGAACCCCTGGTGCGAGCCGAACCGCCTGGCGCTCAGCGCGCCGGTGCTGAACAACCCGCCGAGAACGGCCAGCGCGACGATGACAATGCCCGCGGCGAGCGCCGGGCGAGCGCCGAGCCTTCGGTCCAGGTCCGTAGCGCCGATTTGCTGTCGAACAAGCATCCAGAGGAGCGCGAGCGCGGCGAGGAGCGCAAGGACTGCCAAGTGCGGCCCCCGGTCCTGCCTGCGAGAAGCGTGACGTGAAGCCGCCGAGCAGCAGGCGGAAGGCGACGGCCGCCACGGCCACGAACGCCGCGGCCGAGCCGGCGACGAGGCGTCGCCTCGAAAGCGCCACTGCGATCCCCAGGACGACAATCGCCAGCGCGAGGGTGAAGCGGTTCGCGACGAGGACGAGCACACCGCCCGAAGTAGCGGCCCCGATGGCCGCGAGCGCCGCCACGCCGGGCCGCGCACGCACCATCGCCGTCACCAACGCCGGCAGCGCGAACACCTGCACGAGCGCAAGCGAAGGCGGATATCCGAACGGCCCCTCGGGCCGCCAGCCGCCCTCGATCCGCTCTGCATAGACGCTGGAGTAGAGCGAGGCCGAAACAAGCCCCATCAGGCCGGTGATGCCCGCCGCCCCCGCCAGCAGCACCGCCACCCGCCCTGCGGCCTGCCCCGACCCCGCAAGCACGAGGGCGGCGTACCCCGCCGTCAGCGCTGCGGCGCGGAGGGTGTCCGCAACCGGAACGATCGTCCAGGCGGCCGAAAGCGCCTGCAGCGCCGCGATCGCGAGCAGGACGATGACCGGCGCGTTCCAGGCCGCACGGCGCGCGGCCAGAGCGGCCAGTCCGGCGACCACCGCTGTGGCGGCGAACGCCCATTGCGGGGTGGCGTCGAACCCGCCGTCCCAGAAGATCCCGACGCCGACAGCCGCGACCGCCAGGCCCGTTGCGAGCGCCTTCACGGACCCACTATGGCGCGTTCTACGGCGTGTAGTCGACGAGCTCGAGGTACGCCATCTCGGCGGCATCCCCCTGGCGCGGGCCGATCTTGACGATGCGCGAGTAGCCGCCCGGCCGATCGGCGAACCGGGGACCCACGTCTGAGAAGAGCTTGTGGACGACGTCCTGCGAGCGGAGGTAGGCGAGGGCCTGACGGCGCGCGTGCAGGTCTCCCCGCCTCCCCAGCGTGATCATCTGCTCCGCGATCGGGCGGACGGCCTTGGCTTTCGCCACGGTGGTCCTGACCCGGCCGTGCTCGATGAGCGCACCGGCGAGGTTCGCGTACAGCGCCCTGCGGTGCGCGGAGTCGCGGCCGAGTTTCTTTCCCGAACGCTGGTGGCGCACGTCAGCGGTCACCTCTCGACTGGATCGTGCGCGCGCGCGAGCCGCGAGCGCGATGCAGCGCCCTGGCGCGTGCGAGACAGGCGGGAGGGGGCCGCCATCAACTATCCCTCGTCTCCCCGGAGGTTCAGGCCGTGCGTGGCGAGCGTCTCCTTCACTTCCTCGATCGACTTGCGACCGAAGTTGGGGATCGCCGCCAGCTCGTTCTCGCTCTTTGACACGAGCTCGCCGATCGTCTCGATCCCGACGCGCTTCAGGCAGTTGTAGGAGCGGACGCCGAGCTCGAGCTCCTCGATGGGGAAGTTCTCCATCGCGTGCGTCGCCGGCGCTTCTGCGACCTCCTGAGCGGCCTCGCCGAAGCCCTCGATCTTCTCCAGGTCGGTGAAGATCGCGAGCTGGCGGATGAGGATCTCGGCCGCCGCGGCGACCGCGTCCTTCGGGTTGACCGAGCCGTCGGTCGTGATGTCGAGGCGGAGCTTGTCGTAGTCGGTGCGCTGCCCGACGCGGGCTGCCTCGACCTCGTAGGCGACCCGGCGGACGGGCGAGAAGATCGAGTCGACCGGAATGACGCCGATCGTGTGCTGCTCGCCGCGGTTCAGCTCGGCGGGCATGTACCCCCGGCCGCGGCCGATCGTCAGCACGATCTCGAACTTGCCCTTGCCGGAGAGGTGGGCGATCTCGAGGTTCGGGTTGAGAATCTCGAGGTCGGCCGGCGCCTCGATGTCGGCGGCCGTCACGGTGCCGGGGCCCTTCTTCGAGAGGTAGACCTCGATCTCGGGCGCCTCGCCGTGCAGGGTGCAGATCAGGTTCTTGAGGTTGAGGATGATGTCGGTCACGTCCTCCTGGACGCCCGGAAGCGTCGTGAACTCGTGCGCGACGCCCTCGATCTTCACCGAGGTCACCGCCGCCCCCTCGAGCGAGGAGAGCAGCACGCGGCGCAGCGAATTACCGAACGTGTAGCCGAAGCCGCGGTCGAGCGGCTCGATGACGAAGACTCCGCGGAGGTCGTCGACCTCCTCGTGGACGATCCTCGTCTGCAGTTCCGTGGGGCTCATGGTCCGAGTTGCCATACGTTCCCTTTCCAGTCGGTGGGGCGTTCGCCCCTGCGAGTTACTTGGAGTAGAGCTCGACGATCAACGACTCCTGTACCGGAGTGTCGATCTCTTCTCGCTCAGGCCACTTGAGGATCTTTCCGGTCAACCCGTCGTGGTCGGCCTGGAGCCACGGGGCCACAGATGCGGTGAGATCGGTCGCGTCACGGATGACCTGCTCGGCGGAGCTGCCGGGGGTCATCGTCACGATGTCGCCGGGCTTGACGCGGTAGCTGGGGATGTTGACGCGGCGCCCGTTCACGTGGAAGTGCCCGTGGCGCACGAGCTGGCGCGCCTGCGCGCGCGAGGCCGCGAAGCCCAGCCGGTAGACGACGTTGTCGAGGCGCGTCTCGAGCATGCGCAGCAGGTCCTCGCCCGTGATGCCTGAGCCCTTCGCCGCCTTCTCGTAGTACGTGCGGAACTGCTTCTCGAGCAGCCCGTAATAGCGGCGCGCCTTCTGCTTCTCGCGCAGCTGGAGGAGGTACTCCGACTGCTTGATCCGACCGCGGCCGTGCTCGCCCGGCGGATAGCTGCGGCGCTCGATCGCGCACTTCTCGGTCAGGCAGCGCTCGCCCTTGAGAAAGAGCTTCATGCCCTCGCGGCGGCACTGCTTGCACTTGGGGGAGCGGTCGCGGGCCATCAGACGCGGCGCCTCTTCCGGAGACGGACTCCGTTGTGGGCCTGCGGCGTCACGTCGCGCACGCCGAGGATCTCGAGCCCGGCGGCCTGGAGCGAGCGGATCGCCGTCTCGCGTCCCGAGCCGGGGCCTTTCACGAAGACCTCGACCTTCTGCAAGCCGTGCTCCATCCCCTTGCGCGCGCATGAGTCGGCCGTCACCTGGGCGGCGAACGGCGTCGACTTGCGCGAGCCCTTGAACCCTGCCGAGCCGGCGGACTCCCAGACGATCACGTTGCCCTCCGGATCGGTGAGCGTGACGATCGTGTTGTTGAACGACGTCTTGATGTGCGCCTGCCCGATGGCGATGTTCTTGCGGACGCGGCGGCGGGTCCGCCCGCGGGCGGCCTGTCGTCGAGGAGGAGCCACTTAGGTCTTCGCCTTCTTTCCGCGGCCGACGGTCTTCTTCGGGCCCTTGCGCGTGCGCCCGTTCGTCTTGGTGCGCTGGCCGTTCACCGGCAGCGCGCGGCGATGGCGGATGCCGCGGTACGCGCCGATCTCGCCGAGGCGCTTGATCGCCTGCGAGCGCTCGCGGCGCAGGTCACCCTCGACCTGCAGGTTCGAGTCGATGTAGTTGCGAAGCGCCGTGACCTCGTCGTCGGTCAGGTCCCGCACCTTCTCGTCCGAGGACATCCCGAGCGCAGCGATGATCGCGCGCGCGGTCGAAGGGCCGATTCCGTAGATGTACGTCAGCCCGACCTCGAGCCGCTTGTTGTTCGGGAGGTTGACTCCGGCGATACGGGCCACGCGTCTACCCCTGCCTTTGCTTGTGTCGCGGGTTGGTGCAGATGACCATGACGCGGCCGTGCCGCTTGATCACGCGGCAGCGCTCACAGATTGGCTTTACGGATGCTCGGACCTTCATCGGTATCGGTAAGTGATTCGCCCTCTGGACAAGTCGTAGGGGGAAAGCTCGACCTTGACCCGATCGCCCGGCAGGATGCGGATGTAGTTCTTGCGCATCTTCCCGGAGATCGTGGCGAGGACGTCGTGGCTTCCCTGGTCGATCTGCACCCGAAACATGGTGCTGGGCAGCGCCTCGACGATCTCTCCCTCTAGTTCGATCTTCTCCTCTTTGGCTACTTACCTGCCTCCTTCACGGCTTCATGGGAACCGCGCCCCTTCGAGCGCGGTCGAACGACAGAGAAGTCAACAACGTCGACCACACAGCGCAGCACGGCTCGCGCCGCGCGAAGTTCATGGTAGCAAACCGGCCCCAACCTCAGCCGGCGCGGTGAGGATGCGCGGAGCGTCGTCAGTGACCGCCACCGTGTGCTCGAAATGGGCCGCGAGCGAGTCGTCCGAGGTCGATATCGACCAGTGGTCTTCGTGCACGTAGATCTCGTCCGAGCCGACGCTGATCATGGGCTCGATCGCCAGGGTCATGCCCGTCTCGAGCCTCGGGCCGCGGCCCGGCTCACCATAGTTGGGGATCTGCGGCTCCTCGTGCATCGAGCGTCCGACGCCGTGGCCGACGAGGCTGCGGATGACGGCATAGCCCGCGCCCTCGGCGGAGCCCTGCACGGCCGCCGAGATGTCCCCGACGCGGTTGCCTGCCCGCGCCTGCTCGATGCCCGCATCCAGCGCCGCGCGGCCGGCCTGCAGGAGCTGCTCGGCCTCGGGCGTGATCTCCCCGACCGCGAACGTCCACGCAGAGTCGGCGACGAAGCCGCCCAGCGTCACGCCGACGTCGACAGAGACCACGTCGCCGGCCGCGAGGGTGTACTCGCCCGGGATCCCGTGCACGACCATCGAGTTCGGCGAGACGCAGATCGACGCGGGATATCCCCGGTACCCCTTGAAGGTCGGGACGCCGCCACGCGAGCGGATGTGCTCCTCGGCGATCGCGTCGAGCTCCGCGGTGGTGACCCCCGGATGCATGCTCTCGGCCAGAAGAGCGATCACGTCGGCGACGACCTGGCCGGCCTCGGCCATCTGGTCGATCTCGGCCGGGCTCTTTCTGATGATCATTGCCGCACCGCCGCCTGCTCGAGCGCATCCTGGATCTCGCTGAAGACCTCGTCGACGGGCCGGTCGCCGTGGATGACGACGAGGTTGCCCTGCGCGCGGTGGTGCTCGATGACCGGTTCGGTCTCCCGGCGGTACAGCGCGAGCCGGGTGCGGATCGCTTCGGGAGTGTCGTCGAGGCGGCCCTCCTCCCGCGCGCGCTTGGACAGCCGCTCGACGCACACGTCCACGGGGACATCGAGCTGCAGCACGACCGTGATCGGCCGTTCGATCTCGCGCAGCATGTCGTCGAGCGCCTCCGCCTGCGCCATCGTGCGCGGGAACCCGTCGAGAACGAAGCCGTCCTCGACGTCGTCCTGCTCGATCCGCTCGCGGATGAGGTCGATCATCAGGTCGTCGGGGACCAGCTCCCCCGCGTCGTAGATCGGTTTCACGCGCCGGCCGAGCTCCGTCCCCGCCGCCATGGCCTCCCGGAGCATGTCGCCGGTGGCGATGTGCGGAAGTCCGTAGCTCGCCGAGATCCGCCGCGCCTGCGTGCCCTTGCCGGACCCCTGAGGGCCCAGGACCAAGATGTTCATTTTGAGCGCACCACTACCGCAGGAAGCCTTCGTAGTGGCGCATCATCATCTGCGACTCCATCTGGCGCATCGTGTCCAGCGCCACGCCGACGACGATGAGCACGGAGGTGCCTCCAAGCGCGCGGGAGTTCGCCTGCGAGAAGCCGCCGTAGCGGATGAAGATGCTCGGCGCGATCGCGATGATGGCCAGGTACAGGGAGCCGGGCAGCGTCAAGCGCGTCAACACGCGGTCGAGATAGGTCGCAGTCGGCGGGCCAGGTCTGATGCCCGGGATGTACCCGCCGTGCTTGCGCAGGTTGTCCGCCTGGTCCACCGGGTTGAACTGGACCGCCGTGTAGAAGTAGGTGAAGACGACGATCAGGACCCCCTCTAAGAGCAGGTAGGTCAGGCTCGACGCCTGGAAGTACTTGTTCACGAAGCTCTGCGTCGAGGGGACGAACTGTCCGAGCGTCGGGAAGAAGGCCATCACGGCCGCGGCGAAGATGACCGGGATGACGCCCGCCATGTTGACTCGCAGCGGCAGGTAGGTCGAGCCGCCCGCCACCTGGCGCCGGCCGACCACGCGTTTCGCGTACTGGATCGGGATGCGCCGCTGGCCTTCCTGCACGAAGACGACGGCGACGATGATCGCGATCGCGATGATCGGGAAGAAGAGCTTCTCGGTCGGGCCGCCGTTGACCCAGGCGACGACACCGGCGGGCGCACTGACCAGAATCGACGCGAAGATAAGGAGCGAGATCCCGTTGCCGATGCCGCGCTTGGTGATCAGCTCGCCCATGTACATGAGGAGCGTCGTCCCGGCGGTCAGCGTGACCACGATCAGGACGAAGCGGCCGGCGTTCGCGTCGAGGATGCCCTGCCGCTGGAACAGGTATGCGTACCCCGCTGACTGGCCGGCGGCAAGCGCGACGGTCAGGTAGCGCGTGTACTGGTTGATCTTGGCCGTTCCGGCCTCGCCCTCCTTCTGCAGCTGCTCCAGCCTCGGGACGACCACGGTCAGAAGCTGCAGGATGATCGAGGCGGTGACGTAGGGCATGATCCCGAGCGCGAAGATCGCGAAGTGCGAGAGAGCGCCGCCCGAGAACACGTTGAGCAGGTTGAGGATCGTCCCTCCCTGCCCGTTGAAGTACGACTTGATCTGGTCGGAGTTGACGCCGGGGGCCGGCATCCAGGAGCCGAGGCGGTACAGCGCGAGGATCAGCGCCGTGAAGAGAACGCGGCGGCGGAGCTCGGGGACGCGCCAGGCGTTGGCGAGCCAGGAGAACATCTATTCCTCCGTCTCGGGGCCGGTCTCGCCTGTGGTCTCTTCGGGCTCCGCGGCCGCTTCGACCTCGGGCTCGGCAGCCGCTTCGGCCTCGGGCTCGGCTTCGGCTCCGGGCTTCGCGGGCTTCCGCGTGCGCGACTTCTTGGTCTTCTTCTTGACGTCCTCGCGCAGCGCCACGACCGTCCCTCCCGCGCCCTCGATCTTCTCGCGCGCGGTCGCAGAGAAGCGGTGCGCGGTCACGGTCAACTTCTTGGTCAGGTCACCCTGGCCGAGGACCTTGACGTCGATGCGCGTGTTCTTGATCAGACCCGTCTCGGCGAGGAGCTCGACTGTGACATCTGTCCCGGCTTCGAAGCGCTCGAGGTCGCGGACGTTGACCGGCTGCGTCTGCGTCCGGTGCGGGCCCATCGGCATCGCGTCGGCCGAGTAAGGGCCTCGCTGCTTGCCGAGGCGCATGTAGAGCGGCATCTGGCCGCCCTCGAACCCGGGCCGCATCTTCTTCGAGCCCGAGCGCGCCTTCTGGCCCTTGATCCCGCGGCCGGAGTAGCGGCCCTTGCCCGAGCCCAGGCCACGGCCGACGCGCTTGCGCGACTTGCGGGGCTGGGCCGGCTTCAGGGTGGAAAGGTTGAGGTTCTCGGGCACTTACGTCTCCTCCACCCGGACGAGGTGGCGGACCTTCCTGAGCATACCCTTGAGCTCCGGGCCGTCCTTGTGCTCAGCCGTCTTGCCGATTCTGCCGAGCCCGAGCGCGCGCAGCGTGCCGCGGTTGCGAGGGTTCTGGCCGATGGAGCTGCGGGTCTGGGTGACCTTCACCGTCACGAGACGGGCGCCTCCTCAGTCGCTTCTTCTACGGCGGGCTCCTCCGCGGCGGGCGCTTCCACGGCGGGCTCCTCCGCGGGGGTCTCTTCCTCGGCGGGCTTCGGACGCTTGTACGGCAACACCTCAGCGATGGTCTTGCCGCGAATCCTGGCCACGTCCTCGGGGCGGCGGAGGCTGCGCAGGCCGTTCACGGTCGCCTTCGCCATGTTGATCGGGTTCGTCGTGCCGAGGCTCTTGGCCAGGATGTCGCGAATGCCCGCCAGCTCGAGGATGGCGCGCACGCCACCGCCGGCAATGACGCCCGTTCCCTCGCTCGCCGGCCGCAGCAGGACGCGCGCGGCATCGGCGCGGCCGAGCACCTCGTGGGTGATCGTCGTCCCGTGCTTCGGGACGGTGAAGAGGTTTTTCTTGGCGTCGTCGACGGCCTTGGAGATCGCGAGCGGAACCTCGCGGGCCTTGCCGTAGCCGACGCCCACGCGGTCGACCTCGTCGCCGATCACCACGAGCGCCGTGAACGAGAACCGGCGGCCGCCCTTGACGACCTTGGCCACGCGGTTGATCTCGACGACACGCTCCTTGAGCTCCCTGCTGTCTCCGTACTCGGTGTGACTCAAAACGTGAGCCCTCCTTCGCGCGCGCCGTCGGCGAGCGCCTTGACGCGTCCGTGGTACAGGTAGCCGCCACGGTCGAAGACGACCGACTCGACGCCGGCCTTCTTCGCGTTCGCGGCGAGCACCTTGCCCACCTCGGCCGCCTGCTCGGTCTTGTCCCCCTTGAACCCCTTCTTGAGGTGCATCCAGCCGGCTGCCGCGACGGTCTTGCCGCTGTCGTCGTCCACGAGCTGGGCAGAGATGCCCTTGTTCGAGCGAAAGACGACCAGCCGCGGCCGCTCGGCCGTGCCGTGCATCTTGCTGCGCACGCGGCGGTGGCGGCGCTTGCGGGCTTCGAGGACGGTCAACGTGGCCATTACGCCCTCTTGCCGACCTTCCGGCGCACGTACTCGCCCTGGTAACGGATGCCCTTGCCCTTGTACGGCTCGGGCGGGCGGATCTTGCGGATCTCGGCCGCCACCTGGCCGACCTGCTGCTTGTCGGCGCCCTTGACGATGATCTCGGTCGGGGTCGGCACGTCGAAGCTGATGCCTGGAGGCGGGTCCTTCGTGACCGAGTGCGAGTAGCCGACGTTGAGATCCAGCGAGGTGCCGCGCAGCGCCGCGCGGTAGCCCACGCCCTGGATCTCCAGCCGCTTCTCGAAGCCCTTGGTTACGCCTTCGATCATGTTCGCGATCAGCGTCCGCGTCAGCCCGTGCAGCGCGCGATCCTCGCCGCGCTCGGTCGGACGCGAGACGGTGATCGTCCCGTTCTCCTGCTCGATCTTCATCCGCTGCGGCACGACCTGCGTCAGCTCGCCGAGCGGCCCGTTGACCATCACACGGCCAGGGGCGAGCGCGACGTTCACGCCTGCGGGAACTTCGATGGGCTGTCTTCCGATTCGACTCATTGCGCTACCAAACGAAACAGATGACCTCTCCGCCGACACCCTTCTCCTCGGCCGTTCGGCTGGTGATCACACCGGACGACGTGGAGAGGATCGCCGTCCCCATCCCACCGAGCACCCGCGGAAGCCGGTCCTTCCGCGCGTAGATGCGGCGGCCCGGCTTGGAGACCCGCTTGAGGTCGGTGATGATGCGCTCGCGATTCCGGCCGAACCGCAGCTCGACTACGAGGGTATCGAAGCTTTCCCCGTTGTTGACGTGGTAGCCGCGGATGTAGCCCTCCTCCTTGAGCAGGCGCGCGATGTCGACCTTCACGCGCGAAGTGGGCATCTCGACCGTGTCCTGCAACGCCTTGTTGGCGTTGCGGATGCGGGTGAGCATGTCTGCGATGGGATCGGTGAGCATGTGCTTCCTCCTACCAGGAGCTCTTGGTCATGCCGGGGATCGCGCCTTCGTGGGCGAGCTCCCGCAGGCAGATCCGGCAGAGCCCGAACTTCTTGAACACCGCGCGCGGCCGGCCGCAGCGGTTGCAGCGCGAGTACTTCCGCACCGGATACCGCGGCGTTCGGGCCGCCTTCGCGATCAGTGATTTCTTGGCCATTTCAGGTACTCCTGTCCGTCTCGCGGCTGGCCGGCGAAGGGGAACCCGAGGCCGCGCAGCAGCGCGAGCCCCTGCTCGTCGGTCGAAGCCGTCGTCGTGACCGCGACGTCGAGGCCGCGGATGGACGAGATGTCGTCGTAGTCGATCTCGGGGAAGATGATCTGCTCCCGGATGCCGAGCGAGTAGTTGCCCCGGCCGTCGAACGAATCCGGGCTCAGCCCGCGGAAGTCGCGGATGCGCGGGAGGGCGATCGAGATCAGCCGGTCGAGGAAGTCGTACATCCGGTCGCCGCGCAGCGTGACGCGCGCGCCGATGGGCATCCCTTCGCGGATCTTGAAACCGGCGATCGACCTCCGCGCACGGCGAACCTGCGCGCGCTGGCCCGCTATCAGCGTCAGCTCCTCGATCGCGCTGTCGAGCGCTTTCGCCTCGGTCTTGGCCTCGCCCACGCCCATGTTGAGCGTGACCTTCGCCACGCGCGGGACCTGCATGACAGTGCCCAGGTCGAGCTCGTCCTTGAGCCGCCCGCACAGGTTGTCGCGGTAGAGCTCCTTGAGGCGCGGGGTGTAGGCGGTTTCGGTCGCGGTCGCCATCACTGGTCGATCTCCTCCCGGCAGTCGGCGCGCTTGCACTGCCGTACCTTGGTCTGCTCGCCCTTCACTTCCCTGGTCGTCATGCCGACGCGCGTCGCGCGCTGGCACGTCGGGCACACGAGCATCACGGAGGAGACCGGCACGGCGCTGGCCTTTTCCATCACGCCGCCGGGCGTCATCTGCGTGCCGCCCATCCGGCTGGAGTCCTTCAGGGGACGCGGGCGTGTGTGGCGCTTGGCCACGTTCAGGTTCTCGACGATCACCCGTCGCTTGGCGGGCTCGGCCTCGATGACGCGGCCGCGCTTCCCGCGGTCCTTCCCGCGGAGCATCTGGACGGTGTCGCCTTTCTTGATCTTCATCGTCGGCATCTCTACAGCACCTCTGGAGCTAGGGAAACGATCTTCATGAAGTTGCGCTCGCGCAGCTCGCGGGCGACCGGGCCGAAGATGCGCGTGCCGCGCGGGTTGCGCTGGTTGTCGATGATCACGGCCGCGTTCTCGTCGAACGCGATCGACGTGCCGTCGTCGCGGCCGTGCGGCTTCTTCGTCCGCACGACCACCGCCCGCACGACCTCGCCCTTCTTGATCGTGCCCTGCGGGCTGGCCGTCTTGACGGTACCGACGATGATGTCGCCGACGCCGGCGTAGCGGCGGTGCGACCCTCCCATCACGCGGATGCAGAGAAGCTCGCGGGCGCCACTGTTGTCGGCGACGCGCACACGCGTTTCCTGCTGGATCACGCGCGTCCCTCCTTGCAGATCGTGCTCGCGAGCCGCGAAACGCCGCTCTCGCAAGGACGCAGGGAGCGTTCGTAGCCGTAGGCTACGGACGCGACTGAGGACGCCGCGAGAGCGAGCGTTGCAGCGCCCTCGCGAGTGCGAGATGTGAGGAGGGCCGCGCGCATTACTTGGCTGCCTTCACGATCTCGGCGAGGCGCCAGTTCTTCGTCTTCGAGAGCGGGCGCGTCTCGACGATGCGGACGATGTCGCCCTCGTTCGCCTCGTTCCGCTCGTCGTGCGCGTGGAACTTGGTCGCGCGGCGGATGACCTTCTTGTAGCGCGGGTGCAGCTTTGATGTCTCGACCTGGACGACGATCGTCTTGTCCATCGCGCTCGAGACGACGACGCCGCGGCGCTCCTGCTTGCGGCCGCGCTCGCCCTCGGGCTTCGGCAGGCGGACGATCGGCTTGCGCCCAGCGGACGGCTCGCGCTTGACGCGCGGGCGCTGTCGTCGCTCGGAGCGCGGAAGGCGCTTGCGCTTCTTCTTCGGCTCCGGAGCCGGGACAGCTTCGGGCTCGGGCTCGGGTGCCGCCTCGGCCTCGGGAGCCGCGTCGGCCTCAGCCTCGGGAGCCGCGTCGGCCTCAGCCTCGGGAGCCGCGTCGGCCTCAGCCTCGGGTGCCTCCTCGGCCTCGGGTGAGGGCTCCTCGGCCGCAGCCTCCTCTTCGGGAGCAGCCTCGGCTGCAGGAGCTTCCTCCTGCGCCTGCTCGGGCACCTCGGGCACGGCCTCGGCCTCCGGAGCGGCCGCTTCGGTCGCCTCGGCCTCTACCGGCTGTTCTTCGGTTGTCTCGTTCTTCTCTTCTTCAGTCATCTACCTATCTCCAGGCCCGCTGCCCGCTCGTGGCGGACGGTGAGGATGCGGGCGATCTCCCGCTTCGCGTGCTTCAACCGCGCGGTGTTCTCGACCGCGCCGGTCGCCGCCTGGAAGCGGAGGTTGAACAGTTCCTGCCGGCGCTCGGCCAGCTCGTGGTCCAGCTCGTCGTCGGTCATGTCTCTCAGATCCTGTGCCCTAGCCAAAGAGATCAGCCTCCCGCTTGACGAACTTGGTCTTGACGGAGAGCTTGGTGCCCGCGAGGCGGAGCGCCTCCTTGGCGAGCTGCTCGGGGACGCCGGCGAGCTCGAACATGACCCGGCCGGGCTTGATCACCGCGACCCAATGCTCGGGCGAGCCCTTGCCGGAGCCCATCCGGGTCTCGGCGGGCTTCGCGGTCACCGGCTTGTCGGGGAAGACGTTGATCCAGACCTTGCCGCCGCGCTTGATCTTGCGGGTCATCGCGATACGAGCGGCCTCGATCTGGCGGTTCGTCACCCAGCCGGCCTCGAGGGCCTTCAGCCCGTAATCCCCTGCGCTCACGGTCGTCTGTCCCTTCGAGGTGCCGCGCCGGCGCCCGCGCTGGTACTTGCGGTACTTGGTCTTCTTGGGCAAAAGCATCAGCTCTCGCCTCCAGCGTTCTCGAGCTTCGTCGGATCCTCGACCTGTTGCTTCGTCGTGGTCGTGTCGGGAGCCTCCGCGACCGCGTCGGGAGTCACCTCGACCTGCGGCTCGACCGGCGGCTGCTCGCGGCCCTCGGCCGACCTGGCGTTCTCGTCCGTGCGCGGGCGCTCGACGTTGTCCTGGCTCCCCGCGCGGCCGCGCGGCGTGCCGCGGCCACGGCCGGGACGGCGGCGCTGGACGGGACCGAGCCCCTCACGGTCGGCGCGGCCACGGCCGGCATCGCGGGAGGCGCCGAGACCCTCCATCGGGCCGCCGCGTCGGCGGCGCGCCTGGTCCTGGTCGCCGAGCCGTGTGTCCGCCCGTGTGTCCTCGTAGCCCTCGGGCATGATCTCGCCCTTGTTGATCCAGACCTTCACGCCGATGCGGCCGAACGTCGTCTTCGCCTCGGCGAAGCCGTAGTCGATGTCGGCGCGGATCGTGTGCAGCGGGACGCGTCCCTCCGAATAGGACTCGCTCCGGCTCATCTCCGTGCCGGCGAGCCGGCCGCCGCAGACGATCTTGATCCCCTGCGCGCCGGACCGAATCGCCGAGGCGAGCGAGCGCTTCATCGCGCGGCGGAAGCTGACGCGGTTCTCGAGCTGCTCGGCGATCGACTGCGCTACGAGCTTGGCGTCGAGCTCGGGGCGCTTGATCTCGTTGATGTTGATGTGGACGTTCTTGCGGGTGAGCGCGTGCAGCTCCTTGCGCAGCGCGTCGACCTCGACGCCCGACTTGCCGATGACGATGCCCGGCCGCGCAGTGAAGATGTCGACCGTGATCCGCTGCTTGTCCTTGCGGATCAGGATGTCGGACAACCCTGCGTGGGACAGCTTCTTGTAGATGTGCTCGCGGATCTTGATGTCCTCGAGCAGGTAGCCGGGGAAGTCCTTCGTGCCGGCGAACCAGTTCGACTTCCAGTCGTGGATGACGCCGACGCGCAGGCCTCCCGGATGAACCTTTTGACCCATTAGCTCTCGCTCTCCTCTTCCTTCTTCTTGCGGCGCACCCGTGGGGCGCGTCGCTTCGGCTTCTCCTTGTTCTCCTCGGCCTCGGGCTCGGGCTCGGCGGCCGCCTCCGTCTCCGGCGCCGCTTCTGCCTGCGGCTCGGCGACTTCCGTCTCGGCCTCAGGCTCTGCCGCCTCGGGCTCGGCCCTTGGCGCCACCTCGCGCGGGCGCCTCGTCTTCGCGGCGGCCTTCTGCTCCTCAGGCGTGAGTGCGCCGGCGGACTCGGTCGCCGGGACCTCCACGACCTCCTCGACCTCCTCCGTCTCAGGCCCGGGTACGCGGCGCGCCGGCGTGACGCCGTCGACCGGCGAAAGCTTGATCGTGATGTGGCAGGTCCGCTTCTTGATCCGGGCCACGCGGCCGCGTGCGCGCGGCTGCCAGCGCTTGATGGTCAGGCCGTCGTCCACGTGCGCCTCGGAGACGTAGAGGGTGTCCCCGATCAGCTCGTGGTTCGCCTCCGCATTCGCCACGGCCGAGCGCAGCACCTTCTCGACCTCGCGCGCGGCTGCACGAGAGGTGAACGCGAGCACGGTGCGCGCCTCGGGGACGGTGCGGCCGCGGATGTGGTCGACCACCAGCCGCGCCTTGCGCGGCGAGATGCGCACCCACTTCGCGACGGCGCGGACCTGCGGTCTCTCGAGGTCGGTCACGCTCATCGTCGCTGCGCCTGCCTGTCTCCGGAGTGGCCGCGGAAGGTCCGCGTAGGAGCGAACTCACCGAGCTTGTGTCCGACCATCTGCTCCTGGATGAAGACGGGGACGTGCTTGCGCCCGTCGTAGACCGCGATCGTGTGCCCGACCATGTCGGGGAAGATGGTGGACGAGCGAGACCAGGTCCGGATCATCTGCTTGGAGCCGGACTGGTTCATCTCTTCGATCCGGCGCATCAGTCGGTCCTGCACGAAAGGCCCCTTCTTGGACGAGCGTGACACTTAGCGCTTCTCCTTCCCGCGGCGGCGGCCGCGAACGATCAGACGGTCGGATTCCTTGTGCTTGCGGCGCGTGCGCTTGCCGAGCGTGGGGACGCCCCACGGGGTGACCGGGTGCCGGCCGCCCTTCGACTTGCCCTCGCCACCGCCGTGCGGATGGTCGACCGGGTTCATGGCCGACCCGCGGACGGTGGGACGCTTGCCCCTCCAGCGGCTCCGGCCGGCCTTGCCGCCGGAGATGTTCTCGTGGTCGACGTTCCCTACCTGGCCCACGGTCCCGCGGCAGGTGAGCGGGACGCGGCGCATCTCGCCCGAGGGGAGACGCAGCACGCCGTAGCCCTCGTCCTTGGCCACGAGCTGGATGCCCGAGCCGGCGCTCCGCGCCATCTGCCCGCCCTTGCCGGGCTTGAGCTCGACGTTGTGGACGACGGTGCCGGTGGGGATGTTCGCAAGCGGCAGCGCGTTGCCTGGACGGATGTCTGCGTTCGGGCCGGACTCGACCATGGCGCCGACCTGCAGCCGCGCGGGAGCGAGGATGTACGCCTTCGCGCCGTCGGCGTAGTGGAGGAGCGCGATCCGCGCCGACCGGTTCGGGTCGTACTCGATCGAGGCGACCTTGGCGGGCACGCCGTCCTTCGTCCGCTTGAAGTCGATGACGCGGTAGCGGCGCTTGTGGCCACCGCCCTGGTGCCGGCGGGTGATGCGGCCGTAACTGTTCCTTCCGCCCGTCTTCTTCAGCGGCTCGACGAGGCTCTTCTCCGGCTCCGTCTTCGTGATTTCCTCGAAGGTCGAGACGGTCATGAAGCGACGGCCGGGAGAGGTCGGCTTGTACTTGCGCAGCGCCATGACTAGACCTGTGCTCCTCCGAAGATCTCGATCGTCTCGCCAGGGCGGATCGCCACGATGGCCTTCTTCCAGGCCGGCTTGCGGCCCATCTGCATCCCGCGCCGCTTGGGCTTGGCGGGCACCTTGGCCATGTTCACGCTGAGGACGTGGACGCCGAACAGCTCCTCGACGGCTTGCCGAACCTGCAGCCGGTGTGCGTCCTTGTGGACCTTGAACGTGTACCGGTTCTCGTCGATCATGTTGTAGCTCTTCTCCGACACGACGGGAGCGAGCAGGACCTGGCGTACGTCGAGGGACGCCATTACTTGGCCCTCCCCTCTAGCTGCTGCAGCGCGGTCTCGGTCGCGAGCACCGATCGGGCCCAGACGAGCTCGGCCACCTCGGTCTCCGCAGACGTGACGACGTAGACGCCGGGCAGGTTGCGGAAGGACTTGACGACGTTCTCCTGTTCCGTCTCGGCGACCACGAGCAGCGGGTAGTCATTGCCCCATGTGCCGAGCAGGTCGGCCGCGGTGCGCGTGGAGGGCGCCTCGAACACGTCGTCCGGGACGACACCGAGCGTGCCGCTTCCCGCATGGGCGGACAGAGCGGCGCGGAGCGCGGCGCGGCGGACCTTCTTGTTGACCTTGACGTCGTAACTGCGCGGCGTCGGCGGAAACGCAACGCCGCCGCCGGTGAACTGCGGGGCGCGGATCGTGCCCGCGCGGGCGCGTCCGGTTCCCTTCTGGCGCCACGGCTTCGCGCGGCCGCCGGCGACGAATCCGCGACTCTTCGCGGCATGCGTGCCCGCGCGGCGCGCGTTGAGCTCGGCGCGCACGGTCTCGTGGACGAGATGCGGCTTCAGCTCGACGGCGAACACCGATGCCTCGAGCGTGAGGTCCTTCGACTTCTTGCCCGTCGAGTCGAGTACAGGAGCTACCGGCGTAGACTCGGCGGAGCCGGCCCGAGAGCGAGGTGCCGGCTTCGCCGGCGCCGAGCGGGGATTACTTGCGGCCACGGCCCTTGTCCTCTCTCACTTCGACGATGCCGTTCGTCGGGCCCGGTACGGCGCCCTTGATCAGCAGCAGGTTCCGCTCGACGTCGACCTCGTGCACGGTCAGCCCAACCTGGGTGCGGCGCTTGCCCCCCATGCGGCCGGGCATCTTCTGGCCCTTGAACACGCGCGAAGGGGTCGCTGAGGCGCCGATCGAGCCGGGAGCACGGACGTTGTGCGATCCGTGCGACACCGGGCCGCGGTGGAAGTTGTGGCGCTTGATCGTCCCCGCGAAGCCCTTGCCGATCGAAATGCCCGCGACCTTGACCTTCTCGCCCGGCTCGAAGGCCTCGACCGTGACCGCCTCCCCGACGGGGATCTCGGTCACCCCGCGGATCTCGACCAGGTGCCGGTGCGCCTCGAGCTTCGCCTTCTTCAGGTGCCCGAGCTCGCCCTTCGTGACCTTCCGCTCGGCCACGGGCTCGAAGGCGAGCTGGTAGGCCTCATAGCCGTCGGTGTCCGTGGTCTTCACCTGGACGACGGGGCACGGGCCGGCCTCGATCACGGTCACCGGGGAACCCCGCTTTCCGGATCGAAGAGCTGGGTCATTCCGCCCACTATCCCTTCACGTGGTACCACCGCTTCGGGGCGGAAGTTTTCAGCTCGCCACGGTGCAGCTTCTTGCCGACGATGCCCTTCACAGCTTGATCTCGATGTCCACGCCTGCAGGGAGATCGAGTCGCATGAGCGAGTCGACCGTCTTCGGCGTCGGGGAGTGGATGTCGATCAGGCGCTTGTGCGTCCTGACTTCGAAATGCTCGCGCGAGTCCTTGTCCTTGAACGGACTGCGGATGACGCAGTAGACGTTCCGCTCCGTCGGCAGGGGCACGGGGCCGGTGATCGTGGCACCGGTCCGCTGCGCCGTCTCGACGATCGACTGCGCCGACCGGTCGAGCTGCGTGTGGTCGTAGCCCTTCAGGCGGATGCGGATTTTCTGCTGCGCCATCCCGTCTCTCCTGTCTCTACTTGACGATCTCGGTGACGACGCCGGCGCCCACGGTGCGGCCACCCTCACGGACGGCGAACCGGAGGCCCTGATCCATGGCGATCGGCTGGCCCATCTCGATCTCCATGTTCGTGTTGTCGCCCGGCATGACCATCTCCTGGCCCTCGGGCAGCTTGATCGCGCCGGTGACGTCGGTCGTGCGGAAGTAGAACTGCGGCCGGTAGCCGTTGAAGAACGGCGTGTGCCGCCCGCCCTCGTCCTTCGAGAGGACGTAGACCTCCGCCTTGAAGTGCGTGTGCGGGGTGATCGAGCCCGGCTTCGCCAGGACCTGTCCGCGCTCGACTTCCTCGCGCTTGACGCCGCGGAGCAGCGCGCCCGCGTTGTCGCCGGCCTGCGCGTAGTCCAGCGTCTTGTTGAACATCTCGAGACCGGTGACGACGGTCTTCTCGATCTGCGGATGGATCCCGACGATCTCGACGTCGTTGCCCGACTCGATCTTGCCCTGCTCGATGCGGCCGGTCACGACCGTGCCGCGTCCGGTGATCGTGAACACGTCCTCGATCGGCATCAGGAACGGCTTGTCGACGTCGCGCTCGGGCTCGGGGATGTAGTCGTCCACGGCCTGCATGAGCTCGAGGATCTTCTGCACGGCCTCCTCGTCGCCCTCGAGCGCCTTCAGCGCCGAGCCGGTCACGATCGGGATGTCGTCGCCGGGGAACTCGTACTTGGACAGCAGCTCCCGGACCTCCATCTCGACGAGCTCGAGCAGCTCGGGGTCGTCGACCATGTCGGCCTTGTTGAGGAACACGACGATGTACGGAACCTCGACCTGCCGGGCGAGCAGGATGTGCTCGCGCGTCTGCGGCATCGGGCCGTCGGCGGCCGACACGACCAGGATCGCGCCGTCCATCTGCGCGGCACCCGTGATCATGTTCTTGATGTAGTCGGCGTGGCCGGGGCAGTCCACGTGCGCGTAGTGGCGGTTCTCCGTCTCGTACTCGACGTGGGACGTGTTGATGGTGATACCGCGCTGCCGCTCCTCGGGCGCGTTGTCGATCGACGCGAAGTCGCGCACGGCCGTGTTCGTGCCCTTGTCGGCGAGGACCTTGGTGATCGCCGCTGTGAGGGTTGTCTTCCCGTGGTCGATATGACCGATCGTTCCGACGTTCAGATGCGGCTTGCTGCGCTCGAACTTCTGCTTTGCCATTTCTTTCCTTCCTCCGTCTTTCGGTTACGCGGTCTGGGCGGCGACGATCTCGCCCGCGATCGATTGAGGGACTTCCTCGTAGCGATCGAACTGCATCGTGAATGTCGCTCGTCCCTGCGTCGTCGAGCGCAGGGCGGTTGCATAGCCGAACATGGTTGCCAGCGGGACGCGCGCCTTGATCACCTGCGCGTTGCCGCGCGGCTCGAGCCCTTCGACGTGTCCGCGGCGCGCGTTCAGGTCGCCCATCACGTCGCCGAGATACTCCTCGGGCGTGACCACCTCGACGGCCATCACCGGCTCGAGCAGCGCGGGCTTGGCCCGCTGCATCGCCGCCTTGAAGGCCATCGAGCCAGCGACCTTGAACGCGATCTCGCTCGAGTCGACGTCGTGGTACGAGCCGTCGACGAGCGAGACGCGGACGTCGACCACCGGGTAGCCGGCGAGGATGCCCGACTCCATCGCCTCCTGGATGCCGAGGTCGATGGGCGGGATGTATTCCTTCGGGATGTCCGCCGCCTCTGATCCGGTCGATGAACTCGTAGCCCCCGCCCGGCTCGGACGGCTCGACGTCGATGTACACGTGGCCGTACTGGCCGCGGCCGCCGGTCTGGCGGACGAAGCGGCCCTCGATCTTCTGCACGGGCTTCGTGATCGTCTCGCGGTAGGCCACCTGCGGGCGGCCCACGTTCGCGTCGACGTTGAACTCGCGCATCAGCCGGTCGACGATGATCTCGAGGTGGAGCTCGCCCATCCCTGAGATCAGGGTCTGGCCGGTCTCCTGGTCGGAGCGCACGCGGAAGGTCGGATCCTCGTCCGACAGCCGCTGCAGGCCCGTCGCCAGCTTGTCCTGGTCGCCCTTCGTCTTCGGCTCGATCGCGACCGAGATGACGGGCTCGGGAAAGTCCATCGACTCGAGCGTGATCGGAGCGGTCTCGACGGCGAGCGTCTCGCCGGTCGACGTGTTCTTCAGACCGACGATCGCGGCGATCTCGCCGGCGCCGATCTCCTCCCGCTCCTCGCGGTGGTTCGCGTGCATTTGCAGGATGCGGCTGATCCGCTCGGTGCGGCCGCTAGCGGTGTTCAGCACGCGCTCGCCGGCCTTCACCTGGCCGGAGTAGACGCGGACGTAGGTCAGCTTCCCCACGTACGGGTCGGACATGACCTTGAAGGCGAGTGCCGCAAACGGCTCGTCGAGCGCAGGGCGGCGCGAGAGCTCGTGCTCGGTGCGCGGGTCGAGGCCGTGCACGGGCGGGACGTCGAGCGGGCTCGGCAGGTACTCGACAACGGCGTCGAGCAGCGGCTGGATGCCTTTGTTCTTGAAGGCGGACCCGAGCAGCACCGGCGTCACCTCGGCGTCGAGCGTCGCTGCGCGCAGCGCGCGCCGGATCATCTCGGGCGTCACCGAATCCTCGTCCTCGAGGTAGGTCTCGAGGAGCTCCTCGTCCTTCTCCGCGATCGCGTCGATCAGCTGGTGGTGGTACTCGCTCGCCTGTTCGCGCAGCTCCTCCGGAATCTCGTCCTCGTCGACGTTCACGCCGAGCGGGTCGTTGTACGTGAGGGCACGCATCTCGACCAGGTCGATGACCCCGCGGAAGCCCTCCTCGCGTCCGATCGGCAGCTGAACGGGCACAGGCTTGGCGCCCAGGCGGTCGACCATCGACTGGACGGACTGGAAGAAGTCGGCGCCGGTGCGGTCCATCTTGTTGATGAAGGCGATGCGTGGAACGTGGTAGCGGTCGGCCTGCCGCCAGACCGTCTCGGACTGCGGCTCGACGCCCGCGACGGCGTCGAAGACGGCGATGGCGCCGTCGAGCACGCGCAGGCTGCGCTCCACCTCGACCGTAAAGTCCACGTGGCCGGGCGTATCGATAATGTTGATGCGAAAGTCGCGCCAGGACGCTGTCGTCGCAGCAGACGTGATCGTGATGCCGCGCTCCTGCTCCTGCGCCATCCAGTCCATCGTCGCGGCGCCCTCGTGCACCTCGCCCATCTTGTGGGTGCGACCCGTGTAATAGAGGATCCGCTCGGTCGTCGTGGTCTTGCCCGCGTCGATGTGGGCCATGATCCCGATGTTCCGGGTGCGCTCGAGCGCGAGGGCTGTCTTGGTTGTGGCCATGGTCGTCAAATCACCACCTGTAATGCGCGAAGGCCTTATTGGCCTGCGCCATCCGGTACATGTCGTCCTTGCGCTTGAAGGCGCCGCCCTGCTCGTTGAGCGCGTCCATGATCTCGCCGGCGAGCTTCTCGGGCATCCCCTTCTCGCGGCGCTGGCGCGCGAACGTGATCAGCCAGCGGACGGCGAGCGTGCGCCCGCGCCGCTGCGGCACCTCGACCGGCACCTGGTAGTTCGCGCCGCCGACGCGGCGGCTGCGCACTTCGAGGACCGGCGTTACCGTCTTGACCGCCTGCTCGAGTGCCTCCACGGCGCCCTTGCCCGTCTTGTCCGCCACGCGGTCCAGCGCGGTGTACACGACCTGCTCGGCCGTGCTCTTCTTCCCGTCCGTCATCACACGGTTGATCATCTGGCTGACGAGCTCGGACTGGTGCACCGGGTCCGGTGTGCTCGGGCGCTTCGGAATGGCGGCTCGGCGCGGCACTACGAGCCCTTCTTGGCTCCGTACTTGGAACGGCCCTGGCGCCGGTCGCTGACACCCGAGGCGTCGAACGCGGCGCGGACGACCTTGTACCGGATCCCCGGCAGGTCGCGAACGCGGCCGCCGCGGATCAGGACGACGGAGTGCTCTTGCAGGTTGTGCCCCTCACCGGGGATGTAGGTCGTGACCTCCATCCCGTTCGTCAGGCGCACGCGCGCGACCTTGCGCAGCGCGGAGTTCGGCTTCTTCGGCGTGTGCGTGTACACGCGCGTGCAGACGCCGCGCTTCTGGGGCGCGCCGCGGAGGGCAGGGGTCTTGGTGCGCGACTTGGGCGCGACGCGACCTTTTCTGACGAGTTGGTTTACGGTGGGCATGGAACTCCTTACGACACAGAAGAAAGGTCGGCCGGGCAAGATGCCCGCCAACCGGACAGCGAATGGTAGCGAACCGGAACGTGGCTCCGCAAGCGGGGAAATACGCGAGATACGAGCTCGAGCGACGTTGGTTGCTCGATCGACTTCCGGACGGCGCGGATGCCGGCAGCCTCTTTGTCGACCGCTACATCGAGGGCACGCGGCTGCGTCTCCGCCGCGCCGAGCCACCGCACTCGCAGTACAAGCTCTCGCAGAAGGAGGCTCCGTGCCCTCCCGACTACGCCGTGACGGTCATCACGACGATGTACCTGACCTCTGAGGAGTACGACGTCTTCGCGACGCTGCCTGCGCGCGAGCTGCGCAAGCGGCGGCACCACCTGGGCCGCTACTCGGTCGACGTGTTCGAGGGGCCGCTGGCCGGGCTCGTGCTCGCGGAGGCGGAGTTTCCGTCGGAGGAGGAGATGAGGGCGCATCCAGGCCCGGAGTTCGCCGTCCGCGACGTGTCGAACGACGTTCGCTACACGGGCGGCTGGCTCGCGACAAACGGGCTGCCGCGATGACCCGGCTCAGTTGACGGTGATCACGGGTGAGCTGCTCAAGCTGGTAAGCGCGCCGCCGACGATCGACCGCTGCTTCGCCGACCAGGTCTGGGCACCGGTCGAGGTCGGGGGCGCGCTCGCACCCGGCCCGCCGCCGGCCTTCGAGCCGTAGGTGACCTTGACCGTCTGCCCCGCCGAGCGGGTCAGGCTCGAGACGAGGATCGTGCGGCTCGAAACCGAGACGACTCCACTGTTCGATGTGGTGTAGCCGCGCGCCGTCGCAGAGGTGGCCGGTCCGCTCCAGCCGGAGGGAACGACGACCGTCAGCGTGCCGTCCTTCATCCCTCCGGCGGCCACCGTGTACGTGAAGACGATCGTGTTTCCGGTCGAGCCGTGCGCCACCGACGTCGTCGGGGTTGTGAGAGTCCCCGAGCCGTCGCGGGCGTAGACGGTGATCGAAGGGGACGAGGCGAGCTTCGTCAGCGTTCCTGCCGCATTCGTCTTCTGTTTCGCCTGCCAGCGCCGGTTACCCGTCGTTGCGGAGACGGTCGCGCCGGGGCCACCGCCTCCCTTGGAGCCGTAGGCGATCGTGACGGTCTGTCCTGCGTTGCGCGTCAGGTTGGAGACGGTGATGGTCTGGCCCGAGACCGAGACGGTGCCGGCGCTTGCGGTCGTGTAACCGCGCGCCGACGGGCCTGTCGAAGGGGCGCTCCATCCCGAGGGGACATCGATCGTGACCGCACCGTTCGTCATTCCACTCTGTGCCGCCGTGTAGGTGAACGTGATCGTCTTTCCGCTCGCCGAGGCGCTCACCTCGGAGGTCGGAGTCGTCATGGTCCCGGCGCCGTCGGCCGAGGCCTGGTAGGCGGCCAGCGCGTCGACCCGGCCCCACCCGAAGTGGTTGTTGGGGAGCGCGGCGGTGCCCCCGCAGGCGGCACCGTTTACCGGGACGGTGACACCCGGGTTCGCGGTGCTCGTGAGCACTTGCTTCGTTCGCGCGATGTCCCTCCGCAGAGCGGGACGGGCGGACCAGAGCAACGCCACCACGCCGGTCACGTGCGGGGCGGCCATCGATGTGCCGCTCAGGCTCGCGTAGGTCGTGTCGCTCGACGAATAGGCGGACCGGACGTTGACGCCCGGGGCCACGATGTCGGGCTTGACCCGGCCGGAGCCGTCGGCCGTGACCGGCCCGCGGCTGCTGAAGTTCGCGAGCTCGTTGGTGCTGCTGTTGATCGCGCCGACCGAGAACGAGGCGTTGTAGATCGCCGGCGGCACGTCGACGGTGCTGCACCCAGGCCCGCTGTTGCCGGCCGCCGCAACGACGAAGATCCCCGACGCCTCGGCGTTCTCGACGACGGTCTGGAGGGTGTTGGCAGCGCATCCCTCGCTCGCTGGGCAGGTCCAGCTGTTGTTCGCCACGTGCGGCCGCTTCGCAGGATCGGCGTTCTGGCCGTTCAGGTTGGTCGGCGCAATCAGGAACTGGAAGCACTCGGCATACGTCTGCGGCGTGCCGGTCCCCTGGTTCATGTTCCGGCAGGCCATCCACTTCGCTCCGGGAGCCACGCCGATCTGATTGACGCCGCCGTCGTCCCCCACCTCCGTTCCGGTCGTATGGGTGCCGTGGCCGTTGTCGTCACACGGAGCGGCCGAGTTGTTTCCGCACGGGTTGCCGACGCTCGTGTGGATGGCGTCCCACCAGTTGAAGTTGTGATTCGCCGCGGTGCCGTTCCAGCCTCGGTAGTGGCTCTTCAGAGTCGTGTGCGTCCAGCGCACGCCGGTGTCCTGGTTCGCGATCACCATGCCTTGCCCGGTAAAGCCGAGCGCCCACAGCTGAGGCGCGTTGACGCTCGAGACGCCGAGCTCGACCACGGACGGCGACGCGGGTGCTGCTCGTTTGCGTGTGCTGCGATCGCCTGCGGGGATCCATCTGGAGCCGGCATTCGACTCGATCGCCTTGACGTCTGAGCGCGCGGCGAGGACGTCCACGAGCCTTCGGTCGCCCTCGACGACAAGCGCGTTCGCAGCCCAGAGCGACGTATACGAGCTGCCGCGGCGGCTGAGCAGTCGCTCGATCGGCGCCTGCGTGCGAGCGGCGTACCGCTTCAGCGTCCTGTAGACGTACCACCCTCGCGCGTCCGAGTCCCGCATGTCGTAGGCGGCGCTCACGTCGGCCTGGTGCCGGAGGTAGACGAGAAACGACGCGCTCCGCCCGTCCGCGGTCGCCCGCAGCACGCGGACGGCGATCTTCCCGGACCGCTGTCCGCACGAGTCTGGGCGGGAAGCGCGCCTAGCCCCAGGAGAAGGGCCAGGATGACCACGGCCCCGGCAAGGCTCGCGGAGAGCGGAAATCGTGCTCCTCGTTCTCGGTTCACGGCGACCTCGGACTCTCGCACGGATGGTGGTGGCGGTCAACGTGCTTCAATCGGCTCGTGCCGCTCCCGACCGCGATCCTCACGATCGACGTCGAGGACTGGCATCAGCTCGTCCACCGCCGCCTCGGCCGGGAGGACTGGGACCGGGCGCGGCCGGAGTTCCCGCGGCAGATGGCGACGCTGTTCGCGCTGCTCGACGAGCTCGGTGCGAGCGCCACCGTGTCTTCCTCCTCGGGATGACGGTCGCGCGCTACCCGGATGTGACGCGCGAGATCGCGGCGCGAGGCCACGAGATTGGGTCGCACGGCTACGCGCACGGCCGTGTCTACGACGCAAACCGAGACGGAGTTCCGCGACGACGTCCAGCGGAGCATCGACGCGATCGGCGAGGTAACGGGCAAACGGCCGGCCGGCTACCGCGCGCCCGAGTTCTCGATCAACCGCGACACGCCGTGGGCCTACGACGTCCTCGCCGAGCTCGGGTTCCGCTACGACTCGAGTCAGCACGAGAACCGCCGCATCCCGAACCGCATCACTCCCGTTCCCGGCTCGCCCTACCGGATCGAGCTTCCTTCCGGGAAGAGCCTCTGGGAGCTGCCCACGCCGTCAGTCCGGCGCGTGCCTGTGGGCGGCGGCGCCTACTGGCGCCTCTTCCCCGCTCCCGTCATCGTCCGTGCGCTAGCGACCATGTCGTTGCCGGTCCTCTATTTCCATCCATACGAGTTCGACCCGCTACCCTTGCGCGCTGAGCTTCCGGACGGCCTCGGGACGAAGCAGCGGATGACCGCCGTTTCGCGCCAGGTGCTCCGTAACCCCGGGCGCGGCCTGATCGCAGCCCGGCTCCGGAAGGTCGCACGGCAGTTCCAATTGACCAGCTTCGAGGAGGCCCATGAACAGATCGAGCGAGAGCACGGCGCAAGTACGAGAGCACTTTCGCCGCAAGGCATTCTCGTTTGACCACCTCTACGACGAGGAGCACGCTCTCCAGCGGCTCCTCCGTCCCGGCCTCTTCAACCGCCGCGAGCTGGCCGTCTCGATCGCGCACGAATATGACGCTCCGTCGGTGTTGGACGTCGGAGGCGGCTCCGCGCGCGTCGGGGAGTTCATGCTCGATGCGGGCGCCTCCCGCTACGTCGACATCGACCTCTCGGACACGATGCTCGGCCTGGCGAAGGAGCGGCTCGACCGCTTCGGGGACAAGGTCCAGCTCGTCCAGGGCGACTTTCTGACCGCCCCGCTCGAGGGGCCGTTCGACATCGTCCTCGGCCTCGGCTACTTCGACTACATCGAGGACGCTCCGGCGCACATCCGGCGGATGTCCGAGCTGTGCAAGGGGACGGTCGTCGCCAGCTTCCCTCGGTGGACGTGGACGAAGGGCCCGATCCGCAAGGTGCGCTACGAGATGATCAACCGCTGCCCGATCTTCGACTACACGGAGCAGCAGCTGCGCGAGCTCTTCTCGGACTTCCCCAAGGTCGAGATCCAGTCCGGCCGAAGCGGTTTCCTGCTTCGAGCCGACCGCGAACGTTCGTAACGTTCGCTCAGCGCGGCGTGTGCCGCAGGACTACACCGCGAGGAAAGGCAGATACGAGGTGAGGTCGACTGCACCCGCCGACGGGAGCGAGTCGCGGCGGCAGACAGTCTGCTTGAGCGCCGACCGCTGCCTGGCCGCCGTCCAGGTCTGGTAGGCGTTCGTCCGCGAGCTCTGTCGTAGCGCCGCGCCGATCGCCGGACGCGCCTGAGCAAGCGAGAAAGCCGCCAGCGGCGCAACCGGCCCCAGCGGCCGGACTTTCCACTGGCCGGACGCGCTGACGACGGTCGTCCAGCGGCCCAGCTTGGCCTGGAAGACCTGGTCGGGAGCGACGGAGGATAGGGCAAGTCCCGCCTTCTTCTGCCCCAGCCACCAGGCGGCGGTTTTGGAACCTACTTGCCGCGCCTGGAGATCGCCGAACTCGTCGTAGAAGGACGCGATCGCCGAAGAGCTCGGCGAGGAGACCTTGATCCGCGACTCGATCAGCGCCTGGCGCAGCTCATCCCCCAGGACTCCGCGCGCGATCGCGACGTTCGCTCCAGCCTTCGCCAGCGCCGCCCGGTAGGCCGCGTGGCTGCCGCGGAACCGGGCAGCGACGACCGCCTTCTCGAGAGCGAGGACCTCTTTATCGCTAACCGAGGCGTACTTGCTCTCGACCTGACGCGCAAACAGCGCGCTAAAGGCGACCTCGCGATCCTTCGTCACCGACACGAGCCCGCGGATCGTGTTGTCGTTCATCCGCGCTCCGTCCACGGTGCACTGGACCCCGCGCGGCAGGTCGATTTGCCCCTCGGTCATCGAGGCGTCGAATCCCGCTCCCGCGACCTGCGGGCCGTTGCAGAGGCTGTGGTTGCGCGTCCACAGGTACACACAGGCGGCGGCGGGCTTGTCGGGGTCGACGCTCCCTCCTCCCCACTCGCCCCAACCCCACGACCAGATCGTCGGGAAGTGGAGCTCGCTCGCGACCTGCTTGGCCGCGAGCGCCTGCCACTTGATCGTCCGGAACCAGGACAGCTTCGCCAGGCCCTCACGGCCTCCATTGCCCTTCTCGGTCTGAAAGCCGAGGAAGAGCCCGACCTTCGCCACTGGGATCCCGATCGAGGTCAGATCGAGGACTCCGTCACGGAAGGCCTGCCGCATCGTCCGGTTTCCGAGCACCGGCCCCTGGCGGTAGATCTGCGGCGCGGGGAAGTAGACCTCGCGGACGAAGTCCGAGTACTTCGCCACCTCCCGCCACCAGTCGCCGGCCTCGTCGGCCGTGTACGGCTTGCTGTTCACGAGCAGGAAGACGTGGGCTCCGTGCGCGGCGAGCACCTTGATGAAGGCGAGGACGTTGTCGCGGTAGACCTGGTTCGTCGCCGACCAGGGCGTGGGCAGATTCGCGCCGAACAGCTCGTTCAGCGCGATCCAGGGACGGTCGCAGCCGCTCGAGGCCGAGGCGTAATAGAAGAGTCGGTTGGCGCTCTCCAGCACCGCGTCCAGCGGCTGCGGCTTGCCCGGGCTTCCGAGCCGGCGATGGAAGTTGAGGTCGAAGTAGATCGTGTTCCCGCCTCGCGCGCGGATCTGGGGCGGGTAGCGGAAGTTCGCCGCCGCGGAAACGAGCCCGGGCTGGGCGAAAAGCTCCCAGAACGGGACCGAGCCGTCCCCGAAGTCGATCCAGAGCGGCCGCTTCGTCGGCAGCCCGCATTGGCGTCGCCGCGGGCTTCGCGGCGCGCTGTGACGGCGCGGCTTGCGCCGACTGCAGCAGTCCGATGACCAGCGCGGCCGCTGCGGCGAGTGCGAGGAGGGGCTTCGTCACGCCGACCTTATGTAGCAGAACTGTGGGACGCTTCCGAAGATCATGCAGCTCGGCTTCAACATGGGTTATGCGCCTCCGGGGACGAGCCCGCGCGACCTGATCGAGCTCGCACAGGAGGCCGAACGGCTCGGCTACGGCTCTGCGTGGGCCGCAGAGGCCTGGGGAACGGACGCGGTCACCGTGCTCTCCTGGCTCGCGGCGGTCACCTCGACGATGGAGATCGGCTCCGCGATCATGCAGATCCCGGCCCGCACGCCGGCGAACACCGCGATGACGGCGGCGACGCTCGACCTCATGTCCGGCGGCCGCTTCCTCCTCGGATTGGGCACGTCGGGGCCGCAGGTCGTCGAAGGCTGGCACGGGCAGCCGTGGGGCAAGCCGCTGACGCGTACGCGGGAGTACGTCGAGATCGTGCGCCGCGTCCTGCGGCGAGAACCGCTCGCGTTCGAGGGCGACCAGTACTCGGTCACGCCGGTGGGGAAGCCGCTCAAGCTGATGATGCGGCCGCTGCGGCGCGAGCTCCCGATCTACCTCGCGGCGCTCAGCCCGAAGAACGTCCGGCTCACGTTCGAGATCGCTGACGGCTGGCTCCCACTCTTCTTCTCTCCCGAGCGAGCGCGAGAGGCGTTCGGATACGAGCCGCGCGAAGGCTTCGAGATCGCCCCGACCGTCCACACGATCGTCACCGACGACCCGGAATCGGCGCGGCAGTTCCTCAAGCCGTTGTTTGCCCTGTACGTAGGCGGGATGGGCTCGCGCGAGACGAACTTCTACAACCGGCTCGTCTCGCGCTACGGCTACGAGGACGAAGCCGCGCGGATCCAGGAGCTGTACCTGGACGGCAAGCAGCTCGAGGCGATCGCAGCCGTCCCGGACGCGCTGATCGACGAGGTCGCGCTCGTCGGCCCGCCGGAGCAGATCCGCGACCGCCTGGACGCGTGGCGCGAGTCGGGCGCCACCCGCCTGCTCGTCTCGACGCACGACATCGGCACGCTGCGCGCCATGGCCGAGCTGGCGCTCTAGCTCAGCGCGGCGAAGGCTCTCTCGACGCGCGCGTCGAAGCTCTCGACGACGACGTCCTCGAAGCCGCGCCGTCGCGCCGAAACCGCGGTCGCGACGACCATTGCGTCGGCAATCGTGAGGCTGGTCTGCTGTCGAACCTCGGCTCCGAGGCGAGCCAGCGCCCGATCGACGTCAACGTGCTCGATGCGAAGGTCGGCGAGCATGCGATCCACGCGATCGGCGCCGCGCTTACCCACGGCACGGAGCGGGCCAACGAGCAGTTCGGCGTACGTCACCGTGGCGAGCCAACGGCGCGTCCGCTCGCGCACGGCTCCCCCCACACGCTCGATCGCCTCCTCGTGATGAGCGTCCGAGCGGTCGAGGTATCCGATCAGCACGCCAGCGTCGAAGACCGTCAGGGCCATTCACGCCGCAACTTTTCGAGGTAACCGGGCGGGTAGACACTCTCATCGAAGATGCCGGCGTACTTGGCGACCAGGTCGTCGACCCGGCTCAGCTCGAGACGGCCGTCGCCTGCTGCGCGGACGAGCACGTCGTCGCCGGGCTCCAGGCCAGCTTCGCGGAGCGCCGCGACGGGAATCGTCACCTGGTTCTTGCGCGAGATCATGCTCATTCCTTTACCCCTAGCACCGAAAAGTAAAGGAAGAGTATCTACTTCGTGACGAGATCGACGCGGCCGTCCGTCTGAAGCCGGTCAGCTCCGGGGCCGCCGTCGACAACGTCCTGCATCCCGTCGCGCGCGAGGAGCCGGTCGTTCCCGTGCCCACCGAAGAGCCTGTCCTTCCCGGGCCCTCCGACGATCGTGTCGTTGCCGTCGCCGCCGATCAGAACGTCGCTGCCGCCGCCGCCGTCGATGAAGTCGCTCCCGCCCTCGCCGCAGATGATGTCGCGCTCCGGGCCTTCGACGAGGTGGTCGGGCCCGTCGGTGCCGTACCTCGTGCAAACGGGCTCGATTGCAGCTCCGTTGCAGCGCAGCTCACCGCGCGGCGAGTACGTGGTCGGACAGTCGACGCCGGGGTTCCTGACGACACGGCCGGTGCGCGCGCTCACGACTGCGACCGTGTTGAAGCCCTGATGGCAGTCGACGTCCACGCACTCGCCTCTGGCGATCGCGAGGAAGCGAGCGTCCGGCGACCAGTCCACGCCGGAGTCGAACACGGCCGCGAAGTCCTGGAAATGCTTCGGCGTCAGCCGTCTCGTCTTCCGTGTGTGCAGATCGGTGACATACGCTCGCAGCGAGGTCGTAGTAGATGCGAGCTTGCGGCCGTCGGGCGACCACTCGACCTGGACGCCCTCGTCCGGAAGCACCAGAAGCCTCTTCGTCGAGCCCTGCTTGGTATCGACCGCAAAGACGGCGCGTCCGCGGATGAAGGCGACTCTCGTCCCATCCGGCGACCACGCCGGCGACCGGTCGGTCGGATCGTCCGTCAGCTGCTGTCCGTGCATGCCGTCGAGTCGTAGCTCGAAAAGACCGCCTGTGTTTCCGTCGGGCGACTCCCGGACGAACGCGAGCTCGAGCCCGTCCGGTGACCACGCCGGTGCGATCTCGCTGTCCGGGGTAACCGTGAGCCGGCGGAGCAGCCCCCCGCTGCGTCTGCGCAGGGCCAGATCGCTCTCCGCCACGGCCTTCGCGTACACAACGTGACTGTCCTGCCTCCACGCCGCCGGGCCGATGAGCAGCCACGGATACTCCGGGCCGACGTAGAGGACGTGCAGGTCACCACCGGCGTCGCGCACGAGAACATCGTCTGGCCCGCTGACGAGGAGCCGCGACCCGTCAGCCGACCACGACGTGAACCAGGGGACGCCGAAGAACGAGGACGACGCAACGATCTTCTGCGGCACGCCGCCGCCGGCCGCCACGATGAACACGCTGCGCGCTCCGCTGCCCGGCTCGCTCCCGACAAACGCGATGGTCGCCGAGTCCGGCGACCACGCGAGGCCTGAGGGGTAGTAGCCCGCTGCGAGCTCTCTGCGGTCTGCACCTGCGGGCGAGACGACGAGGATGCGGCGCTCGGCGGCGATCGCAAGGTGCTTCGAGTCCGGCGACCACGCGGCCGACCACGGTGCGAGCGTCCACGGGGCCGTGTCCTGCTCGATCTGGTGGTCGTCCGAACCGTCCGGATGCACGACGAACGCCACGGATGACCCGCGCCTCGTGTACGCGATCCAGTTACCGTCGGGGGACCAAATCGGCTGGTCACCCGCAGCGATCTGACGCACGTCCGATCCGTCGGCGTTCACGACATCCACGAAGCTGCCCGTGGGCTGCGACTCGGTGCCGACCCGTTCCGTGAACGCGACGTGCGAGCCGTCCGGAGACCAGTCCGGGGCGAGCTCGCGAAATGTCGGAGCGATCAGGTGCTGGTCGGCGCCCCCGGGCCGGGCCAGAATGAAATCCGGGCCGGCGTCGAAGAGCGCCGTCGTATAGGCAAGCCGGGTCCCGTCAGGCGACGGCACAACGGGGCCGGCCAGAGCAACTCCCGACGGCAGCACAGGTGTCGCCCCGCCGCCCGTCGCATTCACCTCGATCGCATCGCCGAACGGCGTGCTCTCGCTCGAGACGACGAGGCCGTTGCGGCCGGGAAACGTGGCTCCGCCGGCTCCTGCGCACGCGATGGCGACGGCCGACGCACACACGAGCAGGCAAAGCAGGCGCATCTCGTCCATTAAGACGACTAAGGCGGCCGTGGGGCCGCCTTAGTCAGTCAGCTACAGCTCGAGCTACTCGCCGTCGAGCGGAGAATCGACCTCGGGGATCTCCTCGGCCTCGATATCGGAGCGCGGCTCCTTGTCGCCGTTCGTCTCCGGCTCGCCGCCGAAGGTCATGTCCAGCGCGCCGAGCGCGAGCTCGGGGTCGCCGTCCGACCCGATCTCCTCCAGAGCGGCCAGGAGCTGCTCCTCGGTCGCCGGGCGCGTGTACGCCTCGACCGGCACCTTCTCGGAGGGGCCGATCTCGATCGTCCGGTACTTCTTCAGACCGGTCGCGGCCGGGATCAGCTTGCCGATGATCACGTTCTCCTTGAGGCCGAGCAGGTGGTCCACCTTGCCCTCGATCGACGCGTCGGTCAGCACCTTCGTCGTCTCCTGGAAGGAGGCCGCCGAGAGGAACGACTCGGTCGCGAGCGACGCCTTGGTGATCCCGAGGATGAGCGGCTCGTAGATCGCCGCCTCCTTCTTCTCCTCGGCCACGCGCGCGTTTTCCCGCTCGAGCACGACCCGGTCGACCAGCTGGCCGGGCAGGAGCTCCGTGTCGCCCGACGTGTCGACCCGCACCTTCTTCAGCATCTGGCGCACGATCAGCTCGATGTGCTTGTCGTGGATGTCGACGCCCTGCGACTTGTAGACGCGCTGAACCTCGTCCACGAGGTACAGCTCGGTCGGCGTCGAGCCCTTGAGCGCCAGCAGCTCGGACGGGTTGAGCGAGCCCTCGTGGAGCGCATCGCCCGGCTCGACGTGGTCGCCCTTGCGAACCAGCAGCCGCGTGCGCCGCGGGAGCTGGTAGGAGACCGGCTCGAGCGCGTTTCCTTCCTCGTCGACGCCGTCGGGGACGATGACGACCTTCGGGCCGCGCTCGCTGTCCTCGATGTCGACCAGGCCGGGCTGCAGAGCCAGCATCGCGACGCCCTTCGGATTCCGCGCCTCGAAGATCTCGACGACACGCGGGAGACCGTGGGTGATGTCCGCGCCGGCGACACCGCCGGAGTGGAACGTCCGCATGGTCAGCTGTGTGCCGGGCTCGCCGATCGACTGGGCGGCGATGATGCCGACCGCGTCGCCGATCTCGCACATCGAGCCGGTGGCGAGGAACGTGCCGTAACACGCCTGGCACACGCCGAACTCGCTGCGGCACTTGAGCACCGAGCGGACGGAGATGTCCGTCGTCTCTGCGGCTTCCTCGAGGCCGTCCGCGATCTCCTGGAGCACCGGACGCGTGACCTCGTCCCCCTTCGAGCCAAGGACGGTCTTCCCGGGCCTGCCGCTGGCGAGCGGCTTGTGGACGTCCTCGGCGAGGGTGCGGCCGAGGATCGAGTTGTTCAGCCCGTCCCGCGTGATGAGCGGCACGGAGATCGCCTCGGACGTCCCGCAGTCATGCTCGCGGATGATCACGTCCTGCGCGACGTCGACCAGACGCCGGGTCAGGTAGCCCGAGTCGGCCGTGCGCAGCGCCGTGTCCGCGCCGCCCTTGCGGGCGCCGTGGGTGGAGATGAAGTACTCGAGCACCGACAGGCCCTCCATGAAGTTGGCCTTGATCGGGCGCTCGAGGATCTCGCCCTTCGGGTTCGCCATGAGGCCGCGCATCCCGGCGAGCTGGCGGATCTGATTCTTCGATCCGCGGGCGCCGGAGTTGGCCATCATCTTGATCGGGTTCGTGTCCTTGAAGTTCGCGTCCATCGCGTCCGCGACGGCCTCGGTGGCCTCGGTCCAGATCTCGGTGATCATCTCGTGGCGCTCGTCGGGGGTGATGAGGCCGGACTCGTACTGCTGCTCGACCTTCTGCACCTTCTCCTCGTAGCCCTCGAGGATCTCCTCCTTTTCCTGCGGGATGACGATGTCGTTCTTCGAGATCGTGATGCCGCCGGCGGTCGCGTACTCGAAGCCGAGCGTCTTCAGCGTGTCGAGCACACTGGCAATACGCGTCGCGCCGTACTCCTGGACGAGGCCGATGATGAAGTCGTCCATCTCGCGCTTCGTGAGCGGCTTGTTGAGGAACGGGACGTCACCGTTGAGCTCGGTGCCGAGCGACTCGGCCAGGGCCCGCTGGACCTCCTCGTTGAAGATCACGCGTCCCGGCGTCGTCACGAACAGCTCGCCGTTGTGCCGGTACTCGATCGGCTGCTGGAGGCCGACCTGCTTCGCGTCGAGCGCGAACTGGACGTCCTCCTCGGACGTGAACCGCTTCGGCCGCGGATCGAGATCCTCGGCCTTGACGGCGTTCAGGTCGTCATCGGAGTACGTGAGGAAGTAGCCGCCGAGCACCATGTCCTTCGACGGCGTCGCGAGCGGGCGCGAGTTCGCCGGCGAGAGGATGTTGTTGGACGACAGCATCAGGATGCGCGCCTCCGCCTGCGCCTCCGCCGAGAGCGGCAGGTGGACCGCCATCTGGTCACCGTCGAAGTCGGCGTTGAACGCGTGGCAGACGAGCGGATGCACCTGGATCGCCTTGCCCTCCACGAGCAGCGGCTCGAAGGCCTGGATGCCGAGGCGGTGCAGCGTCGGCGCGCGGTTCAGGAGAACCGGGTGCTCGGCGATGACCTCCTCGAGCACGTCCCAGACCTCCGGGACCATCGAGTCGACGTGCTTCTTCGCCGCCTTGATGTTCTGCACGGACTTCCGCTCGACGAGCCGGCTCATGATGAACGGCTTGAAGAGCTCGAGCGCCATCAGCTTCGGCAGGCCGCACTGGTGCAGCTTCAGCGTCGGCCCCGACACGATCACCGACCGGCCGGAGTAGTCGACGCGCTTGCCGAGCAGGTTCTGGCGGAACCGTCCCTGCTTCCCCTTGAGCATGTCGGAGAGCGACTTGAGCGCCCGGTTGCCGGGGCCCGTAACCGCGCGGCCGCGGCGGCCGTTGTCGAACAGCGCGTCGACGGCCTCCTGCAGCATGCGCTTCTCGTTGTTGACGATGATCTCGGGCGCGCCCAGGTCGAGCAGGCGCTTCAGCCGGTTGTTCCGGTTGATGACGCGGCGGTACAGGTCGTTCAGGTCCGAGGTAGCGAAGCGGCCGCCGTCCAGCTGCACCATCGGGCGCAGCTCCGGCGGGATGACCGGGACGGCCTCCAGGACCATCCACTCCGGCCGGTTCTCGGACTTGATGAACGCGTTGACCACCTTCAGACGCTTGATCGCGCGCTGCTGCTTCTGGCCCTTGGACGTGCGGATCGTCTCCCGCAGCGACTCCGCCTCGGCGGTGAGGTCGAGGTCGCGCAGCAGGTCACGGATCGCTTCCGCGCCCATCCCACCGTGGAAGTAGACGCCGAAGCCGTAGGACGAGCCGAACCGGTCCTTGAGCTCCCGGAACAGCTGCTCGTCGTTGATGATCTGCTTCGGCTCGAGCGCCTTGAACGTCTCCCACGTCTGAGCGAGCCGGTTGCGCGACTCCTCGGCTGCCTCGCGCGTGTCCTGCCGGCGAGACTCGATGTCGAGATACATCTCGCGCACCTTCAACGCCCACTGGACGAGCGCGTCGAGATCCTCCTTCTGGATCCGGCCGTCGGTGCGCAGGCAGAGGTCGTTCGCCAGCTCGCGCACCTCGTTCGCGTCGGCGGACGGGTCCGCCTGCTCGAGCACCTCGCCCAGCAGTCCGTTGCCGAGCTCGCGGGTCTTCTCGAGGTTCTTCTGGTCGACGCCGGAGACGAGCTCTGCGTCCTCCTCCTTCAGCTCCTCGCCGCCGAGCAGGGCCGAGACGATGCGGTTGATGTGCTTCGTCAGCGCGCCCTTCTTCGAGCCGGTCGCGCCTTCGAGCTCCTGGTAGAGCGGAGCGAGACCCTCGCGGATCTGCAGCGCGGCGTTGACGACGTTCTCGAGCTCGCGCGGGGTGAGCTTGCGGTCGTCGCGGATGGCCGCGTTGCGGACGAGCTCGCGGATCTTCTTCGAGTCCTCGGTCGTGATGTCGTTGACGAGCTCGATGAACATGCCGCCGACCAGATCGCGTGCCTCCTCGAGCGTCGGAACGGCCTGCTCCTCGGCCCAGTTCGAAAGGCCGCGGGCCCAGAAGTCGTCGTCCTCGTCAAAGCCCTTCTCGGCGCCCTTGGCGAAATACGAGCGCCGCCGCTTCAGCCGCTGCTCGAGCGCCGCGAGCGCCTCGTCACGGTCGACGTAGATGCGCTCCGACTCGGCCTCGACCTTGTCCTCGAGGTCGTTCAAGTCCTTCGCGCGCGCCTCGTCGTCGACGGACGTGACGATCGAGGCCGCGAAGTAGAGCACCTTCTCGAGCTCGCGCGGTGCGATGTCGAGCAGGTAGCCGATACGGCTGGGGACGCCCTTGAAGAACCAGATGTGCGAGACCGGCGCGGCGAGGTCGATATGCCCCATCCGCTCGCGCCGCACCTTCTGGCGCGTGACCTCCACGCCGCAGCGCTCGCAGATGATGCCCTTGTACCGGACGCGCTTGTACTTGCCGCAATAGCACTCCCAGTCCTTCGTCGGACCGAAGATGCGCTCGCAGAACAGGCCGTCGCGTTCCGGCTTGAGCGTCCGGTAGTTGATCGTCTCCGGCTTCGTTACCTCGCCGGACGACCAATCGCGGATCTGCTTGCTCGACGCAAGCCCGATACGGATCGCGTCGAAGTCGTTGATGTCGATCAAGTTCTCAGCCTCTCCTTCAGTCCTCGGTCTCTGCCAGCTCGGCCTCGCCGACTGGCATCTCTTCGCCGGCTCCGTCGCCGGCCACCTCGACATCCGTCAGGTCGCCGAGCGACTCGTCCGCCGGCAGCGTCAGCTCGCCGGTCTCGTCGGCGCGCTCCGCGCCTTCCTCGATCTCCTGTCCGGTCGGCTCGCGCGCCGCAGCGCGGAGCGAGCCGGGCGACAGGTCGATCCCGAGCTCCTCGGCCGCCCGCAGGAGCTCGTCGTCCTCCTCGCGCACCTCGACCGCACGCCCCTCGTCGGAGAGGACGTTGACGTCGAGCGCGAGCGACTGCATCTCCTTGAGCAGCACCTTGAACGACTCGGGGATCGAGGGCTCGGCGATGTTCTCGCCCTTGACGATCGCCTCGTATGCCTTGACCCGCCCGATCGTGTCGTCGGACTTGATCGTGAGCATCTCCTGCAGGGTGAACGCCGCACCGTAGGCCTCGAGCGCCCAGACCTCCATCTCGCCGAAGCGCTGGCCGCCGAACTGGGCCTTGCCGCCCAGCGGCTGCTGCGTGACGAGGGAGTACGGCCCGGTCGAGCGCGCGTGGATCTTGTCGTCGACCAGGTGGAGCAGCTTGAGGATGTACATGTGACCGACGGTGACCTTCTGCGCGAAGGGCTCGCCGGAGCGTCCGTCGAACAGCCGTGCCTTCCCCGAGCAGCGCATCCCTGCGGGCCGCTTGGGGTCGACCACGAACTTGATCGGCGAGTCCGGGTTCTGCCGCGTCCACTCGATCAGCGCATCGTCCACGTCCTCCGGCGTCGCGCCGTCGAATACGGGCGATGCGATCGGCGTCGGCCCGTTCGGCCCGGCGCCGTCCTGGGTGAACACGCCGTGCGCGCACGCCCACCCGAGATGGGTCTCGAGGATCTGGCCGATGTTCATTCGGCTTGGGACGCCGAGCGGGTTCAGGAGGATGTCGACCGGCCTGCCGTCCTCGAGGAACGGCATGTCCTCTTCGGGGACGATCTTGGCGATGACCCCCTTGTTCCCGTGGCGGCCGGCGAGCTTGTCGCCCTCGGCGATCTTGCGCTTCTTTGCGACGTAGACGCGAACGAGCTCGTTCACGCCGGGTGACAGGTCGTCGCCGTTGTCGCGTGAGAACGTCTTGACGTCGATCACCTTGCCGCCCTCGCCGTGCGGAACCTTGAGGGAGGTGTCGCGGACCTCGCGCGCCTTCTCCTTGAAGATCGCGCGGATCAGCTTCTCCTCCGCGGTCAGCTCGGTCTCGCCCTTGGGCGTGACCTTGCCGACGAGCAGGTCTCCGGAGCCGACCTCGGCTCCGATGCGGACGATCCCGCGCTCGTCGAGGTCGCGCAGCGACTCCTCCGAGCGGTTGGGGATGTCCCGGGTGATCTCCTCGTCGCCCAGCTTGGTCGAGCGTGCGTCGATCTCGTACTCGTGAATGTGGATCGAGGAGAGCACGTCCTCCTTGACCAGCCGCTCCGAGATGACGATCGCGTCCTCGAAGTTGTAGCCCTCGAACGGCATGAACGCGCACAACAGGTTGGCGCCCAGAGCGAGCTCGCCGTCATTCGTGGAAGAGCCGTCCGCCAGCACCTGCTCGGCCGAGACCCGCTCGTTGAGCGAGACGATCGGCTTGTGATGGATGAGCGTGCCCTGGTTCGAGCGCATGAACTTGGTGAGCGGGTACTCGTCCTTGCCGTCCTTCGTCTCGACGACGATCCGCTCCGCGTCGACGTCGATGACCTGCCCGGCCTTCTTGGCCAGGACGACGTCGCCCGAGTCGATCGCGGCGCGGTACTCGACGCCGGTGCCGACGAGCGGCGCCTGCGTGATCATCAGCGGCACCGCCTGCCGCTGCATGTTCGCGCCCATGAGCGCGCGGTTCGCGTCGTTGTGCTCCAGGAACGGGATCAGTGCCGTCGCGATGGAGACGATCTGCGCCGGGTCGACGTCCATGTACTCGACGTCCTTCGGCGCCGCCGTAACCGCCTCGCCTTCGCGGGAGCGGCACAGCACCTGGTCGTGCAGGAACTTGCCCTTGTCGTCGATCCGCTCGGACGCCTGCGCAATCGTGTACTGCGCCTCTTCGGCCGCGTCCAGATAGATGATCTCGTCGCTGACCCTGCCGTTGTTGACCACGCGGTAGGGGGTCTGGACGAAACCGAACTCGGAGACGGTCGCGTAGGACGCGAGCGAGCCGATCAGGCCGATGTTCGGGCCCTCAGGAGTCTCGATCGGGCACATCCGCCCGTAGTGCGTCGGATGCACGTCGCGCACCTCGATCGGGGCGCGCTCGCGCGTCAGGCCGCCCGCGCCGAGCGCCGACAGGCGGCGCCGGTGGGTGAGGCCGTCCAGTGAGTTGGTCTGCTGCATGAACTGGCTGAGCTGCGAGGAGCCGAAGAACTCCTTGAGCGCAGCCACGACCGGGCGGATGTTGATGATCGTCTGCGGCGTGATCGCGTCGACGTCCTCGGTCGTCATCCGCTCGCGGACGACGCGCTCCATCCGGTACAGGCCGACCCGAAAAGCCTCCTGGATCAGCTCTCCGACGGTGCGGAGCCGGCGGTTGCCGAAGTGCTCGTACTCGTCGAGCTCACCGCGGATGGGATCGCGCGAGAGCCCGGCGGCATCCGCGGCGTAGTCCTTCGACTCGACGTCGACGCCCATCGTGTCGGGAAGCTCGACCAGCTTCTGGACGAGCGCGAGGATGTCCTGCGTGGTCAGCACGCGGGTGTCCTCGGGGACGTCCACGCCCAGCCGCTGGTTCAGCTTGTAGCGGCCGACCTTGGTCAGGTCGTAGCGCTTGGGGTCGAAGAAGAGCGAGCGCAACAGGTTGCGCGCGTTGTCGAGCGTCGGCGGCTCGCCCGGCCGCTGCTTCTTGAAGACCTCGATCAGCGCCTCCTCCTCGCGCGTCGAGATGTCCTTCTCGAGCGTGTTGAGGATGTAGATCGAGTTGTTGAACAGCTTGAGGATGGCCTCGTTCGTGCTCGTGTCGAGCTCGAACCCGGTGGACGGGTCCTCGGCGGGCAGCGCCCGTAGCAGCGTCGTGATGGGGAGCTTGCGCTTCCGGTCGATGCGTGTGTAGACGACGCCCTTCTTGTCGATCTCGAGCTCGAGCCACGAGCCGCGGCTTGGCATGAGGTTCGCCGTGAAGACCTGCTTCGTGGCGTCCTTGGGCTCCATGAGATAGGCGCCCGGCGAGCGGACGAGCTGCGTGACGATCACGCGCTCCGTCCCGTTGATGATGAAGGTGCCCCACTCGGTCATCATCGGGAAGTCCCCCATGAAGACCGTCTGCTCCCGGATCTCGCCCGTGTCCTTGTTGACGAACCGGACGGTCATCGAGAGCGGGACCTGGTAGGTCAGGTCCTTCTCACGGCACTCGGTGATGGTGAACTGAGGCTCTCCGAACCAGTACTCCCCGAACTCCACGGCGAGCGTGCCTGTGTAGTCCTCGATCGGCGAGATGTCATCGATCGTCTCGCGCAGGCCCTCCTGCAGGAACCAGTCGAAGGAGGCCTTCTGGATGTCGATGAGGTTGGGGAGGTCGAGAACGTGCTTGAGGCGAGAGAAACTCTTGCGCGCGCGCGGCGCGCCAACCTTGGTGGTCAAGTGATGCAGCCTCCCTTAGCGGCAGATGGAAATGGGTGCAGGCGTACGGACGAACAGACGGGGCCGAACCCCTAAGGATAGCGGAACGACCCTTGACAGCGCAAGCAGCGGCGAGACGCTGGCGCCGATGTGCTGTCGAGAATATCAAACGCTGGCTGAGCAGGACTTATTCCCGGTCGTCGTACACTCGGCGGTCATGCCGATCTGCCCCGCTGCGGCCAGGAGAATCCCGAGGGGTTCCGGCTGTGCGGGGTGTGCGGCACTCCACACTTTCGCTTGCGAGTTACGCCGCCCTTAAGAAGAGGGCTCACGGGGGAAACCTGGTTTCCCCCGTGCCTACTACTTGACTTCGACCGTCGCTCCGGCTTCCTCGAGCTGACCCTTGATCGAGTCGGCCTCTTCGCGGTCGATGCCTTCCTTGACCGCGTTCGGCGCGCCGTCGACCAGGTCCTTGGCCTCCTTGAGGCCGAGGCTGGTGATGGCGCGGACGACCTTGATCACCTGGATCTTCTTGTCGCCGGCGCCCGTGAGGACCACGTCGAACGCCGTCTGCTCCTCGGCCGCGCCGTCGCCGGCCGCCGGTGCTGCGCCGGGGGCCGCGACTGCGACCGGAGCTGCGGCGGTGACGCCCCACTCCTCCTCGAGCGAGTTCTTGAGCTCGACGAGCTCGAGCACGGACATCTTCCCGAGCTGCTCGACGAGCTTCGCGGTATCGGTTGCCATTAGGCTCCTCCTCCTGCTGTTCTGCTTCTGCGGGCTCCTCGGGTGCGGGTTCCCGGCCTGCCTCCTCCTGTCTGCTTCTCGAGGCTCTGCTGCTGCTTCCGGCTCTGCTGCTGCTTCCGGCTCTGCTGCTGCTTCCGGTTCTGCTTCTGCTTCGGGTTCTGCTCCTGCCGCGGGTTCTGCGGCGGCCTCGGGTTCGGGAGCCTCGGCTTGCGGCTTCGGCCGCCGGTTCGGGCTCGGGCACGGTCTCGCCCTGCTCTTCCAGCTGCTTGATCCTGGCGTCGATCACGCCTACGAGGTCGCGGAGCGGCGCCGTGAACAGGCCGACGATGGTGGCCAGTGGCGCAGCGAGGGCGCCTGCGAGCTGGGCGCGCAGGACGTCGGTCGGCGGCAGCGAGGCGAGGTTCTTGACGTCCGACTCGGTGATCGTCGTGCCCTCGAGCAGCCCGCCGCGGATGACGAGGATGCGGCCGGCGCCGGCCACGTCGTTCAGGACCTTGGCGGCCGCTGCGGGATCGGCGTCCGAGTCGAGAAACGCGATTGCGGTCGGCCCGTCGAGGAGCTCGAGAAGCTCCTTCGCCTCAGCCTGCTCGGCGGCGAGCCGCGTCAGCGTGTTCTTGACGACCGTGTAGCGGACACCGTGCTCGAGCAGCTTCGTCCGCAGGTCATCGATGTCCTTGACGGAGAGGCCTCGGTAGTCGGTCACGATCAGCGACTGCGCGTCACGCAGGCGATCGGCCAACTCCGCGACGATCCTCTCCTTGTCCTTCTTCTGCATTCGTGTCCTCCAGGCAAATGAAAAACCCGCGCAGAGGCGGGCCAACAGAGTCGTACCTATTGACCGCCTCGGCCGGACTTCCGCGCGGGCTTGCTCGAAAACAAGGGGTCGCGCTGCCGACTGTCTCTGGCGACGTGCGGGTTAGGCGGGGGTTGCTACTGCTGCCTCTTCCTCCAGTTCTTCGACGATTCCCCTGGTCTGGGCCGGATCCACGTGCAGGCCCGGGCCCATGGTACTGGTCAGTGTGACCGTTCGGATGTAGCGGCCCTTGGCCGCGGACGGCTTGGCGCGGACGATCTCCTCGACGAGCGCTGCGTAGTTCTCGATCAGCTGCCTCTCCTCGAAGCTCTTCTTGCCGATGACGACGTGGACGTTCGCGCCGCGATCGGTCCGATACTCCAGCTTGCCCGCCTTGGAGTCGCGGACAGCCTTGCCGACGTCGAACGTGACCGTGCCGGTCTTCGGGTTCGGCATCTTCCCGCGCGGGCCGAGGATGCGGCCGAGCTTGCCGACCACGCCCATCTGGTCGGGCGTGGCGATCGCGACGTCGAAGTCGTCGAAGCCGCCCTCGATCTGCGTGGCGAGATCGGCCGAGCCCACGACGTCTGCGCCGGCCTCCTGCGCCTCCTTGGCCTTCTCGCCCTCGGCGAAGACGGCGATGCGAACGTCCTTGCCCGTGCCGTGCGGAAGCATGAGCGTGCCGCGAAGCTGCTGCTCGGCGTGGCGGACGTTCAGGCCGAGGCGGAAGTGCACCTCGACCGCCTCGTCGAAGCTCGCGGTCTCGAGCTCCTTCAGCGTGCGGACGGCATCGATCGGCGAGTAGAGCTTCTCGCGGTCGATTGTGCCGAGCGCCTGGCGGTACTTCTTCCCGTGCTGCGCTCACTTGTCCACCTCCACGCCCATCGAGCGCGCGGTGCCCGCGACGACCTCCATCGCGGCCTCGACGTCTCGTGCGTTCAGATCTTCGAGCTTGACCTCGGCAATGTCCTGCAGCTGCTTGCGCGTGAGGCGGCCCACCTTCTCGCGGTTGGGCTCGCCCGAGCCCTTCGGAATGTTGAGCGCCTCCTTGATGAGAACGGCAGCCGGCGGCGTCTTCGTGATGAAGGTGAAGGAGCGGTCCTCGTAGACCGTGATCTCCACCGGAGTGATCCGTCCGTTCGCCTGCGCGGTCTGGGCGTTGAACGCCTTGCAGAACTCCATGATGTTGACGCCGTGCTGGCCGAGCGCGGGGCCGACCGGAGGAGCAGGGTTCGCCTGCCCGCCGGGGATCTGCAGCTTGATGAGTGTTAGGACTTTTTTCGCCATCAGTCGATCTTCTTCACCTGGTCGAATCCGAGCTCGACCGGCACCTGCCGCTCGAAGATGTCTACCAGAACCTTCAGCTTCTGCTGATCCGGGTTTACGTCCACGATCTCGCCGTCGAAATCGGACAGCGGGCCCGAGGTGACCTTGACCGACTCGCCGAGCGTGAACTCGACCTGCGCGCGCGCGCGTTCGGCTGCGCCGCTGCCGGTGTGGAGAATGCGGTCGACCTCACCCTGCGACAGTGGGACGGGCGCAGGCGGCGAGCCGGCGCCGACAAAGCCGGTCACACCGGGCGTGTTCTTGACGAGCGTCCACGCGTCGTCGTCCAGGTTCATGTTCACCAGCACATAGCCGGGAAGGACGCGCTTCTCGGTCTGCACCTTCTGGCCGTCCTTCGTCTCGATCACCTGGTCGGTCGGAACGACGACGCGCCGGAATCTGTTGCCCATGTGCATGGACTGGATCCGGTGCTCGAGGTTCTGGCGCACCTTGTTCTCATGGCCCGAATAGGTGTTGATGACATACCAACGAAACATCTGCCGTCCTTACTAGTTAGAGGAAGACCTTCTCGACGAGCGGCTTGAACACGAGGTCAGCCAGCCAGAGGTACGTGCCCACGATAATGCACGCGACGAGGACGACGACCGTCGCCTGGATGATCTGCTTCTGCGTCGGCCACTCGACCTTCTTGAGCTCGCCCCAGGACTCCGAGACGAACTGCGCGCCGGGAAGGCGACGCTTCGGCTCGGGCTGCGGCTGCTCGTCGGCGCGTGCGGTCGGGCGAGGCGGAGGAGGTGGAGGCCCTCCCGGAAGGGCGGCTTCGCCCGCAGTCACGGGGCCGCGCTCAGCCCGGCGGGCGCGTCGTTGTGCTCTCGTCTGACGAGCCATCAGCGGGTCTCGCGGTGGGGCGTATGGCACCCGCACCAGCGGCAGTACTTCTTGAACTCCACGCGGTCAGGCGTGTTCCGCTTCGACTTGTTCGTCTGGTAGTTGCGTCGCTTGCACTCGGTGCATGCGAGCGTGATTGCGACTCTGACTCCGGTTGCCATCTCTGCTCTCTAGGAAGAAGGACGGGCCGAGAGCGACTCCCCCGGCGCGGGACAAAAGTGTAGCCGCTACTGCTGGAGGACGAGCGCCGCCCGCGCCCGGCTCCCCGCGCTGGGGTCGGCCACGAGCACGGAGTAGAGGCCAAAGGGGTCGGTCGTCCTCGGGAGGAATCGAACCGCGGCCCCTCCGCGCGGAACCAGGATAGGTCCGAAGGGGCCGCCCGCGACGAAGCTGTCGGTCTTGCGCGTGGTCAGCGCGAACGTCCGCGTAGACGCGTCCGGACGGGTCAATGTCGCCTGGAGCCGACGACCCGAGTAGAAGCCGGAGACGACGAGCAGGAACGCGTCGCCGGGGCTTCCCGTGGACGGCATGAACTGGGCCGCGGGCGGCGCAACGTAGAAGTCGCTGCACGCGCGCACCTTCCTCTGCCGGAAACACATGCGCGAGGTCACTCCAGAGTCGACGAGCCCGATCGGCCGCGTCAGGCGGAAGAGGAAGCTCCCGTTTCGTCTCGGCGTGAAGGTGAACGTCTTCCGGGCGCCCCCTCCCCGGCCCGCAACGAGGAAGTAGGACGCGGTCACTTTCAGGCGCGGGTGCCAGCCCGTGCCGCGAAAAGCAAAGATTGTGTTTACGTCGCCGGATTCGGGTAGAACGGAAACCGAACTATTACTGGGCGGCCCGGCCGCGACAAATGCAATCGCAAGGAGGAGCGAGGCGAGCATGACGCGATTCAAGATCGTCAACGGAGGCCACGTCAACCTTCCCGCCGAAGTCGCCGCGCGCTGGAGCACGCGCTTCGTCGAGCTCGAGGATCATGACGACCACGTCGTGCTCAGGCCGTGCGCCGACGAGGGGACGCTCCCGGACGGCCTCGGTGAGAACCTCGGCACCGACAACGAGACGTCTTCGCTGCGTCGTCGTTCATCCGGCGCGGGTTTCTAGGAGGGCTCCTGGATAGCGGCGGGTGGATTCGAACCACCGACCTGCGGGTTATGAGTCCGCCGCTCTAACCACTGAGCTACGCCGCCAAGCGCTCGTCGATCTTACCGAGAGCCTTGACGATCTTGAGCGGCGCCTTCATGGTGCCGCGCGCCTCTCCCGGCGACGCCAGCTCGCCCCGTAGCAGCGCATCGGCGAAGCGCCACACGACGGGGATCCGTGCGAAGCCGTAGACGATGCGCGGGAAGCGATCGAGGGCCCGTTTTGCCGCCCATGAGGCGGACGCGTTGGACGAGAGCGCGGCGTTCAGGCTCTCCGCGTAGGGCGCGAAAGAGTCGGCGCGGCCGGCGAGCAGGTCGAGCGCGGCGCCCGAAGCCAGGCGCGCACTGACGAATGCCTCGTACATCCCGTCGCCGGAAAGCGGATCGACGAGCCCGGCCGCGTCGCCGGCGAGCATGACCCGGCCTTTCACGAGCGCGTCCTCCCGCCGGCGGAGCGGCAGGCGGTAGCCACGAGTCTCCTCGACGGCGTCCAGCGGGATCTCGTGCGCCGCGCACAGCTTTGCGAGGTGCGCGCGCAGGCGCGGGCCCTCGGAGTCCCAGCCGCCGACGCCGACGTTGACGTGGTCGCCCTTGGCGAAGACCCAGCCGTATCCGCCGGGGACGACGCCCAGTTCGAGGACAGCGCGACCGCGGAAGCGCTTCTCGCTGGTCCGCGCGTAGGCCACGTTGCCTTCCAGTGCAACGCCGTACCGGTAGCCCTGCTTCATGCCGAGGGATCTGGTCGTGATCCCGTTCACCCCGTCCGCACCGACAACGACCTCGGCCCGCAGGGTCTCGTCGCCGACGGTGACAGTGCCGTCCGCGGTCACCGCCGACACCTTCGCGCCGTCGCGGAACTCGGCACCGGCGGCGGCGGCCTGCTCCGCGAGGAAGGCGTCGAGCCGCCTGCGCTGGGTCATGAGGATGATCGACGCCGCGCTCTTCCGCTCGAACCGGAACCGGTAGCGGAAGGAGAATTCGAAGCGGTCGACGACGTCCTCCACCACCGGCGTCACGTCGACGGGGAAGCTCGCGGATCGCTCGGTAGGTGAGGCCGCCGCCACACGGCTTGTCCCGCGGGAACGTGGCTCGGTCGAGGAGGAGGACGGAGGCTCCCTCGCGAGCGAGGCGCAGCGCCGTCACCGAGCCTGCCGGCCCGGCGCCGACCACGATCGCGTCATAGGAGCGCATGCCGGCCCAAGGCTACAATTGCGCCTCCCTGGGGGTGTGCCCGAGCGGCCAAAGGGAACGGGCTGTAAACCCGTCGGCTCAGCCTACGGAGGTTCGAATCCTCCCGCCCCCATTGCAATGATCCCCGAGGCCCCACTCGAAGACACCGGACAAGGGCTCGTCGCAACCGGCCCGGGTTGGTTCGTCGTGAACGCGCGCGACCACCAGTGGTACGCCCGCTCGCGGCGCCAGAGCGCCGCGTTCACCGGCAAGGACGAGTGGGAGGCCGACAACTTTTCCCCGATGCTGGGCGTCCA
>CAWJGS010000008.1:10000-99883 GCA_963842575.1 uncultured Actinomycetes bacterium | reverse complement strand
TGCGCGAAGTCGAGGCGGCCGCAGTCGCCGTTGGAGAGGGCGATCTATCAGTGCGCGCGCCTGCGGAGGAAGGGCCGCCCGAGGTGCGTTCACTCGCACGCTCGATCAACGAGACGGTGGCGCAGCTCGAGCAGCTGCTCGAGTCGCAAAAGGCCTTCGTTGCCGACGCCTCCCACCAGCTGCGGACGCCGCTCACCGCCCTCCGGCTTCGGTTGGAGAACCTGGAGCCAGACGCCTCCAAAGACACCCTCGCGGGCGCGCTGAAGGAGGTCGACCGGCTCTCACGCCTCGTCAGCGGCCTGCTCGCTCTCGCCAGCGCCGACGCCGGCGCAGCACCGGGCCCGCCTGTTTCCATCGGAAGGGCAGTCGAGGAGCGACTCGAGGCCTGGGCCGACCTGGCCGCCGAGCAGAGCCTCCACCTGGAGGCCGTCGTGGCCGAGGACGCGCACGTCCGGATGTCGCCGGAGCGGCTCGACCAGGTGCTCGACAACCTGATCTCGAACGCACTCACGGTGTCGCCCGCGGGTTCCTCCGTCAAGGTCTCGGCGACACACCGGGGCGACTGGGTCGAGCTTCACGTGGTCGATGAGGGGGCGGGCATGAGCGACACGGACCGGCGGCGCGCATTCGACCGGTTCTGGAAGGGGATCGACGGCTCGGGCTCCGGCCTGGGTCTCGCGATCGTAAAGAGGCTCGTGATCGCCGACGGCGGTGAGGTCGAGCTTCTCCCGGCAACGGGGGGAGGGCTCGACGCCGTGGTACGGCTCAGACCTGCCTCGTCCTCCAGGCCAATCCCGGTATCCGCCGGATCCACGCCCCAGCGGGGAAGCTGAGGCGCTTACTCACGGCCCGTGCTCGACCCGCACCACAACTCTCGCTCCAGCTCGCTGCTACGCCCATCCGGGAGTCCACTGAGCCGATCTCGGATACATCCTGGAGATGGGGGCGGTGGGTTGCCCCACCGCCCGACGAGGTCACGCCCTCTCGATGTCGACCTTCCGCGATTTCGCGGTCGCGATCTTCGGGGCGTGCAACTCGAGGACGCCCTTGACGAACCTCGCCTTGACATGCTCCGTGTCGGTCTCCGCCGGCAGCGTGAAGCGCCGCACGAACTCGCGCTCCAGACGCTCGTGCAGCCGGAAGGTTCTGTCGACCTCCGGCTTGGCCGTGGCCTGCTCGCCCTTGACGACGAGCGTGTGGTCGAAGACCTCGATCTCGAGCTCCTTCTCCGCGTAGCCCGGAACGTCGAGCTCGATGACGAACTCGTCCCCGGTCTCGTAGACGTCCGCTGCGGGAACGAGCGCCGGCGCGAAACCTGCGCGCTCGAACGCACGCCTCATCTGGCGCTCCTTCGAGTCCAACTCGTGGAAGGACTCCACTTGATGATGTCCATGGACCCTCCTTTCTTCACCACCAATGATCGCGGCAGCTCCGAGAGAGGGCATCGGGAGCGGCCCCGATCTCGGTTGGGGCTAACTACGCGCGTTCTCGGACGCTCCGAAATCCGCCGCCTGCTCGGCCAAGAAGACGAGCTGGTCGCGTGTGCGCCAGTTCGCGCACCAGTCGGAAGGATCCGGCCCGAAAACACGACAGCGCGAAGCTACTAGTCGGGCGCCTAGTCGAGGCAACCAGTCCTCGTCGAGCAGCCGGCAGGTGCTCAGTCGAAAGTACCGCTGAGCGAGTCCGTAGTTCTGACTGACCCGGGATCGGAGTGTGCACGGACGTGCCGCTGCCCGTGGACGTGTCTGATGGAGAGACATCGACACGCCACCCTTGGAGGTAACAGCGATGCGCAAACTCATCCTCGCCACAATCACAGGGCTCATGCTCGTGCCGGCCGCCCTAGCCGGGCCGACCGCCGCTGGTTCGACGCAGCTCATCGTCGCCATGCGCGACCCCGGGTGCCACTGGTTCTATTCCGGTGGAGGGCCGAATCACCGTAAGTACACGAAGACCGCCGTTCGCCACGGCGCGGTGACGCTCCTCAATCTCGACGAGGCTGCATTGAAGATCAAGGGCCCCGGCGGCACCAAGACGGACGCTGTCGGAGCGAAGCTGACGCTCAAGACGAAGGGCGTGTACAGGATCACGATGGTCAAGCAGGCAGCCGACGACAACCACCTCAGGCTGACGATCAAGTAACACGCGGAAGCGCGTGTCGATGCGAGCAGGGCCCGTCTCGGCGGGCCCTCTCGCTTTCCGAGCAGCTAGTTGACCCGCCTACATACGTTGTGAACGCTTGAGGGGACATCCGGGCCTCCTTCGAGGCTGTGGGTCTGCCACGACTCACGCCTAAAGGAGGCGCCCGGATGATTCAGCACCGTAATGCCAAGCTCGGACTGGCTGGCCGCGTTGCACTCGTGCAGGCGATCGAGGGGGGAATGAGCCTGTGGGCGGCCGCGGCTGCCTTCAGCGTGTCTCCGGCGACCGCGCATCGCTGGTGGCATCGCTGGTTGAACGCCGACGCTCGAACTCGTGCTCGTCTTCACTGCCTCTTTGATCGATCAAGCCGTCCGCACCGCAGTCCGCGCCTGCTGGCGGCCGCGGCTCAGGAGCGGATCTGCGCAGCACGCAGACGCACGGGCTGGGGGCCTCGGCTGCTTGCCGAAGTGGTCGGGTTCGCGCACTCCACCGTGTGGAAGGTGTTTCGCCGTCACGGCCTCTCGCGACCGCAGCGCACGCCGAAGGAGCCGGCCAACCGGTACGAGTGGCCTTGCCCTGGAGACCTCCTGCACATGGACGTCGCCCGCTACGCGCGCTTCACCAGGCCAGGGCACGCGGTCACCGGCGATCGCTCCCAGAGCAGCCGCAAGTGGATGCGGCCCGAGACGCGGGTCGGGTACGACTTCGCCCACGCGATCGTCGACGACCACTCGCGGCTGGCCTACGTCGAGCTCCACGACGATGAGCGGGCGGTGACGGTCACGGCATTCGTAGCGCGGGCGCTGGCCTGGTTCGAGCAACGCGGCGTGACGGTGCGCCGGCTGATGAGCGACAACGCCTTCAGCGACGTCAACAACCGCTCGCTGCGGGAGTTGCTGCACGAGCGCGGGATCCGTCATCTACGGACCCAGCCCTACCGGCCACAGACGAACGGGAAGGTCGAACGGTTCCACCAGACGATGGCGCGCGAGTGGGCATACGGGATGGCCTACGCCTCAGCTCGGCACCGCAACGAAGCGCTGCCATACTGGCTCAACCACTACAACGAGCGCAGGCCACACAGCTCACTCGGAGGCCTCCCCCCGACCAGCCGCGTTCACAACCTATGTGGGCAGGACAGCTAGTGGTAGGCGTGCACGACCGCGTGCCCGCGCCCGCGGGCGATCAGCGCGCGGTTGACGGGGAATGCGGCGCAGAACGCGATGACGAGGCCGACCGCGAGGCTCCACCAGAAGAGGAAGTCGTCGAGCCCAGCCGCCATAGCGCCGGGGACGAGCAAGACGAAGGCGTTGTCGACGATTTCCATGATCACGATCGAGACGGTGTCGGCAGCAAGGGCGATGCGCGCCGCCTTCCGGAGAGGGACACCACCGGCGACGAGTGGTCGTAGCGTCAGCGAGTAGCCGAAGAAGAAGGCGAGCACGACGGCGATCGCGATGGAGGCTGCGTTGCTCCAACCCAATGCCGTGGCGATGATCAGGCCCAGGACCTCGCCGATCGCGCAGCCGGTGAGGCAGTGCCAGGTCGCGGCGAAGGCCGACCTATTCAGGGATGGCTGTTCGTGATTTTCGTGGGCGTGCTCCATACGGTTCCGGTGCGCTTCCAGTGCGCGGCGGGGGGAGGTTCGAGCTGCTCCCCGCAGGGTAAGCGACTCCTAACAGCGATCCACAAAGGATGTTGGCCGGCACGACGCGCGGAAACCGACTGGTGATGAGCGGAGCTACCCCAGAACCCAGAACGCCGTCTCGAGATGCCGACGACGTCGATGTCGCGGTCATCGGCGCCGGCCAGGCCGGACTAGCGATGGGGCACTTCCTCAAGCGCCATGGACGGCGGTACGTGATCCTCGAGCGAGCCGGCGAGATCGTCCCTGCCTGGCGCGAGCGCTGGGATTCGCTCACTCTCTTCACGCCTCGCCGCTACAGCGCCTTGCCGGGTCTGCCTTTTCCCGGCGACCCGGACGGCTATCCCATCCTTGACGAGGTGATCACCTACCTCGAAAGCTACGCCGAGACTTTCAAGCTCCCGGTCGAGCTAGGCAGCGAGGTCAAGCAGCTCGGACGCGGTGGCGACCGGCCCTTCGCCCTCGAGATCGATGGGCGGACGGTCGCGTGCGATCAGGTTGTGGTCGCAACCGGGCCTTTCCAGATGCCGTACGTGCCGAGAGTCGCCGAAAAGCTCGGAGACGATGTCTTCCACACGCACGCCGTCGGTTACCGAAGACCGGACGAAGTGCCCAGAGGGACGGTGATGGTCGTCGGCGGTGGAAACACCGGTTTTCAGATCGCGAAGGAGTTGTCCGGCACACACAAGGTCGTCCTGGCGCTGGGATCACACCAGAAGCCGCTGCCCCAGCGTGTGCTTGGGCGCGACCTCTTCTGGTGGTTGACGAAGACGCGAATCTTCAACACGACGGTGGAGTCACGCCTGGGCCGGAAGCTGAGCACGCGCGATACGCTGATCGGCTCGAGTCCACGCGAGCTGAACAAGCGGTACGGCGTCGAGCTCAAACCCCGGCTCGTCGACGCCGATCGCCGGCGCGCCCGCTTCGAGGACGGCAGCGAGCTCGAGGTCGATTCTGTCGTTTGGGCCACGGGTTACCGCCGCGACTATTCCTGGATCAAGCTTCCGATCTTCGACGGCAACGGTCGCCTGCGCCACCGTCGCGGCGTCACGGATGTGTCTGGGCTGTACTTCCTGGGGCTGACTTGGCAGCACACCCGAGGATCGGCATTACTAGGTTGGGTCAAAGACGACGCCGCGTTCATTGCCGACAAGATCGCCGAGGGATCAGGTGAAGGTGCCGGCACAGCCAGGCACACGGCGGACGCGCGCGCAGCCACTGAAGCTCGCTCGACCGAAAGGAGCTAGTCATGCATGACCCGAGCTCCCATCACGAGGAGCACGTTGCGGAATTCCCACGCGAAACGCAAGGACTTCAAGAAGCCGGCAAGAGCGCCGTCGTTGAGCTCGGAGACGGCGACGAGTTCGAGCTCGAGATCGTCCCGGTCAAGAAGCGGATCGGTGATGCGACCGTGCGCATGCTCGCCTACAACGGCTCCATACCCGGGCCGACGCTGAAGGTTCCGCAGGGCGCGACAATCACGATTCCCGTCACGAACCGCGGTGACCTCGAGGCGACTGTGCACTGGCACGGGCTGCGCCTGGAGAATCGCTACGACGGTACGCACGACACGCAGGCACCGATCCCGGTAGGCGAGACCTTCACCTACCAAGTGCACGTACCCGATCCTGGCGCCTTTTGGTACCACCCGCACATCCGCGAGGACTACGGCCAGGAGCTAGGCCTCTACGGGAACATCCTCGTGACGCCGGGTGAGGCGGACTACTGGCCGCGCGCAAACCGCGAGCTGGTGCTGACGCTCGATGACATCCTGATCGAAGATGGGCAGATCGCGGCCTTCCGGGAAGAAGAAACGACGCACGTCGCGATGGGCCGCTTCGGCAACGTGATGCTCATCGGGGCGAGCCCGATCTAGAGCTCGAGGTGAAACGAGGCGAGGTCGTGCGCTTCTACTTCACCGACACCGCGAACACGCGCGTGTTCAACGTCACGTTGCCCGGCGCGCAGATGAAGCTCGTCGGCGCCGACGCGGGCCACTACGAGCGGGACGAACTGGTCGAGGAGGTGCTCCTCGCACCGTCCGAGCGCGTTGTCGTCGACGTGCTCTTCCCTGATGCCGGCGAGCTCGAGCTCCAGCACCGCACGCCGGAGCGCACCTACAGGCTCGCATCGATTGCCGTGGCCCACGAGCAGGCCGAGCCGTCCTATGCCAACGAGTTCGCTGGGGCACGCACCAGCCGCGACATGACCGAGCTACGCGATCAGATCGAGCCGTTCCTGAAGGCGCCGCCAGACAAAACCCTCGCGTTTATCGCCGAGATGGACATAGCGGTCCCCGAGGGCGTGGAAGTGATCTACGTCTGCCCCATGCACCCAGAGGTCGTGAACGCCGAGCCTGGGAGCTGTCCCAAGTGTGGAATGAAACTGCTGGGTCAGGCGGCGGAAGACATCACCTACGTCTGCCCGATGCACCCAGAGGTAAGAAGCGAAAAACCCGACCGTTGTCCGCAATGTGGGATGAAGCTCCTGCCGGAAAGCATGGTGGCCGCCGGCGCCGGACACGGCCATGAGCATCATCACGGTCACGCCGACGGCCCCGAAGGGCACGGACATTCTCACCACGGCCACGACGCGGAAGAGCACGGCCACCACAGCCACCACCCGCACCACGACCAGGCTGAGCACGCGCATGACACCGCGCAGGGGATCGAGTGGGAGGACGACATGGTGGAGGTCAACCGAATGACGACGCCGGCGAATATGCGCTGGAAGCTCGTCGACCGCGACACCGGCGCCGAAAACGCGCACATCGACTGGACCTTCCGCGTCGGCGACCAGGTGAAGCTGCGCCTGGTGAACGAGATGGATTCCGATCATCCCATGCCGCACCCGTTCCACGTCCATGGCGCTGGAAGGTTCCTGATCCTGGCGCGCGATGATGTCGTCGAGCCGAACCTCGTGTGGAAGGACACCGTGCTCGTCCGGACGGGAGAGGTCGTCGACATCTTGCTCGACGTCACAAATCCAGGTCGCTGGATGGCGCACTGCCACATCGCCGAGCACCACGAGAGCGGGATGATGTTCACCTTCAACGTCGATCCCTGATCCGTTCATTTGCATCGCCGGCGTCGCCGTTGAGCGCGACGGTGACCTCAGTCGCGAAACGGCGCGAGGCGGATGCTCAGGTCAGTGAGCGCAAAACGGTGCAGGAGCCACGCTCGACCATGGGGCACCTGCCGGGCCTCGGCCCGCCAGAGCCCGGAGAACTCGCGCTTGAAGCCCACCCGCGGGAACTCGCGGACCACACTCCTGCGGACGGCGTCGGGCACCTCGTCGCTGCGGAGCCCGAAGACGTCGACCCCCGCCCCGGCGGAAAGGAGGAACGCCTCGGCGCCGAACTCCAGACCCACCCCGGGAGTGTGGTGCAGGGCGATGGCGTTGGCGACGAGCTCGCGGCCGTCGGCCGGCACGCCGTGGCGGGCGGTGAACTCGCGGGCCAGCTCCGCGCTGCGCACGCTGAAGTCGACGTGGGGCACCAGGCTCGGCAGACCGGTGTCGTGGAACATCGACGCGACGTAGAGAAGCTCGCGGTCGAACGTGATCCCCTGCAGCGCGGCGATGGCCGAGCCCCACAAGAACGCGCGGCGCGAGTGGTTGAGCAGGGCCGGGCTCAGGAGGTGCGCAGCTCGTCCGCACTGCGGCCCGGCGAGCACACGCATTCGCGCGCGTCAGGACCCCGCCGGTGCGCTCGGTCCATTCGATCGATCCAATCCTGCTCATCGCTGTCCTAACCAGCTTCCACACCGCCGGGCGGCCCGTGAAGCCCCACGGCGAAACGACGACCGGCGACGCTCGGCCGGTAGACCGGATGATCCCTTCAGATCCGGCGGGAAGGCAAGGACCGCGAAGGCCTTCGCGTTGACCGCGACCGGCGCGGCGACCGGCGACCACTGCCGCCGCACCGCGGCTGGTGTACCGCGAACTGCGGGACCGCGCGCGCAGGCGGCCCAGGCGCGCCGGGGGCCAGTTGCCTGACCCCGGCCCGGCGAGGCGCGGCTGACCGAGAGCGCGCGCAACAGCGACGATCAGAACGAAAGTAGTGACCGACGAGATCACCATGTTGAGATCTGCCACGGATCTTCCTCTCGCCGAAAACCCCTAGAGACGAAGCGCTCGCCTGCTGCTTAGCGGCCCGGAGGCCAGTGCCTGGATGGCACGGAATTCTATCGAGCGCAGTCGCCGCCCGTCACCTGCCCGACGCGCCCGCGGCAACGCCTCCGTACGCTCACGGTAGACGGCCGTCGTTGGCTAAGGGCCGGGGCTGTGCCGCGAAGACCGCGACCGAGCTCAAGCCCAGGCCCAAGCGGGGCAAGATCAACAACAAGAAAACCAAGGCTGCGGCTAGAGGCGAAGGCTAAGCCGCAGAAAGGCGAGGCGCGGTTGTCTGTGCGCGGGGAGTTCTCCGTCCTCGCCCCGTAGCCGGGCCACGCCACACCGCGCTGGGCGTTCCTGCTGCTAGCGCCTGACAGTGACCGTGAAAGCCGCCGTGGCGGTATTTCCGCTCGCGTCCGCTGTCGAACACTTCACGGTCGTGCGGCCGCGCTTGAACAAGCTACGCGAACGCGGTCGGCAGGCCACCGGTACAGCGCCGTCCACAGCGTCGCGCGCCGTCACTCTGTAAACCACACGCGCCTTCTTCTTGCCACGCGGAGCACGAACCGCCTTGTCGACTGCTCCGCTGAACACCGGCGCCGTCAGGTCGAAGGTAAGTCCTGGAACGACCAACGTGCCGACCCAGAAATCAGTTCCGGCGCCGCCAGTGGCGCTGGCAGTCACGTCATGCTGAAGCATCCCGCTGCCCGAAGCGCCGACGTACACCCCTTTCCCGCCGATGATCGTGAAAGACCGTTTCGCCTTCAGCACCGCTTCTGCCGGCAGGAAGCACTCCGTTGGGCTAGCGAGCACGACATCGATCGCACCCTTTCCCGTGACGGTGAGTGTCCCCCTCGAGGCGAAGAGGACGTCGCCATCGATGCAACTGGGGGAATTCGTGTCGACGATGAACGTATAGGCCTCCGAGACAAAGCCCAAACCGGGAACCACAGCGCCGCCCGTGCGCGAGTGGCATTCGTCAGCTTCCGGCGGGGTCCCGGCCGGGCACGCCGCAGTGTCGGACCGAACGGAAAGCGCCATTTGAAGCGACAATTCGCCAAGCCCTCCCGAGTGCAATGGATTGACTGCTCCCGCCGCGGAGCCAATCCCCGAAGCGAGGAGCGCGACCCCCGCGAGCACACTTATCAGCAAATTCACTGGCATAACCTACTGCATCCTAACCATTGCCAGTCACGAAGACGCGGGAATCGTCGGAGCAGGACCGCCGGCGGTCGAACGCTCACTGCTAGCGCATCGTCAACGCACGGAACGGATAAGTCGCGTGGCTTGCTCTGGGCAGCCCGGCACAACAGCCGGAAGGCAATCTTCGCCCTTGTCTCGCCCTTGTCGCCCTTGAAAAGCCCTTGAAAGTAGGGGTTACAGCGCGTACCAGCGGGGTCGTACGCGGGGATACGCGCAAGACCTCAATTCAGCCGATTTGCAGGGAATTTCTCCCGTTTCGGCTTGCCTACTAGGAGCAGGGGCGGCAGGACTCGAACCTGCAACCCCCGGTTTTGGAGACCGGTGCTCTGCCAATTGAGCTACGCCCCTCGGTTCGAGCGAAGAATTGTAGTCGTGCCCCTTCGTGCATCATCCGTCCATGACCGAGAACGAAGAGCAGCAGGCCGAGGAGCGCGAGGAGTTCCTCGAGCACGAGGGCGACATACTCCGCGAGGAGCAGGAGCACAAGGGCTACGGCGAGGACGAGGGCGAGCGCGAAGAGTCGCTCCCCGACGAGTAGTCCCCACAGGATGGCGGCGCCCCAGCAGCGGGCCGCGCTCGGCGCGCTCTTCCTTCTCCTGACCGCGGCGTTCGCCGGCATCGCCTACGCGGCCGCTCGCGCTGCGCACGACCACGCCGGCCTCTGGGTGGTGACCGCAGCCGCAGCAGTGCTCGCGATCTGGCTGGGAAGCCTCAGCCTGAGAGCGTTCGTGCGGCGATAACATCACCTGCAAATCCCCCCAAAGACGCCGAGGAGAGCCGAATGCCCGTATCCGACCCCGCCAAGATCCGAAATGTCGTCGTCGCCGGCCATCGCGGCACCGGAAAGACCTCGCTCGTCGAGGCGATGCTCTTCCAGAGCGGTGCCGTGAACAGGCTCGGCTCGGTCGAGGGAGGCACGACGGTGGCCGACTGGGACGACGACGAGCACAAGCGCCGTATGTCCCTGGCCGCCTCCGTGACGCATGCGAACTGGCAGGACCGCAAGATCAACCTGGTCGACACTCCGGGCGACCCGGGCTTTCAGGGGGACACGATCGCGGCGATGCGCGTCGTCGAGGGCGCGCTGATCGTCCTGAGCGGCGTCATGGGTGTGGAGGTGAACACGAGCCGCGTCTGGCAGCGCGCGGACGAGCTCGGCCTCTCCCGCGTCCTCTTCGTGAACATGCTCGACCGTGAGCGCGCGAGCTTCTTCAGGGCTCTCGAGGCGCTCCAGTCGCAGCTCTCCTCCCAGTGCGTCGCGATCCATCTGCCGATCGGCTCCGAGCATGAGCTGACGGGGATCGTCGACCTCCTGCACATGACCTCGTACACGAGCCCCGAGGGCGAGCACGAGAGCAAGCCGGGCCCGATCCCGGACGAGCTGGCCGACCAGGTCGCCGAGTACCGCGAGAAGCTGCTCGACGCGGTGGTGGAGACGGACGAGGGCCTCATGGAGCGCTACCTCGACGGCCAGGAGCTGACGGCGGACGAGGTGGCGCACGCGCTCAAGGACGCGGTCACGCGCGGCGAGCTCTTCCCGGTCGCCTGCGGGGTCGCCACCAAGAACCTCGGCACGACCGCACTCCTCGACCTGCTGGTCGAGGGCGTCCCCTCTCCCGCCAAGAAGGAGTCGCCGATCGACGTCGGCGGTAGCACCGCCGCATTCGTCTTCAAGACCATCGCCGACCCCTTCGCCGGCCGCATCAACCTCTTCCGCGTCTTCGGTGGGACGCTCAAGGCCGACTCCGGCGTCGTGAACGCCCGCTCGCACAACAAGGAGCGAATCGGCCAGCTGCTGGAGATGCAGGGCAAGGAGCACACCCAGGTCGGCGATCTCGTCAACGGCGATATCGGGGCGGTCGCCAAGCTCAAGGAGACGATGACGGGCGACCTGCTGCTCGACGTAGAGCGCGAGGTCGACGTGCCGAAGATCGCCTTCCCCGAGGCGGTGATGAGCTTCGCGATCACTCCGAAGGCCAAGGGCGACGAGGAGAAGATGGCCACCTCGCTGCGCCGGCTGACCGAGGAGGATCCGACGCTCGTCCTCCGCCGCGACCCGCAGACGGGCGAGCAGCTCGTCTCCGGGATGAGCCAGATGCACGTGGAGGTCGCCGTCGACCGGCTCCAGCGCCGCTTCGGGGTCGACGTCGAGCTGCACCAGCCGCGCGTCCCCTACCTGGAGACCATCCGGCGCGAGTCGAAGGCGCAGGGCCGGTACAAGAAGCAGACCGGAGGGCGCGGCCAGTTCGGTGACTGCCAGATCGTCCTCGAGCCGATACCGGGCCACGAGGGATACGAGTTCGTCGACAAGATCGTCGGCGGCGTCATCCCGCAGAGCTTCCGGCCGGCCGTGGACAAGGGGATCCAGGAGGCGATGCTGCACGGGGAGCTCGCGGGGGCGCCCGTGCAGGGCGTCCGTGTCCTGCTCGTGGACGGCTCGCACCACCAAGTCGATTCCTCGGAGATGGCGTTCAAGATCGCCGGCTCGATGGCCTTCAAGCAGGCCTACGAGAAGGCCGACCCGGTGCTGCTCGAGCCGATCATGGAGGTCGAGGTCAGTGTCCCCGACGACAGCGTCGGCGCCGTCAACGGCGACCTCAACTCGCGCCGCGGCCGTCTGCACGGAATGGAGCCCGCGGGCGGGATGACGAACATCAAGGCAGAGGTGCCGATGGCCGAGATCCTCACGTACTCACAGACGCTTACCTCGCTGACCGGCGGACGCGGCGACTACCACATGCATTTCCTGCGCTACGAGGAAGTGCCGTCGCACATCGCGCAGAAGCTGATCGCCGACGCCAAGAAGGAAAAGGAGGAGGTCAAAGTCTAAAGTGCCTGCTGAGATGCAGATTTCGAGCAACGTCCAGACGCTCATCTGCGCGGTCTGCGGGCGCTCGCTGCTGACCGGGGAGCGGCCCGTGCGCTACGCGCCGGACAGCTCCGGCTCCGATTACGTCGACGTCTGCCTCCTGTGCCAGGAGGTCGCGGTCGAGAGCGGCTGGATCAAGGAGGGAAGCCCGACGACCCCGATCGTCCCGCCGGAGCGCCGACGGCGCAAGAAGCTGGGCCTCGGATCGCTCTTCGAGCGCAAACGGCCTGCGCCCGAGGAGCCGGTCGCATCGGAGCCCATCCTCCGCCGGCTGTCCGAGCACGAGTTGGCGATCGTCGAGGCCGCCGACCTCTTCAACGCCAGCGCGTTCCGCCGAACGATCGCCGGCATCGCGAAGAGCCTCGGCCCGCCGAAGGCGAGCGTCGTCCCGATCTCCGGCGTCAACCACGAGGTCGTGATCACGATCGCCTGGGATCTCTCCTGGTACCAGTACCGCGTCACGCTCGACTCCGGCCAGCCGGTCCGGCTGGAGGAGCGCGGCCACGAGCTCGGCGAGCTCGAGCACAGCTTCATGGAGTGGAACGCGCGGCTCGAGGACGACGGCCGCCTCGTCCCGCAGATCGCCCGCCTCTAAGGCGTGTAGCCCTCCGGGTAGCGCGGGAGCCCGTCCTCCGGAATCTCGCTCCACGCCGGCTTCGAGTCGACGAACGAGTGGAGCTGCGGACGGATCTCCGGGTCCCCGTCGATCGTGCCGAGGCGGATCGCGATCTCGTCTCCCTCGGGCCAGCGGCGGCCGAAGAGGCTCGAGCCGCACACCGTGCAGAACGCCTTGACGGCGCCGTCGTCAGGCTCGTACACGCGGATCAGCTCCTCGCCGCTCAGCAGCTCGAACCGCTCGCGCGGCACGCGCGCGGTCGCGCCCGCCTCCGATCCGGAGTGCTTCCGGCAGCGCGAGCAATGGCAGTAGTTCGCGTCGGTGAACGGCAGCGTCACCTCGAACTGGACGCCGCCGCACAGGCAGCTGCCGCGGACGGTGGAGGCCATCGAGGCGAGTCTAGATGCGTGGCTAGACTCGTCCCCTCGATGGCCGGCCACTGGGTGAAGCGACTCGACGAGATCCCGCTCGTCCCGGAGGAGGAGCCTGGCGACCCGCTCTGGTATCCGCTCCAGCATCACTTCGGGTTCACGGCATTCGGCGCCAACGTCTATACCGCGCCCGAGGCGGAAGGGTCACTGATCGGTGACCACGACGAGGCGGACAGCGAGCAGGAGGAGCTCTACCTCGTGACCGCCGGCAGCGCGCGCTTCACCATCGACGGACAGGAGCAGCTGGCCGCCGCCGGAACGGTCGTCGCCATCACCGACCCGGCGGTCCGGCGCAGCGCCGTCGCCGCCGAGCCCGGCACGACGCTCGTCGTCGTCGGCGGCCGGCGCGCGCCCGCGTTCGAGTCGTCCTGGCATGCGCAGCACTTCACCGACGTTCCGACGGCATACGGGTAGTGCGCGCGCTCGGGGTCATGCTGGCGATGCTCGTGCTCGTCCCGGCCGCGGCCTCCGCGCCGGGCAGGGCCATGTTCGCCGTCACGCTCGGAAACACGGACGGGACGGCGGACGGGAACATCTGCGCCGCCGGAATCACCTGCACCTACATCCCTTCGGTGGCCGGGATCGCGCCGGCGCTCGTGGCGCCGTTCAGCGGGACGGTGACAGGCTTTTCGGTGAGGTCCGGGAGCGCCGGCGGAACGGTCGCGCTGCACGTGCTGCGCGGCGGCGAAGGCGGCACTTTCCTCAGCGTGAAGACGAGCCCGCACATACGCCTCGCTCTCGGCCTCAACACGTTCAAGATCCTCGTGCCCGTCCAGAAAGGAGACGTGATCGGGCTCGACAACGACTCGAGCGCGCTGATCTTCGCGCACGCCTCCGGTGACCCGCTCGACGTCACGTCCTACTTCCAGCCGGCGCTGCAGGTCGGCCAGACCGACCAGCCGGGCGATGTCGTCATCGACCAGCGTCTGCTCCTGAGCGCGACGATCGAGTCGACGAATCCCGTCATCTCGACGTTCACGCAGTCGGCGAGCACGTGGCGTGAGAGCGCGAGCGTCCGGAGACGCGTCCCGGTCGGGACGGCGTTCACGTTCCAGGTCGACCAGGCCGTGACGGGGTCCCTGCGGTTCATGCGCGCCGGCCGTGGGATCGGGACGCTTGCGCTCACAGCGACCCCCGGCCGGCACACGCTGCGGTTCACGGGGCAGCTGTCGACAGGACGGACGCTGAAGCCGGGCCGCTATTCCGTCCGCCTCAGCGTCCAGAACGACGCGGGCGACAAGGCCGTCTCGAGGGCCCTCTCGTTCCGCGTCGTGGGCTGATTCGATCGCGGGACCGCGGCCACTAGACTCAGCCACATGACACTTTTCGGAACCAAGACGTACAAGAACTTCATCGACGGCGAGTGGGTGGACGCCGCCTCCGGCGAGACCTTCGAGAGCACGAACCCGGCGAACGGCAAGACAATCGGCGCCTTCCCCAAGTCCGGGCCGGAGGACGTCGACCGCGCCGTCGAGGCGGCGAAGGCCGCCTTCGAGAGCTGGCGCCTCGTTCCCGCGCCGCGGCGCGGCGAGATCATCTTCCGCTTCGCGCAGCTCCTGACCGAGCACAAGGCCGAGCTCACCGACCTCATGAGCCACGAGATGGGAAAGGTGCTCGCGGAGGCCGGCGGCGACGTCCAGGAAGCGATCGACATGAGCTACTACATGGGCGGCGAGGGCCGGCGGCTGTTCGGGCAGACCACGCCGTCCGAGCTGCCGGACAAGTTCAACATGAGCGTGCGCATGCCGGTCGGCGTCATCGGCGTGATCACGCCGTGGAACTTCCCGATCGCCATCCCGTCCTGGAAGATCGTCCCCGCGCTCGTGTGCGGGAACACGGTCGTCTTCAAGCCCGCGACGGACACCCCGGCGCTGGGCGAGCGCTTCGTCGAGCTGCTCGTCGGAGGCCGGCATCCCGGCGGGGGTCGTCAACGTCGTCCACGGCGGCGGCGGCGCGGTCGGGCACCGGATCGTGCAGCATCCGGACGTCCCGGTCATCACCATCACCGGGTCGCGCGAGACGGGCGTCCAGGTCATGCGCGACGCGGCCGAGAACCTCAAGCACGTCCATCTCGAGCTGGGCGGGAAGAACGCCATCATCGTCATGGACGACGCCGACCTCGACCTGGCGACGGACGGGATCATCTGGTCGGCCTTCGGCACCACCGGCCAGCGTTGCACGGCCGCGAGCCGCGTGATCGTCCACCGCGCCGTCTACGACTCGCTCCAGTCCAAGCTCGTCGCTGCCGCGGAGAAGATGCGGCTCGGGCCGGGCTGGGAGGAGGACACGGACGTCGGCCCGCTTATCAACCGCAGCGCGCTGGATAAGGTCGCCTCATACACCGCGATCGGCCGCGAGGAGGGCGCGACGCTCCTGACCGGTGGCGAGATCGCGTCGGGGAACGGCCTGAGCGACGGCAACTTCTACCGTCCCACCATCTTCGGCGACGTCGAGCCGAACATGCGCATCGCGCAGGAGGAGATCTTCGGGCCGACGACCGCGCTCATCCCCGTCGACTCGTTCGAGGATGCGATCCGGGTCGCCAACGGCGTCAAGTACGGGCTCTCGTCCTCGATCTTCACGGGCGACGTGAACCGGGCGTTCCGCGCCGTCCGCGACCTCGACACCGGCATCACCTACGTGAACGCCGGGACGATCGGAGCCGAGGTGCATCTCCCATTCGGGGGGACGAAGGACACGGGCAACGGCCACCGCGAGGCAGGCCAGGCCGCACTGGACGTGTTCACCGAGTGGAAGTCGGTCTACGTCGACTACTCGGGCAAGCTCCAGCGCGCCCAGATCGACGTCACCGAGTAGGTTGCTGCGCGTCTACCGCATCCCGTTCTCGACGAACGTCGAGCGGGTCGCGCTCGCCGCCGCGTACAAGGGCATCCCGCTGGAGTGGATCGACGTGACCCGGCTGGCGATCGCTCCCCGGTCGTCGAGGCGAGCGGCCAGGAGCTCGTCCCCGTGCTCGACCACGACGGCCGGATCGTGTTCGACTCGACCGCGATCCTCTACTACCTGGACGAGCTGCAGCCCGAGCCGCGGCTCTTCACGTCCGCGGAGGTGGAGATCTTCGTCGACTGGTTCAACCGCGTCTGGAAGGTTCCGCCGAACGCGATCGAGGCCGAGCGTGGGGCGGACCTGCCGGACCAGGACCGCATCGCCGAGCTCGGTGCCGAGACGACGGCCTCACTCGACCTCTTCGAGCGGCTGCTCGACGGCCGCGAGTGGCTCTTCGGGGGCTTCTCGGCCGCCGACTGCGCTGCGTTCCCCTTCCTCAAGTACGCGCTCGATCGCAACGAGGACGACGACGAGCCCTTCCACGAGATCCTGCGCGAGCTCCTCGTGCCGGACGGGCACGCGCTGGTCGAGGGCTGGATCCGCCGCGTGGACGCTACGTACCCAGATCGATGAAGCGCGCGATCGATGCGAGCAGGATCAGCGCGCCGAAGCCGAGGAGCCCGTAGCGCACCCACCGCGTGGCGAGCTGCGTGCAGAGGCCGAGGAGGAAGAGCCCGACCGTGAGCACGACGCTCACAATCGTGTAGTCGATCATGCTCTCCTCGGCCTTCTGGGCTTTGTCCAGGTACACGGCGGCTTGCCCTTCCAGCTGCGTCCCGCGGTCGTAGTAGACGTTGTGGTAGCGCGGGTTCGCGTCGACGAACGGCGTGGGCGGACGCGTCACCGACGGCTGCCGCTCCCACCACGTGATCGCGCCCATCAAGTCGGGCGTTATGAGGCGGCGGCGCAAATACGCCACCGCCTTCGCCCTCCCTTCTACCTTTGCCTGCTCGTACTCCAGGAACAGCTGCTCGTAGGTCGAGACCTCCTGGTCGCCCTGCAGCTCGAGCTTGTGCGCCGTGACGAGCGTCTCCTCCGAGCGGTTGAAGTAGTGCTCCGCGTCCTTGCTGCTCACCTCGGCGCGGTAGGCGCCCCACGCGATGGCCATGACGGTGAGCCCGAGCAGGACCGCGATCCCGAGGTCGAACTTCGTCCGGAGCAGGATGTGCCCCTGGACGTGTTGTTGTTCCCGCGCCTGCTCCACAGCGCGAGCCTAACGCGGCTATGTGAAAGTGAGGATGTGGAAGCGCTCTGCAGGGGGCGAACGTGAAGGCTCGGCTCTTCACGGACGGCGGTGCCAGGGGCAACCCCGGGCCGGCGGCGTACGGCTACGTCCTCGAGAGCGAGGACGGGCACGTGCTCGACGCGCGCGGCGAGGCGATCGGGATCACGACCAACAACGTGGCCGAGTACAGCGCGCTCGTCGCCGGGCTCGTGAAGGCGGTCGAGCTCGGCGTGGACGAGTTGGAGGTCATCTCCGACTCCGAGCTGCTCGTCAAGCAGATGCGTGGCGAGTACAAGGTGAAGAACCTGGGGCTCCGCCTGCTCTGGGAAGAGGCCAGCGGGCTCGCTGACCGGATCCGCTCCATTCGCTACACGGCCGTGCGCCGCGAGCACAACGAGCTTGCCGACCGGCTCGTAAACGAAGCGCTGGACGGCGAAGCCGCTACTTGACCACGAAAGTCTGCGTCGCCCTGACCGGGGCGCTCAGGTCCGGGGACGTGATGGTCACCGTCGCGGAATATGTGCCCGCGGCTATCGACTGCCCGAATATCGCGCCGGTGCCGCGTGCGTCGCTCTCGAGCTCGCCGATGGTGCAGCTGCTCGAGTCCGACGTGCTGGCGCATCCAGTCCCTTCACTGCCGACGTTCAAACCGAGCCCGAGCGTCTCGACCGATGGGGAGACGGTTGCGTCCACGGTGATCTCGTCCGCGCCCTCGAGCCCAAGGTTTGCGAAGCGGAACGAAAGGTTCAGCGGCTTGCCCGCCTCGAGCCCGGTCGGCTGATCGAAGGACAACCGCAGGTCGACGCCCGCCGCCGGGGTGAAGGGGTTGACGGTCGCCTCTGCGGACGCACGGTTGTTCGCCAGGTTCGAGTCGCGCGTGTAGGACGTCACCACGGCGTCCGTCCTCAGCTGCGCGGGTGAGTGGATCGATGGTTCCACGTGCAGCGTGGCCGTCTTCGTCTCGCCGCTCCCCACGGAGGTGAAGCAGGCGAGGGCGCTCGAGTAGAACCCGTACGCGAACGGCAAGCACTGAGAGGAGATAAGCGTCAGAAGGTCCGTCGACTGGACGAACGCGAACGCGGGTGGGGTCGCGCTCGCTCCCTGGGGGAGGAGAGCCGTCACGAGGACGTCGGTCGCCTCGCTCGGCCCGTGGTTCGTGACGCTGATCGTCTGGTCGTAGCCGCCCGGTATCGACTGCGCCTGCGGCGGTGACTCGAGCACGATGCTCAGGTCCGCGGCCGACGGGCCGGGGAGCACGCGGAGCGGGGCGGTCGTTCTCGCGTCCTGCGGGCTCGGGTCGAGCGTGGTCGACGACGTCACCTGGCCGGTGACGGTGTAGTCGCCAGGCTGGCTCGGCTCCAGCTGGACGGTGACATAGGCATATCCGCTTGCTCCGAAAAACTCGTCCGATTCGACGTCGAGCTGGCCGAACTTGCACTCCAGGTGGTTACCGGTAGCGCTCGCCGTGACCGTGCACTCGCTCGGCTCGCCGCTGCCTCCGTATCCGTACAGCTCCGCTTTCCCGGGCGGGAGGTCCATCGTGATCGTCGTGGCGTCGGCGATCTGCGGACCTTTGTTCTCCGCGAGCACCGTGTAGACGACGTGGTTCCCGGCCGTCGCCTGGTCGAGCGTCGAGCTCATCGTCAGCTGCAGGTCGGCCTTCGGCTTCGCCGGCGGCGGCTTCGGCTTGGGTTTCTTCTTGCACACCTTCACGCGCTTCTTGTGCCCGTGGACGATCTTCGTCACGTACTTGAAGCCGTACTTGCAGGTGAGCTGGGGCGCCTGCCCGGAGGACGATGCCGGCCCGGCGAGCACTCCGCCGACGGCGAGGAGGAGAGCGGCCAGAGCCAGACGGCGCATGTCGCCAGGAATCATTGCACGGACCAGTAAGCCAGAGAGGCGCGGCTATAATTCGCGCCCGCGCGGATGTAGCTCAGTTGGCTAGAGCATCTGCTTGCCATGCAGAAGGTCGTGGGTTCGAGTCCCATCATCCGCTCCTCTGCCCGCGTGAACCCGCTGGAAACGGCGGGTTTCTCTTCCTTTAGGGCGCCAGAGGTTGAGTGCCAAGGTAAGCACCGTAGTCAGGTCTCGCGGTGGCGGGGCGGCGCGGCCCCATATCGGCTGTCGGCCAGGTGGCCACACTGGAGGAAGCGACGAACTGTGTAAGGATCCCCCGTCAGTTGAACCTCAAAGGAAGAGGGGGAGTAAATGAGGAAGTTTCTTGTCGCGATCGCGACCGCGGCGCTGGTCGGCGGATTCGGCGCGTTCGCAGGAGTGGCCAATGCCACACCACCGCTCAAGCCCGTGTTCACCAAGGCGGCTGCGTTCGACGTTTCTAAGCCCCTACGTGAGATCGCGCCCATAGACCGAACCGGTTTCCAGTTCGGCGACGACGACGAAGAGGAGGGGCCGGAGGCTCCTGTCGGAGACATCGGGCACACAACCGATGGCGCGTTGCAGACGGCGTCGCCCAGCTCGAGTCTGGCTCCGCTGTTCACGTTCGAGGGCGCTTCGAACACGGACAACTTCAACATCTTCGGGTTCCGTGTGAACCCGCCTGACACGAATATGGACGTCGGGCGGACGCAGATCGTCGAGATGATCAATCTCGTATTCAATGTCTACAACAAGTCGGGCGGCCTGCTGCTCGGCCCGGTCGACACCGGCACGCTCTGGTCGGGATTCCCGATTCCGGACTGCACCGACCCGTCCGGCGATCCGGTTGTGCTCTACGACCAGACCACGGACCACTGGATCCTGACCCAGTTCACCACGCGGGGACTCGACGCCCAGGTGCCCGAGTACAACTGCGTGGCCGTATCGAAGACAGGCGACGCCACCGGCGCGTACTACCGGTACGCGTTCCCCACGCAGCCCGATCTCGTCGACGGCGGGTACTTCTTCCCCGACTACCCGAAGTACGGAGTCTGGTCGAACTCGTACATCATGACCACGCGCGACTTCGGGTGGGTCGACCGGTACGGGATCAGCGTCTACGCGCTCGAGAAGAACAAGATGGTGAACGGGCAGCCGAACGCCCGCGCCGTGCAGTTCTTCCTCGAGGTGCCGAACGTCGTGCCGCTCGAGGACGTCGGCGACGGTCTGCTCCCACCGGACATCGATGGCAACCGCCGGCCGAGCCCGACGGACTCGCCGGCGCCGATCGTGGGCACACAGGACGACGGGGCCGGGTACGGTGCGGTAACGGACGCGTTGAACATCTACGAGCTCGCTGTGCACTGGAACGCGAATCCGACCGCCACGCTGGTGCAGAAGCCGGACCTGCCAGTTGCCGCGTTCGACTCGATCTTCCCGTGCGGAGTCGTTCCCGGCAGCCAGCCGCCGAGCGCCCGCGACTGCCTGCCGCAGCCGGGAATCACGGACGGTAGTCAGTACCTCGACATCCTCTCGTACCGGCAGCGGCCGACCTTCCGACTCGCCTACCGCAACTTCGGCAACTACGAGTCGCTCGTGACCAACCAGGCGGTGGAGGCGAGTCCCGGTATCGCGGGCGAGCGGTGGTACGAGATCAGGCGCGTGAACGGCGCGTACTCCGTCTACCAGCAGGGAACCTATGCACCGACTGACGGCGTCGACCGCTGGATGGGCAGCATCGCGCAGGACCGGAAGGGCAACATGGCGCTCGGGTACAGCGTGGTCAACGGCACGGACGTGTATCCGGGAATTCGCTACACCGGCCGTCTCGCCGGCGACCCGCTCGGTGACATGACCCTCGGCGAGGGCGTCATCGCGAACGGAACCGGCGTCCAGACGACCTTCAACTCACGTTGGGGCGATTACACCGCAATGACCATCGACCCCTCCAACGACTGCACCTTCTACTACTCGAACGAGTACTACACGGCGGCTTCTCAGGCGACGTCGCCGGCCGGCTGGCTGACGCGCATCGGCGCGTTCAAGCTCCCCGGCTGCTAGCAGCTCCTAGGAGCGGGGGCGGGCCGGTGCCCGCCTCCGCTCCACTCTCTTCTCTCGCGCGGCGGCCGTCGAGAGGCGCGCCTGTCCGCCTTGGAGAACCTCGCCTCCGCAGCCTCGGAGCGCCGCTCAGGCCTGGGCTACGACGTGACCCGCGGTGATCGTAGGCGGATTGGGAAGCACCTCGGAAAGGTTCTCGTGCACCCATGACGCGGCTTTCTCGTTGGACTCCTCCTCGTGGGAGCGGTCCTCGAAGATGCTGGTGGAAGCCATCACGCCGCCCCCGGCATCGAACCAGTAGTAGGCCACAAATCCGCGCATCTCGCTGATCAGCGGCACGAAGCCCTCGGCCACTCTCCGTCCCGCCTCTTCTGGTTCGGTGACGCCCTCGTATCTTCTGACCGTTGCCCACATTGTCATTCACCTTCCTCGAACGAATCGCTTTGCGGTCGAGGATCCTCTACCCGGTCCCGGCGATCTACAAAACCGGGGCCATTGGGCCGACGGTAAAGGTTACGTGGGCCGATCTCGCCAGGCGCGCACGTCGCGCGAGAAGCCTCGGACCAAGCGCACGGCCTTCCAGGCGACGAAGCGGAGCTGAAACGACAGCCGTGGCCGGGCGGTCAACGATGCCCCCGGGAACATCGCCGCCTGGATCGGGTTCACCCAGTTCGCCCGGACGACACGCAGTGCCCGGGCGGGCCGGAGATACCGCCCGGCCGGCAACCCGACCAGGTCACCCGGGTAGTGAGATCGCGGCGAGGACCATTGCTTCAGGACCGTCGGCTCCAGCCAACCCGGCGTGGGGTCCAGCAGGGGCGGAGCCTTATTCGGCTTCGCCCCGAGCAGCTGCTCGGCGAGTGTCAGCGTCGCGCCGACCCACGTTGCGAGCCGCCGACTCCGACCGAGGCAGCGATCCCAGTCGAAATCGTCCGGCAACGACTCGACGGCGGCTGCGACGTCGCAGAGCCACAGCGGCCGCCAGACGCCGTGGCTGAGCAGGTGGACGCAGAGCAGCGCCACGTGGTCTTCCGGTGCGAGGATGGGCACTTCGACGTCTTCGAGTCGGACACGCTCTGCCCGTTCCAGAGCCTCCTCGAAGCTCGGTAGGTCGGGTAGCACTCGGCGGTTGACGGCCAGACCGCGGTGAAGATCGACGTTGACGGGCGGCGCCGGTTCGGCGAGCGCCGCCTGGGCAGCGCTGTGCTGTTCCGGTGCGACGCAGACGTCGATGTCGCCATATGGGCGAAGGCCGGGCTCGGCGTACAGCCGCGCTGCCGTCCAGCCCTTGACGATCAAAGCTTCGATGCCCGCCGTCGCGAGCGCGCGCACGACCTGGGCGAGCTCGAGCTCGTGGACCGCCGCTTGGAGCGCGTGCAGGCGGTAGGCGTCCCGGAGCTGGTCGCCGACCTGTGAGTCGGCGACGGATGAGTCACGAATCCGCCACCAGGCAACCGCGCCGCCGCCTGTATCGAGCAGCAGCGGAGCGATCTCGGCGAGCTCGTCAGCGGACAGCGAGGACGGCGGAGGTTGCTCACGCCAGCCGCCGCGGAGCGCGTCGGCAATCAGCCGCCCGCGAGCCGGCCGGGGCGGGCGTGTGCTCGTCAGGGTCTATCCCGTTACGGGCAGATCTTGCTGTTCGGGCACGCTGTATTGGGGCAACAGAGCTCGCCCGGAGTGCACACCTGCCCCGATGGGATGCACGTTGCCGCGTGCGCCGCGGTCGGCGCGACCATCGAGATCACAGCCGGCACCGCCACGACCGCCGCGACGAGCCCTGTGCGGCGAAGCGCCTGTGAGCGGGACATCATTGCCTCGTCGGCGGCGGCGGGCTCACCGGCCAGGAGCTGCTGCTTCCACAAGTCCTCGAGCGCGACCCAGACGAGCTCGTCGTCGACCTCCGTCTTGGTCTCCTCGCTCAGACGGCTTGCGATCTCCGAGACGCTCGTCGTGCCGTCACATTGCTTCCACACGAACGCTGCCGTCTCGTTCAGGCAGTGCGCCTCGTGCGTCTCGGTGTCATAGATCAGGAGCTCGTCGGGAAGCTCGCGTACGACGAGGCCGTCCCGTCGCGCCTTTGGATGTCCACTCCCCCGCATCGAACGCTCCTTTCGTGGCCGCCATCGGTTCTCCTCGGAGCGTAAACGATCTTCAAGCGTGCGTCTAGCGCAGATGTGTGAGCGGATCGCCGAAGAGGATCCAGGTCCGCCGGACGTCCGGGTCCGTGATGACGGACTTGGTGCGGACCATTGCGTCGCCCAGCCGTGGCGACTGAGTTGCAGCGAGCTGGCGGACGAGCTCCTCGTTCGCCCGGATCTGGTCGGCCGGCACCGTGAGGCCGGACGACGCCCAGACTGCAAATGCGCCGCCGTGGGGCGCCCTCAACAGGGCTTCCGCGAGGCTCTGCGTCCTCGGCTCGATGAAGTAGCCGTTGAGGCACGTCATCATCATGAAGAGCGAGAGGCCGCCGGCATTTCGTAGCGACGTCGCATCGGCTGACTTGAGCAGATCAGCTCCGGTCCAGATGTCGACGGCACCGTGGCCGTAGTAGTTCACGATCGAGGGGCCACGGTTCAACGCGTTCAGGATGCGATCGTGGACAGCTGCATCCGTCGGTCCGTCGCTCCGGTTGACCGTCACCGCCGTTGTGGCCGGCGGCAGGAGGGGGCGCAGCAAATCAGTCGCCGCCTCGAATCCGTTGTCGGAGACGAGCAGCGCCTCCCGGGACGTCGGAGCCGGGGCCTCCTCATACCCGATGATCTTGTCGACGACCGTGGCGGCCTCCGCGGCAGTTCGCACCGGCAGACGTCCCACCGCCATCTCCGGCACGCCGTCTCCGTCGAAGTCGGCGAACCAGTCGTCGGACGCGGTCTCCAGGTACCGAGTGTCGACGGTCTTCGTCGGGACGAAGTCGCGCGCCGGGTCACGGAGGTAGTTCCGCGGGTCCGACGTCGCGTCGCCGGCGAGGATGACGTAGCGCGGCGCCGGTCGCCATTGCTGCCGCGCGCGGGCGAGAAACGCCTTGATCGCGTCCGGGTCGTGCGCCCCGAAGCTGAACTCGTCATAGAGGTCTTCGACGTCCACGAGGGCGACCTTCAGTCCCTGCCTCTCGTGGTAGCGCTGCAGTCGCGCGAGCTGCGGCAGGAAGGCGTGATAGCCGATGATGACGAGGTCGGCGCCGCCGCCTCGGTGCCAGCTGGAAGGGCGGTCGCGTACAACCCGCGCGGGCGCCAGGGGCTTCGTCAGAGCCAGGAAGCGGCGGGCGTGTTGCGCCGGCGCCACAACAGCGGCGTACCCGTCCTGCGTGCGACTGACGGTCGGTTGCAGAAGCCGTGGCGAGCGGGGTCGAGTGACGTCGACGAGGATCACGTTCCGACGGTTGAAACCCGTGACCTTCGCGGCCGCGCCCGCGGGGACCGAGAACCGTAGCTCCCCGCGCTCGGCGCGGTACTGCCGCGGATATGTGAGCTCGACAGTGTCGATGAAGCTGACATCCGTCGCACCGCCGGTCGACGTCAGCGTCAGCGAGTTCTGACCCTCGTGGAGCAGTCCCCGCGGGAGCCGGAAATGGTGGGAGACATTCGCCAGTTCGGACAGGGTCATCGTTCCGAGCGCGGCGCCGTTCAGCACGACCTGGACGCTGTGGCTTCGCCTGGTCAGGCCCTGGACGACCACGTCGAGGGACCCGGATCCCCGCGCCAGGTTCTGCACCGTGACGTGGAGGGTCGTAGGGCTCGAGTAGATCTGGTCGCCGAAGTAGTTCTGCCGCTCCCCGTTCGGCAGCGTCGAGTAGATCGTCCTGTACTTCCTGTCGAGCGTGAACGGAAAGCTTCGCGCGAAGCCCGAGCGGCGCTCAGACCCTGCGGACGTGACGGGGATGCGTGAACCGCGGGCCGCTCCGTCGACGAGCCAGTAGGTGCGCGTGTCGGTCGACGGAGTATCGCGAGCAAGGCCGTAGAACTCGATCGCGCCGGCGCTCACGTAGATCGGGACCTCCTTGCCGTCCGCGAAGAGCCGAGGGCTGCGGGACGATGAAAGCTTCGCGCCCGCCCGAGCAAGCCGGGATCGCGTAACGCGATACCAGCCGTCTCTCCGGACCTCGAGCTTCATTGCGCCGGAAGCGGCGATCGACCATTGCCGCTGCATCGGCGAGACCCTCTCCACCGACGCGGCCTGTGCAGGAGCCCGAGCCGGCGCTGCCACGGCTGCGAGCAGAAGGGACGTTGTGAACAAGCCCATCGTCACTACAACGGCGCGGGACTGCCGCCTCGTCACGACGCTCGCTCGAGGATGCGCGCCGCTACACGTTTTGCCTCGCCGCGTCGCCCCTTGAGGACCAGCGCAGTTCCGGTGACGCGCTCGAGCGTGGCGAGCGCGGCTTCGGGCTTTCGGCGAGCCGCGACGGTGTGCCCGAGGAGCTCGAGCACGCCGTGGCCGGCCGAGAGCCGTCGCGGACGCCATCCCGCCACACCGGCGTCGTACTCGGTGACGGCGACGAGCCCAACCGGAAGCGGCAGCTCGCCGGCGACGCCGCCGAGCGCCTCGACCGGGTGTCGCTCCTGCACGTGTGCGCCGTTCTCCCGAATCGAGAGCTGTCTCGGGAAGGGGTGCACGCGCCCGCGCGCGTCGAAGACCGCGTAGTCGTCCGAGTAGTAGGTCGCCCCTGCGCGCACGAGCTCCAGAACGAGAGTCGTCTTTCCCGAGAAGCTGCGGCCCGGAAGCACGATCGCGCGGCCGTTCCAGCCGACGACGCCTGCGTGGACGAAGACCCGTCGCGCGGCCCGCTCGGCTACATGAAGCTGAACGTCCGCCGCGAACGTCTCGAGTGCCTCGTCGAGCCCACGGCTGCGGGCGAGCAGCTCGGCGTTGCCGTAGAGCACGTTGAGACGCCGAATACCGCCCTCGCGGTTGCCGCCGACGACGAGCGAGTAGAGACGCTCGACCGTCCGCATCGGCTTCGCCTGCCATCCCGGCGGCAGCCGGTCGAGAAGCGCAGGCAGCGCGTCTGGATCACTCGCGCGGATGCCTACGCGAGTGCCGTAACAGGTGATCGAGACGCCCACCGCCCACCCGAGGCGGTCGATCGCCTCGAGTCAGGTCGAGCTCCAACGAAGCCGCGGTAGCGCGACCGCGTTGCCTGCGTCAGCCACCCGCCGAGTGTACGCCTCCGAACCAGCTGCGCGACCCGTCTGTGTTCACGGCCTGGAGCCAGTAGCGCCCGCCTCTCTTCGCACTCCGGTCGAGCCACGAGTATTTGGCGCCGGCAACTGCGCCTTTTGCGCGGACGAGCGAGCGGTTGAGCTTGACCTTGCGCGCTTGCGCCCCCTTCTGACGAAAGACGTTGAAGCCGACTAGCTCGACTTCCGAGCCCGTCCTCCAGCGCAGCAGAATGCCTCTTGCGGCCGGAGTGGCGGTGAAGGACCGCATCTGGACGGCGGTCGGACCGCCCACCTGGACCGGAGCGGTGTCGCCGGTCTGCGCAACAGCGGTGGTTTCGGCGCTGCCTCCCGCGTTGTTGTAGTAGGTCCCGGGCGTGCTCGACACGGTGACCGCGAAATGCAAGGTGACGTCGCCGCCCGCCGGATCGTTGAACGGGCCGCTCCACGTGAGGTTCTGACCCGACACCGTGGGATCCGAGGTGGTCGCTCCCGTCGTCGAGCCCGGCGTGTAGGTGAACCCGGCCGGCAGCGTGTCCGTGATCGTGTTCACGACCACCGCGTCCGAGTTCGAGTTGTGGATCGTGATCGTGTAGCCGTCGGCCGCACCCGGGTCCACCGAGGCCGAGTCGGCGGTCTTGGTCGTCGACAGCGGCACGATCCCCAGTGGCGAGAAAGTCGTCAGGTGGGAGACGGTGACCGAGCCGGACGCCGGTACCGTCACGTCCCAGCTGAGCATGATCCCGTTGTCCAGGAAGGTGGCGCACGTGCACGTGTTCGGCGCTGCGGCCTGGGCGCCCATCTGCGCCCAAACCGTGCTGTAACCGGCCTCCATGTAGCTGCTGCCGGACGTCAGCGGGTACAGCTGCTCGATCCGGCTGCCGGGAGCCGTGCCTGTCGTGCACGCGACCGCGTTGCCGTCGACGCGCCCGAAACCTGCGTCGGAGTTCTGCAGGTAGCAGTCCCCGCCCGCGTACAGCCGGACCGGCCTCGGCGTGGCATTCGCGTTCGAGATCTGCACGTCGGTGGTGTACGACTCCTGCCCGACGACATACGTGTCGGTCTGAGTGATCGTGAGCCCGCTCGCTCCAAGTCCGACCACGGTCACGATCCTGTAGGGATCCCCGCTCGTGCCCGTTCCCGTGGGGCCGGTCTGGCTGATCGGCGTAAACGCTGTCCTCGGGGACGCGGAGCCGCCGGCGGGGATGCTCGCCGGGCCGTAGAGCGTCGAGGTCGACTGGTCGACCGCGAGCGTGCCGCAAGCCGTGGTGCCGTACCACTCGGGACTGGAGTCGCCGGAGTGGCTGACGGAGCAGTTCAGATCGGGGCTGATGGTGATCGACGTCAGCGGACCGGCCGACGCGATCGTGGCCGCACCCGCAGCAGACGAGAGACCCAGTGCTGCGCCGAGCACTATGCAGGCGATGACGAAGGATCGGAGGCCACGCCTACGCCCGGCGCGTGACGAATTTGTCCGAGCCGAGTTCTTGTTCCGTGCCGAGTTTCCGGTTGGCTGCCGCATTGAGATCTCCCATCCTTTCGTGGCCAGCGTCGGTTCTCGTTCGAGCGTAAACGATCTTCAAGCGTGCGTCTACCGCAGTTGCGTGAGCGGATCGCCGAAGAGGATCCAGGTCCGGCGGACGTCCAGGCCCCGGATGACGGACTTGGTGCGCACCACTGCGTCGCCCAGCCGTGGCGGCAGAATTGCACCGAACTGGCAACTTCCGCCCGTCCAAGGCTGTTTCTGCGCCCATCCTGCGCGTAACTCTCGTAGCTATTTCGCGAGGCTGCCCGAGTAGCGTTTCCGGCGTCAAGACCCTCAGGGAAGGAGTATCCACATGCGGAAGGTGGCACTGGCTCTTGTGCTGCTCACGGCCGGCCTGGCGGCGGGCTGCGGCGGGGGCGGTGGAGGAGACGAGGATTCGGATCTCGGCAAGCAGGTGCAGGCGGCGTGTGACGGCAGCGCGATCGACGTGACGTCGAAGCTGCCGCCGAGCTTCCCCCAGATAGAGGAGGACAAGCTCGTGTACACGCAGGAGTCGGAAGTCGGACCGACGCAGGTCGTCGAGGGCTACTTCAACGGCGACGTCGAGGAGGCGCACGAGGAGTTCCAGAAGGAGCTCAAGGCCTCGGGCTACGACATTCTGTTCGACGAGGTCGAGGCGCCGAACGACTCCGAGATCTCGTGGAAGGGAGAGGGCCGGACAGGTCAGGTCGCGATGCGCAACGAGTGCGGCGACAGCGACAAGACCTACGTCCACATCACGAATCGACCGGCCTAAAAGCCTCCCCTGAGGCCGACGCGGGGGGCCGCAGACGCCGCTGCGGCCCCTCACCGTCGGTCATACGATCGGGCGGTGCGGATGCTCGCACCCACGCTCGCCCTCGTCCTCGTCACGGCGGTCTGGGGATACACGTTCGTCCCCGTCCAGCAGGCGCTCGAGACGTTCCCGCTGTTCTCCTTCCTCGCAGCGCGGTTCTTCGTCTCGAGCGCCGTGTTGGGCCCGTTCGCCTGGCGGCCCTTGCGGAGCACCCCGCGCGCGGGCGTCCTGGCCGGCCTCGGGCTCGGGCTCATGCTCGCGCTCGCATACGGGCTCCAGACGGCGGGCCTCGAGCTCACGACCGTCGCGAGCACCGGCTTCATCACCGGGCTGTACGTCGTTTTCACGCCGCTCATCGCGCTTGCCGCCTTCGGGACGCGCGTCCCGCCTGCGGGATGGATCGGTGTCGCCCTCGCGCTCGCGGGACTGCTGCTCCTGTTCGGCGTCCCGCACGGATCGGTGCTCGGCAACCTCCTCGTCCTCGGCAATGCCCTCGCGCAGGCGCTGCAGATCGCCGCCATGGAGCGTTTCGCGCCGCGCTACGACCCGCGCGTCCTCACGTTTTTGCAGATGTCCGTCACCTTCGGCGTATTCCTCGTCGTCGCCGCCGTGACGGGAGAGATCGAGCTTCCGGACACGGCACAGGCCTGGTACGCGATCGCCGTCACCGGCGTATTCGCCGGCGCGCTCGGTTACCTCGTGGCGACGTGGGTGCAGGCCCGGACGACCGCCGCGCGCGCGGCGCTGATCTTCACGCTCGAGGCGCCGTTTGCCGCGCTGTTCGGGGTCGTGCTCCTCTCCGAGCACCTCGGCTGGTTGGGATGGACGGGCTGCGCGGTCATGCTCGCAGGGATCGCGCTCGCCGAGCCGGCCGCGGCTCACGCGCTGCGGCGGCTGGTGCGGCCGGGTAGTCCGCGCCGCGCGGCCTCGTAGGGCTAGGAGTTCGCCCAGAGGACGGCCAGGCCGCCCGCGGCGGCCACCGAGCCGGCGGCTATCAAGGCGATGAGCCAGGCCGCTAGTCCCTCGTCCTGCGGTGCGGGCGGCGCGGGCGGCGGCCCGGGGGCGGCGACCGTCCGGTACAGGTAGCGCGCCTGGAGCTGCCCGAGCGGGTCCGGGTTCGCGAGGAAGGACAGGTACTGGCGGACCCGCGCGAGCGTGAGCGACGTTCGGAGCGTTGCGTTCCAGTCCGGGTTGCGCGCGGTTTCCCGAAGCGATGCGGGCGGAACCGGCTCGACCGAAAGCGCGACCGACGCCGGGCCGGTGACGCGGATCGTCCGCGGCTCAGGCCCGAGGAGCAGCGAGACCTCACGTCCGCCGATACGGCCACGGACTTCGAGTGGCGCATACACGCGGACGCGGAGGTCGCGCACCGCCCCGGTCACCTTTACGTAGCTTCCCTGGCCCAGCTGGCGTCCCTGCGGGTCCTTTCGCAGAGCGTCCAGCACCTGGGCGAGCTGGGTCGGGTCTCCGTGCGCGGTGAACGTCGTGTACGTGGTGGTTGTCGCGTTTTCGAGCCGGACGGAGCCGCCCGAGGCCGAGACGCGCATGGGGAGAAAGCGGCCCGCGGCAGCTGGGTCGAGCGTCGCGTTCGCCGACAGCACCTTGTGGCCGGGCGAGAAACCGGCCCAGAGAACCGCGCCGGTGCGCAGGCCCGGGGTCGACTCGCTGCCCGGGCCGGGGACGACGTTTCTCACCGGAGCCGGGACCGTGAGCCGGTAGTCCCCTGTCCTGTGCAGAACCAGTCGCTGCGTCGCGTGCACGGACACGACCTCGCCGTTCCCGTCGATACCGACCCTCATCACCTCGTGGCTCGTGACGGGCGGCCGGTACAGGTTCGGGAGCGCGGTGCTCGGCGGCGGAAAGGGCGGAGTCGGAGTGATCTGCGTCAGCGGCGTGGGGAAGAGGACGACCCGCGCCGCCTCGGCGCCCGGAACCGCAGCGAAAAAAAGGAGGACGGCGCCGAGAAGCGCGCGCGTCACTGCCCGGTCTGGGGAATCGGAGGCAGCGTCTTCGAAAGCGGGTCGTCGTCCACCGGCGCGTAGGTCATGTCGTGGAAGCGGGCGAAGTAGACGTCGTCGTCCACCACGCCCTCGTGGCTCTTCACGTTGAAGCCCCGCTCGTCGCCGTTCGCGCCGGCGATCGTCACCTCGTTCATCGACTGGAGGAGCTTGGCCCGGTCGCCCGCGCCGCCTGCATGCTGGATCGCCGCGATCAGCACCCGCGTGAAGTCGTAGGCGTACATCGCGTATTCCGGAGGCTGCACGACCTCGAAGCCCTGGGACGTCTTCACGCCGACCTTCTCCTCTCCGAACGCGGTCCGGTACTTGTTCGCGAACGCCGTGAACGGGGCGGGCCCTTCCTCCGCGGTCAGCCTGCCGGAGGCGAACGTGAGCCCGTCCACCCAGTCCGGGTGGTCGGCGAGTGTCTGGCGGACGACCGGGTCGGCGCCGGCGCCGGGCGTGAAGAACGGGACGTTCCAGCCGGCGCTCCGCGCCGCGATGAGCGCCTTGGCGATCACCGGCCCCTGTGCCCAGACGAGCACCGCCGTCGCTCCGGAGCGCTTTGCGGCGAGCAGCTGCGGTGCGAGATCGGTCGCCGCCGAGGGGAGCGTCATCCGCGTCGCCACGTTCTCCGGATTCGAGGAGAACGCCTGGTCGATCGCCTGCGCGCCCTGCTGGCCGTAGCCGGAATCGTCGTGGAGGAGGGCGACCTTCAGCCCCTTGGGGATCAGGTACTCGGCGAGCCGGAAGGCGACGCCGTGGTCGGTTGGAGCGATGCGGAAGACGTTGGGCCTCTTGGCGGGGTCGACCAGACCGACCCCGCCCTGGTAGACGATCCCGATCGGGATGTGCGCCTTGTTCGCGATCTCCCAGGACGCGTCGACGCCCGTCCCCTCGTCCAGGATCGCGATCGCGTGCGCCGCAACCGCCTTGCGCATGTTCGCGACCGCGGTGACCGGTGAGCCGCCGGTGTCGTACTTGACCACCTTGACGGTGTAGTTGTGGCCTCCCGCCGTGAACGAGTTGCCGTTCGGCAGCTCGAGCACCGCGAGCTTGGTGCCGTTCGCGATCGTGTCGGCCAGGTAGGGCGTCTTCGAGAACGAACCGTTGACCCCGATCGTCAGCGTCTCGCTCTCGGACTTGGAACCGCCGCAACCGGCCGCCAGGGCGGCGAGCACGACGGGGAGGATGAGAGCGCGCCGCATCGGGCCGAGTTTAGAGACGGTGCCTGCCCAGATAGGCCGCTTGCACCTGCGGTAGCGCGGCGACCTCGGCCGGCGCTCCCGCGGCGATGGTCTTGCCGTAGTCGAGCACGACCACGCTCGAGGCGACGTCGCGCACGAGCCTGAGATTGTGCTCGACGAGCACGATCGCGAGCCCTTCCGACCGGAGCCGCTCGAGGATGCCGGCCAGGCGCCGCACGTCCTCCGCCGTCCCGCCGGCCGAGATCTCGTCGAGCAGGAGGATGCGCGGGTTCGTGGCGAGCGCGGAGGCGAGCATGAGGCGTCGCTGCTCGGAGGCGGAGAGCGTCCCCGCCCTGCGGCCGGCCGTGTCCGTGAGCTCGACCAGCTCGAGCGTGGCAAGCGCGCGGGACCGCAGCTCGCGGTCCTCCGCTCGCGACTTCGGCGTCGCCAGCACCGTCCGCAGCGCTCCGCCGAAATGCCGGCGGACGCCCGCACCGGCGAGCACGTTCTCGAGTGCGGTCATGTCCTCGAACACCGCCGTCCGCTGCAGCGTGCGCACGATCCCCCGCTCGACCCGTCCGGCGATGCCGTCGCCGTTCAGCTCGTGGCCGTCGAGCTCGACCCGGCCGCCGTCGGGATGGAGCGTGCCGGCGAGGATGCGGAGCGCGGTCGTCTTCCCCGACCCGTTCGGCCCGATGAGGGCGACGATCGCCTCGGGCTGCGCCTCGAGCTCCAGACCGTCGAGCGCGACGACACCGCCGAAGCGCTTCCGGACGCCTTCCGCGGACAGGGTCGCGCCGCCACGGGGCGCCGGTGCGGCCACCGCGCCCGCCGTCGCCTGCCGAGAGCGGTCGAGCCCGAGCAGCCGCTGCGCCCACGGCACGATCCCCGCGCCGCCGAAGCCGAGCACGACGAGGACGAGGATTGCGAACAGCATCGGGTCGAAGCGCGCCGCGGACAGTCCCTCGAGGCTCCCGATCCAGTGGGAGAGCTGCGTCAGTCCCGACAGGCCGGCGAGCCCGGCGACGGCGCCGATCGCGCTCGTCATCCCGCCGAGCAGCACGGCGGCGAGGAGCTTGAAGGACAGAAACGGGTCGTACCCGTTCGGATCGGCGATGCCCTGCAGCTGCACGCTCAGGGAACCGGCGAGCCCCCCGAGCGCGGCCGAGACGACGAATGCGCCCAGGCGCAGGCGCGTGACGCGCACGCCGAGCGCGAGCGCGGCCGCGCTCCGCTGCCGAAGCGCCGAGAGCGCCAGTCCGGGCGCTCCGCGCGAGACCGCCCACAGCGCGAGGCACGCGAGGACGACCAGGACGAGCGCCAGGACGTAGTGACCCGTCTCCCCAGGCCCGGCGCTCGGGATTGCGATGCCGGCCGCACCACCCCCGATGGAAGGGAACGCAGCGAGCCCGAGCGCGACGAGCCAGGCGAAGAGCCACGTGGCGACCGCGAACGGCACGCGTCCCAGCCGCACGAAGCCGAAGCCGAGCCCGATGCCGGCCAGCGTCGTCAGCGCCAGTCCGGCCAGCGCGGACTCGACGAAGCCGGCGCCGGTCCGCGTCCGCAGCAGGGCCGCGGTAAAGGCTCCGATCGCCATGAACGCGCCCTGGCAGAGCGACGGCATCCCCCCGAGACCGAGCGCGAACGCGAGCCCCGTCGCGGCCAGAGCGAGATAGAGCCAGCCGGCGAGATCCTGGAGCTGGAGCGGGTCCGCCACGAGCGGAGGTACGACAAAGGCAAGCGCGAGCCCCAGCGCCGCCAGCGTGGCCGGCAGGCGCCAGGCGCGGCGAATGTCGTGCGCGGCGCCCGCGAAGGCACGCCCAGCCTGGGCCACGGCTTCGGTCATTCGAGCTCCGGCTCCCGGGTCCGTCCCTGGACAGCGACGACGATGAGCGCGACCGCGATCGGGAGCACCTCGCGGTATTCGGGCCCGAGGTGGTAGCCGGAGATGTCCGCGCTCGCGATCGCAGCTTCCACCAGCCCGAGCGCGAGGCCGGCGGCGAATGCGCGCCACGGGGTCGCGAAGCCGACGACGACCGCGGCGACCAGCCCCTTTACGCCAAGCAGTGTTCCGGTATCGACATCAAACGGCGCGCTCGGGGCTGCGGCGATCGCGGCGATCGCGGCGAGCCCGCCCACCGCGCCGAACGCTCCGGCGACGAGCCGGTTCACAGGTATCCCGACGACGTGCGCGCCCTCCGGATCGGAGGCGATTGCCTGCAGCCCGCGCCCCGTCCGCGTCCGCTCGAGCACCCACGTCGCGACGATCGCGAGCGCGACGGCGAGCGCGAGCACGAAGAAGGCCCGCACCTGGATCGAGGCGCCGGCGATCGTGATCACGCCGCCGCGGCCCGCGTCGCGGAACGGAAACGGATCGGGGAAGACGTAGCTCGGCTGCGCGAAGGCGGCGCCCAGGATCGCGCGGATGGCGAAGGCGATCGCGACCGTGACCGCGACCCAGCCGATGGTCGAGCCGCGGTCGAGGTACGGCTTGATCGCCAGCGCGTATGTGGCCGTCCCCGCGATCACGCACACGCCGAGGCCCACGACGATCGCGAGCGCGAAGCGGCCGCCGCCGACGCTCGTCTGCGTCACCGGGCCCGTCCCCGCGGCCACGAGCAGCGTCACGAACACAGCGAGCGCGATCAGCTCTCCGAGCGCGAAGTGGACGACGCCGGTCAAGCGGTAGATGAGCGTGTAGGCGATCGCGACGACGCCGTACACGCCGCCCGCGGCGAGGCCGCTGATCACGATCTGCAGGGCGAGCGACACGCGCCGCGGAAGATTACGTCCGAGCGGCCCGGGGTCGGTTACAACATCCGGGTGAACCGGTCCGCGCCCCCGCCGCAGTCGACCTCCGAGCTCCAGGTCGTGCGGCTGCCGCAAGGGTCGTCCGGGCCTGACCGCATCGCGGTCGAGGAGCCGCTCGAGATCCGTGTGAACGGCGAGGCGGTCGCGGTGACCATGCGCACTCCGGGGCACGACGAGGAGCTCGCCCTCGGCTTCTGCCTCTCGGAGGGGATTCCGGCGACCGCGGCGCGCCTGCCCGACGACCTCGCGGCCAACACGGTCGAGGTGGATGCGCCCGGCTTCGACGCGAGCGGGCTGCGGCGGAGCTTCTACACCTCGTCCTCGTGCGGCGTCTGCGGAAAGGGCGCACTCGAGGCCGTCGCGGTCGAGGCGCCGCCGGTCGAAAGCGACCTGCGCGTCCCGGCCGCGCTCGTCCAGGCGCTCCCGGAGCGGCTACGCGCCGGGCAGGCGGCCTTCGAGGCGACCGGCGGGCTGCATGCGACGGGCCTGTTCGACGAGGACGGTGAGCTTCTCTGCCTGCGCGAGGACGTCGGCCGCCACAACGCAATGGACAAGGTCCTGGGCCGGGCGTTCACCGACGATCGCCTCCCGCTCTCCCGCTCGGTCCTGTGTGTCAGCGGACGCCTCTCGTTCGAGCTCGTGCAGAAGGCGGTCGTCGCCGGCTGTCCCGTCGTGGTCGCTGTCGGCGCACCGTCGACGCTCGCGGTTCAACTGGCGGTGGATCGGGGAGTGACGCTCTGTGGGTTCGTCAGAGGCGGCACTTTCAACGTTTACTCGAAGTCCGGCCGGATCCTCCACTAGCGCACTTGGCCTGACGGTCCGCGATCGAGTGAAATGCGAAGGGCCGCCTGGGGCGGCCCTTCGCGCTTCGGTGAGGACTCGCGATGAGTCCTTTGGTCGCTGGGCCTAGGCCGGGCGGCCGTAGACCTTCAGCTCGACCATGTCCATGAACGTGCAGCCTCCGAACCCGTTGTCCTTCCCGGGCCCGCAGTGGGCGGCCACGTTCGAGTTGTCGTCCGGATCGGCGCCACAGGTCGCGGCGTCGTTACAGGAGCCGGACGCCGCGTTCGGGACCTGCGGGTTGAGGATCCAGAACTTGATGTACCGGACAGCGTTCACCGGGCCGCCCGAGAGCGCGCCGACGTCGTTCAGCTTGTTCCGGTTCCCGGCGTAGAACACGCCCTGGTTCACCGTCGTGAACGTCGTTCCGTCCGTCGAGGTCTGGATGCGATAGCCGCGGGTCGACGAGCTTCCGGGGTCGCCGCAGGTGTTCGACGGATCGACGAAGACCTGCGTGATGTTCACCGCCTGCGGCAGCTTCACGACGATGTACTTCGGCGTCACGTTCCCCGTCGAGCGTCGCGTTCACGTCCGTGTCGCTGCCCCAGCCGACGCCCGCCGAGTCGTCGATCGCGCCCTCGGGCGGGCACTGCGGCCCGTAGTTCGGGCCGGTGAACGAGTCGATCGATCCGCCGCCCGCCAGGGACGCCCAGTTGCGCTTGAGCTTCCAGTCGATCTTGACCGCGCTGGCGGGGATCGCGACCGACGGGAGCACCTGGCGGTCGTAGCCGGGCGCAGTCGCCCACACCTTCGGATACGTGCCGACCAGGATCTTCTTGATGTCGTAGACGCCGAACTCGTCCGTGACCCCGGCGATGTCGTCGGGGAAACCGGACGCGTGGCCGCCGAAGAGCACCGACGCGCCTACGATCGGCAGGTTGGTGTCGGCGTCGACGACCTTGCCGTGCAGCTTGCCGAACGTCTTGCTCGTGGGCGGAAGCGCGAAGTTCTCGACCGGGAATGCATCGTCACCGTCGACGGCACCGGCGAAGTAGCCCATGCCGCGATGCGCGAACGTGCTCCAGATCGTGTTGCGATTCGCGCCGCCGTTGGCGACGAGGTCGGCCTGCAGGATCGAGTTGCGCATGTCGAGGTACGACGGGTTCGACGGAGCGAGCTCCATCGCCCGCGTGACGATCCCCTCGGTCGTGCTCGAGCCGAGCGCATCGCGGAGATCCCACAGCGTCTGGGCCCAGATCTCGCCGTCCGCGTGCACCTCCGGGCGGCCGATGATCTTGCCGAAGTCGCCGTACGTGTACCCGCCGGTGCCCGCCGTTCCGTCCGGATCGCCGTCGCAGGCGGCGTCGGTCGACGCCGACCTTGCAGTCGAGCGGCTCCGTCCGGATCAGGTCGTCGCCGCCGGAGACGTAGTCGCCCTCGAGTACGTCTGCCACGCCGGGGTTGTCGGTCACGAAGCCCTGGCTGACGAGGAAGTCCTCGGCGTACCAGTCGCTCCACGCCTCGCCCATCGAGCCGGCCTGGATGTTGCCGAGCGTCGAGTTGCCGTCGGCGTCGACGACGAGCCGGTTCGAGAGGCCGTGCGTGTACTCGTGGTAGACGACGCTTCCCTCGTCGCCGCCGTTCACCTGGAGGAACGCGTCGGGCGCGAACGGCCAGTTGAACAGGTACATCTGCGTCCGCGGCGCGAAGCCGTCGGGCGGCGTGTTGAAGTTCGCGTTGTCGATGTGGTTGCCGTCCGGCATCCCGGTCAGAGCGCCGTCGATGAAGCGCTGCGTGTTCGCGCCGTCGTCGGCCTCGGCGATGACCGGGTCGCCGGCCTCGCCCTGGCCCGTCGAGTTCGGAGAGCTGGAAGTTGCCCGCGGCCTCGGTGAAGCCGATCGGCGCGGCCAGCAGATGGTCGTGGAAGGTGTTGACGAAGAAGTACACCTGCGTGCCGTTCTGCTTCCGGTTCGTCGTCCCAGGAGAACGCGCCGTCCGGGAAGTGCGAGTTCCACGAGCACGGATACGCCGCCGAGCACGGCGAGTTGGTCGTGTTGGTGAACGGCGTGAACGGCGTAGTTGAAGTTGCCCGTGCCGTCGGTCCGGATCAGTCTCGCTGACGCCTGGCGCCGTTGCTGCCGTTGATGTCGCTGTACACCCAGGTGTTGTTGCTCGACAGGCCGGCGTCGGTCCCGACCAGCGGGTTGAAGGCGCCGAACTGCCACGAGCCGCCGGGCCGTTGACGTCGTACGAGCGCTGCGTGCCGCCGGCCGACCGCCCCCGGGCGGTTGTCCCAGGCGAGGCCGTTGGCGCTGTCGCGTGAAGCTGTCGCCGGTAGAGGACCTTGCCCGAGGCGGCGTCGACGACCGACTGCAGGTAGCCGTCGTCGTCGATGAGCAGCGTCTGGTACGCGAGCGTAAGCCCGTTGAGCGTCTTGAAGTAGACGAGCTTCGGTCGTCGTCGCCCGACGTGAAGCGTCGTCGCAGGTCCTCGTTCGCTCGTCGACGTGACCGGGGCGACGTGTCGCCGCCGACGTTCTGCTTCGCGGCGACGACTGCCTGTGCCGCCGGTGATCCCCGGTGTCGCGCGCGGGTGCGCCCGCGAGCGAGGCGACCGGCGAGCCCGTCACGTTGATGATGCGGCCGTCCTTGGCGACGTTGACCTTGACGCCGTTGCCGAAGACCGTGACCCCGTTCACCTCCTGCACGAAGCTCAGGTGGTGGGTGCCGAGGATGTCGACGTAGTCGCGCCTCAGCTCGAGCGCCGCGACGCCGTCGGCGCTCAGCCCGAGCGCTGCGGCGTTGGCCTTGACGTACCCCAGCCCGATGGTGGATGCGGCCGACGAGCTCGGGCCGGTCAGGTAGCCGTTGGTCTTGCCGACGAAGCTCGCCGTCGAGGTGACCGGGTCGAGCTTGACGAACCCCTCGACGCCGAGTGAGTCCTTCAGCGCCGCGGTGGCCGCGGGCGGGTCGGACAGGAGCTTCGCCGAGCGCGCGTCCAGCACGTCCTGCGCGGCCGGAGCGTGCCGGCTGTCCATGAAAGCCAGCCGGTCCCGCGACTGACCGCGGTCGCCGCCCGCGAGTGCGGCCGACGTCCACACGAGAGCGAGCATCGCGGCAACGAGCAGAGCCGAGCGCCGGAGGACCCGGTAGGTCGGATGTCTCATACGTCTTTCTCCTTTCCTCCTGGAGGAGTGATGGCGGGAAGTGTCACCGTGCTGGCCGCAGCCGCATACGCCAGCACGCCGGTTGCCGCGAAGGCGGCAGCGGCGATGGCGAAAGCAAGCGGCATGCGGCGGCTACTGGGCCATTGCATACTGAGATCTCCTCCCTTCCCGATTGTCGAAATCCCAGGTCGACGGCACCCGGCCGCGACCTGAGGCGCCCGAATATAAACGATTTGGGCCGACTTCCACCTTGACGGCGGGGACGCCGGCGAGCCAGACGCCGTCTAGCTGCTTAATACATCCGTGACCGAAGAGCAGGGACCGGAGCCCGGGCTGCTCCGCCGGGCCGGGCGAGGCCTCGTCGGCGGGACGAAGCGCCACCTCTCACACCAGCTGGGAGGAGCCCAGCGCACACGCGTCGTCCTCATCCTCGCCTGCATCCTCGGGCTCAGCGCCGCGGATGCGGCGACGGTGGGCGCGTCCGCGACCGCGCTGCGCAACGGCCTGCACATCTCGAACACCGACATCGGGCTGCTCGTGGCCGTGACGTCGCTCGTGGCGGCGCTGGCCACGCTGCCCTTCGGCGTGCTGGCCGACCGCATCCGGCGCACGTGGACGCTCGGGGCCGTGATCGTCCTGTGGGGCGCGGCGATGCTCTGGAGCGCGGCTGTCGGGGACTTCGGCGAGCTGCTGCTCGCACGTGTCTTTCTCGGCGCCGTGACGGCCGCCGCAGGCCCGCTCGTCGCCTCCCTGATCGGCGACTACTTCCACCCGGCCGAACGCGGGCGAATCTACGGCTTCATCCTCGCGGGCGAGCTCCTGGGGGCCGGGTTCGGCTTCGCGGTCACGGGCGACATCGCGACGCTGTCCTGGCGTGCGGCGTTCGTCATCCTCGCGCTGCCCGCATTCGCCCTCGCGTTCCTCGTCTTCCGTTTGCCGGAGCCGGAGCGCGGAGGCCACGGCGTGCTCCTGGCCGAGCCCGGGAACGCGAGGCGTCGACCAGGCGCCCGAGTCGGGCGAAGGGGAGCCGAGCCAGACCGACGCGCAACGGCTGGCCGAGGAGCGGGGGATCGTGCCCGACCCGGAGCTGACCTCGCACCCGGACCCGCAGCGGATGAACCTGTGGGAGGCCGTGAAGCACGTGCTCGCCGTGCGAACCAACGTGATCCTGATCGTCTCGAGCGCATGTGGGTACTACTTCCTCGCCGGCGTCCAGACGTTCGGCTCGCAGTTCGCCAAGCAGCAGTACGACATCAACCAGGCGGTCGCGAACCTTCTGCTGCTCGTCGTCGGGATCGGGGCGATCGGCGGGGTGCTGGCCGGCGGCGCCCTCGGCGACCGGCTCCTGCGCCGCGGCTACCTGAACGGGCGGATCATGGTCAGCGCTATCTCGGGGGCGCTCGCGGTGGTGGTGTTCATCCCGGCGCTCTTCTCACGGTCGGCGTCCCACGCCGTCCTCTGGCTGATCTTCGCCGTGCTGCTCCTCTCGGCGCAGAACCCGCCGCTCGACGCGGCCCGCCTCGACATCATGCCGCCCTTCCTCTGGGGCCGCGCGGAGGCGGTGCGGACGTTCCTGCGCGGCCTCGCACAGGCGCTCGCGCCGCTTCTGTTCGGCGCCGTCTCCGACCACGTCTTCGGAGGCGGGCGCTCGGGCCTGCAGTGGACCTTCGTCGTCATGCTCGTGCCACTGCTCGCCAGCGCGTACCTGCTCTTCCGAGCCTTGCGTACGTACCCGCGGGACGTGGCGTCGGCGGCCGCCATCTCCGTCGAGCCGAAACGAGCCTTCGACTGGCCCGAGGCCCAGCCTCAGGAGTAGGAGACCTCTCCGCTCTCGACCAGCCGTTGCTCGCCGCCCACGTCGAGCACGAGCCGGCCGGCCCGGTCCATCCCAAGGGCGGTTCCGGTGAGCCCGTCCACCGTGACCCGGCGGCCGCGCAGGAAGTCGCGCGCGCCCAGGTCCGAGTACAGGGCCGCGAGCCCGCCGCCGCGCCAGGCGTCGTAGTGGTGTTCGAGCCGCGCGAGCAGCGTCGCGAGGAGGGCCTCGCGGTCGTGCTCGCGGCCGGTGATCGTGCGCAGCGAGCCGGCCGGCTGGCGGGCGTCCGGCGGGAGCTGCTCTCGAGTCTGGTTGACGTTGATCCCGATCCCGAGCACGACCATGCCGTCTCGGAGCTCGCCCAGCACTCCCGCGACCTTCCGCCGGTTGAGCATCACGTCGTTCGGCCACTTGATCTGGACGAAGAGGTCGGTGGCGACTTCGACCGCGTCGGCCGCCGCGGCCGCGCCGACCAGGGTGAGCTCCTGCGGCGGGCGGCTCGGCGGCGGGCGTAGTGCGACCGAGCACGTGCATCGCGGTACCGGGTGGCGCCTCCCAGTGACGGCCAAGGCGGCCCCGCCCCGCCGACTGGAAGTCCGCCACCGCGACCGTTCCCTCGGTGGCGTCAGGCTCGATCAGGAGCTGCGTGGACTCGCACTCCTCCACGTGGATGAACGGCTGACCGAGCCTAGGCACGCTCGATGCGCACGGCCGACACCTTGTACTCGGGCGTCCCGATCAGGGAGTCGCCGACGTCGTGCGTCAGCCAGTTCACCTTCGCCTGGGCGAAGTGGAGGGCCATCCACACGAGTCCCGGATAGACGCGATCGGTCACGCGCGCCTGCGCCTCGAGCGAGCCGCGGCGGGAGACGAGTCGCGCCGGATCCCCATCGGCGAGCCCGAGGCTCGACGCGTCCTCGGCCGAGATCTCGAAGAAGGGTTCCTGCTGCTTGTCGGTCACGCCCGGCTCCCGCATGGTCATTCCCGCCGAGTTGTAGTGGTAGAGCGTGCGGCCGGTGGAGAGGACGAAGGGGTACTCCGAGTCCGGCTGCTCGATCGGAGGCTGGAACTCGACCGGGAAGAACTTGCCCTTGCCGCCCGCACTCTCGGGATGGGCGGCGTAGAGGAAGCGGGAGCCCGGATGGTTCCGGTCGGGACACGGCCACTGGATCCCCTGTTCCTCGATTCGGTCGTACCGGATGCCCGACCAGTTGGGCGCGAGGTCGGCGAACTCGTCCCACGCCTGCTCGGCGCTCTCGTACTCCCAGCCCGCGCCCAGGGCGTTCGCGAAAGCGACCACGATGCGCCAGTCCTCGCGCGCGTTCCCCGGCGAGTCGAGCGCCTTGCGCACCCGATTCACCCGCCGCTCCGTGTTCGTGAAGGTGCCGTCCTTCTCGGCGAACGACGAGGCGGGAAAGACGACGTTCGCGTGGTCGCGAGTCGACTCGTTCAGGAACAGGTCCTGGGCGACCATGAATTCCAGGTGTGCGAGCCCTTCCTCGACGTGTCGGGCGTTGGGCTCGGTCTGCGCCGGGTTCTCGCCGACCAGGTACAGCGCCTTGATCCGGCCGTCGTGCAGCCCGGACATCATCTGGTCGAGGCGATAGCCGAGGGTCTCCGGCGTCTCGACGCCCCAGCGCGCGGCGAACTTCGCGCGGATGTCCGGGTCGGTCAGGGACTGGTAGCCGGGGAAATACGAAGGGTTCGCCCCTGCGTCGTTCAGCCCCTGGACGTTGTTCTGGCCCCGGAGCGCATTCAGGCCGGTGGACTCGTAACCCAGGTGGCCGGTCATGAGCACGAGGTTGGAGAGCGACCAGACGTTGTCCACCGCGCACGCGTGCTCGGTGATCCCGAGCGTGTAGAACACGGCGGCGTGCTTCTCGGCCGCGTACTCGCGGGCGGTGGCGCGGATGTCCTCGGCGGGAACGCCGGTGACGCGCTCGGCGTCCTCCGGCGTGTAGCGGGAGACGACCTCGCGCACGGAGTCGAAGTCGACCGTGTGCGCGCGGATGTACTCCTCGTCCTGCAGCCCCTCTTCGAGGATGACGTGCATCAGCGCGTTCAGCAGCCAGACGTCCGTCCCCGGCCGCAGCTGCAGGTGCCGCGTCGCGATCTTGGTCAGCCAGATCTTGCGCGGATCGGCGACGACGAGCTTCGCCCCGTCCCGGACCGCGCGCTTCATTCGCAAAGCCAGCACAGGGTGTGCCTCGGTCGTGTTCGAGCCGATGACGAGCAGGAAACGGTCGGCGTCGATCTCCGGGATCGAGTTGGTGCTAGCTCCTCTGCCCAACGACCTGACCAGGCCGTAAAGAGTCGGAGCGTGTCAGGTCGCCTCGCAGGAGTGGACCGAGTTCGTGCCGATCGCCGTTCGCGCGAGCTTCTGGATGAGGAAGTTCTCCTCCATCGTCAGCCGCGCCGAGGAAAGAACGCCGATCGACTCCGGGCCGTGCCGGTCACTCACCCCCTTCAGGCCCTCGGCCGCGACCCGGAGCGCGTGCTCCCAGGTCGTCTCGTGCAGCTCGCCGTCCTCGCCGCGAACGAGCGGCTCGGTCAGGCGGTCGGGGTGGTGGACGAAGTTGAAGGCGAACCGCCCCTTGACGCAGAGGTCGCCCTCGTTCGGGAGGTAGCGCGGATCGGACGTGACCTTGACGATCCGGTTCTGCTCGCGGTCGACGTTGAGGTCGACCTGGCAGCCGACGCCGCAGAACGTACACGTGGTCTTGACCTTGTCCAGCTGCGCCTCGCGGCCCGCCGGCGCGCCCTCCTCGAACTTCTCGTAGATCGCCCCGGTCGGGCAGACGGAGAGGCAGCCCCCGCACAGCTCGCACTCGGTATCGAGCCAGGAGCGGTCCCAGGTGGGGACGATGCGCGCCTCGGCCCCGCGGCCTTCCAGGGAGAGCGCCGAGCACTGCATGACCTCCTGCGTGTACCGAACGCAGCGGTTGCAGAGGATGCAGGCGTCCGGGTCGTAGCCCATCAGCCGGTTCCGGTCCTCGTAGGGCTCGCGCTTCGCGTCGGGGAGGACGAACGGCGCCTCTGCACCGAGCTCCTCCGCCAGGCCGACGAGCTCGTTCGGCCTTCCACCCGGATTGGCGTTCAGATGCTCGGTCAGGAGCATCTCGGTCAGCGTCCGCCGGAGCTTTCCGGCGCGGCCGTTGGTGGAGACGGACATTCCCTCGGCGACGCGGGTCGCGCACGAGGGCACCGGTCGCGGCGCTCCCTCGACCTCGACCACGCAGACGCGGCAGCCGCCGTAGGGATCGAGCTTCGCGTCGTGGCAGAGGGTGGGAACGAAGATGCCGTGCCGCGCGAGGGCGTGGACGAGGAGCTCGCCCTCCTCCGCCTGAATCTGCCGTCCGTCGACCGTCAGTTCCATTGCAACTCCGGCCAGTGTCGCAGGGCGGTCCGCACCGGGATCGGAGAGGCCTGTCCCAGCCCGCAGATCGACGTCTGCTCGAGGGCCTCCATCCATTCGTCCATCTTCTCCTGGGTCATCGCCAGCTCTCCTGCGAACACATGCTGGAGTGCGCGGTTGCCGATGCGGCAGGGCGTGCACTTCTGGCAGGACTCTTCCGCGAAGAAGCGCATCGTCTCGGCCAGGAGCCGCTGGACCGGATACGAGGAGGGAAAGACCTGGAAGCCCGCCGAGCCGGGGCCGCAGCCCCACTCCGCCAGCGCCTCGCGCGTGAGCGGCACGTCGAGCGCCGCCGGCGGGAGGATCCCGCTCGCGGCGCCGCCCGGGACGATCGCTCCGATCTCGGCGGTCCCGCCGCCGGCGTAGTCGTCGATCAACTGTCGCGCCGTCACGTCGAAAGGCGCGTCGTAGCAGCCGGGTCGCTCGACCGCACCGGACACGGACCAGAGCCGGCTCGGGGCCCATTCTCCACGGGCGATGCGGGCGACATGGGCGAACGTCTCGACGTTCGAGATGAGCGTGGGGAGGCCGAGGTAGCCGTACTGGGCCGGGAACGGGGGCCGAAGCCGCGGCATCCCGCGGCGGCCCTCCATCGACTCCAGCATCGCCGACTCCTCGCCGCAGACGTACGAGCCTGCGCCGACGACGATCTCCACCGCCAGACCGCGTTCGTCGATCGCCGCCTGCAGCCGGGCACGGGCGTGCGCGTATTCCTCGCGCAGATAGACGTACGCGTGATCGGTTTCGCAGAACCGCATCGCCAGCTCGAGCCCCTCGAGCACGAGGTGCGGCCGCAGCTCCATCAGGTAGCGGTCCTTGAAGGTGCCGGGCTCGCCCTCGTCGGCGTTCACGATCACCACACGCGGCGTTGGCTCGGCGCGGACGGCCTCCCACTTCCGCCACGCGGGGAAGCCCGCGCCGCCCATGCCCGTCAGGCCCGACTCGCGCAGCATCTCGACCAGCTCGCTGGGATCGAGCTCCGGCACGTCGCGCAGCTCGTCCGGTTCGAGCAGGAAGCCGTTCGCAGCGTGAGTGACGCCACCGGCGATCTCCTCGCCCTCGAGCCGCACCGGGGCGAGGTCGCAGTGTCCGAGGCAGGCGACTTCCAGCTCGCCCCGCCCGACGACGGCGCCGGCGCAGTCGCAGACGGGCCCTCGGCAGACGCGCGGCGTCTCGATCGCGACGCGCAGGTAGGAGTAGAACGAAGCGACCTCGTGCACGTCGCCGCGTCGAAGGTTCATCGCGTCCGCGAGAGCGTCCGCGAGCTCCGGCGTCACCGGCCCGACCTCGCGGCGGATGCGGCCGAGATTGTCGAGGAGATGAGTCCGCTCTGTCGGGAGCTCGTTCAACAGGGCCGGAAGCTGCAGGACGTCCACAGCCAATTCTAGGCCGGATCGGTGAGCGATACAGTGTCTGTTCTGCGTTCTGACGTGCCAACGGTGGAAGATGCCATCCGAGTGGCCGAGTTCCGTGTGGCGCTGCGCCGCTTCTTCCGCATGACCGAGATCGCCGCGCGCGAGAGCCGGCTCACGCCGCGCCAGTACCTGCTGCTCCTGCTCGTCAAGGGAGCGCCGGACGGGAGCGAGCAGACGACGGTGGGCGAGCTGTGCAAGCGGCTCTACCTCGCCCAGAGCACGGTCACGGAGCTCGTCAGCCGCGCGGTCGACGCCGGGCTCGTGTTGGTGACGCAATCCGACCTCGACGGTCGGGTGAGCGAGATTCGACTGTCGGCCGAAGGCGAGCGGAGGCTCGCCGACTGCTTCGTCCGGCTCGAGGACGAGCGCGGGTTGCTGCGCACCGGGCTGGCCGAACTCGACCGCTCCGTATCTGCCTGACGGTGCCGCCAACTTCGCATGGATTTTCTGTTCATTAACTCCTACACTTGATGGATGCCGGAAGCCGCCCCGGAGCGAATCGCCGAGAACGAAGTCGTGCTGCGTGAGGTGAACGAGCGGATCGCGGAGAAGACGTCCGATCTCGAGATTCGCGGACTCGCCGGCGGAGACGAGACGAGCGAATATCTCTGCTCGTGCGGGCGGCCTGACTGCGACGACCTGCTCCGGCTGACGCTGACGGAATTCGCGGAGGCGCACGCGCGGGACGACCAGTTCGTCGTCGCGCACGGGCACGACAACCCGGAGATCGAAGAGGTCGTCGCCGAGCATGACGGCTACGCAGTTGTGCGCAAGAAGCCGGGCTTCAAGCCGCAAGACGTCGCCAACTGACGTTTAGCCCCCGCGTGGGGCCGGGACCACCTAACCATGCACGCGATCGCCCGGACGGTCGTCACCTGTCGGTACGTCATCGTCGCCGGCTGGATAGCGGCCGCCGTCGCGGCGGTTCTCTGGCTGCCGCAGCTTCACCGCTCGAACGGCGGCGCCCTGTCCGACCTCGTCGCCAAGAGCTCGCCGGCGCTGCATGAAGAGGCGCGCTCTGCCCAGCTCTTCGGCTCGCCCATCACTCCGGACACGATGGTGGTCCAGCGCGACCCGGCCGGGCTGACAGAGGACGAGCAGAAGCATGTGGTCAACCGGGCTCTCCGGATCGACCAGCGGGGCTATCCGGACCTGCTCAGCATCGCGGCGGCGGTGCCGGTCCTCAACACGCTCGGGCTCCTGCCGGGCTCGCGCGAGCGCGGGACGACCGCCCTCACGTACCTGTACTTCCCGTCGCGCTACGGCTTCGAGACGCGTGATGACCTCGCGCACACGTTCGTGAAGCACATCCCACCGGAGGAAGGGCTCGTCGGTGTGACCGGCGCGGGACCCGCGAGGATCACGTCGTATCACGCAGTTCAGGACGCGCTGCCGATCGTCGCTGCCGCGACTGCGGTGCTGATCGCGCTGCTCGTCGGGATCAACTTCCTCTCGCCGTGGCCGGCGCTCCTCGTGCTGTGCGCCGGAGGCCTCTCGTATCTGGTGGACATCCGGCTCCTGGGCTGGATCAGCGAGCGCACCGGCATCTCGATCCCGAGCGAGATCGAGCCGCTCCTCATCGTCCTGCTGCTCGGGATCTCGACCGACTACGCGATCTTCTACCTCTCCGGGCAGCGCCGCCGGCTGCAGGAGGGGGAGGAACCGCGGGCCGCCGCACGCGCGGTGGCGGCGCAGTACACCCCCACGATCCTGGTCGCCGGGCTGACCGTGGCCGCCGGCACGGCCGCCCTGCTCGTCGCACGGCTCGACTTCATGCGTGCCTTCGGACCGGGCCTCGCGCTCACAGCCCTCGTCGGCGTCGTCGTGTCGGTGACGTTCATGCCGGCCGCGATTGCCCTCTTCGGCCGGGCGCTCTTCTGGCCGAAGCTCGGGCGGGTCGCGCCCGAGCGGCCCGATCGGCCGAAGCGACGCTCGCTGCGTGAGCGTGCCGCCTTCTGGTCGACCGCGCGGCCGCTCGCCTTGCTGATCGTGATCCTGTGCGTCGCCGGGCTCGGCGCGGCGGCCAGCGGTCTCGCCCGCCTCGATCTCGGGTTCGGCCTCATCGGAGGGCTCCCGTCCGGCTCGGAAACCGCCCGCGCCGCCAAGGCCGCGGGCGAGGGCTTTGCGCCCGGGGTCCTCGGCCCGACGGAGATCGTGCTCGAGCGGACCGGGATCGGCGCCGATCGTGACGGCCTCGACCGGCTCGAGCAGCTGATCGGGAAGGAGCGCGGCGTCGCCGGCGTGCTCGGTCCGCGCGAGGAGGGCGCGTTGCACCGGCGCGGCCTCGCCGTCACCAAGTCGGGTGATGCGGCCCGCTACGCGGTCGTCCTCTCGTCGGATCCCTTCGAGGCACCGGCGATCAACGATCTGAAGTCTCTCGAAGACCGGCTGCCGGATCTCGTGCGTCAAGCGGGCCTGGCCGCCCCCAAGCTCCAGGTGGGCGGCGCGACCGCCCTCGCGGGGGACACGATCGACGCCCTCCTGGGCGACCTGACCCGCGTGGCGCTCGTCGTGGTGCTGGTGGACTTCCTGCTCCTCGCCTTCTTCCTGCGCGCAGTGATCGCGCCGCTGTACCTGCTGGCGGCCAGCGTCCTCGCCCTCGCGGCCACCCTTGGGCTCACCGCGTATGTCTTTCAGGGGCTCCTCGGCTACCCGAGCATCACCTACTTCGTGCCCTTCGCGACCGCCGTCCTGCTGGTGGCGCTCGGATCGGACTACAACGTCTTCGTCACCGGCCGGATCTGGCAGGAGGCGCGCGACCAGCCGCTGCGCGAGGCGGTCGCGACTGCCGCGCCGCGGGCGGCCCGCGCAATCACGGTGGCCGGCCTCGTTCTGGCCGGAAGCTTCGCGCTGCTCGCGCTCGTCCCCCTGCGCTCCTTCGCCGAGCTTGGGTTCGCGATGGCGGTGGGCATCCTCATCGACTCGTTCATCGTCCGCTCGTTCCTCGTCCCGGCGCTCGTCTCGCTCTTCGGCACGTTCGGCAGCTGGCCGGGACGCAGGCTCCGGACCAGCGACGAGCTCGAAGCCGCGGGCGCGTAGGTCCCACGTTTCTGGGGCCGCCGTTGCTGCGGGGGCCGGGGCACGTGCCTGGAGAGTCAACGAATCGTCACGAAAGGCTTGAGGAATCGAGAATCACGGGCTCGGCCCGCCTGAAAGACTCGGAGTCGTGGCTGGAGCCCTCGTGCTCCGTGCTAACTGGGCCAACCGGTCGAGGGCGGCGAAACTGTGGAGGGGTCGCCGCCCCCGGCCGAGGCTTTAGCGTTCCTCCGTGCTCACCGGCCTCCTACTCGTCGGCGGGGCAAGTCGCCGGTTCGGCAGCCCGAAGGCGCTGGCGGAACTGGCGGGCGAGACCCTCGCGGCCCGCGCCTGGCGCCTGCTGGGGGAGGCCTGCGACGAGCGGATAGCGGTGGGGAAGCAAGCGGACGGCCTCGACCTTCCGTTCCCACTTCTCGACGACGGCTCCGTGGTTCGCGCGCCGATCGCAGGAGTCGTCGCGGGGCTGCGCGCCGCCGCGCATGACGTGTGCGTGGCCGTCCCGGTGGACATGCCTCTCCTGCGCGCGGACGCGCTGCGGGAGCTGGCGGCCGCCTGCCGGGACGCGGCCGTCCCTCCGACCGGTCCGCTCCCCGGCGCTTTCCGCAAGAGCGCCCTATCCGTGCTCGAGCGCCGCCTGCACGACGGAGAGCTCACGCTCGCGGCCGCACTCGACGAGCTGGAGACGGCGACGGTCGAGCTCGATCCCGCCCAGCTCGTGAACGTGAACGCTCAGGAAGACCTGGCCCGGCTCACCTGAGCCAGGGTGCGAGGAACGTCTCGATCTCGCGGCAGCTGCGCGGGAGCTCCAGTCTGCCCTGTACGGCCTTGCCCTCGACCACTACGAGCGTGGGGACCTTGTCGATACGGAAGCGCTCGAACAGCTCCGGCTGCTTCTCCTGCGAGACGGGCACGACCGCGAAGGTCTCGTGGTTGCGCCGGCGCTGGAGAACCTGGGCGACGAAGCCCTCGACCCGGCGGCAGCGACCCGAGGTGTCCGAGCGGAAGAAGACGAGCCGCAGGGGGCGCGGCTGCGGAGCCGCCTCGAAACGCTCAGCTTCCTGCGTGGCCATTGATCTCCTCGAGAGCGTCGGTCCGGCGTGAGTAGATCTCGAACATTCGGTCGAGGGCCGTGATCTCGAACAGCCGCAGGATGTTCCGGTCAGAGGTGACGACGACGACGCGGCCGCCGAGTGGCGCGAGCCGCTTGCGCGTCCTCATCAGGATCCCGATGGTCGTGGAGTCGATGAACGAGACCTCGGAGAGGTCGATCAGCAGATCGGTCGCGCTGCGCCCGAGGGCTTCGAGGACGCGGCGCTCGAACTCCGGGCCGGAGTGCAGGTCGAAGTCGCCGGCGAGCGAGATGAGGTACGCGTGCTCTCCGATCGGACGCGCTTCGCGAACGAACTCGCCGGTTGCTGCTGCCGTCGTCGCCATCCCTTCGATCGTAGGGACAGGCGAATGAACGTTCTTTGAGATCTTCGTAGAGAATTCTTGACGTTACGCCGGGACGAGCTTGTACCCGATCCCGCGCACCGTCACGACACGCTCCGGGTTGTCCGGGTCACGCTCGATCTTCCGGCGCAGGTTGGAGACGTGCATGTCGGTGGCACGTTCGTCCCCGACGTACTCGCTCTGCCAGAGGTGCTGCATGATCTCCCGGCGCGAGTAGACGCGTTCGGGCTCCTCGGCGAGGAAGGTAAGGAGGCGGAACTCGGACGGGGTCAGCCGCACGTTCTGGTCGTCGACGCGGACCTCGTGGCGGACGAGGTCGAGCCGGAGCCCGCCGACGCGCCGCACCGGATCGCCCGAGAGCCGGTCGAGCTGGCGTCGGCGCAGAATCGCGCGCACGCGGCTGATCAGCTCCGCCATCGAGAACGGCTTGGTGACGTAGTCGTCGGCGCCGACCTCGAGCCCGACCACACGGTCGACCTCGCTGTCCTTGGCGGTCAGCATGAGGATGGGGACGATGCTCTCGGCGCGGAGGATGCGCGTGACCTCGATCCCGTTCACCTTGGGCAGGCGCAGGTCGAGGACGATCAGCTCGTACTCCTTGTCCCGCGCCCGCGCGAGCGCCTCTTCGCCGTCCCCGGCCCGGTCCACCTCGAAGCCCTCCCCCTCGAGCGCGTAGGCGACCGCGTCGGCGATTGCCACCTCGTCCTCGACCACGAGTACGGACTCAGCCATCGTCCCCGGCCAATGGTAGGAGAAGCCGCGCCCGGGTTCCTGCGCCGTCACTCTCCAGCCTGAGCTCGCCGTCCAGTGCCTCCGCAGTCTGCTGCGCGATGGAGAGGCCGAGTCCGAAGCCCTCCACGTCTTCGTTTCCGCGATAGAAACGGTCCGCCGCGCGCCGCGCCTGCTCGCCCGTCATCCCCGGCCCTGAATCCGCGACCTCGAGAGCGACCCGGCCGTTGACGGTTTGCCCGCTCAGCACGATCTCCCCGTCGGGGGCATGCTTGGCCGCGTTCGAGACGAGGTTGAGGAGCGCCTGCTCGGCTAGCTCGCGGTTCGTGAGAACTCGGGTCCCGGGCGGACACCTGTCTTCGACGCGGACGCGGTCGGCCGGCCCCAGCTGCGCGGTCGACTCGAGCAGCGAGGAGACGGTGATCGGCTCGCGTTCCGCTTTCTCCTGGAGCGTCTGGACGCGCGCGAGCAGCAGGAGCGAGCGCACGAGACGCTGCAGGCGCTCCGACTGCTGCTCGACGTGAGCGAGGAAGCGCTCGCGCTGGTCGGGGTCTTCCTTGGCGCCGGACTGCAGCACCTCGACCGCGCTCGCGAGCGCCGCCAGCGGTGTCCGCAGCTCGTGCGCCGCGTTCGTGACGAACTCGCGCTCCGCTCGGGCCAGCCGTACGCGCTCGGTCAGGTCCCAGTACGCGGCGACCGCCCCCACGACCTCTCCCTCGGGGTTCCGGATCGGCACGGCGCTCGTCTCGTAGAGGACGCTCCTCCCGTCGAGCCGCTTGAACTCGATCTCGTGGCCGGTCACCGCCTCCCCGCCGGTGAGCGCGCGCATCAGCGGCCGCTCGTCCGCTCCGAAAGGGCCGGCCGTCAGGATGAAAGCCGAGGGTCAGCCACGTATCGAGCGTGTTGACGTCGCCTGCCACCTGGCGCACGAGCCGGGCCGCGTGCTCGTTTGCGGCGACCACCCTGCGCGATTCAGCGTCGGCGATGACGATCGCGGCAGGAAGCTGGTCGACGACGGCCTCGAGCCGGGCCAGGGCCTCGTCCTTTTCCCGTCCCACCGTCTCGAGCTCTTCCGTTCGCTCCCGGACACGGCGGTCGAGCCGGATGTTGGCCGAGACGATGTGGTGCTCCGCGCTCTTGCGCTCCGTCACGTCCCTGATCAGCCAGCGCATCGTCCCCAGGCGCCCGCCGAGGTCCCGCATCCAGGCGATCGTCACAGCCGCGGGGAAGGCCGACTTGTCGCGGCGTACCAGCTCGAGCTCCCAGTCGCCGACGACCTCCAGCATCTGCATGCGGCTCAGCATGGCCCTGAACGCCGGGCGCTCGGAGTCGGTGACCAGGCGCTCCATCGGGGCGTCCCGGAGCATTCCGGCCGCATATCCGAAGAGCTCCTCACCTGCCCGGTTGGTCTCGAGGATGACACCCTCCGAGTCGGTCACCACGTACGCCTCCGGGGCCCATTCGAACAGGTCGCGATAGCGGACGCGCTCCTGCTCGAGCTGCTCGCGCAGCGCTCCCACCTCGCCCACGAGTTCCTCGTGCACCCGAGAAAGGTCGGCGACGGCGGCCTGGAGTGCCGGCGCGGCCTCGGCCAGGCTCTCGTCCTGGGACGAGTGCGGCAGGTCGAGGGCGGCCAGACGGCGGCTGACGGTCTCCACCTGCTCCCCCAGCTCCGCGATCCTCCCTGCGAGCGCGGAATGCGGATGCTCTCTCGTGCTCTCTCCCCTGCTCATCGTCTCAAGTTTAACCCGTTCCTCCCTCGAGCGGGCACAATGGGCGGCGGTGCGCCGCCTGCTCGCTGCGATCGGGGTCGTCGCCGCGGGTGCGGCCGTGCTGAGCGCGTCCTCGTACGGGCAGAGTTTCTCGCCCCGCGTTGCGTCAGGGCTCAGCGCTGCCCGCACTCCGCTCGCCCAGCTGCGTCAGACGGCGGAGCGGCGGAGCCTCGGGACGACCTTCGTCCACGTGCAACAGCGCGTGGGCGGCATCCCGGTTCTGGGATCCGAGGCGACGCTCAGCCTCGGCGTGGAGGGCGAGCCGCTGCTCGTCGACCACACCTGGGGACCGGTCGCACGGCCGGCGCCCGCGCGCATCTCGAAGACCGCCGCGATCCGCCGCGCACTCTCGTTCGCGCACGTGCACGCGCTGCGCGCGCCGGCCCGGGCCGGCCGCGTGATCCTGCCGCTCCTCCGCCTGATGGCCTGGCGCGTCGTCCTGCCCTCGGCCCGCCCGCTCGCCGACTTCGAGGTGCTCGTGGACGCGCGCAGCGGCGCGCTCGTCCGGCTGCGCAACCTCGTCAAGGATGCGACCACCCCCGCGCTCGTCTTCGACCCGAACCCCGTTGTCGAGCAGGGCTCGCGGACCGGCCTGGCGGACGACGGGAACGCCGACTCCCCGGCGCTGGCGCCGCTGTATCGCAGCGTGACGCTCCAGGACCTCGACGCGAGCGGGTGCCTGGCCGGCCAGTGGGTGAACGCCCGCATCCCGCCGGGTTTCTGTCCGCCAGGGCGGAACTTCGGCGCGGTCACGCGCAGCGACTCATGCAGTTGCTTCGACGCGGCGATGGCGTACTTCCACGTCGACCGGATGCAGCTCTACCTGCAGAAGACCCTCGGCTTCTCGAACGTCGTCCACCGGGCCATTCCCGTCAACCTGCACGCGACGCCGGAGGACAACTCCTTCTACAGCCCGACGACCGGCGCCCTCAACTTCGGCGACGGCGGCGTGGACGACGCACAGGACGGGGACGTCATCTCGCACGAGTACGGCCACGCGATCCAGGACAGCCAGGTCCCGGGATTCGGCGTAACCACAGAGGGCGGGACGATCGGCGAGGGCTTCGGCGACTACTGGCAAGCCGCAATGTCGGCGAACCAGGGCAACGCAGACGTCTTCAACACCTGCTTCGCCGAATGGGACACGTCCGCGGTCAGCGACGACCCGCTTGCCCTGCCTGCGCCGCGTCGACCTGCCGTGGACGGTCGACCAGGCCGTGCAGGAGTGTGGCGGTCACGAGATCCACTGCGTGGGGCAGGCCTGGTCGAACCTCCTGTGGACGATCCGCAAGCAGCTGGGCGGGACGAAGGCCGACAAGCTGATAGTCCAATCCCAGTTCAGCTACGCGGCCGAGTCCGGGTTCCGGGACGCGTCGCTCGCGCTCCTCTTCGCCGACCGACAGCTGAACGGCGGTGCGAACCTCGCATTCCTCCAGAGTCTGCTCACGGCGCGGGGTTTCGTGACCGGCGCCGAGTTCGACGACCAGCCCTCCGGAGCGACACCGCTCGCCTTTCCAGGCAGCGCGAACGGATCGGCGGGCGTGAGCACTGACGAGCGCGACGTCTTCGCCGTCCAGCTCGCCGCGGGAACCGGCGTCGTCTTCCAGCTGCACTCGAGCGGCGCCTTCTTCAATCTCTTCCTCTATCCGCCTGGGACGACGGCGATCGAGGGCGCCAGCTCGCTCGCGCGCACGTCCACCGCTGCGACCAATCCCCACATCGCGTTCACGCCGACTACGGCGGGCACCTACTACGTCGTCGTGGCGGCGGACGCGGGTGACGCGAACTACACCCTCTCGAGCCTCCCCGACGCCGATCGTGACGGTGCGCCGAATGCCACGGACAACTGTCCCGCGGTCGCGAATCCCTCTCAGACGGACTGGAACAAGAACGGCAAGGGCGACGCCTGCGACCGTGCCTCCCGGACTGCGATCACCAGGCTCGCCGTCCGTGGGCACGTCATCACGGTCACCGGCGACATGCTGCCGCGCAACGCGAGCGCGTCCGCGTGGTTCGTCGAGGTGCGCCGCGCCGGGAAGGTGGTCGCGCGCACGCACGGCAGCGGCGGCAAGGGAAGCGGCCGGGCGGTCGCGGTCCTACGCGTACCCGCAAGGGTGCACGGAAAGGTGCAGGTGCGCGCGCTCTTGACCGATCGGCGTTTCAACCGCGCGACCAGCAAGGCGGTCGTCGCGACGCTCAAATAGGCAGGGCTAGATGGCTCAGCCATCTACACTCGCTGACGCGCGGCGCCGTGGCCGAGTGGTTAGGCAGAGGCCTGCAAAGCCTCGTACAGCGGTTCGAATCCGCTCGGCGCCTCTCGAATCGTGCGACACTAGCCGCATGAGCCGTGACGTCCAGCGAGTTCGAAACGAGACACTTTTCCGGAACCTGAACGAGCGGCTCAAGGAGCTGGACGACCGCCTCGATACCGCGGTCGTCGGCGCCCCTGCGAAGGACCGCGAGGAGTTCTTCTGCGAGTGCGGCCGGATCGACTGCATGGCACGGTTCGAGATGAACCGGGACCAGTACGAGTCCATCCGCGCGCACGGCGAGCGCTTCGGCGTCCTGGCGGGCCACGTCGACGAGAACATCGAGCGGGTCGTCGCGACCCACGCGAACTTCGTCGTGGTCGAGAAGCTTCCCGGAGAGCCCGCCGAGCTGGCGCGGGAGGCCGACCCCCGGGTTTGAGGACGGGTCTACCGGGCTAGAAGCTCGTACGATGGCGGAACAGGCGGGCGGTGTTCAAGCGGTTTTCCGTGCCGCGAACGAGCGCCTGCGTGAGCGCTTCGAGGCTCTGACCTTCGAGGGACGGCGCCCGGTCATCTGCGAGTGCGCAGACCCCGGGTGCATGCAGGTGCTGGACGTACCGGACGCTGAGTACGAACGCGCCCGAGACGAAAACAGGTTCATCGTCGCGCCGGGACACGACGCGCTCGCCGAGACCGGCTGACCTACCTCAGGCCGCCGCGCTCGTGGTGCGCCTTGAAGAACTCACGTGAGCCTGCGGTCGCCATCGCCGCGGAGGCCGAGATCTCCAGTGCGAGCGTCGCCGCCGCGACGATCTGGGCGAAGCGGTAGACCTTGCCGGGGCCGGCGCAGCCCAGAAGCGAGAGCCACGAGCGCGCGTAGGGAAGCGTCGTCCCTCCTCCCACCGTCGCCACCTCGAGGCCCGGCAGGCGGATCGACACGTTCACCCCGCCCTCGACCCGCCGTGCGGCCACGTGCGCCATGGAGCTCGTCCCGACCATGCCGATGTCCTGGCCGGTGGCCGTGAAGAGTGCGGCGACGGCGGTCGCGGGCGTGAAGGCGACCGACTGCATCCCGGACGCGACGGCGCCATGTGTCCCGATGTAGGCGAGGTCGAGCACATCCTCCGGAGTCGTGCGGAGGACGCGGCGGATCGCGTCGTCCGTCAGCGTGGTCTCGGCGATCACGGTCTTCCCGTGCCCGCCGCGCTCGAAGTAGCGGTGCGAGGGCTTCTTGTCGCCGCCCATGTTCCCCTCGAGCATCGTCCGCACGGGCTGGACGGGGGCGCGTTCGGGGACGAAGGCCTGGTTCAGGGCGTAGCTGTTGCGCGTGACCATGTTCAGGCCGACGGCGTCGCCGGTCGTGAAGGCGTACATCACGTGGCACATCGAGCCGACGACGTGCGTCTCGATCTCGCGCAGCCGGGCGAAGCGGGAGAGACCCTCGAGCGGCATGCCCTCCAGCCAGGCCTGCATCTCGCCGGCCTGCCCTTCGATCCAGCCGGCGAACGCGACTGCCGCGCCGGTGCTCTCGAAGAGGAAGGCGCTCGCGCGGGTCATGCGGTCGCGCAGGACGTAGGTGCGGAACTCGCCGGACTCGGTCACGGCGCGAGCGCCGCGCTGGAGCGAGATCGCGAGCCCGCCCTCTGTATTGGCCAGCGGGACGAAGACGTCCTCCTGCGCGCGCGAGCGTTCCTCGACCTTGCCTTCCGGCTCCGTCAGCTCGTACTCCGCGAGCGCGATGCGTAGCGGCCCCACGACCGCGACCGGGACCACGGCAACGCCCGTGAGCGCCTCGGTCGCGTTCGCGAACGGCTGCAGGTCGTCCCAGAAGACCTCGCCGTCCTCGGTGCGCGTCCGTAGCTCGTCCTGGCGGGCGCGGATCGACTCGGGATCGTTCTTGCGGGGCCAGCGCGGCGTGCTCACCCGGGGGAGCTTACGACCGGAGCGCTATCTCTATGAAGATCGCTGCAAGACCGAGCCAGATCCCGACGACGGTCCACCGCGTGCTGTACAGCTCACGCCGCATGTCGGTGATCTGGCCGCCGAGGTCGCGACGAAGCTCGGCGAGCTGCTGCGTCATGTCCTTGCGGAACTCCTCGACGACGCGACTCAGATCGTCGACCTTGTCGGAGGCGGCGTCGTGCCTCACAACGCGCTCCGCGAGGTCGTCGAGCCGTTCGTCGGTCCAGCGTGATCGCTCCACCGCCATGCATCCATCGTCGGCTTCGATTCTGCGCGAAAGTGTGCCGAAGGCGCAAATACACTCTCCGCGTGACGACCACGGTCGAGCCCGAGTCCGCAGCCCCGCCCCCGAGCACCGAGCACGAGGGTGTCCTCCGCTACTACGACCTCGCCAAGAAGGCCGAATGGCAGGTCAGGGACCTGCCCTGGGGCGACATCCCGCCGGTCCCGGAGACGACGAAAGGCTCGCCGGAGAAGAAGGCGCGCCGGCTCGACCTCTGGCGCTCGGTCATCACCCAGCAGTACCAGGCTGACGTCTTCGCCGTCGAGATGGCCTCGCAGCTACTCGACGGCGCACGCCACTTCGAGGCGAAGCTCTACTACACGACGATGGTGCAGGACGAGTCGCGCCACACCGAGGCGTGGCTCAAGCTGATCGCCGAGACCGGCGGGGCAACCGAACGCGACCCGTATCTCGACCAGCTCGCGCACATGTTCCTCGAGCTCGATTCGCTGGAGGAGAAGGTCTTCCTCATGCAGGTCTTCTTCGAGCGGCTGATCATCCCGCGCTTCCGGCTGATCTCGCGCTCGGCGCCCGGCACGGTCCTCGCCGAGCTGTGCAACAAGCTCACGATCGACGACGGCATCCATCACCGCTCGGGCGTCGCGTACGAGCGGGTGCTGCTGGACGAGTCGGGCACGAAGGTGCACGGCCAGCTGGTCAAGGTGGCGAACGAGATGCTGCCGATCTTCGCCAAGCACGTGATGTGGCGACCGAAGGCGCGCGAGTGGATCGGCGGGATGATGGCGTCGCGCGACGCCGAGCGGCTGCGCCAGGATCTGGAGGAGGGCGTGAAGATGGCCTCCTCGCTCGGCATCGACGTCAGCGACGTGCACATCCCTTCTTGAGCGCGACGCTCATGGACGGCAAGGCGCTTGCCGCACGCGTGCGCGAGCAGGTGGCCGAGGACGTGCGCCGGCTCGGCGGCGTGGGCCTCGCCACCGTCCTCGTCGGCGACGACCCAGCCTCCGACATCTACATCACGCTCAAGCAGAAGGCCGCGCGCGAAGCGGGCATCACCGCGGTGGACAAGCGGCTCCCGGCGGACATATCCCAGGAGGAGCTCCTCGCCGTCGTGGCCGGAGCTGAATGCCGACGACGAGATCGACGGCCTGCTCGTCCAGTCGCCGCTTCCGCCGCAGCTGGACGAGACGGCGACCATCGAGGCGGTCGACCCGGCCAAGGACGTCGACGGCCTCCACCCGGTCAGCGCCGGGCTGCTCGCGCTCGGCCGGCCGCGCCTCGTGGGAGCGACGCCGCTCGGGATCATGCGCCTGCTCGAGGAGTACGGCATCGACCCGGAGGGGAAGCGCGCAGTCGTCGTCGGCCGCTCGAACATCGTCGGCAAGCCGGTCGCGCAGCTCCTGCTCCAGGCGAACGCGACCGTCACGATCTGCCACTCGCGTACCGCCGACCTCGCGCGGGAGACGCTCGACGCCGACATCCTCGTCGCGGCTACGGGCGTCCTCCACCTGATCTCGGCGGACATGGTCAAGGAGGGCTCGACCGTGATCGACGTCGGGATGAACCGCACCGACGAGGGGCTGTTCGGCGACGTCGAGGCGGGAGCGATCGAGCGCGCCGCCTACATGACGCCCGTGCCGGGAGGCGTCGGGCCGATGACTATCGCGATGGTGCTGCAGAACGCAGTTCGCGCTGCGCGGCTCCGGCGTGGCGGCTGATAGCTGTTATGGTGATTTCGGTAACTGTAAGTGTCGGCGGCTCGGTGCCCGGGCCGTCGTTGTTGTAGCAAGGAGGGTTTTTTTTGGCTCAGGGCACCGTGAAGTGGTTCTCGAACGAGAAGGGCTACGGTTTCATCGAGCGCGAGGGTGAGGACGACGTGTTCGTCCATTTCACCGCGATCGCCGGTGAGGGCTACAAGTCTCTGACCGAAGGCCAGCGGGTCGAGTTCGACGTCGTGGAGGGCACCAAGGGCCTCCAGGCGGCGAACGTCCAGCCGGTCTAGGGTCTCTCGCGAGACAATGTGTGCGGAGGCCCCGAAAAGGGGCCTCTCGCAGTTCGAAGGAAGGATTTGCCGGATGGCAATCACGAGGGACGAGGTTCTGCACGTCGCGCGGCTCGCACGGCTCGCGCTTACCGAGGACGAGATCGCGAAGTTCCAGGAGCAGTTGAGCGCGATCCTGGAGGCGGTCGGAAAGGTCTCCGAGCTCGACCTGTCCGGGGTCGAGCCGACAGCGCATCCGCTCGACCTCTCCAACGTGTGGGCCGAGGACGAGGTCCGGCCCTCGCTCCCGCTCGAGGAGGCGCTCGAAAACGCGCCCGACCGCGAGGACGGCTACTTCCGGGTACCGGCGGCATGATCGACACACTCCGGATGTCCGCGAAGGAGGTCAACGACCTTCTCGAAACGGGAGAGGCCTCCTCGGACGAGATCTTCGCCGCGTACCGGGCCGCGATCGACGAGCGCGACCCGGAGCTGAACTGCTTCCTGCGCGTGTGCGACGACTCGCCCGGAGAAGGGGTCCCGATCGCGTTCAAGGACGTGATCTCGACGCGCGGCGTCGAGACGACCGCCGGCTCCAAGATCCTCGAGGGCTTCAAGCCCGTCTATGACGCGACCGTCGCCGAACGGTGCGCTGCGCGCGGCCTGCGCACGATCGGCAAGACGAACATGGACGAGTTCGCGATGGGCTCGTCCACCGAGAACTCCGCGTACGGGCCGACGCGAAATCCCTGGGATCCCGACCGGGTTCCCGGCGGCTCCTCGGGAGGCTCGGCGGCGGCCGTCGCGGCCGGCCTGGCGCCATGGGCGCTCGGCTCGGACACCGGCGGCTCGGTCAAGCAGCCCGCCGCGCTCTGCGGCGTCGTCGGCCTGCGCCCGACGTACGGGACGGTCTCGCGCTACGGCATCGTCGCCTTCGCCTCCAGCCTCGACCAGATCGGCCCGATCGCGAAGACGGTGGGCGACTGCGCGTTCCTCTACTCGGTGGTGGCCGGCCGTGACCCGAACGACACCACCACGGTCGACCTCCCGCATCCGGTCGAGATTCCCGAGGCGGAGGACCTGCGCGGCCTGCGCGTCGGCGTCCCGAAGGAGCTGAACGAGGCGGAGGGGATCGAGCCGGGCGTGTCCGAATCGGTGAACGCGGCGATCGAGCTCTGCCGCGAGCTCGGCGCGGAGGTGGGGGAGTGCGTGCTCCCGCGCTCGGTCGAGTTCGGGCTGCCCTGCTACTACCTGATCGCTCCGTCGGAAGCGTCGTCCAACCTCGCCCGCTACGACGGCGTCCGCTACGGGCTGCGCGTCTCGCCGGACGGGATCCGCGAGCTGTACGAGCAGACCCGCGACGCCGGGTTCGGGGACGAGCCGAAGCGGCGGATCATGCTCGGCACGTACGCCCTGTCGTCCGGGTACTACGACGCGTACTACGCCCAGGCGCAGAAGGTGCGCACGGTCATCCGGCAGGAGTTCGCCGCCGCGCTCGAGCGCTTCGACGTGCTCGTCTCGCCGACGTCGCCGACGGTCGCGTTCCCGCTCGGCGCCAAGACCGAAAACCCGCTCGCGATGTACCTCTCCGACGTGCTCGCGATCCCGCCCAACATGGCCGGGCTGCCGGGGCTGTCCATTCCGTGCGGCCTGTCCGAGGGGCTGCCGGTGGGCCTCCAGCTGATCGGGCAGCAGTTCTCCGAGAACGTGCTCTTCCGCGCCGGGCACGCGCTCGAACAGGCGCTCGAGTTCGACTTCGTCCCCCCGAGGCTGGCCGCATGAACTGGGAGCCGGTCATCGGCTGCGAGATCCACGTCCATCTCAAGACGGAGACGAAGATGTTCTGCCGCTGCAGGGTCGGCTTCGGCGCTCCGCCGAACACGCAGACCTGCCCCGTCTGCCTCGCGCATCCCGGGACGCTCCCGGTGCCGAACGAGAAGGCGATCGAGTGGACGATCAAGCTCGGCCTCGCGCTCGGCTGCGACATCGCCGATCACGCCGTCTTCCACCGCAAGAACTACTTCTATCCGGACAATCCCAAGGGCTATCAGATCTCCCAATACGACGAGCCTCTGTGCATAAGCGGTTCTTTCCTCGTCCCGGGGGCCGATGGGGACACCGAGATCGGGATCGTCCGCGCGCACCTCGAGGAGGACGCGGCCAAGAACGTGCACATGGGGGGCGGCACGGGGCGCATCCACGGGGCGGACCGGACGCTCGTCGACTTCAACCGCTCCGGCACGCCGCTGGTCGAGATCGTCACCGAGCCGGATCTTCGCTCCGCGGAGCAGACGAAGCGCTTCCTGCAGCTGCTGCGCCAGACCGTGCGGGAGCTGGGCATCTCGGACGCGGAGATGCAGGAGGGCTCGATGCGCTTCGACATCAACGTCTCCGTCCGGCCCGAGGGCTCGGACGAGCTGCGCACGCGCACCGAGCTCAAGAACCTCAACTCGTTCAACTTCGCCGCGCAGGGGATCGAGCGCGAGATCGGGCGGCAAATCGGGATCTACGAGGCGGGCGGGCAGGTCGAGCAGGAGACGCTCCACTTCGTGCCCGGGCAGGAGCACGCGGCGCCGCTGCGTTCGAAGGAGGAGGCGCAGGACTATCGCTACTTCCCCGAGCCCGACCTCGTCCCCCTCGACCCGCCGGCGGAAATGGTCGAGCGTGCGGGAAGGGAGCTCGGCGAGCTGCCGAGCGCGCGCATTCGCCGCCTCGAGGCGGAGCTCGACTTCGGGCTCGCCGAGGGTCTCGTGACGAGCGGCCGGGACGGGCTCTACGAGCGGACGCCCGGCGACCGCCGTCCGGTGGCGAACGTCGTGATGAACGAGCTGGCGGCGGCGGACGTCGATCCGGCCGCGGTCGACGGCGACGAGCTCGGCAAGCTGATCGAGGCGCGCGACCGCATCCCGCGCGAGGCCTTCACGAAGGCGCTGGCCGAAAGCGGCGGCGAGGGCTTCAAGGCCGAGGACTACCTGGGCGAGACGCTGATCGCCGACGAATCCGAGCTCGACCCGGTGATCGACCAGGTCCTCGCCGCCAACGTGGAGCAGGCGGCCGCGTACCGCGCAGGCAAGGAGGGGCTGCTCGGCTTTCTCGTCGGGCAGGTCATGAAGGAGACGCGCGGCAAGGCGAATCCCCGCGTGGTCAACGAGCGGCTGCGCGAAAAGCTCAAGGCCTGAGCCGGGCTTCCGACGACCGTTTCCTCGCTGGAGCCGTTGCTCGACGCGGGCGGCGCGTCCTCGTACAGGCCGGGGTCGTAGACGTCGTCGCGGCCGCTCGTGATCCCTCCCACGGAGAAGGTGCCTGTTCCGTGGAAGACCACGACGAGCGTGAGCGTGACCGTCTCGCCTGCCGCCAAGGTCCCGATATCGCAACCGAGCCCGGCGCACTCACCCTGCGTTGTCGAAAGCGAGACCAGATCGATCGCGATGGGAGTGTCTTTGGTCAAGACGACGAAAAGCGCTCCTACATCGTGCGCCTCGTCCGGACCATGGTTCGTGACCTGCACCTTGAAGGTCGCGGGCTGCTCGGCGCTCACGTGGGGAGGGACGTCGGGCACGAGAGTGAGATCGGCGGTTTTGAGCGGAGGGCCGACGGCGGCGGTGAAGCTCCCGGCGTTGTTGCGAGGGAGAGTGTCCTTCGTCGTCGAGCTCACGCGCATGGCGAGGCGTGCGTCCCCGATCCGCAGATAGCCCTCGAGGGCGACGCTGGCGGTTCCGTGAGCGGCGACGAACGGAACCGTACAGACGATCACCTTCTGCCCCTCGTCCGTTGGACCGCAGTCGTCGAACGGCGACTCGAAGACGAAGTTCGCCCCGACGAACCATCCTTCCGACTTCAGCTCGACAATGAGCATGACCTGCTCGGCCGCGCTTGGCCCCGTGTTCCGGACGTGGAAGAGAAAGGGCGAAGGGACTCCTGCCTGAGGCGTTCCCGCCGTCTCGGCGGTGACGCTGAGATTGGCCCGCGCGGGCGCCCGCCGCACGAGCACGTGAATCGCTCTCCGGTTGTCGGCGGGATGCGCGTCGTGCTGATGAGCCGTGACCGCAAGCCGGAGGGTCCCGGGGCCGGCTTTGACCGCGCGCGCATCCATCTCCACCTGAATAGGCGGCTCGTCCGGCGCCAGGCCGCCCAGCTCGCATTTCCAGTCGTGACCGCGCGGGAAGCACCCTCCGAGGGCCCCGTGCGCGTTGGGAGAGCGGATCGAGAGCGCGTTGGGGACGCGGATCCAGAGCACGATCTGGTCGGCGGTGGCTGTCCCGAGGTTTTCGAGCAGAACGGTCGTGTACATGCGGCCCTTCACCGAGAGCGTGGTCGGGCCCGCCCGGACGATACGGATGTGGAGGTCGGGCCTCCCGGCGGCCGGCGCAGCGGGCGAGACCCCGAGCACGATGCCCGCAGCGGCGACCAGCACAGCCATCCGGACCAGCATGGGGACTCTTATAGCGCGACTACAGCAGGCCGCACATGCGGGCCGTGTTCGGCCACGGCTGGTAGCCAAGCTCGCGGTATGCGCGCTCGGCGACCCAGATCTGCTCGAGCGGCGTCCAGTGATTCGCCGTCCCCTTACTCCTGAGCAGCTCGGGGCCGTACATCTGCTGGAACTCCATGTTCATCTGCAGGCCGCCGTAATAGGGCCCGTCGATGAGGCGCCACCCGCCCTCGTAGCGGTGGATGCACATCCACTCGCGATAGCGGGCTGGGTGGGAGGCCCTATGGTGTGCGGCGGCGGCGCGGTCCCTCCACAGCCGGTTGACCCAACGCCGGTACGCGTGGCTCGGGTCGAGATGGCCCATCCCGGCCGGCGTCGGGCGCTTGCCCATTAGCTTCTGCCAGCGCCACGTCTCGTGCCGGTACGAGCGCGTGGACGAGACGAGATACCCGTCGTACGGGACGAGGTTGTGCTGCCCCTCCTGCGCACCGGCAGAGGGAGCGAACAGGCCCAGAAGGACCAGCACTATGAGTACGACCGCAGGCACAAGGATGCGTGATTGCCACAGTTACGACCGCCCAAACTTCGTGACCCCGTCGGTGGGCAGCCGAATCAGCGGTCGATGGTAGCCACCGGTTCCGGGCGGAATGCAAGGGAAGTGTTAGCTCTCGCAGCCGATCCCGTCGTGGTCGCCGTCGAAGTGGTGCGGATCCGGTGGCAGCACCTTGAAGTGCTTGTACGGGATGTCCGCGCAGTCCAGGTCGGGCGGCGGAGGCGGGATGCAGACGGTCGGGTAAGCCGTGTCGCACTTGCCGTGCGGGGTGTGGCCGACGTGCTCGGGCCGTGTCGTCGCCGGCCCGTACGGGTTCCACACCGCGTTGCACGCTCCCCACAGACCTCGCTTTTCGGCCCGGGCGCGGCGCGCGGCGGCGAGGAGCCGCGAGGCGTAGCGGCCGCGGTCGCCGTCGTAGAACCACACCGTGGCGTCTCCCTGCTCCACCAGTCGCAGGTTGACGTTGATCCCGCGGTGGAAGACGTAGCGCAGCAGGCGCCCGTAGCGGTCGACCGAGTCGAGGTTCGGGTCGGCCTCGAGCCCCACACGCGCGCCCGCGGGCGCCAGCTTGCGCAGGTCCTTGGCCGCGCGCCGGGAGTAGCACTCGCCCGTCCCGACCTCCGGCGTGTCGATCTGGACGAGCCGGACATGCGGCCCGTCCCGGAGCGCGATCGTGTCGCCGTCGACGACGTACGAGACGGTGGCCGATCCGGATCCGGTGACCGCGAGGACGCCGGCCGCAGCAAACATGCCCAATCTGGACACGTCCCAAGGGTCGCAGTGTTTGCAACGACCGGCAAGTTGTAGGCTCGCACCCTTCCCGTGAAGCTGCGTCCGCTCCTCATCTCCGTCACGGTGATTGCGCTCCTCGTGCCGGCGCTCGTGTCCGCCTCCTCGAGCGCGAAGAAGCCGCCGGACTTCGCGTCGACGGCACTCAACGTCCTCCCGCCGGGCGAGGGCGCCGACAGCGGCCCGAACTCGAGCGACCAGCTCGCCCTCTACGACGGACTGACGCCGCTCTGGAACGCGGTCAGCCCCACGAACGTGCACCGCTTCTTCAAGCCCGAGACGTTCGGCCTGCAGGGCAAGGCGCAGCGCGTCGAGGACACGGGCCGGAAAGGGCTGAAGATCGTCCGCGACAGGTGGGACGTCGCCCACATCACCGGCAAGACGCGCGCGGACGTGATGTTCGGCTCGGGATTCGTCACCGCCGAGGACCGCAACCTGCTCATGCAACTCGTCCGCGGCCCCTCCCGCATCGCCGCTCTGGACGTGCCCGGCCTGGACGCGTTCAGCCTGGCCCTGTCCGGCCGGATCTTCATCCCGAGCCGGCAGGCGGAGGACTTCCTCGCCTCGCAGTACCAGGTGCTCGAGGACGCGGGGCCCAAGGGACGCAAGATCATCGCGGACATCGACGCATTCGTCGCCGGCGTGAACGCCTACATCCAGAAGAGCGGCCTACAGATCCCGCCCTGGAACCGGAACGACTTCGTCGCCTCGGCGGCGCTGATCGGCGGGATCTTCGGGGTCGCGGGCGGGGACGAGACGCGGCGCGCGGAGTTCCTGGACGCGTTGCAGAAGAAGATGGGCCCGGTCGAGGGACGCCAGGTCTGGGACCGCCTGCGCCAGGTCAAGGACCCGAATTCGCCGGTCTCCGTCCCGGGCACGTTCTCCTACGGCGAGGCGTCCGGCTCGGCCATGCCCGGAAATGCAGTGGTGGACGACGGGAGCTTCCAGCCGTTCGAGCCGGGCGGGCCGAAGCTCGCCAAGCGCCGCCCGCTGAGCATGAGCAACGCGCTGCTCGTGGGAGCGAAGAAGTCGATCACAAAGCACCCGATCTTCGTCGCGGGGCCGCAGGTGGGCTACTACTGGCCCGAGTTCCTGCTCGAGCTCGACATGCACGGCGGCGGGATCGACACGCGCGGGGCCTCCTTCCCGGGCATCGGCTACGTCGTCGTCGGGCGCGGCAAGGACTACGCCTGGAGTGCCATGTCGTCCCACTCGGACAGCGTCGACTCATTCGTCGAGACGCTGTGCGGCGGGGACGATCTGCACTACCTGTACAAGGGCGAGTGCCGCGCGATGGGGACGTTCGACGCGGGCCTCCTCAAGGGCCGGGACGGCACTCCCGACCGGCAGCTGATCTTCCACACGACCGTGCACGGCCCGGTAATCGGCTACGCGACCGTCGGCGGGACGAAGGTGGCGATCTCGCACGAGCGCGCCACGTACGGCCGCGAGCTGGCCAGCGCCCTGGCCTTCGCCGACCTGGACACGAACAAGGTCACCTCGGCGAAGAGCTTCTTCCAGGTGATGAACCAGGAGGAGTTCTCCTTCAACTGGGTGTACGCGGACAGCCGCGACATCGCGTACTTCTCCGCCGCCCGGCTGCCGAACCGTGCCCCCGGCGTCGACATCGGCCTTCCGACGATCGGCACGGGGAACTACGACTGGCAGGGCTTCGAGCCGCTGGCCGCGCACGCACGCGGCATGAATCCGGCCGGCGGGTACATCCTCGGCTGGAACAACCGTCCGGCGAAGGACTACTCGGCGCCCGACGACGAGTGGTCGTGGGGCTCGGTACAGCGGGTGCAGCTCCTGCAGGCCGCCCTCGCGCGGTACAAGAAGCAGAACGTCGCCAGCACCGTCGGCGCGATGAACCAGGCCGCGACCCAGGACCTCCGCACCGTGCTCGTGTGGCCCACGATCAGGGCGATGCTCGAGAAGGGGACGTCCCCGAGCGCGCGCGACACGCAGATGGTGGACATCCTCAACGCGTGGCTGAACCGCGGCGCGAGCCGGCTGGACGGCGACCAGGACGGCAAGATCGACGACCCGGGCGCCGCCGTCATGGACGCGGCGTGGCCGTATCTCGCGGACGCCGTCATGTCCCCGCGGCTCGGCCCGCTGACCGCTGGCCTCGCGGACCTCATCCCACGCAGCGACGATCCCAGCAGTCACGGCTCGTCCTTCGACTTCGGGTGGTACGGGTACGTGAAAGACGACCTCTCCGCGTCGACTCCCTTCTACTGCGGTGCCGGCGTCCAGTCGGCCTGCGTGTCGTCGTTGTGGGCCGCGATCGACAAGGCCGGCGACCAGCTGCAGACCGCCCAGGGGTCGAATCCGGGAGCCTGGCGCGCGGACGCGACCGCCGAGCGGATCCGCTTCGTCCCGGGCCTGCTCGGCAAGACGATGCGCTGGACGAACCGTCCGACCTTCCAGCAGGTCATCAGCTTCTCCCGCCATCGTCCGCGCTAGTTAGGCTCGCGGTAATGCCCGAGAAGCGGTACCTGATGACCCCGGGGCCGACCCCCGCGCCCCCGCAGGTGCTGGCCGCGCTTTCCGCGCCCGTCATCCACCACCGCGCGCGCGACTACCGCGAGCTCTTCGAGGCTCTGCTGCACCGGCTCGGCGAGGTCTTCCAGACGCGCAACGACGTGCTCCTCTACACCTGCTCGGGGACTGGCGGGATGGAGTCCGCGATCGCCAACGTGTGCTCGCCCGGCGAGCGCGTCCTCGTCGTCTCGGCCGGCTACTTCGGCGAGCGCTTCGGCGAGATCGCGCGCGCCTACGGCTGCGACGTGCTGGAGCTCCGCTACGAGTGGGGAGAGACTCCCTCGGCGGACGACCTGCGCGAGCGGCTGGACGAGACCGGGGCCACCGTCGTCCTCATGACCCAGTCCGAGACCTCGACGGGCGTCGTCGCCGACGTGCAGGCGCTGTCCGCCGCCTCGGGCGATGCGCTCGTCGTCTGCGACGCGATCTCGAGCCTGGGCGCGATCCCGCTCGAGACCGACGCCTGGGACGTGGACGTCGTCGTCTCCGGCTCGCAGAAAGCGCTCATGACTCCGCCGGGCCTGGCCGTCGTCTCCGTCTCCGAGGCGGCGTGGGAGCGCACGGAGCAGGCGAGCCTTCCGCGTTACTACTTCGACTGGGCGCCCGTGCGCGAGGCGCAGTCCAAGTTCGACGCCGCTTTCACTCCGGCGGTCTCGCTCGTCGGCGGGCTGAACGTCGCGCTCGGCCTGATCCTGGGTGAGGGCTTGGAGTCCGCCTTCGAGCGGCACGTCCGCCTCGGTCGCGCCTGCCGCGAGGGAGTGAAGGCGATGGGGCTCGAGCTGTTCTCGCCGGACGAGGACCGCTCGGCCGTCGTCACCGCCGTGAACGCGCCCGACGGCATCGACTCGGGCGAGCTCGTCGCCACGATCCGCGACCGTTTCGGGATTACGCTCGCGCCCGGCCAGGGACCGCTCAAGGGGCGGATATTCCGCATCGGCCACATCGGCTACTACGACATCTTCGACATCACCACGGCACTCGCCGGGATCGAGTTGGCGCTCGCGGAGCTGGGCGCCGACATCGAGCGCGGCATCGCAGTCGGGCGCGCCCTGGAAGTGTTCGAGCACACCGCGGTCTGAGTCGTGCTCCGCTTCGGCGTCCTCGGCACCGGGTACTGGGCGGACGTTTGCCATGCCACGGGCCTCGCCGCACACCCTGACGCGGAGCTCGTGGGGATCTGGGGACGCGACCCGGCCAAGGCGGCCGCTCTCGCGGCACGGCACGGTGTCGCGGCCGAGGCGGAGCTCGAGGCGCTCCTCGAAAAGGTCGACGCCGTGTCGGTGGCGGTGCCTCCGGACGTGCAGGCGGAGCTGGCCGTGCGGGCGGCCGAGGCGGGGCGCCACCTGCTGCTGGAGAAGCCGCTCGCCCTGTCGACCGCTGCGGCGGATCGCGTTGTCGAGACGGTCGCGGACGCGGGCGTCGCGTCGGTGGTGTTTTTCCTGCTGCGCTTCCGCGACGAGGTCGAGACGTGGCTGTCCGACGTTGTGGGACCGTCAACGTGGGACGGCGGGTCGGCCCTGTTTCTCAACTCGGCCCTCGCGCCCGAGAGCCCCTTTTCGCACTCTCGCTGGCGCCACGAGCACGGCGCCCTCTGGGATCTCGTCCCGCACCACGCTGCCGTCCTCATCCCTGCGCTCGGTCCGGTCGAGGACGTCCTCGCCGCACGCGGCCCGCGCGACACCGTTCACGTCGTCTTCCGGCACGACGGCGGCGCCGTGAGCGACGTCACCGCGAGCCTGACCACTCCCGCGGCGGCGGGGCGCCTCCGCCTGGAGCTTTGGGGCGAAGCGGGATTCGTCGAGGCGCCACTCGACCTGGACTACCGGGCGCCCTATGCGCGCGCGGTTTCGGCCCTCGTCTCCGCGGTCGAGACCGGCGTGCCCGATCCCTGCGACGCCGCCTTCGGTGCCGAAGTCGTCCGCGTCGTGGCCGCCGCCGAACGGTTCGCAGGAGTGCCGGCGTGAGGTCCAGGGTCCTCGTCCGCGAAAAGATCGCCGACGCCGGAGTCGAGCTCCTGCGCGAGCGGTTCGACGTCGACGTCGACGCGAACGGCGATCTCGCCGAGAGGATCGGCGAGTACGACGCGATCATCATCCGCTCGGCGACGAAGCTCACCTCCGACCTGATCGAGCGGGCCGACCGGCTGAAGGTGATCGGGCGCGCGGGCGTGGGGGTGGACAACGTCGACGTCGAGGCCGCCACGCGCCGCGGGATCGTGGTCGCCAACGCGCCCGAGTCCACCGTCATCTCGGCGGCCGAGCACGCGATCGGCCTGCTGCTCGCGCTCTCGCGGAACATCCCGCAGGCGCACGCCGCTCTGAAGGAGGGGCGCTGGGAGCGCTCCCGCTACGGCGGGCTCGAGCTGGCGGACAAGACGCTGGGCGTGCTCGGCTTCGGCCGGATCGGCCAGCAGGTCGCGCGGCGCGCCGCCGGTCTGCAGATGCGCGTCGTCGCGTACGACCCGTTCGTCTCCAAGGAGCGCTTCCGGGAGCTCGGCGTCGAGCGCGCCGATTCGCAGGACGACGTCCTCGCGCAGGCCGACTTCGTCACCCTGCACCTTCCGCTCACGCCGGAGACGCGCGGCGCGGTCGGCGCGGAGGCGTTCGCGCGCATGAAGCCCGGCGCACGCATCGTCAACGCGGCGCGAGGCGAGCTGCTGGACGAGGCCGCGCTGGAAGAGGCGCTCCGCTCGGGCCACGTCGCCGGAGCAGCCCTGGACGTCTTCTCCGCGGAGCCGTACTCCGGCCCGTTGCTCGAGCTGGACAACGTCGTCGTCACGCCACACCTGGCCGCCTCCACGGAGGAGGCGCAGGACCGCGCCGGCGTCATCGTCGCCCAGCAGGTCGCGGCCGCGCTCGAGGGAGAGCTGGTCACGAACGCGGTCAACATCCCGGTGATCCGCTCCGAGGACCTCGAGCTGCTCGGGCCGTACATCCCGCTCGCATCGGCGCTCGGGAGACTCGCGATGGAGCTCGCCGGCGGCCGCGCCGATCACGTCGCGCTGACCTACTACGGCGCGCTTTCCTCATACGACACGCGCCTGCTGACGGTGGCGGCGCTGAACGGCGCCTTCCAGGGTCGGGTCGACAGGCAGGTCAACTACGTGAACGCGCCCGTCGTGGCCGAGGAGCTCGGCGTCGACGTGTCCGAGGAGAAGCGGCGCTCGGCCCGCGACTTCACCAACCTGATCCGCGTCACGGTCCGGACGAACGGGGATGAGGTAAAGGTCGCCGGCACCCTGATCGGCCGTGACGACCGCCGCTGGCTGGTGGCCGCGCTCGGCTTTCAGGTCGACATCGAGCTGTCGCCGCTCATGGTCTTCTTCCGCTACGACGACGTGCCCGGTGTGATCGGCCGTGTCGGGACCCTGTTCGGCGAGGCGGGCGTCAACATCGCCAACATGGCCGTGTCACGCAGCCGCCGCGGCGGCAAGGCGCTGATGGCGCTCTCGATCGACTCGGCCGCGCCGCCGGAGCTGCGCGAGCGCTTGCACGGCGGCGGGTTCGACGACGTCCGCTTCGTCTCGCTGAAGTGATCTGGGTCGTCACCCAGTCGGTGCTGATGGCGGCGGATCGCTGTGTCGTGGCTGTTCCAGCCGCGGCCGCACGGCCTCGCGCCGCACGCCGTGGGCTGGGTGCTGATCGGCATCGGCCTCGCCCTCGCCGTCGCGACACGCCTGCCCTGGGCAAGTCGTTCACCGTCCTGCCCGCAGCCGCGTGCGCGGTCCGAGCTCGTGACCACCGGCCCCTTCCGCTCGTCCGCAACCCGATGTACCTGGGCGCTGCTTCTGCGTCTTCGCCGGTGCCTCGCTGAACAGAAGCTGGATCGGCCTCGGTCTGACCGGGGCGCTCGCTGTCCTCTGGGCCGGCAAGGCGCGCGTCGAGGAGCGTTACCTCGCCGAGCAGTTTCCCGAGTACGCCGACTACGCGGCCCGCGTCCGGTACCGGCTCGTACCGTTCGTCTACTGATGAAATAGCGGGGTGGGCCGGGAGCTTCCGACCGGAACCGTCACGTTTCTCTTCACCGACATCGAGGGCTCGACGAGGCTCCTCGACCGAGCTCGGTCGCCGAGCGCTATGCCGACGCGCTGCAGGATCACCGCCGGATCGTGCGCGCGGCATTTGCGAGCGCCACGGTGGCGTGGAGGTGGACACACAGGGGGACGCGTTCTTCGTTGCCTTCCCGACGGCGCCAGGAGCGCTGCGCGGCCGCCGAGGACGCCCAGCGCGCGTCTGACCGCGATCGCCCATCAGCGTGCGGATGGGCATCCACACCGGAACGCCGCACGTCACCGACGAGGGCTACGTCGGCGCCGACGTGCACCGCGCGGCGCGCATCGCGGCGGTCGCGCACGGGGGGCAGGTGCTGGTGTCGTCGGCGACGGCCGAGCTCGGTCGACCCGTCGCTGCTGCGCGATCTCGGCGAGCACCGGCTCAAGGACCTGACGCGCCCTCAGCGGCTCCACCAGCTCCTGGGCGACGGCCTGCCGAGCGACTTCCCTCCGCTGCGGACGCTCGACGCAGCGACCGACGAACCTGCCGGTTCAGGTGACGCTCGCTTGATCGGCCGCGAACGCGAGCTGCGACGAGACGCGAGAACTGCTCGAGCGCGCGCGGCTGCTGACTCTGACGGGTCCGGGCGGAGCCGGCAAGACACGCCTCGCGCTGCAGCTCGCGGCGGACGTCCTCGACGCAGTACGACGACGGTGTCTTCTTCGTCGATCTGGCGGACATCGCCGATCCGGCGCTCGTCGTCCCGCGGTCGCCCAGACCCTCGGGCTCAGGAGCGAGGCGGCCGCGAGCGTCGCCGACACCGTCGCCGAGTACCTGGCCGGAAAGCGCGTGCTCCTGTTGCTCGACAACGTCGAGCGGGTGGTCCGAGGCGGCGCCGGACCTCAGCCGCTGGCTGGCGGCGGCGCCGGGCTCGAAGCTGCTCGCGACGAGCCGCGTCCCTCTCCGGCTCGTCGGGGAGCAGGAGTACCCGGTCCCTCCACTTCCTTCAGGCGCGGCCGTCGAGCTCTTCGCCGAGCGGGCCCGCGCAGTCCGCCCCGACTTCGCGCTGAACGGCGACCGCGCGGTCGTAGCGGAGATCTGCGCGCGCCTGGACGAGCTTCCACTCGCGATCGAGCTCGCCGCGGCGCGCGTGAAGCTGCTTGCCGCCGGCCAAGCTGCTCGAGCGGCTCGACCAGCGCCTACCGGTCCTCACCGGCGGCGCGCGCGACGCGCCGGCGCGGCATCGGACGCTGCGCGCCGCGATCGACTGGAGCTTCGAGCTGCTCGACGACGAGGAGCAGGCGCTGTTCGCGCGCCTGTCGGTCTTCGCCGGCGGCTTCACGCTGGAGGCGGCCGAGGCGGTCTGCGACGCGTCGCATCGACGGCCTCGCGTCGCTCGTCGACAAGAGCCTCGTCGCGCAGCGGGAGCGGACGATGAGCCTCGCTTCGCGATGCTGGAGACGCGTGCGTCGAGTACGCGCGCGAGCGCCTCGACGAGCGGGGCGAGGCCGACGCGGCTCGACGAACGGCATGCGGACTACTTCCTCGAGCTGGTCGAAGCGGCTCGCCGCGGCGCCCGGACCGAGGACGACGAGCGAACGCGGCCGCCTCTTCGGACGAGCTCGACAATCTTCCGGCGCGCGCTCGCCACCTTGAGCGCATCCGGCGACGTCGAGCGTGAGCTTCGGCTCGCGACGGCCGCCTTCTGGGGGCTCTGGACGCGCGGGAGCCTGCGAGAGCTGCATGGGTGGCTCGACGTCGGCGCTCGAGCGTGCCGCCGAGTGTCGATTCGGGGCTGGCGAGCGGAAGCGCTCGGCGCGGCGGCGCTCGCAGCCGCGAACTCTGGGCGACTCCCGCGCGTCGGAGTCACGCGCGCGAGAGCCTCGTGCTCGCGCGCGAGCGACGGGACAAGACGCCAGATCGAGTGGGCCTGCGCGTGCTCAGCTTCGACGAGCCGGACCTCGAGGCGCGGCGGCGGCTGCTCGACGAGTGCGAGCGGCTTCTTCGCGAGCTCGGGAACGACTCCGGGCTCGGCTGGGTTACCTATCCTGCGTGGGTCGGGCGCTCGTCGAGGAAGGCAAGCTTCGAGGAGGCGCGGAAGACGTTCGAGGGGCGGTGGCGATCTTCGAGCGGCCTGGGTCGTCGCTGGGAGGCGGCGAATGCGCGAGGTCTGGCAGCGCGCATGCGCTCGTCGCGGCCGGCGGAGAGGCGCAGCCGGCTCGATCGAGGTCGTCGAGTCCAGCGACCTCGATCGCCGGCGCTCGAGCTCGAGTCGAGTGCGCTCGTCGCGCTGCGCTGGTCGTCGTCGCCGGCATCGTAGTCGATCGGGCCCCGGATGTCGCGGCGCGGCTGCTGCGGCGCGCTCGAGGCGCTCGCCGACGGAGCGGGGATCCGCTCGACCTCGACTACGACCAGCTCGTGCTGGATCGAGTGGAGCAGAGTCGCGAGCGAGCGGCTCGGCGACGGCTTCGAGCGCGAGTGGGAGGCCGGCAAGACGCTCGACGCTCGACGAGGTCGTGGCGCTCGCGCTCGGGGAGGAAGCGTGACCGGCCCGTGGCCGGAGCCGGTCGAGCGCGTCGCGCGGTTCGCGCGCGAGACCGGCGCCGAGGTGCGGATCGAGGAGTTCCCGGAGGAGACGCGCACCGCGGTGGACGCGGCGAACGCCGTCGGCTGCAGCCTGGCGCAGATCGTCAAGTCGCTCGTCCTCGACTGCGACGGGCGCCCGGTGGTGGCGCTCGTCCCCGGCGACCGGCGCGGCGACCCGCGCAAGATCGCGTCCGCCGTCGGCGCCGAGCGCGCGAAGGTGGCGGGCCCCGACCGGGTGCTCGAGGTCACGGGATTCGAGGCGGGAGCGGTCGCGCCGTTCCCCCTGCCGCAGATCGATCGCGTCCTGATCGACCCGCGCCTGCTCCGGTACGAGCGCCTCTGGGTGGGCGCCGGCTCCCATAGGCACCTCGCTTCGATGCCGCCGTCGGAGCTCGTCCGGCTCAGCCGCGCCGAAACCGCGGACGTGTCCGACGACGCCTCCAGATAAGATTCCTTCCGCGGTGCAGCCGACAGACAAGATCTGGATGAACGGCGAGTACGTCGACTGGGCGGACGCGCGCATCCACGTCGGCTCCCACGGGCTTCACTACGGCTCCGGCGTGTTCGAGGGGATTCGCGCCTACGAAACGCCCAAGGGCACGGCCGTTTTCCGCCTGACAGAGCACCTCAAGCGGCTCAAGGACTCGGCCAAGATCCTGTACATGAAACTCCCCTATTCGGTGGAGGAGCTCCGCGACGTCTGCCACGAGCTGATCGGGATCAACGGGCTGCCGGAGTGCTACGTGCGGCCGATCGCCTTCTACGGCTACTCCGAGCTCGGCGTCAACCCGGGGCCGGACCATCCCGTCGACGTCGTGATCATGAGCTTCCCCTGGGGCGCCTATCTCGGCGACGAGGGACTGCACAACGGCATCCGCGCGAAGATCTCGTCCTGGCAGCGGGTGGACATGAACACCGTCCCCCACGTGTCCAAGGCCACCGGCGTCTACCTGAACTCCATGCTCGCCGTGCTCGAGGCAACCCGCGCCGGCTACGACGAGGCGATCCTGATGACCGACCACGGGCATATTGCCGACGGCTCGGGCGAGAACATCTTCACCGTCAAGGACGGCGTGATCTACACGCCCGATCTTTCCGCTTCCATCCTGCCGGGCGTGACGCGCGACACCGTCATCCAGATCGCGCAGGATCTCGGTTACCGCGTCGAGCAGACGAGCCTCATCCGCACCGACCTGTACCTGGCGGACGAGATGTTCATGACGGGGACGGCCGCGGAAGTGACTCCCGTGCGCTCGGTCGACGACCAGGAGATCGGCCCGCCCGGGCCGATCACGCGCGAGATCCAGTCGGCGTTCTTCGACACGGTGCGAGGCCGCAGCGAACGCTGGTCGCACTGGCTCGAGTACTCCACGCGCGCGCCCGCAGAGGCGTGATCCAGGCGAGTCCGCCGTTCCTGGGCCGTCGCTCGCAAAGGAGGCAAGCGTGCGCGGCGCAGGACAGTACAACCAGTACGGACAAGCCGCGCACGCGCGGCGTCCTGCCGCGAGCGACGGCAGGCTGCTGCGGAGCCAGGCTCCGCCGGGCGTGAGCAGCAGCCGGCCAGGGACGGCGGCAAGGACGATCCCGCTTTCGCGGCCCTATCTGGGCGAGAGCGAAGCGAAGGAGGTGCTCGAAGTACTGCGCTCCCGGCATCTCTCGCTCGGCCCGGTCGTCCCGCGCTTCGAGGGGCATGTTCGCCGAGCGCGTGGGAGCGCCCTACGCGGCCGCGGTCTCGAGCGGAACGACGGGCCTCCACCTCGCGTGCCGGATCGCCGGCATCGGCCCGGACGACGAGGTGATCACGTCCCCGTATTCGTTCGTCGCGTCCGCGAATTGCTTCATGTACGAGGGCGCGCACCCGGTCTTCGCGGACATCGACGCGGGTACGTTCAACCTCGATCCCGCGGCCGTCGAGGCCGCCGTCACGCCCAAGACGCGAGCCATCATGGCCGTGGACATCTTCGGCTACCCGTGCGAGCTCGACGAGCTGCGCGCGATCGCGGATCGGCACGGCCTCGCCTTCATCGAGGACTCGTGCGAGGCGCTCGGCGCCGAGTACAAGGGGCGCAAGATCGGATCCCACGGGCACATGGCCGTCTTCGCCTTCTATCCCAACAAGCAGATGACGACGGGGGAGGGCGGCATCGTCACGACCGGCTCCGCCGAGGAGCTCGAGCTCCTGGTGAGCCTGCGCAACCAGGGAAGAGCCGACACCGACGGCTGGCTGGACCACTCCCGCTTCGGGTTCAACTACCGGCTGAGCGACATCCACGCGGCGATCGGCGTCGTCCAGCTGGAGAAGCTGGACGAGATACTGGGCATGCGCGCCGCGGCCGCGGAGCGCTACGCGCGGTTGCTCGACGGAGTGGACGGCGTGTCGACGCTTCTCGCGGACGACGCGAACCATCGCCGCTCCTGGTTCGTCTACGTGGTCAAGCTCGCCTCCGGCATCGACCGCGACCGCGTCATCACCGTCCTGGAGGACCAGGGGATCCAGTCCCGGCCGTACCTGCCCTGCATCCACCTCCAGACATACATGCGCGAGCGGTACGGGTTCCGCGAGTGGATGTTCCCGGTCGCGGAGGAGACGAGCCGGAAGACGCTGGCGCTGCCCTTCCACTCGGCGATCGATCCCGAGGATCAGGAACGCGTCGTCGACGCGCTCCGCAGCGCGATCGCCTGAATCGCGGCGAAACCGACCGCCACCGCCAGCGCAAGCCCGGCCAGCACGGTGAGGGCGAACACGAGCTTCGTCCGGTCCTCCACCCGCACGACGATGCCGGGATGCTCGATGACGGCGACGGCAACCGCGACGGCGAAGCCCAGCACCGCGAGCCCGGCGATGACGAGGCCGGCGCGGCGCGATCCTTTCCTCGGCCGAGACGGACGCTCCGGGAGGAGAGCGCCGACGACTCCGGCCCAGGCGCCGGCCATCAGGTAGCCGGCCGCGACATCGCTCGGGTTGTGCGCCGCCTGGATCACGAGTGAAACACCCACCCCGGCCGCATAGACCGCGCCGAGCAGGCCGGCGAGGAGCTTCCACGAGGGGGGTGCCACGATGACGGCGGCCAGGGCGAGCGACATGGCGACGGTCGCGTGTCCGCTCGGAAAGAGGTCGTGGCCGCCGACGTGCTTCAGCAACTGCGTGGTGGCGTTGGCGCCGCCGAGCACGACGAGCGCGCCGAAGGCCGCGCGGCTTCGGCCGAGCAGTAGCGCGACGACGAAGAGCCCGCCGCCGAGCAGGACGAGGGAGCCGATCGAGATCGTCTCGATCAGCCCCTCGCTCGCCGACTGCACCGTCGGAATGTCCCTCCCCGCGGTCGCCGCGCGGAGGATCTCCGCGTCCCAGTGCGCGCCGCGGGACGTGTGGAACGCGAAGAGGAAGACGGCCAGGAAGAGCGCCAGGCAGGCGCCGGCGTAGAGAACGAGCGCGCGCCGCACCGAGACAGTCAAGCAGCGATAATCGGCGCATGGCCGACGGACAGCCGAAGATGGTCTTCCTGGGCTTCGGCAAGTACGCGCGGGCGGACAAGATCTACGCGCTCGAGCCGCTGCGCGGCGACGAACGCGGCGACGGCCGGCGGACCCGGGTGTGGATCGAGGGCGTGGCCGACCCGATCGTCGCCTCGCGAACCGAGCGGACGATCCTGGACGACATGGGCTCCGATGCGGCTGCGAGCGTCGCGCTTGTGGACGATGCCCTCGACCTCGCGAGCAGGCTCGTGCAGCAGGCCGAGTCCGGCCGCGTCGACCTCGGCGACCTGAGCCGTCGCGCGCGCCGGCTTCTCGAGTCCACCGCGCGCGAGGGTGACTCAGAGCAACTGTTCTAGCTTCGGTTGGAACCCTCCGAAGTCAGGGTTCCCGTCTGGTGGCGGCGCATGGCCATCGACATCGGGCCGCTGCGGCGGCACCCGCCCTTCCGGCGGCTCTTCGTCGGCCAGACGATCTCGACGTTCGGCAGCGAGATCTCCGCGGTCGCGGCGCCTTTTCAGCTCTACGAGCTGACGGGCTCGACACTCCAGGTCGGCCTTCTCTCGGTGTGCGAGCTCGTCCCGCTGCTGACGCTGACGATCGTGGGCGGCGCGATCGCCGACGCGATCGACCGGCGAAGGCTGCTCCTGTGGACCGAGGCGCTGCTGGCCGTCGTCAGCGCCGGCCTCGCGCTGAACGCCTCGCTCGACCAGCCGCGGGTGTGGGCGTTGTACGTGCTGGCCACGCTCTCGATGTGCATCTTCTCGTTCGGCGTCGCCGGGATGACCACGGTGATCCCGCGCCTGGTCGAGCCCGAGGAGCTCGCCGCCGCGAACGCGATCGAGAGCGTCTACTCGAGCACGACCTCGGTCGGCGGTCCCGCGCTCGGCGGCGTCCTGATCGCCCTGCTCGGGCTCACCGGCGCGTACTGGCTGGACGCGGGGACGTTCGTCGCCTCGCTGTGGTCGATCTGGATGCTGCCGAAGCTGGCGCCCGCCCCCGACGCCGACCGGCCGAGCCTCAGGTCGATCCGTGAGGGCTTCCGCTTCGTCGTGAGCAAGAAGGTCCTGCTGGGGATGTTCCTGACCGACTCGAACGCCATGGTCTTCGGCATGCCGCGGGCGCTCTTCCCGGCGCTGGCCAAGAAGTTCGGCGGCGGAGCCGGGCTCGTCGGTGCGCTCTACGCCGCCCCGTACGCGGGCGCCCTCCTCGCGTCGCTCCTGTCGGGCTGGATCGGACATGTACGCCGGCAAGGGCTCGTGGTCGCGGTCGCAGCCGGCTTCTGGGGCGTCTTCATCGTCGCGTTCGGGTTCGCCGACTCGCTCTGGCTCGCGCTTCTGCTTCTCGCCGGCGCCGGCGCGGCCGACAACGTGAGCGCCGTGATGCGCCAGACGATCCTCTTCAGCGTCACGCCGGACCGGATGCGGGGGAGGGTGTCTGGAATCGAGTTCGCGCAGGTCGCCTCCACGCCCGCGCTGGGAAACCTCGAGGCCGGCGTCGTGGCCTCTCTGACGAGCCTGCGTTTCTCGATCGTCACCGGCGGGATTCTGTGCGTCGTCGGGACGCTGGTGATCGCGGCGCTCTTCCCGGCGTTCATCCGCTACGACGCCAAGGAGGCGCGTGACGCGGCTCCCGCGTGAGTTCTTCGCGCGCTCGGTACACGAGGTGGCCCCCGACTTGATCGGGGTGACGCTCCTCGTGGACGGAGTGGGGGGGACGATCGTCGAGGTCGAGGCGTACGACCAGGAGGACCCGGCCGCGCACAGCTTCCGCGGGAAGACGGCGCGCAACGCGTCGATGTTCGGCCCGCCCGGACACGCGTACGTGTACCGGTCCTACGGCATTCACTGGTGCCTCAACTTCGTGTGCGAGCCGGAAGAGGTCGCGAGCGCGGTGCTGGTCCGCGCCCTGGAGCCCGTGCGAGGGCTGGACGAGATGCGCCGCCGGCGCGGGCTGGAGGACGAGCGCCTGCTGTGCGCCGGGCCGGGACGTCTCTGCCAGGCGCTGGGGATCACGCGCGAGCACGACGGCCTGCCGCTGGACGAGCCGCCCTTCAGGCTGCTGCCGCGCACGGAGGAGCCGGAGATCGCCACCGGCCCGAGGATCGGGATCACGCAGGCGGTCGACCGGCCCTGGCGCTACGTCCTCGCGGGCTCGCGGTACCTCAGCCGGTCGGTGCGCCCACGATCAGCCTGATCTCCATCCCGGGCGAGGCGGCGACGCCTCCGCGTGGAGCCTGGAACAGCACGCGCCCCACGAGCCGGTGCCGCGGCACTTCCTTGACCACGCGCGGGAGGAGCTTCGCGTCCTCGAGCTTCGAGCGCGCACTCTCGATCCTGAGCCCGGTCACGGACGGGACGATCCCGTGCAGCGCCTTGCCGAGGAAGAGAGTGACCGTGTCGTGGGAGGAGAGCGTCCCGCCGTTCGGATACTGGCGCAGGACGATCCCCGGCCGTTGCCGCGGGTCGAGCGGCTTGTAGACGATCTTCGCGTTGAGCGGCTGGTACGAGAGTCGTGCCTTGGCGAGGCCGACCGGCCTCCCGACGACGTTCGGCACCGCCACTTCGTTCGGCTTGCAATCGGCCGTCTTCTTGGGCGACTCGCCCGGGAGGTACACGACCGAGATCGGGTTGCGGCAGTAGCCGTTGTCGGCGGCGACCGAGCCGTTGCGGTTGAGCACGTACGCGGACGAGCCCCATTCGGAAGGAGCCGGCTGGAAGTACGCGGGCGGATCCTTGAGGTGCTTCAGCGCGCGCTCCATGAACGCCTTCCAGATGAGCGCGGGGAACGTCCCTCCGGCGACCGGAGTTCCGTTGAACTGGCTGAGCATCGGCCTCAGGTTGTCCGGGTAACCGACCCAAACCGCGGTGACCAGCTGGGGCGTGTACCCGACGAACCAGGCGTCGCCGTAGTTCTCCGTCGTCCCCGTCTTGCCGGCGACCGGGCGACCGTCCGCGAGCTGAGCGCGCACGCCTGTCCCCTGGGTGACGACGCTCTGGAGGAGGGAGTTCACGATCTTCGCGGTGGTCGGGCTGATGGTGCGCTTCGCGACCGCCTTGTTGTCGCCGCTGCAACCGCGCGAGGCGTCCCCGCCGATCGCGACGATCGCGCGCGCGTGATTGCCGGTGATCGCGCCGTCGATCCGGTACCCGCCGTTGGCGAAGGTGGAGTAGGCGCGGGCCATCTCCAGCGGGTTCACCGCCTGCGCGCCTAGGCCGATCGAGAGGTAGTGCTTGAGCGGGCTGGTGATGCCCATCTCGTGGGCGGTCTTCGCAACCGAGCCCGGACCGACCAGGTCGGTCAGCTGCGCGTAGATCGAGTTGTCGGAGTACGTGGTCGCGGTCGCGAGGTTCGCGCGTCCGATGTACGAGCCCTCGTAGTTGTGAACGACCCAGATGCGGTCTCCGGTGAAGATCTCGACCGGCTTCGACTCGAACTCGGTGACCGGCGAGATCCCGTCTTCGAGGGCGGTCGCGAGAACGAAGGGCTTGAAAGACGAGCCCGGCTGACGCTCGCCCTGCACGGCGAGGTTGAACTGGCTCTTGCGGAAGTTGTTCCCGCCGATCATGGCCTTGACCTCGCCGTTGCGCGGGTCGATTGCCACGAGCGCCGCCGACGGGCTCCCCGGGCTCGTCAGCCACTTCGAGATCGCCTGCTGGGCGAGCTGCTGCAGGCCGAGGTCGATCGTCGTGGTCACCTTCAGCCCGCCGCCGAAGACCTGGCTCGAGCCGCAGCGATCGACCAGCTGTTGCTTGATGTAGTTGACGAAGTACTGCGCCGGCCCCGTCGTCCCCGGCAGGTGAACGGAGTCCGCCGGTGGGAGCGCGGCGCTGTTCGCGACATGGAGCTCATCGGGGGTGATGTCACCCTGCTGGTACATCGCGCGGAGCACCTCACCCCGCCGTCCCGCTGCCTCCTTGGGGTTCGTGACGGGGTCGTAGAGCGTCGGGTCCTGCGGGATGCCGGCGAGGAGTGCCGCCTCGGGCAGGGTCAGGGCCTTCGCGCTGTGCTGGAAGTAGGTCTGTGCCGCCTGCTGAATCCCGTACGCGCCGTTGCCGAAGTAGATCGTGTTCAGGTACGCGGTCAGGATCCGGTCCTTCGACCAGCGCTGCTCCAGCTGCCATGCCAGCGCGGCCTCCTTGAGCTTGCGGCTGATCGAGGGAGCGCTGTGCACGTAGGCGTTCTTGATGAACTGCTGCGTGATCGTCGATCCGCCCTGCACGACGTTCCCGCTCGTGACGTCGGCCCAGACGGCGCGGAAGATCGCCCGTATGTCGACGCCGCCGTGCTCGAAGAAGCGGCGGTCCTCGATCGAGACGATCGCCTGCTTCATGACCGGTGCGATGTCGCGGGGGGGCACGATCACGCGGCTTTCCGCGCCGCGGATCACCGCCAGCACGCGCTTCCCGTCCGCCGAGTAGACGTAGCTGTTCTTCGAGATCCGCTGCTGGTACGCCGGGTCGAGCTTCGGGATCTCCTCGGCTATCGCCGTGACCACGCCGAAGACGAACGCCCCGAAACCCAGGATCCCGAAGACGAGGATGAGGGTGAAGAGGCGAAGCTTGCGGATCCTGCGCCGGGGCTTCCCGGGCTTGTCCTTCCGTTTCCACAACCGCACGGAACGAAAGAGTAGGGAACTAACTGAGCTTCGCGGTGATGAACGGCGTCGTCGTGGGCATCGGCATGCCGCCCTTCGGCTCCACGGTCACCGCGACGACGGAGCCGGGGGACACGCGCCGCGAGAGCGGGACGACCGTGCTGCCGCCGCCGCGGAACAGCCCCGCGGGAGACGGCTTCGAGCCCCGGATCACCCAGGCTTCGTAGGTCTTGCCGGCCGGAGCCTTCTCGAGGTCGGGGATGACGAGCACGCCGCGGCCCGACGGCGCGACCGCAAGCGAGCCGTTCGCTCCGGTCAGGTCGACGTGCGCGCTGCCCGGCGAGGCCGCGATCGCGAGCGCCTGTGCGAGGCGGCTGTGCGCCGAGCGCTCGGCGCTCAGGTCGTTGTGCAGCGTCGCGGCCCAGATGCCGAGGCCGATCGCCACGGCCGCCGCGGCTGCGGCCGCCGCGCCGAGGATCCAGGTCGTCCGCCGCCGCGCCTGCGCCTGCGCCCGCGGGAACGGGATGACGTTCGAGCGCTCCGCTCGAGCCTGCTCGAGGATGCGCCCGCGCAGCGCCGGCGCGGCCGCGGCGGGAGGCGCCGCGTACGCGAGTACGGCGGTTACCTCCTGCAGGTCGGCGAGCTCGCTCTGGCACTGCGCACAGTGGCGCATGTGCTCCTCGAACTCGTGCGCCTCGTCGGCGTCGAGCGCGTCCAGAGCGTAGGCGGACGTCAGGTCGTGGATTGCCTCGGGTCCCATGTTCCTTCCTCGATGCGAACGTCACCGAGAAGCTCGCGCAGCCGCGCGAGCCCGGCGAACATCCTGCTCTTGATAGTACCCAGGGGCTGGCCGAGCCTCTCCGCCAGCTCCGACTGGGTGAAGCCGCCGTAGTACGCGAGCTCCAGCGCCTCGCGCTGCTCGTCCGGGAGGCGGCGGAGAGCCTCCTGGACGCGTTCCCTTTGCAGTCGCAGCCACGCGACGTCCGCGGCCGATCCCTCGTCGGCGACCGGCTCCGACCCGGCGATGAACGGCTCTGTCCGGCGCCGTTCCTCCCGCCGCACGAGGTCGACCGCGCGGCGGTGGACGATCGTCAGCAACCACGTGCTCGCCTTCGCGCGCTCGGGGACGAACTTCGCCGCGTTCCTCCACACGGTGAGAAACGCGTCCTGCACCGCGTCCTCGGCGAGCGTCTCGTTCCGGAGCATCCGGTACGCGAGGGAGTACGCGACCTGGCCGTAGCGGTCGTACAGCTCCGCCAGCGCGTCCTCTTGACCGCGCTCGAGGAGAGCGACCAGGGCTTCGTCCGAGAGGTGGGTCAGGTGCACCAATCTACTTCGGTTACCGGCTGCCGTCGGTTCGGCGAACCGAACGCGGGGGCGGTGCGAACAAGAGCGCGTCGGGAGTCACCCCTCAGAGAGGAGAACGATTATGCGAAGAAAGCTGCCGGTCCTTGCGTTGCTCGTGGCCGGCTCGTGCGCTCTCGTGCTCGCGGTCGGACGCGGGTCGGGGCCGGGAGCCGCTCTGGCCGCGAGTCACCGCGAGGCGCCGCTCATCTCCCTCGATGCCCCAGCCGACATTTCGGACTTCTTCATGTTCCGAAGCTACGAGCCCGGGCACGAGGGCAACGTCGTCCTGATCATGGACACCAATCCGGGTGAGGAGCCGAGCTCCGGCCCGAATTACTACAACTTCGATCCGAACGTGACGTACCGGTTCCGGATCGACAACGATCAGAACGGACGTGCGAACGACGTCGTCTTCGAGTTCAAGTTCCAGAGTCAGATCCGAGGCGACACAGCAGCACTGGGACTGCCGCTGAACAACGTGGCGCTCCCCCCGATCACCAAGCTGGACGGCCCGGGATCGGAAGGCCTCGGCCTACGCCAGACCTACTCGGTCTCGATGGTCCAAGGAGGCTTCCGGCGCACCGAGCTCGGGAGCAACCTGATCGCGGTTCCCTCGAACGTGGGGCCGCGCACGATGCCCGACTACAACGCGCTCGCCGCGCAGGGGGTTTATGACCTGGGCAACGGCATCCGCGCGTTCGCCGGACAGCGTGACGACCCGTTCTACATCGACCTCGGCGGCCTGTTCGACACGCTGAACCTCGGCCTGTCGCCGTTGCCGATCGAGACGAACGCCCAGGATGCGAACGACGGAGCGAACGCCTTCGGCGTGGACATGCTCTCGGGGTTCAACGTCCAGGAGATCGCGCTCGAGATTCCCGCTTCGATGCTGACCGCGGACGGGAAGGGCGCAACGGACACGCAGACCTCGAAGATCGGCGGAGTGGCCGACACGTACCGGCCGCTGTTCACGTCGCGGGGACGCGGGGTAGGCGGCCAGATCGAGCAGGTGGAGCGTCTGGCGAACCCGCTCGTCAACGAGGTGATCATCGGTACGCCGAGCAAGGACCAGTGGAACACGGTCGACCAGAACCAGCCGAACAGCGAGAACGGGTTCCTCGACTACTACCTGAACCCGCGGCTCGCGCTCGCGTTGCAACTCGTGTACGGCGTCCCTGCGGCCACGACGAACCGGACGGATCTCCGCGACCTCCTGCTGACCTACGGCGGTCAGGGCGGGTACTCGGATCTCCTCCGGCTCGACCTGCACACGCCGCCCACGCCGCTCGCGAGTCAGAAGCGGCTCGGCCCGTTGGCACACGACGCCAACGGCAACGCGACACCCGATGCGGCGGCATGGCCGAACGGCCGGCGCCCCATCGACGATGTGACCGACATCGCCACCCGAGTCGTCGGCGGCGCGAACTACATCAACGCCCATGCCGCCGACGGCATCAACGTCAACGACAAGCCCCTCCCCGCCGCGTTCCCGTTCGTGGCATCGCCGTGGGACGGGCGGAACCGGATCCATCTCAACCGACCGCTGGGATGAACCGGAGCACGAGCACGATCGGGAGGAGCCTGCGTCCGCGCAGGCTCCTCCTCGCGCTCGTCGTGATCTGTGTCGCGGCGGGCTCTGCCCTGTTCGGCGGGATCCTCTCCGAGTCTCCCGCCGCGCCGGCGCAGCCCGCGGATGCGGCCGCGGCGCCGCTCTCGGGAGTCGTCCCCTCGCTCCCTGCCGCCCGCAACACGGCGGCCACGATCCGCAAGCTTCAGGCCGGGCTCCGCGCCCAGCCCGACGACGCCGGCTCGCTCACCCTCCTCGGCCTCGAGTACGAGCAGCGCGCCCGTGAGACCGGCGACCCCTCCTATTACTCCAAGGCCGACGGCGTCCTGAACGACGCGCTCGGGCTGGCCCCGGCGAGCCCCCTTACCGAGAGCGGCCTCGGATCGCTGGCGCTCTCGCGCCACCTCTTCCGCGAAGGGCTCGCGTGGGGACGGCGTGCTATCGCTCACGGGGCGGCCGCGGGCGTGCCGAACGCGATTCAGTCCCGCTCGTACGGCGTCGTCGGGGACGCGCTCATCGAGCTCGGCCGTTACGACGAGGCATTCGACTCGTTCGACCGGATGACGAGGCTCGATCCCGGGCTCGCCGCGTACACACGTGTCTCCTACGCGCGCGAGCTACTGGGCCATCCGCGCTCGGCGCTCGTGCCGATGCGCGCCGCCGTGAACGCGGCCGGCGGCGAGCCCGAGCCTCAGGCATGGGCTCGCGTCCAGCTCGGAAAGCTCTACTGGACGATGGGCCAGATCGGCCAGGCGGAGAAGCAGTACCGGCTCGCGCTCGCCGCCTTCCCGAACTACGTGTACGCGCTCGACGCGCTCGCACTCGTGCGCGCGGCGCGCGGACACCTCCCGGCCGCGATCCGCCTCGAGCGGCGCGCCGTGGCTCGCATCCCACTTCCGCAGTTCGTCTCGACGCTCGGCGACCTGTATCGCAGCGCGGGGAACCGAACGGGCGCGGCCGGCGAATACGCGCTGATGGACGCGATCCGGCGACTCCTCGCGGCGAACGGAGTCCGCACGGACCTCGAGATCGCCCTCTTCAGAGTCGACCACGGCATCCAGCTCGAGCCGTCGCTGGCGCTGGCCCGCTCCGCGCAGCGCGAGCGGCCCAGCATCGACGGCGACGACGTGCTCGGCTGGGCCCTGGAGCGGAACGGCCGCTGCGCCGAGGCGCTTCCGTACTCGAAGCACGCGCTCAGGCTCGGCACCCGGGACGCGCTCAAGTTCTTCCACCGCGGCATGATCGAGCGCTGCCTCGGCCACGCCGCGAGCGCCCGCTCCTGGTTCCGCCGCGCGCTCGCGCTCAACCCGCACTTCTCGCTCCTGTGGGCGCCGACCGCGCGGAGGCTCGCCCGGTGAAGCGCGCGTTCCTCGCGCTCGCGCTGCTCGCCGGCCTGGCGCTGCCGGCCGTCGCGGCCGCCCACCCGCTGGGCAACTTCACGACCAACCACTACAGCCGCGTCGTCGCATCGGGCGACCGCGTCTATCTGCTCTACGTCCTCGACCTGGCCGAGATCCCGACCTTCCAGGAGAAGCCGACTGCGGCCAAGCTTCTCCCCAGGATCGACCGCGGGATCTCGCTGCGGGTCGACGGGCATGCCGTTCGCCTGCGGCCCCACCGGCATGCCCTCGCCTTTCCGCCCGGCGTCGCCGGGCTGCGCACGACGAGGTTCGAATCGGTGTACGCCTCGCCGCCCCTCCGCCCCGGGACCCATCGCCTCGAGTACCGCGACGAGACCTTCCCCGGCCGGATCGGCTGGAAGGAGGTCGTCGTCCAGCACGACTCGGGTGCCAGCGTGCTGTCCACCTCCGCGCCTGCCCGGTCCGTGAGCGACGAGTTGCGCGCGTACCCCAAGGACCAGCTGTCCAGCCCGCTCGACGTGCGCTCCGCGCGCCTCGAGGTCGACCCCGGAACCGGCTCAGGTGTCGCACCCGAGCTCTCGTCCGGGAAGGCGCTCGACTCGCGCGTGACCGTCCACCAGGGCGGCGACGGCGGGTTCGCCGGCCTCATAGCCAAGGAGAAGCTGAGCGCCGGTTTCGTCGCGCTCGCGCTCCTGCTCGCGTTCTTCTGGGGCGCGGTGCACGCGCTCAGTCCCGGCCACGGCAAGTCGATAGTCGCCGCCTATCTCGTCGGGACGCGGGGGACGCCCAGGCACGCCGCCTTCCTCGGCCTGACGGTCACGGTCACCCACACCGTCGGCGTCTTCGCCCTCGGCCTGATCACGCTGGCGTTGTCCGCGTTCATCTTCCCCGAGCAGCTCTACCCCTGGCTCAACCTCGCGTCGGCACTGCTCGTCGTCGTCGTCGGCTGCGGAGTCCTGCGCGCCCGTCTACGCCACCGGCGGATGCACGCGCACGGACACCACCACCACCACCATGGCCACAGCCACGACCACGACCAGCAGCTGTCCATGCGCGGCTTGCTCGGAGTTGGGATCTCCGGCGGGCTGATCCCGTGTCCGACCGCGCTGGTCGTGCTGCTCGCGGCGATCTCGCTGCACCGCGTCGGCTACGGGCTCGTGCTGATCCTCGCTTTCAGCATGGGCCTCGCCGCCGCCATGACTGGAATCGGATTGTTGGCCGTCTCGGCCAAGAGGCTGGCAGGGCGTCTGCGGCTCGAGGGACGCGTGGTGCGAGCGCTACCTGCGCTGAGCGCTGCGGTCATACTCGTGCTCGGTCTCGTCATGACCGTCCGCGCCCTGCCGGGAGTTGTCTGATGTTCGGGGTCGACACATGGCTGTCGGGACTGTCGGACGGCGGGACGCTCCTCGTCGTCGCGGGCGTCGCCCTGCTGCTCGGCCTGCGTCATGCGACCGATCCCGACCATCTCGCCGCGGTTACGACCCTCATCGCCGGCAAGGAACGGGGCACGCGTCACGCCCTCCGCCTCGGCGGCTCATGGGGTGCCGGCCACGCGACCTCGCTGTTCGCTCTCGGCCTGCCGATCGTCCTGTTCAAGACGTACCTGCCGGAGACGCTCCAGGAAGGCGCCGAGACCACCGTCGGATTCCTCATCGTCGCGCTCGCCGTCTGGCTGCTCATCCGGTGGCGGCGAGGCCTCTTTCATATGCACCTCCACGCGCACGGCGGCAGGCCGCACGCGCACGGTCACGTCCACCAAGGCGACGGCCACCCGCACCGCACGCGCCGGGCGCGCACGCCGCTGCAGGCGTACCTGATCGGCCTTCTCCACGGGATCGGCGGAAGCGCAGGCGTCGGTGTTCTGCTCTTGGCGACGATCCACAGCCATGCGATCGCGGTCGTCGCGCTCGGGATCTTCGCCTTCTTCACCGCGGTTTCGATGGCGCTGCTCTCGGCCGGGTTCGGTGCAACGCTCTCGCGGCCGCGTGTGCAGCGCGGGTTCCACCGGATCGCGCCCGTGCTCGGCGTCGCCAGCCTCGCCTTCGGGATCTGGTACGCGCTGGGCGCGCAGGGGCTGGCGCCGTACTACTTCTAGAATCGTCCGCCTGAACGCGGACTTTCTCCAACACTCGGTCGACGTCCTTCCGGAGGGCGAGCTGGAGCGCAAGCTCGCGCTCGGGCGCCCCCTGCGCGCCAAGCTCGGGATCGACCCGACCGGGCCCGGACATCCACCTCGGCTTCGCGTTCGTGTTGCGCCGCCTGCGCGCGTTCCAGGACGCAGGCCACATCGCCGTCCTCATCGTGGGCGACTACACGGCGCGGATCGGCGATCCGTCCGGCCGCTCCAAGGAACGGCGGGTGCTCCCGGACGAGGTGCTCGACCGAAACGCCGAGCTCTTCGCCGAGCAGGCCTTCCGCATCCTGGATCGCGACCGCACGGAGATTCGCTTCAACGGCGAGTGGCTGGGGAAGCTCGACTACGCCGAGCTCGTGCGCCTGACCCGGACGGGGACGGTGGCACGCCTCCTCGAGCGCAACGACTTCGCCGAACGCTTCGCCGGCGGCAATCCCATCTCCGTCTCCGAGTTGCTCTACCCATTTGCGCAGGGCTACGACTCGGTCGCGATCGAGGCCGACGTCGAGGTCGGCGGCACCGACCAGCTCTACAACCTGCTCATGGGCCGCGACGTCATGCAGCACTACGGCCTCGACCCGCAGGCCGTCGTGACCTACGAGCTGCTCGTCGGTACCGACGGCGCGAAGAAGATGGCCAAGTCGGAGGGCAACTACATCGGGATCGAAGAGGAGCCGGACTCGATGTTCGGCAAGGTGATGTCCCTCCCGGACGAGGCTCTCGAACAATGGTGGCGGCTCACGCTGGACCGGGAGGCTCCCGGCGGCGATCCGCTGGAGTCGAAGCTCGCGCTTGCGCGGGCGATCGTCGAGCAGTGGCACGGGGAGGAGGCCGCAGCCGCCGCGGAGGCGCATTTCACGCGTGTCGTGCGCGAGGGGAAGCCGCCGGAGGAGGTCGAAGAGGCGGAGCTGCCGGGAGGAGACGTGATCCACCTTCCGGCACTGCTCGTCGAGCGCTTCGGGCTCGGGTCGACGAGCGAGGCCCGCCGGCTGATCGCCCAGGGCGGAGTCCGTATCGAAGGCGAGCCCGTGGAGGAGCTCGACCTTCCGCGCGAGCGGCTCGAGGGACGGCTTGTTCAAGCGGGAAAGCGCCGCTTCCTGCGCTTCCGCGCGGCCTGACCGCGGCCGGCGATTATTGCTATGATGGCCGTCGCCTCGAGAGAGGCTGCGTAGAAAAGTCCCGCAACTCCGACCAGAGGAGCGCCCTCTCAGACCAGACGGATACGACGCAGTACCGGTTGATCTGGAGGCCTCCGACGCGAGTTGGAGGTTTTTTTACGCCGCCTCGACAGGCGATGGTCTTTGAAAACTCAGCAGCGTGCAAAACGTCGAGACCTTCGGCGCACAGCCCATTGTTCAACAGCGGGCTGCGCGGTCGGAGGCTTAAGAACCCGTCATGCCCTTCGGGGCGTGACCTTTGAGCACAAGCTCAAAGTGGAACAGGCTTGCCGGCTCTGCTGTTAACGGCCTTGCCGTTTGAACGGCTATATCCCGGCAACCACTTTTCACGGAGAGTTTGATCCTGGCTCAGGACGAACGCTGGCGGCGCGCTTAACACATGCAAGTCGAACGAGAACCAGTCCTTCGGGGCTGGGGAAAGTGGCGAACGGGTGAGTAACACGTGGGTAATCTGCCCTCGGCACCGGAATAGCCCGGGGAAACCCGGATTAATGCCGGATAGCCTCTCGAGCCCTCGGGTTCGTGAGAAAAGGTAGCTTCGGCCTCTGGCCGAGGAGGAGCCCGCGGCGGATTAGCTTGTTGGTGAGGTAACGGCTCACCAAGGCGACGATCCGTAGCTGGTCTGAGAGGACGATCAGCCACACTGGGACTGAGACACGGCCCAGACTCCTACGGGAGGCAGCAGTGGGGAATCTTGCGCAATGGGCGAAAGCCTGACGCAGCGACGCCGCGTGCGGGAAGAAGGCCTTCGGGTTGTAAACCGCTTTCAGGAGGGACGAAGCCACTCGGGTTAATAGCCCAGAGGGTGACGGTACCTCC
>CAWJGS010000008.1:0-7500 GCA_963842575.1 uncultured Actinomycetes bacterium | reverse complement strand
GCGGCGTAAGCCAGCCGTGGAGGCATGGGAAGTGAGAATGCTGGCACGAGTAACGAAAGAGGAGTGAGAAACTCCTCCACCGAATGCCCAAGGGTTCCTGAGTAAAGCTAATCTGCTCAGGGTTAGTCGGGACCTAAGCCGAGGCCGAAAGGCGTAGGCGATGGACAACAGGTTGATATTCCTGTACCACGTCTTCACCGTTATGACCGAAGGCGGGACGGGGTAGGCTATGGGATCCCAGGCGATGGTCGTCCTGGGGCAACCGCGTAGGGCGGGCCGTAGGTAAATCCGCGGTCCATTGAGCCTGAGACGGGACGCCGAGGTTTCCTAGCGGAGACCGAAGTTCCAAAAGCCATGCCTCCGAGAAAAGCGTCTAGGCAGGTGGAACGTGCCCGTACCTAAACCGACACAGGTGGGCAGGTAGAGAATACCAAGGTGATCGGAAGAACCCTCGTTAAGGAACTCGGCAAAATGGCCCCGTAACTTCGGGAGAAGGGGCGCCCCGGTAGGGTGAGAGCGGTTTACCCGCTCGAGCTCGAGGGGGCCGCAGTGAAACGGCCCAAGCGACTGTTTAACAAAAACACAGGTCTCTGCGAAGTCGAAAGACGACGTATAGGGGCTGACGCCTGCCCGGTGCCGGAAGGTTACGAGGAGAGGTTAGCCTTCGGGCGAAGCTTTGAATCTAAGCCCCGGTAAACGGCGGCGGTAACTATAACCGTCCTAAGGTAGCGAAATTCCTTGTCGGGTAAGTTCCGACCTGCACGAATGGCGTAACGACTTGGGCGCTGTCTCAACGAGGGATCCGGTGAAACTGTAGTCTCGGTGAAGATGCCGAGTACCCGTGGTTGGACGGAAAGACCCCGTGCACCTTTACTGCAGCTTGACGTTGGAGTCTGGGGTACGTTGTCCAGGATAGGTGGGAGGCTTTGAAGCGGCGACGCCAGTCGTCGTGGAGCCAATCTTGGGATACCACCCTTCGTGTTCTGGGCTTCTAACCCGATACCGTGATCCGGGTCGGGAACAGCGTCAGGTGGGCAGTTTGACTGGGGCGGTCGCCTCCCAAAATGTAACGGAGGCGCGCAAAGGTTCCCTCAGCACGGTTGGAAATCGTGCGTAGAGTGTAAAGGCATAAGGGAGCTTGACTGCGAGACAGACATGTCGAGCAGGTGCGAAAGCAGGCCTTAGTGATCCGGCGGTAGAGAGTGGAATTGCCGTCGCTCAACGGATAAAAGGTACGCCGGGGATAACAGGCTTATCCTTCCCAAGAGTCCACATCGACGGAAGGGTTTGGCACCTCGATGTCGGCTCGTCGCATCCTGGGGCCGGAGTAGGTCCCAAGGGTTGGGCTGTTCGCCCATTAAAGCGGTACGCGAGCTGGGTTCAGAACGTCGTGAGACAGTTCGGTCCCTATCCACCATGGGCGCTGGAAGCTTGAGAGGAGTCGTCTCTAGTACGAGAGGACCGAGATGAACGGACCTCTGGTGTATCAGTCGTCGTGCCAACGGCGCTGCTGATTAGCTACGTCCGGATGGGATAACCGCTGAAAGCATCTAAGCGGGAAGCCCACCTCGAGATAAGGCTTCCCATCCCCTCGAGGGAGTAAGGGCCGTGGGAGACCACCACGTTGATAGGCGGGACGTGTAAGCGCGGCGACGCGTTCAGCGCACCCGTACTAATTGCCCGAGGTCTTGATTTTGAACACGTTAGTTGTTCGCTATGGAGTTTTGAAGGTGCGCCAATGCGGCGCCACTTTCACAACTTTCGGTGGTCATAGCGGCGGGGCAACACCTCTTCCCATTCCGAACAGAGCAGTTAAGCCCGCCAGCGCCGATGGTACTCGGAGGGCAACCTCCCGGGAGAGTAGGACGCCGCCGAATTAACTTCAAAGGGCCGCGAGAGCGGCCCTTTTCTATGCCGCCAGGACGGGTGCGTCGCGCTCGAGCTCCCGCAGGCGCTTCACGCGCTCCTCGACGGGAGGATGCGTGGAAAAGAGAGCGGCCAGGCCCTTCTGCTCGAACGGATTGACGATGTACACCGGCTCCGCAACGGGACTGCCCTCGAACTGGACGAGCTCGCTCGCCTGGTCGAGCCGGACGAGCGCCGCCGCCAACGGGTGAGGCGACCCGAGCAGCAGTGAGCCGGCCCGGTCGGCGTCGAACTCGCGCTTCGGCGAGAGGAGGAGATGGACGAACGCGGATGCAACAGGGCCGAGGACGAACAGCAGCCACCGCCTGAACCAGCCGCCGATCCGGCTTGCCTCGACGATCGCCGCGGCGGTGGCAACGGCGACAGACTGGACGAAGACGTCTCTGTGCCGGATGTGTGCCAATTCGTGCGCGAGCACTCCCTCGAGCTCCGACAGGGGCATCGCCTGCAGCAGTCCGCGGCTCACGGCGATCGCGGAGTTGCGAGGCCCACGTCCGGCGGCGCATGCCCGCGGCAGGCCGTCCACCATGAGGTACAGGCGTGGCGTGGCCACGCCTGCCTGAGCCGCGAGCCGCTCGAGGGTCGAGTACAGCCCGGCGCCCTCGGCGAGCGCGAGCTCCCTCGCCCGAACGAGCCCGAGCACGGCTCGATCCGCGTACCACCACATCCCAGCGGCGATCAGCAGACCGGCGAAAACGAAGATCACACAGAGCCCGTAGCCGTTGAGCACCCACCCGATCCCGCCGAGCAGGGCGCAGATCACCAGGAAGAGCGCCCAGACCTTGAGCAGGTTCCGGGCGACGAGGAGGCGGCTAGGACTCGTCTTCGCGTTCGTCCTCGGTCAGCCCGCGTGGGGGCCAATCCGGCTCGGGAGCGTCGCAGCGGCTGGAACAGTGGAGGGACGCGATGTTCTGTAGAGGCACGAGGATGTGGCCGTTGAGCTCGATGTGCGCGACCTCGTCGACGAAGCAGTACGCGGTGAGAACGCCCTCCTGATAGTCGCCCCCGAACAGCGCGACCTCGACCCGCTCTCCCTTGTACTTGCTGGTGTAGTCCTCCACCGGGTCAGTCTATCCCGCGCAGTGAGCCGTCCTCGAAGGCCAGCCTGTAGACCGTGCAGTTCTCCACTCGCGGCACGGAGTCGACCTGCAGAGCATGGCGGCGGAGCGTCCGGATCGAGCCGCCGTGGGAGACGATCAGCACCCGCTCGCCGGGGTGCCGGCGCGCGATGTCCACGACTGCGGCCAGTACGCGCGCGAGGTGGTCGTCCCTGGATTCGCCGTCGTGTTCCTCGGCCCCGGGGAATCGCTCCTCGATCTCGGCGCGGGTCAGTCCGGACCAGGAGCCGACGTCGATCTCTCGCAGGCCGGGGTCCTCGACAAGAGGCACCTCACGGCCGGCGACGATGATTCGAGCGGTCTCGGCGGCCCGCCGGAGATCGCTCGTGTACGCGACGTCCAGCGGCTGGTCCGCCAGCGCGCGCGCGAGTTCTCGCGCCTGCTCCCGCCCGGCGTCGTTCAGCGGCGGATCGGCGTGGCCCTGGTACCGGCCGTCCCGGTTCCAGTCGGTCTCTCCGTGGCGGACGACGATGAGCTCGGTCACGTCGGGCGAGATGGTTGATGCCATGAGATCGCCTGTTCCGGGGCGCGAGCTGGTGCGTCTGGGGCGCCGCGGCGGACGCTTGCCGATGCCGGGAGCATCGGTGAGCGGCCGACGCGGCGAAGCGCAGGCACGGTGGAGGCCGGCTCCGCCGGCCGGATCCAGGCCGGAGCGGCCCAGGCGTGCCAGATCGCGCAGCCGGACGCGTGAGATCGTGGCATCAACCATCTAGGGTAACGAGCCATGGATCTGGGGCTTCGCGACCGCGTCTGCGTGCTCACGGGCTCGACCGCTGGGGTCGGGTTGGAGGCCGCGCGCATGCTCGTGGCGGAGGGTGCGCGGGTGGTGACCTGCTCGCGCCGCGAGGAAGCGCCCGGAGTCGGTGAGGCGCTGCATGTGTCCGCCGATCTGAGCGATCCCGCCGTTCCCGGGTGAGCTCATCCGCCGCACCGAAGCGCAGCTCGGCCGTGTCGACGTCCTCGTGAACAACGTGGGGGACTCGTACCTGGCCAAGTTCGACCAGCTGTCGGAGGAGCAGTGGGAAGGCATGTGGCAGCTGAACGTGATGAGCTTCGTGCGCGCGATTCAGGCGGTGCTCCCGGGGATGCGGGAGCGGAAGGACGGCGTGATCGTGAATGTGTCCTCGACGGCCGGCAAGCGCCCCTCGACGGGGATGCCGAACTACACGGTGACGAAGGCAGCCGTGCTGTCGCTGTCGCGGCTGGTCGCCGATCTGTACGCGAAGGAGGGGATTCGCTGCAACGCGATCGCGCCCGGGCCGACGCTGAGCGAGACATGGCTCGCTCCCGGGCGGCTCGCGGACCAACAGGCGGAGCAGACCGGGAAGTCGCGGGAGGAAGTGTTGGAGGCGGTCGGGGGCGGACGTCCTCTCGGCCGGATGGCCGAGCCCGAGGAGATCGCGGCGGTCATCGTCTTCCTGTGCTCGCCGCGCTCGTCATACGTGACCGGCGCCGCCTGGAGCGCTGACGGCGGCACCGTCCCGGTGATCATCTAGCGGCGTCGCCGCGCCTCGCGTCAGCGCGGAACTCTTGACGCTTTCGACACGCGCGCGATACCGGTCCGGGCCCCCGCGCGGCTAGCCTCGTACGTCGTCCCCTTGGGTGGGTGGGGGTTAGGGACGGGTACTACCAAGGAGGCTCTCGCTGCCCCGGTGGATTCGCCGCCCGGGCCGACCACTACCCTTGCCGCATGGCTCGAACCGCCTCCGAAAGCGCCCGCTCCGACCCCGTCGCCGACGCCTTCGAGGCCCGCACGCGCGAGCTCGAGCAGCACACCCTTTCCGACCTCGCCGTGCGTTCCTACGCGACCCGCGGCCGCGCGCGCGACGAACGCCCATGCCGGCTCCGCACCCCCTTCCAACGCGACCGCGACCGCATCGTCCACACCAAGTCCTTCCGCCGCCTCATGCACAAGACCCAGGTCTTCATCGCCCCCGAGGGCGACCACTACCGCACCCGCCTGACGCACACGCTCGAGACCACCGGAATCTCACGCGGCGTCGCGCGCGCGCTGCGGCTCAACGAGGACCTCGTGGAGGCGATCGGCCTCGGCCACGACCTCGGGCACCCGCCGTTCGGCCACGCCGGGGAGGAGGCGCTCGACGAAGCGCTCCAGGAGCGGTTCGAGCGCCGCTTCCGGCACAACGAACACTCCCTGCGCGTGGTCGACGTGCTCGAGCGCGACGGCCTCGGGCTGAACCTGACCGAGGAGGTGCGGGACGGGATCCTGAACCACACCGGCGCGACGGATCCATTCACGCACGAGGGACGGATCGTCAAGCTCGTCGACCGCGTCGCATACATCAACCACGACATCGACGACGCCGTCCGCGCGGGCGTCCTCGCGCCTGAGGAGCTTCCCCGGCAGGAGATCGAGATCCTCGGCCCCACGGGCGCGAAGCGGATCGACCGGCTCGTCCACGACATCGTCGAGACCTCGGCCGCGGCCGGTGAGATCAGCCAGTCGCCCGAGGTTGGAGAGGCGATGCTCTCGCTGAGGCGCTTCATGTTCGACCGGGTGTATCTCGGCGATCAGGCGCAGTACGACAATGCCCATGCCAGGGCGGTCGTGCGGAAGATCTTCGACCACCTGATCGAGGTTGGCGACCCGCTTCAGGAAACGGTCGACTACGTAGCGGGAATGACCGACCGCTTCGCGTTCGCATACGCCGCGGAGCTATAGGGTCACCGCAGTGCCGCGGATCAAGCACGAATCGGTCGAGGCGGTCAAAGCCGCGATCGACATGGTCGAGCTGGTCGGTGCGCGCACGCAGCTCCGCCGAGCGGGCGGTCGCTACACCGGGCGCTGCCCCTTCCACGAAGAGCGCACGCCGAGCTTCTCCGTCAACCCGCAGGACAAGCTCTACTACTGCTTCGGCTGCGGCGCAGGCGGCGACGCGATCACGTTCGTGCGTGAGACCGAGCAGCTCGACTTCTCCCAGGCCGTGGAGTGGCTCGCCGATCGCTTCCGCGTCACAGTGGAGTACGAGGACGGATCGCCCGCCGACGACAACCGCCGGCGCCGGCGCGAGCGGCTGACTGCGCTGCTCGAGCGGGCGACCGGCTTCTACGAGCGCCATCTGTGGGAGAGCGACGCAGGCGAGCCGGCGCGTACGTACCTCCAGGGCCGCGGCTTCGGCGAGGAGATCTGCCGGGAGTTCCGCCTCGGTCTCGCGCCCGGCGGCGCGACGCTCGCCGGCAGGGCACTCAAAGAGGGCTACACGCGAGAGGAGCTCTCCGCGGCCGGGCTCGTCAACCGGCGAGGGAACGACTACTTCAACGGGCGCCTCGTCTTCCCCCTCGCGGATGCGCGCGGGCGCATCTGCGGCTTCCAGGCCCGCCGGCTGCGTGACGACGATCCCATCCCGGCCAAGTACGTCAACTCGCCCGAGGGCGAGCTCTTCCGCAAGGGCGACCTCCTGTACGGGCTCGACAAGGCTCGGCGCGCGATAGCGAAACAGGACCGCGCGGTCGTCGTCGAGGGAAACACGGATGTGATCGCTCTACGCGAGGCGGGCTTCGAGCCGGTCGTCGCGTCCATGGGAACCGCGCTGACCGAGAACCAGCTGCGCGAGCTTTCTCGCCTGACCGGGCGCCTCTACCTCTGCTTCGACGCCGACGCCGCCGGCCAGGACGCGACCCTCCGCGGAATGGAGCTTGCGACGAAGCGCGGGCTCGAGGTATACGTCGTCCCGCTCGAGCCGGGCAACGACCCGGCGGACGATCCGGCCGCCTTCCAGGAGCGACTCGCCACGCCGAATCCGTATGCGCTCCACCGCGTTCAGCTCGAGCTGGCGCGGATGGAGGACCGCCAGCACGCGTATCTCCGCATCCAGGAGTTCCTCGACGCCCTGCCCGAGTCGCCGGAACGACAGGAGGCGTGGCGGCTCGCCAACGACCGGCTCGGCCTGACCGTGCAGCTGCGGGCGGGCGTCTCCTCGACCGGCGTCAGCTCCGGCCCAGTCTCGACCAAGCTGCTCGAGGCGGGAGCGCGCCTCGAGCGCGACGCGCTCGCGGCCTGCGTCGCCCATCCCGATCCCGAGCTGCACGAGGTCCTGGCGGAGCTCGGGCCGGAGCACTTCGAAGATCCGCTCCATCGCCGCCTGCGCGACCACCTCGTCCAGCCGGGCGAGGTCGATCCCGAGCTCCTGCGTCTGCTGGCGGAGCTGGACGCCCGCGCCGAGGCCGAGGGGATCGACGTCGAGACAGGCAAGCAACTGCTTCTCCGCCTGCGCGAGCGCCGGCTCGAGCACGAGCTTGCGGAAGCCGATCTCGAGAACACGAAGGAGCTGCAAGCCGCCCTCGCGCGCGTCCGCGAAGCGGTGCGGGAGTTCGCGTAACCGTCGCTAAAATGCGCTCTCACGCCGGTTGACGGCGGTAGTGATCCCCGGTAGCTCAATTGGCAGAGCATCCGGCTGTTAACCGGAGGGTTGTTGGTTCGAGTCCAACCCGGGGA
>CAWJGS010000007.1:0-155004 GCA_963842575.1 uncultured Actinomycetes bacterium | reverse complement strand
TGGGTGGCATGGCGGCGCTCGCGGGCGCGATGGTGCTCGGCCCGCGCACTGCGCCACCACGTGACAGCGCGCGACGTGTCCGACCGCGACGACGGTGTCGCCCGGCGTGTCGCGGCGGCAGCGCTCGAGCACGCTCGCGCAGCGGGTGGAGAAGCGGCAGCCGCTCGGACGGTCCTGCAGGGCGGGCACCACGCCCGCGATCTCGGCGAGCCGTTCGCCCCGCACGGCGCCGGCGATGGGCACGGCGCGCAGCAGCCCGCGCGTGTAGGGATGCCGCGGTGCGCCGAGCACCTCCGTGCGCGGTGCCCTCTTCGACGACGCGCCCGGCGTACATGACGGCGATGTGGTCGGCGAGCTCGTTCACGACGCCGAGGTCGTGCGTGATGAGCAGGATCGCGGTGCTCGAAGTCGCGCTGCAGCTCGCGCATCAGCTCGAGGATCTGCGCCTGAATCGTGACGTCGAGCGCGGTCGTCGGCTCGTCGGCGATCAGCAGCTTCGGCCGCGTGGCGAGCGCCATGGCGATCATCACGCGCTGCTTCAGGCCGCCGGAGAGCTGGTGCGGATAGGCGTCGAAGCGCGCGCGCTGGATCCGGAATGCCGCACCCGCTCGAAGAGCTCGATGCGTGCGCGCGCGCGCCGCCTGCTTGCGACACGCGTCTCGTGCAGCGCGGATGCGCCTCGATGACCTGACCGCCGACCGTGACGCACCGGGTTCAGGCTGGTCATCGGCTCCTGGAAGATCATGGCGACCTCGCGCCCGCGCACCGCGCGCATCGTCCGGCACGGGCAGCGTCGAGCAGGTCGTTGCCCGTCGAGCAGGATCGCGCCCGCCGTCGACGCGTCCGGGCTTCGGCACCAGCCGCAGGATGCGAGAGCGCGGTCATCGACTTGCCGCAGCCGGACTCGCCGACCAGCGCCAGCACCTCGCCGCGCGTCGACGCGAAGCGACACCTCGTCGACCACCGGGCACGCGCGCCGCGCTCATCGGGAAGCGTCGTGACGTACCGAGTCCGTCGACGTCGAGCACGCGGCTCGCTCACCGGTGCTCCCGCAGCGTGCGCGGGTCGAGCACGTCGCGCACGCGCGTCGCCGATCGAAGTTGACGGCGAGGATCAGCCCGAACAGCGCGCGCCGACGCCGCAGCGAGGTTCCACCACACGATCGGCTCGCGCGAGAGCTCGTCCTTGGCCTGGGCGATCATCTGGCCCCAGCTGCCGTCGATGCCGATGCCGAGCCACGAGAGCATCGGCCTCGGAGAGCACCAGGCCCGAGAACATCAGCACGAACGTGATGACCACGAGGTGCATCAGGTTCGGCACGATGTGGCGCAAGATGATGCGCGCCGGCGTGACGCCGAGCGCGCGCGCGGCGTGCACGTAGTCGAGCTCGCGGAGCTTCAGGGTCTCGCCGCGCGACGAGCCGGCAGAAGCTCGACCCAGCTCGTGACGCCGAGCGCGACGCACACCTGCACGGGCCCTTGGCCGAGCACCATGATCAGCGCGATCAGCAGCAGAATGCTCGGGCATCGACGCGAGCGTGCTACATCACGAAGAACACGACGTCGTCGATGCACTTGCCGAAGTAGCCCGCCGCTGACTCCGAAGAGGAGCGCGAGCGGGATCGACGATCAGGCTGGTGAGCCCGCCGATCAGCAGCGCCACGCGCGCGCCCTTGAGCGTCGACGTAGAGCACGTCGCGGCCCGAGGATGTCGGTGCCGAGCAGGTGCGTGCCGGGGTGCGTCGAGCGGCGCGTCGCCGTAGAACTCCGTCGCTCGCGAACGGCGCGGAGTAGCTCTTCTCCTCGAAGTCGCCGGGAAAGCGCGGTCGATGAGGCTCGGGCCTCGTGCGCCGCGACCGCGTCGCCCTCGGCGGCGCCGCCGACCCACGCGACCGAGTCGAGCAGCGCGATCGCCGACGTAAAGAGCGCGACCACGCACGACGCGAGCGGGCCGCCGCCGCCACGAGCTGCGCGACGCCGCTCGCGCCAGAGCGTTGCTCGCCGGACGCAGCCGCAGCGCGCGACGCCAGCGGCGCCGACCAGCGACGCAGCAGCCACGACGAGGTTCGACGACGACGTGCGGCTCCATGCGCTACTCGAGCCGCACGCGCGGATCGACCAGCGTGTAGCTGATGTCGGTCAGGATCTGCGCCGACGATGAAGAGCAGCGCGCCGATGTAGACCATCGCGCGCAGCGTCGAGAAGTCGTTGCCGTTGATGGCGTCGACGGTCAGCGCGCCGAGCCCCGGGATCCCGAAGAACGACTCGAGCAGCAGCGAGCCCGTGAACAGGAACGGAATCGCCATCACCACGTTGGTGAGGATCGGGATCAGCGCGTTGCGCAGCACGTGGCGCGACCATGACGCGCAGCGTCGCCGCAGCCCTTGGCGCGCGCCGTGCGCACGTAGTCGCGTGTGGATCTCCTCGATGAAGACCGTGCGGTAGAAGCGCACGCTCGCCGCCGAGCCCGACGAGCAGCGCCACCACGACCGGCAGCGCCAAGAAGCGCGCAGATCACGCGCGGCGTCGGATCGAAGCCCGAGATCGGGAACCAGCGCAAGCAGCTTCCCGAACAGGAACTGCCCGCCGATGATGTAGAGCAGCATCGAGACGCTCATCGCGAGCACGCACAAGAACACGCCGCTGCGGTCGATGTAGGTCTCGCGGAAGAAGGCCACGAACAGCGCCGAGCGCGATCGCGAGCACGCAGCGCCGAGCACGAAGAGCGGCACCGTCGAGCGCCAGGCTCGGCCCGACGCCCTCGCGCAGCGCGCTGCGCGATCGGCACGTCGTCGGCGTCGCTGCGCCCGAAGTCGAACGTGAGCATGCGCCGGAAGTGCTCGACGAGCAGGTTGTCGGTCAGGTGCCCGCCGCGGCCAAAGCGGGCTTGTCGTAGCCGTGGTTCACGTTCCACTGCTCGATGCACCGCGGGCGGCGCCTTCTCGCCCACGCGCGCGGCGCGCGATGTCGTCCGGCGTCGCCATCGAGGAAGAAGAGCACGAACAGCAAGAACAGCACGCCGAGCACGATCGACGACGCCGTAGCGCGAGCCGCCGGACGACGTAGGCCAGCATCACTGGCGCTCCTCCGCGTCAGCGTAGCGTGCGCGATGCCCGGGCAGCGACCGATCGCGACCGCACGAGCGCCGAGCCAGCAGCGTACGACCGGCCAGAGCACGGGCTGGTTCCACTCGCGCGGCGCTGCTCGCGCGCAGCGCCGGGTCGACGTCGCTAGTACTTGAGCGTCGGCGAGCGAGAGCCCGGCGGCTTCACGTTGTGCATCCAGCCCTGGAAGAGCGCGTAGTCCTCGGGGTGGAAGAGCTCGATCCACGGGCGCTCGCGCTCGAGGATGCGCGCGCATCTCGCCGGATGAGCGCGCAGCGCTCGGCGTCGTCGTCTCGGCCGTCTTCATGCGCGACGAACAGCTCGTCGTACTCGGGTTCGGCGAAGTTCGCGGTGTTCGGCCCGCCGCTCTTCGAGCTGCGCCATCTGCCGCCAGAGCAGGAAGAGGAAGTTCTCCGGATCGGGATAGTCGGCGATCCAGCCCCACATGAAGATCTGGTAGGCGCCGTCGCCGCACCTTGTCCTGGAACTTGTTGTAGGTGGTGGCGGCGATCTCGACGTCGAGGCCGAGCTGGCGCCACGCGTTCACGAAGAACTGGAAGCGCAGGCGCCCGTCGCGCGCGTGCGTGTCCGCCGACGTCGAAGGTGAGCGCGCAGCGGCTGCCCGGTCTTCGGGTCGATGCCGTTCGCGATAGCCGGCCTCGCGCGAGCAGCGTCTGCGCGCGCTCGAGGTCGACGCTGGCGGAACGGGTTCTTGTAGCCCTCGTCGTAGCCGAAGATGCCCGGGCGGCATCGGCGACTGCGCCGGCAAGCCGCGGCCGTTCAGGAAGAGCGCGCGAGTACTCGTGCGAGTCGATCGACGAGGCTCATCGCCTGGCGCAGCTTGCGGCCGCGCTCGCCGCCGGCGCGCCGACGACGCGGGTCGTCCATGTTGAAGCCGATGTAGTAGATCGCCGGCGTCGACGGACTTGTCGAGCTGCATGCCGAGCGCCTGCCATCTCCGGCGAGAGCGCGCCGCTCGTGCACCACCTTGTCGAAGCTCTCCTGCGACGATGCCCGACGCGTCGTAGTAGCCCTGGAGGAACTTGTTGAAGGCGGGGATCGTCCTCCTTCTCGAGCCGGAACTCGACGCGCTCGACGAACGGCAGCGGCTTGCCCGACGTACGCGGGGTCGAGGACGTCCGCTGCGCGTCGTCCCGGGCTCGCCCTCGCTCGGGTAGGTCGCGGCCGGCGCGTTCCACTCCGGGTGCCGGCGCCGTACCAGTTCGGGTTGCTCTCGAGCACGATGCGGCTCTGCTTGTCGTAGGCGACTAGCCGGAACGGGCCCGTGCCGACCGGATGATCCGCGAACAGAGTCGCGACCGTCCTCGCCGTCGTAGTACTGCGACCGCCTCCCACGGCACCGGCGCCGTGAACGGCATCGCGAACCAGTAGAGCATCTGCGGATACGGCTCGCTTGAGCACGATCTCGAGCGTCGTCGCGGTCGTCGACGCCGACGCCGCGCAATGCCGCCGGCGGCGCGATACTGCTCGTCGATGCGCTGCGCCGCGAACGCGGGATCCTTCTTCCGCAGCTGCGCCAGCCGCTTCGACGAACTCCCGAAGCCCGACGACGTGCGCGAACGTGCTCGCTGACGGGGCTCGTCGACCGCCGGATCGGCGATGCGCATCGAGCTGCGAACGCGACGTCGCCGGCGACGACCTCGCGCGTGGTGCGCGCCGGCTCGCCGTCGAGCGCGAAGCACGGGTCGTCGTGGAAGAGCGCGCCCGTCGCGCAGGTCGAAGCGGTAGACGACGTGGCCGTCGGGCTGCGGCTCGCGGCGTCGGTACGTCCTGCGCGAGCCCCGGGATCAGCCGATAGGGGCGCTTGAGGTAGTGGTACTCGAGCAGCGTCGTCGTAGACGTGCCGGTGATCACGTGCTCGGTCGTCGGTGTACGCGACCGCCGGATCGAGCGTCTTCGGCGGCTCGACGAACGGCAGGTAGAAGACCTTCGCGCGCGCGTCGCTCGGCGGGGTACGGGTCGTTGGTGCAGGCGGCGAGCGCGAGCAGACACAGCACCGCGGCCGCGGATCGGCCCACGCTATCCCCCCCCGGCTTCCGGCCGGCCCTGCGGCGCAACCGGTCGCAGCTGGAAGATATCGGCCGGCAGCGCGGGATTCAGCTCGACACCCGAGAGCACCAGCTCGGCGTGCGTCGCCGGCCGCGTCGCCGCGAGCTCGATGCGATGCGCGAAGGGCGTTCCCGAGACCGGCTCATAGGCGTCGAAGCGAGCGGACCACACGAGGTCGCCCGACTCGCTGACGCGCTCGAGTGCGAGCAAGCGCCCCTGCGCGTCGAAGCGCACTCGCTCGCGCTCGCCGTCGGGCTCCCGCGTGAGAACTCGACGGCGATCTCGCCATCGGCAGCTTCGAAGGCCCCCAGCGGAGGCGAAGTCTCAGCTGCGCGATGCGCGGCGCGCCGAGCACCAGATCGATCGCCTCTTCCGGCGTGAGCGCGAGATTCGCCACCTGCCAGAGCAGCGCCGGCGATGCACCTCGCCGCTCTCGAAGGAGCGGTCCTCGGCGCGAAACAGCTCGTAGCGGGGACCGTCGGTGACCAGCACCGCAAGCGTCTGCGACGAGCAGCCCCTGCACCTCGACGCGCAGCCGCGAAGGTCGCTCGACCACGAGGATCTGCTTCGCGCGCACGTGCAGCGGCTTCGCCGTCCACGGCGAGGCGCGCGCTGCCGCGCAGCGAGCGACGCGCGTCCGCCTGCGCCTGCCACGCCGCAGCAGCGCCGCCGGCCGCGGATCGTCCGCCGGCAGCGGCTGCCGAGGCGCCGGCGGTCTGGCAGCCGGCGGCTCGCGAGCAGCAGGGCGACGAGGAGCGCCGCGCGGCTCACCGCTACCGCAGTTCTCGCTTGAGGATCTCGAACTTGTGCTAGCAGTTCGGGCTGCTCGCCCTCGCGCGGCTCGAGGCGGATCGCCTCTTCGAAGCGATCGAGCGCGTGGCGCTTCTGGTCCATCAACAGATACGTGTCGCCGAGGTGCTCCGAGACGACGGGATCGCCGCCCGTGAGCTGATCGGCGCGCTCGAGGTGCGTCAGCGCCGCGTCGAGGTGCTTCTGGGCCTCGCTCGAGCGGCCCTGCGCCGTCAGCGCCTTCGCGCGCACGTAGTGCACCCAACCGAGACTGTCGACGATGTAGCCGTCGTCGGGCTTGAGCTCGACGGCGCGCGAGATCATGCGCTCGGCCTCGTCGAGATTGACCCCCTTCTCCGCCCACGTGTAGCCGATGTAGTTGAGCGCACTCGCGTTGTCGGGATTGAGCGCCAGCGCGCGATGCATGTACTCCAGCGCCTCGTCGGTGCGCTTGGCCTCGCCGTAGAGCATGCCGATGTTGTAGAGCAGCTCGTCATCGTCCGGCTGATCGTCGAGCAGGCCCTTCAGATCACGCGACGGCGCCCTCGAAGTCGCCGGTCTTCGCGCGCAGCGTGGCCTTGTAGAGCTCGAGCTGACGATCGGGTGCGCTCGCCGCCGCGAGCTCGACCTCGGCCAGCGCGAGCTGGTAGTCGCCGCGGCGTTCGTAGATCGAGGCAATCTGCGTGCGCGCTTCGGAATAGTGCGCGTGCTCGGGCGGAATCGTCTTGAACGCCTCGATCGCCGCGTCGGTCTCGCCCATCCGGCGCCGCGCGACGCCGAGGAAGAAGGCGTACTCGTACTCCTGCGGATCGGCGTTGAAGGCGCGCTCGAAGCGGTTCGCCGCGCCGGCGAAATCGCGGGCTTCGTACTCGAAGGAAGCCGAGCCGCACGACCGAGCGCATGTCTTCCGGGTAGCGCCGCTCGATCTCTTTGAAGGTGACGATCGCGCCCTCGAGATCGTTGCCGTCCATCTGCGTCTCGCCGAGCGCGATCAGCGTCGGGCAGGTGATCCGGGTCGAGACCCAGCACCTCACGGTAGATGCGGATCTCGCCCTCGCGGTCGCCGCGCTCGCGCATCGATCGCGCGAGAGCGCCGTAGACGCGCAGGTTGCCGGGATCGATCTGGAGCGCATCGCGCAGCGTCGCGCTCCGACTCGATCACCTTGCCCTGGCGCTGGAGCACATTGCGCGAGCGCAAAGCGCCCGCGCAGCTCGGTCGGGCTCGTGCACCACCAGCCACTGCGCCGCCGTCATCGCGTCGTCGAGCCGACCCGCCTCGATGTACGCCTGGTAGAGCAGGAAGGCGGCGTCGGTGTCGATCGGCTCGCCGTTCGGATCGCGCAGCACGCTCTCGGCGGCCGGCAGGTCGTGCGAGAGGCGATAGAGGCTGGCCGAGGAAGAGCCGCGTCTCGGCGTCGGCGGGCTCGAGCTCGAGCGCCCGGCGTGCGTGCTGCGTCGCCTCGGGGAGACGGTTCTGCTGCGCCAGCACCGCGGCGACGCGGCGATGCAGGAAGGCCGAAGCCTCGTCCTTCGCCACCGCGCGCTCGTAGGCCGCGAGCGCCTCATCGACCTCGCCGTCGAGCATGTGCTGCTGAGCCGACCAGCACGTCGTAGTCGGGCGGCGCGTTCGGGGCGGATCTCGACCTGCGTCGCGTTCTCGTCGCCGCGGTGCAGGCCGAGCGTGGCGCAGCCCGGCAGACCGAGCGCGCCCAGCGCGCACCAGAGCGCGATTTGCCGACGCCGAGGACTCACGTGCCGAGGTACCCCTTTTCCTCGAGGTGGCGCAAAATCGCGTCCACGCTCTCATCGACCGATTGGCGGTTGGTATCGAGCACCAATTCGGGCCGCAGCGGCGCTTCGTAGGGCGCCGAGATGCCGGTGAACTCCTTGATCTCACCGGCGCGCGCCTTGCGGTAGAGGCCCTTCACGTCGCGCCCCTCGCAGGTCTCGACGCTCGCGTCGACGAAGCACCTCGACGAACTCGCCCTCCGCCATCAGCGCGCGCACGCGCATCGCGGTCGGCCCGGTAGGGCGAGATGAACGACGTGAAGACGACGAGTCCCGCATCGCAGAACAGCTTCGCCACCTCGCCGATCCGCCGGATGTTCTCCGTACGATCGGCGGGCCCGAAGCCGAGGTTCTTGTTGAGGCCGTGGCGGACGTTGTCGCCGTCGAGCACGTAGGCGAGCCGGCCGCGCGAGACCAGCGCGCGCTCGGCCGCGACGGCGAGCGTCGACTTGCCCGAGCCGGAGAGCCCCGTCAGCCAGACGTCACGCCCCGCTGCCCGAGCAGCTTCTCCCGCTCCGCGCGGCGTCACCTGGCCGTGATGCCACGTGACGTTGGTGCTCCTGGTCTCGGTCAAGGGGGGCCTCCTGCTGCATGGATCGGAGTTGCGCTGCGGAAGGTAGCGCGGCCGTCGGACGCGGGCGCTCAGACGCCCCGACGCCGTGCGCGGCTTCGGCGCGCCGGCGCGCGCGCGCTGCGCGCGCAGCTCGCGCACCAGGCCCACCAGGCGCTCGGCCGACGAAGGCCAGCTCCTCGGCCGTGTTCCGACGGCCGATTCCGATGCGAACGGCGGCGCGGGCGAGCGCGTCCGGGCAGCCCGAGCGCGCGCAGCACGTGGCTGGTCTCGCCGCTGCCCGAGGCGCAGGCCGAGCCGGTCGAGAGCGCGACGTCGCGCAGCGCCACGAGCAGCGCGTCCGCCTCGACCCCGGCGAAGCTGACGTTCAGGTTCCCGGGCAGCCGCTGCGAGGCATGCCCGTTGCGGCGGATGTCGGGCAGCTCGCGTTCGCGAGCCGCGACCACAGCTCGTCGCGCAGGCCCGGCGAGCCGCGCGGCCTCGGTCGGCTGCTCCGCGAGGCACAGCTCGACCGCCTTCGCGAAGCCGACGATCAGCGGCACCGGCAGCGTGCCCGGACGCGCGGCCCAGCTCCTGCCCGCCGCCGTACAGCAGCGGCTCGAGCGAACGCGCGGCGGGCCGCGCCGCACGTACAGGGCGCCGACGCCCTTCGGCCCGTAGAGCTTGTGCGCGCAGAACGAGAGCAGATCGACGCCGAGCGCCTGCACGTCGAGCGGCAGCTTGCCGACGGCCTGCGCGGCGTCGCTGTGCAGCGGCACGCCGCGCTCGCGGCACAGCGCCGCGATCTCGGCGAGCGGCTGGAGCACGCCGATCTCGCTGTTCGCCGCCATCACCGAGACGAGCAGCGTGCGGTCGCGTGAGTGCGCGCGCGACCGTCGCCCGGATCGACGAGCCCGCTCGCGCATCGACACGCAGGCGCGTCACGCGCACGCCCTCCGCTCGAGCGCGCGGCAGACGTCGAGCACGGCGGGGTGCTCGGTCGCGAGCGGTGACGAGGTGGTCGCCGCGGCGCGCGGCTCCGGCCGCGCGACGCCCGCGAGCGCGAGGTTGTCGCTCTCGGTGGTACCGCTCGTGAAGACGATCTCGCGGGGATCCGCGGCGCCGATCGCGCGCGCGATCCGCTCGCGCGCGTCCTCGACGGCGGCTTCGGCGCGCCAGCCGTAGACGTGCGTCTGGCTCGACGCGTTGCCGAAGTCCTCGCGGAAGTACGGCAGCATCGCCTCGAGCACGCGCGGGTCGACGGGCGTGGTCGCGTGATGGTCGAGGTAGATCGGAAATTGGAGCGCCAAGGGCCCTCGCGGCGCTCGGCTAAGCCCCGAACGACTCCCCGCAGCCGCAGGTCGTCTTCGCGTTGGGGTTCTGCATCTTGAAGCCCGATTCCTGGAGCGTGTCGACGAAGTCGAGGGTCGTGCCGACCAGATAGAGCGCGCTCTTCTCGTCGACGAGCACGCGGATCGCCGTCCGACCTCGAGCTCGTGTGTCGTTCTCGCCCACGCGGTCGTCGAAGGCGAGCTCGTAGCGCAGGCCCGAGCAGCCGCCGCCGATCACCTTGAGCCGCAGGCCGTGGGACTCGCGCTTGCCGTCCTTGTCGAGGAGCGTCGCGGATGCGCTCGGCGGCGGGGGCGGTGACTTCGATCACGGGCATGGAACCTCTCGGGCGAACGGGGATAGGATAAGAGCGAGCGCCCCCGAGTCGACCGACACCCTGCGGGGACGCGACTCGTCGGACGCAGGCTCGCGGAACGAAGGTGCAGGAACACCTCGCGATTGCCCTTCGGCCCGGCGAGCCGGCTCTCGGCCTCGCCGAGCGCTCCGCCAGCCCGAGCGCCTCCGCGGCGTCGCGAACCGTCGCGCACCGCCTGCGCACGCAGCGCGTCGTCGCGCACGACGCCGCCCTTGCCGACCTGCCCCGTCCCACCTCGAACTGCGGCTTCACCAGCACGAGCCACTCGGCTTCGGGCGCGAGGCGCAACGGGCGGGGAGCAGCTGCGCGCACGCGAGATGAAGGACACGTCGACGCACGACGAGCTCGATGCGGCGCGGGCACGTCGGCGGGCGCGAGCGCGCGCGCGTTGCGCCGCTCGAGCACCACGCACGCGCGGATCGTCGCGCAGCTTCTGCGCGAGCTGGCCGTAGCCGACGTCGACGGCGACGACGCGGCGCGGCGCCGCGCCGCGAGCAGGCAGTCGGTGAAGCCGCCGGTCGAGGCGCCGACGTCGAGGCAGCGCTTGCCCGCCGGATCGACGCCGAGATCCGCGAGCGCGCCGGCGAGCTTCTCGCCGCCGCGCGAGACGAAGCGCGGCGTCTCGCCTCGAGGCGCACGGCGTCCTCCGCGGCACGCGCGTGCCGGGCTTGTCGACGGGCTGTCGTCGACGAGCACGCGGCCCCTGCGGATCAGCGCCTGGGCCTGGCTGCCGGCGTCGGCGGAGGCCCTCGGCGCACCACCCGTTCGTCGAGGCGCTGGCCCTTCAACGATCGGGCGAGCAGGCAGTCCTGCACCGCGCGGGGCCGATCCCCGTCGGCGATCGAGCCCGAATGGCGGCCTTCGCCGGCTGTCGTATCGCCGTGCTCGATCAGGCATCGGGCAGCGCGAGCAGCGCACCGGCAGCACGCGACGCCCGCCTCCGCGAGCGCCTCGAGCACGGCGGCGCCGAAGCCGCCCGTGCCGGCTGTGCTCCTCGACGGTGACGAGCGCGCGGCAGCGGCGCGCGAGCGCGACGATGCGCGTCGCGTCGAGCGGCTTCACGAAGCGCGCGTTCACGACCGCCGCCGAGATGCCGTCGCGCGGCGAGCTCGGCCGCGGCCTCGAGCGCCGGATGCGCGAGCGTGCCGATCGCGACGATCGCGCGCGTCGTCGCCGTCGCGCAGCAGCTCGCCCTCGCCGATCGGGCAGCGCCTTCAGCTCGGCGTCGAGCGGCACGCCGAAGCCGTTGCCGCGCGGGATAGCGCACCGCCGCGGGCCCCGGGTGCTCGATCGCGGTCTTGCAGCATGTGCTGCAGCTCGTTCTCGTCCTTCGGCGCCATGCACGATCATGTTCGGCAGCGCGCGCAGGTAGGCGAAGTCGTAGACGCCCTGGTGCGTCGCGCCGTCGGCGCCGACGAGCCCCGCGCGATCGAGCGCGAAGGTCACGGCGAGATTCTGCAGCGCAGACGTCGTGGACGACCTGGTCGAAGGCGCGCTGCAGGAACGTCGAGTAGATCGCCGCGCACCGGCTTCATGCCCTCGGTCGCGAGCCCCGCGGCGAACGTCACGGCGTGCTGCTCGGCGATGCCGACGTCGTAGAAGCGCTCCGGGAAGCACCTTCTGGAAGCGGTCGAGGCCGGTGCCGTCGGGCATCGCGGCGGTGATCGCGACGATGCGCTCGTCTTCGCGCGCGAGCCGGATCAGCGTGTCGGCGAAGACGTTCGTGTAGCTCGGCGGGCCTGGCTCGCCGGCTTGCGAAGCTTGCCCGACGCGATCTCGAACGGCGTCGACGCCGTGGTACTTGAACGGGATCCGCTTCGGCGGGCGCGTAGCCGTTGCCCTTCGTCGGTGATCGCGTGGATCAGGATCGGGCCCGTCGCCGCTGGCGAGCATCGGCTTCACGTTCGTCGAAGGTCTCGAGCACGATCGTCGATGCGTGGCCGTGGATCGGGCCGACGTAGCGGAAGCCGAGCGCTTCGAAGAGCAGGCCGGGCGAGAAGAACGACCTTGAGCGACTCCTCGGCCTTGTGCGCCCAGCTGCGACGCATGTCGCCCGGCAGCGAGCGCGAGGAACTCCTTCGCGCAGCCCTTCGATGCGCCGCACCATCGGCGCCGACAGCTTGCGCGACAGGTACGACGACAGCGCGCCGACGTTCGGCGAGATCGACATCTCGTTGTCGTTGAGGACGACGAGCAGGTTCTGCTGCGCGCAGGTGGCCGGCGTGGTTCAGCGCCTCGAAGGCCATGCCCGCCGGTCATCGCCGCCGTCGCCGATCAGCGCGATCGCGACGCCGCGGCTCGCCGCAGGTGCTGCTGGCGCGCGCCATGCCGAGCGCCGCCGAGATCGAGGTGCCGGCGTGGCCGGCGCCGAAGTGGTCGTACTCCGACTCGGTCGCGGCGCAGGAACTTCGACGATGCCGCCGTCCTGTGCCGATGCGGTCGAAGTCCTCGCGCCGGCCGGTGAGCATCTTGTGCGGATAGCCCTGGTGGCCGACGTCGAGGACGAGGCGGTCGCGCGGCGTGTCGAAGACGTAGTGGAGCGCGGTGATCAGCTCGACGGCGCCGAGGCTCGACGCGAGGTGGCCGCCGGTCTGCGCGACACGCGCTCGATGATCTCGTCGCGCAGCTCCTCGGCGACGAGCCGCACCGACTTCGCGCGGCAGCGTGCGCAGATCGGCGGGGCGCTCGATGCCGCGGCAGCAGCTTCTCCGTTCGGCTCACTCATCGCTTCTCCGCACGGCGTGAAGCGCGCGAGCTCGCGCAGCGGCTCGGCACGCTCGCCCATGCCTCGATCGCTCGAGGCCGCGCTCGACGAGCAAGCGCATCGGCGCGCGCGCGCGCGCCCGACGCCCCGAGCACGCGCACCAGCGAGCAGGCTTCGTCGCTCGTCCGGCGTCGAGCAGGTCGTCGGCGATCTGGAAGGCGACGCCGATCGCGTCGCCGAAGCGGCGCAGGCGCTCGAGCTCGTCGCCGATCGCGCCGCCGAGCCGCGCGCCGCCGACGATCGCCGCCGCGAAGAGCGCGGCCGGTCTTGCGCGCGTGCACGGACTCGATCGCGCGCGGCGTCGGCCGGCGGCGCCGATCAGCTGACGAGGTCGTCGACCTGCCCGCCGACCAGCTGGCGCGAGCCCGCGGCGCGCGGCGAGATCGCGCGCGGCGCCGCGCAGCGCGCTGCGCCGGATCGCCGGTCGCCGCTTCGGCCGCGTGAGCGAAGAACGCGCCCGCGAGCAGCGCGTCGCCGGCGAGCACCGCGCGTCGCCTCGCCGTAGGCGACGTGCACGGTCGGGCGTCCGCGCCGCGTGGTCGTCGTCGTCCATGCAGGGCAGATCGTCGTGGACGAGCGAGTAGGTGTGGACGAGCTCGACGGCGACCGCGAGCGGCAGCGCGCGCTCGCGGCGCCGCACCGACCGCCTCGGCCGCCGCGAGCGCGAGGGCCGGCCGCAGGCGCTTGCCGCCCGGAAAGAGCAGATGGCGCATCGCCGCGTGCAGGGCCGCGGCGCTGCGCGCCGACGGCCGGCGGCAGCGCCGCATCGATCAGCGCCGCTCGACCGAGCTCGGCACGGCGCTCGAGCAGATACGCCCGCAGATCCACTACTCCGGCCTCCTCCGGGCTCCTCGAACGGACGCGCTCACCAGCCGCTCGCCCTCCGCGCACGCAGCACCTCGATGCGGCGCTCGGCGCATCGGGAGCTGCGCGGCGCAGCGCCGCGTGCAGGCCCACGCCCGCCTCGAACGCCTCGCAGCGCGTCCTCGAGCGCGAGCATCGCCCCTGCTCGAGCCGCGTCGACGATCGCCTCGAGCTGCTCGAGCGCATCCTCGAAGGAGCGCACTGGCCGGATCGGCGACGGCGGCGCACGCCGCCTCCGCGCCTGTCGCATTTGCCGCAGACGGGGCCGGGGGGAGTCGACCTGCGACGGACCGCCATGGGGCGCCATGCTAACGACGGCACTCGGGAGCGTCAACGCAGAACGCGCGCCGAAGCTCGCGGGTTCGCAGCGGCGGTTCAGGCCTCGCGCAGCGAGCGCACCGCGTCACGCGCGCCTCGAGCTCGGCCTCGGCGACGCGCAGCGTCGACGCGCTCGCCGGGCGCGACGTCGCGCGCGCGGCGCACGATCGCGCCGTCGCTCGCGCGACGCACGATCGCGTAGCCGCGCGCGAGCACCGCGAGCGGCGAGAGCGAGTCGAGCCGTCGCCGCCGAGCTCGACGACGCGCCGCGCGGCGCGCTCGAGGCGGCCTGCGATCGCGCGCGCGCCAGCCGCGCGCGCCGCGGCGCCGAGCCGCTCGCGCCGCGCGCGCAGCTGCGCGCCGGCGCGAGCTGCGCGCAGCGCGTCGCGCTCGCGCCGCGAGCGCGAGCCGCGCCGCGCGCGAGTCGACGCGGCCATCGCGGCGCCGAGCGCGCCGCGCGGTCGCGCGCGAGCGAGCCCGAGCAGCGCGCGCGCGATCCGGCAGTCGCCGAGCTCGGCCGCCGCCGACGGCGTCGGCGCGCGCGAGCATCGGCGACGAGGTCGGCGATCGTGACGTCGATCTCGTGCCCCACGCCGGTCACGACCGGCACCGCGCGAGCGCGCGATCGCGCGCGCGACGACCTCGCTGTTGAACGCCCACAGATCCTCGAGCGAGCCGCCGCCGCGCACCAGCAGCACGACGTCGACGTCGGCCGGCGCGCGCGAGCGCATCGAGCGCCGCGGCGATCTCGAGCTCGGCGCCGCTCGCCCTGCACGCGGCGCCGGCGAGATCAGGATGCGGGATCGCCGGAAAGCGCCGCGCCGGTCACCTCGAGCACGTCGCGCAGCGCGGCGCCGCGACGGCGACGTCACGACGCCCGATGCGCCGCGGCAGCGCGCGGCAGCGCGCGCTTGCGCGCCGGCGTCGAAGAGCCCCTCGGCTTCGAGCCGGCGGCGCAGCTGCTCGAAGGCGAGCTGCAGCGCGCCGACGCCGCGCGGCTCGATCTCGCGCACACGAGCTGGAGATCGCCGCGCGCGTCGTAGACCGTGACCTCGGCGTAGACGACGACCTCGAGCCCGTCCTCGAGGCTCGAACGCGCAGCCGGCCGCGCGTCGCCGCGGAACAGCGCCGCGCGCAGCTGGCCGCGCGCGTCCTTCAGCGTGAAGTAGACGTGGCCCGAGCCGGCGCGGCGCAGGTTGCTGATCTCGCCCGACCACCCAGACGCGGCCGACGCGCTCCTCGAGCAGCGGCCCGCAGCGCCCGGCGAGCAGCTCGCCGACGCCGTAGACGCGCGGGGGCCGCGCGCGGCGGCGAGCGGCAGCTCGCGCATGCCGCCTTCGTCGCGGCGGCGCGCGTCGCCGGCGCGCTCGCGGCTGCGCTCGCGGGTGCCTGTGCGACGGCGCCGCGCCGGTCGCTCGCTGGCCACGCAGGTGCTCGAAGTACGTCCAGCTCTTCAGGACCTCGACGCGCGCGCGCGAGCTGGCACGTCGCGCCTCGGCGGCCGCATCCGTCTTGCGTCGCTCGACGCGCTTGCCCGTCGAGTCGCCGTCGGCCGGCTTCGCCGGCTCGTCGTGCGATCGGCTGTCCTGGCCATGCGCGAAGTGGCCGCTCGAGATCGCGCTCGCGCGACTCGCCTGCGACGTGGCGTCGACTCGTCTCCGCCTCGGCCGACGAGCCGAGCCGGCGCTCGGCGGACTCGACGACGATGTCGGGCGTGATGCCGACCTCCTGGATCGAGCGACCGGCCGGCGTGTAGTAGAGCGCCGTGGTGAGGCGCAGGCCGGCGCCGTCCTCGAGCGGATAGACGGTCTGCACGGAGCCCTTGCCGAAGGTCTGGGCTGCCGATCACGATCGCGCGGCCGTGATCCTGCAGCGCGCCGGCGACGATCTCCGACGCGCTCGCGCGTGCCCTCGTTCACGAGCACGACGATCGGATAGTCGCGCTCGGTGCCGTCCGTCGTGTCGCGCGGAACTCCTGCGCTGGCTCTCGATCGCGGCCCTTGGTGTAGACGACGAGCGCCGTTCGTGCAGCCAGGTGTCCGCGACCTCGCACGGCCTGGTCGAGCAGGCCGCCCGGGTTGTCGCGCAGGTCGAGCACGAGGCCGTCCAGCGGGCGCGCCGTTCGTTCTCCTTGACGGCCTCGAGCGTCTGGCCGAGGTCCTGCGCTCGGTGCGCTCCTGGAACGAGCGCAGCCGCACGTAGCCGTAGCCGCGGCTCGAGCAGCTTGCCGCTCGACCGACTGCGACCTTGACGACGTCGCGCTGGATCGTCGTACGGCTGCGGGCTCGCTCGAAGCCCTCGCGCAGGATGCTCGATCGTGATCGTCGTGCCCTTGCGCTTGCCGCGCATCAGGTTCACCGCCTCGAACAGGCGTCATCGTTCTTGGTGCGGCGGCAGGGCTCGGTCCAGTCCTCGGGCTTCTCGGTCGGACAGATCGCGCTGATCTGGTCGCGCGCGCGGATGCCGGCGCGCGACGCCGGCGTGCCCTCGATCGGCGACACGACCTCGATGAAGCCGTCGCTTGCGCTTGCTGATCTCGATGCCGAGCCCGTGGAACTCGCCCTTGGTGTCGACCTGCATCTCGTTGTAGCGCGTCGGGATCCATGAAGGAGGAATGCGGATCGAGCTCCGGCGAGCATCCCGCGCACGGCGCCGCGGATCAGCGTTGGTCTCGTCGACCTCCTCGACGTAGTTGCGGCGCACGAGGTCGAGCACGCTCGTGAAGAGCGAGAGGTCCTCGTAGCGGGTCGCGCCGACAGCTGCCGCCGCGCCGCGCGATCGCGCGCGATCGCCGTGGCGACGCAGCCCGGCCAGGACCGCGAGGAGGAAACGGACCCCGTTCGCCGCATGGCGTTCGGACCTGCCTTGCATGCGCGGCGGCCAGCCGCAGCCTTCGGATCGCAGCCCGTCGCGGGCTCGGCGGGCCGCGTGCTCGACGCGCGCGCCGGGGTCCCGAATCCAGGCGAGCGAGCCAGTCACCCGGATCGACCGCCTCGCTGCCCTGCGCGGATCTCGAAGTAGAGCCGCGGCCCGCGAGCGAGCCCGTGTCGCCGACGGTGCCGATCGGCTCGCCCGCGGCGACCGACCGCATCGCCGACGCTCGACCGCCAGCTGCGTCGAGATGGCCGCTCACCGTGAAGAAGCGATCGCCGTGATCGACGATCACCATGCTGCCCGTAGCCGCGGAACCAGCCGGCGAAGCGCACCGTGCCGCCGCGCGACCGCGCGCACCGGCGTGCCGAGCGCGGCGTCGAAGTCGACGCCCTTGTGGAAGACCTGCGTGTGGAACGTCGGCGTCGACCTCGCGCCCGAAGCGCCGCGCGACGCGGCCGCGAACCGGCGCCGCAGCTGCCGCGCTGAGCGCCGCGAACGGCACTGCGCCGCCGGTCGCGATCGGCGCCGGGCGCCTCGGCTGCCGAGCGCGGCGAGCGTCTCCTCGAGTGCGCGCGCGGCGCTTCTCGAGCTCGTCGAGCGCGGCGCGCTCGCGCGGCGATCGTCGCTCCCGCAACGGCGGCGAGCAGGCCTGCTTGCCGGCGCGTTCGCTCTCGAGCTCGGCGCGGCGCGCGGCGAGCTGCGCGCTCGGCCTCGCTGCGCGCCTGCGCCGTCGCGGCGCGCTCGCGTCGGCGCGCGCCAGCGCGTCGAGACTGCGTCGGCGGTGAAGCGCGCGAGCAGCGGCCGTCGTGCGCGAGCAGCTCGCCGAGCGCGTCGACGCGCGCGAGCAACTCGCGCAGGCCTCCCGCGACGCGAAGACGCAGCTGCGCAGGCTGCCGACGCTCCCCGGCCTTGTAGAGCGCGACCACGCGCGCCGACATCGCCTGCCGCGTGCGCTCGAGTCGCGCGTCGAGATCCGCGGCGCTCGCGCCTCGATGCGAGCGAGCCGCGCCGACGCCGCCTCGGCCGCTCCGCTTCGCGGCGCGTCGCCTCGTACCCGAGGAGCGCCGCGCTCTGGTCGATCGCTTCGAGCGCCTCGAGCAAGCCGCGTCTGCTCGCGCTCGTAGGCCGCGATGCGCTCGCTTGCGCTGTCTCGATCGCGGCCGCAGCGCGCTCGAGCTCCTGCTCGCGTCGCGCTCTCGCCGTCGCACGGCCAGCGCCGGCGCCAGCAGCAGCCCGAGCGGCGAGCCCGAACGCGACGCGCAGCCTCACGACGCGCGCGTCGCGCCGCCAGCGCCGCCGCCGACCCGAACAGCCCGAAGCCGGCGCCGCCCGCGACCAGGATCGCCGACTCGCGCGGCGACGAAGAAGCGCGGCTCGGACCGCCGAGGAACAGCTCGAGCGCGTCGCGAAGCTGCGGCAGCACGCGACGTGGAAGATCGCGAAGAGCAGCGCCACGCCGAGCACATCCGCCGACCGCGCCCTGCAGCAGGCCTTCGAGCAGGAACGGCACGCGCACGAAGGTCCGGCTCGCCCCGACCAGCGACAGGATCTCGAGCTCGTCGCGGCGCGCGAGACCGCGAGGCGGATCGTGTTGGCGACGATCAGCAGCGTCGCGAGCGCGAGAATCAGTCCGAGGCCCCATCCGATGCCTCGAGGAGCGCCATCGCCGGCATCGCGAGGCGGAGCCGCTGCTGCCCGGGGAGGTGGACTATCGCGCCGAGATCCAGGCGCTGTGGGGAAAAGGACGGCGCCTCCGGCGTCTTCACCGAGGCTGGCTACCTGCTCGCGACGAGGCTCGATGAGAGCTGGGGTCCGAATGCATGGATCGAGCTCGCCGGGCACGCCGTGCAGGAGCCGGAGCTCGTGCGCGACCTGTACGCCGACGCCGCTGCGCGCTGGGTAGAGGAAGGCCGAACGCGACACTACGTCTATGTCCCGAACGAGGCCGAGCTCGTGGACGCCTGGTTCCGCCTCGGGTTCGGAGCCCAGCACGCCTTCGGCATCCGCGAGCTCGATCAGCCGGACCCGCCCGTTCCCGAGGGCGTGGCGGTTCGCGCCGCCGAGGAGGCCGACCTGGAGGCGCTGGTCGAGGTCGGGCCCGTGCTGGACGAGCATCAGGCGGCCTCACCGGTCTTCTCGACGGCGCGCGCGTGGACCGAGGAAGAGATCCGCGAGGACATCGAAGGCGACTTCGGCAAGGAGAAGCTCGCCAATCTCGTGGCCGAGATCGACGGCCGTGTCGTCGGGAACTTCGTCGTCGTGCCGATCGACATGTCCGGCGCGCACAAAGGGCTGGCCCGTCCCGCGGGATTCGCGCATCTCGGCTACGCCGCGGTGCTTCCAGGGGCGCGCGGCTCGGGCGCCGGGCTCGCACTGACCGCCGCCAGCTTCGCGTGGGCCCGCGAGCGGGGATACCCGGCGATGGTGACCGACTGGCGCGTGACCAACCTGCTGTCCTCGCGGTTCTGGCCGAAGCGCGGGTTCAGGACGACGTTCCTCCGCCTCTACCGATCGATCCCGTGAAGATCCCGGTCCTGTCGGGATCGCGGGTGGCCGTGGTCACCGCTCCCGAGAACGCGGTCGTGCTCAGGCCTCCGCCTCCCGCCGAGACCGTCGCCGAGATCGGCGCGGCGGTGCGCGATGCCATGCGCTTTCCGCTCGCCGGCTCGCCACTGGAGGCACTGGTGGCGCCGGGCGGGACGGCCACGATCGTCGTCGACCATCCCTCACTCCCGATTCCCTCTGCACAGGCCGATCCGCGTCAGGAGGCGCTGTTCGCTGTCGTGGACGAGTTGGAGCGGTTCGGGATTCCTTCCGAGCGGCAGACGCTCCTCGTCGCCGGCGGGCTCGAGCGGAAAGCCGGGCGGCGCGAGCGCGAGCGGCTCGGCACACCCGAGTTGGCGCGTCGCTTCCACGGGCGCGTCGAGGTGCACGACGTCGAGGATCCGGCTCTGGTCGAGATCGGGAGCATCGAGGGCATTCCCCTCGAGGTGAATCCGCTGCTGCTGGAGACCGGCCTCGTCGTCACGCTGACGGCGGCGGAGACCGTTCTGCACGGAGGCCCTGCGGCGCTGCTCGCCGCTGGAGGCCCCGCCGCCCTGCGGGAGGCCGGCGCGCAGTCGCTGCTCGAGGCGTCCGGCTCGCGCGGCTGGGACCTGGGCGTCGTGCTCGAGCGGGCGATCGGGGAGCGCGTGCCGCTGCTCGGCATCTCCCTCGTTCTCGACCATCCCCGCCTCGGCGGCGCGCTGCGGGGCTTCCCCCATGATCGCGGCGTCGCGGAGCGTCTCGTCCGCTCGCCGCTCGCGAGCGGCTTTCGTTTCCTGCCTTCGTTCGCGCGCCGCCAGGTTCTGCGCTCGGTGCCGGTCGAGCTGAAGGTCATGGCCGTCTACGCCGGCCCGCCCTCGGTCGCGCACGCCGAGGCGCTCCTGCGCGCGGTCGAGGCGCGCTCCGCTCCGCTCGACGGGAAGCTGGACGCGATCTGCATCGGCATCGGGTCGGCCGGCGCACACCTTCCGCGCGACAACGCGAACCCGCTGCTCGTCGCCCACCTCGCGCTGGGGATCGTCCTGCGGCTCTGGCGCGACGACTTTCCGGTCGTGGAAGGCGGCACGGCGATTCTGGTCCACGACTTCAACCGCCGCTTCCCGGGGCTCAACGGCCGTACCGGACGTTCTTCGCCGGCCGGCAGGACGAGGACCGCGCCGCCCGCGACGCGGACGCGCTTGCCTCCTACCGCGGCGGGAGGAGCGCGCATCCGCTGCTTCCGTTTGCCGACTGGGACGCGTGTGCACCCGCGCTCGAGCGACTCGGCGCGGTCATCGTCGCCGACTGCCGGGACGCCGCAGCCGCGAGGCGCCTCGGGCTCGTGCCGACGCACGGGGTCGGGGCGGCACTCGACATGGCGCGAGGACGCGCGGGCGGCGACCCGCGCATCGGCTTCATCCTCTCGCCACCGTATTTCCCGATCCAAATGCTCGAATAGCCCCCCGGTGCCAGGCACCCCGCGCTTCGTAGCCGGTGCCGGCTTTGCCGGCGCCGGCAAGTTGGCGCTCGACCCCGGGACTACGCCGCCGAAAGTCGCCAGACTTTCGGCGGAATTACTCCTCGCCGAGGTAGGTCTTGCGCACCTGCTCGTTTTCGCGGAGCGACTTCGCGTCGTCCGCGAGCGCGACCTTGCCCGTCTCCAGCACGTACCCGCGCTTGGCCACGTCGAGCGCCATGAGTGCGTTCTGCTCGACCAGCAGGATGGTCGTCCCCTGCTTGTTCACCTCGACGATCGTCTCGAAGATCCGCTCCACGAAGATCGGCGCGAGGCCCATGGAGGGCTCGTCCAGCATCAGCAGCTTCGGCTTCGCCATCAGCGCCCGGCCGATCGCGCACATCTGCTGCTCGCCTCCCGAGAGTGTCCCGGCCTTCTGCGTGCGTCGTTCCTGCAGACGCGGAAACAGGTCGAAGACCCGGTCCATGTCCTCGCGGATCGAGCGGCGGTCTTCGCGCTGGAACGCGCCCATCTCGAGGTTCTCGTGCACGCTCATGCGCGGGAAGAGGCGGCGACCCTCGGGGGACTGCGCAATGCCCATCTTCACGACGGAGTGCGGGCTCGCGTTCGTGATGTCCCGTCCCTCGAAGCGAATGGAGCCGCGCTTGGGATGGTTGAGGCCGTTGATCGAGCGCAGCGTCGTCGACTTGCCGGCGCCGTTCGCGCCGATCAGCGTGACGATCTCGCCTTCGCGGACGTCGATCGTGATTCCCTTCAGCGCCTGGATCGCGCCGTAGTAGGTGTGGACGTCCTTGAGCTCGAGGATCAGGCCGTCGGTCTGGGTCACGTCGCGCTCGCCGCCCCGGTACCGAGATAGGCCTCGATCACGCGCTCGTCCTTCTGGACCTCCGTCGGGGTTCCCTCGGCGATCTTCTCACCGTAGTCGAAGACTGTGACCCGGTCGGAGATCCCCATGACCACGCGCATGTCGTGCTCGATCATGAGGATCGTCAGCTGGTGCTCCGCCTTGAGCTTGGCGACGAAGTTCGTGAATTCGAGCGTCTCCTGCGGGTTCATCCCCGCCGTCGGCTCGTCGAGGAGCAGCAGCTGCGGCTCGATGGCGAGCGCGCGCGCGACCTCGAGCCGGCGCTGGTCGCCGTAGGAGAGATTGCGGGCGTACTCCTCTTCGTCCACGTCGCCGAGCCCAGAGAACTCGAGCAGCTCCCGCGCCCGCTTCCGCGCCGCGACCTCTTCGCGCTTGACACGCGGCGTCCGCAGGATGCTCGGGATGATTCCGCCCTTGAGCTGCGTGTGCATCCCGACGAGGACGTTCTCCAGAGCGGTCATCGTCTGGAAGAGGCGGATGTTCTGGAACGTTCGCCCGACCCCGCGCTCGGTGATCGCGTGCGGCGGCTTACCGGTCACGTCCTCGTCCTTCAGGACGACCCTTCCGGACGTCGGCTTGTAGACGCCGGTGAGCATGTTGAAGAAGGTCGTCTTCCCCGCGCCGTTCGGGCCGATCAGGCTGACGATCGCGTTCTGCGGGATGGTGAAGTCGACGTCGTCGACCGCGACGAGGCCGCCGAACTCCTTCCGCAACTGCTCGACTTGGACGAGGTCACTCATGCTCGAGGTCATAGAGCGGCTGGTCGTGGACTCCCACCTCGAACTCGGCCTTCCGCCGAGTACTGGGTATCAAGCCTTCGGGCCTGAAGAGCATCACCACCACCAGGATGACGCCGAAGATCCCGAACTCGTACTTGGGCACCTCGATGTTCAACGACAGGTGCTGGTTCAGCCACGCGCCGGTGTTTGCCAGTCCCTCGCGGTCGAGGTAGGAGAGGAAGGCGGCGCCGAGGATGACGCCCCAGATGTTCCCCATACCGCCGAGGATGACCATGCAGAGGATGAACACCGAGATGTTGAAGAAGAAATCCCCGGGGAACGTCGCGCTCTTGAAGCTCGCGTAGTACCCGCCTGCGACCCCGCCGAAGAACGCGCCGCCTGCGTAGGCCCAAGTCTTCGTGCGCATCAGCGGCACGCCCATCGCCGATGCCGCCGTTTCGTCCTCGCGAATTGCGACCCACGCACGGCCGAGCCGCGAGTCGAGCAGCCGGAGGCTGCAGAAGATGGTGAACAGGACGAGCAGGATCGCTGTCCAGAAGAACAGGCGCTCTGAGGTAAAGAACGTGCCGTGCCCGGTCAGGTAGTTGAAGCTTCCGAATCCGGGCGAGTCGATCGGGACGATCCCGTTCGGCCCGTTGGTCAGGTTGAACCCGGTGCCGAAGAAGTTGTCGCCGTTGCGCGCGATCTGGGGGAGGATCTCGCCGAACCCGAGGGTGACGATCGCCAGGTAGTCGCCCCGCAGCCGCAGTGTGGGCAGGCCGATGAGGATCCCGATGACGGCCGTGACGATGCCGGCGAGCGCGAGCAGGAGCCAGATCGAGATGTGGATGCCGGGGACCGTCCCGCCGACTCCGGTGTCCCAGAAGTGCACGTTCAGGCCCGAGAACTGGCTCGAGGCGAACCACGCGACCGTGTAGGAGCCGATCGCGTAGAAGGCGACGTACCCGAGATCGAGGAGGCCGGCGTAGCCGACGACGATGTTCAGTCCGATCGCCATCATGATGAAGACGAGCATGTATACGCCCGTCGACACGTCGGGCCAGGCCCCGAAGATCGGGATGTCGAACATGTTCGAGACGTACAACGGGTACGTGAACGCGAGCCCGAAGGCCATCGCGGGGCGGATGTAGGGCCCGATGGTGGGGATGCGCTCCCACGGCGGGACGTAGAGCACGACGAAGACCAGCCAGGTCAGGAACGCCGCGCCGCGCCAGAGACCCGGCTCGCTGGTGGCGAAGTTGAAGATCGGCGCCAGGACGACGAACGTGATGAGGAAGACGATCCCCGCGACGATCGCCCGGCGGACGGTGATCCGCGCAACGGGCCCCGCCGTCTCGGGGAGGATGCGCTCCTCGAGCTGGCTTATCCAGCCCCGGACGGGATCGAGGAAGCCGGTCCGTCGTCTTACGGCCAGGGGTTCCTCACCCTCCTTCCGGCGTCCGTTCGCCGAGCAGGCCCTCGGGCCTGAAGACGAGGATCAGGATCAGGATCGCGAACACGATCGACTGCGTCCAGTCGCTGCCGGGAGCATGCCAGGACAGGCCCTCATTGAACGCCTGAATCAGCCCGATCAGAATCGCTCCCAGCACCGCGCCCGGCAGGTTGCCAATCCCCCCGAGGACGGCGGCGGTGAACGCGATCAGGCCGAGCTGGAAGCCCTGGTCGTAGCGGATGTTGGTCACGTACAGGGCGTAGAGCAGCCCGGCGGCCCCGGCGAGGCCCCCCGCGATCAGGAAGGTAAAGGAGATCGTGCGGTTGACGTTGATGCCCATCATCGCCGCGGCGTCGCGGTCCTGGGCGGTCGCCCGCATCGCCTTCCCCTGGCGGGTGCGCTCGACCAGCCAGACGAGCAGGAGAAGAACTGGGACAGTGATGAGGACGACGATGAACTTGTTCCACTGGTAGTCGACGCCGCCCACGCTGAAGACGGTCGAGTGGGGCAGCACGTCGACGACCTCGATGTAGTTCGGGCCCTTCCAGGCGAGCGCGACGTTCTGGAGGATGAACGACATGCCGATGGCGGTGATCAGCGGAGCGAGTCGCGGTGCGCCCCGTAACGGCTTGTAGGCGACGAACTCGATCGAGGCATTGAGGATGCCGCAGAACGCCATCGAAACGACCAGCGTCCCGAAGACGGCGAGCCACACCATCACGCCGGTGTCTCCGCTCGCGACGCCGAACCAGGTGGCCAGCACGGTGGCGGAGACCATCCCGCCGAGCATGAACACGTCCCCGTGGGCGAAGTTGATCAGCTCCAGGATGCCGTAGACGAGGGTGTAGCCGAGGGCGACCAGGGCGTAGATGCAGCCGGTCGTCAGCCCGATGAGGAAGATCTCGACGAAGTCCGACGGGGTCTTGACGAGGTTGACGATCAGCCAGACGACGACCAGCCCGACCAGGGTCAGCCCGACGACTGTCGTCACGCTCACCGGCTTCTTGGTCGTGCGGGGGAGGCGACGAGCGTCCGTGGCCATTGGAGTAGTTGGAGGAAGGACGGGGGAGGCCCGAGTGGGCCTCCCCCGATCTGTGCGCTTCCTCGATCGCTAGGCGGCCTTCACGAGATTCGCCGGCGGGACGATTGTCTTGTACGTCTTGCCGGTTCCGCTCGTTCCGGAGCCCGTCTGGATGTAGACGGTGACCGGGTTTGCGGTCGTGTCGCCGTTCTCGTTGATCGAGAACGTGCCGAGGATGCCGTCCGTGATGTTCGTCTGGAACAGCTGATTGGTCACGGCTCCGCGACTTCCGTCGGACTTGGCGATCGCGTCCAGCATGACCACAGCAGCCTGCGCCGCATAGGCGGCGTACGGGTTGACCTGGGTGCCGATCTGCGCACCGAAGTCGTCCACGAACGTCTTGCCAGGGCCGCTCAGCTTTTCCGGCGGAATGCCGGCGACGCTGACGTACATGCCCGCGGCGGCGGGACCGTTGGCCGTGAAGTCGCTGAACCCGTCGGGAGCGATCAGCGGGTAGTTCGCGCCGAGGACGCTCCGCAGGTCCTTGATCAGCTTCGCACCGTTCTCGCAGATGAGCCCGCCGACGAACACCGTCGACGCACCCGTCTGCTTGATCCGCGTGGCCAGCGCCTCGTAGCTCGACGCCTTCGGATCCCAGGCCGTGAAGCCGGCGATCTTGAGGCCAAGCGCCTTCGCGGAGTTCTGATAGTCGTTGGCGACGCCGAGGCCGTAGGCCTCCTTGTCGTTCAGGATGAAGACGCTCTTGTAGCCGAGCTGCTTCGTCAGCTGAGCGTCCGCCGCACCCTGGAAGTCGTCCGCGGCGACGATGCGGGTGTAGTTCCGCTTCCCCGTCGGGTAGTACTTCTCCGGCTCACCGGGAGCGATCGCCGGCCCCTTGTGGGTAAGACCGACGTACGTGTTCGCCGGGCTGACCATGCCCATCGGGCCGGGGCTCGCCCGGTTCAGGATCGGGATGATGATCTCGGCACAGCCGGAGTTGAACGTTCCGATCACGCCGATCACGCTCTTGTTGCCCACGTACGCGTTCGCGTTCGTCGAGCATTTACCCGAGTCCCATTTCCCGGCCTGTGCGGTGGAATCGTCACAGGACTGGAAGCCGACCGTGTACTTGCCGGCCTTGAAGTTCTGCTGCTTGAAGATGAACTTGATCGCGTTCACCATCTGCTCGGTCTGCGTCCGTCCGGATCCCTGGAGCGGGAGGTCCGAAGCCACGATGAACTGCGGATCCTCGCTTCCCTTGTAGATGCCGCCCGGACACGACGAAGCCGGGAGTGCGGTCGCAGTCCCGCCCGACGTCGTGGTGGATCCGGTGGTCGTCTTGCTGCCACCACCGCCGCCGCCGCAGCCCGCCGCCACAAGCGCCAAGGCGCCCGTCACGCCGATCAGGGCGACGATCGAGATTCTCTTTCTCACTCTTCCTCCTCTTCGCTCGTGGGCTGACGAGCCAGCGTCGAGGTGTGCACGCTGCGTTCAGGAGTATGGGTGTTGAGAGTGGCGGTTTCAAGCGAGATCGCGCACAAATCTCGCCGAAGATAGGCTCCCGCCGGTGCGTTCGCTCGTCCTCTTGCTGCCGGTCGCGGTCCTTCTTGTCCTGTTCGGCGCCGGCTGCGGCGGGATCGACAAGGGGAAGCTCGAGTCCGCGATCAAGTCGCAGACGAACACGCAGCTCGAGAGGGCCGGCCGCTCCGAGCGGGTGTCGACCGTCTCCTGCGTGAAGACGAGCGACAGCTACCACTACACGTGCGACCTCGAGAACGACGCGGGAACGACGTTCCTGACCGTGAAAGCCACTTGCACGACGAAGGGCACGTGCAGGTGGGGCAAGCAGTAGTCGTCAGTACGCGACGCTGAACCGCGCGCGACTATGGCGGGGGTTCTCCGCCTCGTCGAGCACGGCTACGGCGAAGTCCTCCATGCTGATGCGGCTCCGACCGTCGTCGTCCAGCAGCAGTCCGCCGCCACCGGTGCGGTACGAGCCCGTCCGCCCGCTGTCGTCGAAGCTTCTGGGAGGTGTGATCACGGTCCAGTCGACGGGCGCGTCGGCTGACTGGAGGACGTGCAGCGCGTCGAGGTGCGCCTGCGCCTCGGCGCGGTAATCCGGGTTGAAGTCCTCGAGGTCCATGACCAGCAGGCCCGGCTCGGCTTCGAGCGTTCCCGCGCCGCCGACGACGATGAGCCTCGTGACGCCGGCCTGCTCCAGGCCGGCCAGGAGGGCGCGGAGGATCTCCAGGAGGGATTCCGGCCTCGACCTGTCGAAGGCGGCGTTGATCGCCACGTCGTGTCCGGCTGCGGCGGCCGCGACCGCGCCGGCGTCGCGCACGGCCTCACGGCCGGCTCCGGTGACGTCATGCCCGCGCCGGATCGCTTCGTCGGCCAGGTGCGAGCCGACCGCGCCGCCCGCGCCGAGGACGAGGATCTTCACGATGCGGCGGGTGGGATTCGAACCCACACGGGGCTAAGCCCCCACGGATTTTGAATCCGCGTTGTCTACCAGTTCCAGCACCGCCGCCCAGACGCAATGATAGGGCTCGTGCCCAACAAGATTGGCATCCTGACCGGAGGAGGCGACTGTCCCGGCCTCAATGCGGTCATCCGCGCCGTCGCGCGCCGGACGATGACTCGGGAGCGCGAGGTGGTCGGCATCCGTGAGGGATGGCGCGGCCTGATCGAAGGGCTCTTCGAGCCGCTCGGGCCCCGGGAGATCTCGGGGCTCCTCCCCCGCGGAGGCACGATCCTCGGTACGACCCGGACGAACCCGTACCGGATCGACGGCGGGGTGGAGGCCGTTCTGGGCTGGTTCCGGGACGAGGAGCTCGACGCGCTCGTCGCGATCGGCGGCGAGGACACGCTCGGCGTGGCCGCGCGCCTGCATAAGGAGCACAACTTCCCGGTCGTCGGCGTCCCCAAGACGATCGACAACGACTTGTCCGCGACGGACTACACGTTCGGCTTCGACACCGCCGTCTCCGTCGCCACCGAGGCCATCGACCGCCTGCACACGACGGCGGAGTCGCACAACCGCGTGATGGTCGTCGAGGTCATGGGGCGCCAGGTCGGCTGGATCGCCGTGATGAGCGGGATCGCCGGCGGCGCGGACATGATCCTCATCCCCGAGCAGCCGGTCACCATCGAGCGGGCCTGCGAGGAGATTCGCCACCGGCATCACCGTGGCAAGGACTTCTCGATCGTCGTGGTCAGCGAGGGCTACGAGCTGAAGTACGAATCGGGGGAGACCCGCACGGTCGCCGAGGAGGTGCGCGACCAGTTCGGCCATGTCCGGCTGGGCGGCGTGGGGGAGGTGCTGGCGCGCGAGATCGAGGAGCGGACGGGCTACGAGACCCGGGTGACGGTGCTCGGCCACGTCCAGCGCGGCGGGACGCCGACGCCTCGCGACCGCGTGCTCGCGACCCGCTACGGGCTGAAGGCGGCCGACCTCGTGAACGAGGAGAAGTTCGGGCGGATGGCCGCGCTCCATGGCGATGCGATCGTCGACGTCTCGCTCGAGGAAGCGACCGCCGAGCTCAAGACCGTGCCGAAGGAGTGGTACGACGTGGCGAGCGCCTTCTTCGGCTAGACGTTCCGCGTCATCACGACGAACTCGTTGTCGTCGTTCCGCAGCTTGTCCTCCGCCTCGAAGCCGAGCGCGTGAGCGACCATCTGGGCGCGCCGGTTGAACGCGGCGACCGCGACGCGGAACCGCTCGGGCCCGTAGAGCTCGCCGCCGAAGCGGCAGGCTTCGCGCAGGAACGGGCCGCCGAGGCCGATCCCGGTCAGGTCTGGCCGCAGCCCGGCGCCGACGTCGAGCACGCCCTCCTGCTCGTCCAGCCCGGGCACGCGCGCGTCCTCGCCGAAGCAGCAGAAGCCGACGAGCACGCCGTCTTCGTCCAGGCCTGCGAAGTAGGTGTACTCGAGCAGCCGCTCCGCGTCGCCGCCGTCGTACAGCGAGTAGGGCTCCGGATACCGCCAGCCGGCGATCTGGTCGGCGTCGCCGCGGGTGAGCTCGCGAAAGGTGAAGCCGCTCATTGCAGCAGGTCGACGAGTGGGAAGGAGCGGTGGCGGCGCGGCGGCACGAGGAAGTTCTGCCGGTGCGTCGTCTCGAGGACCGAGTTGAGCCCCTGGCCGCGCGCGCCCCGCTGGAACGGCAGCCGCGTCCCGTCCGGCAGCACTCCGTCCATCGCGAGCCGGTTGCGCTTGAAGTCGTCGCTGCTCGGGTTGAACACGACGAAGTGGACTCCGGCGCGCGGCTCCTGCCCCATGGCGTCCACCTGCGGCTGCGAGCTCCAGGCGAACGGGTTGTCGAGCGTGTTGAAGTCGGCCCGGTGCGGAATGGCCGTCCCCTTGACGTAGACCGTGCCGTCGCTTCCGCGCACGTCCTCGGTCAGCCGCGACGTCGTCTGGAGCGACGCGCTGTGTCCCATCGTCCCCGTCTTGTGGAATGCCTTGACGACCTTCCGGACCGAGGCAACCTGGCGCGGGCCCTGTGCGAGTGTCTGCGCGCCGGGCTTCGCCTTCATGCCGGGGTCGAACGTCGTGTCGACCCGGTCGCGGAAGTCGAACGTGAGGTACCAGGCCTCGAGGTCTTCGAAGATGTGGGAGAGCGCCATGTGCGTTCCGCCTTCGAAGTAGCCGCCCTGCGCGTTGGTGTACCCGAGCGTCTCGAAGTTGGCGATACGGGTTGGGCCGAGCCCGGCCTTCTGCGTGGAGGTGAAGCCCAGGAAGAGCTCGGACGTGTGCGGCACGAGGTCCGCGCCGGGGATTCCGGCCGCGAGCGCCATCCTCTTCGGCAGGCTCATCCCGCCCTCGAACCCACCGCCGGCGAAGCCGACGCGCACGCTTGTCGGCTCGAGGAAGTCGAGCGCGAGCAGCGTCTTCGCGGCGCTCTCGACGGCGTTCTTGTCGTCGCTGCGCAGGAGGAAGGCGACGTCGTTGGCCTCGAGGATCACGTCCTGGGGGTCACTGGGGAAGCGGATCGAGTGGGTGAGCGCTTTGATCGTGTGTCCCTTTGCGCGCGTGGCGCGCAGGTCCGTGGGGATGTGCGCGGCTGCCTGGTCCGGGACGAAACGATCGAAGTAGGGGAGCCCCCAGGCCGCCGTCACGCCGAGCCCGGCAGGCGTCGGCTCCCGGCCGTCCTCGATCGAGTCGAGCGCGTGCGTGAGCTCTTCGCGGGCGGAAACGAGCGACGCCTTGTCCCCGGCGACTCGCAGCTTCGCGGTGACGATGCGGTGGTGGAGGGGCGGGACGACGACCTCGATCCCGTCGTCGCTGACGACGCGCAGGCCGTCGAGCACGTGCTGCTCCTTCGGGAAGCCCGCGGCCGACGCGCGCGACGGAGTGCGCCCGAGCCGGTCGACCAGCTCGTACAGCGCGCCCCCGGCCACGGCGGCCGCGGCCGCGCCGGCCAGAAGCTCACGACGTGTAACCGGCGACACTACCGGGGCTGGATCAGCACGAGGTTCTGCATCATCCGGTTGAGGTTCTGCAGGACACGCTGATATCCGAACGGCGGGGCGACGTGCTCGCTCACCGTGTACAGGGAGCCGTTGCGGCGCCAGGCATACAGCAGGTGCCACTGGTCGGCGTCACGGTTGACGGTGTAGAGCGTGACCTTGTAGCCGGCGACCGTCCGCGGCTTCTTCGCGTCTGCGAAGCACGGGATGTAGGTCTTCACCCGCTTGCCGCCGGCCTGCTCGTCGTTGCGGCACTTCGGGATCGCCGTCCGTCCCGGGTAGCCGCGCAGGTTGATGTGCACCTCGCTCCCCTTCTCGAACCAGATGAACCCGGCGAGGTAGCTTCTGTCCTTGCCGACCGAGGCGCCTGAGCTCCACTGCCCTCCGATCTTGGCGTCGAGCGGGCTCGGCACCCAGCTCGGGCAGTAGACCGGCGTGCGAATGCGGTTCGCCAGCTTCTGCCATCCGGGCACCCAGGCAGCGGGGCAGGCCTTCGAGGATTGCGCCCGCGCCTTCGAGCTCGAGTCGACGCTCCCGCACGCGGATCCCAGCAAGAGCAGGAGAAATGCGAGCGCGAGGAGGGGTCGCTTCACGTGCAGAGGGTAGCGTTACGCCCCGCGACATGGAAGCGTCAACGGCCTCGTCGTACGGCTGCCGCGACATGACCGGAACCCTCCGTCGCGTTCTCGTACGCACCCCCCAGGAGGATGCCGCGTCATGGGCGGCATGCGGTTGGCGCTCGCCGCCCGATCCGGTGTCCCTGCGCCGGGAGCACGAGGGGCTCTGCATCCTGCTCGAGGAGGCCGGCGTGGAGGTCGTCCTCGCGCCGCCGGCCGAGGGCGGGAACCTGGACGACGTCTACGCCTTCGATCCCGCGCTCGTGACGGAGCAGGGGGTCATTCTGCTGCGGCCGGGCAAGGAGTGCCGCCGCGGTGAGCCCGCTGCGCTCGAGCGCGACCTCGCGGACGCCGGCATCCCGGTCGTGGGACGGCTGGAAGCCCCGGCCGAAGCCGAGGGCGGCGACCTGATCCGCCTCGACGACCGGACGCTCCTCGCCGGCTACACCTACCGCACGAACGAGGCCGGCGTCGAAGCGCTGCGCCGAGCCGTACCCGACTTGCGCAGCTTCGACGTCCCGCATCTGCACGGCCGCGGCGAGATCCTCCACCTGCTCTCGCTGCTCAGCCCACTCGACCGAGACCTGGCCGTCGCCTACCTCCCCCTTTTGCCTGCTCGGCTCGTCGAGCTGCTGGAGGAGCGGGACGTGCGTCTGGTCGAAGTGCCCGACGCAGAGTTCGAAACGATGGGGCCGAACGTCCTCGCGCTGGGGCCCCGCCGCGCGCTGACGCACGACGGGAACGCGGAGACGCGCCGGCGGATGGAAGCCGCCGGCGTAGACGTCGTCACCTATCGCGGCGAGGAGCTCGCCAAGGGAGACGGCGGCGCGACCTGTCTGACGCTGCCGCTCCTGCGCGACTAGATCCTGTAGAGGGCGAGCCAGGGCCCGGACAGGTCGCCGCCGGGCCGGATGTAGTACGTGCGCTGTGCGTTTTGCGCCAGGTCGGCGTAGAAGCGGCTCTCCTTCGGATAGTTCGAACGTGCGGCGAGCACCCGGTCGGCGACGCCGCCGTTCACGAGGACGTACCGCACGCCCTCCTGCCGCAGCCGGCGGACGTCGCGGTTCGGGTCGAAGGCGAACGCGGGGCCGGGCAGTGCGAGCGGCACGACCTCGAAGCCGGCGAGCGGCGCGGTGGAGGACTCGGCCGCGATCTTCACGCCGCGTGGGACGTGGCTCTCTATCCAGTCGTGCGCGACCACGCGCGTGTCGGTCTTCGCGAATGCGTCGTCTCGCTGGATCGACCACACGAGCGGGACGACGAGGCAGAGGGCGGTCACCGGTGCGAGGACGCGCATCCGTCCGGCGAGCACGCCGAGCGGCGGGACGAGCGGGAGGACGAACCGGTCGAAGTGCGACTTGAGCGTCAGGAGGTTGATGAAGTAGACGAGGACGAACGAGGCGAGGATCAGGTCGGGCCGGCGCCGCGCTACCAGTGCCGCGACGAGCCCGATGAACGCGATCACGAGCACGGGGCCCATTCCGCTCCAGAGCCGGTGCAGGTAGCCCTCGAGCGAGGTGCCGTCGTGTTCGAAGCCGAGCCAGCCGGTGTGGTGAAGATCCTGTGTGTCCCATGCGTCGTGGAAGGCCTTCCCCGGCTCGACCAGCACGAAGGGGCTCGTGGCGAGGAAGGTGAGCGCACCGATGCCGAGAGCGATGGCGAAGCGGCGCCATTGCCTCCACGACGCGACGAGGAGCGGGACGATCAGCAGCACGCCCGGCCATTTCGCTCCCATCGCCAGCCCCGCCGCGACTCCCGCGAGCTCGATCCTCCCCGACACCATGAGCGCGAGCGCCGCGGCGATACCCAGGGTCAGCGGGACGTCGGTCACGGCCATGTGCGAGTAGGCGACGTGGGTCACGTCCACCGCCACCACGGCGGCGCCGATGGCCGCGGCCACGAGGCCGTAGGCGCGCAGGCCGAGCCACCAGGTGGCGGCGACGGCGCCGACACCGAGGAGCGCGACGAGGATGCGGGCGTCGAGGTAGTCCGGCGCGGCGTGCCAGGCCTGGAACGGCGCCATCAGGTAGAGGACGACCGTGGGGTAGTTGAACCAGTGCGGGTTCGGGCCGCCTCCGTGCACCATGTGCCACGCGCGCGGGACGATCACCTGCTCGTCGGGGTTCAGCAGGCCGTAGGGGAGAGCGTGCTCGATGCCGACGAAGCGAAGCGCGGCCGCGAGCACGAGGATGCCGCCGAGGGTGGCCGCGGCGAGGCCGATGCGCCTCCTGGTGATCCCGGGTTTCTCGGTTGCGAGCGGGGGCGGTGCTGCCTCCGGCGCTACGACGCCGGTGCTCACACCTCCGGCGGGGCCTCGCCGACGAGCCGGGAGACGTCCGCGCGCTCGACGATGACCGCATCGACGCCTGCGCGCTCGAGCGCGTCGACGTCGTTGCGCCAGCGAATCTGGACCTCGGCGATCGCCAGCTTCCCCGCCGGAACGTCCGGGAGGAGATCGAGGACCTGCTCGAGCGGATCTTCGTCCTCATCCTGGGGGGAGAGCAAGAGGATCTCCGGGTCGAGCTCCTCGAGCACGAGCTCCAGCTGCTCGTCGTCGCGCACGCCGATGACCGGCTCGAGCCCGAGCTGGTACAGGCGCGCGTAGAGCTCACGCAGTGCGTCCTCGTCGGAGTCGGCCCGGAGGACGCAGGCGTCCAGGCTTGTCCCATCCGAGAGGGTCCGCACGTCGCTGCGGGAGAGGATGGGGAGGCCGGTGGCCTCGCGGATGCCGTCCACCGCGCGGCTGACGACGATGCCTTCGGCTCCGTCCTGCTCGGCCGTGCGGGCACCGTCGGCGTCTTCGACAGGGACGAGGAGCGAGATGCCGTCGCCCTCCGAGATGGCCTGGCTGAGGCGGCGGTTGTGGTTCACGATGTGGTGACCGGGCGGGCAGCGGCTGAGGCCATCGGCGCTCGGATGGTATCCGCCCGAGCGCGAAACTTGGTGCGAACCTGGCACGGTCACGTCGCGGTTGCGCCGATATGGTCGCCGTGGGTGGCGGGTGGACGCTTCCTTCCCCACCCTGGGTGGGGAATGCGAGTGTCGTACCCTGCTGTCAGTGGGCGACGCAGATACGAGCCGTGAATGCCGGCCACGGCGGGAGCGTCCGCGGCCATCGGAACCACCTCGGGCCACCCTGAAACGGGTCGACACAGCTCGGTTTTGAGCCGCCGTGGTACCACGAGCGGCCTCCGTCGATCGTCCACCACCGGTCGTTGTCGTAGTTCCATGAACAACATCCCTGACGCCAGGCGACGCCGCCGTTGAACGTGAGCGATCCGCGACGGGACGACGGATGGCGCATCTTCACGGCGACCTCGCTGAAGTCGAACTGCTCGATCATGTCCGGCGGTGGGACCCCCGTTCGTCCGTCGGTGAGAACTCGTAATAGGCCCAGAGCTCGGCGGAGAAGACCGGCCGCCAGTGTCTGCCATCCGTCGAGGCGCAGAGCGTGATGAAGGACGTGCCAGCCGGGAACACGCGCTTCGGCGTGCAGATCCGGTGTGCGTGTCCGCCGCGCTCGAGGCGCCAGATCGTCTTCCGGCCGGCACCCGCAGACGGGACGAGCGCCAGCGCGAGTGTGAGGGCGACGACAACCCCGACTCGCTGGCTCCTCACAGTCCCAGCTGCTCCAGCATCCGCTCGTCCGAGCGCCACTTCTCCTTCACCTTGACCTGGAGCTCCAGGAATATCCGCCGTCCCAAGCAACGGCTCCAGCTCCGGCCGGGCGCGCACTCCGATTTCGCGTACCACGTGCCCGCCCTTGCCGACGACGATTCCTTTCTGCGACTGGGTCTCGACGTACACGACCGCCCGCACGACCTTGTCCCCAAGCTCCTCGACCTCGACCGAGAGCGCATGCGGCAGCTCCTCCCGCGTCAGCGCGAGCGCCTTCTCGCGGATTATCTCGGCGACCTGCACCTCCACCGGCAGGTCGCTGCGCTGGTCGGTCGGAAAGTACGCCGGCCCCTCCGGCAGCAGCCCGACGAGCTCGTCGCGCAGCTCGTCCACGCCCGTCCCGGTTCGCGCGCTGACGGGGTGGAGCGCGTGGAAGTCGCCGAGCTTCGAGGCGGCGTCGATCTGTGCGGCAATCTCCTCCGGCTTCATTCGGTCGACCTTGTTCAGCACGATCACGACGGGCACGCCGAGCCCGAAGACGCGCTTGGCGACGAAGCGGTCGCCGCCGCCGATCCGCTGCCGTCCGTCCAGGACGATGACGGTGGCGTCGACGTCCTCGAGCGACGCGTCCACCGTGCGCTGCATGTGCTCCGTCAACGGATCGAGTGGGCGCTGGAACCCGGGGAGGTCGACGAGGACGAGCTGGTGGTCGTCGCCGTTCACGATCCCCCGAATCCGGCGCCGCGTGGTCTGCGGCTTGTCGGACACGATCGCCACCTTCCCCCCGCAGAGCGCGTTCACGAGCGTCGACTTCCCGACGTTCGGACGCCCCGCGACGGCGACGAACCCGCTCTTCACGGCGCGACTTGGAAGAGGACGAGCGTGACCAGCGCGCCGAGCGCAGCGCCGTAGGCGACCTCGAGCGTCGAGTGCACGCCCGACTCGACGCGCGTCTGGGCGACGAGCAGCGCCATGATCAGTGCGAGCGACGACACGAGGAACTGGTGGCTCGAATCTTTGAGGACGAGCGTCACGGCCATCCATCCCGCGAAGGCGAGTGCGGCATGGCCGGAGGGAAGCCCGCCTCGCAGGGGCGTCCCTCGCCCCGTGATCGCCTTCGTCACGAGCACCGCGAGGATGACGACGACGAGCGCGATGAGCGTCAGCTCCGCCGGCGCGTTCGCGAGCCTGTGCAGCAGCCGCTCGCTCCGGTGCGCGATCGCGCTCGAGAAGACGAGGTAGGCGACGACGAGCGCGTTCACGGCGGAGATCAGCACCGCTCCTGCGGCGATGTCCTTGGCCAGCTTGGCGAGCGGGTCGAACGATGTGGTGGCCACGTCGATCGCGCTCTCGATCGCGGTGTTGAGCATCTCGGCGACGAGGACGAACGTGATGGAGAGGAGCAGCGCGATCAGCTCGAGCCGGGAGACGCCGAGGACGATCGCGGCGATCAGGACTGCGGCCGCGATGACGACGTGCACGCGCATGTTCCGGTGCGTGCGCAGCGCGTGGACGACGCCCTGGAAGGCGTAGTTGAAGCTCTCGATGACGGTCGGCGACGGCCGGCGCGTCGGTTCCGGTGGGGTCTCGACCGCCGGCGGGCGTTCCCGGACCGGCGCGCTCACGACCACCCTCCGTACGAGCGCTCGCGGTCCTCCATCTCCGGGCCGTGCTCGTAGCCGAGGAGATGCAGCAGACCGTGGACGAGCGGCCCGCGCCATTCCGTCCCCACCACCTGGGGGCACACCACCGCGTCGCCGAGCTGGCGCGGCACCCCCTCCGGCAGCTCGTCCCGGCCGTCGAGCGGGAAGGAGAGGACGTCGGTCTCCTCGTCGATCCCGAGATGTTCCTGCTTCAGGCGGCGGATCTCGTCCGGCCCGACGAACGCGATTCCGAGCTCACCCTCCTCGATTCCCTCCGCTGCGAGCACCGAACGGGCGAGCTCCTCCGCGGCCGCCTCCTCGACGGCGACGCCGCTCCGGTTCGCCAGCTCGATCGCCACCGTCATCGGCGCCGCTGCGTTCCGGTCTCCTCCGAGTGGAGCTTGTACGCCTCGACGATGTACTGGACGAGCTTGTGCCGGACGACGTCCTCATGCGTGAAGCGGACGAATCCGATCCCGTCGATCGAGCCAAGAATGTCCTGTACCTGAATGAGCCCGGACGCCTGCTCGCGCGGCAGGTCGATCTGGGTCACGTCGCCGGTGACGACGACCTTGGAGCCGAAGCCGAGCCGGGTCAGGAACATCTGCATCTGCTCGGGAGTCGTGTTCTGCGCCTCGTCGAGGATGATGAACGAGTCGTTCAGCGTGCGGCCGCGCATGAACGCGAGTGGCGCGACCTCGATCGTCCCGCGCTCCATGTACGCGTTCAGGCGGTCGGGCTCCAGCATGTCGTACAGGGCGTCGAAGAGCGGGCGCAGATAGGGGTCGACCTTCGCGAGCATGTCCCCGGGGAGGAAGCCGAGCCGCTCGCCGGCCTCGACCGCCGGGCGGGTGAGGATGATGCGGCCCACCAGGCGCTCGGACAGGGCCGCGACCGCGAGCGCCATCGCGAGGTACGTCTTGCCGGTGCCGGCCGGGCCGATGGCGAAGGTGACGGTGTGGTCGCGGATGGCGTCCACGTAGTTCTTCTGCGTCACCGTCTTCGGCGCGATCTTCTTGCCGCGGTGCCGCCATACGACGTCCTCGAAGACCTCGCGGAGGTCGCCCGACTGGTCGAGCGCACGCACGACCGCGCCGACCGTGTCCGGGCCGATGTCGTGGCCGCCCTCGACCAGCTCGACGAGCTCGCCGACGACGGCGCGGGCCTCCGACACCTGCTCCTCCTCGCCCTCGAGGGTGAGCACGTTGCCGCGCAGGCGGATCGTGCAGTGCAGGCGCTCGCGCAGCGCGTCGAGGACGCCGTCTCCGACGCCCGCGAGCTCCGCCGCGACCTCGTTGGAGACGGGAAGTGTCTCTTCCACTCGCGTCAGTCTAGGGAAGGGCCTGGATCCAGCGATGGCCCGGATGAACGAGCTCCAGTGCGTCCCGCAGCCACGCGCGGCGCGTCCCGCGGATGCGGTCGGCCACGAGCCGAAAGTCGTGCTCGTCCTTGGCGGCGGCGTGCCGCGCCTTGTACAGGAGCTGCACTTCGGGGGCGACGATGGGCGTCCCATCCGGGCTCCGCTGCGCGAGCTGGCGGACGTGGAGCGTGATGCGCGGGTCGCGCCGGCACAGCCAGATCCCGCCCTCGGCCTCGTTCAGGAAGAACTGGCGCTCGTCGTAGTTCGGCTCCCACGGCTCGGGCGTGCTGCCGCCCGGCGGCCGGAAGAGGATCTGGTGGATCGGGAGGTCGAGCCGCTCGTCCGCACTCCACGGAACCCAGCGGCCAATCGACTTGTACGAGTCCCAGTCCCGGTAGTGCTCGTAGAGGGCGGCTTGATGGTGGCGGAAGACGCCCACCTCCAGGTCCTCGTGCTCGCGGGTGACCTCGCCGGCGAACAGGTCGATCGCCCATCCGCCGCAGACGAACCACGGGTGGGGATAGCCCTCGAGCTCGGCCAGCGCCGGGGCGATGACGTCGAAGGAGCTCAGGCGAGCTTCTCGCGGACGAGCTGGCTCACCGCCGAGCCGTCTGCCCGCCCGGCGATCTGCGGCATGACGTCGGCCATGACCCGTCCGATATCCCGCATGCTCGTCGCGCCGACCTCGGCGATCGCGTCGTCGACGATCTCCTCGAGCTCGGCCTCGCTGAGCGGCTCGGGCATGAACTCCTCGAGGATCTCGAGCTCGTTCTCCTCGGCGTCGGCCTGCTCCTCGCGCCCGGCGGCGCGAAACGCCTCGGCTGCCTCCACCCGCCGCTTGCGCTCGCGTTGCAGCACCTGCAGCTCCTCGTCGTCGTGCAGCGGGCGCTGCAGCTCCTTCTCGGCCGAGCGCAGCGCGGCCAGGATGAGACGCAGCGCGTCGCGCCGCTCCGATTCGCGAGCCTGCATCGCCTCCTTGAGCTCGTTCTCGATTCGGGCGATCAGGCTCACGGCGATCCCATGATGTGCCAATGGAGATGGAAGACCGTCTGGCCGGCGCGTGGGCCGACGTGCACGGCGAGCCGGTAGTCCTCGAGGCCGGCCCGCTCGGCGGTCTCGGCGACGAATTCGAGCATGCGCTTCGCCTCGTCGGCGGGGAAGTCTCCGATCTCCTTGAAGCTGGAGACATGGCGCTCGGGGAGGACGAGCAGGTGCACGTCCGCCTGCGGGTTGATGTCGCGGATCGCGACGAAGCCGTCTCCGGAATGGACGTGGTCGCCCTCGGCATACAGAGAGCAGAACAGACAGTCCTCAGGCAGCGAGAATCCCCTCCTCGGTGACTGCGCCCGCGCGGGCGCGGACGAGGTCTCCAGGGTGTGCCTCGACGAGCCAGGGCGAGTAGTCGTCCCCGTATCCGCGGCCGGGCCGGTCGACCAGTACGAGATCCTCGTGGCCGAGCTTCTTCCGCCAGTGCGCGACGCAAGCGGCCTGCGAGGCCCGGCGCAGGCGCGCGCTCCGCTCCTTCTTCACCGCGGGCGGGACCGCGTCAGCCGCCGCCGTGCGCGTGCCCGGACGGGGCGAGTAGGGAAAGACGTGAACCTTGGTGATCCCCGCGCGCTCGACCACGCCGAGCGTTCGCTCGAAAGCGGGCTCGTCCTCGGCCGGGAAGCCCACGATGACGTCGCTGGTCAGGTTGAAGCCCTCCGCGTGCTCCACCCGCCGCAGAAACGTGGCGGCCGTATACCGGCGCGACATCGCCTGGAGGACGGCGTCGTCCCCCGATTGCAGCGGGACATGCAGGTGGCGCGAGACGGTGGGCGTCTCGCGCATGGCCGCGATCAGCTCCGGACCGACGTGGTTGACCTCGATCGAGGACAGGCGCAGGCGCGCGACGCCCGGGAGGCTTCCGGCCTCGCGGATCAGGCGCGCGAGCGTGTAGCCGGCCGCGCGGTCGCGGTAGCAGCCGAGGTTGATCCCCGTCAGGACGATCTCGCGGTGGCCCTGGTCGGCGCGTTTGCGGATCTCGGCCAGCACGGCGGCGGCGGGGCGGCTCCGCGACTCTCCGCGAACCAGCGGAACGACGCAGAACGAGCAGGAGAAGCTGCATCCGTCCTGCACTTTCACGAAGGCCCGGATGCGGTCGATCCCCGTGTCGGCCTGGACGCAGCCGATCGGCCCGACGGCCTCCGCGACCAGGTCCGGAGTCGTCTCGCTGCGGCCGCGGACGACGGTGACGTTGTCCGGCAGCCCCTTGAACCCATCCTCGGCGAGGTTGGCGCCGCAGCCCGTTACGAAGACACGCCGATGCGTGCGCGCCGCGCGCGCGGCCGCGTGCCTCGACTTCCGCACAGCCTCGTGCGTGACGCAGCAGGCGTTGACCACGGCCACATCCGCGCCGCTTGCCGCTTCCGCGTGTCCGTCTCGGAGCAGCCGCTCGCGGATCTCCTGCGCGTCGGAATAGGAGACCTTGCAGCCCAGGAAACGAACGGAGAAGGACGCCACGCGGGGCGAACTCTACTCAGGCGCGGCTCCACGAGTCGGCGGCCCAGCCGTCCAGCTCGCGCCGCTCGACGTGCCGGTATCGCGCCGCTTCCGGACCGTCGGTGGCCAGGTAGCCGGAGGTCAGGAGATGCGGCGCCTCGAGGAGCTCGGCCAGCGTCTCGATCGCGGTTGCGGAGATGTTCGCCACGGCGATGTCGGCCTTCGGCAGAGGGCTTTCGAGCGCCTCGCCAAGCCGCAGGTCGACCGTGACGTCGTTCGCGCGCGCATTCTCAGCAGCCGCCTCGAGCGTGACCGGGTCGTGGTCGAGGGCGATGACCGGCTCGAAGCCGAGCTTCCGCGCCGCGATCGAGAGCACGCCGGAGCCGCAGCCGATGTCGATGACGCTCCCGCCGCGCGGCGCGAGGTCGAGCAGGAGCTGGAGGCAAAGCTGCGTTGTCGGATGGGCGCCGGTCCCGAAGGCGCGGCCGGGGTCGATCACGACGGCGATCGCGTCGGGCTCGGCCTCCAGCCACGGGGGGCCGACCCAGAGTGGGCCGACGCGCACGGCGCGGTGAAACTCACGCCAGCGGTGCTGCCAGTCCTCCGGCACCTCCGACCAGGAGTACTCGCCGAACGCGCGCCAGAGACTGGTCGCACCGGCCGCGTCGGTGTACGCGGCCAGTTCGAGCACGCCGGGTCGCTCCTCCTCCTCGAAGCCGTCCGGAAAGAGCTCCAGCATCGCGGCGCGCGCCTCCTCGGCCCGCTGCGCGGGCACGGTGACCGAAACCCGGCGGACCGTGGTCAGCGGAAGGCGCTCTTCAGCTTGTCGAAGAAGCCTTCCCCGCCCGCGTAGCTCTCCTCGCTCGCAGTCGCCTCGAACTCCTGGAGCAGGCGCCTTCCGTCGTCGTCGAGCCGGCGCGGAATGATGACGTTGACGAGGACACGGTGGTCGCCTCGTCCGAAGCCCTGGAGCACGGGCATTCCCTGTCCGCGCAGGACGCGGATCTCGCCCGGCTGCGTTCCGGGCTGGAAGTCCAGCTCCTTGTCGCCGTCGATCGTCGGCACCGTCACCTTCGTGCCCAGCGCCGCCTGCGTCATTGTCAGATCGACCGTCGAGAACAGGTCGTTTCCCTCGCGCGTGAAACGTGGATCGGGACGGACGCGGACGAGCACGTAGATGTCGCCGGCACCGCCACCGAGGGGGCCGACGTGCCCCTCGCCGGAGATGCGGATGCGCTGCCCGTCGTGGATCCCCGCGGGGATCTTCACGTCGAGCGTGCGTGTCTCGAGCTGCTGGCCGGCCCCTTTGCAGTCCTTGCAGGGATGCTCGACAACCTGTCCCCGGCCGCCGCACTCCGGACACGTGTGCGAGCGGATGAGCTCGCCGAGGACGGTGCGAGACACCTGCTGGACGGCGCCCGCGCCCCCGCAGGTCGGGCACGTAGCCGGCTCGGTCCCGGGCTCGGCTCCGCTCCCGTGACAGGTGGAGCAGCTAGCGGCCACCTGGAACGAGATCTCCTCCGTCGTCCCGCGGGCCGCCTCGACGAGCTCGATCTCGATGTCGGCCGCGATATCCCCGCCTCGCCTGGACCTGCGCCCGCCGGAGGAGCCGAAGAGATCGTCACCGAAGAAGGCCGCGAAGAGGTCGGAGAGGTTGCCGAAGTCGAAGTGGCTCGGTTCGTAGCCTCCGCGCCTGAGGCCGGCGTGGCCGTACTGGTCGTACAGGCGCCTCGTCTCGGCCTTGGAGAGCACTTCGTATGCCTCGACGACCTCCTTGAAGCGCTGCTCGGCGTCAGGTTCCGTCGACACGTCCGGATGGAGCTCGCGCGCGAGCCGGCGGAAGGCGCTCTTGATGTCGCGTTCGTCGGCGGTGCGGGAGAGCCCGAGGACGTCGTAGTAGTCGCGCTCCGTCGTCGCCATTCGTTCGAAAGCGTAGCGTCCGGTCCCCCGGGGCTCAGTCGTCGGTGTAGATGTGGCTCACGAAGCGCGAGAGCGCGAACGCTGCGCCTCGCACCGAGTGGATCGCGGTCGCGTAGTCCATGCGCAGGGGGCCGAGGAGGCTGACGGTTCCGAGCATCCTGTTGGTGACGCCGTAGGAGGCGCCGACCAGGGCGACGTCGTGCAGCGCCGGGTCGTCGAGCTCCTCTCCGACCCGGACGAACGGCCGGTTCGGTGCGAGCTCATGGTTGAGGAGCTCGATCACGGCAGTCCGCTGCTCGAGCAGGGCGAGCACTTGCCGGTGGGCGGCCAGCTCGTCGGCGCGCACGTCGTCGAGCAGGCCGGCGGCGCCGCCCACGAACAGACGGTCGGAATCGGACAGGAGATCGGTGAAGACCGGCGCGATCGCCTGCATGAACTCCCGCTCACGAGTCGTGAACCCGGGATCGTCGAGCCGGTCTCGAAGCATCCGGCTGCCGAGGCGGACGCCCGCCAGCCGCTCGTTCAGGTACTCGCGTGCCCAGGCCGCGATGCCGGGGTCGACCGGCTCGGCGAAGTCGAACATGCGCTTGCTCACGCCTCCGGTCGAGGTGATCACGACCACCATCACGAGCTCGGGTTGGAGCAGGAGCACCTCGGCATGCCGGACGGTCGTCGCCTCGAGCGGCGGCCCCGACACGAGGGCGAGCAGCCGTGTCGCGCGCGCGAGCTTCTCGGTCGTCGCCTGCAGCGCGAGGTCCATCTCCGTCCGCTGGTGCGAAAGCTCGAGCTCGAAGCTTCGCGGCTGGGACTCCGTTCGCTCGAGCACGTCTGCCGCGAAGAAGCGGTACCCGCGCTCGGTGGGCACGCGCCCCGCCGAGGTGTGCGGGTGCGTGAGCAGCCCCTGTGCCTCGAGCTCCGCCAACTCGTTGCGGACGGTGGACGCAGACACCGACATCGACCAGCGCTGGACCAGGCTCTTCGATCCCACCGGGACACCGGTGGTCACATACTCCTGGACGACGCGGCGCAGGATCTCCTGCTGACGCGGCGACAGGCGGAGTGGTTGAGGCGCCATTTGCAGGAATTTTACGCCAGCAGCTCGGCTGTGACGCCACCGCCGAGCAGACGGCCGCGGGGCGTCAGCGCGAGCGCCGGCGCACCGCCACTGCGTACGCGCCGCACGAGCCCGAGCCCGACGAGCCGTCCGAGAGCCTGCTCGTCAACGGCTTCCGCCACGGGCTCCAGCGCGAGCGGATCGTCCAGGCGCAGGCCGAGCATGAGCCGTTCGCGCGCCTGCACGTCGCGATCGAGCGCCTCCACCTCCCTGGCCGGTGGTGTCCCCGCTGCGAGAGCTGACATGTAGGCCGCGAGCCTGGGCGAGTTTCGCCGCCGGACTCCCTCGATTGTCGAAACCGCGCCAAGCCCGATCCCGAGGTAGTCCCGGCCGAGCCAGTAGCCGAGGTTGTGCCGGGCGCGCAGGTCGCGGCCGTCTGCCCGATCCGGCCCGAGACAGAAGTTCGCCGTCTCGTACCAGCGATAGCCGGCCGCCGTCAGCGTCTCGACCACCCGCTCGAAGTAGGTCTCCATCGATTCGGCTTGACGCGAGAGCTCGGCGCCGTGCGCATGCGTGAACCGGGTTCCCGGCTTCGCCTCGAGCTCGTAGCACGACAAGTGCTCGGGCTCGAGCGCCAGCGCGTCGCTCAGATCGCGGTCGAGGTCGGAGGGGCTCTCGCCGGGGATCCCGTACAGCAGATCGAGAGATATGTTGTCAAAATTGGCATCACGGAGATGGTAGAACGCGCGCCGGACAGCGTCCGGGCCGGCCCGGCGTTCCAGCACGTCGAGCAGCTTCGGGCTGGAAGCTCTGTGCCCCGAGCGAGACACGCGTCACCCCATGGGCGCGCAGAAGCCGGGCCAGCTCGGGCGTAACGGTCTCCGGATTGGCCTCGACCGTCACCTCCGCGGCCGGCGGAAGCCCGTCGAGCAGACGGGCGAGCTCGGCGGGCCTGGTGAAGGTGGGGGTCCCACCTCCGAGGAAGACCGTCTCGAGCTCGGAAGCGAGGACGCGCCGCTCGAGCTGAAGCTCCGCCAGCAGCGCATCGACGTACCTCCCGTGCTCGCCGGCACGCCCCACCACCGTGACGAAGTCGCAGTATCCGCAGCGATGCCCGCAGAAGGGCAGGTGGACGTACAGGTGGCGGATGTGCCCGCTCACTTCTTGGTCCCGTCCAGGTTGAGGACGGCGAGGAATGCCTCCTGTGGGACCTCCACGGCGCCGACCTGCTTCATCCGCTTCTTCCCGGCCTTCTGGCGCTCGAGCAGCTTGCGCTTGCGGGTGATGTCCCCGCCGTAGCACTTTGCGAGCACGTCCTTGCGCTTGGCCTTGATCGTCTCGCGCGCGATGACGCGGGAGCCGATCGCGGCCTGGACGGCGACGTCGAACATCTGCCGAGGGATCTCCTCGCGCAGTCGCTCGACGAGCTGCTTGCCGCGCGAGTATGCGCTTTCGCGGTGGGCGATCAGCGAGAGCGCGTCCACCGTCTCGCCCCCGATGAGCACGTCCACGCGGACGAGCTCGCCCGCGCGGAAGCCGGCCAGGTCGTAGTCGAACGACGCATACCCGCGCGTGCGTGACTTGAGCTGGTCGTAGAAGTCGATGACGACCTCGGCCAGGGGCAGCTCGTACAGCAGCAGGACCCGCTGCTCGGACAGGTACTCCATGTGGTCGAAGGTGGCGCGGCGGTCGATGCATAGCTCCATCACGGCCCCGACGTACTCGCGCGGGACGATGACCGACGCCTTGATGTACGGCTCCTCGATCGTCTCGATCTCCGGCGGCATCTCGGCCGGGTTGTGCACCTCGATCTCCTGGCCCGCCTTCGTGAGGACGCGGTAGGCGACGGTGGGCGCGGTGACGAGCAGGTCGAGGTCGAACTCGCGCTCGAGGCGCTCGCGGACGATCTCCATGTGGAGGAGGCCGAGGAAGCCGCAGCGGAAGCCGAAGCCGAGCGCCTGCGAGGTCTCGGGCTCGTACACGAGCGATGCGTCGCTCAGCTTCAGCTTCTCGAGGGCGTCCCGGAGCTCGGGGTAGTCGTCGGAATCCGTCGGGAAGAGTCCCGCGAACACCATCGGCTTGACGTCCTTGTACCCGGGGAGGGGCGCGGCGGCCGGGCGCGCCTCGGAGGTGAGCGTGTCGCCGACCCGGAGCTTGCTGACGTCTTTCAGGCCGGTGATGACGTACCCGACCTCACCCGCCTCGAGCCGCGCCGTGGGGCTCATCGTCGGCGAGAAGAAGCCGAGCTCCTCGGCCTCGAACCGCGTCCCGAGGGCCATCGCGCGCAGCGGCTCGCGCGTCCCGAAGGTCCCGTCCACGACCCGCACGAACGCGACGACCCCCCGGTACTGGTCGTACGAGGAGTCGAAGATCAACGCGCGCGCCGGCGCTTCCGGGTCGCCGGAGGGCGGGGGGATGCGCTCGACGATCGCGTCCAGCACGGCCCCCACGCCTTCCCCCGTCTTGGCCGAGATGCGCAGGACGTCGTCCGGCGAGCCGCCGATCAGCTCGGCGATGTCAGCCGCCGCCTGGTCGGGGTTGGCCTGCGGCAGGTCGATCTTGTTGACGACCGGGATGATCTCCAGGTCGTTCTCGATCGCCAGGTACGCGTTCGCAAGCGTCTGCGCCTCGAGCCCCTGCGCGGCGTCCACCAGCAGGAGCGCGCCCTCACAGGCCTGGAGCGCGCGCGAGACCTCGTACGTGAAATCGACATGGCCAGGCGTGTCGATCAGGTTGAGCTGGTGTCCCTTCCAGGCCACGCGCACGGCCTGCGCCTTGATCGTGATTCCGCGCTCGCGCTCGAGGTCCATCGAGTCGAGCAGCTGTTCGCGCATCTCGCGTCCCGAGACGGTGTCGGTCACCTCGAGTACACGGTCGGCCAGGGTCGACTTTCCGTGGTCGATGTGCGCGACGATAGAGAAGTTGCGGATGCGGTCCTGAGGCACGACGAAATCAACTCGAGCGAGCGCGGCGTCGCAACGATAGCAACGTGTGTAGCTCGCGAACTCCCACCAATTTGCAGGCAAAGACGTAGAAGGCGATACCCACGGCGAGCGCTCCGCAGAGGGAGACGAGCTGGGCTCCGAACGACTGACCGAGCAGGTGGTCCAGGCCGTACCACACCCCGAAGGCCACGCCGGCAAGCAACGCCGAGACGACGCAGATGCGCGCGGTCGCCCTCCCGATTTCACCGAGATCGAGGCGCTGCTTCCGGCGCTGGAGGACTGCGATCAGCGCGATCGTGCCGGCCATGTTGACCACGGACGTGGCCAGCGGAATCCCCCAGATCCCGAGGCGGTAGAAGATCGCGTCGAGTCCCGCGTTCACGCCCAGGTTCGCAAGGGCGATGGTGGTCGGGATCCAGTTGGACTGCAGGCTGAAGAACGTCCGCATCAGCATCAGCATCGCGCCGTTGAAGACGAGGCCGACGGAAAAGGCCGCCAGCGCGCCGGCCACGACCGTCGTCTGGTGCGGCGTGAACTCACCGCGCTGGTACAAGAGGCGGACAATCGGCTCTGCCAGAACGGCCGAGACGACGCTGGCGGGAATCAGCGTGAACGCGATCTGGCGCAGGCCCAGGCCGACGGTGTTCGCGAATCCCCGGTCGTCGTGACGCGCGGCCAGGCGCGACATCAAGGGGAAAAGGACCGTTGCGATCGCAATCGAGAAGATCCCCTGGGGAAGCAGGTAGAGGCGATAGGCCTTGTCGATGGCGGTCGGCCCGAGCTCCGGGTCGATCAGACGCGACGCGAAGAGGGTGTCGATCAGCGTGTTGAAGTTGATGAGGCCGAGGCCGAGCGTGACCGGGACGAGCAGGACGAATGTCTGCTTGACCGCGGGGTCGCGCCAGTCGATCACCATGTGCAGGCGGTCGTCGCGTCCGCGGAGCCAGGGGAGGGGGAGAAGCACCTGCACGAGCGTCCCCAGGAGCACGGCCCCGGCGTAGATGTACAGCTGAGTGTCGACCGAGTCCGTCTGCGGAACGCCGAGGACGAGCCCGAGGATGATCACGAGGTTCCAGGCGACGGGAGTGAGCGCCGGAACCGTGAAGTGGTTGTAGCTGTTGAGGATCCCGACGATGATCCCGGAGAGCCCGAGCAGGACGACCGTAGGGAAGAGGATGCGGGAGAGGGTGACCGCGAGGTCCAGGTCGCCTCCGGGCGTGCCGAAGAGCTCCATCACCCAGGGGGCGAGCAGCATGAAGAGCGCGGTGATGCCGCTGAGACCGAGCAGGATCAGCCAGAAGAGCGTCGAGGCCACCCGCCAGGCGCGCTTCGCCTCCCCTTTCTCCAGCAGCTCGCTGAAGACTGGGACGAAGACGGATGAGACGGCCGAGTCGGCCAGGAGGTTGCGAACCGTGTTCGGCACCTGGAACGCGACCGTGAACGCGTTGATCTTCCCGCCCGCGCCGAAGAAGTAGGCGGTCACGATCTCGCGGACGAGCCCGAGGATGCGGGACAGTCCTGTCGCCAGGGCGAAGATGGCCGCGGACCACGCGAGCCGACGGCCGCCGGAGGGCTGCTCCACGCGGGCGAGTATAGGAACCGACCTGGTCGTCTCCGGACGGGGAGAAGAGGGGCGATTTCGCTTTGCTACGATCGGTTTGCCCGCGCAGCGGGCGTTTTCACGCTATGCCCAACATCGAGCAACAGAAGAAGAGGATGCGCGTCGCCGCCCGGCAGCGGCTCGAGAACCTGCGCTACCGCTCGACGGTCAAGACGGTGACGCGACGGCTCGAGCGGGCCGTCTCGGACGGGGACGAGCAGACGGTCGCCGCAGAGCACCGCGAGCTCGTTCGCTGGATCGACAAGGCCGCTTCAAACGGTGCGCTGCACCGGAACACGGCCGCGCGCAAGAAGGCGCAGGCCGCACGCCTCGCCTCCGGGCGCTCCTCCTAGCCAGCTCGGTCCGAGGACGCTTTCGTCGCGTCCGCGAGCACGCGGTCCAGCTCCAGCTCGGACGGCAGTTTCGAGCCGCCCTTGACGGCGAGGTCGAGCTCGGCCGCGCGGACGATCACGTCCGCGAGCTCCTCGGGATTGAAGTTCGACGCCTGCGCGAACAGCTTCTGCACGTAGTACGGGTTCCGGCGTAGCCGCGACGCCGCCTCGCGTGCGCTCAGTCCGTCAGCTGCCAGGTCCTGCACCGCGCGGACGATCTGGACGTGGCCGCCGAATCGGGCCGAGACCCGCGTGACCTCGTCCCGGCGCGTCCTCTCCGGCCGCTCGAGGATCGATTCGAGCGCGCGGAGCACCGCAGGGACGTCTCGCGCTCCCCACGCGTCCGTCAGGCTGAAGATCGGAATCTCCGCTCGGCCGGCGGCCAGATCCTCCACCGCGGCGGCGTCCACGGTCTCGCCGTCCGCCCAGGTCACGAGCTTCTGGATCTCGGTCTCGAGCTCGGTCACGTTGTCGCCGACGAGGTCGACGAGAAGGCGGCAGGCATCGCGATCCGCGTTTCCACCCAGCGCGCGGAAGCGCTCGGCGACCCAGTTGGGCAGCTTCGACTTGGGAACGTCGTAGAACAGGAGCTCGCCCGCTTTCGCGCAGGCCTTCGCGAGCGGGGAATCCTTCTTGATCCCGGAGCCGACCAGCGCGAGCACGGTCGCGGGAGCGGGGTCGGTGAGGTACCCCCCGACGGCCTTGACGTCCGGGGCTTTCCAGCTCTCGACGTGGTGGACGACGACTGCGCGGCCGCCGGTTGCGAACAGGCCCGGCGCGTTGCAGGTCGCGACCGCGTCCTCGCCGCTCGTCTCGGCAGCCGAGAGGATTTCCGCTCCGCCTTCGCCCACGCGGGAGCGAAGCCGCCGGAGCGCCTCCTCGATCTTCGGCCGGTCGGTTCCCGACAGGAGGTAGACGGGCTTGAGCTCGGAGGCCACGGTCAGCCAAGGATAGTGCGGCCGTCACCCGAGTAGCCTCCAGGCGAGGCCGATCGCCAAGCCGGCGCAACAGAGCTCGCCGACGCGCCGCAGGCGGGGCGGCCGCAGCCTGATCGCGAGCCAGGCGAGAACCGCGCAGTCGGCGACGAGCAGCACAGCCCTGAGCGACGAAACCTGTGCGTGGGGAAGCCCGCCGACGAAGCGAGCGCACCACGACAGGTAGGCGGCAAACCACCCGTTCAGCCACGCGAGCGTCTCGGCGACGGCCGGGAGGATCGGGTGGACGACCGCTGAGATCAGCCCGAGCCCGAGCAGGAAGGGCATCGCGGGCTCGGCCAGCCCGTTCGCAAACACGGAGTAGATCGGCACGCGCCCGAAGTCGAGCAAGAGGAGCGGTGCGGTGCAGAGGCCGCACGCGGTCGAGACCGCGAGCGGCGTAGCGAGCACGCGTGGCACCGGATAGCCCTCGAGCAGGCGTCCGATGCGCGGGACGAGGACGAAGATGGCGCACACAGCGGCGAAGGAGAGCTGGAAGCCCGGTTCGAGCAGGTTGTAGGGATTCCATGCGAGGAGGCCGATGGCGGCGACGAGTAGGAAGTACCAGCGGTCGCGCGGACGCGAGGCGAGCCAGGCGAGCGAGGCCAGCGCACCGGCGATCCCGGCGCGCACCACGGACGGCTGGAGCCCGACCGCGAGCACGTAGCTGCTGATCGCACCGAGGACGCATACCTCCCCGAGCCAGCGCGGCATTCCGGCCATCGCCGCAAGCAGCAGGACGGCTGCCGCGATGATCGCGACGTTCTGCCCAGAGACGGCCAGCAGGTGGTAGAGCCCGGACTTCCGGAACGCGTCCTGAAGCTCGGGCGACAGCCCTTCGTCGGCGCCGAGCACGATTCCGGCGATCACCGCGGCGCGCTCCCCATCGAGCCCAGGGGCGATCCCACGGCTGACGAATGCGCGCAGGCTGTCGGCGACTCCGCCGAGGCCGCCCCGCCGGCCGAGCTGCTGCCAGCCGCGTCCGTGGAGCACGACGTGGATCCCCTGTCGGCCGAGCCAGGCGCTTTCGTCGAAGCCGTCCTTCGGCGGACGCGGGGCCTTCGCCTCCGCGACCGTCTCGATCACGGCGCCCTGCGGCGGCGCACGTCCGAGTGGGAGCTCCAGCAACGCAGGCTCGTCGATCCGGAGGTCTCCGAACGAGCGGACCTTCACCATCACGCGCAGCTCGAATTGTCCGTGCCGTGCGGGCGCCGTCACCTCGGCAATGGTGCGATCGACGTGCCCGATGCGGGGAGCGAGGACGCTCCGGTCGAGCGCATCCAGGCGAAAGGCGCCCCAGACCCACCCGGCGGCGGCGAGCGCGAGGGCGAGAACCACGAGGCGCACCGTCCCCTCGAGGACGAGCGCGACCGCCGCCGCTGCAAGCGCGACGGAGAGGACCGGCAGGGCCTGGGGGCGCGCGAGGTTCGCACCGGCCAGCCCGATACACAACGCCGCGGCGAGCAGGTGTGGCCGCGCGCGGAGCAAGGGCGCGATCACGGCGCCACCAGGTCGCGCAGCTGTTCGAGGCGCGCCGGCCCGATTCCGGGGATCGCATCGAGGTCGTCGACAGAGGTGAATGCCCCATGGGTCTGGCGCCAGTCGAGGATCTTCTGCGCCGTCACCGGGCCGACGCCGGGCAGCGTGTCGAGCTGCTCGAGCGTGGCCGTGTTGAGATGGACGGGGCCGGAGGAACCGGCCGGTGCGGTGCCCGGCTCGCCCGCACCCGCTGCCACCGGAGGCGCGCGCCGCGGCACGACGACCTGAAGCCCGTCCTCCACCGGAGCGGCGAGGTTGACCGCCTCGAGATCGGCCTTGCGCGTCGTCCCGCCCGCGCGTCGCACGGCATCCGCGATCCTCGCCCCGTCGCGGAGGGCGTACAGCCCGGGCCGCCGAACAGCGCCGACGACGTGGACGACGATCTTCCCGTGCGGGGTCGCCGCGGCGTCCGCGGCGAGGACCGGATGTGCCTGCCCAGCCGCCGAAGCCGACGTTCCCCCGCCGCGCGCGAAATGGCGCGCGGCGAGGACGACGACCACCAGACCAACGGCGAGGGCGGCCAGCAGGCGGCGGCGGAGCGCGGGTTCCATGTAGCCTATAGTGGCAACAAACCCGGAACCGCTTCCGGCCGAAAGTGTGTCGACTGTGTGACGAGAGGTCGCTAGGCGACGACGAGGTTGACGAGCTTCCCCGGCACGACCACGGTCTGCCGGATCTGCTTGCCGTCCAGGAAGGACTGCACCCGCTCCGAGCTCTTCGCCGCCTCGACCAGCTCGTCCTCGGACGATCCGGACGAGACCTCCACGCGATCACGGACGCGGCCGTTGACCTGAACGACCAGCTCGAAGGTCTCCCGCTCGAGCAGAGCCGGGTCATACGTCGGCCACGGCTGCTCCCACAGGCGTTCGTGTCCGAGCACACCCCACAGCTCTTCCGCGATGTGCGGCGCGTACGGCTGGATCAGCGATACGGCGGTCTCCGCAGCGAAGCGGGCGTCCGGCGCCGCCGGGTCGTCGACGAGCTCGTTGACCAGCTCCCTCACCGCCGAGATCGGCGTGTGGAACTGGAAACGACGGCCGATGTCGTCGGTCACCTTTGCGATCGTCTGGTGCGCCTTGCGGGTCAGCTCTCCGCCGGCTTCTGTACGGGGCGGCGTCTCGACGACCTCGTGCGCGACGCGCCACAGACGGCGCAGGAAGCGCGCGATCCCACCGATCGCCGCCGGCGTCCACTCCATGTCCTGATCGGCAGGCCCCATCGACAGGATGTAGAGGCGGACGGCGTCCGCGCCGTAGCTCTCGACCAGGCCCGACGGCCCCTCCACGTTCCCGCGCGTCTTCGACATCTTCTTCCCGCCCAGCTCGACCCAGCCCTGATGGAAGAGCCGCGCGAACGGCTCGCGGAAGCCGACCATTCCCATGTCGTTCATCGCCTTGACGAAGAAGCGCGAGTACAGCAGGTGTCCGGTCGCATGGTCGATCCCGCCGATGTACTGGTTGATCGGCAGCCAGTAGTCGACCAAGGCGCGGTCGAACGGCGCGTGGTCGTTGTGGGGGTCGGTGTAGCGCAGGTAGTACCAGGACGAATCGACGAACGTGTCCATCGTGTCCGCCTCCCGGCGCCCCGGCTTGCCGCAGCGGGGGCACGGGACGTTCATCCACTCCTCGTTGGTCGCCAGGGGCGCCTTTCCCTTGGGCAGGAAGTCGTCGACCTCCGGCAGCAGCACGGGCAGGTCTTCGTCGGGAACGGGGACGATGCCGCAGTCGTCGCAGTAGACGATCGGGATGGGTGAGCCCCAGTAGCGCTGCCGGGAGAAGCTCCAGTCGCGCAACCGGAAGGACACCGCCGGCGCGCCCCGTCCGATCTCGCGGAGCCAGGTGACGATCCTCCCCTTCGCCTCCTCGGCGGGAGCACCGTCGAACTGCCCGGAATTGATCATCCGTCCGTCCTCGTCGATCACCTCGACTACCGGCAGGTCGAAGGCCTCGGCGAACTCGCGGTCGCGCTCGTCGTGGCCCGGCACGGCCATGATCGCGCCCGTCCCGTAATCCATCAGGACATAGTCGGCGACGTACATCGGCAGCTTCTCGCCGGTGGCCGGGTTGGTCACGTAGTAGCCGGTGAAGACTCCCGTCTTCGCCTGGTCGGCCGCGCGCTCCTCCGTGCGTCGCGCGCCCGCGTGCCGCGCGTAGGCCTGCGCCTCCTCGCTCGCGTGCGCGTCCACGAACGCATGCTCCGGCGCGACGACGAAGAAGGTCGCGCCGAAGATCGTGTCCGGCCGCGTCGTGAACACCTCGATGTCGATGTCCAGCTCCTCGACTCGGAAGAGGATGGCCGCGCCCTCGCTTCGGCCGATCCAGTTGCGCTGGATCGTCTTCGTCCGTTCCGGCCACCAGCCGTCCGGCGGAAGCTCGTACTCCAGCAGCTCGTCCGCGTACGCCGTCACCTTGAAGAACCACTGCGTCAGGTTGCGGAGCTCGACCGGCGTGCCGCAGCGCTCGCACAGGCCGTCGACGACGTACTCGTTCGCGATCACGGTCTGGTCCTTCGGGCACCAGTTGACCGGAGCTTCCTTCCGGTAGGCCAGCCCCTTCTCGAAGAAGCGCAGGAACAGCCATTGCGTCCAGCGGTAGAAGTCGGGCCGGTGCGCCGAGACCTCGCGGTCCCAGTCGATCGCCCAGCCCAGACGCTGCATCTGGCCGCGCATCGTTGCGATGTTGCGCTCGGTGGTCTCGCGCGGATGGCCGCCCTCGCGGATCGCGGCGTTCTCGGCCGGCAGGCCAAACGCGTCCCAGCCCATCGGACGCAGCACGGTCCAGCCGTTCCGGCGGCGGAAGTGCGTGACGACGTCCCCCATCGTGTAGTTGAGGACGTGGCCCATGTGCATCTCCTTGCCGGAGGGGTACGGCAGCATCTCGAGCATGTACCAGTGCTTCTCGGGCGCGCTCTCGGGCGTGGGATCCGGGGTGTAGAAGATGCGCTCGGCATCCCACACCGCCTGCCATTTCGCCTCGATTTTCTGGGGGTCGTACTCGTTCACGATTTCGTCCTCCGGGTACAAAAAAGCCTCTCGAATGAGAGGCCAAGGGGAAGCTGCCGCGGCGTCGCCGCGTTCGCTTCCTGCGCTACTCGAGAAGCTGGCTCACTGATTGAATCCTAGCAAGCTCTCAAGGAGGATCAAATGCCCGAGTACAACAAGCTCAACCTGAAGGACGACGTCGAGGATCAGGCGCCGAATTTCGGACTCGCGCCGGACCTCGAAGCCCGCATGGCCCGCGTCCCCCTCGAGCTTGAAGGCTTCGGGGTCAGCTACCAGCGGGTGGCGCCGAACTTCCGCATTCCCTTTGCGCACAAGCACAAGCAGCAGGAGGAGGTCTACGTCGTCGTCGCCGGCGGCGGCCGCGCGAAGCTGGAGGACGAGATCGTCGAGTTGAAGCAGTGGGACGCTCTCCGCGTCCCGAAGGACACGATGCGTGGGTTCGAGGCCGGTCCCGACGGGATGGAGGTCATCGCCATCGGGGCGCCGAACACGGGGCCGGGGGATGCGGAGATGGACACGGACCACGAGAACTTTTGGTCGGACTAGAGCTCTTTCCCGACACCGCCACGGCCCGCGACGGCGAGCTCGAGATCGGGGCCGTCGGCGCCTCGGAGCTCGCGCGCGAGTTCGGCACGCCGCTCGTCGTCTACTGCGAAGAGACGATCCGGGCGCGGGCGCGCGCGTACCGCCAGGCCGCGCCCGAAGCGCTCGTCGTCTACGGGACGAAAGCGTTCCCGAACGTCGCCGTCATGCGGCTCCTCGCCGAGGAGGGAATCGGCGCGGACGTGTCCACGCTCGGGGAGCTGCGGTTCGCCGAGGCCGCGGGAGTTCCGCCCGAGCGGCTCGTCGTCCACGGCAACAACAAGTCGGACGAGGAGCTGCGCGCCGCGGCGGAGGCGGGCGCGGCGTACGTGGTCCTCGATTCGGTCGAGGAGCTCGAACGGGCGCGCGCCGCCGGCGTCGAGCGCATGCTCGCGCGTATCACGCCCGGGATCGAAGCCGAGACGCACGAGGCGATCCGCACCGGCCACGTCGGCTCGAAGTTCGGGATGTCGCCGGGCGAGGCACTCGGCATCCGCGGCGCGCTCGCCGGCCTCCACGTCCACATCGGATCCCAGCTCCTCTCGACGGCGGGAGCGCGGCAGACGCTCGAGTGGCTGAACCGCTTCCTCGCCGAAACCGGCTGGGAGCCGGACGTGGTCGATCTGGGCGGCGGACTCGGGGTTCCCACGCACCCGAGCGAGAGCGCTCCCTCGATCGCGGAGCTCGTCGGCCTGCTCGTCGGCGGGCTGGACACAAACGCGCACCTGATCCTGGAGCCCGGCCGCTCGCTCGTCGGCCAGGCGGGAGTGACGTTGTACCGCGTCGGCTCGGTCAAGCGAGCGGGGGAGAGGACCTGGGCGGCCGTCGACGGCGGGCTCTCGGACAATCCGCGTCCGCAGCTGTACGGCGCGCGGTACACCGGCCTCCTCGCGACCCCCGCGCAGGACCGCCCCGAGCTCACGGTCGGGATCGCCGGCCTGCACTGCGAGTCCGGGGATGTGCTGATCGACGCGGTCGAGCTTCCGGAGCCGCGCCGCGGCGACCTGCTCGCAGTTCCCGCGACCGGGGCGTACACGCTCTCGATGGGCTCCAACTACAACGCCGTTCCGCGACCGGCTGCTGTGCTCGTCGCGGCCGGGAACGCCCGGCTGATCAAGCGACGCGAGACGCTGGAGGACCTACTGGCGCTCGAGCCCGGCTAACCGCTCGCGCGCGCGGGCGGCGGAGACGACGTTGTCCTCCGCGTCTCGCGGGGGGTCGCCGCGTCGAGCGGCGCGCCGCACGAATCGCAGAAGCTGGCCCCCTCGCGGTTCTCGGCTCCGCATTGCGGACAGGTCATGTCGCCGCGAGTCTACGACGCGGATGCGCCGACGAGGCCGGGGCGGACGAGCTGACGCGGAGAGCGGAGGCGGGCGTCGTTCACGCTCGGGTTGCGCGGCTCGACGATCGGCGCGGCGCCGAACGAGCGGCGAGTGCGCTCGAGATCGGGATGGCCGTAGAGCGTCGTCCGCTGCCGCGGCGTGCGGCCGAGGTCGCGGATCGCCTCCTCCATCCGCTCAGGCGGCATCTCCTGTCCGTGGGCGGCTCCGGCCGCGCGCGAGATCGACTCGTTCATCAGGGTGCCGCCGAGGTCGTTGGCCCCCGCCCGGAGCGCGGCCTTGGCGCCGTCGAGGCCGAGCTTGACCCAGGACGCCTGGATGTTCGTGATCCACGGATGGAGCACCAGCCGGCCGGCGGCATGGACGAGCAGCGCCTCGCGGAAGGTCGGGCCTGGACGCGCGCGACCTTTGAGGTAGATCGGCGCCTCCATGTGCACGAAGGGGAGGGGGACGAACTCGGTGAAGCCGCCGGTTCGTTTCTGCTGGTCGCGCAATTCGATCAAGTGGCGCGCCCAGCTGCGGGGTGTGTCGGCGTGACCGAACATGATCGTGGTCGTCGAACGCAGGCCGGCCCGGTGCGCCGCGTCGTGCACCTCGAGCCACTGCGCGGTCGAGACCTTGTCCGGGCAGATCACCGCGCGGACCTCGTCGTCCAAGATCTCGGCGGCAGTGCCCGGCAGAGAGGCCAGGCCCGCTGCGCGGAGCCTGGTCACGTACTCGTCCAGGGTCAGCCCGAGCGTCGTGGCTCCCTGCCAGACCTCGAGCGCGGAGAAGGCATGGACGTGGATGTCCGGCAGCGCGCCTTTGATCGCGCGGCACACGTCCAGGTAGAAGTCGCCGGTGAAGGCGGGGTGGATGCCGCCCTGGAGGCAGACCTCGACTCCACCGCGCTCCCAGGCTTCGCGCGAGCGGCGGACGATCTCGTCCATGGGCACGAGGTAGGGCCGGCCGCGGAGGTCTTCGGCCAGCTTGCCTTTGGAGAATGCGCAGAAGCCGCAGCGGAAGTAGCAGACGTTCGTGTAGTTGATGTTGCGGGTCACCACGTAGGTCACGGTGTCGCCGCTCACCTCGCGCCGGAGGTCGTCGGCGGCGCGGAGGACTGCCTCGAGGTCCGGGCCGCGCGCCTGCAGGAGGGCGGTGACGTCGGTCTCGTCGAGCTCGTCCTCGGCGCGGCTCTTGGCCAGCGCCTGCGCAATGGGCGCCGACACTTTCGGTCGAATTCCGGCACCCACGCGTACGGGTTTCCTGGTTAGGCTCGCAGTGGGGAGGAGGTTGGTGGCCACCCCGGCAGCAGACGGCGTCTCGGGCGAGCCGGCGGCCCAGCGATCCTCGCGTCCGAGCCCGTCCGCGTCCGCCCGGTGCAGCACCGCAGCGACGACCGCCGGATCGGCCCAGCGCTCCAGGTCGGCGACGTATTCCGGATAGATCGGCAGCCGGGGCGCGAGCCGCAACCCCCGGGCTTCCGTCGCCTGCCGGAGGCGCTCGACCTCGGGCCACGGCGCCTCCGGGTTCACGTGGTCGACCGTCACCGGCGAGACGCCGCCCCAGTCGTTGATCCCCGCGTCCAGCAGCCGCGGGAACTCGTCGTAGCTCAGGTTCGGCGGTGCCTGGATGTTCCAGCGCGGCCCGAGCAGCACTCGCGCGGCCGCGGCCGTCCACAACAGCTCGTCCAGCGACGGCTCGGGGTGGCCGGCCATCCGCGTCCCGGGCTTGGCGCGGAAGTTCTGGACGATCACCTCCTGCACGTGCCCGTAGCGCTCGCCGAGCTCCCGGATCGCGAGGAGCGACTCGATCCGCTCCTCCCTGGTCTCGCCAATCCCGATCAGGATGCCGGTCGTGAACGGCACCGCCGCCTCTCCGGCCAGCCGCAGCGTCTCGAGGCGGCGCGCCGGCAGCTTGTCCGGCGAGCCGAAGTGCGGCCCGCCGCGTGCCGAGAGCCGCTCGGAGGACGACTCCAACATGATCCCCTGGGACGCGCTCACCCGCCGCAGCCGGGCCAGGTCGGCGGCGTCCATTACCCCCGGGTTCAGGTGCGGCAGCAACCCCGTCCCCTCGAGCACCGTCCGCGCTGCGCGCTCGAGGTACTCGAGTGTCGTCTCGCAGTCCAGCGACGCGAGCTCTTCCCGCGCCGCGCGATAGCGCAACTCCGGTTTGTCGCCGAGTGTGAACAGCGCCTCGTGGCAGCCCGCCGCGGCGCCCGCGCGCGCGACCGCCAGAACCTCGTCCAGCGACATGTAGGCGCGCTCGCCCCGCCGCGGCGGCCGCGCGAACGTGCAGTAGTGGCACACGTCCCGGCAGAGCTTCGTCAGCGGGATGAAGACCTTGGGGGAATAGGTGACGAGCGTCCCCGTTCCCTGCTCGCGCAGCGCGCGCGCCTCTGCGCACAGCTCGTCTGTCGGCACGTCGACGAGCGCGAACGGCTCCATCGCCGGAGCTTACGGGACGGACCTCGCAGCCGGTGAAGCGCGTAGAACGGGCATGCGACGCGCGTGGATCGTGCCGGTCGTGCTCGTCGCCGCGGGCTGCGGAGGATCGGCGGACGCACCCGTTCCGTCGCGCGCGTCCGGCTCGACGTTGAGCGCGGACGGGGTCAGCGTCGAGCTACCGGACGGGTGGACGGGGCGCATCCTGATCGGCGCCTCCGGCCGCCCGGTGCTGCATGCCGCGAGCTTCCCCGTCGAGGCCAATGACACCGACGAGGGTCAGATCGCGCAGGAAGCGATGGGCGTCAACGGCATGTACCTGAACGTCCGCGACCTGGGACCAGGCGGCGCCGGCACGTCGCTCCCGCTTCACTTCGACTCCTCGCAGTTCGAGCCAAGCTCGTTCGAGGGAGGCCTGCGGCGGCAGGCGGCAGTCGACGTCAGCAGCGACCATGAGCGCTTCCGCGTCACTGCGGTCTCCGGCGGAGACGATCCGCCGGCGCAGCGCTACCTCGAGCAGTTGAACGAGATGCTGGCGTCGCTCTCGCTGACCGCGTACACACCCGCGCCCGTCGCGGCCGCGAGCGGCGATCCGATCAGCGGCTTCGGCCTGCACGCGTCCGTGCCGAGCGGCTGGGAAGGAGGGATCGCTCGCGGTGCGATCCACGCGGGTGACCAGTCGATCGACCTCACGATCACCGAGTTCGCGGCTCCTGACGCCGCGAGCTTCGTCACCGGACGGATGCCGCTCACGATCGGCCCCGCGGAGTTCGTCCGGCTGCAGGGCGGCACGGGCTACGAGACGGGCCGCAGCTTTCTCGCTGCCGGGCGCGCGTTCCAGCTGTGGGTCCGCTCGCCCGACCAGTCACCTGTCCGGCACCGGAACTCGAGCGGGTGAACGCCTTCCTCGCGAGCCTCCGCGCCGAGCCGGGCGACTTCTACCCCGGCACCGTCGATCCCGCCGCCTTCGCGCCGGCGGAGGGATGGGACACGGGCTCGACGGGCCCGGCCGAGATCCAGCCGGACGGGCAGCAAACGATGTCGTGGGCCTCCACGGTGCCCTACCGCGACTCGGGCCTCCAGTTCCCGCCGAGCGCGACGCTCGGTGCGCTCCCTCCCGACGGGATCGTGCTGACGGTCAGGCTCGACCAGCACGGGAGCGAAGGCGGCCCGCCCGTGGAACCGCCGTTCCGGCTCGGCGACTTCCGCGAGGCGTCCTTCGAGGGGCTCGGCGCCGAGAACGATCCGCGCTCCTTCCGCGGCCGTTACGGCGACTACGACGTGGAGATCTGGGCGCTCTTCGGCCGCGAGCACCCGACCCCGGAACAGCTCGCCCGCGCGCAGGCCGAGCTCGACCGGCTCCAGCTGCCCGACTGGCCGTCCTGGACTACTTCCGCGGCGCGGTGACGAGCTTGCCGAACGTGTACCAGCGCCCCTTGTGCCAGCGCTGGAACTGCGCCTGCTCGATCGGCCAGCGGTCGGTGGGCGAGGTCTTGATCGTGATCCCGGGCAGCACGAACGGGTTGTTCTTGATGTTCAGGTGGAGGACGGCTTTCATCAGGCTCTTGCGGGACAGGTTCTTGCCCGCGCCCTTCAGCGCGTCCACCATCACCGAGGCGGACACCATTCCCGCGAGGTAGTAGCCGCTGCACCAGTTCGGCGGGACGCCCGCCTTGCACTTCGAGGCCGGCCCCGGCTTTCCGCCGTTGCCGTACTTGGACATGATCGTCTTGTAGAGCTTCATGCCCTTGTCCTTGTCGAAGGACGGGTTGGCGGGATCCTTGAAGAACGCGATCGAGATCGCGCCCTCGGTCTGGCCGCTCGTGCTGGCCAGCTGCATGACGCTCGTGGCGGCGGCGACCGCGTTGACGAAGATCTGCTTCGGCTTCCAGCCGAGCTTCTTGATGTAGACGAACGACTGGATGGCGAACTTGCCGAAGGCGAAGATCATCACGACGTTGGCGCCGGAGGCCTTGAGCGAGTTGATCTGGTTGGAGACGTCGGTCGACGTCGGGTCGTAGCTCTTGCTGCTCACGATCAGGCCCTGCTTCGAGCCGAGCCCCTTCTTCAGGCCCGAGAGCAGCTCGCGCCCGTACTCGTCGTCCTGGTAGACGACTCCGATCTTCGCGCCCTTGACCTTCGCCTTGACGTAGCGGCCGTAGACGATCCCCTCGCCGGTGTAGGTCGGGATGAGGCCGATCGTCATCGGGTACTGCTTCGCGTCGCGCGCCCAGCCGCCGTAGCCGCTCGCCACGAAGACCTGCGGGACGCCGACGGCGTTCAGATACGCGCGTGTCGCGAGGTTCTGCGCCGTGCCGAGCGGGTTGAAGATCGCGAACACGTGCTCCTGCTGGACGAGCTGGCGCGTGACCTGGATCGTCTTGGCCGGGTCGTAGGCGTCGTCCTTGTAGTCGTAGTTGATCTTGCGGTTGAAAACGCCCTTGTGCGCGTTCGTGGACTTGAAGAACGCGTCCGCTCCCTTCGCCGTCAGCCCGCCGGACGAGGCCTCACCGGAGAGCGGCACGGTTCCCCCGAGCAGGATGGATGTGCTCGTCACTCCCGGATCGGCCGCCGACGACGCCTGCACGCCGAGCGGAAGCCCGAGCGCAAGCAGGCAGAGAGAGGGGACGAGGAGGCGGCGGCGCACTGTGCTGAACAATTATGACCCGCGGAACAGGCGATCGGTTAGGGGTCTGGATGCTTTGCGTACGAGACCGGTGAGGCCGAAGGGAAGGAGGATGACGACGACGATCAGCACGATCGCGTACGCAACCGAGGGAGCGCCCGGCGCCTTCGACACGTAGTTCGAGGCCAGATCAGGGACGTACTGGATGAACAGCGCACCGGCGGCGATCCCCCAGATCGACCCCAGGCCGGAGATCACGGCCCCGATCACGAGGTAGAGCGAGAGGACGACCGGGAACGTGTCCGGGTTGACGAAGGTGGTGGCGAGCGCGAAGAGCGATCCGGCGATGCCCGCGTAGAAGGCGGAAAGGCCGAACGCGAGCGTCTTGTAGAGCGGCAGGTTCACCCCGGACGAGCTGGCGGCGACCTCGCTGTCGCGGATCGCGCGGAACGTGCGCCCCATCCTTCCGCCGAGGATCACCCAGGCGACGACGAAGAGGATCGCGGCGACCGTCCAGCACAGGTAGTACAGCCAGTTGTTGAACGTCAACGTCTGCCCCAGCACGTGCACGTTCTGGTAGCCCTTTCCGGTGAAGCCCGGCCGGCTGAAGAGCTGGATGCCCTCCGTTCCGCCGGTGAAGTGGTCGAACTTCTTGAGGACGGCGGGCAACGCCACCGCCAGGGCAAATGTCGCGAGCGCGAGGTACATCCCCGAGAGCCGCAGCGCGGGCAGCCCGAAGAGGAGCCCTGCGCCGCCCGCGACCAGTCCGGCGAGCGGGATCGTCCACACGTCGCGCACGTTGTGATGCCCGACCATGACGGCGGTCGTGTAGCCGCCGATCGCCATGAAGGCGCCGTGGCCGAGCGAGATCTGGCCCGTGTACCCGGTGAGGATGTTCAGCCCGAGGATGGCGACGAAGTAGATGCCGACATACGCGACCTCGGAAGCGCGGAAGTCGCTCAGCCAATGGGGCAGGAGCGCAAGGAAGGCGACGCCGACGAGGAAGGCGGCGGCCTGCACGCACAGCGTGATCACGCGGCGCTGCGTCATACGCGCCTCACCGTCGAGCGCCCGAAGAGGCCGGTCGGCTTGACCAGGAGGACGGCCAGGATGACGACGAACGCCACCGGGAGCTTGAGCTCGTCGCCGACGAAGTCCACGTACGTCGAGACCAGGTTCAGCCCGACGCCGAGGACCAGCCCGCCCAGGACGGCGCCGAGCGGGCTGTCCAGTCCTCCGAGGATGGCGGCCGCGATGGCGTACAGCAGCACCGGCCGCATCATGTTCGGGTCGAGGAAGACGGTCGGCGCCACCATCATCGCGGACACCGCTCCCAGCACCGAGGCGAAGCCCCATCCCAGAGCCAGCATCCAGCCGACGCGCACGCCGACGAGCCGGCTCGCCTCCGGGTTGAAGGCCGCGGCGCGCATGGCCAGCCCGACCTTCGTGAAGCGGAAGAAGAGATACAGGAGCGCGACCATCCCGAGCGACACCCCGATCACGCCGAAGTCCTGGATGGAGAAGGCGACGCCCCCGACGTTGATGGCGCGTGTCGAAAAGGCGCTGGGGAAGGCGCGCGTCTCGCCGCCCCAGATCCAGAACGCCGCACCGTTCAGCCCGATCAGCAGGCCGACCGTCACGATCACGATGGCCACCACCGGGGCGCGCTCCACCGGCCTGATCACCACGCGCTCGACGGCGACGCCGCCGAGGAACGCGAGCCCCAGCGTCGCGAAGAAGGCGGCCCAGTAGGGCCAGCCCGAGTCGATCAGCCAGAGGGCGATGAAGGCGGCGAACATCCCCATCTCCCCCTGGGCGAAGTTGATCACGCGCGTCGCCCGGTAGATGAGGACGATGGCGAGCGCGAGGCTGCTGTAGATCCCGCCGGTGGCAAGGCCGCTGACGACCTGTTGCAGGAAGTTCGCCATCAGTACCCCAGATAGCTCCGCCGGACGGACTCGTCTCGCCGCAGCTCCTCGCTCGTCCCGGTCACGACGACGCGCCCGACCTCGAGCACGTATGCCCGCGCCGCCGCGTCCAGCGCGATCGCCGCGTTCTGCTCGACCACGAGCACCGACAGCCCCTCCTTCTCGTTCAGCTCGCGCACGATGCGGAAGATCTCGGCCACGACCGACGGGGCGAGCCCGAGCGAGGGCTCGTCCAGGAGCAGCAGCCGCGGGCGCTGCATCAGCGCGCGGCCGAGCGCGAGCATCTGCTGCTCGCCGCCGCTCAGCGTCCCCGCCTGCTGTCCCTCCCGCCGCGCCATCCAGGGAAAGAGGTTCAGAACGCGCGCGTAGTCCGCCTTGAACTCCGCGGTGCGCTGTGTGTACGCGCCGAGCCGGAGGTTCTCCTTGACGGAGAGCTCCGCGAACGTGCCGCGGCCTTCCGGCACGTGCGCGATCCCCAGCCGTGCGACCGCCTCGGGGCCGCGGCGGCCCAGGCGCCGGCCGTCGAAGACGATGTCGCCGCTGCGCCGGACGGTGCCGGAAACCGCGCGGAGCGTCGTCGTCTTCCCGGCCCCGTTCGCTCCGAGGACGGCGACGATCGAGCCGTCCTCCACCGCGAGCGACACGCCGTGCAGCGCCTTCGTCGCGCCGTAGCGCGCCTCCACGTTGTCGAGCTCGAGCAACGCCGCCACTAGTGGCCCGGCCCCAGGTAGGCCTCGATCACGGCGGGGTCGTTCTGCACCTCGGCAGGCGTGCCCGAGGCGATCAGCTGGCCGAAATCGAGGACGGACACGCGGTCGGAGATCCCCATGACGAGGTTCATGTGGTGCTCGACGAGAAGGACGGTGAGGTCGAAGTCGTCCCGAATCCGGCGGATGAAACCGGCGAGCTCCTCCACCTCCTCGTGGCTGAGCCCCCCCGCGGGCTCGTCCAGCAGCAGTAGCCGCGGGCGAGACGCGAGCGCGCGCGCGATTTCGACTCGCTTCTGCAGGCCGTAGGGCAGGTCGCTCGCCGGCGACTCGGCCAGGTGCGACAGGCCCACGTATTCGAGGGTCTCCCGCGCCTGCTGACCGCCGCCGCGCAGGACGTGCCGGCTGTGCGTCCCCATGAGGACGTTCTCCGCGACGGTCATCGTGGAGAAGAGCTCGACGTTCTGGAACGTGCGCGCGATGCCCCGGTGCACGACGCGGTACGTCGGCGTCCGCAAGAGCGACTGCCCGTCGAAGACGAGGTCACCAGACTGCGGCTTGTACAGCCGGGTGATCACGTTGAACAGCGTCGTCTTGCCTGCGCCGTTCGGGCCGATCAGGCCGACGATCTCCCCGGGTGCGGCCTCGACCGAGACGTCGTCGAGCGCGACGATCCCGCCGAAGCGCCGGGTGACGTGCTCAACCGAGAGCAAGGGCGCCACGCGCGAACCTTAAATCGGTTCCGCGGCCTGGGTATCGTGGCGCGAGTGCGCCGGCTCGGCCTCCCTGCGGTGTTGTGCCTCCTGGCCGGTCTCGCCGCGTCCCCGGCGGCCGCGAAGGACATCGTCGCTCCGGCGCGCGGGGGCGTAGTCGTCGGCACGAACAAGGCCGACCGGATCACGGCGTCCGGCGGAGGCGTGCACACGATCCGCTGCAGGGCCGGACGGGACATCGTCACCGCGGACCCAGGGGACACGGTCGCGTCCGACTGCGAGGTGGTCAGCCTGCAGGTCTCGCGCGACCCGTACCGAAACGCGTCCAGCCAGCACCAGACGCAGGTCGAGCCCGACAGCTTCGGCTTCGGTTCCACCGAGGTGACGACGTTCCAGAGCGGGCGCTTCGTTGACGGCGGCGCCTCCAACATCGGCTGGGCGACGACCACCGATGCCGGGCTGACGTGGAAGTCCGGCTTCCTCCCCGGCCTGACGATGTTCGGCGCCCCTCCGGGCTTCTATCCGCGGGCCAGCGACCCCGTCGTCACGTACGACGCCAGGCACGGCGTGTGGATGATCGTCAGCCTCGCGTTCTCGCCGACCGCGGATGCGTTCCTGGTCAGCCGCTCGGCGGACGGTCGGGGGTGGGACATGCCGGTGACCGCGTGGGAGTCGGATCACGACCTCGACTTCGACAAGCCCTGGATCGGCTGCGACAACTGGCAGGCCAGCCCCTACTTCGGAAACTGCTACCTCACCTGGGCCGACTTCGGGACCGGCGAGCTCGTCACGCAGACGTCTCGCGACGGCGGGCTCACGTGGAGCGCGCCCGTGCCGTCGCCCGCCTTCGGGAACGACTCGTTCAATGGGATGCAACCGGTCGTTCTCCCGAACGGCACGCTCGTCAACCTCTTTTCCGGCCGAACCACTCTCGCCGAGACCATCTCGACCGACGGCGGCACGACGTTCACGTCCGCGATCACCATCGTCCCGCAGGACTTCCTCGACGTCCCGCGCATCCGCAGCTCGCCTTTCCCTTCCGTCGAGGCCGACGCGGCCGGACGCATATACGCCGCGTGGAACGACTGCGGGAGGCGAAGGTCGTGCAACGGCGACGACGTCGTCTTCATCTCCTCCGCCGACGGGCGGATCTGGACGAAGCCGCGACGGGTGCCCACGGGCGGCACCGAGCGCGGTCACACGTACTTCACCCCGGGGCTCGGCGCGGACCCGGCACGCGCAGGACACATCGGGGTTGTCTACTACGTCATGAGGGCGTGTAACTGCAGCATCGGCGCGGCGTACATCGGCTCGAACGACGGTGGAGCGACGTGGGGGAAGGCGCAGCGGCTGGACAGTCGTCCGATCAAGCCGAGCTGGATCGCCCGGACGACCCTCGGCCTGATGCTGGGCGACTACATCTCGCTGTCCTTCGTCAACGGCAAGCCCATGCCGGTCTTCGTGCTCGCGTCGCCGCCGGCGGGGAAGAGTTTGCGCGAGACCACATTCGTGACGGTTCGCGGGATCGGCTGACTACGATTTCGCCATGAGAGAGATCCTGGCCGACGCCGAGCGCTGGCAGGCGCGCGGCGAGCGATTCGCGCTCGCGACCGTCGTCGCGACACGCCGCTCGGCTCCGCGCCCGGTCGGCTCGAAGCTGGCGGTCTCGGACGGCGGCGAGATGGCCGGCTCGGTGTCGGGCGGATGCGTCGAGAACGACGTGTACGAGCACGCGAAGCAGGTGCTCGCCGGAGCGCCGCCGCAGCTCGTCACCTACGGGATCTCCGACGAGCTCGCGCTCTCGGTCGGATTGCCCTGCGGAGGAGAGATCGACGTGTTCGTCGAGGAAGCGGACCCCACGCTTGTCGGCCGCATCCGGGCATTGCTCGAGCGGGGCGAGCGCGCCGTCCTCTTCACCGTCGTCGAGGGCGAGGGAGTGGGAACGCGCACGCTCTCGACCGACGAGGGAGACGCTCTCCGGCGCGGCCGGAGCCACCTGACCGAGGAAGGCAGGATCTTCGCGGACGTGTTCGGCCCACCGCCGCGGCTGCTCGTCATCGGCGCGGTGGACACGGCCGAGGAGCTCTGCCGCCTGGCCAAGCGGCTCGGCTGGCACACGATCGTCGCCGACGCGCGCGGCAAGTTCGCCACGGCCGAGCGGGTCCCGAGCGCCGACGAGCTGATCGTCGCGTGGCCCGAGGAGGCGCTCGCGCGAGTGCGGCCCGGAAGCGACACCGCCGTCGTCGTCCTCACCCACGACGACAAGTTCGACCTCCCCGCTCTGAAGGGCGCGCTCGAGACCGAGGCGCTCTACGTCGGCGCGCTCGGCTCGCGTCGCAACCAGGCGCGGCGGCGCGACCTGCTGCTCGAGGACGGGGTCCCCGAGGAACAGCTCGAGCGGATCGCGGGCCCCTGCGGGCTCGACATCGGCGCGGCGACGCCGGCCGAGACGGCGCTTTCGATGATGGCCGAGATCCTGGCCGTGCGCGCGGGACGCGCCGGCGGCCCCCTCAAGGAGGGCCTCCAGCGCATTCACGTCGAGCTGGCCTAAGGCTTGATGTTCTGGTTGAGGCAGAAGAGGTTGTTCGGGTCCCACTTCCTCTTCAGCGCGACCAGCCGGTCGTACTTCTCCTCGCTGCCGTAGGCGTACTTGATCGCGCTCGTCTCCCTCGTCGCCGAGGAAGTTGACGTACGTCCCGACGGTGTGCGGCCGGACGGCCTCGGCGAGGCCCCTCGCCCAGGCGATGTGCCCCTCCTCGTCGTGCGGCTCGATCCAGTGTGCGATAGCGATCAGCGCGAACTGCGCGTTTCGGTAGGAGCACGCGGTGTCGTCCTCACCCACCCGCGCGATCGCGCCTCCCATCTGTCCGAAGTGGATCTCGCAGTGCGGTCCCGGCATCGCCGCCGCCTGCTCGATGACCGTCTCGATCAGCTCGTCGGAGACGTCGGACACGTAGTCGCCCTTGATGTAGTACGAGTGGCCGGCCGGGCCGGTCTCGTCGAACATCGACTGGAGCACCGGGTAGGGGAGCGGCTGGAAGAGGTCGATCGGCGGGCTGCCGTACTCGCGCAGCGGTTGCACTGCGCGCTCGCCCTCCGACAGGTCGCCGGCGTAGCAGCCTGCGACCACGACCACGGGATGTCCGACCATCTCCGGCGGCACGAACGGCGCCGGAGGGGCCGTGACCAGGAGTGCGTAGGTCGTCAGCGCTTCCGGGGCCGTCTTGCAGAACTCACGGTAGTGCGCCAGAACTTCGGGGGCGCGGTCGACGGGATACATGACGGCGCCGCCCAACACCATCCCGACTTCGTGCAGCTCGAACTCGAATGAGGTCACGACGCCGAAGTTGCCGCCGCCGCCGCGAAGGCCCCAGAAGAGCTCCTCGTTCTCGTCGGCGCTCGCAGTGACGAGCTCCCCGGCGGCGGTGACGACGTCCGCCGAGATCAGGTTGTCGCAGGCGAGGCCGTGCTTGCGCATGAGCCAGCCGATCCCGCCGCCGAGCGTGAGTCCCGCGATGCCCGTCGTCGAGACCTGGCCGCCCGGCGAGGCGAGCCCGAAGGCGCCAGTCTCGTGGTCGTAGGTGCCCCAGTTGACGCCGCCCTCCGCCCGGACGGTCTTCTTGACCGGATCGACCCGGACGCTGCGCATCGGGGAGAGATCCAGGACGAGCCCGTCGTCGCACGTCGAGTGGCCGGGGATGCTGTGGCCGCCGCCGCGGACGGAGAGGAGCATGCCGTTGTCGCGGGCGTAGTTGACGCCGGCGATCACGTCGGCAACGCCGGAACACCGCGCGATCAGCGCCGGCCGCCTGTCGAACATCGCGTTCCAGGTAAAGCGGCTTTGCTCGTAGCCGTCGTCGCCCGGCGCCAGCAGTGCTCCCCGGAACCCTTCGATGGCCACAGGGGCCTGTGTCTCAGTCATTCGAGTGTCTCCCTTGCTCGCAGTAGAGGAGCGCGGATCATAGGTTGGAACGAAGTCGCGGACAACGATCAAGTGACAGGCGACGTCGTGCTGATAATGCGCTGATGATCCGAGGCCTTCTTCTGTTCGCAGCACTGCTGGCGCTCCCGCTGCCGCTCGCGTCCGCGCAGGTCAAAGGAGCGCAGCTCTCGATCCTCGGCCGTTGGAAGGGAACCCTCCATCAGCGGAACGTGAGGCCCTTCGTCGTCACCGCGACCATTCGCGGATTCGACGCGCTGTCGCGGAACACCGTCCATTACACCGGGATCGACTGCTCGGGGCACTGGACCTATCTGACCCGTAAGGGCCGCTCATACGAGTTCCGCGAGGTCATCACGAGCGGCCGAGGAGGGAAATGCAAAGGCGCCGGGCGAGTGACACTCACGCAGGTGAGCGCCAACCGCGCCAACTACGTGTTCCGCGGCGGCGGCGTCGTCAGCCGCGGCGTCCTCCGCCGGCGCTAAGAGGTGGGGACCTCAGGCTGCTCGGACTCGATCTCGGGCTCGGGCTGCTCGTCGTCCGCGTGCTCGTCGATCCACGTGCCGTTCTTCCGAGCGGCTTTCTCCGCGGCGGCAGCCTGCTTGCGCTCCCGCTTCTGCGTCCGCTTCAGCTCGACGGCACGCTCCCGTTCGCGCTTCGTGACGGTTTGCCAGTTCTTGCTCATCGGGTCTCCCTTCGAATGCTCCATTCGCCGGCTCGCGAGTGCGCGCCGTGGCCCCTCGTCGAACCACACCGTCCAGGGGACCGAAGAGGCCCTATCAGGCTAGTTGAAGACTCGGATCGAGCGGAGAAGGCAACGGAGCAGCTACAGTGGCTGCGTACACGAGCGAGTATCGGTTGCGCGACCTGCGCCACCTCTGCGCGTTCTTTCAATTGCAGGGGGAGGTGTTTCATATGGCAACCGGAACCGTGAAGTGGTTCAACAACGAGAAGGGCTACGGCTTCATCGAGCCCGAAGACGGCGGCAAGGACCTGTTCGTCCACCACAGCGCGATCCTCGGAGACGGCTACAAGTCGCTCCCCGAAGGCGCGAAGGTCGAGTTCGACAGCGCCGAAGGCGCGAAGGGCCCTGAGGCGAAGAACGTCCAGCCCGTCGCGTAGCGGCGGACGCGAAGCGCGGAGCGATGCGGCTCGCGTGCATGAAGGAGGCGGCATGGCGGAGAAAACCGACGTGCATGAAATGACCCCGCTCGTGCCCGCCGAGCCGCAACGGCCGCTGCTTCGGGGCGTCTTCCACCTGGCGGGGCTCTTCGTCGCACTCGTGGCCGGGGCGCTGCTCGTCCTCGGCTCCGACGGCGCCAAGCACGGCGCGAAGCACGTCGTGGCGGCCGCGGTATTTGCCGCTTCGGTCGTCGTCATGCTCGGAGCGAGCGCGCTCTACCACCGCGTCACGTGGACGCCGCGGGTCAGGCCGTGGATGCGGAGGGTCGACCATGCCGGGATCTACTTCCTCATCGCCGGGTCGTACACGCCGGTGGGTCTCCTCGTCCTCCACGGCTGGCTGCAAGTGGTCGTGCTCGCCGTCGTCTGGACCGGAGCGGCCGCCGCGACGATCTTGAATTTCTGCTGGGTAGGCGGGCCGAAGTGGCTCTCCGCCGGGATCGCGATCGCCATCGGCTGGGTCGGGATCGTCGCGCTTCCCCAGCTGCTCCATGCCGTGGGCGTCGTGCCTGTCCTGCTGATCGCCGCCGGGGGCATCGCCTACACGGTCGGCGGCGTCGTCTACGCGCGACGCAAGCCGGACCCGGTGCCCTTCGTGTTCGGCTATCACGAGCTCTTCCATGCGCTGACGCTCGTGGCGCTCGCGCTGCAGTACGTCGCGTTCACCTTCTTCGTCATCCGTGTGGCCTGAGGTGGAGATGAACGGGAAGATGCTGTGGTTCAACGCCGCGAAGGGTTTCGGCCTGATCTGCACCGAGGACGACGAACGGCTGCACGTCGACGCGAGCGCATTCGCAGCGGGGGAGCTTCCCGAGGGCCGCTGCGCGGGCCGCGAGGTCGTCTTCGAATTCGCCCTCGGCGACGGCGATGAGAAGCAGGCGGTGAACGTCAGGTTCCCGGCCGAGACGGCTTCGCGCCGGGCGCGCGTGCGTCAGGGAAGCCGGCCCCGCTAGGGAGCTGCGCTGAGCGCGTCGGCATCCGTCACCGGTGCCTGGCACGCGAAGCGCTCACACACGTAGACGGCCGGGCGGCCGTCCACCTGGGTCTTCCCCTCCAGCAGCGGCACGTTCTCGGCCGGGCCGAAGGCGACGACCGCATTCGGCTCGAACGGCCGGAGCGCGGCGCGGGCGACCTCGTCCCGCGGGTCGCCGATGATCGCAATCTCCTTCGGCGGTGAGAAGTACAGGTCGAGCGCGCACAGCGCATGGCCGACGGCGGAGGGTGCGCGCTGGAAGACCTGGTGGAGCAGTCGGAAGACCGAGACGGCGCGGCGCTCGAGCTCGTCGTCGCCGTAGATGCGTGCCAGTCGAAGGAGGACGAAAGCGAGCGCCGAGTTGCCGGACGGCGTGGGGTGGTCGTCGAGCTCCTTCTTGCGCACAACGAGCTGCTCGGCGTCGGACGGAGTCAGGAAGAAGCCGCCGCGCTCGTCGTCGGCGAAGAGCTCGACTGCGAGCAGCGCCAGGCGCCTTGCCTCCTCCAGCCAGCGGATGTCGCCCGTCGCGACGTGCAGCTCGTACAGGCCGTTCGCGACGTCGGCGTAGTCCTCGAGATAGCCGTTGCCCTTGGCGCGCCCGGCACGGAAGGAGCGATGCAGGCGCTCGCCGTCGGACAGCGGTCCAAGCAGAAACTCGGCCAGCCTCACGGCCGCGTCGACGAAGTCGTCCCGCTCGAGCCGTCGGCCGGCTTCGGCCAGCGCGGCGAGAACGAGCCCGTTCCAGGAAGCGATCGCCTTGTCGTCGCGCGCCGGTTTCGGCCGCTGCTCGCGCGCCTCGAACAGCCGCCGGCGCTCCGCGTCGGTCAGCTGCCCGCGAAGGACGAAGCGTCCGTGCTCGAACGGCTGCAACAGATCGCCGCGCCCGGGAAGCACCTCCTCGAGCTCCTCCGGCGTCCAGGTGAACGTGAGTCCCTCGACGCCGTCCGTGTCCGCGTCCTGCGCCGAGGCGAAGCCGCCCTCCGGCAGGGAGAGCTCGCGGAGCACGTACTCGAGCGTGCGCTCGGCGACCTCGCGGTAGCGCTCGTCTCCGGTCACGGCCCACGCGTGCAGGTACACGGGGGCGAGCAGCGCGTTGTCGTAGAGCATCTTCTCGAAGTGGGGGACGAGCCACTGCTCGTCCACCGAGTAGCGGTGGAAGCCGCCGCCGACCAGGTCGTACATGCCCCCAGCCGCCATCGCGTCGAGCGTCTTGCGCACGAGGTCGCGCTCGTCCCGCCGGAGGAGGAACTCGAGCGCGGAGGCGGGCGGGAACTTCGGCGCCCGTCCGAACCCGCCCCAGTCCGGGTCGAACGTCGCACGCAGCCCGCGTACGGCATCGGCGAGGAGCGACGGCTGGAGCGGCTCCCGCGAAGGCTGCAGCTCGCTCGAGCGTCGGACGGCCTCGACCAGCTCGCGCGCCGAGCGCGCCACGTCAGCGCGCCGCTCGCGGTACGCGTCGGCGACCGCACTCAGCACCTGGCGGAAGCTCGGCAACCCGTGCCGCGGCTCGGGCGGGTAGTACGTACCGCCGAAGAAGGGCTCGCCCTCGGGGGTGAGGAAGACGGTCATCGGCCAGCCGCCGTGCCCCGTCAGTGTGACGACCGCGTCCATGTAGACCGAGTCGAGGTCGGGCCGCTCCTCGCGGTCGACCTTGACGTTGACGAAGAGGTCGTTCATGAGCGCCGCCGTACCCGCGTCCTCGAACGACTCGTGCTCCATCACGTGGCACCAGTGGCAGGCCGAGTAGCCGATCGAGAGCAGGATCGGCCGGTCCTCGTCGCGGGCTCGCCCCAGCGCCTCCTCGCCCCATGGGTACCAGTCGACGGGATTGTCCGCGTGCTGGAGGAGGTACGGGCTGGTCTCGTCGGCCAGGCGGTTCACGGCGCGCGGCCCATGATCTCCTCCACCACCGCCGACTTGGCGTCCGCGTAGTGCTGGACGTGCTCCCACGTCTGTGCCGCCAGCTCCCGCTTCGTCCGCAGGTACAGATCCCGATCGGCGTCGTCGGAGCGCAGGTGGTCGCGGAAGCGGAGCATGCGTTCGAGCTCGGGGCATCCGGCGGGGAAGACGTGGAGGTTGACGGCCGGGTCGACGCCCTTCAACAAGCGGTGCTCGAACCAGTCCGGCTCGCGGATCCGCAGCACGTAGCCGGCTGCTTCGAGCGCGGGGACGTACGCATCCTCGTCGGTCGTGTCCGCGACCTCGAGGTTGACGTCGATGATCGCCTTGGCCGGAAGCCCGGGCACCGACGTCGAGCCCACGTGCTCGACCGAGAGCGCCCGCTCCCCCAGCGCACCGCGGATCTTCTCCTCCTCACGCCGGTAAAGCTCCGGCCACTCCGGGTCGTACTCGACGAGCTCGACCTGCGCGTTGTGGGGCGTGCGCTCGCCGATCGTGACGGCGGCGAGGTAGTCCTCGCGTTCCATATCGTCAGGGTATGCCGTTCCAGCCGCTGGCGGGGTTCCGCGTGCTCGACCTGACCAGCTCGCTCGCCGGCCCGTACTGCACGCAGATCCTGGCCGCGCTGGGGGCCGAGGTCGTGAAGGTCGAGCATCCCGAGCGCGGGGACGAGACCCGCCAGTGGGGGCCTCCGTTCTGGGACGGCGAGGGCGCGATCTTCCTCGCCTCCAACGCCGGCAAGCGCTCGCTCGCGCTGAACTTCCACGAGGAAGCGGGGAAGAAGGTGCTGTACGACCTTGCCGACCGTGCGGACGTCGTCGTCCAGAGCCTCCGGCCCGGTCATGCGGAGAAGATCGGGTTCGGGCCGGAGAAGCTTCGCTCCCGCAACGCACGGCTCGTCTACTGCTCGATGGGCGCCTTCGGCAACGCAGGCCCGAACCGCTCGAAGGCCGGCTACGACCCGCTGATGCAGGCGGCGGCCGGGATCATCAGCGTGACGGGCGAGTCAGACCGCCCGGGCGTGCGCGTCGGCGTGTCGATGATCGACCAGACGACGGGGATGTGGGCCGCTATCGGGATCCTCGCCGCCCTCTGGGAGCGTGACCGGAGCGGAGAGGGTCGCGTGATCGACGTCTCGCTGTACGAGTCCGCGCTCGGCCTGATCGCCTATCACCTCGTGGGCTATCTCGGCTCGGGCGCGGTTCCCGGCCGGCACGGGACGGCCTTCCCGCTCATCGCGCCCTACGAGGCCTTCGCCGCCAGTGACGGCGAGATCATGATCCTCGCCGCGAACGACCACCTCTTCGCGAAGCTGTGCGAGGTGCTCGGCGCGCCGGAGCTGACCGCCGACCCGCGCTTCGCCACCAACCCCGATCGCGTCGCCAACCGGGACGAGCTGATCGCGCTGCTCGCCGGACGGCTCGCCGCCCATTCCGTTTCGTTCTGGATCGAACGGCTCGACGCGGCCGGCGTGCCTGTCGCACCCGTGCACGACATCGGCCAGGTGGCGGAGGACGAGCAAACGCGCGCGCTCGGCGTCATGCAGCCGCTCGAGCACTCGTCCGTCGCCGGGTTCCGGACGCTTGCGCTTCCGCTCTCGACGGACGGCGATCGCGTGCGCCACGCCGGCGCTCCGCCGACCCTCGGGGAGCACACGGCCGACGTGCTGGGAGAGCTCGGCTATTCCGAAGAGGAGATCGGCCGGCTAACGGCGTCGGGCGTCGTGGCGGTCGGCCAGGGCCCCGCCCGGTAGACCTGCCCCTCCAGCTGCCGCCCGAGCACGCCCTCGAGCCACTCGGAGACCCGGACCAGCGCGTCGAGGTCGACGCCGGTCTCGATCCCTTCGCCCTCGAGCAGGTACACGAGGTCCTCGGTCGCGATGTTGCCGGTCGCCCGCGGCGCGTACGGGCAGCCGCCGAGCCCGCCGACCGAGGCGTCCAGCAACTCCGCTCCGGCCTCCAGGGCCGCAAGCGCGTTCGCGTAGCCCGTGTTGCGCGTGTTGTGCAGGTGGACGCCGGCGGCGCCCGTCCGCTCGACGAGGTCGCGGACCTGACGCGGCGTGGCGACCCCGATCGTGTCCGCGAGGACGACCTCGGGGGTGTCCAGCTGCTCGCAGAGCGCGGCCACGACGCCCGGATCGACGCGGCCCTCGAAGGGGCAGCCGAAGGCGACGCTGATGCTCACGGTCGCGGGGCGCTCGGAGGCGTCGAGGATCGCCTGCGCCTGCTCCAGCGCCTGGTCGAGCGACATGTTGCCGTTCCGCCGGTTGAAGGACTCCGTCGCGGCGAGGTTGAGGTCGACCCGGTCGAGCGAGGTCTCGCGCAGGCGCTCGTAGCCCTTGAGGTTGAGGACGAGGCCCGCGTATTCGGTGCCGTCGCGCCGCTCGATCCCCGCCACAACCTCCTCGGCCCCCGCCATCCGCGGAACGCGGTCGTCCCGGACGAAGCTGACCGCCTCGATGCGCGGCAGCCCGGTCGCAGCCAGCCGGTTGACGAGCTCGGCCCGCACCGCGGGTGCGAGCGTCTCCGGCTCGTTCTGGAGGCCGTCGCGGGGCCCGACGTCACAAATCGTCACCACGGCCGGAAACGATATGTTGCAACTCGATGGCCGGGATGATCCTCGCAGGCACCCGCAAGGGGCTCTTCGTCCTCCGCGACGACGGAGACCGCCGCTCCTGGTCGGTCGAGGAGCCGGTGCTCGACGGGTGGGAGATCTACCACGCGGTGCAGGATCCGCGCGACGGCTCGCATCTACGCCGCCGGCAACAACCCCGTCTACGGCGCGACCGTCCACCGCTCGACCGACAACGGCCAGACGTGGACGCGCTCGGAGGACCTGGGTCTCCCCGAGGACGGCGAGCTCAAGCTCGAGAAGACGTGGCACGTCGAGCCCGGGCGGGACTCCGAGCCCGGCCGCGTCTGGCTCGGCGCTGCACCGGCGTCCTCTTCCGCTCGGACGATTCGGGTGAGAGCTGGGAGGTCAACGAGGGGCTGCTCAACCACCCGACGCGCGAGCGCTGGAACCCCGGCGCCGGCGGGATGTGCACGCACTCGATTCAGCTCGACCCCGCGGACGCGAACCGGATGTACATCGGCATCTCGGCGGCAGGCGTGTTCCTGTCCGAGGACGGCGGCGAGACGTGGGAGCCCAAGAACACGGGGACGGCGGCCGACTTCATGCCGGACGACCCATTCCCCGAGGTGGGCCAGTGCGTCCACAAGCTGCTGCTCCACGCGGGCCAGGAGGGACGCCTCTGGCAGCAGAACCACTGCGGCGTCTACCGCACCGACGACGGCGGCGAGAACTGGGAGCGGCTCGAGGAGAACGGACTGCCGAGCGCCTTCGGCTTCCCGCTGGCCCTCGACCACCGGCGGCCCGATGTCGCCTTCGTCATACCCGAGGACAAGGTGTTCTCGCCCGACGTCGGCGGCGGCAACCGCATTACCACCGACGGGCGTCTGCGCGTCTACCGGACCGAGGACGGCGGCAAGACCTGGGAGGTGGCTTCGAACGGACTGCCCGACCGCGCCTGGGTCGAGGTGCTGCGCGAGGGCATGGCCTCGGACAAGGAAGATTCGCCCGGCATCTACTTCGGCACGAAGAGCGGCTCGGTCTTCGTCTCGCCCGACACGGGGGACGAGTGGATCGAGGCGGCGGGCTTCCTGCCCGCGATCCTCTCGGTCGAAGTCGGCGAGTGGCAGTAACAGTCCTGGTTCCGAGCCTGCTCGCGAACCAGGCCGGCGGAGAGAAGAAGTTCGACGTAGAGGGTGACACCCTCGGCGACGCCCTGCGCGCGCTGCCGATCCGCGACCTGCTCTTCGACGAGGCAGGCCAGCTCCGCCCGCTTGTGAACGTCTACGTCGACCGGCAGGACATGCGCATGCGCGACGGCGTCGACACGCCGCTCGAGGGCGGCGAGGAGATCCGGATCGTCGCCGCGATCGCCGGCGGATGCGCGTAGATCTGGCCGACGGCGTCGGCCTCCACGTCGAGGAGCTCGGCGAGGGGCAGCCCCTCATCGTCCTCCACGGTGGCCCCGGGGTCGACCACACCATGTTCCGTCCCTACCTGGACCCGCTGGCCGAGGACTTCCGCCTCCTCTACCTGGATGAGCGTGGACAGGGCCGCAGCGATCGCGTCGATCCGCGGACGCTGTCGCTGGAGGTCTTCGCCCAGGACGTCGACCGGCTGGCCGAGGCGCTCGGCCTCGAAACCTTCGCGCTGCTCGGGCACTCCTTCGGCGCGATAATCGCCACCTTCCACGCGATCGAGCTGGGGACCGCGGAGCGCTACGTCATATCCGGCGGGGGCGACTCGAGCGAGGCGCTCGAAGCGGACGTCGCGGCTTCGCTCGCCGCGCTGGGCGAGGAGGGGCAGGCGATCGCCGAGTCGTGGGAGCGGGAGAAGACGGTCGAGACGGAGGAGGAGCTCGCCGAGCTCATGCGCGCGCAATGGCCGTTCCACTTCGCCGGCACCGCGCCGCCGGGGTACGGCGAGGAAACCGTCTTCTCGCCGGACGTCCTTCGTCACTTCGCCGACGCCGGCTACGGCGCGTTCGACTTCGTTCCCGACCTGCGCCGCGTCGACCGGCCCGTCCTGGTGATCGTCGGCGAGCACGACCGAACGACCACGCCGCGCGCCGCGCGCGTGCTGGCGGAAGGAATCCCGGACAGCGAGCTCGTCTTGCTGGAGGGCGTCGGGCACATGAGCTTCGTCGAAGCGCCCGAACCGTTTCTCGCTGCCGTCCGTACGTTCCTGAAGGCCTGAAAAACGGCCTGGCTATACTGACCGGCCGCTCAAAATGACCGAACAAACCGTCAATCAGGAGGACGAGCTCGCAGACGACGGCGTCTGGACGACGACGCCGGAAGGCGAGCGCATCCCCAACTACGAAGCGACCTTCCCCGACATCACCGAGGGACAGGTCGTCACGGGCACCGTCGTACGCGTCGACAAGGACGAGGTCCTGGTCGACGTCGGGTACAAGTCGGAGGGGGTAATCCCCGTCTCCGAGCTGTCCATCCGGCGCTCGGTGAACCCGGCGGACGAGGTCGGCGTCGGCGACCAGATCGACGCGCTCGTCATGACGAAGGAGGACGCCGAAGGGCGTCTCATGCTCTCCAAGAAGCGGGCGCGCTTCGAGATCGCCTGGAAGCGGATCGAGCAGGCGGCCGAGACCGGCGACCCCGTCGAGGGCAAGGTCATCGAGGTCGTCAAGGGCGGCCTGATCCTCGACCTCGGCGTGCGCGGCTTCCTGCCGGCGTCGCTGGTGGACATCCGCCGCGTCCAGGACCTGGACGAGTTCATGAGCCAGGAGCTCCGCTGCAAGGTGATCGAGCTCAACCGCGCGCGCAACAACGTCGTGCTCTCGCGCCGCGCGGTGCTCGAGGACGAGCGCAAGGAGATGCGCCAGGCGATCCTCGACCGCCTCCAGCCCGGCGACGTCGTCGACGGCCAGATCTCCAACATCGTCGACTTCGGCGCCTTCGTCGACCTCGACGGGATGGACGGCCTCATCCACATCTCCGAGCTTTCGTGGAGCCACGTCAACCATCCGTCCGAGGTGCTCGAGATCGGCCAGGACGTAAAGGTCAAGGTGCTCGACATCGACCGCGACCGGCAACGGATCTCGCTCGGGCTCAAGCAGACGCAGACGGATCCGTGGCAGCAGGTGCTCGAGAGCTACAAGGAGGGGGACGTGGTCGAGGGGCGTGTCACCAAGGTGGTCACGTTCGGCGCCTTCGTCGAGATCCTCCCCGGCGTGGAGGGGCTCGTGCACATCTCCGAGCTCGCGCAGCACCACGTCGAGAACCCGCGCGAGGTCGTGTCACAGGGCGACGCGGTCAACGTGATGATCCTCGAGGTCGACGCCGAGCGGCGCCGGCTTTCCCTCTCGCTCAAGCGGGTCGACGAGGGTGACCAGCCGGAGCCGCGCGCCGACGGAGCCGAGTCCGTCCACCTGACGCCGCACCTCGATCTTTCGGAAGACGTCTTCAAGGAGAACGAGGACGACGCGCCGCGGGTCGAGGACGACGCGCCGCAGGACGAGGACGACGCGCCGCAGGTCGAGGACGACGCGCCGCAGGACGAGGACGACGCGCCGTCGGTCCTCGAGGACTCGATCGCGGCCGACGAGGCCTCCCCCGACGAGCCGGGGCCGGGCGACTCCGAAGGCGGGCCTCCCGAAGCGCCCGAACCCCAGGAGTAGCGTGTCGCGGCCGCTGGCGGTCGCAATCACGGGGGGAATCGGAGCGGGAAAGAGCGAGGCGCTCGCCGCTTTCGCGCGTCATGGCGCCGAGGTGATCTCGAGCGACGAGATCGTCCACCGGCTCCTCGCCACCGACGATGCGGTGCGCGACGCTATCCGCGAGCGGCTGGGTGAGGACGCACTCGGGCCCGACGAACGCCCGGATCGCGCCGCGATCGCCCGGATCGTCTTCGCGGACCGCGAGGCGCTCGCCTGGCTCGAGGCCCTCCTGCACCCGCTCGTCGTCCGCGAGTACATGACCTGGCGGGACGAGCTGGCGGCCCGTCCGGACCCGCCCGCCGTCGCAGCGACCGAGGTGCCTCTCCTGTACGAGGTCGAGGGAGAGAAACGCTTCGACGTGGTGGTCGTGGTCACCGCGCCGCGTGACCTCCGGTCGGGCCGTGCGAACGTCCCGCTCGAGGCCCGGGAACGGCGACTCCTTCCCGACGAGGACAAGGTCGCCCGCGCCGACTTCGCGTACGTCAACGACCAGGGTCTCGCCGACCTGGATGCTTTCGTAGAGGAAGTGATGCGAGAGCTGGAGGTCCGCGCGTGAAGCGCTATGCGGCGCTCGGCGTCTTCGCCGTCGTCGCGGTTGCCGTCCTCGCCTTCGTCCAGATCGGAGAGCCGGCCTGGCTGCAGCGCCTCCGATACCCGCTCGACTACAAGACGATCGTGCGCGCGCACGCGCACAACTACCACCTCCAGCCGGCCCTGCTCGCGGCCGTCATCTACCAGGAGAGCAAGTTCAAATCCGACGCGAAGTCGTCCTCGGGCGCAATCGGGCTGATGCAGCTCCAGCCGGCGACGGCCGAGGGCATCGCCCTCCGCACCGGCGGCGCGACGTTCACCACGAACGACCTCTACAACCCCGAGATCAACATCCGCTACGGCTCCTGGTACCTGCGGCACCTGCTGGACAAGTACGGGAACGAGCGCCTCGCGCTAGCGGCGTACAACGCCGGTCAGCACAACGTGGACGAGTGGGAGGCGGCCGGGAAGGGAATCCAGTTCGGCGAGACGCGGCACTACGTGAAGAGCGTCGAGGACCTGAAGAAGGTCTACCGCCACGCGTACGCACACGACCTCGGCTACTAGCTCACAACACAATTCAAGGGTCACGCGCCGCACAATCGGCTTGGTTACGCCCGTTTCGTGCGCTGCGTCACTGCGCGGCAAATTTGACCTTGACAGACAGCGGAAGTGATGTCATAGTGATGTCACGATGCAGCTACAGAGATTCATCGATGCGCTCCGGGCCGATCTCAACGCGGTGGCGGAATTCGGCGACGACGCGACGGCAGAAGCAGCCGGTCGCCTCACGCTGACGCTCCAGGCCTCGGTCGGCCTGCGCCTGCTCGACGCGCTCTCGGAAGCCGTGCTCGAGCTGAACGAGAAGCTTCCGTCCGGCCACGTCGAGGTGCGCCTGACCGGCCAGGACCCGTCCTTCGTCTTCGTCTCGGACGAGCCGGAGCAAGCTCCGGCCGGCGCCGGCGACGAGGCCTTCACCGCCCGCATCACGCTCCGCCTTCCCGAGGCGCTCAAGACGAGCATCGAGGAAGCGGCGGCGCGCGAGGGCGTTTCGCTCAACACGTATGTCGTCCGTGCGCTCTCGCGCTCCGGAAGCTCGGGCTCGACCGCGCAGTCAACCCGCAACCGGCTCACGGGCTACGCCCAGGGCTGATCGCGAGAGGAGAAGCTATGGCCTTCTACCCAACCCCATTCGGACACGCAGAAGTGCGCGTCGACCGGCGCGATCCGCGGCCGCCGCGCTACTCCGAGACCCTGCTGCGCATCAAGCGGCGGCGCTCGAAATGAGAACGGAGACCTTCCAGACGCCCGGCGCCGTTCGGCTGGATATCCGCAACGGCGCCGGCGAGGTCCGCCTCGATGCCAGTGACTCGCGGCAGGAGACCGTCGTCACGCTCGAGCCGATGCGCGACAACGACGCCTCGAACGAGGCTGTGCAGAGCGCCCGCGTCGAGCTGCACGAGCGCGCGGACGGGCAGGAGGTCGTCATCGACGTCCGGGGACGCTCGAAGTGGGGGTTCCGCGGTGCCGAGGTGCTCGTCGCAGTCACCTGTCCGGTCGAGCCGGCCGTCGAGATCAAGACGGGCTCGGCCGACATCGAAGGGCGCGGCCTCTTCAAGCGGATCGACATCGAGACGGGATCCGGCGACGTTCAGTTCGCCGACGTTTCCGGCGACGCCGAGGTCAGCGCCGCCAGCGGTGACGTCCAGATTTCCCTCGTCGGCGGCGAGGCCCGGCTCAACACGGCCTCAGGAGATGTCCAGGTCGGGATGATCGGCGGCGACGGCCGCGTGAACACCGCATCCGGGGACGTGATCGTCCGGACCGCCGGCGGCCGCTTGGAGGCCAACTCGGCCTCGGGCGACATCCTGGTCAAGGAAGCCCTGAGCTCCGTGAGCGCCAACAGCGCATCCGGCGACCAGCAGGTCGGCAGCGTCGTCCAGGACAGCGTCAACCTCCGCTCCGCCTCCGGCGACATCCGGGTCGGGATCAAGGAAGGCTCGCGCCTGTTCGTCGACGCACGCTCGCGCAGCGGCGACGTCACCTCCGAATTGCCCGTCTCCGATACGCCGCCCGAGGGCGACGCGCCACTCGTCGAGCTGCGCGCGAACACCATGAGCGGCGACATCACCATCCACCGGGCGGGGCGCTGACCGATGGCCGACCCTCGCGTTGAACGGTACGCGAGCCTCCTCGTCGATACCTGCGTCGACGTGCAGCCCGGCTGGCAGGTCGTCGTCATGTCCACTCCGCTCGCGCGGCCGCTCCTCGAGGAGCTGGCGCGGCAGATCGGGCGGAAGGGCGCGTATGTCTACCAGCGGCTCGACTTCACGGGCGCGACCGGCGGCGCCGTGGGCGCCTGGGTCGAGACGGCGCCCGACGAGCTGCTCGACGAGCTCCCGTCGCTCGACCGCTTCATGATCGAGAACGTCGACTGCCTGATCGCGGTGCAGGCCCCGGAGAACACGCGTGAGACCTCCGCGGTCCCGCCTGAGCGGATGGCCAAGCTGAACGTGGCCTACCGCCCCGCGATGGAGCGGGTCGTCTCCGGCAACCTCGCCTGGGTCGGGTGCCAGTATCCGACTCCCGCCCTGGCGCAGGAAGCGGGCATGAGCTTCCGCGAGTTCGAGGACTTTCTCTACGGCGCCTGCCTGATCGACTGGGATGCCGAGCGCGAGCGGATGCAGGCCGTCAAAGACCGGCTCGACGCCGCCGACGAGATTCGGATCGTCGGCGCCGACACCGACGTGACCCTGAGCCTCGCGGGCCGGGAAGGGATGGTCGATGCAGGCGGCGCCAACATCCCCGGCGGCGAGGTCTTCTACAGCCCGGTGGAGGACTCGGCCGGCGGCGAGGTCGCTTTCTCGGAGTTCCCGGCCGTCTACGAGGGGCGCGAGCTCCGGAACATCAGGCTCCGCTTCCAGGACGGCGTGGTCGTCGACGCATCGGCAGACAGCGAAGAGGCGTTTCTTCACGAGGTGCTCGACCGCGACGAGGGCGCGCGCCGCCTGGGCGAGCTCGGGTTCGGCTGCAACCCCGGCATCACGCGCCACATGAAGAACACCCTCTTCGACGAGAAGATCAACGGGACCGTCCACCTCGCGCTCGGCCAGGGATTCGACTTCCTGGGCGGAACGAACGAGAGCAACGTCCACTGGGACATCGTCAAGGACCTGCGCGACGGCGGACGCATCTACGCCGACGGCGAGCTGGTTCTCGAAGACGGCGACTGGCGGATATGACGGCCGCGACTGCCGCTCCGGGGCTCAAGCCCCTGCATCGCCAACCCCTCTTCCTGAGGTTCTGGTCGGCGCAGACGGTCTCCGTCTTCGGAGACCAGGTCAGCGCGCTGGCGATTCCGCTCACGGCCATCCTCGTCCTCGACGCCTCGGCGTTCGAGGTCGGGGTGCTGACGGCAATGGCCTGGCTTCCCCATCTGATCTTTGCGCTCCCCGCAGGAGTGTGGATAGACGCCCGCCCGCACCGGCGGCGAATGATGATCGCGGCGGACCTGCTCCGGGCCGCGGCGCTCGCAACTCTCCCGATCGCCTACTGGCTCGGTGGTCTCACCATCTGGCAGCTGTTCGCGGTCACGTTCGCCGTCGGTGCACTCAGCTGCTGCTTCGACCTGGCCAGCGTCTCATTCGTGGTCGCGCTGGTCCACCGCGCCCAGTACGTCGAGGCGCAGGGGCGGATGATGACGACGCGCTCGCTCTCGTACATCGCCGGCCCGAGCGTCGCCGGCTTCCTCGTTCAGGTCTTCGGCGCGCCGGTCGCGCTCCTGGCAGACGCGGGGTCGTTCATCTATTCGGCCTGGGCTCTCCGTGGGACGCGCGTGCAGGAGCAAGAGGTCGAGCGGCCGGAGACGCGGTCCTGGACGCGGCTGGCCGAGGGCTTCCGGTACCTGTTCAGCGACGGCTTGCTGCGAGGCAGCCTGCTCTGCACCAGCACGATCAACTTCTTCAATTTCTTCCTGGCCGCGATCTTCGTCCTGTTCGCGACGCGCCAACTGGGACTGAGCGCGGCGACCATCGGAATCGTGCTCGGCGTCGCCGCGGTCGGCGCGCTGGTCGGCGCCGTCGTCGCGCCGCGGGTGGGGAGGAGGATCGGGATCGGCCGGGCGGTGATCGTCGGCGCGATCCTGTTTCCCGTTCCGATGGTGCTTTTCCCGCTTGCGTACGGCTCGCACGCGGTGGTGATCGCGATGCTCCTGGCCGGCGAGTTCCTGGCGAGCATCGGGGTGATGATCTTCGACGTCAACCAGAACGCCGTGCTCGCGCTGGCTACCAAGGAGTCCCTGCGGACGCGCGTCTTCGGCGCCTATCGCTTCGTCAACTACGGGACGCGGCCGGTGGGAGCGCTGCTCGGCGGGATCCTGGGCGGCGCGATCGGCCTGCGCGAGACGCTGTGGATCAGCGTGATCGGCAGCTCGCTCGGCGTCCTGTTCCTGTTCTTCTCGCCGATGCCCGGCGTGCGCGAGGAGGACCTCCAGGGTGAGTAGGCGCGATCTCTTCCGCTCGCGCTCGGTCGTCGCGCTGCTGGGGGCCGAGGTGATCTCGACCACGGGTGCCCAGATGACCTGGATCGCTTTGCCGTGGTTCGTGCTCGTGACCACCGGCTCGGCGACGAAGATGAGCTTCGTCGTCGCGGCCGAGCTGATCGGCGTCGCCGCGTTGGGTTTTCCGGGCGGCCGGCTTCTCGGCAGGCTCGGAGCGCGGCGGACGATGCTGCTGTGCGACGGCGCGCGCGCCCCGCTCATGCTCGTCATCCCCATCCTGCACTGGACGACCGGGGTGTCGTTCGCCGTACTGCTCATCGTCGCATTCCTCCTGGGAGCGCTGGCGGCGCCGTACTTCGCGTCGCAGAAGGTGATCGTCCCCGAGCTCCTGGGCGAGGACGAGAAGCGCGTGTCCGAGGCGAACGCGCTCTTCCAGGCAGCGACGCGGACGACGTTGCTGCTCGGTCCCCCTCTGGGCGGCCTGCTGATCGGCGTGATGGGGGCGACGAGCGTTCTCGTCATCGATGCCTCCACCTACATCGTCTCGTTCGTGCTCGTCGCGCTCTTCGTCCCGCAGCGCCCCCCGGTCAAGCAGGAGAAGGAGGATCGCTCGATCCGTGTCGGCATCCGCTTCATCGCTCGCGACCGCCTGCTCCGCGTCTGGTGGCCCTCGTTCGCCGTCGGGGACGCTGCCTGGAACGCCTTCTTCGTCACGGTGCCGGTGCTCGTCCTCGCCCGCTTCGGGCACGAGCCGCAGATCGCCGGCTGGCTGTTCGCCGCTTTCGGAATCGGGGCGGTTCTCGGCAACGTCGTCTTCTTCCGCTTCCTCGCGAACCGCTTCGAAGGGCTGGCTCTCATCGCGACCTGCGCGATGGGGCAGGCGCTGCCGCTCTGGCTGCTCTGGCTGCCGGTCCCGCCCGCCGCTCTCGCGGCCGCGCTGCTCGTCTCGGGCATCGCGAACGGGCTCGTCAACCCGAGCCTGCACACCATCTCGACGTTGCGGATCCCGGCTGCCCTCCGCCCGAACGTGATGACCACGATGATGGTCTTCTGGGCGCTGATCAACCCGCTCGGCGTCTTTCTGGCCGGCCCGATCCTGGACGCGTTCGGGACGACGCCCGTGCTGATCGGATTCGCGGCCGTGCAGACCCTGACGATGGCGATCTCCTCGCTGGCAGCCGCGCGCGAGCTCGGGCGAAAGCGCGAGGAGCCCGCGCTCGCGACCTCGCCGTGACTCTCCCGCTCGCGTCCCCGGCGTGCGGCGGCGCCCTGGCCGAGCGGTGCGCGTCCTGCGGAGCGGAGTACGCGGGGCTTCCGGTCGAGCCGGTGGAAGCTGCGTGGATGCTCGTCGACGCAGCGTGAGCGCGCTCCCGCTCCGCAGGAACCGCGACTTCGTCCTGCTGCAGTCGGGACAGCTGCTCTCGACGCTCGGCAACCAGACCTCAGTCGTCGCGTACCCGCTGCTCGTCCTCGCCGTCACGGGCTCGCCCGCCAAGGCGGGCCTCGTCGGCTTCGCCGGGATACTCCCGTACCCGCTCTTCGTCCTTCCCGCGGGGCTGGTCGCCGACCGCTGGGATCGCAAGCGGGTCATGATCGTCGCCGACGTCGTGCGCGCGCTCGCGCTCGGCGGGTTGGTCGCCGCGCTCGTTGCCGGCGATCCCCCCTTCGCGCTCATCTTCGCCGTCGCCTTCGTCGACGGCACCATGTTCGCGTTCTTCAATATCGCCGAGGTCGGGGCTCTGCGCGCGGTCGTGCCCAAGGAGCAGCTTCCGTCCGCTGCCGCCGCCGAGCAGGCGCGGCTCTCGACGGTCATCCTGGCCGGCCCGCCGCTCGGCGGCTTCCTGTTCGGGTTGGGACGCAGCCTTCCGTTCCTCGTCGACGCTGTCTCGTACGTGTTCTCGCTTGTCTCGGTGATCGCGATGCGGACGCCGTTCCAGGAGCAGGTCGCTGCGCCCGAGGGACGCTTTCGGTCGCAGGTGATCGAGGGGTTCCGCTGGCTGTGGGGACAGCCGTTCCTGCGCGGGTCAGCCGTCCTCTTCGCGTTCACGAACTTCGGCGGGAACGCGCTCTACCTCTTTCTCGTCGTGGCCGCTCACGACCAGGGCCTGAGCTCGACCGCGATCGGCATGCTGATCGCGATCTACGGAGGCCTCTCGCTCGTCGGCTCGCTTGTCGCCCCGCGCGTGCTGCGCCTCCTCTCGATGCGCACGATCCTGGTCGCCACGCTGTGGTTCGCGGTGGGCACCGGCCTGTACGTGATCGAGCCGAACGTGTGGCTTCTCATCGCTGGAATCGTCCCGCTCGCCCTCCTCAATCCCTCGCTCAACTCGGCGATCATCGGCTATCGCGTCGCGATCGTCCCCGACCGGCTGCAGGGCCGCGTGAACAGCGCCGCCCGGCTGATCGCGCAGGTCGGCGCGCCCCTCGGGCCGCTCGTCGCCGGCCTCCTCCTCGGAGCGTTCTCCACGCGCCTCACCTGCCTCGTCATCACCGCGTGGTACGCCGCGATCGCCCTGTGGGCGACCGTCAGCCCGTCGATCCGGAAGGCGCCGCAGTTGACAGAGCTGGCCGAGGCGGACTGAGCGACGGCGGAGCGTGAGCGCTACGCCGCGTCCGCCTGCGTGCCGGCGTTCGCCCTGCGCACAGGTGGATAGGCCTCCTCCCGCTCCAGTGCGTTCGACTTCGAGGTCAGCGCGGTGAAGGCGGCCTGGAGGAAGTCGTTCGCGCCGGCCGCCGCCAGCGACCAGGTGAGAAGGCGGCCGGTGCGAGGCGCGAGGATCTGCGAGAAGGCAAGGCCCGCCGCCGCCCACGTGCCGACGCAGCGCGAGCACGTCACGAGCTCGCCGATCGCCTGTTCCATCCCGCCTTCGACCGGCTCCTCGTCCTCACCCTCGTGCGCCTGGCCCTTCACGAAGGGCTGGCGGATGAAGCTCGTCACCTCGTCCTTCGCGAGCGTCCGGGCTGCCTTGAAGCTGGCGAGGGAGAGCACGGCCAGGTCGAGCGCGCTCTGGCAAGACGGGTTGCGGTCGAAGCGGCGCGCGAGCGCTCCCGCGCCCGCGAGGCCGGCAGCGAAGCCACCGGTGATGAGCGCGTAGGAGCCGTACGGGGGGCGTTCGGTCACGAGCAGAACTATCCCGAACTTGCCCGGATCGGAAACATGCCCTCAGCGCGAGCGGACGATGCAGCGGAAGCCGATGTGCCCGGTCGAGGTGTCGACGGCCTCGCCCTGCCGCGCCGCCGGGCGATAGCGCAGGCAGTAGTTGGGCGCGCACAGGTGCGAGCCGCCCTTGATCACCTTGCGCGGGATGTGCGGCGCACTCGCGCGGTTCGGCTCCGGCGCGCAGCAAGGTGAAGGAGTGCCGCTCGATTCGCCGGCGAAGCGCTCGCTCGTCCACTCCCACACGTTGCCGCACATGTCGAAGAGGCCGTATCCGTTCGGGGGGAAGCTTCCCACCGGCGAGGTTCCCTCGAACCCGTCGAGCTTCAGGTTCTGCCAGGGGAACTCCCCCTGCCAGGTGTTCGCCATCGCACGGCCGTTCGGGAAGTCCTCGTCGCCCCAGGAGAAGACCGCTCGTTCGAGGCCGCCCCGAGCGGCGAACTCCCACTCCGCTTCGCTCGGCAACTGCTTGCCCGCCCAGGCCGCGTATGCCTCGGCGTCCTCGTACGCGACCTGGACGACGGGATGGCGGTCGCGCCCGTTGATCGTCGTCCCGGGCCCGCCCGGACGCTTCCAGTGCGCGCCCGGAACGTATTCCCACCAGTTGCGGAAATCGTCCAGGCTCACCGGGCCCGCCGTCTTGCGGAAGACGAGCGAGCCGGGAACGAGGAGCGCCGGGTCGGCCTCGGGGTACTGCGCAGGATCGAGCGGGCGCTCCGCGACCGTCATGTAGCCCGTCGAGCGCACGAACCGCCGGAACTCCCCGGCGGTCACCGGCCGTTCGTCCATCCAGAAACCATCGACCTCGACCCGGCGAATGGGACGCTCCTCGGGGTAGAAGCGCTCGTCGCCCATGTCGAATGCACCGCCGCGAACGAAGGCCATGCCCGGCGAGGGTGCCGCGCGGCTCCGGACGGTCGCGGTCACGCCACGAGTGTCGCACGCGCGACCACCCCATCAAGGTGGTGCGCCGCCTGGACATTCGCATAGACGTCGGGGGCTACCCTTTCACCGTGCCGGAGCTCAAAACATCGGACGCGTATCAACCGACCGGCGACCAGCCTTCCGCGATCGAGACTCTGTCCGAAGGGCTGCTTGCCGGCGAGCGCTTCCAGACGCTGCTCGGGGCGACCGGGACCGGCAAGACGGCGACGATGGCGTGGATCGTCGAGCAGATCCAGAAGCCGACCCTCGTGATCGCGCACAACAAGACGCTTGCCGCGCAGCTCTGCAACGAGTTCCGCGAGTTCTTCCCGCACAACTCGGTCGAGTACTTCGTCTCGTACTACGACTACTACCAGCCCGAGGCGTACGTCCCGCAGGCTGACCTGTACATCGAGAAGGACTCGTCCCAGAACGACGACATCGCCCGGCTGCGGCTGAACGCGACGTCGGCGCTGTTCACCCGGCGGGACGTGATCGTGGTCGCTTCCGTCTCGTGCATCTACGGCCTCGGCTCGCCGGAGGAGTGGCGCGAGCGGCTCCTGTACCTGGAAGTGGGGGAGGAGCATGACCGCGACCTCGTCCTGCGCAAGCTGATCGACAGCCAGTACGTCCGCAACGACACGACGCTCGGCCGTGGACGCTTCCGCGTGAAGGGCGACATCGTCGAGATCCAGCCGGCGAACTCGGAGACCGCCTACCGGGTCTCCTTCTTCGGCGACGACATCGAGGCGATCACGCACTTCGACCCGCTCACCGGCGAGGTCTACGCGAAGCTGGACAACCTGGCGATCTGGCCGGCTACCGAGTACGTGACCTCGAAGCCGACGATCGAGCGCGCCGTCGACGAGATCCACCACGAGCTGCAGGAGCGGGTCAAGGAGCTGGAATCGGAGAACAAGCTGCTCGAGGCTCACCGGCTGCGGCAGCGCACCGAGTACGACCTGGAGATGATGAAGGAGCTCGGCTTCTGCAACGGGATCGAGAACTACTCGCGCATCCTCGAAGGCCGGCCGCCCGGCTCGCACCCGTTCACGCTGCTCGACTACTTCCCCGAGGACTTCGTGGTCTTCATCGACGAGTCGCACCAGACCGTCCCGCAGATCGGCGGGATGCACGAGGGCGACCGCTCCCGCAAGCAGACGCTGGTCGACTTCGGCTTTCGGCTGCCGTCCGCGCTCGACAACCGGCCGCTCCGCTTCGACGAGTTCATGGAGAAGGTCAACCAGATGGTGTTCGTCTCGGCCACGCCCGGCCCGTTCGAGCTGCGCCGCTCTACGCGCGTGGCCGAGCAGCTGATCCGGCCGACCGGGATCGTCGACCCGGATGTCGAACTGCGCGCGACGAAGAACCAGATCGACGACTTGCTGAACGAGGTCCGCCGGCGCGAAGAGGTCGGCGAGCGGGTGCTGGTCACGACGCTGACCAAGAAGATGTCCGAGGACCTGACCGACTACCTGCTCGAGTCGGGAGTGAAGGCGCGCTACCTGCACTCCGAGGTGGACACGCTCGACCGCATCCAGATCATCCGCGAGCTGCGGCTGGGCGACTACGACGTCCTCGTCGGAGTCAACCTCCTGCGCGAGGGGCTCGACCTGCCCGAGGTCTCGCTGATTGCCATCCTGGACGCGGACAAGGAAGGCTTCCTGCGCGGCAAGACCGCCCTCATCCAGACGATCGGCCGCGCCGCCCGTAACGTGAATGGCAAGGTCATCCTGTACGCCGACAAGCTGACCGAGGCGATCAAGGGCGCTCTGGACGAGACCGACCGGCGCCGCGCGAAGCAGCTCGCCTACAACGAGGAGCACGGGATCACGCCCGAGTCGATCCAGAAGGGCGTGTCCGACATCGCCGAGTTCCTCTCGCTCGACACGGCGCCGCACGTGCCGGGACGTCGCCGCCGCGGCAAGAAGGAGGTCGAGGGGATGGGCCGCGAGGAGCTGGAGAAGCTCGTCATCACCCTCGAGGAGGAGATGTTCGCCGCCGCCGAGGAGCTCCGCTTCGAGTACGCGGCCAAGCTGCGGGACGAAATCAAGGAACTGCGGCGCGAGCTGCAGGCGCTGGCCCCCGCGTAGACCGGCCGCTTCCCTGCAATGATGGTCGCGCCGATGCGCCTGCTTCTCGCCATTGTCGCGCTCGTCGCGACGTCACCGGCGCAGGCGGCGACGTATTGGGTGCACAGCCCGGCGCAGTTCCAGAGCGCGGTCGCCGCAACGCAGTCGCGGGGAGGAAGGATCGTCCTCCTTCCGGGACGATACGCCGCTCCGCTCGTCGTCTCCGGAAACGGCCCGTTGCGAATCATCGGCAGGCCCGGCGCCATCGTGCGGGACCTTCTGCTGTACAGAGCGCGGAGGGTCTCCGTAGGCCCGCTGCGCATCAGCCCCCTCGGGGGTGACGCACTCCTCGAGGTCAGCGAATCGCTCAACGTCAAGCTCCATCACCTCAGAGTCTCGGCCCAAGGAACACGCTTCTCCGCCCACGTGGAGATACCCGACTCGAGCTGGGTATTCGTTCAGCACAGCCAGTTCTCACATTGCGGCGACCGTTCTCCGAGTTGGGTCAACTGCCTGTGGTTGCGCGCGGGGGCCCGGCACGTGACGGTCGAGCACAGCTGGTTCCACGACTGCCGTGGTTGCGACTTCGTTCACGGCCAGGTCGCCTCGTACCTGACCATCCGGTCGAGTCGCTTCGAGCGGGCGCTTCCCTGCCGGGCGAACCGGATCAACTGGCCGCTGCTGCGCTTGAACCTGGGCAGCTTCGCCTCTGACCGGTGCGGCCACCAGGACCTCGTCCAGGTGTCGGGCGGCAAGGACCTGCGCTTCGTCGACAACCACTTCGGGGTGTACAAGCGCGGTGCGGCACAGCTCTTCCTCACAGGCCCGATACGGCGTGCGGTGATCGCCCGTAACGTCTTTAGCGCTACTGATCCGAGTGTGCCTGGATGGCGCTCGCGCGTCGGCGTGATCGTCGGCGGGGTCGGAGGCGCCCCGCTCCCACGCCTGGTCCGCGTCGAGCACAACAAGATCTATGCGGGCGCCCGGCGGCGGGACGGTTACGCCGGGTCGATCTCGGTCAGCCAGAGTTACCTCTGGCGCGTCCCTCGCTGGCAGCGCCCGCTCATCGCGCACAACCTCCTCGCCCTGCTGGAGACCCCGGTCAACGTGTGCGTCGGGGCGCGTTTGGTCGACAACACGATCCTGCGCGGAAAGGACTGTCCGGCGCGGTAGGCCCGGCCGGCGTTGTCTAGGAGTCGTTCCTGAACCGCCGCGCGAACCCGGTGTTGGGCGCGTGCACGTTCAGGATTCGAAGGTCGACGTCGCCGACGCTGCGGAAGCCGTGGACGACGCCGGCCGGCGCCGCCACGTACGTGCCGGGCGGCGCGCGGAACACCTCGCCGCCGACCGTGAACTCGGCCTCGCCCTCGAGCACGTAGAACGAGTCGACGTGGTCGTCGTGCGCGTGCAGGTCCACGCCCTCGAACGCGGGGCCGAAGCGCATGTCGATGATCTCGAGCTCGGGCAGCTCGGCGAGGACGCGGAAGGTGCCGGTGCCGCGAGCGACGCGGTCGGCGTCCGCGGGGATCACGATGCCGTCCACGCTTGCGGCTGACCCTTTACTGTCGCCGCTCACGCTCGCGCGCGGCTTCCTCTTCACGCGCCTTCTGCTCGTGATACGCGATCCGCTCGCGGAGCATCTGGTCGGTGCGCTCGCGCCGGGCGATCTCGTCAGGCGTCAGGCTCTTCGCGTACTTCCTCTTCTCCATTTTCGTCCTCGAGTAGACGCAGGATGTCATGTACATCGTGCCTAAGGTCGCCGATCATCTCCATCAATGTCGTGACGTCGCGATGGTTGAACGGTAGCTCCATATGGCTAGTGTGGACGCGAAGCTCAAACCAAGGAGAACCCAATGTGTCGCAACATCCGCACGCTGTACAACTTCGAGCCGCCCGCGACCGAGGAAGAGGTCGAGAGCGCCGCGCTGCAGTACGTGCGCAAGATCAGCGGCTTCACCAAGCCCTCGAAGGCGAATGAGGAAGCCTTCGCGCGCGCGGTCGACGAGGTCGCCGCCGCGTCAGCGCGGCTGCTCGAGGCGCTCGTGACGACAGCTACACCGAAGGACCGCGAGGTCGAGGCGGAGAAGGCGCGAGAGCGCGGTCGACAGCGCTTCGCGACCGTCTAGGAGACGCCCCAGGAGACCCGGTCGGCCGGCTGGACGCCGTTGGCGCCGTTGAAGATCCGCTTCTTCCCCGAGCCGTTGGCGTTCACCACCCAGATCGAGCCCTGGCCCTGGAGGCTGGGGTCGCCGCAGTCGCCCGTGCACTGGAGGTACGCGATCTTCGTCCCGTCGGGCGAGTAGACCGCGCTGGCGATGCTCGTGTGCGCGGGGCCCGACGCTGACGTGAGCACGCGTAGACCGGTGCCGTTCGGCCTCATCGAGACGAGGGTCCGTGCACCGCGAATCGCCAGGAGGGTCTTTCCGTTCGGCGACCATGACACGGAGAAGAACTTGGCCGAGCTTCGCCGCGTGATGTTCGTGTTGTGCGTCCCGTTCCGGACGAAGAGATCCGAGGCGGCAAACCCCTGGCCGCTCTTGTTGTACGTCACCAGGTACCACGCGAGCCGGGTCCCGACCGGCGCATAGTCAGGACCGCCGGCGCTCTGCTTCTTGGTTGCGTTGCCGACGACCTTCCTCCCTGTGCCGTTCGGCTTCGTGGTCACGATCACGGACTGGCCGCCCTTGGCGTACTGCGTGATCGCGACCGCCGAGCCGGAGCGGTTCACAGCCGGCCAGACACCCACGGCAACCCCTTGCCGCCCCGAGCCGTTCGCGTTCATCGAATAGATCCGCCCGGGATTGGTCGTGGCCCGGTCGTCGCTGGTGAAGTAGATCTTCGCGCCGCTCGCGGAGTAGGCCGGATCCTGGTTCCACACCGCCTGGTCGGTCGATGTGAGCTGCTTCAACCCGCTTCCGGTTGCGGAGACCTGAAAGATCTGAACGCTGCCCTGCGGGCCGTCGGAGCGCGAGACCGCGTCGAAGGAGATCAGGCCGTTTTGGCCGGGAAAGCTGCCCGGCGCAGCGCTCGAGCCGCCGGCGAATATCGCGAACAGCGCGACGAGGACAATCAGTCCTACGCGAGGAGCCACAGACTATTCGTACTGCTAATTCGAACTTTAAGCAAGAGCGCGCACCCGTTCTGAGCAGGACGACCGTCGGTTTCCGCACAATTTGCTGCTATGACCGACTGGCCCGGGGCGGGCGACCCTGAATCTGCCGAGCGGCTGGCGCAGCGCGAGCTGCGGCGGCAGCGGCGGCAGCGACAGGTCTTCGTCCGGCGCACGGTCGCCCTGGCGATTGCCGGCATCGTCGCGATCGGCGTCGCGGGAGGGATCGCCTTGAGTAGCGGCGGCTCGTCGAGCAAGGCGGCCCCCAAGCCCGTAAAGCCGGCCAAGCCGGTCGCGAAACCGGACGTCATCCTCGGCGCGATCAACCCCAAGGTCCCGGGCCTCACCACCTTCCGCGGCAACCTCACCCGCACGTATTACGGCCACGGTCCCGTCCCGCGCAATCCCGTGGTCAGGTGGCGTTACCCGGAGAGCGGCGGCATGTGCGCCGAGTCCAGCGACGAGCACGGCACCGAGACCTGGTGCGGCACGGGGTGGACGGGGCAACCGAACGTCATCCCGCACAAGAGCGGGTTGCTGGAGCTCCGGTTCGGCGCGTACGACGACCACTACCACTTCATGAACGCGATCACGGGGAAGCCGATCAAGCCTGACCTCGTCACCGGTGACCTGGCCAAGGGATCGGCCACCTCCGATCCCGACGGCTACCCGCTCTACTACGCGGGCTCGCGCGACAACGACTTCCGCATCATCGCGACCGACCGGCCGACGCCGACCGTCCTCTGGTCGATGAACGCCGACACGAGCGTCCCCTACCGGCACTGGAACAACGACTGGGACGGCGCCGCCCTCGTCGTGGGCGACTACCTGCTCGAGGGCGGCGAGAACTCCTGGTTCTACGTGGTCAAGATCAACCGCGGGTACGCAAACGGCAAGGTCACGGCGAACCCGAAGATCGTTCTCACCGTCCCGGGGTGGGACGACGAGCTGGCCGCCGACTTCCCCACCGACGCATTCTCGATCGAGAACTCGGTGTCCTTCCGCAAAGGGATCGTCTACTTCGCGAACTCCGCCGGTCTCGTCCAGGGCTGGGACATCCGCGACATCCTCAAGGGCGGAAGCCACTACCGGCGCACGTTCCGCTTCTGGACGGGCGACGACACCGACGCGTCCGTCGTGATCGACGACAAGGGCTATCTGTACGTGGCGAGCGAGTTGGAGAAGTTCGACGAGCGTTCCACGGAAGTGGGGCAGCTGATGAAGCTGAACCCGTTCCGCAAGAAGAACCCGATCGTCTGGTCGCTCCCGGTGACGGAGACCGGCTTCGAGGGCTCGGGCGGGCTGTGGTCGACGCCTGCGCTCGACCGGGGGATGCTGTACGTCTCGACCAATGCCGGCGGGATCCTCGGCGTCGACCGCAAGACGGGCCACATCCGCTGGAAGATCCCGCTTCCCGGCCCGACCTGGGCCTCGCCGGTGGTGGTGGACAACGTTCTGATCGAGGGCGACTGCACGGGCATGCTCCACGCCTGGGACGTGTCGAAGGAAGGGCAGCAGCCGAAGGCGCTCTGGCAGCTGAAGATCGACTCCGCGTGCATCGAGTCGACGCCCGCGGTCTGGGGCGGCTGGATCTGGGTGGGGACGCGCGGCGGGAAGATGTTCGGGATCAGCGATCCGGCTAAACGGAAGAAGCCGGTACGCGCGAAAACCGCCTGACGGCGGTCCTGGCCCAGTCGTCGCCGATCCAGACCGAAGTCTCGATCTCGATCTCGGTGCTACTTACGGTGTAAGTATGGACGCCGCGGGCTTCGCCGCGCCGGCTCGGACGCGGCCGGCCGAGGCCGGGCGCGATCGAGACGGTCACGCCGCGCACGCCGCCGGCCACGACCTCGAACTCGTGCCGCTCGCTCACCGCCGCCTGGTGGATGTGGCCGGCCAGGATCAGCTCCGCTCCTGCGTCCACCAGTCCGGCGAGCACCTCGTTGCGGTGCGACACCGGCTTCTTGCGGGAGCGCCAGGGGGCGCCGATCAGATGGTGGTGGAGAACGACGACGCGGAGCGCGGCCGGCGGCGCGGTTTCGAACAGTTCGCGCGCGCGCGCAAGCTGGCTCGAGCGGATCCCGCCCGACTGGTGCCGCCACGGCCGTGCCGAGTTCAGGCCGACGACCTGGAGCGTCTCCGACTGAAACAGCGGCTCGGTCGTCTGCCAGACGCGCTCGAACTCGGCGAACGGGCCGGTCAGTCTCCGCACGGTCCAGGGCATGTCGTGGTTGCCGGGCACAGCGAGCAAGGGCGGCCCGAGCGACCGAAGGAAGCGTGCCGCATTCTCCTGTTGCTGCCGTTTCGCCCGGTGCGTGAGGTCGCCGCTGGCCACGATCAGCTCGGGCCTGATCCGCTCGACCAGATCCATCAGGCCGACCTCTATTTTGGGGTCATGACCGGCTCCGAAATGCAGGTCGGAGACGTGGAGAATGCGGGCGGTCACGACCGGGGCAGGCTATAGACTCGTCCTCGTGGTAGACGAGCCCGCAGAAGTCTTCGACGACCTGTATCTCGGCATCCGGGCGGGCGGCGCGCTGCGCAAGAAGCGCCGTGGAGAGCCGCTCACGACCGAGGAGCAGGAGGCGATCGGACGCTGGCAGCGCCTCTCGACCTGGCGTAAGTCCATCGCGATCGGCGCCTTCGCAATCGGGACGTTCGGCCTCGGCTTCACCCTCGGCGGCCTCATCTTCGGCCGCTGGCGCAAAGCCTAGGTCTCCGCCTCCTTCGGGGAGAAGAGAACGGTTGGCACCTCCTCCTCGGCGGGGTCCTTTTCGAACACGAGCACGTCGATGATCGTGGCGAAGACCGCGACGAACGGGATCGCGAGAATGACCGCAAAGCCGCCGAAGATCCACGTGACCGCGGCGACCGAGAAGAGGACCGTCAAGGGCGTCAATCCGACCGCTTCCCCTAGCACCTTCGGAATCACGACGTAGTCCTCGAGCAGGCGGACGCCGAGCACGATCAGTCCCGCCGCAAGCGCTGTCTGCCATGAGTCGGTGAGCCCGACACCGACCGCTACCGCTCCGGCCGCGAGCGGGCCTACGACCGGAATCAGCTCGACGAGGCCGGCGAAGATCCCGACCAGCAGCCAGAAATCGAGCCCGATCAGCCAGAACCCGAAGGACAGCACCGTCGCGACGAAGCAGACGAGCACCAGCTGTCCGCGGACGAATGCCCCGAGCTTCAGGTCGATCAGATTCCACGTGTCGCGCACCACCTTCCGGCGCGGCCTGGGTAAGAGCGACAGCACCACGCGCTCGGCGCGGTCTCGCTCGAAGATCCAGTAGGCCGCGCTGGCGAAGACGAAGAAGATGCCGATGGCGATCTCGAAGGCCCGGAGCCCGATGTCCACGGCCGAGGTGGCGATCTTGCCGAACGAGGGGAGGTTCTTGATCCGCTTCTGTATCCCCACAAGGATCTCGTGCTTGATCCCCTTGGAGTGCTTGGCCTGGCGGTCGAGCTCGGCCTGGGACGTGGGAACGGCTTCCGCGATCTGGTCCTTGGCCGTCGGCACGACGAAATAGAGCAGGAGGCCAAAGGCCACGATGATGGCTGCGTAGTGGAGGAGGACGCCCGCGATGCGCGGGATGCGCGCCCGGTCGTGGAGAAAGTCGACTCCGGGTCTCATCGCCGCGGCGATGATGAGCCCGAAGAAGAGCAGCGCAAGAATCAGCTTGATCTTCCAGAGGGCCAGCGCGAGCACGACGACGGCCACGAAGATCGTCGACGCGACGAGCGCTCGGCGGGCGGTTTGCCTCATTTCCGTGAGTTCTTGCCCACGTGAACCTCAGCGAAACCGCGTGCCGTCCGGCCGCTCTGAAAGGCTCTGGACGAACATGTGTTCGCTCACTACACTTACCTTGATGCCGAGCGAAGAGCTGGTCGTTCACGGTGCCCGAGAGCACAACCTGAAGGACGTAACCGTCCGTCTCCCGCGCCACGCCCTCGTGTGCATCACGGGGCTTTCGGGCTCCGGGAAGTCGAGCCTCGCCTTCGACACGATCTACGCGGAGGGCCAGCGGCGGTACGTCGAGAGCCTGTCCGCGTACGCGCGCCAGTTCCTGCAGATGATGGAGAAGCCCGACGTCGACTCGATCGACGGGCTCTCGCCGGCGATCTCGATCGACCAGAAGACGACCTCGCGGAACCCGCGCTCGACCGTCGGCACGGTCACCGAGATCTACGACTACCTGCGCCTGCTGTACGCGCGGGTGGGCCGGCCGCACTGCCCCGTGTGCGGGCGGCCGATCGCCGGCCAGAGCCTCGAGCAGATCGTCGACCAGGTGCTGCGCCTCGAGGATGGGACACGCTTCACCGTGAACGCGCCCGTCGTGCGCGACCGCAAGGGCGAGTACAAGGACGTGCTCGAGGAGCTGCGCCGCGACGGCTTCACGCGCGTGAAGGTGGACGGCGAGCAGCGTCTGCTCGAGGACCCGATCGAGCTGGACAAGAAGTTCAAGCACACGATCGAGGTCGTCGTCGACCGGCTGCGGATGAAGCCCGACCTGCGGACGCGTCTCGCGCAGTCGATCGAAACGGCGGTCGCGCTTGCGGACGGCCTGGTCGTGATCGACGTCGAGGAGGGCGAGCCGCTGACGTTCAGCGAGAACTTCGCGTGCCCCGAGCACGGCGTCTCGCTCCCGGAGCTCCAGCCGCGGATCTTCTCCTTCAACTCGCCGCACGGCGCCTGCCCGCGCTGCACCGGGCTGGGCGCGCAGCAGGAGATCGACCCGGACCTGCTCGTCCCCGATCCGTCGCTGTCGATCGGCGAAGGAGCGCTCGTGCCGTGGTCGGTCGGCAACTCGAGCTTCTACGAGTCGGTGATCCAGGCGATCGCGGACCGGTACGAGATCGACCTGGACAAGCCCTGGACGGAGCTGCCGGAGGAGCAACAGAAGCTGTTCCTGTACGGGACGAACGGCGAACGCGTCTACGTGCAGTACCGCAACCGGATGGGGCGCAAGCGCTCGTACATGCTGGCGTTCGAGGGCATCGTCACCAGCCTGGAGCGGCGCTACAAGGAGACCGACTCGTCCCAGCAACGGGAGCGCATCGAGGAGTACATGAGCTTCCGGCCCTGCCCGGCGTGCGGCGGCGCGCGGCTCAAGCCGGAGGTGCTGGCGGTGACCGTCGGCGACCGGAACATCCACGAGTTCACGCAGATGTCGGTGTCCCGCGCGATCGAGTTCGTGGACTCGCTCGAGCTGACCGAGGTGGAGAGGCTGATCGGAGCGCGGATCCTCAAGGAGATCCGTGAGCGGCTGATGTTCCTCGACAACGTCGGCGTCGGCTACCTCCAGCTCGACCGCGCCGCGGCCACGCTCTCGGGCGGCGAGGCCCAGCGCCTGCGGCTCGCGACGCAGATCGGATCGCAGCTCGTAGGCGTCCTGTACATCCTCGACGAACCGTCGATCGGGTTGCACCAGCGCGACCAGGCCAGGCTGATCGCGACCCTCGAGCGGCTGCGCGACCTCGGCAACACCGTGCTCGTGGTCGAGCACGACGAGCAGATGATGCGCGCCGCCGACCATCTCGTGGACATGGGGCCCGGGGCGGGCGAGCACGGCGGCCACGTCGTGGCGGAAGGGCCCGCCCAGAAGGTCGCGCGGATGGGAGAGTCGATCACGGGTCAGTTCCTTTCCGGAAAGCGGCAGATCGAGGTGCCGGAGCGGCGCGAGGAGGACAACGGCTCGTTCTTCGTGCGCGGCGCGTCGATGCACAACCTGAAGGACATCGACGTCGAGTTCCCCGTGGGGAAGCTGATCTGCGTCACCGGGGTATCCGGCTCCGGCAAGTCCACGCTCGTGAACGAGATCGTCTACAAGGCGCTCGCGAACCGGCTGCACCGGATGCGGGTGAAGCCCGGCGCGCACGACTCGGTCGACGGGATCGAGTGCTACGACAAGGTGATCGACATCGACCAGTCGCCGATCGGGCGGACGCCGCGCTCGAACCCGGCCACGTACACCGACCTCTTCACCTCCATTCGCGACCTCTACTCGCTGACGCCCGAGGCGAAGGTGCGCGGGTACAAGCCGGGCCGGTTCTCCTTCAACGTCCGCGGCGGCCGCTGCGAGACGTGCAAGGGCGACGGGACGATCAAGATCGAGATGCACTTCCTGCCGGACGTCTACGTCCCGTGCGAGACCTGCCACGGGCGGCGGTACAACCGCGAGACGCTCGAGGTGCGCTTCAAGGGCAAGTCGATCGCGGACGTGCTCGAAATGTCGGTCGAGGAGGCGCTGCGCTTCTTCGCCAAGATCCCGAAGCTGCGGCGACGGCTGCAGACGCTCCACGACGTCGGGCTCGACTACATCAAGCTCGGCCAGCCGGCGACGACGCTGTCGGGCGGCGAGGCACAGCGCGTCAAGCTGGCCAAGGAGCTGAGCAAGGTCGCGACGGGGCGGACGCTCTACATCCTCGATGAGCCGACCACCGGCCTGCACTTCGCCGACGTGGAGAAGCTCCTCGAGGTCCTGCAGAAGCTGGTGGACGCCGGTAACACGGTGCTCGTGATCGAGCACAACCTCGACGTGATCAAGCAGGCGGACTGGGTGGTCGATCTGGGGCCCGAGGGCGGCGAGGCCGGTGGAGAGGTCGTCGCCGTCGGCACGCCTGAGGAAGTCGCCGACGCGGAAGACTCGTACACGGGCCGCTTCCTGCGCGAGGTGCTGCCGAAGGTCGCGGCCGCGGCGTAGCCAAGCTCCCGCTTGACCCTCCAGGGAAGGTCCTGGATACTCGGTCCGTCTAGTTCGCGAGAGGTTCGACGATCATGGCCAGCGAGTTCCAGGTCAGCGGAAACAACGCTTCGGCTCCTTTCACGCTGAAGATCTTTCGCGGCGACGGGATGGCCCTGCTCGCGATGAACTGGCGCGGCGGCGAGCCGCCCGAGGACTTCGTGGGCTTCGCCATCGGCTACAAGGAGCCGGGCGGCGACCGCTACTACCTCTTGAAGAACCGACTGGCCTTTCCCACGCCGGACGGCAGCGTGAACGCGACCACGCTGGAGACGAACCTTTCGCCGATCCAGATGTTCCGCTGGGTCCACTTCCCGCGGAACGCTGACCTTCCCGGCGAGTTCCAGTACCAGGTCACCCCGGTCTTCATGAACGCGTTCGACGAGCTCAGCTACGGCGATCCTCAGGAGGCGGCGGTCGAGCTGCGGCGCGAGACGTACCCGGGCAAGTTGAACGTCGCCTTCACGCGCGGGTTCGTCTCGTCGCAGGCCTTCGTGGATCGGTATGAGTCCGCCGGGCCGATCTCGAAGCTGCTGCCGGCCAAGGCCGCCGACGGCCTCACCTTCACGCCGACGCATCCGAAGGCAGCCGAAGCCCTGGCGTGGATGGGGTTCGAGGCGCGGAGCGCCATCCTCGACGTCCTCGACCAGGCGCTCGCCGAGAAGAAGGCCCAGGTGCGAGTGGTCGCGTACGACCTAAACGAGCCGGAGGTCGTGGCCCGCCTCGAGCAGCTGGGGGACCGGCTGAAGGTGATCATCGACAACAGCGGCGACCACGGCGGGCCCGACTCCGCGGAGACGGCCGCCGAGGCTCGCCTCGCCGTCTCCGCCGGGACCGAAAACGTGAAGCGGCAGAAGATGAAGAAGCTGCAGCACAACAAGACGATCGTGGTTGACGGTCCGAAGACCAAGACCGTCGTGTGCGGATCGACGAACTTCAGCTGGCGGGGGTTCTTCGTCCAGTCGAACCACGCGGTCGTGCTGCAGGGCAGCGCGGCAATCGCACCATTCCTCGCGGCTTTCGACGGCTACTGGGAGACGCCGGCGAGCTTCGGCGACACCGACTCGGCGAAGTGGCGGAGCCTCGGCCTTGCCGGCATCGACGCACGGGTCGCCTTCTCGCCGCACGCCCCCTCGAACGAGCTCCTCGGGACGATCGCCGAGGACATCGAGAAGCACACCACTTCCTCGCTCTTCTACTCGCTCGCGTTCCTGTACCAGACGCCCGGTCCCATTCAGGACGCGATCAAGTCCGTCTCGGAGCGGACGGACCGCTTCTCGTATGGGATCTCGGACCGCAAGGTCGGTGGCCTCGACCTCCAGAACCCCGACGGCAACGTCTCGCCCGTCTATCCCTCCGAGCTGACCGAAGACGCTCCGCCTCCCTTCAAGCAGGAGCCGAAAGGAGGGGGCGGGATCCGGATGCACCACAAGTTCGTCGTCATCGACTTCGACAAGCCGACCGCACGCGTCTACCTCGGCTCGTACAACTTCTCGAACCCTGCGGATACCCAGAACGGCGAAAACCTGCTCCTCATCCGGAACCGGCGCATCGCCGTCTCCTTCACGGTGGAGGCGCTCAGGATCTTCGACCACTACAGCTTCCGGCTCGCGCAGAAGAAGGCGACGGCGAAGAAGCCGCTCGTCCTTGCCCGGTCGCCGCGCAAGGCGGGCGACAAGCCGTGGTGGGACCGCCACTACACGGATCCCCACAAGATCCGCGACCGGAAGCTCTTCGCGTAGGCGGAGCTAAGCCTTCGTCGTCGGCGTCGCCGTGCCGGGACACACCCCGGCCTTGTACTCCAGGAAGTTCTCCTTCGTCAGGATCCAGGTCCAGTGGCCGTCCACGGGGATCACGTGGTAGGTGTCCTTCACGGTCACCGGCCGCGGGATTCCGGGTGAGTCGACGGAGACCCTGAGCGTGACGGCCTTGCTCGCCACCGAATCCTTCTCGCCGGCGATCAGCACCGGCTCGTTCTTTATTCGAACGACGGAGACCTTGACCAGCCGCCCCGGGAAAACAGTGAGGTTCTCGCAGCGCACGTAGACCTTCTGCGGGGCCACCTCCTGGTGCAGCGGGTGGAGGCTCTTCCAGGCGAGGTCGTACTGTCCGGTCGCCTTCTGTCGGATCAGCGACGTCATGAAAAGACCCGGTGTCTGCGCGGGCGCGCCCGAGTCGCTCGAATCGCTCGACCCGCCGCCACAGCCGGCGACCACGAGAATCGCGGCACCGAAAATCGCTATGGGGAGAGCGCGCAGCACGGGGGCGGACATCGACAACTCTACCGCCGTCGACGTTGGATGGATCTCTCCATGCGGTTACGATGACCCGTCCGTGCCTGAGGACAAGCGGCAACTCATCCTGGACGCGGCCGTCCGGGTATTCGCCCGCAAGGGCTACCACACGAGCCGCGTCGGCGACATCGCCGAAGAGGCGGGCGTCGCGCATGGCCTCCTCTACCACTACTTCAAGTCCAAGGACGAGCTGCTCGAGACGATCTTCAGCAACACCTGGACGCTGATGCTCGAGGCGATCAGCGGCGTCGAGTCGTTGGACGAGCCCGCGCGGGAAACCCTGCGCAAGGTCTCGGCGATCGTGCTTCGCGCCTGGCGGGACACGCCGGACATCGTCCGCGTCCTCGTCCGCGAGGTCACGCGCAGCCCGCACCTCCAGCAGGAGATCGGCGAGACGGAGCAGGCGTTCGCCGCGCTCGAGCGCGTGATCCGGAAGGGCCAGCAGGCGGGCGAGTTCCGCGACGACATCGAGCCGCGCTTCGCGAGCTTCATCTTCTACGGCGCGCTCGAGGAGATCCTCACGGGCTGGGTCATGGGCCAGCTGCCGGACACCGAGGAGGATGTCCGGCTGGCCGAGCGGACCGTCGTCGAGATGCTCTGCGACGGGCTGCTCGCCGCGTCTCCGGCGCGCGCGTAACCTGGACGCATGGCGACGGCCGAAGTCGCGCACGACTCCCAGCGCGCCTGGTGGCTGCGCGCGGTACTGGTGCTGCAGAACCCGCGTCCGGTGTTCCTCGCCCTCCGCGACCAGTCGCAGGAGGCCGAGGACGCCCGTTCCGAGCCGGCCACCGCGCTCGTCTTCCTGGGCGGAATGGCCGGCGTCCTCCTCGCCCCGGCATTCGGGCGCCTGTACGACGACTACGCGCTCGACGCGCTCGACGTCCTTGTAATCGTGATCTTCGCCGGGAGCATCTACGGCTTCTTCAGCTACTACGTGCTCGGTTGGACGCTCTCGCTCGGGATCCGCGCGATGGGCGGCAACGAGCGGGCGAAGCACTGCCGCCACGTGCTGGCCTTCTCGCTCACCCCCCTCGTCCTCACGCTGCTTCTCGTCTGGCCGTTGCGTCTGGCGGTGTACGGCGGCGCCGTCTTCAGGTCGGGAGGAGCCGATGACGGCGTGGGCGGGCAGTTCCTGCGCTGGCTCTGCGTGGCGGGTGCCGTATGGTCCATCGGCCTGCTCGTCTACGGCGTCAGGACGGTCTTCCGGTTGGACTGGTTCCGCGCCTTCGGCGCGAGCATCTTCGCCGTGGCGCTAGTGGGGCTGGTGCTCGCGCTCTGGTCGGTGCTCCCCACGAAATAGCTCCAGCTCGCCGGCCGGCATCTCGTAGGTGTGCTCGTCCTCCGGGAACACGCCCTTGCGGACCTCGTCCGCGTATGCCTCGAGCGCGTCGCGGATCTCGCGCGAGAGGTTGGCGTAGCGCTTGACGAAACGCGGGAGGTGCCCTTCGGTCAGGCCGAGCAGGTCGTGGTAGACGAGCACCTGGCCGTCGCAGTCGCGGCCGGCGCCGATCCCGATGGTCGGCACGTGGAGGCGTTCGGTGATCTCGGCCGCGACCGGCGCCGGGACGGCCTCGAGGACGACCGAGAAGCAGCCGGCGTCCTCGAGCGCGAGCGCGTCCTCGACGAGCGCGCGCGCGGCGTCGGCGGTCTTGCCCTGGGTCTTGAAGCCGCCGAGCATCGTGGCCGACTGCGGCGTCAGGCCGATGTGCCCCATGACCGGGATGCCGGCGCCGACAATCGCGCGCACGCGGGTGAGCGACGGCCCGGCGCCCTCGAGCTTGACCGCGTCCGTCCGCGCCTCCTTGAAGAAGCGGATCGCGTTGCGGACGGCGTCCTCGTCGGAGACCTGGTACGAGCCGAAAGGCATGTCGCCGACCACGATGGGCCGCCGGGCGGCGCGCGCGACCGTGCGCGCGAGGAAGACCATCTCGTCCATCGTCACCGGAACGGTCGTGCCCTCGTATCCGAGCACGACCATCGCGGCCGTGTCCCCGACGAGGATGAGATCGATGCCGGCGTCCTCCGCGAACCGCGCCCCCGGCGCGTCGTAGGCGGTGACCATCACGATCCTGTCGCCGCGCTGCTTCATCGCGGCCAACTCAGGCAGCGGAAGCTTGCCCTTCGGGACTGCGCTCATGTCGGTGCTCCTTCCTCGAGGACGACGTTGTCGATCAACCGGGTCGTGCCGACGCGAACGGCCGCCGCAAGCACGCGCGGCTCGAAGTCGGCTTCTTCGAAGTAGTCGACTTCCAGCCCGTTCAGCAGCGAGCGGTCGCGGGCCTGCAGCGCGCGCGGAAGCGCGAGCGCGGCCTGGCGCTCCTCGGGCGAGAGGTACGCGTTGCGGGAGGAGAGCGCAAGCCCGTCCTCCTCGCGGACGGTGGGAAGGACGCGGATCTCCAGATCGAGATCGAGATCGCGCACCATCCGCTTGACCACCGCGACCTGCTGCGCGTCCTTCTGGCCGAAGTACGCGCGGCGCGGCCGGACGATGTTGAAGAGCTTGAGGCACACGGTGGCGACGCCCCGGAAGTGGCCGGGACGGGCAGCGCCCTCGAGCGGCTTCGACACCTCCTCCACCTCCACCCAGGTCTGGAACCCCGGCGGGTAGAGCTCGTCCCGCGACGGCGCGAACAGGTAGTCGGCTCCCTCGGCCTCCGCCTGTGCCGCGTCATGCGTCTCGTCGCGCGGGTAGCGAGAAAGATCTTCCCCCTGCCCGAACTGCGCCGGGTTGACGAAGAGGCTCACCACCACGAGGTCGTTCTCGGCGCGCGCGGCGCGGATGAGCGACAAGTGCCCTTCGTGGAAGGCTCCCATCGTCGGCACGAAGCCGGGCCGGGCCTCGCCCAGCTCGGCGCGCAGCTCGGAGATCGTGCGCACGGTCTTCATCGGACCAGCATTGCCTCGGTCGCCTCGGCGAGCTCGCGGTACAGCCGCCCGAGCTCCGGCGTGCGCTCGTCGATCGCCGCCAGGTGTCGTTCGATCGTCCCGCGGTCTCCCCGGATGAAGGGGCCGGTCGGCACGAAGCCGTTCTCCATCGTGCGTCGCATGAGCGGCTCGAGCGCCTCCGGCGGCGCGCCGGCGGCGGTCATCAGGTCCGCGGCGGCGTCGTGGAGGGTCACCATGAACGTGGCGGCGAACACGGCCCCGGCGTGGTAGAGCGACCGGTCTGCGTCGGCGAGCTCGAAAGGCCTCAGGCCAAGGGTCATGGCGAGCTCGAAGCCGTGCTCGAGCGCTTCGTCGGACTCGCCGGTGACGGCGGCCCAGGCCCCGTCGAGCTGCTCTGGCCCGCGCTCGAGCGTGAAAGTCTGCAGCGGGTGGACGCTGAAGCGCCGCGTATGCGGGTCGAGCGCGGACAGCGGAGTTCCGCCGCTCGTGTGCGCGATCCACGGCCCAGGCTCGAGGTCCCGAGCCACCTCGGGGATCGCCGCGTCCGGGACGCAGAGCAGGACGAGCTCCGCTCCGTCCTCGCGCAGCTCGACGCCGCGCTCGCTGAGCCGAGCGGAGACGGCCGAGCCGACGCGGCCGGAGCCGATCACATGAACGCTTTCGATTCTCATCTCGCTCCAGTTCCGTAGCGGATACCGGGCACGGCGATCTTAGCGTTCGAGGCAGGCCTTCTGTACCCGCCGGAGGGTGCGACTACACTGCCGAGGCGATGCCGATCTACGAGTACGTGTGCATGGAATGCGAGTCGCACTTCGAGGAGCTCGTCGGGGTTTCGGAGCCCGATCCGGATTGCCCGGACTGCGAGGCCTCGAACGTCCGCAGGCAGTTCTCCGTGTTCGCCGCTCACGGCACCGCCGCGCAGCCCAGCTACGGCCAGACGGCGGCAGGTGGAGGGGGATGTTGCGGCGGTTCGTGTGGTTGCGGGCACTGAGCTAGAGCAGTACGCGGCGCAGACCGCCGGCTGTACGCGCTGCCGGCTGGCGGAGACGCGTACCCAGGTCGTGTTCGGGGTGGGAAACCCGGAGGCCGACCTCATGTTCGTGGGCGAGGCGCCCGGCTTCCACGAGGACAAGCAGGGCTTCCCCTTCGTCGGCCAGGCGGGGAAGCTGCTCGACCGGCTGCTCGGCGGCATCGGGCTCACTCGTGCCGATTGTTACGTGGCGAATGTCCTGAAATGCCGCCCTCCCGGCAACCGCGACCCGGTACCGGACGAGATCGAGTCCTGCGAGCCGCACCTCTTCCGCCAGATCGAGCTGATCCAGCCCCTCGTGATCGCCACACTCGGCAACTTCGCCACCAAGCTCCTCTCCGGGAAGCAGACCGGGATCACCCGTGTCCACGGCCAGGAGCAGCGAACGACGCTCGGCGGCCGCGACGTGCTCCTGTACCCGCTCTACCACCCTGCGGCCGCGCTCTACACCCCCGCGATGCTGACCGTGCTCGAGCAGGACTTCTCGCGCCTTCCGGACCTGCTTGGCCGCGAGGCCGTGCCGGAGCCGGTGCCGGTCGAGCTCGAGCCGCTGGTCGTGCCTGAGCCCGCCGTCCAGCTCGGCCTCTTCTAGCGCAGTCACGTCCCAGCGCAAGTCGCGCGCTAGCGTGGCTCCGTGGAAGTCGAAACGACCTCTCCTGAGGAGACGGAGGCGATCGCCGCACGCGTCGCCGAGCAGCTGCGCCCCGGGGACGTGGTGACCGTCTCCGGCGAGCTCGGCTCCGGCAAGACGACGTTCGTGCGCGGCGCGGCTCGCGGCCTGGGAGTGACCGCGCCGGTCACGAGCCCCACCTTCACCATCGGCAATCGGTACCGTGGATCGGTCGACGTGTCGCACCTCGACCTCTACCGTTTCGAGGGCGTGTCCGCTGCCGAATGGGGTGACCTCGAGCCGTACTTCGACGGCGCGGTCTGCTTCGTCGAGTGGCCGGAAGCGGCGGCCGGCGCGCTCCCTCCCGTCCGGCTGCGCGTACGTTTGCGGCATATTGAGAACGGAAGGGCGATCGCGATCGAGGATGCTGATCCTGGCGTTTGACACGGCGACCGACCGGGCGACGAGCGCGCTCGTCCAGGACGGGGAGGTGCTCGGCGAGCGAGTCTCGGCAGCCTCCCGCGTGCTCGCGGACGCCGACGAGCTCATTCGCGAGGCGGGGCTCGAGGATGCGGACGTCACGCACCTCGCCGTCGGCACCGGACCCGGCAGCTTCACGGGGATCCGGATCGGGCTCGCCGCCGCCCGCGGCGTCTCCTTCGCGCTGGGAGTCCCCGTGGCCGGCGTGTCGACGCTCGACGCGCTCGCGGCCGGCGCGCCCGGCGCCGTGCCTGTGATCGACGCGCGCCGGCGCGAGGTCTTCGCGCTGCTGGACGGCCCGCAGTGCCTCGCTCCCGCCGACCTCGAAGTCGAGCCGGGCGCGCTATGCGTGGGCGACGGCGCCGTCCGGTACCGCGAGATCCTGGAGCAGAAAGGCGCCGACGTCCCGCCGGACGACAGCCCGCTCCACGTCCCGTGGGCGCGGCACCACGCCGCCCTCGCGCGCGACTTCGGGGATGCCGCCGCCGTCGATCCGCTCTACCTCCGCCTGCCGGACGCCGTGGCGAGGAGCACCGCGTGAACGTGCTCTTCCGCCCGCTGCGGATGCGCGACCTCGGCGCGATCGAAGAGATCGAGAAGCGCGCGTATCCGACGCCGTGGTCTCGCTCCATGTTCGCAAGCGAGCTGTCGAAGGCGTCCTCGATCTGTCTCGGCGCCTTCGACGAGGAGACCGACGCGCTGCTCGGGTACCTGATCATCGCCCGCTACGTCGACGCGTGGCACGTCATGAACATCGCCGTCGACCCCGGCCACCAGCGCCGCGGAATCGCGTCGATGCTGCTGGCGGAGCTCTTCGACCTCACCTCGCGCGACGGCAGGCGCGGGTACACGCTCGAGGTGCGCGTCTCGAACGCGGGCGCGATCCGGCTGTACGAGCGGCTCGGCTTCAAGGGACGAGGCGTGCGACGTGGCTACTACACCGACAACCGCGAGGACGCGTTGATCATGTGGAAGGACCCGGTCGGCGATCGCGTCTCCGGTGTCGGGGCGTGAGTCGGTGCTTCCTGGGCTTGCGGTTCCCCCGCGGTCGCCAGTTGATCCTCGGTCTCGAGACCTCCTGCGACGAGACCGCGGCCGCGCTCGTGACCACGGACGGTCGCATCCTCTCCAACGTCGTCTCCTCCCAGGCCGAGCTGCACGCGCGCTTCGGCGGCGTCGTCCCCGAGGTCGCCTCGCGCCGGCACCTCGAGCTCGTCGTCCCGGCGGTCGACGAAGCGCTCGCCGAGGCCGGCGAGACCCTCGACCGCGTCGAGCAGGTCGCGGTGACGAGGGGGCCGGGGCTTGCCGGCGCGCTCCTCGTCGGGCTGAGCGCAGCCAAGGCGCTGGCGTGGGGCCGCCGTCTGCCGCTCGTCCCGGTCGACCACCTGCACGCTCACGTGGCTTCGCTCTACCTCGGCGACCATCCCCTCGAGCCGCCCTTCCTGTGCCTGCTCGCCAGCGGCGGCCACACGCTGCTCCTGGACGTTCGCGACCACGCGGCCCACACGACCCTGGGAGGGACGATCGACGATGCCGCCGGCGAGGCCTTCGACAAGGGCGCGCGACTGCTCGGCCTCGGCTACCCCGGCGGCCCGGCGCTCGACCGGCTGGCGCGCGCCGGCGACCCGACCGCGTACAGCTTCCCCGTCGCGCGCGTCCCCGGCCTGGACTTCTCCTTCTCCGGCGTCAAGACGGCGCTGCTGTACGCCGTTCGCGACCTGGGCGCCGCCGCCGACGAGCGGAAGGCGGACCTCGCCGCCTCGTACCAGCGCGCGGTCGTGCGGGCCCTCGTCGAGCGCACGTTGGAGGCCGCCGAGCAGATCGGCGCGCAGCGGATCGCGGTCGTGGGCGGCGTAGCCGCGAACTCGGAGCTCCGCGCGTCGCTCGAAGGAGCCGTCTTCGCTCCGCTCGAGCTGTGCACGGACAACGCTGCGATGGTCGCCTCAGCCGCCCGGTACGTGGACGCCGTCCCCTATCCTGACTACCTTGCGCTCGATGCTTACGCCTCCCGGGAGGCTGCGTGAGCCGTCCCAGATCGGAGCGCTCGCGATCGTGGCGCTGGCGGCGACGCTGCTCCTCCTCTTCGCGCTCCGCCCGCACGACGGGCTGAAGACCGAACCGGCCGCCGCCGCCTCCGCAGTCAGCTGGACCGGGCTCGTCGGAGAAGGGCGCCCGAAGGTCGACCTGGCCCAGTGGCAGATCGTCGTGCTCAAGGCGCCGTCCCTCGCCCAGCGCGTCGCGGCCGCGGGAGGAACGGCGAGCGAGGAGCAGGAGCTGCACTGGACGGCCCAGGCGGAGGCCGCGCAGAAGCAGCTGCTCTCGCGGGTCGCGCTCCAGGGCGTGCGGATCGGCACCGAGTACACGTTCACGCGCGTCCTCAACGGCTTCTCCGCCAAGCTCGACTCGCCGGCCATCGCACTGCTCGACCGGGCGCCGGAGGTCGCCGGCGTCTACCCGGTGCGCGTCGGCTATCCGGCGACGCTGGCGCCGGCCGACGTGCGGAAGGCGATGCGCCGGTCCGGCGCCGCGGCGCGTCCCCCGGGCCTCAGGCTGCCGGGGTCCACCGGCCGCGGCGTGACTGTTGCGCTCCTCGACACCGGGGTCGACCAGAACCACGCGTACGTGGCCCGCAGCCTCGAGCCGGGAATGGACGTCGTCAGCGGCGCCGGCGCCGCAACCGCCAAGGCGAATCCCGACAACCCGAATGACATCGAGAGGCATGGGACGGAGATGGCCGGAGTCATCGCGGGACGCGGAGGGCCGTACGGGCTGCGCGGGATCGCGCCGCGGGCGACGATCTTCCCGGTGCGTGTCGCCGGCTGGCAGCGCGACGTCGACGGCGGCTGGGCGGTCTACGGACGCAGCGACCAGCTCATCGCGGGTCTCGAGGCTGCCGTCGACCCGAACGCGGACGGCGACACCCACGACGCGGCGCGGATCGCGGTGATCGGGCTCGCCGAGCCCTACATCTCCTTCTCCGACGCGCCCGAGTCCCGCGCCGTCGACGGTGCGCTCGCGCTCGACACGCTGGTCGTCGCCCCGGCCGGGAACGACCTGCCCGCCGGGCCTGCGTTCGGGTCGATCTCCGGCCCGGGCGGGGCGGACGGCTCGTTGACGGTGGGCGCAGCGGACCTGCGCAGCGAGACCGAGCAGGTCCGGGTCGCCGTTCGGTCCGGGCTCGACATCCAGATGTCCCGTCCCCTCCCGCTCGCGGGCGCCTTCGCGCCGCAGCGGACGCTTCAGCTCGAGGTGGCGGCCCCGCGGCTCGACACGAGCGGCTCGACCCCGGTCGTCCTCCAGGACTTCTTCGACGACGCCGGCCGCAGCATGGTCGCCGGCCGCGCGGCGCTCGTCCCCGCCGGCGCTTCGTCCGAGCTTGCCGTCGAGAACGCCGCGCGCGCGGGTGCGTACGCCGTCCTCCTCTACGGGCGGGGACTACCCGCCGGGGCGCTCGGGCTCGACCAGAACGTCGTCGTCCCCGTCGTCGTCTTCCCGCAGAAGGCGGCGAACCGGATGCTGACCGCGCTCGGGGCCGGGCAGCGCGTGTCGGTCAGCCTCGGCACGCCGCGCTCGGCGCCGAACGCGGAGGGACGGCGGATCGCCGACTTCTCCTCGCGCGGGCTCGCGTACGACGGTGCGGTCAAGCCGGAGCTCGCGGCGCCGGGCGTCACCGTCCCGACGGCCGAGCCGGGGACGAACGAGGACGGAACTCCCCGGTTCGGGACGGTCAACGGGACCAGCGTCGCGGCCGCGAGCATCGGCGGCGCCGCGGCGCTCCTCGCCCAGGCGCGGCCCGCGCTCGGCGCCAGGGACCTCCTCGGGCTCCTCACGGGGACGGCGCAGTCGCTCGCGGGCGAGCCCATCAGCGCCCAGGGCGCCGGCCTCGCCGACCTTTCGAAGGCGGCGGCCGGGCGGCTCGCCGCCGACCCCGCCACGCTCGCCCTCCCGCCGTTCGCGCGGGACAGGCCACGTCCTGCGCACGATCCGCATCCACAACGTCTCCACGCGCAAGCTCCGGCTGCGCGTCGCGGGCGGCCTGCGCGGCGAGGTGCTCTCGCTCTCGATCTCGCCCAGGCGCCTGACGGTTCCGCCCGGCGCTTACGCCACCGTTCACGTCGCCGTCCGGGTCGGCCACCGGCTGCCTCGTCCCGTGTCGGGAGCGATCACGATCACGCCGGCGGGCGGCGTCCCGATCCGCGTCCCCTGGATCGCCGCGCCCCTGCCCGTCGGAAGCCTCCTCGGCCGCGTGAAGCTCGCGCCCGCCGCGTTCAAGCCGGCCGAGACCTTCTCCGTCCTGACGCTCGAGCGGGTGGGCCGCGTAGGGGTCGGCGACCACCCGTACGTGGAGCCCGTCTCCCGGATCGAGATCGCGCTGTGGACGAGCAAAGGGAAGCGCCTCGGGCTGCTCACGCGTCTTCGCGACCAGCTGACGGGCACCTACACGTTCGGGATCACGGGGCGCGCGCCGACCGGCCAGATCCTCGCGCCGGGCCTTTACCGTCTGGTCATCCGCGCCTACCCGACCACGCCGGGGCCGCCCAGCAGGCGCGTGTTGGAGCTCAGGATCGAACGATGACGTGCGTATACTCCGCCGGGCCGTGACCACCGTCGAGGCGCCCCAGAGTCACCTGCGGGAAAATCCGTTCGAGCTGGCACAGCGCCAGCTCCAGCTCGTCGCCGACACGTTCGGCATCTCCGGCGACCTGGTGAAGGTTCTCGGCCAATGCAAGAAGGCGGTCGCGGTCTCGATCCCGACGCGCATGGACGACGGGTCGGTCGAGGTCTTCCAGGGCTACCGCGTCACGCACAACATCGCGCGCGGCCCGTCCAAGGGAGGCATCCGCTACCACCCGGACGTCACGCTGGACGAGGTCAAGGCGCTCTCCATGTGGATGACGTGGAAGTGCGCGCTGATGGGCATTCCCTTCGGCGGCGCGAAGGGTGGAGTCGTCTGCAATCCGAAGGAGCTCTCGCGCTCCGAGCTCGAGCGCATGACGCGCCGCTTCACCAGCGAGATCATCAACGAGATCGGCCCAGAGCGGGACATTCCCGCGCCCGACGTCGGCACCGACGCGAGCGTGATGGCGTGGATCTTCGACACGTACTCGATGAACAAGGGCCATTCGGTGCTCGGCGTCGTCACCGGCAAGCCGATCATGATCGGAGGCTCGCTCGGCCGGGAGGAAGCGACTGCGCGAGGCGCGCTCTACTGCATCCGCCAGGCCGTGCAGAGGCTATCTCAGCGGTTCGACGGGATGACCGCGGCGGTACAGGGCTTCGGCAACGTCGGCCTTCACCTCTCGCGCTTCCTGGTCGAGGACGGAGCCAAGGTCGTGGCCGTGTCGGACTCGCGCGGAGGCATCTACAACCCGGACGGGCTCGACGTCTCGGCCGCGATCGCCCACAAGCAGGAGACGGGTTCGCTCGCCGGCCTGCGCGGGGTCGAGGAGATCACGAACGAGGAGCTCGTCCTGCTGGACGTCGAGCTGCTCGCGCCGTGCGCGCTCGAGCAGGTGATCACCTCGGAGAACGCGGACAAGGTGCGCGCGAAGATGATCTGCGAGGGCGCGAACGGGCCGGTCACCCCCGCCGCGGACGAGATCCTCGAGGACAAGGGCATCCTCGTCCTCCCGGACGTCCTGGCCAATGCCGGCGGCGTCGTCGTCTCGTACTTCGAGTGGGTCCAGGGCCTCCAGGAGTACTTCTGGAAGGAGGCCGAGGTGAACGCGAAGCTGAACGACATCACCACGCGCGCGTTCAACGAGACGTGGGTGACACGCGAGAGCAAGGACACGACCATGCGCCTCGCCGCATACGGCCTCGCCGTCCAGCGCGTTGCCGAGGCGACCACCACGCGCGGCCTGTATCCCTAACGTCGTTCTCTACCACGCCCCCGGCTGCCACCTGTGCGAGCGCGCCCGTGCGACCCTGGACGGGCTGCGCGAGGAGCTGGGCTTCGAGCTGAGCGAGGTCGACATCTCGGGCGATCCCGACCTCGAGAAGCGCTACCGCGAGCTCCTTCCCGTCGTGGAGATCGACGGCTCGCAGGCCTTTGTCTACTACGTTCCGGAAGACGCCTTCCGTCGCAAAGTGAACGCACAAACCCGGCGCTCCTAGGGAACCGGCGCATGGAGTGAAGCGCACTGGCAGAATGGTTGCGATGTCACAAGCAACGACACAAGCTGCCGGGGTGGGAGAGAGGCTCACTGTCGGAGTCGCCGCCCGGCTCAGCAGGTACCTGCAGGTCCTGACGCAGGCGCGGAAGATGGGCAAGGACCGCATCTCCTCGCAGGAGATGTCGGACTACACCAACATCAACGCGACGCAGATCCGCCGCGACCTGTCCGCCTTCGGGAAGTTCGGCAAGCGCGGGGTCGGCTACAGCACCGAGGCGCTCCTCAACGAGATCCGCAAGATCCTGCGCACGCAGGGCCAGCACAACATCGCGCTCGTCGGTGCCGGACGGCTCGGACAGGCGATCGCGAGCTCCACGATCTTCGCCGAGCACGGGATCAACATCGCCGCCGTCTTCGACGTCGACCCGGACAAGGTGGGTCGCACCGTGGACGGCACCGTCGTGAGCGACTTCGGCAACCTCAAGGAGACCGTCCGGGAGAAGAACATCATCGTCGGCGTGCTCGCAGTCCCCCCGGAGAACGCCCAGCAGGCCGCGGACGACCTCGTCGATGCCGGCGTGAAGATCCTCTTCAACTACTCGGAGGCACTGCTCGACGTGCCGCAGGACGTGGCCGTACACACCTCGAACCCGGCCGTCGACCTGCTGTACGCGCTCTATTTCCATCTGACGTGAGCGACTGGTTCGTCAAGAACGTGCGCGACGCCCGCTGGGGGACGCACGAGAAGTTCGGGTCCGCCGGGTCGTTCGAGCCGGAGCCCGGCGACTTCGAGCAGCTCGGGATCAACATCCGGGTGCTCGAGCCCGGCCAGCCGAACTGCCTGTACCACCGGGAGAACATGCAGGAGGATTTCCTCGTTCTCTCGGGCGAGTGCCTGCTGCTCGTCGACGGCGAGGAGCGGCCGCTGAAGGCCTGGGACTTCGTGCACATGCCGCCCGACGTCGACCACGTCTTCGTCGGCGCCGGCGACGGGCCGTGCACGATCCTGATGGTCGGCGCCCGCAGTCTCCCGGACGAAAAGCTCTTCTATCCCGCGGCCGAGATCGCGCAGAAGCACGGGGCCGCGGCGGAGAAGGACACGCCGTCCCCGGAGGAGGCCTACGCGCCGTTCGGCCAGCGCAGCATGGAGAAGCCGGCCTCCTGGGACGCGCTTCCCTGGGCCTGAGCTGAACTAGCCCCCAGTAGTCTCGTCCCGTGCGGATCCTCCTGTGGCACGGATACCTGCTGAGCGGAACCGGCTCCAACATCTACACGCGCGCGGTCGCACGTGAGTGGAGCCGGGCCGGTCACGACGTGGTGGTCGTGTGCCAGGAGCGCGCATCCCGAGCGGTTCGACCTGGGCGGCGCCGAGGTCGTCCGTCCGCAGCTTCCGGGTGGGCTGCTGCCGACCTTCGTGCTCGACCGCTACGAGGGCCTGCGGCCCAAGCTGCTGACGGAGTGCACTTTGGCGGAGCGCGAACGCTATGTGGAGGCGAACGCCGCGGCGCTACGCGACCTGTTCCCGGCCGATCTCGTCTTCGCCAACCATCTCCTGCTGGGAGGCCCGGTCGCGTCGGCCGCCGGGGGGCGGCATGCGGTCTACGCACACGGGTCGGAGCTCGAGTACGCGATCCGCGGGAACGCCGAGCTGGCGGCGTGGACGCGCGAGTCTCTGCGCGACGCGGCCGCGGTCTACGTCGGCTCCGAGCACATCCGCGAGGTGCTGGAGGAGGTGGTCGGTCCGGTCGAGCGCGTCCACGAGGTCTCGCCCGGCGTCGACGTCGACAAGTTTCGCCCCGAGCCGCGCGAGCAGGCCTTCGCCGGACTGCTGGACGAGTGCCGCCGCGACCCTCCCAACCCCGGCAACCGGGAGGAACGCCTCCCGTACGAGGGCAACGCCGAGCGGCTCGGCGCGTTCTTCGCCGAGCGCGGCCCCGTCGTCGCGTACGTCGGGAAGCTCCTCTACAACAAGGGCGTCCACGTGCTCTTCGAAGCGCTGCGCGGCCTCGACGCACGCGGGCTGATCGTGGGGTTCGGCGACTACCGGGAAGAGCTGGAGGCGATCGCGCCGCCGAACGTCCTCTTCACCGGCGCGCTCGAGCACCGCCACCTCGTCCATCTGCTCCCGCTGTGCGACGTCGAGGTCGTGCCGTCGATCTTCCCCGAGGCCTTCGGCATGGTCGCGGCCGAGGCCGCGGCCGCCGGCGTCCCGCCGCTCGTCGCTCGCCACTCGGGCCTGGCGGAGGTAGCGGCGGGGCTGGAGGAGCGGTACCCGCCGGAACACCGCCACCTCGCCGCGTTCGAGAGTGGCAACGCCGTCGAGCTGGCGGACAAGCTCAGGGAGCTGCTGGCGCTACCGGGGAAGGAGAGGCAAGAGCTCGGGCGGCTGGCCCGCGAGACGGCCGTCGAGCGCTGGTCTTGGGCCGGCGTCGCGCGGAGGCTCCTGGAGCCGTTCGACTAGGAGGCCTGATGTGAAATTAGGCCGGGCCGGATGACGCTCCAGACACGGCGCCGGATCTGTACGTCCGGCCGCGACGCGTAGCGCTGCTACGCCCCGCGACCGGCCGCGCAGCCCGGCTTGGTCTGGAGCGCCCCCGACGGCGGCCAAATTTCCCACCAATCCTCTAGATTCTCCGCGTGGGGGACACGCAGCGCCTGAGCCCTGAGGAGCAGATCGCCTTCGCGCGGGAGCAGTTCGAGACGGCGACGGACTTCACCGTGGCGGTCGAGGAGGAGTTCGCCGTCCTCGATCCCGAGACGCTCGAGCTCTCGAACCGCTTCGAGGATCTCCAGGAAGCCTCCAAGGGCACGGAGCTCGAAGAGCACCTGGTGGGCGAGCTGATCGCTTCGGAGGTCGAGGTGCGCACGGGCCGGTGCGAGGACTTTGCCGAGGCCGCGGAGGCGATGGGGGAGCGACGCGCTCAGCTGTACAAGCTCGCGGACTCGCTCGAGATCGCGCTCGGGGGGACGGGAACCCATCCCTGGAGCTCCTGGAAGGACCAGCGGATCATCGACACGCCGCACTACCGCCGGAACGACCAGATCCTCGGCTACGTCGTCTGGCGGAACAACAGCTTCGGCATCCACGTCCACACGGCGATCCAAGGGCCGGACCGGGCGATCGCGGTCAACAACGCGCTACGGAACTATCTGCCCGAGCTGCTCGCGCTCTCGGCGAGCTCGCCCTTCGTCGAGGGCGTCTCCACGCGGCTCCACTCCGCCCGCACCGAGATCTTCACGCGCATGTTCCCCCGCTGCGGCGTCCCGGACTCGTTCGCGAGCTGGGACGAGTACGAGCGCTTCGTCCGCTTCCTCTACGACACGAAGTCGATCGACGAGCACACGCAGATCTGGTGGAGCGTCCGGCCGCATCTCGCTTTCCCCACCGTCGAGATCCGCATCTGCGACGGCCAGCCCGATCTCGAGGAGGCCCGCTCGCTCGCCGCTTTGCTGCATGCGCTCACGGTGCGAATCGCGCGCGCGATCGACGAGGGCGAGCCGCTCCCGGACTATCCGCACCGGATGATCGAGGAGAACCTCTGGCGCGCGATCCGATTCGGGCTCGCCGGGGAGATGATCGACCTCTCGTCCGGACGCGTGCGCCCGACGCGTGTCGCGATCGAGGAGCTGATCGAGTGGTCGCTCCCCGCGGCCGAGGAGACGGGCGCGATCACGTTCATACGCCCGCCGGAGACGAACGCGGCCGTCCGGCAGATCGAGCGGCACGAGGCGGGTGCGAGCCTGGAGGAGATCTACGCCGAGCAGGTGCGGCAGACGCGGGAGCAGGTGAGTGAGCGAGTCGGCTGACGAGAAGCTCATCCAGCAGCTCGAGGAGGAGCTCAAGAAGGTCAAGGTCTCGGACCTGCTCGTGCAGACGCTGTACACGGTCTCGTCGCTGGGCTACAGCCGGCTCGGCGAGGAGAATCGCGACCTCGAGCAGGCGAAGCTCGCGATCGAGGCGATGCGCGTGCTCATCCCGGTCCTCGCCGATGCCGTCCCCGAGGAGGTCGTCCGCGACTTCAACCAGGTGACGGCGAACATGCAGCTGGCATACGCGAAGGCCGTCTCCGAGAGCTCTTGAGAGCTGCGGTGCATGTGGAGGGCGGGTTTCGGCTCGTTCCGCCGGCCTGGTCGCCGGACGGCAGGCTCCTCTACTTCACCTCCACATGATCGGCGTCTTCGGTGGCTCCGGCTTCTACTCGTTTCTCGAGGACGTCGAGGAGATCGAGATCGACACTCCGTACGGGAAGCCCTCAGCGCCGCTTGCCGTGGGCGAGGTCGCGGGGACGCGCGTCGCTTTCCTCCCGCGCCACGGCCGCCACCACGAATTGCCGCCCCACCGTGTCCCCTTCCGCGCGAACGTGTGGGCGCTCCGGGAGGCGGGCGTCCGCCGCATCATCGGCCCCTGCGCCTCGGGTGCGCTCACGCGCGAGCTCGAGCGCGGCGCGTTCGTCGTGTGCGACCAGTACGTCGACCGTACGCGCGGCCGCGCGGACACCTTCTACGACGGGCCGGAGACGACACACGTCTCGGCCGCCGATCCGTTCTGCCCCGACCTGCGCCGCCTGCTCGTGGAGACGGCGGACGAGCTCGGCGTCCCCGTTCGTGACGGTGGGACGGTGGTCGTCGTCCAGGGGCCGCGGTTCTCCACGCGGGCCGAGTCGCGTTGGTTCCAGTCCGCAGGCTGGGAGGCAATCAACATGACGGCGTATCCGGAGTGCCACCTGGCCCGCGAGCTCGAGCTCTGCTACGCGACGATCGCGATGGTCACGGACTACGACGTCGGGGTCGAGGGCGAGGAGGCCGTCTCGGCCGCCCAGGTCGTCCAGGTGCTGCGCGAGAACAACGAACGACTGCGGGATCTGCTGCTCGCGGTCATCCCCAAGATCGGTCCACAGCCCGACGACATATGCTCGACGGCGCTGCAGAGAGCCAGACTTTGATACAACACCCGCCGCGCGGGAAACCCAAACCCGCGCTCACTTTGTGATGAGCTGGTTCCACGAACACGCCGTCCTCTTCGCGCTCGTTTGCGCAACGATCGCCGTTGCGTACGGCGTGGGCCTCGCCGTCTGGCTGCTCCGCCTGCCCCCCGGGTCGGAGCGGATGCAGGAAATCGCCCGGGCGGTGCAGGAAGGCGCCGCGGCGTACCTGAAGCGCCAGTACCGGACGATCGCGATCGTGGCCATCTTCCCGTTCCTCCTGCTCGGCTTCTACAACCAGCTCGGTTGGGGGACGGCGGTCGGCTTCCTCGTCGGCGCGACGCTTTCGGCCGCTGCCGGGTTCATCGGGATGTTCGTCGCGGTTCGTGCGAACGTGCGCACGGCCGAGGCCGCGAAGCACGGCCTGCGGCCTGCGCTCAACGTCGCCTTCCGATCGGGCTCGGTCACCGGTCTCTTCGTCGTCGGGCTCGGGCTCCTCGGCGTCGCCGGTTACTACTGGGCGCTGACCGACTGGCTCGGCCACACCCAGGTCTCGGCCATCACCGACCTCGTGGGCCTCGCCTTCGGAGGCTCGCTCATCTCCGTCTTCGCCCGTCTGGGAGGCGGCATCTACACGAAGGCCGCCGACGTCGGCGCCGACCTGGTCGGAAAGATCGAGGCCGGCATCCCCGAGGACGACCCGCGCAACCCGGCCGTCATCGCCGACAACGTCGGCGACAACGTCGGCGACTGTGCCGGGATGGCCGCCGACCTGTTCGAGACGTACGCGGTGACCGCGGTCGCCGTGATGCTGCTCGCCAGTACGACCTTCCCGGCCGCCAAGGTCGAGCTGCTGCCGCTCGCGATCGGCGGGATGTCCATCCTCACCTCGATCATCGGCACGATGTTCGCCCGCGTCGGCCGCTCGGGGAACATCATGAATGCGCTGTACAAGGCCGTCCTGGTCTCGACGATTCTGTCCGCGATCGGCTTCATCCCGATCATGCTGGGCTTCGACTCGAGCCAGTTCAGCTTCTGGGATCTCTATATCTCGTCGCTGGTCGGGCTCGTCGTGACCTTCCTGCTGGTCGCGATCACCGAGTACTACACGGGCACGCGCTGGACACCCGTGAAGTCGATCGCGTCCGCCTCACGTACCGGGCATGCGACCAACATCATCGAGGGGCTCGCGGTCGGGATGCAGGCGACGGCCCTGCCGGTCATCGTGATTGCCGCCGGGATTCTGGTCGCGAACCATTTTGCGGGCCTGTACGGGATCGGCGTCGCTGTCATGGCGCAGCTCTCGATGACGGGGCTGATCGTGGCGCTCGACGCCTACGGGCCGGTCACGGACAACGCCGGCGGCATCGCCGAGATGGCGGACCTGGACGATTCCGTGCGCGCGATCACCGATCCGCTCGACGCCGTCGGGAACACGACCAAGGCGGTGACGAAGGGGTACGCGATCGGATCGGCCGCCCTTGCCGCCCTCGTCCTCTTCGACAGCTACACGCACGGGCTCTCCGACGAGGGTCTCTCCACGACCTTCGACCTGAGCGACGCGTGGGTGATCGCGGGCCTCTTCATCGGCGGCTTGATGCCCTTCCTGTTCGCCTCGCTCGCCATGCAGGCAGTCGGGCGCGTCGGCGGGCAGGTGGTGACCGAGGTGCGCCGCCAGTTCCGCGAGATTCCCGGGATCATGGAGGGGACCGCGCGCCCCGAGTACGGCCGCGCGATCGACATCGTCACGGGCTCGGCGATCCGCAGCATGCTCCTGCCAGCCCTGATCCCGGTCCTGATCCCGGTCATCGTCGGTCTCATCAACGCGCGCATGCTCGGCGGGCTTCTGATCGGGACGATCGTGACGGGCCTCTTCCTGGCGATCGCCATGACCTCCGGCGGCGGCGCGTGGGACAACGCGAAGAAGTTGATCGAGGACGGAGCCTTCGGCGGGAAGGGCTCGGAAGCCCACGCCGCGTCCGTCACCGGCGACACGGTGGGCGACCCCTACAAGGACACCGCGGGCCCTGCGATCAACCCCATGATCAAGATCGCGAACGTGGTCGCGATCCTTGCCATTCCCCTGATCGTGTCGATTCACACTTAAACGCGGCTCGCGCAAGCCCTTTACGAAACTTGACACTGTCCTGAACTGAGCTAACCTCCGGGGCGGCTCACCCAGGAAGCCCGCTGCGGGATTCCTGCGTGCATCCAGGCAGACGTAGTGAACACGCAGAACAAGCGAAATAGGAATGGAGCGAGGTCCGGATCCGCGCCGCTGGGCGGAAACCGCCTTCGGACCCTGCGCGAAGCGGCGAACCTCACACAGAAGGAGCTGGCGGACGCGCTTTCCGTCTCCGTGCGCTCCGTCCAGGCCTGGGAAGCGGGGACCTCCGTGCCTCAGGCCAGGCACCGCCGCAGTCTGGCCGAGTTCTTCTCGGTCCCCGAGGCAGAGGGCCTCGACCCAAGTTCATCCAAAGCGCGAGGTGGTCGGCCGCGAGCCGGCATCGGCGCAAAGCGAGGAGGAAGGATGAAGCAACTCAGTCTGCGGAAGGGTTTCGCGTTCGCTGCGGCCCTTCTGCTCGTAGGTGCTGCAATCGCGGTTGCGGTTGCAACGCACGGTTCGGGCTCGACCACCGCGAGAACCGACCTCACCCGTCTTGCCAAGGGCGGTGATCCGGACGCGGCGGCTGCCACCGCCAAGGACACACCCGGCGAGGGCCCTGACGTCGGTCGACCGGCCGCGGAGGAGTGGGCGCACAAGGCGTATCCCGCGAGCGACATTCCGTTCGGGGCGCAGGTCGACGCGCTGCGCTCGTTCCAGCACCTCAACGCCACGTACCGGGCGTCGCTGCCGACCCTGGGCCCGAACGATGTCGGGGTCAATCCGTGGACGTCGGTCGGTCCGTCGAAGGCGGAATACCCGGACGTCCTGACGTTCTTCGGCGCCGACTACACCGCCGCCGGGCGGACCACGGCGCTCGCCATCCGCCAGCCCTGCTCCGCGGAAAACTGCACGCTGTTCGTCGGCGCAGCCGGCGGCGGCATCTGGCGCACGACCAACGCCCTCGGGGCCGCGGGCACGCAGAACTGGCAGTTCATCTCCGGCTCGTTCGGATCGAACGCGATCGGCGTCATGAGCTGGGAGCCTGACAAGAGGCTCTACGTCGGCACGGGCGAGCCGCATGCGTCGGGCGACTCCGAGGCCGGTCTCGGCATCTGGAGGTCCGGCGACAGCGGCGACACGTGGACGCACCTCCCGTCGATCACCCACACCAACAGCGTCGCCAACGGCGACTACACCGGCGACGCGTTCGCCGGTCGCGCCATCAGCGAGATCACCACCGAACCGGGCAACCCGCAGAGCATCTGGGTCAGCTCGACCCGCGCCGTTCGCGGCGTCGCTTCGGTCACGGGCAACGCGACCTCCAGCCCGCCGCCGCCGCGGCCTCCGTTCGGCCTCTACCACTCGACCGACGGCGGCCAGACGTTCAACTTCGTCTGGGACGGCAACGGGACCATTCGCGGCATCAGCCGCATCGCGCTCGATCCGAGTAACCCCAACATCATCTACGCAACGCCGTACTCCCAGGGCACCTGGCGCTCCGACAACGGCGGCGCCACCTGGACGCAGATCAAGGAGCCGCTGCGTCCCGCAGAGCGTCGACAACGCGGTCCGCGCGGAGATCGCCGTCACGAAGCTGTCGAACGGCAACACGCGGCTATACCTGGCCCAGGGCGCTTCCGGCCCGGACGCAGGTGAGCCGCCGGCCGAGGTCTGGCGGACCGACGACGCGCAGCACGCGACGACGACGAGCGGGTGGACCAACCTGACGACCAACCGCACCAGCAACTACTGCACCGGTCAGTGCTGGTACGACAACTACGTCGTCACCCCGCGCGGGCATCCGGACTGGGTCTACGTCGGCGGTTCCTTCCAGTACGGCGAGTACGGATTCTCCAGCAACGGCCGCGCCGTCCTGTACTCCACGAACGCCGGCCAGACGTGGAGCGACCTGACCGCGGACAACACCATGCAGCCGAAGGATCCGGCGAACTGCTGCGATCCGCGGCCGTGGGCTGCCAACGCGCTGCATCCGGACCAGCACGCGCTGGTGGTCAACCCGTCAAACCCGACGCAGGTGTTCGAGGGCTCGGACGGCGGCCTCATGCGCTCGTCCGGTGCCTTCGCTGACCAGTCGTCCGACTGCGATTCGCGGCCGCTCGGCCCGATCAGCATGGCGAAGTGCCATGAGCTCCTCTCCAGGGTCCCGACCACCTGGACGAGCCTGAACGCCGGCCTGTCGACGCTGCAGTTCCAGAGCCTGTCGGTGAACCCGCAGGACAGCCGCTCGGTCATGGGCGGGACGCAGGACAACGGCACCTTCCAGGGTGTCGGCGACAACGTCACCTGGCCGCAGATCATCTACGGCGACGGCGGCCAGTCCGGCTGGAACGCCAACGTCGGGGAAGATGCGGTTCAATTCGTTCTTCGGGCAGTTCCACGACGCGAACGTCAACGGCGGCGACCCGACGAAGTGGTACATCATCGGCGGGCCGATCGCGTCGAGCCCGGAGGGCTCGAACTTCTACGTCCCGATCATCGCCGACCCGAATCCGGCGGCAGCGAACACGATCTACGAAGGCTCTCAGAGCGTGTGGCGCACCCAGGATTGGGGCGGAGACCCGACGGTCCTCAAGGCGACCTGCCCCGAGTTCTTCGTCTCGGGTGCAGACCCGAGCTGCGGTGACTTCGTCCGCATCGGGAGCCCGAGCGATCTGACGGCGACGCCTACGGCAGTGGCCGCCGCGGCTGCTGCGTCTCGTGGATCGCCCGCACCCCCGTCGACACGGGGACGATCTGGGCCTCCACCAACGGCGGTCGCGTGTTCGTCACGCACAACGCCGACGCCGCGGATCCGACGGCAGTCAGCTGGACGCGGATCGACAGTCTGAACGGCAATCCCGCGACGAACGACCCGCAGCGCTCGATCACGTCCATCGCAATCGATCCGAACAACGTGAACCACGCCTGGATCTCGTACACCGGGTACAACTTCAACACGCCGGCCGAGCCGGGGCACGTGTTCTCGGTGACGTACGATCCGACCATGCAACGGGCGACGTGGACGAACCTCGACGGCAGCACGCTGGCCGACCTGCCGGTCACGGGCCTCGCCTTCGATTCCGTCCGCGGCGACCTGTACGCCTCGACCGACTTCGGAGTCGTTGCCCTTCCGGCTGCGTCCGGTAGCTGGACGATGGCCGGCAGCGGGCTGCCGGCGGTCGAGGTCGCAGGCCTCACGATCATCCCGGCCGACCGCAAGCTGTACGCCGCCACGCACGGCATGGGCGCCTGGCAGCTACGCCTGCCGCGGAGCTAAGTCGCGACAGGCCAAATCGACCGAGAGAGAGGGCCGCGCAAGCGGCCCTCTCTTTAGGTCTTTGGTCACGGCGAGAGCGGAGTTGCGCAGCTCTCCGGCGGCCGCTTGACGGCGGCGCGCAGCCCGGATGAGTCGTAGACGCGGACGGCGTACTGGCCGCAGCGGCCGACCGAGAGGGTGCGGAGCCTCAGGACGAAGGTGCCCCGGCCGCTCGCGGACAGGGTGCGCACGACCCGGCGCTTCGTCGTAATCACCAGGCGCAGGCGCTCCCCGGAATCGAAGCGGTAGCCGTGGACGGTGAAGGGCGTGAGGTCGGTGACGCGAACCGCCGGCCGGCCGGAGGCCGCCGTTGCCGCGCCGCTCAGCGCCAGTCCCAGCGCGATGACCCCGATCACGCGCATGCCGGAAGGGTACCCCCATAGAGTTCCGGCGTGCCTCGGCGGCGCCGTGAACAGCATGGCCTCCAGCGCGTCCTCGGGGCGCCCGCGCTCTTCGCCACGGTCTACGGGAACGTCGGCTCCTCGATCTACTACGCGCTCGGCGTCACCGCCGCGTTCGCGCTCGGGCTCACCCCGCTCGTCTTCCTCATCGCGGGCGTCATCTTCGCGGCGACGACGCTGACGTACGCGGAGGGCACCGTCCGCTTCCCCGAGGCCGGGGGCTCGTCCAGCTTCGCGCGCCACGCCTTCAACGAGGTCGTGAGCTTCGGGGCCGCCTGGGCCCAGATGCTCAACTACATCATCACGATCGCCATCTCGGCGTTCTTCGTCCCGCACTACCTGTCGATCTTCTGGGGGCCGCTGAAGACGACGCCGTGGGACATCATCGTCGGCGCCGTCGTCATCGCCCTGCTCGTGGTGATCAACATCGTCGGCGTGCGCGAGGCCGCGCGGCTGAACATCGGTCTTGCGGTGATCGACTTCGCCACGCAGCTTCTGCTCGTGATCATCGGCTTCGCGCTCATCTTCAGCCCGCACACGCTGGTCTCGAACATCCATTGGGGCGTCGCGCCGACCTGGAGCAACTTCCTGCTGGCGATCCCGATCGGGATGGTCGCCTACACGGGGATCGAGACCGTCTCGAACCTGGCGGAGGAGGCCCGCGACCCGGCGCGGAACGTCCCGCGCGCGTACCTGCTGACCGTGATCGCCGTCTTCGCCATCTACTTCACGCTGCCGGCGATCGCCGTGACGGCGCTCCCGGTGGTCCATGTCGAGCACGCGTGCAAAGGGATCTCCGGCCACTATCAGACCCAGCTCGCCTGCCCGCCGCCCGAGGGGTTCCAGAACGACCCGGTGCTCGGCCTCGTCGAGAACCTCGGCATCCAGAACGCGACGCTGCTCCACACGCTCAAGATCTACGTCGGGATTCTGGCGGCGACGATCCTCTTCATCGGTACGAACGCGGGTGTGATCGGCGCCTCGCGCATCACGTACTCGATGGCGCATTACCGCCAGCTGCCGGAGGTCTTCCGCCGCATCCACTCGAAGTTCCGCACGCCGTGGATCTCCCTGATCTTCTTCGCCGGCCTCGTCCCGATAATCACGCTCCTCCCGGGGAAGGTGGACTTCCTCTCCACGATGTACTCGTTCGGCGCGATGCTCTCGTTCACGGTCGCGCACCTGGCCGTGATCACGCTCCGCGTGCGAGACCCGGACGTGGAGCTCGTCTTCAAGGGCCGGCCGAACCTGCGGATCAAAGGAATCGACTGGCCGCTCTTTGCCCTGTTCGGAGCGGTCGGCACCCTGGCCGCGTGGCTGGTGATCGTGATCCAGACGCCGACCACCCGCTACGCCGGTCTGGGCTGGCTCGCCGCCGGGTTCATCGCGTACTGGATCTACCGGCGCTTGATCCTGAAGATCCCGCTGAGCGAGACGGTCGTCGCGCCGGCGGTCGTCCTCGGGCCGTCTCTCATCGTCGAGTACCAGACGATCGTCGTACCGATCCTGCGCACGGCCGAGTCGGAGGAGGCGCTGATCGCGGCTGCGCGGCTCGCCGCCGAGCGGCGGGCGACGATCGCGATCGTACGTGTCATCGTCGTTCCGCTCGAGCTCGACCTGCAGGCGAGCATTCCGGAGGACGAGCGGCGCGCGAATCGCGAGCTGGACGACGCGCAGGCGTTGGTGGAGAGCTACGGGGTGAACGCCGTCACGCGCCTCGCGCGCGCCCGGAGCGCGGGGCCGGCGATCGTCGACGAGGTGAGCACGCGGAACGCCGAGCTCGTCGTGCTCGGCGCTTCGAGGCGACCGGGGATGCGCGGCTCTGTCTTCGGGCCGGCGGTCGCCTACGTGCTGAAGAACAGCCCGGCGCGCGTGATCGTGGTGGCGGGGAGGAAGGCGGCATGAGGATCCACGGGGCGGCCACCCTCGTCCTCTCGATCCTGCTCATCGCGCTGGGGGTGGGGATTGTGGTGCGTACCGCGCTGCTCGGCGGCGGCCTCGGGATCCTCCTCGGAGCTATCGTCCTCGTCGTGGGCGTCCTGCGCCTGCGCTTTCGCTGATGGCAAAGAAGCTCCCGGGGCTCAGCCGCGTACTCGGGCCACGTCCGCTGGCCTCGGTTGCGTACGGCGAGATCGCCTCGTCCCTCTACTTCGCCCTCGGCGTGGTTGCCTACTACGCGCTCGGTTTCACGCCGTGGGTGCTGCTGGCAGCCGGCATCGTCTTCATGCTCGTCGCGCTCTCGTACGCCGAGGGGACGGCGGCGATCCCCGAGACGGGCGGCGCCGCGACCCTCGTCCGCCGCGCCTTCAACGACCCGCTCGGCTTCATGACGGGCTGGGCGCTCTTCCTGGACTACCTCATCGTGATCGCGCTGGCGGCGCTTTTCGTCCCGCACTACTTCGGGGACGCGGTCGGGTGGGACGCCGTCAAGCACGAGCCCTGGGACGTGGTCGTCGGCGCCTGCGTGATCGCGGCGGTCGCCGCCGTTCGCCTCGTCCGCCGTACGAGCTTGTACCGGCTCGCGATTGCCCTGGCCGGGATCGCGCTCGTCGCCCAACTGCTCCTGATCGTCCTGGGCTTCGTCTACCTCGTCAGCTCGGAGGCGTTCGGGAAAGGCGTCGACCTTGGGACGGCGCCGACCTGGAGCTCCATCGGATTCGCGATCCCGGTGGCGATGCTCGCGTACACCGGCCTCGAGACCGTCGCCAACCTCGCCGCCGAGGCCCGCGAGCCGGGTAAGAACCTCCCCCGCAGCCTCTTCGGCGGGATCGGCGCCGCTGTGGTCGTGTCCGTCGCCATAGGGATCGTGGCGATCTCGGCGTTTCCCGGGCGGAGGCGAGCTGGGGACGACGTGGCTGCACGCTCCGCTGGTCGGGATCGCGGCGGCGCTGAAGGATGCCGGGCTCCCCGCGACGGTCGCGGACGGCGTGAAGATCTTCGTCGCCGCCTCGGGCGTCCTCGTCCTTCTCATGGTGGTGACGACGTCGATCTCCGGTGCGGGACGCCTCGCGTTCTCGCTCGGGAAGCGGGACATGCTGCCGCACGCGTTCGCGCGGCTCAACCGTCGGTCGCTCATCTCGCCGGCGGCGATTCTGAGCGTCGCCGGGATCGCGGTCCTCATGCTGATCGTCACCGTTTCGATCGGCTCTCCCGTCCGCTCGCTCGCGGGCCTGTACAGCTTCGGCGTCCTCCTCACGTTCACCGCTGCGCAGCTCGCGGTGATCAAGCTCCGCTTCCGCGAGCCCGATCTCGCGCGTCCGTACCGCGCGCCTCTGAATGTCCGCATCCGCGGCGTCCCCGTCCCGCTCGTCGCCCTGCTCGGAGCGCCGCTCACCTTCGCGATCTGGATCGTGACGCTCACCACCCACTCGACGGCACGCGTTGCGGGGCCGATCTGGCTCCTGATCGGCGGCGTGATCTTCGTGCTCGTCCGTCGCAGCCGCGGGTCGGCGATGACCGCGAGCGTGGAGGAGGCGGTCGCCGACCTCGTCGAGCCCCACGACGAGGGGCTGTACAGCCACATCCTGGTGCCGATGAAGCTCGGCCCGATCGGGGAGGAGGTGCTCGCGACGGCGATCAAGCTGGCCGAGGAGCAGTCCGCCAAGCTGACGGCGCTGCACGTGATCAAGGTGCCGCTCGACGCGCCGCTCGACGCATCGCTCGTCGAGGAAGAGGAGCAGGCCGCGGCCTCGCTCGAGGAGGCAACCGAGATCGCCGGCGAGCACGGTGTCGAGGTCGAGGGCAAGATCGTTCGTGCGCGCGCGCTCGGGACCGCGATCGTCGAGGAGGCGAAACGGAGCGGGGCCGACCTGATCCTGGTGGGATCGGCGCCGCGCTGGCGCCGGCAGTCGCGCTTCTTCAGCCCCACGGTCGACTACGTCCTGCGCAAGGCGCCGTGCGAGGTGATGGTCGTCGCCTATCCCCAGGGCGTCCTCGAGGAGGAGCCGGTGGGATAGATTTGGCCGCGTGAAAGCGATTGTCGTCGGATGCGGCCGGGTCGGTTCCCGCGTCGCCAGGCAGCTCGACCGGAGCGGGTGGGACGTCACCGTCATCGACGAGCGTGAGGACGCCCTCCAGCGGCTCGGCGAGCACTGGGCCGGCGGCTTCATCGTCGGGCACGGCATCGACGTCGGCGTTCTCGAGGCGGCCGGCATCCAGGAGGCCGACGCCGTGGTCGTCGCCACGAACGGCGACAACACGAACCTCGTCATCGGCCAGGTCGCCCAGAAGCGGTTCGACATCCAGTGCGTCGTCGTCCGCATCCTCGACCCGGCGCGGGCGGAGTTCTACGCGACCCGAGGGCTGCGGACGGTGTCGCCGACATCGACCGCGATCTCGGTGCTGACCGACGCCGTCCGCTCCTGCGAAGTGAACCGCGCTCCCGTCGCGAGCTGATGTACATCCTGGTCGCGGGAGGCGGGAAGGTCGGCGCGAACCTGGCGCGAGCGCTGATCGGCATGGGTCACGAGGTGACCGTGATCGAGCAGCGCCAGGACCGCTTCGAGAAGCTCGAAGGTGAGCTGGAGCACCAGGTGCAGCAGGGCGACGCGACCGAGATCTACATACTCGAGCGCGCCGGGATCGCGCGGCCGCCCGACCTCGTCCTCGGGGTCACCGGCGACGACGAGGACAACATCGTCATCTGCCAGATCGCGAAGGAGAAGTACGGCGTCCCCAAGGTGATCGCCCGCGTCAACGATCCGCGCAACCAGGAGCACTTCGACCTGCTCGGCATCTCTCCGACCGTCTCGGCGACCTCGACCATCCTCGCGCTCGTCGAGCACGAGGTTCCCGAGCACGGGCTCATTCACCTGCTCGAGCTGCGCAACGAGAACCTGGAGATCGTCGAAGTGCAGATCGAGAAGAGCTCGCCCTCGGCGGGAAAGACCGTTTCCGGCCTCGAGCTGCCGCAGGAATCGCGGCTGATCTCGGTGACGCGCGACGGTCAGTCCGAGATCGCAGTCGGGTCGACGAAGCTGCTTCCCGGCGACCGGGTGCTGGCCATCCTCAAGCCCGGCCGGGAAGACGAGTTTCGCCGCGCCCTCATTTCGCGCGGCTAACGAATCCCTAACACGGACGACGCTAACGCCGACGTCACTTTCGGCGTCTTGAACACCTACAGAGTGCCGTGAAGAAGCTCATGACGATCGTGGCCGGGGTGGTGGCTCTCAGCGGCGGAGCGTGCGCGTCCGCCTCGCACGAGCATGCTGCCGCCTTCCACTGGACGCTCGTCCGCTCCGGCCTCGACTCGCCCGACCACGTCGCTTCGGCGAAGAGCCAGCCCAAGCGCCTGTACGTGGTCGAGCAACCCGGCGTCATCCGTGTCCTCGTCTCGGGGAAGCTGCAGGCGCGGCCCTTCCTCGACATCCGCTCGCGCGTCACGAGCGGCGGCGAGCAGGGTCTGCTCTCGGTCGCCTTTCACCCGCGTTTTGCCAAGAACCGCCTCTTCTACGTGGACTACACGGACGTCAACGGCGACACGCGCGTCGTCCAGTTCCGCGCGAACAAGGCCGGGACGGCGGGGATCGTCTCGACGGCGCGCCAGCTCCTGTTCGTCAGGCAGCCCTACCCGAATCACAATGGCGGCCAGCTCGCATTCGGCCCGGACGGTCTCCTGTACATCGGGATGGGTGACGGCGGCTCGGGCGGCGACCCCGGCAACCGGGCGCAGAACCTCTCCGTGCCCCTCGGGAAGCTGCTGAAGATCAACGCGACCAAACGCGGTGCGCGGCCGCAGATCGCCGCGTTCGGCCTCCGCAACCCCTGGCGCTTCTCCTTCGACCGCGCGAACGGCGACCTGTACATCGGGGATGTCGGGCAGGACTCGTGGGAGGAGGTCGACTATGTGGCGAGAGGGGACACCGGGCTGAAGAACTTCGGCTGGAACGTGTACGAGGGTCGATCCCGCTATTCCGACAACCCGCTCAACCCCGCGGGGACGCTCACGGGCCCCGTCTACGTCTACAGCCACTCGCTCGGCTGCTCGGTGACGGGCGGTTTCGTCTACCGCGGCAAGGCCGTGCCGAGCGCGCGCGGCCGCTACTTCTTCGGCGACTACTGCGAAGGGCGCATGTGGTCCTTCAGGATCTCCGGGGGGAAGGCGACCGACGTCCGCCGGGAGTCGCAGCGGCTCCCCGAGACTTTCGTCGTTCGGCGAGGACGCGCGCGGCGAGCTCTACGCCGTCACGCTGGACGGCAAGCTGTACCGCCTCGCGTCAGGCTGAGCGGCGGCGCCTGACCTGGGGGCCCTGCTGGCCGAGCGCCGCGTAGGCAAGCGTCTGCAGCGACTCGTTCAAGGTCGCGAGCTCGTGCGCGATGCGTAGGAGCTGGTCGCTCGAGTCGAGGCGGCGGTTCAGGACGCGCATCTCCTCGCACAGCCGGTCGAGCCGCTCGAGGATCGCTTCGAGCTGCCGGTCGGAGAGGTCCTTTCGCTCAGGCACGCCGAGATTGTAGAAAGACGCGCTGGACGAGCACAATGCCGATGAGGAGGCCGACGGTGTCGATCAGGACGTCCACCGGCGAGCCGTGGCGTCCCGCGACGAAATGCTGGTGGAACTCGTCGGTCGCGGCGTAGGCGATCCCGACCAGCAGCGCCGGTAGCTCACGGCCGATCGCGCGCAGCAGCAGGAAGCCCAGGATCGCGTACTCCGTCACGTGCGCGCACTTGCGCAGCACCTCGTCCCAGGTCCCCAGCCCCGAGTTGAGCGAGGGCACCGAGGAGAGCGCGAAGATGAGCGCGGCCCAGACGATGACCGGGCCCCACAGCTTCAGAAACCGGTTCAAGGACACCCGGTAGCCCATGATAGGGTCGCCGCACCAGATAACGGCGAGCGGAAAGGGAACCCGGTGCAAGTCCGGGACGGTCCCGCCGCTGTGAGGGGAGACGCTCCCGCTCCGACATGCCACTGGCCTCCATGGCCGGGAAGGCGGTCCGGGAGGGCGCCCCGAGTCAGAAGACCTGCCGCGTCGCCGCAACCCGAACCCCTCGCGGAAGGAGGATTCGTGTTTCGACGTTCTCTCATCGTGATCGCGGCAGCGATCCTCATCGGCGCTCCGAGCGCGGGCGCCACCGTTCTCGCCAAGATCCGTGTCGAAGGCTTGACGCGGACGATCTTCGGGCCGACCGCTCCCCGCGTGAGCGCGACCAACGCTCTCGATGCTCTGACGCACGCCGGCAAGGCGGGCGAGTTCTTCGTCCACGTCGCGCAGACGTCCTTCGGCCCCTACGTCGACCAGGTCGGTTACTACGCAGCCTTCGGGTCGAGCGGGTGGGCGTACAAGGTGAACGGCGTCTCGCCACCCGTTGGCGCCGACCAGTACGTGCTCGAGCCGGGCGACAAGGTGCTCTGGTACTGGGCTCTCTTCGGGCTCCAGGGAGGGCCGAAGACGCTCGAGCTCCAGCGCGCGCAGCCCAACTGCTACCGCGTGTACTCCGTGGACGACAAGGGGGCGAGGACGGCCGCACTCGGTGCCGTCCTCCACGTGGACGGGCACGCGGTGAAGACGCAGGGCGCGACCCAGACCGCGGTCGGGTGCGTGGGACGGCACCACGGCCTCGTCCGCGCCACGCTGCGTGGAGCGGTGCGGTCGAACGAGGTTCCGTGAACCGACTCCTCGGTCTCGCGGCCGTCGCCCTCGCACTCGTCGGGTGCGGCGGCGGGACGGCCGCGGCCCACGGACAAGCGACGCTCTGGGTCACGCGTGACCGGGGCGCGCATGTCCTGCTCGTCCGCCGCGTGCCCGCGGGGCTGACGGCGATGCAGGCCCTCGACCGCGTCGCGGACATCGAGACCACGTACGGCGGCCGCTATGTCCAGTCGATCGCAGGCATCGACGGGAGCGTGTCCTCAGAGCACGACTGGTTCTACTTCGTGAACGGGATCGAGGCCGATCGCAGCGCGGCCGAGTACCGGCTGCATGCGGGCGACATCGAGTGGTGGGACTACCGCTCGTGGGCGAAGCGGATGCAGCAGCCCGTGGTCGTGGGTGCGTTTCCCGAGCCGTTCCGCCACGGTACGACGGTGGTGAACGGGAGCGCCCGGATCGCGGGCCGGCTCTTGAACCTCATCGGGTCATCCGGGAAGAGTCCTCGCAACGTCATCGAGCTCATCCCCGGGCGCGGCTTTCACGCCGAGCTGAAGGCGCAGGGAGTGTCGGCGACCCTCGGACTTCAGACCGCGCGCCGCTTGATCCGGGATCCGTCCGCCGTCCGCTTCAGGTACGAGGTGCCGTGAGACCGGCGCCGGCAGCGCTCCTGTTTGCGGCCATGGGCGCCGCGGCCCTGCTCGCGGAGCACTGGGTCTCGGTGGCCGTGATCGACGCGGTCCTGCTCGGCGTCTGCCTCGCGGCGCCCGCCGGCCGGCGCCGGTTCCTCTACCTGACGGGCGCGTCCCTCACCGCCCTCTCGGTGTTCTTGATCACGCCGTTCGTCGAGACCATCGGCAGCCATCCGCTGTGGACCGGCCCCACGATCCCGGTGATCGGCACCCTCGACATCACACGCGAGGAGCTCTCGAATGGGGCCGTCGCGGCGCTCCGGCTGCTGGCGGTGTCCCTCGCCTTCGCCGCCTATGCCCTGCTCATCGACCACGATCGACTGCTCCGCTCGGTTCGCGCGGGACGCCGCTCGACCCTGGCCGTCGTGCTCGCGACGCGGCTCGTCCCGACGCTGGAACGGGACGCGTCCGGCTTGATCGAGGCGCTACGCGGGCGAGGAGTCGCGGTGGCGGGAGCACGCGGGCACGCGAGACTGCTGTCCCCGGTCGTGGCCGGCTCGCTCGAGCGGGCGTACAACCTGGCGGAGTCGCTGGAGGCGCGCGGGTACGGCCGCCCTGGGGCGACGCGGGCGGCACGCCCGCCGTGGGGCGCGCGCGAGTGGCTCGCGCTGTCAGCTGCGGCGGCTCTCGTTGTCGCGGGGGTGCTGTGGCTCTAGCTGAGATCCAGAACCTGTCCTTCTCCTATCCGGGGCGCGGGCCTGCGCTGCGGAATGTCTCGCTCGAGCTCCAGCCGGGCGAGCTCGTGGCCGTGCTCGGTCCGTCCGGCTCCGGGAAGTCCACGCTCGTGCGCGCGCTCGCGGGGCTCGTTCCGCATTTCCACGGCGGCCGCTTCGAGGGGAAGGTCGAGGTCTGCGGCCTCGACACGCGCCGCGCGCGGCCGGCCGACCTGGCCGGCCGGGTCGCGACCGTGTTCCAGGACCCCGAGGACCAGGTCGTCTTCGGCCGCGTCGAGGACGAGGTCGAGTTCGGGCTGGAAAACGTCGGTGCTCCCGCGGCCGAGATCGCCTCCCGCGCGCGCTCTGCGCTCGCGGCTCTCGGCGCGGAGCATCTCGTCGGCCGTCGGATCGCCGAGCTCTCCGCCGGCGAGCTGCAGCGCATCTGCCTTGCCTCGGCGCTGGCCCTCGAGCCGGAGCTCCTGCTCCTCGACGAGCCGACGTCCCAGCTCGACCCGGAGGCGGCGGATGCCCTCGTCCGTCTCGCGTGCGGTCTCGGCGTTGCCGTCGTCCTGTCCGAGCAGCGGCCGGCGGGGCCACTGGACGCCTGCGACCGCGTGCTCTTCTTCGAGGAGGGGCGGATCCTGCTGGACGCGGCGCGGGACGAGGCGGTCGGCTGGCTCGCGCGCAACCGCCCGGCGTACCTCGACCGGAATCCCGCGCCGGCGTCTACCTGCGCGACGGGCCGAATGGTCTGCCGGCTCGAGGGCGTGTCGTTCGCCTACCGGGGCGGCCCGCCCGTGCTCGAGGACGCCGCGCTCGAGCTCTCGGCGCGGCGAAGTCGTTGCGCTGGTCGGGCCAAACGGGAGCGGGAAGACGACGCTGGCGAAGGTCGCCGCGGGGCTGCTCGAGCCTGCGTCGGGGTCTGTCGAGCGGCACGGCCGCGCCGCGTACCTCTCCCAGGACCCGGGCCGCTACCTCGTCCGCGACCGCGCCGACGAGGAGGTCGCGCTCGGCGTCGGCGGCGATCTCTCCCGCGCCGCCGCGGCCCTTGCCTCCGTGGGCCTGGCCGGCTTCGAGGCGCGCCACCCGCGCGACCTGTCCAGCGGAGAGCGGGAGCGGCTGGCGCTCGCGTCGGTGCTGGTCACCGAGCCGGACGTGCTGATCCTGGACGAGCCCACCCGCGGCGTCGACCCGGAGCGCAAGAACGAGCTCGCCGCGCTCCTCCGGGAGCAGGCAGGCGGCCGGGCGACGCTCGTCGTCACCCACGATCTCGTCTTCGCGGCCGAGGTGGCCGACCGCACTGTTTCGCTCGCCGTCGAGGAGCCTGTGTATGCGTAGCGCCCGGTTCGTCGTCCTCGCTGCGGCGGCGGCTGCCTTCGCGGCGGGTGTCTGGACCACCCTCGACCCCGCGCACTCCGGCCTCTCGCTTCTCCTGGCGGCCAGCGCGCTGATCGTGGCCGCCGCAGCCTGGTTGGAGATCGGGCCGGGCTCGGCCAAGGAGCTGACCCTGATCGCGACCCTCGCGGCCGCCGCGGCGGCCGGGAGGGTCCTCTTCGCCGCCGTCCCAGGTGTCCAGCCGGTGACGGTGATCGTCGTCGTCGCGGGCGCCGCGCTCGGCCTCCGCGCGGGGATCGCCGTCGGTGCGACGGCCGCGCTCGTCTCGAACTTCTTCCTCGGTCAGGGGCCCTGGACACCGTGGCAGATGCTCGCCTGGGGAGCGTGCGGCGCGGCCGGCGCGCTCGCTGCGCCGCTCATCCGCAGCCGCCTGTCCCTCGCGATCTTCTGCTGCCTGCTCGGCTTCGGCTTCAGCGCGTTCATGGACGTCTGGAACTGGCTCGCGTTCTTCCCGCACACCTGGCAAGCGCTCGCGGCGACGTGGGCGCGGGGCCTGTGGTTCGACGCCGCGCACGCGGCGGGCAACTTCGTGATCGCGCTCGTCGCGGGACCGGAGTTACGGCGGATGCTGGAGCGCTACGGACGTCGGCTGCACACAGAGGTCGTGTGGGCCTGAAGGCCGTTCTGGTCGCGCTCGTCGTCGGCGTCTCGCCGGCCTCGTACGTGGCTTCGCACCAGCAGCCGGACGGCGGTTACGCGGAGCGGGGCGGGAAGTCGTCACTCGAGCTGACCGCGTGGTCCGTGCTCGGCCTCGTCGCGGCTGGGCAGAAACCTGGGAACGAGGCGCAGCTCTACCTTCAGCGTGCGCATGCGCAGGACGTGTCGGATACCGAGCTGCGCATCCTCGCGCTCGAGGCGGTCGGCGCCGACACCGATGCCTACGACCTGCCGGTCGGCAAGAGCGGTCGCATCGGCCCGCTCGTCAACTCGACGATCTGGGGCATCCTCGCGCTCCGTTCGGCGGGGCGGCCGGTCGCCGGCTGCGACCGTCCGCTACCTGCTGGGCCAGCAGCGGCCGTCCGGGGGCTGGTCGTGGTATCCGCGCGGCGCGCCCGACTCGAACGACACGGCGGCCGCCATCCAGGCACTCCGCTCGGTGGGGGTGAAGGGCAAGCCGATCATTCGCGGCCTCGCCTACCTCCGCCGGCTCGAGGGCAAGGACGGCGGCTTCGCTCTCGTTCGGGGCCGCGCCTCGGACAGCCAGTCGACGGCCTGGGCGATCCAGGCTTTCGTCGCCGCCGGGAAGAAGGCGCCCGCCGCGGCCTTCCGCTTCCTCGCCGGCATGCGCCGTCCCGACGGAAGCTACCGCTATTCGAAGCGGTACTCGGTCACTCCGCTCTGGGTCACGTCGCAGGTGTTGCCGGCGCTCGCGCGGAAGCCGTTTCCGCTGAAGTGACGTAGCCGTCCACATGGACGAGGCGCTCGTCCTCCAGGATCGAGTCCTCCCAGTACCACTGCCACGAGAACCAGCGCGGCACCTCGCGGGCCGGCGCAACGACGGCGGCTCGCACCGCCGCGACGACCAGATCGGCGAGCCCGTCGCCTGCGGCCGGCTCGGGGTAGAGCTGGTCCCAGCGCGCCAGCACGCTCGTGTGCCGGTGCGGCTCCTCGTAGACGATGCTGCGCGAGACGACCGCGCCGCAGCGCTCGAGCGGCGCGCGCAGGAGCTTCAGCTCCTTCGGCTTCAGCTCGAGCTCGAGCTGGAGGTCCTCCAGCTCGGACGGGCCGGCCTCCGCGAGATGCCCGAGCAGGCGCGCCCACTCCTTGTCCGCCGCCTCCATGCGCCGGATCTCGGCGCGCGCGATCGGGTCGATCAGCCGTGCCGTCTCGTCGGTGACGAGGAGGTTCTTGCCGCGGTGGACGGCGAGGACGGGATAGCCGCGCGCGCCGAGCCCGCCGAACCACGGGTACTTCGTCCGCGGCCACTGACCGAACCCGGGCTTGTCGGGCGCGTACGGCTCCTCGTGGCACGCGTCGAAGAGGCTCGGTAGCGCCGAATCGGCCGTCCGCGTCAAGAGCCCGCGGTCGCGCAGGAACTCCTCCGCGTCGTCCAGGGTCTCCAGCACGCGGTCCGGCGTCAGCCTGCACTCGTAGGCCCGGCGCGCCAGGAGGTCGTCCATACTCGGCACGTGCGCGGGCATCCGACTGCGGCCATTGTGACCATCGGGAGCGAGGTCGTCTCGGGAGACATCGAAAACACGAACGCGTCGTGGCTCGCGCGGCGGCTCGAGGCGCTGGGGATCGTCGTGCGCCTGGTCGCCGCCGTGCCGGACGAGGTGGAGACGATCGCCCGCCTCGTGCGACGCGAGGCGGGCGAGGCGGACATCGTCGTGGTCACCGGCGGGCTCGGCGGGACGCCGGATGACGTGACCCGCGAGGCGATCGCGTTGGCCTTCGGCCTCCCGCAGCAGGAGCACGCGGAGGTAGCCGCGAGGCTTCGCGCCCGGTTCGCGCGTGCGCCCGACTACGCGGCGCGCTGGGCGCTCCTCCCCAAGGGCGCGCGGCCGCTCGAGATCGAGCGCGGCGGCGCACCCGGGTTCGTGCTGGAGAACGTCTACGTCCTTCCGGGCCTGCCGGGAGAGATGAAGCCCATGTTCGAGGCGCTCGAAGACGAGCTACGCGGCGAGCGGCCGATCGCGAGCTGGCGCCGGACCTTCGAAACGCGCGAGAGCGAGATCACGCCGCTCCTGGTCGAGGTCGCCGAGCGCTACCCCGAGGTGCGCGTCGGCTCGTATCCGACGTTCACGCCCGACGGGCCGCTCGTCGAGGTCGTGGTCAAATCCGCCGACGAGGAGACGCTGGCCGAAGCGTCGGCGTGGCTTGCGGCCGAGATCGAGGCGGTTACGACCGGGAGCTGAAGGCGCGGCGGCGCTCGATGTCGGCGGGATCGACCATCTCTCCGTCCCGCTCGACGTAGCCGCCCGAGCCGCCGACGACGAGCAGCACCAGCTCCTCGTCCTCCGACCCGTTGGATACGCGGCGAGGCGTGGTCGACTCGACGTGGAGAAGGCCGCCTGGGCCGAGCTCGAGCACCTCGTCGCCAACCTCGACGCGGGCGCGGCCGCGGTGGACGAAGTAGAGCTCGTCCTGCGTGTTGTGGAAGTGGTTGAACCCGACGAAGCCGGGCGGGAAAACGATGGCGTTGACACCGAAGGCCGTCACGCCGAGCGCACGCCGAACGCTACGGAAGCCCGGGCCGTCCCCGAGCTCGTCGATCGAGCTGAACGCGTAGCCCACGCGCGGAGCCTACGCGACCGCGGGCGCGAGCTCGCGGCCCAGGATCTCGACCATGTCCAGGTCGCGGTGCAGGAGGTGCTGACACATCACGCGTGTTATTCCCGCGTCCTCGTACACGCGCAGCCGCTCGGCCACCTCGTCCACGGTGCCGATCAGGCTTGCTTCGGGCTTCCACGGATCCCGCCCGAGCTCGCGCAGCCGTTCGTCGACCTCCGCACGGTCGCGACCGACGATGCACAGCGTCATCATCGAGAGCGGCAGCGTGGCGGGATCGCGGCCGGCCTCGGCGCAGAATTCGTCCAGCCGCGCGCGGCGCTCGCGCGCCTCGTCGGGCGTGGGCGTCGTCGTGTTGTACTCGGACGCGAAGCGGACGGCGGGACGTGCCGTCCCGCGCTTGGCGCCGCCGCCGACGAGGATCGGGAACGGACGCTGCACCGGCTTTGGCCGCGCGTCGCAGTTCTTCAGCGCGTAGTGCTTCCCGTCGTAGTCGAACGGCTCGTCCTCGTTCAGCTGGCGGTGGACGATTTCGAGCTGCTCGCCGAAGCGCTCGACGCGCCACGCCGCGGTGCGGAACTCGAAGCCGAACTGCTCGTGCTCTGCGTCGTGCCAGCCGGCGCCCATCCCGAGCGTGATGCGCCCTCCGGAGATGTGATCCGCCGTGACGGCCATCCGCGCCAGCACCGAGGGATGACGGAAGGTACCCGGGGAAACCAGCGTCCCGAGCCGCAACGTCTCTGTGCGGGCGGCCAGCGCGTTGACCGTCGCCCAGGCGTCGAGCGAGCCGTCGGCGCCGCCGAGGAAGCCGCTGTAGTGGTCGGAGCGGAACAGGGCCTCGACGCCGCTGTCCTCGCATGCGCGCGCGAGCGCGACCCAGTCGTCCCAGGTCACGCCCTCCTGCCCCTCGATCATCAGCGCAATGCGCACGCCGGGGACGTTACGCGGTCTTGCGTCGGTACAGCGAGGGCGGGAGCGCGTAGAAAAGCGCGATCGCGAGATAGAGGACGATGCTCGCGAGCGGGCTCGCGAGCGCAACGAGCGTGGCGCCGCCGTAGATCGCGACACCCGGCAAGAACGTGCGCGTGATGTCGTCGATCTCCTCCTGCGGGATCTCGGGACGGATGAGCCTGCGACCGGTCGCCATCCAGCGCCACAGCAGCTGGAAGATCACGGCCATGATCACGAACGTGATCCCGTACGCGAGAGCGGCGGTGCGCTCGTTCTCGTCCTCGCGCAGGAACTCGGCGATCAGACGCGTCGGAAACGGCGTGAACGCGACGACGAGCAGCAAGAGGGTGTTGAGGAAGAGGAGCCCTCGATCGACGTGGTCGACGTAGTTGAACAGCATGTGGTGATTCACCCAGATCACGCCGATCGTGAGGAAGCTCGTCACGTACGCGAGATAGGACGGCCAGATGTGGATCAGCTCCTTGCCGAGATCCTGCGTGGCGGTATCGACGCTGAGCTCCAGCACGAGCAGCGTGATCGCAATCGCGAAGACGCCGTCGCTGAAGGCTTCCAGGCGGCCGGTGGTCACCGTGGCATCGTGAGCGTGAGCCCGGACGTACGGTTCCGCGATGTCCCGCACGGCCGGCTTCGTCCTCCTGTCGTTCGCCTTCCTCGTGACCATGTTCGGGACGACGCTGCCGACGCCGCTCTATCCGCTCTTCCAGGAGAAGTACTCGTTCGGCGAGCTGACGACCACCGTCGTGTTCGCCGTCTACGCGTTCGGCGTGATCGCCGGCCTGCTCCTGTTCGGCGCGCTCTCGGACGAGATCGGCCGCAAGCCCGTCCTCGCGGCGGGCCTCGCCCTTTCGGCCGGAAGCGCTTTGCTGTTCGTCTTCGCCGGCTCGCTCGTGCCGATCTACGCGGGAAGGATCCTGTCCGGGCTCTCCGCGGGCATCTTCACCGGAACGGCGACGGCCGCCCTCGTCGACCTCGTCCCAGGAGACCGCAGGAGGCTCGCCAGCCTGGTCGCGATCGTCGTCAACCTCGGCGGCCTCGGCCTGGGGACGCTGATCGCCGGGGTGATCGCCGACCACGCGTCGTCTCCGCTCCGGCTTCCGTTCGTCGTCGACCTGGTGCTGCTCGCGGCGGCCGGAGTCGCGCTCGCGCTGACGCCGGAGACCATCCGCGGCCGCAAGCTCCGGCTGCGACTGCAGCGGCTCGCCGTGCCGAAGGAGGTGCGGACCGTCTTCATCCAGGGTGCGACCGTCGGGTTCGCGAGCTCGGCCGTCGCGGGTCTGTTCGGGTCGGTCGCCCCGGTCTTTCTCGCCCAGGAGCTCGGCGAGACGAGCCACGCGCTCGCCGGCGGCCTCGTCTGCCTGCTCTTCGCATCGTCGGCCCTGGGACAGCTCGCCGTGCCGCGCCTCTCCGACCGCAGGGCGCTGATCTACGGCTGCGTGATCATGGTCGCCGGGATCGTGCTCCTGGCGATCGGGCTCGACGCCGAGTCGCTCAGCGCCCTGGTCGCCAGCTCCGTGCTCGTCGGGCTCGGGCAGGGGCTCGGGATCGGTGCAGCGCTGGCCGCTATCAACGAGCGCGCGCCGGTCGAGCGGCGCGGGGAGACGGCGTCGAGCTTCTTCGTCGCGCTGTACGTCGGGCTGGCGCTGCCCGTTATCGGCGTCGGGCTCGCTGCCGAGGCCTTCGGGTTGAAGACGGCCGGGATCGCGTTCAGCGTGGCCGTCGCGGCGCTCGTGGGCGCAGTTCTCGCCAGCCTCGTGCGGCGCTAGCCTAGGGCTGTGGCGGTCCTTTCCCCTGAGCAGTACCTGGCTGACCTGAATCCCGCCCAGCGGGAGGCCGTTCTGCACGCCGACGGGCCGCTGCTCGTGATCGCCGGGGCAGGATCGGGCAAGACACGCGTCCTCACGCATCGCGTGGCCCACCTGATCTCCGCGCACGGGATCAGGCCGTCCGAGATCCTCGCGATCACCTTCACGAACAAGGCGGCAGGGGAGATGCGCAGCCGCCTCGACAGACTGCTCGGCCCCGCTGCGCGCGGGCTCTGGATCCTCACCTTCCACGCGGCGTGCGGCCGCATCCTGCGGCGGGAAGCTCCCCAGCTCGGCTACCGCTCGAACTTCACCATCTACGACCAGGCCGACCAGGTGCGGCTCGTGAAGCTCGTGCTGGAGGAGCTGGAGCGCGACCCGAAGCGGTTCGTCCCGCGCGGCATCCACGCCCAGATCTCCAAGGCGAAGAACCAGCTCATCGGGCCGGAGGAGTATCGCTCGCGCGTGGCCTCCTTCTACGACCAGACGGTCGCCGACGCGTACGAGCTGTACCAGCGGCGGCTGTTCGGCTCCAACGCGGTCGACTTCGACGACCTGCTCATGCTGACCGTGGACGTGCTCGAACGTTTCCCCGAGTCGCTGGAGCGCTGGCAGAACGCCTTCCGCTACGTCCTCGTGGACGAGTACCAGGACACCAACCACGCCCAGTACCGGCTGCTGCAGCTGCTCTCGGGGGAGCACCGAAATGTCTTTGCCGTCGGAGACCCGGACCAGTCGATCTACAGCTTCAGAAGTGCGGACATCCGCAACATCCTCGACTTCGAGGTCGACTTCCCCGAGGCGCAGACGATCGCGCTCGAGCAGAACTACCGCTCGACCAACTCCATCCTCGAATCGGCGAACCACGTCATCTCGCACAACCGCGAGCGCAAGCCGAAGAACCTCTGGTCGGAGCTCGGGGAGGGGGAGCCGGTGCGCGTGATCGAGGTCGAGGACGAGCACGCCGAGGCACGCTTCGTCGCCGCCCAGATCGCGCAGCTCGTCGAGCAGGGCCTCGCGGGGAGCGAGATCGCGGTCTTCTACCGGACGAACGCGCAGTCCCGGGTGCTGGAGGACGTTCTCGTCCGCCAGCAGGTGCCCTACCAGGTGATCGGCGGTCCGAAGTTCTACGAGCGGGCGGAGATCAAGGATCTGATCGCCTACCTGCAAGTCATCGACAACCCGGCTGATGCGGTCTCGCTCGACCGGGTCGCGAACCGGCCGCGCCGCGGGATCGGGGACGCATCGCTCGACAGGCTGCGCAACTACGCCGAGCTCCACGGGCTGACGCTCTTCGAGGCGCTGACGCATGCGGACGAGGCCGGCCTGGCCGCCGCTCCGCTCCGCGCGGTCAAGTCGTTCGTCACGGTGATGCAGTCGCTGCAGGCGCAGGCCCAGGAGCTGACCGTCCCCGACCTCGTGGAGCAGGTGCTCGAGCGCAGCGGCTACTTCGAGTCGCTCGAGGCCGAGCGCACGGTCGAGTCGCAGGGCCGGATCGAAAACCTGCAGGAGCTCGTCGGCGTAACACGGGAGTACCAGTTCTCCGCCGAGGAGCCGAGCCTGTCGCACTTTCTCCAGGAGATTTCGCTCTACTCCGACCAGGACGCGCTGCGCGAGGAGCAGAGCCTCGTCACGCTCATGACCCTCCACAACGCCAAGGGGCTCGAGTTCAGCGCCGTTTTCATGATCGGGATGGAGGAGCAGATCTTCCCGCACTCGAGATCCATCGAGGAGCAGGGCATCGAGGAGGAGCGCCGCCTCTGCTACGTCGGGATGACGCGGGCGAAGGAGCTGCTCACGCTGCTGCACGCGTCCGCCCGCGCCCTGTACGGGTTGCGCAACTACAACCTTGCGTCGCGGTTCCTGGACGAGTTGCCCGAGCGGCACGTCGAGCGTGACCGGCTACGGCCGGCCTCGTGGGCCGGGTACGGCGCGCAGGTGGAGGTGACGCCACGCTCGGACGTCCCGTCGCTCCAGACCGGCGACTCCGTCCGGCACGGAAAGCTGGGCGAGGGCGTCGTCACGCGCATCGAGCCCGGCGGGGTCGTCACCGTCCGCTTCGCCGACGATGGCACGGAGCGGCGCCTGATGCTCGACTACGCTCCGCTCGAGAAGGTCTTGTGAGAGTTGCTTTCATCGCTGCAGGAGCGCTGCTCGTGCTGGCGGCGGCCGGCGCGGACGCACGGCGCGCGTTCGCGCCAGAGGCGCCGTATGCCGACTTCGGGCCCTCGATCTCGCCCGACGGGACGAGGCTCGCGTTCCTCCGGGAGGGAATCGTTTCGTCACGCCTCGTCCGCTTTCAGTCTCTGTACGTCGCCGGCGTAAACGGTCGCGGCGCGCTCGCCTTGACGAAAGGTGCGCTCCAGAGCGCTTCCAACTCCGCGCTCGGCCATTTCGACGGTGTCGTATCGGCGAGCTGGGCTCCCGATGGAAGCCGGCTCGTGTACTCGCACACGTATGCCGCGAACGGCAACGACTACGTCCACACCGAGCTCATGCTGGTGAACGCGGATGGCACCAATTCGCAGCAGCTGACGGCAAACCGACGCCAGCAACGGGTACATGCGCGCCTCCTTCCCCTCCTGGTCGGGCGCGCGAAACCAGATCGTCTTTGCAGCCGATGGCCATATCGACGTGATCGATCCCGACGGATCCGGGCTGAAGCAGCTCACTCCGGGCCAGTACGACTCCGATCCGGCCTGGTCGCCTGACGGCTCGAGGATCGCCTTCATCACCGGCGGCGACGACCACGTCTCCGTGATGAACGCCGACGGAACCGATGTGCACATGGTCTCGCAGCTCCCCTCCCGGACTCCGGCCTGGTCCCCGGATGGGAAGACGCTCGTCTTCAGCGCGAAGGACAATCAGAACGCCGATGTCTACTCGGTGGGCTCCGACGGGGCAGGCCTGCGGCGGCTGACGACCAGTTCCGCCGAGGACATCACGCCGACCTTCACCGCCGACGGCAAGTCGATCTTCTTCGGCAGCAGCCGTGGACGCGGGATCTACAGCGGCGATCTCTGGGTGATGAAGACCGACGGCTCGAACCAGCACCGGCTTGTGGCCGGCGCCGTGAAGCGCACCTCGAACGGGCGAGCCTGCACGTTCACGGGGACGGTCACCGTGGACACCTTGGTCGCCACGGGCGCCGCGGACGTCATCTGCGGGTTCGCCGGAGACGACGGGGAGCTGGGCTTGAAAGGCAACGACGTGATCGAGGGAGGCCCGGGAAAGGACCTCCTCGACGGCGGCGCCGGCAACGACTTGATCCTCGCCCGCGACGGGCACAAAGACATAGTCCGCGGCGGGCCTGGGTTCGACCGCGCTCGGCTGGATCGCGGGTTGGACCAGGTCAGCGGCGTCGAGAAGATCCTTCCCTAGCCCCGTAGATCCTTTGCGCCTGCGGCACGTCGTCCCAGGCGAGGGCGTGCGCGAAGCCCCACCCCCACAGGCGCTCGCGGTCGTAGCCGAGCTCGGCGAGTGCGTCGACCCAGGGGCGGGGATCGTCGGCGTTGCGCAGGAGACCGACGCCGTCTACCTCCGGCTCGCCGACGAGCGGCTTCGGGTCGATCACGAGCCACCGCTCGCGCTCGGCGCGCAGGACGTTGCCGCCGTGCAGATCCTGGTTGACGAGGTGACGCGCGTCGCGGTCGACGGTACGGAAGACGTCGAGCGCCGCGTCCAGCAGCTCGGACGCCGGGTACCGCTCCGGTAGCTCCTGCAGCCAGCGGTCCGCCTCGTCCGCGAGGGTGCGGAACGGATGCGGCCCGTCGAGCTGGAGCGAGAGGCGCGGCAAGAGCTCGGAGGCGACCGCGATCTCGTCCCCCTCGTCCCAGAGGCGCGTCCCCGGCCGGCAGCGCTCCATCAGGAGCGCGCGCCGCTGGTCGTCCCTCGCGAGCAGCCGAACCGCGCCGCGGCCCTCGTAGAGGGCCAGGGCGTCCACCTCGAACTCGGCCTCGAAGTGCCAGTCGGCATTCACTTTCAGCACTGCGTCACCTGCCGGGATGACGAGCGATGCCTCCGATTCCAGCGGTTCCTCGAGCACGAGACTCCACCTGGCGGCGCACTCCTCGGCGACCTGTCGCAGATCGTCCATTCGGATAGCGTCTCACGCGATGGCCATCGAGTACCGAATCTGTCAGCCGGACGAGCTTGCGGCCGCGCTCACGCCAATCTGGCACTACTTCGGGCGCGGCGCGAGCGAGGAGGACGCCGAGAAGCTCGCCAAGGTTCTACCGACCGAGCGCGTGCACGTCGCGGTCGAGGACGGAAAGATCGTCGGTGGGGCGGGCGCCTACAAGTTCGACACGACCGTGCCCGGCGGCGCGCGAGTCCCGACCGCCGGCGTGATGGCCGTCGGCGTTCTCCCGACGCACCGCCGCCGCGGGATCCTGCGCGGTCTGATGCGCAAGGAGATCGACGACGTCCACGAGTGGGGAGAGCCTCTCGCCACGCTCTACGCCTCGGAGGGCGCTATCTACCGCCGGTACGGCTACGGGCCGGCGTCGATCTCCGGCGACATCTCGCTCCCACGGGCCAACGCGTCCTTCTATGACGCGCCTCCCTCAGTAGGCCGCGTCCGCATGGTCAAGCTCGACGAGGCGCTCGAGCTCTTCCCGCCGATCTACGACCGCGTGGCCGCGGAGAACGTGGGGATGCTCAGCCGAACGCGCGCATGGTGGGAGTCGCGAAAGCTGTCCACCGGCCCCTGGATGAAGGGCGAGCTCTTCATGGTCGTGCTCGAGATAGACGGCGAGCCCGAGGGGTACGCGCTGTATTCGATCGAGTCCGAGATGGCGCACATGGTCTCTCGCTCGGTCGTCCAGGTGCGGGAGGCGATCGGCGCGACACCGGCCGCGACCCGCGAGATCTGGCGCTTCATCCTCGACATCGACTGGGTCGAGACGGTCAAGGCGGGCTTCATGCCGCCCGACCACCCGCTCTTCCTGCTGCTCACCGAGCCGCGCCGGATGGCCTACCAGGCGATGGAGGCGATCTGGTGCAGGCTCGTCGACGTGGGGGAGGCGCTGTCCGCCCGGACGTACGGGTCCGGCGAGCCGGTCGTCCTGGACGTGGCGGACGAGTTCTGCCCCTGGAACGAGGGCCGCTGGGAGGTCAGCGCGGGCGGTGCCGAGAAGACGAAGGCCGAGCCCGACCTCCGGCTGGACGTGGACATGCTCGGCTCCGTCTACCTCGGCGGGTTCACGTTCGCCGACCTCGCGCGCGCCGGCCGGGTCGAAGAGTTGCGCGACGGGGGCATCGCGCGGGCTGACGCGCTCTTCCGCGCCGACCGGCACCCGTGGTGCCCGGAGATCTTCTAGGGCCTGCCGGAGGCGATCTTCTCCAGCACCGCGTCGATGCGCGCGAACCCCTGCTTCGCGCCCTCCTCGACGCCGTACTGCATCGTGGTGTCGCGCTCCTCGGCCGTCCCGAAGCGCATGGTCTGGGTCAGCTTCGTCTGCTCGCCCAGGTCCTCGAACTCGAGCGTCTGCAGGTGGTTCTGGAACGTCTGCACCAGGCGCTCGGGCGGCTCGACCTCGCGGAACTCGCCCTCGACGACGCCGAAGGCGGTTCGGAAGCGGTAGCTGCCGCCGGGACGGACGTCCATCTCCTCGACGACGGTCCCGTCGCCCCACCATTCGGGGATCAGGGCCGGGTCCGTCCACACGGAGAAGACGTGCGCGCGCGGCGCGTCGAAGATCCGCTCGACGCGGATCTCGAGCTCGTTGGGAGTGGTGACAGTGGTGGCGCTGCTCATCCGCTCACCGCCTTCTTCACGAGCTTGCCGATCGTGGCCTCGTCGGCTTTGGTCAGCTTCTTGAGCGCGAATGCGATCGGCCACATGGAGCCCTGGTCGAGGTTCGCGCTGTCGTTGAAGCCGAGCATCGCGTACCTCTCCTTGAACTTCCCGGCGTCGCGGAAGAAGCAGACGACCTTGCCGTCCTTGTTCGCGTACGCGGGCATCCCGTACCACGTTTTCGGTGACAGGTCCGGAGCGCTCTTCTTGACGAGCGCGTGAATCCGCTTGCCCAGGGCGCGGTCGGACGCCGACATCTTGGTGAACGCTTCCTGCACGGCGCTCTCCCCGTCCGCGGCAGACTTCAGCTCTCGGGCGCGAGCTCTCATCGCGGCCTTCTCCTCGGCCGAGAATCCCTCGGACTTGGTGCCTTTCTTCTTGGTGGTGGGGCTCATCGTTCTCCTTTCGTTCGTTCGACGACCTGCGCGAAGCGGTCGAGCCGCTGCAGCCACGCGCTGATGCCCTCGAAGGCATATGGCACCAGTGTGCATATGCGGGCCCGGCCGACTTTCTGCGTGGCGACGAGGTTCGCCTCCTCGAGCAGGCGGACGTGCTTCTTCATCCCGGTGAGCGACATGCCGAAGGGCTCGGCGAGCTCGCTGATCGTCGCGCTGCCGGTGCCGAGCCGTTCGAGGACCGCGCGGCGGGTCGGATCCGCGAGGGCCGCGAACCCGCGGTCGATGGTCGGTGAATACTGAACCATTGAGTTCAGTATACACGACGCACGCCTCCGCTGACTGCCTCGCTCGTTGAGCACTCCAGCGAGAGCCACACGCAGCTCCGTAGGTGGAGAGAGCCGCCTCGGAGCGGCCCTCTCCAGATGACGGGTTACCGCGAGAGCTTCGAGAACGCGTGTTCCAGCTTGGTCAGTCGCGCATTCTGCGCGCCGAGCTGTACTCGAAGCGACCTGTTCTCACGCTGAACCGTCCGGTTCTTCCGCTCGAGCGCTCTGTTCTGCCGGTACAGGCCCTGGATCGCGGCCAGCGCGACCCCGCCCTCATCAATCGTGGTGATGTGCTTGTTGTCCAGCCCGAGCCCGAAGGCCGCGTAGAAGTCCTGCGCCATCGGGCCGATGTGGCGGACGGAGGGCTTTTCCGCCTTGTAGCTCCAGCTCGTGATCGGCATCCGCACCACCTTGTCGAGAACGTCCTTCGTCTTCAGCGCGCGGAGGTCGTGCTTGAGCGCTCGGTCGGAGGCGTTCGTCCACGCTCCCGCGCTCGAGAGATATGCCCCAGTCGAGGTGTCGATGAAGTGACCCGTCGTGATCGCGGGGCTGGAAGTCGCCCCGAGCCAGATCCCGCCCGAGGCGCGCACGGTGAAGGTGTTGGCTGTCGGCGAGGTGAGATCGGCGAACGTATTGTCGCCCCAGACGAACGCGCCGTCCTGCGTCGCCTTGGCCTGCGTGCCGGCGGCGAAGCTTCCCCTGCCGCTGGCCGTGTTGTTGTACCCGCCCGCCACGGCGGATGAGCGGCCGCTGGCCTTGTTGTGGTCACCGCCAGCGACGGTGGAGCTTAGGCCGCTGGCCGTGTTGAGCCAACCGCCCCCGACAGTGGCGTTCTGGTTGTCGCTGGCCGTGTTGAAGAGCCCGCCCGCGACGGTCGAGCCGCCGCCACCAGCGGTATTTGATTCGCCGCCGCCGACGGTGGAGGCGTCGCCGCTGGCCATGTTCTGGTTACCGCCGGCGACGGTGGAGCTCAGGCCGCTGGCCGTGTTGACGACACCGCCCCCGACGGTGGAGGCGTCGCCGCTCGCCGTGTTGGGCCCGCCGCCGCCAACCGTGGAATTGGTGCCGCTGGCCATGTTGTAGTAGCCGCCGGAGACGGTCGCGCGCTCGGCGCTGAGTGGATCACCGCCCGCGTCCTGGTCCCCGGCGACGTTGTGGATCCCGCCGCCGACCGTGCCCTGATTGTCGCTGACCAGGTTGTGGGATCCGCTCAGGCCTCCACCTGCGATCGTCGCTCCGACGGCTCCGTTGATGACCGCGTTCCCCGAGAAGCCGCCGATCAGGTTGGGGCTGGTGGAATCGGGCTCGATCCGAAGCGCACGCTGTCCGTTCACCTTGAGCTCGAGCGCCTGGTTGTCGGTCGTCCCGAGGAAGTTGGCGCCGGGCGTAGTGCCGGCGTTGCCGCCGAGCTTCCACAAGCCCGCCGAATCTAGGCCGTCCAGCAGATCGGCGTTCAGGTTCAGAACTTTGACGCTCGAGTTGACCGCCAGCGGAGGAGCGCCCGCGCTCACCGTTGCCTTCAGGCCAGGCCCGCCGCCGTTGTTTTTTCCGAGCACCCCTGCGCTGATCGGGTCGCCCGAGTTCGTCTCGCCGCGGATGGCGGCGCCGCTGCCGTTGTTAACCACCTTCAACTCCGGATTGGCGCCGGGGTTCCCGTTCAGGACTGTCTGGGCATCGACCGTGTTCACCTGCCCGAGGTTGAAGACGCCGCCCACGCCGGAGCCGGCGAAAGCAGCAGTAGTGGTCAAAAGCGTTGCTGTCAGCGCTCCTACAAGCGCATACAGGATCGGCTTCACATTAGGGGGCATCGCGCCTTCCTTTCGTGGGGCACAGGAAGCGCCAATCGTCACACGGTGCCAACCATAAGTCCATTGGGGTCCCCAGGCACTGCGGCACGCCGCTACAGCCGTGCCGCTGCGCGCTGGCACGGCGGGTGCGCCTGCTCTCGCTCAGAGCTGCGCCGTATCCGAACATCGAGGGCGTCTGGGGCGCTTTCGTGCGGTTTCCAACTCCAGCGGCCAGCGCCAGTAGGGCGCGTTGACGGCTTCCTCCGCCTTTGAAATAGTCCGCACAAACCGAGGGGGCGAGGGGTAGGGAGATGGATTCCTCAACTCAGGCGGTTGATCACTTCTCGGACGTGAACGCGCACGTCGAGTCCCTGGTCGCGCACTATGGGCTCTCGAGTGACGTGGCCGGGCGCTCGGAACCCTGGCGGCGATGGTCCTTGACCCGAGTGAGGGTGTGCTTCCCCTCAGGCCTGCGACCAACGGTCTCGTCGCTACCCGGTTGTCGAGTTGCGCGGCAGCCCTCGAACTTCCGGTCGTTCGCAGCGCCCGCCGGATTGTCGACATCGGCAGTGGTCTCGGGTTCCCCGGCCTCGTGCTGGCGTCGATGCTTCCACAGGCGAGCTTCACGCTTGTCGAGCAGAACGAAGCACGATGCGCCTTCCTGGGGCGCGCGGTTGACGCCATGGATCTGACGAACGTCGAGATCGTCAACGGGCACGCACAACGCTGGACGGAAGAGTCAACGAGCGCGGAGCTTGTCACTGCCCGCGCACTCGGACGGCTCAGGGTGATGGTGCGGTTGTCGGCACCGCTGCTCGAGATGGGCGGCACAGCAGTGATCTTCGGCAAAGCGAAGCGCGAGGCCGCGAAGGAGGCCGAGGCCGACGAGGTGGCCGGAGCGGTCGGCTTGCGGCCGGTCACCGTGCACGAAACGACGCCGGTCGGCATCGGCACGCGTCATCTCCACGTGTTCGAGAAGGTGGCTGCCACGCCGACGCGACGAATGCTCAAGGTTGGTCGCGCAAGCGGGCGGAAGGAGCGAACGCGGACACGTGCGGTCGGGGCCGTCAAGGCGGAGTGGAACGCTGCCGAACGGCTCGAGCGGGCCGTGGATCGTGTCCGGCAGCTCGAGGCCGCGGGCGCTGCTCCCGACAACGCGGCGGAGCTCGATCGTGCGCGAGCCGTGGTTCAGAAGATGGAGCGAAGGCTTGCGGTGCTGACTCAGCGACGCGCCCGGGCAGAGGGCCGACTCGAACGCTCCGAGAGCGGGCTCGGGAAAGATGAGATCGAGCGAGTGGAGCGGCCGCGAAGGGCGGCGGTGTTCTCGACTACGACCAGCTCCAAGCCTGAGGCTTGAGGGAATAGCCGGTCGTCACAAGTCTGGGGCGGCACGCGCAATCTTCGAGCGGCGCCGGCCGGAGGGGGTGTGAGAAATCGCGAGATCTCGAGCCGGCTGTGCCCTACAACATGTAGTCTAGTCCGACAACGGACGTGGGCTAACCGTTCAGAGAAGCCCCTGAAGCGTTCGCCCACTGGTGGAACTCCTGCAGAAAGGATCGAAATGCCCTTCGCGATTAGCCACGACCATATCGCCATGCGGGTCGTCGACTACGACGGGACCGTGGCCTGGTACCGCGAGAAGCTGGACTTCGAGCTCGACCAAGAGTGGCCCTTCGGTGACATGCGGCTGGCGTACATGCACAACGGGAGCGCCAAAATCGAGATCCTCGGTGGCTCGACCGCGGAGCCCCAAGAACAGGTCGACTCACTTGAGCCCACGCTCAGACACGAGGGGCTCAACCACTTCTGCCTACGCGTCGACGACCTTGACCTGACCCTCGCCGAGCTGGAGGCACGGGGCGTCCCGCTGTTGGGCGAGCCGTTCGTGGTCGAGGAGATCGGACGCCGGCTGGCCTTCATCAAGGACAACAGCGGAAACCGGATCGAGTTCTCCGGCCCCCGTTGAGGGGCCTAGGACAACGGCCGGTTCGGAGAGCGCTCGGCGTGATGCCTTAGACGGTGTGGGGTCGCCACGGCTCGTGTTCGTGCGCGAGCCAGACCAGCTCTGGGTCGAGCGCGCGCACCCGCAGCTGGCCTTCGGTGTGCGGGTCGTCGAGCTCGCCGAACCAAACCGCCACGTCGCCGCCGACGACGACCGGACGCCCGCCAGTCTCGACGACGACCACCTGCATGCCGCGTGTGTGACCCGGCGCCGGGACGAGCCGGAGTCCGGGAAGCAGCTCGAACTCGCCGTCGAGCGGCACGTACCGCACGCCGGGCGCCTCGACCCACTCGCGAATGGTGTAGTCGTCCTCGCTGCGAGCGTCGTCGAGCTCCCGACGCTGGACGTAGATCGGCCTGCCGGCGAAGAGGTGGTTGCCGCCGCAGTGGTCGAAGTGCAGGTGTGTGTTGACGACGATGTCGATGCCGGCGAGGTCGAAGTCCTGCTCACTCAGTGGAAGGAGGCGGGGATCGAGGTCGGCCACCGCCGGGTGCAGCTCCGTCATGCCGGTGTCGACCAGCACGCGCGCATCGGGATGGTCGATGACGTGCACGTAGACCGGCATCCGCTCGCCCTCGGCGAGCAAGTCGGCTACGAGGACTGGCGTGATGGTGACTGAGGCTGGGGCGTTCATTGGTTTCTAGAGCGGATGGACCTAACCGGACAGCGTTCAAACCCGCCCGCACCTCTGGCCCGTCTGCTCTCTCCCTCTTCTTGAGTAGTGCCTAGCCGAGGTCGGCCGCGAGCTCCTGATAGGGAGGGACGAGCTCGCTCCATCGTGCTTCGGTGTCGCCGGGCTCACGTCCGGCGATGTGGGCGGCGAGTTTTTCGGCGTGGATCTGCCACCCCGCTCCGAAGAAGGCGATCTTGTCCAGCGGCATGCCCTTGACCTCGAGGACAAAGATGGTCTGGTCTCCGGCGGCGGTCAGCGTAGCCTCGAGCGTCTTGTCGTGCGGCGGCACACCCTGCCCCTTCCGATACGACTCGTCGGTTTCCCTGATCGTCACCAGCAGCCGGCGTGGTGGCTCGCACTCTTCCACGCGCCCGGTGCTTTCGATGTCATCGGATTCGACGTACATGCGGAACTCTCCGCCGGGCCGGAGGTCGCCCTCTACCTGGCCGAGCCAGCGAGCCAGTCGGGAAGGATCGCTGAGTGCCGACCACAGGTCGTCGATATTGGTGTCATAGCGATCCTCGATACGCACGACGCCGACGCCGTCTGCGGATCGCAGGCTGCCGAGGATGCGGGTGCCCGGAGTTGCGTTGCTGGTCATTTGGCGCTCCTTCGTTCGCGTTTTCCTCGGGCCACCTCGGTGTGCAGGGCATCGAGACGCTGCTCCCAGAAGGCCCGGTACCGTCCCAGCCATTCATCGACTTCGGCCAGCGGCTGGGGGCGAAGACTGTAGATCCGCCGCTGAGCCTCCTGACGGACGTCGACAAGCCCCGCTTCGCGCAGCACCCGAAGGTGTCGCGATACGCCTGGGCGAGCAATCGGTAGCAGCTCCGCCAGCTCGCCCGCCGTTGCAGGACCGCCGGCCAAGGTGTCCAAAAGCGTTCGTCGGCTCCCGTCCGCCAGAGCCCGCACAACAGCTTCCATGGCGCGAATGTATCAAGACAGTTACGTACCTGTCAAGGTACATAAGGTTCCCTGGCAGTCGTCGATCGCCTGACTAGAACGTTCCTGCAAATCGCAGGGTTTGACGGATCGAGGAATGCGCTGGGGATGCGCCATCGAGCATGGCCCCGTGGCAGGATCAGCCTCCAGTGCCGGGACTTTCGCTGGATACAATCGTTCCTGATGAATTGGGCGATGGTCATCGTCATCGTTGCGACAGGCGTCCTCGTCTTCGTCTTCTTGGCCGCGTCCGGGACGTGAACCCGCGCCATTCGTCTGCATTCGTTGTGGCGGGTTCGGTATCTCGCACGCGCGGCGCACTTCCGGTCCGCCCGTCTGCCACTTCTGCGTCAAAGACCCCGGGCTGACGCGTCCAAACCCGAACGTCCTCATGCCGGGGCGTCGCGGGACCTGGTGGATTCGATGTGCAAAACGCGGATGCGCGAGAGTGTTTGACGGACCCGCACAAGCTCGGCGGTGCGACAGGCACGGCACGTCGGGGCTCTCGCACAAACAGCGCGCCATGCCCTGATTTTCTCCTCGGATACGGCCCGACCTGTGGGACTCCGACCCTGCGCGTGACCGCCCGCGGGGGGGCACCCCCGGCCGGGCTTGGGGCCTCAGACCGCACCCAGAACGGTTCGCAAGGCACTCGGCGCCTAGCAGGAAGTCGTCTGGTGGTCACGTCGTGCCACATCTCGACCGTCGCGCGTCTCGACGGAAACGACATGCGGAGCTATCGCCCCCACTGCTCGCCGCACACGGCTCGTGGCGTACTTAGGAAGCGGCCGCGGTTGCGCTACCGAGGAGAGCCTCGGTCTCGGCGAGCGCCGGCCGGTAGCCCATCGACGCGAATAGCTCGCGCGCCTCGCGCAGCGGCTCCCGCGCCTCGGGCCGGCCAAGCGCGGCCAGGCAGCGGCCCTCGCCGAGCAGGGCGTAGGCGCGCTCAGGGATGTTTCCGAACTGGTGCCAGCGCTCTGCCGCCTCGGCGTACTGGGCTGCGGCGTCTGCGTGTTTCTCGGCGGCCTCGGCGAGCTGGGCGCGGGCGGCGTGGAGCGCGTGCTCGGCGAGGGGCGTGCGCGGCTCGACACCGTCCATGAGCAGCTTGGCGAGCTCGGGCTGGCGGAGGGCGAGTGCGGTGCGCACGAGCATGGGCAAGGCGGCGGCGTAGTAGGGGTCGGCAGCAGCAGCTGCACGGTCGCCGCGAACGCCAGCGCGAGCAACTGCGGCTCCCCGCTCTCACGGGCCGGCGCGAGTAGCTCATCCGCGGCGGGCGCCTGCTCGTGCGCGCCCCGCTCGCAGAGCAGGCGCAGCTGCACGCTGCGCGGCTCGATGTAGGCGACGTCAGTGGCCGCCTGCATGCGTTCGGCCATCGGGCCTGCCTCGGATAACGCCTGCTCGGCGAGGCCGATCTCGGCGAGGAAGGCCGTGCTCATGGCGGCGATGTTGAGCGCGAACTCGGCGATGCCGCGCCGCTCGCAGAAGTCGATCCCTTCTCCGCAGACGGCGAGCGCCGCCTGCGGGCCTTCGTACTGCCAGCTCGCGACCGCGAGGTTGTTGTACAGGACGGCTGCGGCGCGGCCCTGGCCGTGCGCGAGTGCGAGCGCGAGCGCTTGGCGCATGTCCGCGAGCCCCTGCCGTTCCCCCATGTAGGCGCGGGCCGCACCCCGCTGGCCGAGAGTGTACGCCGGCTCGGGCAGGCTGAGCTCGGCGGCGAGGTCGAGCGCCTGCTCGGCGGCCGCGATCGCCTCCCAGTAGGCGCTGCCGAGGACGCGCGAGGTCGCCAACTGTGTGTAGGCGGCGATGAGCTCGGGGCCGGGTTGCTGCGCCTCGAGCAGCTCGAGTGCCTTCGCCAGCGTCTCCTCCTGACGAGGGTCGCCCAGTCTCGCGAGCACGCGCACAAGCGCGGTCAGCACCCGCCCGGCCGCGACGCTCGCGTCCTGCTGGCGGTAGAGGGCGAGCGCCTCCTCGAGCGCGGCTCGTGTCTCCTGGAGGCGGCCCTGTTGCTGCGCGGCCTGCGCCCAGCGCTCGAGCAGCGACGCACGCTCGGGATGGCCCGCTGGGGCGAGCGCCAGCGCCTTGGCCAGGCTCGCCTCGGCACGCTCCACGTCGAGTGCGAGCGCGCGCTCGCCCGCCAGGGCCAGGTAGCGGATCGCGTTCGCCTCCAGCTCACCCGCCTGCTCGGCTTGTCCGGCGGCGCCGACGAGCTCGAGCGCAATCACATAGTGGTGGGCGAGCACGTCGGCCAGGTCCTCTGCCCGCTCGCCGGCTTTGCGCTCGAGCCAGGCGGCGGCGGCACGGTGGCGGGCAGCACGGGCGGCGCGGGGGATCTGGGCGTAGCAGACGTCCCTGACGAGCAGGTGCCAGAAGCCGTACTCGCCCTCGTCCCGCATCGCCGAGGTAGGCGAGCGACGCACGAGCTCCTTGCGGGCGAGCTCGTGCAGCGTCAGCTCGACCTCGCGCGGGTCGCGGCTGCCCATCTCGGCCCGCGCGCCCGCCCAGAAGAGTTTGCCCATGACGGACGCGTCCTGGAGCAAGCTCTTGCGCTCCGGCGCGAGGGTGTCGAGCCGCGCGGCGATCAGCGCCTGTACCGAATCGGGCAATTGAACATCGTCGAGTCGCCCGGAGAGGAGATCGCGGTCTGCGAGCAGACGCACGAACTCCTCCGCGTACAGGGGGTTGCCACCCGCCCGCTCCAGCAGCGCCTGCTGTGTCTCTGCGGGCAAGACCGCCTGCTCGAGCAGCGAGCCGATCAGCCGCGCCGTCTCCTCGTCGCTCAGCGGAGCGAGGTTTATGGTGGTCGCATTGCGCAGGCCCGCTGCCCAGGTCGGATGGGCCCCGTGGAGCTCGGGGCGGGCCGTACAGAGGATGAGCAGCGGCACGCCCTGCGACCAGTCGGCCAGATGCTCGAGGAAGGAGAGCAAGGCGTCGTCCGCCCAGTGCAAGTCCTCGAAGACGAGCACGGTCGGGCCCTTCGACGCCAACCCCTCCAGGAAACGCCGCCAGGCCGTGAACGACTCCTCCTGCGAGGCAGCCTCCGCAGGTCCGACGCCCACGAGCGCGGAGAGGCGGGCTCTGAGCCATACGCGGTCGGGATCGTCGGCGGGCAGGGCGCGCTCGAGTTTGGCCTCGGCCTCGTCGGGCGAGTCCGACTCGAGGATGCCGCACTCCGCCTTGACGATCTCCCCCAGCGCCCAAAAGGCGATCCCCTCCCCGTAGGGAAGCGAGCGTCCCTGCCGCCAGCGAACCAGCTCGGGGCGCTCCTCGATGTAGCCGAACAGCTCCGCGCACAGCCGGCTCTTGCCCACCCCCGGCGCGCCCACGACCGTCACCAGCTGCACCGAGCGCTGCTGTGCCGAACGCTCGAAGGTGCCGATCAGGAGCGGCTTCTCGAGCTCCCTGCCGACGAGCGGGGCCGCGTGCGTACGGGTCACGTCAGTGCCGAACCGAGCGCGTGCCCGCAGCGGCCGCCAGAGCGCGAGCGGCTCGGCCTTCC
>CAWJGS010000006.1:0-188086 GCA_963842575.1 uncultured Actinomycetes bacterium | reverse complement strand
GTCGCCGAACCCGGGCGGGGGAGGTGCAGGTGCCGTATGCGCCCCCGTTGAGGCTGCACTGGAACGTGGCGCCCGCCTCGCCCGACGTGAAGCTGAAGCTCGCCGCCGTGCTGGCGTTCGGGCCGGACGGGCCGCTCGTGATCGTCGTCGTCGGCGGGGTGAGGTCGACGTTCCACGTCCTCGTGGCGGGACTGGAGTCGATGTTGCCGGAAGGGTCGGACGCCCGGACGGAGAAGGTGTGGCTGCCCCCGCCTAGACCGGAATACGCCTTCGGTGAATTGCAGGCAGCGTATGAGCCGACGTCGAGTTTGCATGCGAACGAGGCATTTGGGCCGGAGAGCTAAAGGTGAAGCTCGGCGATGTGTTGTTCGTCGTAGAGCCGGGAGCGGGCCCGGAGGCGATCGCCGTGTCGGGGGCACCGGTGTCTTTGAAGATTGCGGTGACGTTCTCTACAAAAGCGCCCTTCACGAACGAACACGTGCTCCCCGGGTAGAAATTGCTCGAGTCGGCGCCGTTGCAGTGCGTCGGGTAGATGCCAATCCTCGAAAGATCTTCGCCCTGCCAGCCGATGAACGTCCAGCCGTCGCCGGCGTCTAGGACGTTCGCCGTGAGGGTTACGACGCTGCCAGCGACGTAATACGGCGTCTCTCCATCGGAGCGAGTGCAAGACACCTCCGCGGTTGACGAGGACGACCGCGGGCTCGAACAGGTGACGGTGCCCGAGTCGGTGACCTTTCCATGACCGCGCATTGTTATGTAGACGTAGTTGTTAAACGGAGGAGGAAGAGATGACGCTGGGGCGGCAAGAACGAAAGAGACGAGAATTCCTGCCGCAACCACCAAGGTCAGTGCGATGTGCTTCTTCATCAGGACCGAGTCCTTCATCACGTTCTCCTCCTCGTCACGGGTCACATCGAGGATGCGCCAAGACGGGGTTCTCGTCATCGTGGAGTTGCGCCACTTCTTCACGGAGCAGGTCGGCGTGCTCGTCCTCGATGTGTGCTTCGACGGACGCCAGAAGCCCCTCGCCGGTAAGGGCGTGGAGCACCCGGCCGCAGGCACAGCGCAGGGCCTTCATCGCGCACAACGATGGCGCGGCCGCCGAAGTCCGTCATCGTGGAGTTGCGCCATCGTTCCGCCGGAGTGACAATCAGTACGTGCTGCTCGGGCGGCAGAGCGAGCTGCGGAGGGTGGTCACCCTGCTCAAAGAGGGAGGGTCGCTTACGCTCGTGGGCGAGGCCGGGGTAGGCAAGAGCGCGCTCCTGCGGGCCGCAGTGGCCGAGCTCGAGCGGCCCGCTTTCGTCAGCGGCGCGCTCGCGACCCTGTCCTGGATGCCCTACCTCCCGCTCGAGCGCGCGCTCGGGCGCTCCTTTGGCGAGGGCGATGCCGCCTACGTCGCCTCCGAGGTCGAGCACACGGTCGGCTCCGGCCTGCTCGTCCTCGACGACCTGCACTGGGCCGATTCCGAGACACGCCGGGTGCTGCCCTTCCTGGCGGGGCGGATCGCGCTGGCAACGGCTCTCCGGCAGGGCGATCCGGGCACGCCGGCGCTGGCCGCGGAGCTTGCGGAGGTCGGCTTCGAGCTCGTCGAGCTGGAACCCCTTGCGGAGGAGGACGCCGGCGCCCTCGTCCGCGGCCTGCGCGGCGACCTCTCCGCGGGCGTGGTCGAGCAGATCGTCCGCCGTTCGGGCGGCAATCCCCTGCTGGTCGAGGAGCTCGCCGCCCACGGGGAGGCGACGACCAGCCTGCGGCTCGCCCTGTCGGCCCGCCTGCGCACCCTCTCCCCGGCCGGCCGGCGGGCGATGGGCCTGCTCGCTCTGGCCGGGCGTCCTCTTCCTGCCGAGCTGCTTGGGCCGGGGGCGCGAGAGCTAGAGGCGGTTGGGCTTGGCGTGAGTGACAACGCGTCGATGGCGCTTCGCCATGCTCTGCTCGCGGAGAGGGCCGCGGACGAACTCGACGAGCACGAGCGGCGCTCGCTGCACTCGTACCTGGCCGGACACCTCGAGGACCCCGGCGAGGCTGCTCGGCATCACGCCGCCGCCGGGGAGCGGGGCGACGCCCAGCGGAAGGCGCTCGTGGCGGCCGAGCGAGCGACCACACCCGGGGAGCGGGCCGCCCACCTCGCGGTCGCGGTGGACGCTTGCGGCCGCGACGTCGAAGCCGACCGGCTTCGACTGACCGCGGCGGGGGCGCTGGTGGAAGCGGGCGACTCGGAGGGAGCCGAGCGTGCATTGGCGGGTCTGAGCTCAACCCGTCCGCTGGACCGGGCCGAGGCACAGCTGCTTCGCTGGCGGGCTCGGTGGGCGGCCCGTGACCTGGAGGGTGGCTTGCGCGCCTGGGAAGAGGGAATGACGCTGGCCTCGGGGACGCGCTCCGAGGTGGAGCTTCGCCTCCTGATCGAGGGAGCCAGAAGGGCGTGGCGCCTGCACGACGATCCACGACGTTCGCTGGAGCTCGCCGAAGCGGCACTCGCTCTCGCGCGGGAGCGCGGCACGCTCGAGGCCGAGGCGCAGTTCATGGTCGGGCACGCCGGAGCCTTTGCCTCCGCCGACGGATGGGAAGACCAGCTCCGCGCCGCGATGGCCGATGCGCACCGTCGCGGAGATCCGGACACAGAGCTATCGGCGGGAAACAGTCTCGCGTTCGGTCTCATCCTCCACGGCCACATCGAACGTGGTCTCCACACCATGCGTGAGCTGGTGAACCGAGCCGGCGATCTTCGCCTCCTCGCCTGGGAGCGACGTTTCCGCATCTGGGTCGCGGCGTTCGAGTGGCATGCGGGGCGTCCCCTCGCGTGCGCCGCAGAAGCCGAGAGTCTCCATGAGGTCCCTTTGACGGAGAGCGAGCCCGAACAGACGGACTGGTACCTCTGCCAGGCCCTGGCGGATCTCGGCCGCGGCGACGACGCCGCTCCACTCATAAGGTCGATGCGCAAGAACGCGAGCGACCACCACGAAGGAATCGGCGACGTCCTCTGGGTCGAGGCCGACACCGCGTTCTGGGCGGGTCGGCCGCGCGAGGCACTGGCCGCCGCCGACGAGTACCTCGCCCGTTTTCCGGAGAAGACTGCCGCTGCGTTCGTCGCTCCGACACGTGCCTGGGCCGCGGTCGAGCTCGAGCGCGCTCCCGCTGTGCCTCCGTTTCCCGTGCGCTTTCCGATCGTCGAGGGAGCGAGGGCCGAGGTGCGCGGAGTTGAACGCCTGGACGCCGGCGACTATGCAGCCGCACAATCGGCGTTCGAAGAGGCGGCCGAGCTGTGGCGGGGGCGGCACTTTCGTGGTCACCTTCGCAGCCGCTGGGCGCTTGGGGAAGCTGCGAGGCGCGCCGGCGACACTGCGCGTGCGCGCGAAGCGCTCGAGGCGGCAGAGGCGCTTGCCTCCGAGCGGGGATACGTGGCGCTGCTGGGCCGGATCCACCGGTCTCTGCGCCTCGCCGGCATGCGACGATCGGCCGCGCGTGGACAGGCAAAAGGCGGCCTCACCAAGCGTGAGCGAGAAGTGCTCGACTTCGTTGCAGCCGGCTTGACCAACGCCGGCATCGCGCGCCGGCTCGGGCTTGGCCGCCCGACCGTAGATCGGCTTGTCGCAAGTGCGTCGCGCAAACTCGGAGCGCGCTCCCGAGCTCAGGCGGCGGCAATGGCCGGACAGGAATGAAGAAGGAACCCTTGATTGTCGTGGAGGGCGCCGAGGTTGCGTTCTTCGACGCCGTCGAGGACGCCCGCGAGGGCGGCTGGACGATCGTCTCCGGCTGGCGGAACGCCCGCGACGGCGTCGTCTGTACGGGTCTCGTCGCGTCGAGCGAGGACGCCGCCGCGGCACTCCTCGCCGTCGTCGCCGGAGCAGGAGTCGTCGTGCACGGACAGGCTGGTCGCGAGACGCTCGACCGCCTCTGCGACGACCTGCGCCGCCTCGGCACGCTTGATCACCGCACTGCAGACCGGCCGCCGCGGCCACGGTTGACGCGTCAGCAGCGGGAGCTCGTCGACCTCCTACTCCAAGGTCGCACACTAGGAGAGGCCGCCCGCACCCTCCACCTCTCGCGCCGAACGGCCGACCGCCGGCTCGCAGCGGTGCGGAGCCTCCTCCGAGTGGGGACGACCGCGGAGGCTCTCGTGAAGCTACGCCGGCGAGAAGCCGTCTAGAAAGTGGTACGGCGCCCGAGCGTCTCACCGGCCGGAAGATGGATGCTCCTACCGCGAAGCCCTTCCTGCCACTCGAATGGAGCTGACCAGCTTGGCTTCATGATTCGGCCCGGACCGGCGGAGCGGAGTATTGCCGTCCGTCGCCGCCTGTCGTTACCTCGGTTTTACCTGACGGCGCCAGCTGCGGCAGCAGGGTGTCCCCGTCGAAGCTTGGTGACCGAAAGGTCGGCGACTGGTTTCGACGGAGACCAAGTGCAAGTGGCCGCCCACCGCCTCGGTTAACTCCGATCTGACAAAGCTTCAGTGCCGCGGATGGCCCCGTGGATGACTTCGAGAGCGAGTGTTCGCGTGCCGTGTCACCCTTTCTCATCGTTACCGAACAGCCGCCTACCGGAGTCGTCACGTTTCTCTTCACGGACATCGAGGGCTCGACGCGCCTGGTGAGGCAGTTGCGCGATCGGTACAACGAGGTACTCACCGAGCACCAGAGCCTGCTGCGGACGGCCTTCGCCGCCCACGGCGGCCATGAGCTCGATACGGAGGGTGACTCGTTCTTCGTGGCCTTCTCGAGCGCGCGCGAGGCGGTGCTGGCTGCCGTCGAGGGCCAGCTCTCGCTCGTCTCCCACAGCTGGCTGGACGGCGTGCAGGTCAAGGTGCGAATGGGGATCCACACCGGCCAGGCGGTGGGACGCGAAGGTCAGTACACGGGCCTTGCGGTTCACCGCGCCGCACGCATCTGCGCAGCCGCCCACGGCGGCCAGGTGCTCGTCTCGCAGGCGACGCAGACACTTCTCGAAGACGAGGAAGAGGATCTCGAGATCTCCCTGCGGGATCTCGGAGAGCATCGCCTCAAGGACTTCGATCGGCCGGTCCGCCTGTATCAGGCGGGCGCTGAGGGGCTTCCCTCCACCTTCCCCGTGCTTCAGCCTTCCGGCACGCCGTCACACGCCGTGGAAACGGCTGTCAAACGACCGCTGTGGCGGCGTCCGGGCGTTCTCGCCGCGACGGCCCTAGCGTTGGCGGCCCTGTTGGCCGCGGCCGTGGTCATCTGGTCCCGGAGTGCGGGGGGTGGCGACGGAGAAGTCCAACCCAACCACGTGGGCGTCATCGATCCGGAGACGAACAAGGTCGTGGCCGAGGTTGCGGTCGGCTCCGATCCGGGGCCGGTCGCGACGGGCGCCGGATCGATCTGGGTCGGCAACCTCGATGATCGGACGATCACGAGGATCAGTCTTGGACGGCGCGTCCCGACTGCGACCGTCCCGCTCGATGCACGGACCCCGACGGGGCTCGCGTTCGGCGCGGGCGCCCTCTGGGTCGCGCACGGCTTGCGAGGACAGCTCTCACGTGTCGATCGCCAGTCGAACCGGGTAACGAGGACCATCGAAATTGCCGATCCCGGTTCGACCCGTGGGGCGGTGGCCGTTGGGGCCGGATCGGTGTGGGTCGTCTACGGAGACTCTACGCTCGCCTGGGTTGACCCCAGGTCCCCTGCAGACGTCGACGCGACGTACGTGGGCCCGAGCCCAGCGGGTGTCGCGGTCGGGAGCGGTTCCGTCTGGGTCGTCAACTCCGGCGACTCGACCGTGACCCGTCTCAACCCGAAGACATACGAGCAGGTCGGCCCACCAATTCGCGTGGGTCGCCGGCCGGTTGGCATTGCGTTCGGCGAGGGAGCGGTCTGGGTCGCGGACAAGGGCGACGATGCGGTCACTCGGATCGATCCGCTCACCGACTCCACCAGAACCATTCCGGTCGGCGTCGGCGCGGGGCCGACTGCGGTAGCGGTGGGCGGGGGTCTGGTGTGGGTCGCGAACACGGCAGCCGGAACCGTCTCCCGGATCGACCCGGTGAGGAACGAGGTCGTGGAGACGATCAAGGTCGGCAACGCGCCCTCGGGGATCGCGTTCGGCGGCGACGCCGTCTGGGTCGCGGTGCAAGCGCCGTAGCGGGTTCGGAAGAGGGCGCTGTCTTCTGGCGGGCGGAAATGTAGGCTGCGACACGTGCTCAAACGCTCCCTACCGGTGCTCCTTGCACTCGGCTTCCTCGCCGGGGTCGCGACTGCGTCCTCGTCCGCCCTGAGCGGAACCTACAGAGCCACGATCGCGGGGAAGCCGGCGGCCCTGAACGGGAAGTGGCAGCTCCAGTTCAGGCCGAGGGGAGTCGTTCACCTCGTCCGCAACGGCCATCTCGTGGTCGTGGGAAGAGCGACCCGGATCGGCACCCACCGCCTGAAGCTCAGTGACCGCTCCGGCTCGTACGCGTGCAGCGCCGCCGAGGGGAACGGGGTCTACACGTACCGGGTCGTCGGCAGACGCCTCACGTTCACGTTGGTTGCGGACAAATGCGTCGGGCGGAAGCTCGTCCTGACGACGAAGCCGTTCGTCAACTATCGATCGGCGTAGAGGCCCAGGGCGCGCGACGGCCCGTAACTTCGTCGCTCGGCGGGAGGCGAGGGTTCAAGGACTAGGGGCGGACCTTGGCGCGGGCGCTCGCGGTGCGCAAGACTAGTCGTGCCTTGCGCGAGCCGCCGACCGGCACGGTCACTCTTCTCTTTACGGATATCGAGGGATCGACGAGGCTGCTCGAGGAGCAGGGCGAGCGCTACGCCACGCTGCTCGCCGAACATCGGCGCGTCCTGCGGCAGGTGTTCGCCGACCACCACGGCTTCGAGGTCGATACTCAGGGCGACGCCTTCTTCTATGCCTTCGTGTCCGCGGGCGACGCGGTCGCTGCCGCCTCGGCCGGGCAGGCGGCGCTCGCGGACGGACCGGTTCACGTGCGCATGGGGTTGCACACAGGGGAGCCGACACTCACCGACGAGGGGTACGTAGGCAGCGACGTCCACCGCGCCGCCCGGATCTGCGCATCGGGTCACGGCGGACAGGTCGTGGTCTCCGACACGACACGTGCGCTGCTTCAGGGCGCGGAGCTGCGAGACCTGGGCGAGCACCGGCTGAAGGACCTGTCCGAGCCGCAGCGGCTCTACCAGCTCGGCGCGGCGACCTTCCCACCGCTGCGCACGCTCCACCAGACCAATCTCCCCGTGCCGGCGACGCCGTTCCTCGGCCGTGAGCGCGAGCTCGCCGAGGTGGTCGGCCTCCTCCGCACGAGCCGGATGCTCACGCTCACCGGCCCCGGCGGAACGGGGAAGACCCGGCTCGCCGCGCAGGCGGCGGCCGAAGTCGTCCGAGCGCTTCCCTGGAGGCGTCTGGTGGATCCCGCTCGCCGCGGTTGGTGACCACGCGCTCGTGATGGACTCGACCGCCCAGGTGCTGGGCGCCAAGGGCGAGCTGGCCGAGCACGTCGCCGACCGGGAGCTCCTGCTTCTGCTCGACAACCTCGAACAGCTCCTCGACGCCGCGCCGGAGCTCGCCGACCTGCTGGCGCACTGCCAGGGTCTGCGGGTCCTCGTAACCAGCCGCGAGCCGCTTCGCATCGCAGCCGAGCAGGAGTATCACGTCCAACCGTTCGTCTCGGAAGAGGCCGTCGGCTTCTTCGGGGCCCGCGCCCGCGTCGTCGACCCCGACTTCCAGCCGACCGACGTCGTGGCGGCGATCTGCGCCCGGCTCGACAACCTTCCGCTCGCGCTCGAGCTCGCGGCTGCACGCGTCAGGATGCTCGACCTCGACCAGATCCTCGAGCGACTCGAACGCTCGCTCCAGCTCCTGACCGGTGGGACGCGCGACGCTCCCGAGCGCCAACGCACGCTCGCCGGCGCGATCGGCTGGAGCTTCGACATGCTGAACGAGGAGGAGAAGCAGCTGTTCGCGCGGGCGTCCGTGTTCGCGGGCGGTTGCACGCTCGAGGCCGGGCAGGCCGTCACCGGCGGCGACCTGGACACGCTCGAGTCGCTGGTCGACAAGAGCCTCATCCGGCGCAGCGATGATCGCTTCTGGATGCTGGTGACGATTCGGGAGTTCGCGCAGGAGCGGCTCGCGGAGAGCGGGGAGCGCCTCGACCTCCAACGTCTGCACGTGGAGTACTTCACCGACCTCGCCCGCCACGCTGAAGAGGAGCTCCGTGGGCCGGAGGCGGCGCGCTGGCTGTCGGAGTTGGAACAGGAGCTCGACAATGTTCGCGGGGCGCTCATGTCGTCGCTCGAGGACGGCCAGTTCGAGCTCGCGCTTGCGTTGAGCGCCGGCCTGTACCGCTTCTGGCTGGCCCACGGGCGTGCGAGCGAAGGCCGCAGGTGGCTCGACGAGCTCATCGCGCGGGCGCAATCGGCCTCTCCGGAGCTCCGGGGCACCGCGCTTTACCGCGCGAGTGACATGGCGCTCTGGCAGGGAGACCACGAGCGGGCTGCCGAGCTGAGCTCCCAGGCCGTTCCGCTTCTGCGGGACGCCGGGCAGCCCTCGCGGCTCTGCGAGGCCCTGAGCACGGAGGGCTGGGCTGTCGGTGCGCTCGGGGACCGAAAGCAGGCGCTCATCCTGCTCGAGGAAGCGCTGCAACTCGCGCGCGAGCACGGACTCGAATCGGAGGCGGCGTCGGCCCTCAACAGCCTGGCCGCGCTACACAAGGCGGAGGGCGACTACGTGCGTGCGCTCGAGTTCAACGAGGCGTGCCTCGAGATCATCGAGCGTGCCGGCGACCCGCTGAACGTTGCGATCGTCCTCGGCAACGTCGGCGAGTCCGCGCTCGGGGTCGGCGCATACGACCGGGCGAACGACGTCCTGCAACGGAGCCTCGTGCTGGCGCGAGAGCTCGGCGACTCACGCCAGGCGGATTGGTCGCTCGCGCACCTCGCGCTCGCATCGCTGCTGCAGGGCGACACGCAGCGCAGCCGGGACCTCTTCGCCGAAAGCCTGCCGCACGTCTTCGAGGCCCGGGACAAGCGAGCGCTCGAAGTCTGCTTCTACGGCCTCGCCGGCCTCGCCGCGGCGGCCGCCGACGCGGAGCGCGCAGCCCGGCTCTGGGGAGTGGCCGAGGGCCTGCGCGAGTCCCTCGGCGACGATCCGGGCCCGTCTCAGCGCTCTGTCCAGGGGCAGTACCTCGCCACCGCGCAGGCCGCGCTCGGCGCCCGGTTCGCCTCGCTCGAGGCCGAGGGACGCGCGCTCACGCTCGAGGACGCGGTCGCGCTGGCCGGCGTGGAGGGGCGGACACCGGCTCAGCTCTCGTAGACCGGCATTCGACGGCCGTTGCCACCGGTTGCGCCCGCTTAATGGGCGATTTCCCAAATGTGGCCGCCGGGGTCTCGAAAGCTTGCGGTCCGGTTGCCCCAGGGCCGGTTCATCGGTCCGTTCAACAGCTCCACACCGCGTCGCCCCAGCTCCTCGCACATCGAGTCGACGTCATCGACTTCGAGCGTGAACTGGAACCGCACGCCAGCATCGCGGCTCGCCACCAGCGCGGGTTCGATTAGACCTGGCGCTTCCGTGGCCTTCAGGAGATTGACCAGGGTGGCGCCGAACTTGAACACTGCCGAGTTTTCGTCTTCGTAATGGATGGGTAGCTCGAACACCTCCTGGTAGAAGCTCTTGGCGGAGTCGAGGTCTTCCACGAACAACGTGATCGCGGCGATGCCTCCAGGCCACTCTTGCGTGTCGCTCACAGTCGCTCTCCTTTCGCGTGTTCGGATGTAAGGACGGCTCGCAGAAGTCGAAATCATCGGTGATCGAACGATGGGGCCGCCAACCATCCCAACGCCTTCTCGACAGCGTACGCGCCCGGTGCGAGGCTTGAGTCTCCAGCTACCAGGGAGGCAACCATGGAGGTTCGCATCACCAAAACACGCGTGGCTCTGGCCGCGCTCTTCGTGCTGGCCGGGGTCGGTCTGGCCAGCCTGCTTAGTCCGCTCGTCGAAAGTGCGCTTGCGAACGTCGGCCAGGTCGTGAACATCTCCGACCACTCGACCTCGGCCTTCTTCGCCAAGGTCGATTCGACCGGGAAGTTGGCGGTTGGCGACGGCGCTGGGCCGCTGAGCGTGGACGGGACGGTTACCGGTCGCTCAGCTGCGCCCGCGTCTCCGTGGTTTTCACGCGCCTTGAATATCGCGAACACAAGCGGCGTGTTCCTCGCCGGGCCGAGCGCGTCGCCGATCAACGTCACGAGCCTGTCCATCTCGACCGATCTCAGCACTGGCAACGGAACTCACGCCTATCTATTCGCCTACCATGTGCCTAGCAGCGCCACCGGGTGCAGCCTTGACACTTTCGACGGCACCATTTGGGAAATCCGCGATCTGGGCGACGGCACGACGCCGCTCTCGTTCACCTTCCCGACGCCGCTGCAATACAAGCCGCCCGCAAACACGAAAGGGTGCCTACTCGGGGCCTCCGACTCCAGCACCGTCATCACCACGATGAACGCGGTCGGCTTCTACGGCGGCTGACGACCACGAATCGAGCAGGCGTGCGCGGAAGGGTGCGCCTGTTCTCGCATCAACGCCGTTTCGTCCAGAACTGCGTTCAAAACGAGCCGCGAGCTGATCCCGCGGGAGCCCGGTTGGGTGCGCGAGTGTTCGCCTATGACGCCTGCGCAGTTACGCCCAGGGAAGATGAGCCCAGTACGGCGGCCGCTCTCGCCGGAACCGCTCGGCCGTCGCATAGACCTGCTCCGGATCGGAGGTCTCCACTTCCACGCTCGCGCCAAAGCGTGCCGCGAGTTCCGACACCGGGTACCGCCCCTCCGGGCTCGAGTGTGCGCCGACCATCAGGATCGCGCACACGCGAGTTGAAGCGCGGGCACGACCACTGTCCTCCCTGGACCGAGCATGCCTTGTGGGGGCTGGCGACCAGCGGTGGCCGTTGCATCCCGGTCCTTCGTGGCTTCAGGCTCCAGATGGCGAGCTGAACCGAGCCGTCGTCGGAGTCCACGTTGGAGGCCAGCACTACACGACGCCGAACGCGACGCTCGCGCTCACCAAGGAGGGGAAAGCAAGAGAGTTTCTCACGGCAAGTGCGACAGTCCGGAGGGTCCTTTCGAAGATCCTTTAGCTGCTGGCAAATGGTCGCCGTAGGAATTGCGCTTCATCTCTTCGTACTCGATCGGTCGTGCGGCTAATCCGATCGTGGATTTGTCTGACCGAAAATCTTCCGTCGGAGGCCCTCAGCTCCTGCGCCCTGACTGTAAGCGGCTGCTCAGCTGTACTGAAAATTCAGTAGGCATAACGTCGCACACAAAGGATGAAAACACTCCCTAACCGCCAGGTTTCCACGACCCTAGACTCCCTTTCGGACAACAACTGCTTCTCTGCGGAGCGGCTACCTGCGGACGAGAGGAGAACCTTTACGAGAGTACGACACGCGGCGGCGCCAACCGGTGCTGCCCAACGGTACCTGCGGACGAGAGGAGAACTTGATGAGAGTACGACAAGCGACGGCGCCTAGCGGCGCTGCCGAACAGGAGCCGTGCACAGGCGGTCCCTGCACAGAAGGCGACGTTCCCTGTGCCCAGCATTCCCCACATGAGGCACCGACGACTACGACCTCGCACGCGCGGGGGCGTAAACCTTCGTCGGTCTCCTCCTCGCCGCGGCCACAGTCGCGGTAGCCCTCGTCCTTCCCGCGGTTGGGCATGCCGCCAGCACCCAGCTGGTGGAGTGGCGGACTAGTCCTCGGGTGGCGGCGTGGATCAGCGGGACACTCCAAATGCAACAACTCGAACTACAAGGAGGGTGAGGTCATCCCCTTCCGAGTCGAGTTCTCCACCAACGTCCCGCCCTCCGGCAACCCGCACACTTTCACCCTCTGCCGTGACTTCCAGAATGCTCCGCCCACCGGCCCTTACGGCTACACGCGGCTCGCCCCGTTCGACACGAGCCGAAATGCGGGCAATCCGCCCGCACCAACTCACGGGACGATCAGCTCATCGTCGGTTGCCGGCGCCTGGCCGGCGGGCACCTTCCAGCGGCGAGAACATGACGATTACGAGCGTCACCGAGACGGGGCCAGGGTACGTTGCACGAGCCCGACCCAGCGGGAGACCGTCGTTAAGTTCAACACGATTCGGCGCTGGAAATACCTTCCTCTATTGGGGTGGGTCATCTGGCGAAAGCCGGCGATACCAATCCAACGGTTGCGGTTGGTAAGAGCGCGAGCTTCTTCCCCGGCGGCAGTCTTCAGATGAGGCTGGGCGGAGAAGGAGGTGCCGTTACGGGCGGCATCAATCCAGGCGGCATCATCGCGCTCGCAAACATCCTGGTCACAAAAGTCGTCGATAGCGGAACTGCGACGCCGGATCATTGGTGCTTCAACATCAGCCCAAATCCGAACAATGTGTCCTTGCCCCTGTGCCCAGCGAGTGGACAGAGCTCCGTCCAGTTCCCCAGCCTGAATACCGGCAGCTACACCATCACCGAGACGAGCTTGAACGGCTACCACTTCGCCTCCGGTAATGGCACCAACTGCACCTTCACCAACAGCACAGCGACAGCCTCGGTCATCGCAGCAGCCGGCGGGGCGACGAATGCCAGCTGCACCTTCCATAACGCCCGCAACATCAACTCGCCGACGATCACGACGCTTCTGTCGGCGTCGAGCGGTGCGATCGGCGCCACGATCAACGACACGTCAGCGCTCGCCGGTCAAACGGCGGACGCGGGCGGTACGGTCAAGTACCGCTGGTACTCGACGCCTGGCTTCCTGCCAGGCCGGCACCGTCGGTACCCCCGGTGGCAACAGCGCCGGTGACAAGACCGTCACCAACGGCATCGTGCCCCCGTCGGACGGCGTGCAGTTCAGCAGCGCCGGCACGTTCTACTGGCGGGCGTTCTACACCGGTGACGCCTTCAACAACAGCGCCTCGAGCGTGTGCTCGGACGAGACGCTGGTCATCGGCCCGAACTCACCCTCGATCGCGACGACGCTGTCGAAGCTCGACGCGGCAACATCGGTGACACGATCAACGACACGTCCGCGCTCACCGGTGCAACCGCGACTGCGGGTGGAACGGTCAAGTACCGCTGGTACTCGAGCCTGAGCGACTGCCAGGCCGGGACCGTCGGTACCCCCGGTGGCAACAGCGCCGGCGACAAGACCGTCACCAACCACATCGTGCCCCCGTCGGACGGCGTGCAGTTCAACAGCGCCGGCACGTTCTACTGGCGGGCGTTCTACACCGGTGACGCCAACAACAACAGCGCCTCGAGCGTGTGCCAGGACGAGACGTTGGTGGTCAGTCCGAACAGCCCGTCGGTGACGACGACGCTGTCGGATCTGGGCCCGGTCTCGATCGGTACGTCGGTGCACGACTCGGCCACGATCAGTGGTGCGACCTCGAACGCCGGTGGGACGATCTCGTACGCGATCTACTCGGACGACCAGTGCTCGAGCTTGGTGGCGGACGTGACGCCGGATCCGAACGCGGTCAGCGACGGTGCTGCGCCTGACTCGGACTCGCACACGTTCAACTCGGCCGGCACCTTCTACTGGCAGGCCACCTACTCCGGTGATGTGCAACAACACCGGCCCGTCTCCAGCGCTTGCCAGAGTCGAGACGTTGGTGGTCAGTCCGAACAGCCCGTCGGTGACGACGACGCTGTCGGATCTGGGCCCGGTCTCGATCGGTACCTCGGTGCACGACTCGGCCACGATCAGTGGTGCGACCTCGAACGCCGGTGGGACGATCTCGTACGCGATCTACTCGGACGACCAGTGCTCGACTTGGTGGCGGACGTGACGCCGGATCCGAACGCGGTCAGCGACGGTGCTGCCCCTGACTCGGACTCGCACACGTTCAACTCGTCCGGCACCTTCTACTGGCAGGCCACCTACTCCGGTGATGCTGAACAACACCGGCCCTGTCTCCAGCGCTTGCAAGTCGGAGACGTTGGTGGTCAGTCCGAACAGCCCGTCGGTGACGACGACGCTGTCGGATCTGGGCCCGGTCTCGATCGGTACCTCGGTGCACGACTCGGCCACGATCAGTGGTGCGACCTCGGACGCCGGTGGGACGATCTCGTACGCGATCTACTCGGACGACCAGTGCTCGAGCTTGGTGGCGGACGTGACGCCGGATCCGAACGCGGTCAGCGACGGTGACTGCCCCTGACTCGGACTCGCACACGTTCAACTCGTCCGGCACCTTCTACTGGCAGGCCACCTACTCCGGTGATGTGAACAACACCGGCCCGGTCTCCAGCGCTTGCACGAGTCGAGACGTTGGTGGTCAGTCCGAACAGCCCGTCGGTGACGACGACGCTGTCGGATCTGGGCCCGGTCTCGATCGGTACGCTCGGTGCACGACTCGGCCACGATCAGTGGTGCGACCTCGGACGCCGGTGGGACGATCTCGTACGCGATCTACTCGGACGACCAGTGCTCGAGCTTGGTGGCGGACGTGACGCCGGATCCGAACGCGGTCAGCGACGGTGCTGCCCCTGACTCGGACTCGCACACGTTCAACTCGTCCGGCACGCTTCTACTGGCAGGCCACCTACTCCGGTGATGTGAACAACACCGGCCCGGTCTCCAGCGCCTGCAAGTCGAGAGACGTTGGTGGTCAGGCCGAACAGCCCGTCGGTGACGACGACGCTGTCGGATCTGGGCCCGGTCTCGATCGGTACCTCGGTGCACGACTCGGCCACGATCAGTGGTGCGACCTCGAACGCCGGTGGGACGATCTCGTACGCGATCTACTCGGACGACCAGTGCTCGAGCTTGGTGGCGGACGTGACGCCGGATCCGAACGCGGTCAGCGACGGTGCTGCCCCTGACTCGGACTCGCACACGTTCAACTCGGCCGGCACCTTCTACTGGCAGGCCACCTACTCCGGTGATGTGAACAACACCGGCCCGGTCTCCAGCGCTTGCAAGTCGGAGACGTTGGTGGTCAGTCCGAACGGGCCCTCGATGACGACGACGTCTGTCGGATCTCGGACCGGTCACGGTCGGTACCTCGGTGCACGACTCGGCCACGCTCAGTCGGTGCGACCTCGAACGCCGGTGGGACGATCTCGTACGCGTCTACTCGGACGACCAGTGCTCGACTGTGGCGGACGTGACGCCGGGACCGAACACGGTCACCAACGGTCGTGCCCGACTCGGACTCGCTCGCGTTCAACTCGGCCGGCACGCTTCTACTGGCAGGCCACCTACTCGGGTGATGCGAACAACACCGGCCCGGTCTCCAGCCCCTGCCAGTCGGAGACGCTGGTGGTCGGCCCGAACGCGCCCTCGATGACGACGCGTTCTGTCGGCTCGACCGGTCTCGGTCGGTGACTCGGTGCACGACTCGTCCACCCTCAGTCGGTGCAACCTCGGACGCTGGTGGCACGGTCACGTACACCGTCTACTCGGACGACCAGTGCACGCATCGTGCGGCGTGACGCCGGCTCCGAAGACGGTCATGACCAACGGTCGTGCCCCCGACTCGGACTCGCATGCAGTTCAACTCGGCCGGCACCTTCTACTGGCAGGCCACGTACTCGGGTGATGCGAACAACACCGGCCCGGTGTCCAGCCCCTGCCAGTCGGAGACGCTGGTGGTCGGCCCGAACTCGCCCTCGATCGCGACGACGCTGTCGAAGTCGAGCCGGTCACGGTCGGTGACTCGGTCAACGACTCGTCCACGCTCACCGGTGCAACTGCGACCGCGGGTGGAACGGTCAGTACCCGCTGGTACTCGAGCCTGAGCGACTGCCAGGCTGGCACCGTCGGTACCCCCGGTGGCAACAGCGCCGGTGACAAGACCGTCACCAACGACGTCGTGCCCCCGTCGGACGCGCTGCAGTTCAACTCCGCCGGCACGTTCTACTGGCAGGCCTTCTACACCGGTGACGCCAACAACAACGGCGCCTCCAGCGCCTGCACCGGACGAGACGCTGGTCGTCGCGCCGAACTCGCCCTCGATCGCGACGACGCTGTCGAACTCGAGCCGGCAAGGTCGGTGACACGGTCAACGACACGTCCACGCTCACCGGTGCAACCGCGACTGCGGGTGGAACGGTCAAGTACCGCTGGTACTCGTCTCTGGCTTCTTGCCAGCCGGCACCGTCGGTACCCCCGGTGGCAACGACGCCGGTGACAAGACCGTCACCAACCACATCGTGCCCCCGCTCGGACGGCGTGCAGTTCAACAGCGCCGGCACGTTCTACTGGCGGGCGTTCTACACCGGTGACGCCAACAACAACAGCGCCTCGAGCGTATGCCACGACGAGACGCTCGTCATCAGCAATCCGGTGATCAGCAAGATCACGCCTACGGCCACGACCTGCCAGCAATTCTCCACTGGCACTGCGGACGACGCTCAGCCAGCTGCAGTACTCGCTGAAGGGTCCGGGCGCGGGGACGATCAACCAGGTCAACCCCGGCGTGTTCTTCTACTGGATCAAGGTGACCAACGGCGGTTCGTACACGATCACGCAAACGTCCTCGCAGGCCGGATACAGCTTCGGCGTCGCGAGCGGCAGCTCCGTGTTCAACTCGAGCTGCGCCAAGGTCAACGGTACGATCACGCAGAACAGTGCAACCGGAGCGGTGGCGGTTACGTTCACCGGAACCGGCACGTTCTACATCGGGATCAAGTACGACACCAGCACCGTGAAGAACAGGCCGGCGCCGAGTCCGCCGACCGTGCACTTCGACTTCGCGACCACTGGGATCGCAGGTTCCACGCAAGGACTGGATCTCGTCAAGAAGTAGGCGAGACTGCGGTCAAGGGGAGGAGGCCTTCGGGCCTCCTCCCCTCCCGTTTCGGGCATCCTCTCGAGAGTAATCGGTTCGCCTCGTACTAGGCGAGAAGCAGCAAGGAGGACAGAAAACTTTGAAGGTGAAATCCGGGGTCATAGCAGGTGGCTTCGCGGCCCTCGCGCTCGCAGTGGTGAGTGCGGCCGGCGCCGATAGCCAGGGGACAATCAACGTGAAGGCGCGGCTAACGGCCGGGCAGGTGGTGCCTCGAGGCACTGTCAAACTTCACGAAAGCGTCCGGCCGTTTCAGCGGAACCCTGACAAAGACGAAGAAGGGATACCGCCTGACCTGGCGGTTGACCTTCAGCAAGCTGAGTGGGCGCGCGACGAGCGGTTACATCCACAGGGGAATGCCGGGCAAGCATGGGGCCGCCCTCTTCCATCTGTGCTCGCCGTGCTCGTCGGGCGCGCACGGTAGCGCGTATACGTCACCCAGTGAGGTCGCTTTGATGAGCAGCGCGCGGACCTATGTCACCGTCCGAACACGGAAGAATCCTGCGGGCGAGATCCGCGGCCAGATCGCTATCGCCCACTGAAGTCTCGACGTATCCACTCCGAGGACTGGTGCAACGGCGCGGGCTCAGGTCCTGATGGAGGCGAGGGTTCGTGAGCGAGGAAAGCCCCGGCGAGCGACGGACCTTCTGGTACGAGCGTTCAGGTGGTAGCGGACGTTCTCCGCATCGAGGGTGGCCTACGAGGAGTGAAGAGCTTGGTGACCATCGTCTACGCGTGCTTCCCGCAGGAGGGGATCGAACAGGCCTTCGCGTGCGGCCATGGCGACCGCTTGCGTACGGCTCTTGACACCCATTTTCCCCATGATCCGCTGGATGTGCGTCCCGACCGTCTTCGGGCTCAGGCAGAGACGCGCAGCGATGTCCGGCTGAGAGAGCCCTTCTACGAGGAGTCCGAGCACCTCGAACTCGCGCGGTGTCCACCCGAAGCCGTTGGCATCGAGTGGCTGCGGAGGCTGCAGGTCCAAACGCTCGAGCATGCGCGACACTCGGGCGACGAGCTCGTCCGGATCAAATGGCTTCGTTATGTAGTCGTCGGCGCCGATGAGGAGGCCGGCGACTCGGTCGAAGGGCTCGGTCCGTTCGCCGGAAAGAAAGATGATCGGAAGCCGCTGCCCGAGCGTCTGTCGGAGCTCGTTGCATACTGAATACCCGCTCGTTCCCGGCAGATTGATGTCGAGCAATACGAGCCTCGGTGGACCCTGCCGCGCGAGCTCGAGCCCGTCCTCGCCGGATTCGGCCTCGACGGTTGTGTAGCCGGCGCCTCGCAGCAGGGTCGCGACGAGTTCACGCAGCGAAGCGTCGTCTTCGATTATCAGAATCGAATTGGGTGCCGCAGTCAAAGTGTCCTTCCGCAGTCAGAGGGGCGTGGTTCGTGACCGCTCGGGCCTCGCTCCCCTGTGGCAGCGATTGTAATGGGTTATCACCAGGAAATGTGCGCAACAGTGAGTAAGTTTTCGACCCATGGGGCTCGGCCGAGCTGGTTTCGGCCACATGTGAATGTCGCGTTACGGCTCGCCTTTACCTTGATGGGCCAAGAGCTGAGTCAAGCGAGATCGCCGCAACCCGAATTGCGCCGTTTCCAGCGCATTCGCAACGGGAGCGACGGGACTCGAACCCGCGACCTCCGGCGTGACAGGCCGGCGTTCTAACCAACTGAACTACGCCCCCGAGCGGACGAAGTCTAGCGACGGGTCCGCCCAGTAGCCTGGCCTCGTGAACCTCTTCGACTGGATCGCGCTCGCGCTCGTCGCGCTGCTCGCGGTCGCAGGTTACTTCCGAGGTCTCCTCACCGCCGCGCTCTCCCTCGCCGGGATCGTCGGCGGCGCGCTGCTCGGCGCTCGGCTCGCCCCGTATCTCCTTTCCGGCGGGCAACACCTCGCGCTACACGACGCTGTTCGCACTCGGCGGGGCGATCTTCTGCGCGATCGTGCTCGAGGCCACGGGCAGCTACCTCGGGGGCAGGATGCGCTCGTCGATGCGGCTCAAGCCGCTCCGGGCCGTGGACTCCGCCGGCGGGGTCCTCATCGGCGCCGCCACCGGGCTGGCGGTCGTGTGGGTCCTCGGCACGGTCGTCCTCCTCATCCCCGGGCAGACGAACCTCCGGCAGAACGCGCAGCGCTCGTTCATCGTCCGGCAGCTGAACGAGCTCCTGCCGCCCTCGACCGTCCTGCATGCGCTGGCGCGGATCGACCCGCTGCTGGCGATCGAGGGCCCTCTGGCGATCGGCCCGCCGCCGAACCCGGCCGTCCTCAACCGGCCGGGTGTGCGCGAGGCCGCGCCGAGCGTCGTCAAGGTGCTCGGGAACGCGTGCGGGCTCGGGATCGCCGGAAGCGGCTGGGTCGCGCGCCCGGGCCTCGTCGTCACCGCCGCGCACGTCGTCGCCGGCGAGGACTCGACCACCGTCCAGGCACCGGGTGACCTCCCGCTCGACGCGCAGGCATACGCATTCGACTCACGGAACGACGTCGCCGTCCTGCGCGTCCCGGGCCTGCAGGCGCGCCCGCTCCGGTTCGTCGACCCCAGGCCGGGGACGCCGGTGGCGCTCATGGGCTACCCCGGGAACGGTCCGCTCGACGTCGAGGCCGGCCGGATCGGCGAGACCGCGCGGATCAGCACGGACGACGCGTACGGCCACGGGCCGGTCTCGCGGCTCATCACGAGCCTGCGCGGGAAGATCCAGCACGGCGATTCCGGTGGCCCGGCCGTGGACGCGCGCGGCGCCGTCCAGTCGACGATGTTCGCCGCTCGTGTGGGCGAGACCGGCGGCTACGGCGTCCCGCCGCAGATCGTCCGCCAGGCGCTCGCGCACGCGCGGCGCAAGGTCTCCACCGGCCCGTGCGTTCGCTGACCCGGGATCCGGGCTTTCACGGATGACCTTCGCCGCCCGCCGTGGTGTGCTTGCAGCAGGACAAAGGAGGCAGAGATGAGAGCGACAGTGATCTGCGAGTCGTCGTTCGGAAACACGCGCCTGATCGCGGAGGCGATCGCCACGGAGCTCGACACAGAGGTCCTCTGGGCCGGAGACCCCGTCGACCTGGACGAGGTCGATCTGCTCGTCGTGGGCGCGCCGACGCACGTACACGGGCTTCCGAGCGAGCGAAGCCGCAAGGCGGCGGTCGAGCAGGGAGGGACCGACGGACACGGCGTGCGCGACTGGCTGGACGAGCTGCCGCACGGCACCGGCCGGGCGGCCGCGTTCGACACGCGCTTCGAGAAGCCGGCGTTCCTGACGGGATCGGCGGCGAAGGGCATCGCGAAGCGCCTGCGCCAACACGGGTTCGAGCTGGTGGCGGAGCCCGAGAGCTTCTTCGTCCACGGAACGGAAGGACCGCTGAAGGACGGCGAGCTCGAGCGTGCGGCCGCGTGGGCCCGAGCGCTAGGAGATCAGGTGGAGGATGTTGAGCGGTTGGCGGTAGGGAGCCACTAGATAGACGCCGGCGGAGCGCTCCTTCGCGGCCTCGTACAGCTCCTTCGCGTATTCCATTCCGATCTCCGGCGCGTTCGAGCCGGCGTCGCGCAAGCGCTCCTGGAGCTTCTCCGGGACGACGATCCCCGGCAGCTCGTTGTGCAGGCGCAGTGCGAAGCGGTAGCTCCAGATCGGACAGATCCCGACGATGACCGGGATCGGCGAGGGCCCGCCGAAGCGGTCGAAGAACGCGTCCAGCAGGTCGAGGTCGAAGATGAGTTGCGTCATCGCGTAGTGCGCGCCGGCCTCGATCTTCTGGTGGTAACGGTCGAGCTCGAGGTCGAGGTCGTCCGCCGTCGGATTGACGGCGACGCCGATGTAGAAGGACGTCGGCGCGTCGATCGGCCGGCCGTTGAAATCCTCGCCGCGGTTCAGCTGCGCCATCAGGCGCGTGAGCCCGATCGCGTCGATCTCGAAGATCCCGCTCGAGCCCGGGTAGTCGCCGACCTCGGGCGGGTCTCCCGTCACCGCGAGGACGTTCCGCACGCCCTCCGCTTGCGCCCCGAAGAGCACCGCCTCGAGCCCCATGATCGTGTAGTCACGCGTCGTGAGGTGCGGGATCGTCTCGATCCCCGTCGCGCGCTCGATCGCGGCGGAGAACATGATCGCGTTCATGCCGGCGCGCGCGCCGGCGTTGTCGTTGACGTCGACGAAGCCGACCTTGCCGGAGTCCTTCAGCGCTTGCGACAGCTCGACGAGCCCGCCGATGTTGCCGCCGAGCGGAGGGTCGAGCTGGATCGAGACGACCCACTCGCCCTCGCGGAGAGCGCGCGCCAGCCCCGTCTCAGCTTGCTCCTCGCCGAGTGCGACCACGAGCTCCCGCTCCTCGAAGTCGAGCCGGGCGCGGGGCTTGCGCTCCTCCTCCACCGCTGCCCGGATGGCGGAGATCTCCGCCGGGGTCGTCCCGCAGCATCCGCCCAGGATCTTGGCGCCCAGCTCGCGCGCATGGGCGGCGAACTCGGCGAAGTACTCCGGCGTGGCATGGGGATAGATGACGCGGCCGCCGGCCAGGCTGGCAAGCCCGATGTTCGGAAGCGCGGCGAGCGGCTTGCCGTCGCTCGACATCTCGTCGAGCGCCGCGAGCGCGGCCATGAGGCCCGCGCCGTGGTTCGCGCCCATCGCGACGACGTCCATCTCCGCCAGCCGCTTGCCCGCCTCTTTCGCCCGTACGCCCGCAAGTGTCTCGGCACCGTCGTCAAACGTCATGAGCGCGACGATCGGGAGAGAGGAGACGCCCCGCACCGCCTCGACCGCGTCGCACAGCTCGTCCAGGTCGTAGAACGTCTCGACCATGAAGAGGTCGGCGCCGCGGCCTTCGAGGATCTGCGCCTGCTCGGCGAACTCCTCACGGCGCACCCGGGAGGTCGCGACCTCGCCCAGCGGCCCGATCGAGCCGGCGATGAAGACGTCGCGGCCGGTCGTCTCGCGGGCGTTGCGCGCGAGCTTGACCGCGGTGGAGTTGATCTGCTCGAAGTCGTTCTCGAGGAAGTGCTGCGCGAGCTTGCGCCGGTTCGCGCCGAACGTGTTGGTCTCGATGAGCTCGGCGCCGGCGTTGATGAAGGAGACGTGCAGCGACACGACCGCGTCGGGCGCGCGCAGGTTGGCCTCCTCCGGGCAGCGCAGGCGGGGCACGGCGGCGGAGATGAGGGCACCCATCCCGCCGTCGGCGACGACCGTAGGCCCAGTCTCGATCCGCTCCAGAAATCTGCTTGCCAACGAACTTCCTCCCTGACCCGCGCTCGGCTCGCTAGCCGTTGCCCCGTGGGGGCCACATCGTCTTTGCCACCTTGCGACTAGGCAGGTTGGCGGGCGAGCTCGGGCGCGGGCCCTCTCGACCTCTCTTGATGCCGAAGGGATCCTAGCGGGTTAGGGTCGGCACCTTGGTTCAAGAGCAACTCGAGGCCGTCATCGCAACCGGTGTGCCGGGAGCCGCCGTGGCCGCGAGCGGTCCAGCGGGCAAGCTGGAAGCAGCGGCCGGGCTTGCGAATGTGGAGACGGGCGAGGCCCTGACGGCCGAGCATCGGTTCCGCGTCGGGAGCGTCACGAAGCTCTTCGTGGCGCCCCTCGTCCTGCAGCTCGTCGAGGAAGGGCTGCTCGAGCTCGACGGCGATGCGGGTCCGGTCGCGGAGGGAATCACCATCCGCCAGCTGCTCAACCACACGAGCGGTCTTCCGGATGCTCCCTTCGATCACGTGGAGTTTTTCGAGCCGTACCGCCGCGACCCGACACACCGCCTCGAGCTCGGGCACCGCGAGCAGCTCGCCGAGGTCATGGAACTGCCGCGCCTCTTCGCGCCTGGGGCAGGGTGGGAGTACCACGGCAGCAACTACCTCGCGCTCGGGCTGATCGTGGAGGACGTGACCGGCATGCCGCTGGAGGAGGTACTGCGGCAGCGCATCCTCGCGCCGCTGGGTCTTGACCAGACCGACCTGATCGAAGGTCCGCTGCACGGCCAGTGCGCCCACGGGTACCTCCCCGGGGACAACCCGATCCTTCCGGGCAGCGGCCCGGATCCGGTGGACGTCACTGAGCTCGACCTCCCGTTTTACTGGGCCGGCGGAGGAGTCGTCTCGACGCCGGGCGAGGTTGCTCGCCTGCTTCGCGCGCTGCTCGGGGGTGAGCTGCTTCCCGACCATCTGCGCGCGGAGATGCTCACGGCCGTCGAGTCGGACTGGCCGGAGACCGACCGGTACGGCCTCGGCATCGGCGAGATCACGGCCATCTGGAGACGCGAGCGATCGCCGTGCGGTCCCGCCTGGGGCCATATCGGTTTCTCCCTCGGATACACGGCAATTGCACTGTCCAGCGAGGACGGCGAGCGCCAGGTCGTGCTCTGCGCCAACGGTGCATTCGGCCACGCGAGGAGTCCGAGGACTGGCGTTCTTCGACGCCGCCGGACGGCTCATGTGGAGCCTGTACTGCACGTGAGTTCACAACTGTGTGACGTCCGACGCATCGGTGGCGTATACAGGGCTGAGTGAACGCAACGACCTGGGCCGACCGCACGACTGCGGGGGCGGAGCGCGAGAGCTTCGCCGCCGCGGCTGAAGCCCACCTCGACGACGTCTACGCCTACCTCCTCTACCTGACCGGAGACCCGACCGTGGCCGAAGACCTGACCGGAGAGACGTTCGAGAAGGCGCTGCGCAAGTGGCGCGGATACGACTCCCGCCGCGGCTCGGCCAAGACCTGGCTCTGCCAGGTCGCGCGCTCGACCGCGCTCGACCATCTCCGCTCGGAGCGGCGGCGCCGGCGGCGCGAGGAGGTCTATCGCGCCGCCGGAGCGGCAGGAGCAGGTGTTCGTCTCGGGACTTTCCCCCGAGCTGGAGCAGGCCGTGCTGGCGCTGTCCGCCGCCGAGCGCGAGGTGATCGCGCTGCGCGTGATCCTCGACCTCGACGGCGAGAGCGCCGCCGGTTTGCTCGGGATCAGCCCCACCGCGTGTTCCACCCGACTGAGCCGTGCCCTGAAGAAGCTGGAGGAGATGGTGACCGATGTCGAGCGTTGACCTGACCAACGAACTGCGCCTGGCCAAGCCGCGCGCGCCGGAGCAGCTCCGCGAGCGCGTCCTGGCGCTGAGCGAGCGGCCGGTGCGCGAGCCGCGCTTCAGCTTCTCGCTGCCCTCGCGCTACACCGCGCGGCGGCTGGCGCTCGTGGCCGTGCCGGCGGTCGTCGCGGTGGCGGTCGGCGGGGCGGTCATCCACGGGATCGCGAACTCCGGCGCGCCGCAGCAGGAGGTGGCTCGGGGAAGGTCGGCTCAGCCGACGAACACGGTTCCCGTCTTTGACGCGGCGACCCCGCGCGTCACGGCCACCGTGCCGTTCGGAAGTCGTTCACTGGAGAAAGCGGCGTTGCCGTCGCTGCGCGCGCTTCCTCCGAACTTGACTCGCCTGCAGCACTACCAGGCGGCGCTGACCGTCCGCGTCGACGGCCTCGACGCGCTGTCGCCGTCCACGCAGAAGGCAATGCGGATCGCGCGTGCTCTCGGCGGCTACGTCGTCTCGGCCAACTTCAACGCAGCGAAGGAGGGCGCCTCGGCGCTGGTCTTCAAGATCCCGGTCGGGCACGTGCAGCAGGCGATCGCGAAGTTCTCCGCCCTCGGGACGATCGCGGCGCAGAACATCCAGATCACCGATCTTCAGGTTCAGTTCAACCGGGTGGTCAAGCAGATCGGCGCGACGCGCGTGGCGATCGCCAAGATCGACGACCGGCTCGCCGACACGTCCCTCTCGAACGAGGAGCGCGTCCGGCTCGAGCAGCGTCGCGCCCGGCTCGCCGCACGGCTGGAGGCACTGCGGACGAGCAAGGCGCGAACCGCGCACACCGCGTCGCTCGCGACCGTCTCGCTCGGCCTCACGACGAAGGAGGCCGCCGCGGTCGTCAAGCCCGAGCATCGCGGGCCGCTCGGCCGGGCGCTGCACGACGCCGGGAAGATCCTGCAAAAGGAAGCTTCCTGGGCGCTCTACGCGCTGATCGTCCTCGGCCCGATCCTCCTGGTCGGCCTCGTCGCGTGGCTGCTCATTCGCGGCGGGCGTCGCCTCTCCGACCGCCGCCTGCTTGAATCTTCATGAATGCGTCTCACAGTTCTCGGCACGAGTGGCGGCTACCCGCCCCCCGGATCCGCCTGCTCGGGCTACCTGGTCGAGGAGGATGACACCCGGGTCTGGATCGACGCCGGCTCGGGCACCTTCCCGCGGCTGCTCGAGCACTGCGCACCGAACGAGCTGACCGCGATCCTCATCAGCCACCTGCACGCCGACCACTGGACCGATCTCGTCCTCGGCCTGCATGCGCTTCGCTTCGCCTTCGAGCGCGAGCACCCGCTCCCTGTCTACGGCCCGGCCGGCTGGGTGGACGCCATGGGCGTCGTGGCGAACTGGGCCGTGGAGGACGAGCCCGCCTTCGAGCCGCGCGAGGTTCGGGAGGGAGAGACGATTCGCGTCGGTCCGCTCAAGATCCTTCCGATCCCCGTCGAGCACACGCCGGACCTCGACACCTACGGCTTCCGCATCATGAACGGCTCCTGCTCGATGGCCTACTCGGCCGACTCCGGGCCGTGCGACGCCCTCCTCGATCTTGCGCGCGATGTCGACCTGTTCGTATGCGAGGCGGGCTCGCCGGGAGAGCAGGAGATGGCGATGCACCTGAACGGCCGCCAGGCCGGGGAGACGGCGGCGCGGGCGGGTGCACAGCGGCTGCTCGTCACGCATCTCGCCCCGGGCACCGATGCGAACGACACGCTCGCGCACGCACGCTCTGGGTTCGGCGGGCCGGTAGGGCTCGCCGCCGAAGGCCTCGCCGTCGAGATCTGATTCCCACGACGTCGGGGCCGGATCTAGGTGGTCCGGGACATGTCCCGGGGTCTGACCCCGGTTTTGGCGACGTATCAGGAATCGTTATGGGACGAGCGCTCACGCATAAGGCGCGCCGCTCATGTATTTGAAGCCGCTGTCGACGGCGAGCGTGACGATGACCGCGTCCGCGCCGAGCCGCTCGGCCAGACGCAGCGAGCCGACCACGTTCGCCCCGGTGGAGACGCCGGCGAAGATCCCCTCCTCCGCAGCCAGCCGCCGCGCCATCGCGATCGCCTCCTCATCCTCGATCGTGTCGAGCCCGTCGACCCACTCGGGATCCCAGTGCGGCGGAACCATCCCCGACCAGCCCTGCATCGCGAACGTCCCGCTCTCTCCGCCCGAGATCGCAGCCGAGCCGGCCGGCTCGAGCGCCTGGATCCAGACGCCTTCCGGCTTGAGCGCGCGAGCGACGCCGACCACCGAGCTCGCCGTCCCGATCCCCTGGCAGAAGGCCGTCACCCGGCCTCCCGCCTGGTCCCATATTTCCCGGCCGAGGCTGTCGCGCATGCCCTCGACGGTGTACGGATTGTTGAACTGGTCGGTCGCGTAGTGCCCCGGCTCGGCGGCCAGCTCTTCGGCCCGGGCGATCATCCGGCGGATGTCTTCGGCCGTCACGTTCGGGCGCCCGTGAACCGACTCGATGACGACGAGCTCGGCCCCAAGAGCTTCGATCAAACGAAGGCGCTCCTCCGAGTAGCAATCGGCGATCACGATCTTGCATCCGTATCCCTTCGCGCCGCAGACGAGCGCGAGCGACGGCCCCGTGCTGCCGCCCGTGTACTCGACGACGGTCGTGCCCGGGCCGACGAGCCCGTCTCGCTCCGCGCCCTCGATCATCGCGAGCGCCATGCGGTCCTTCATCGACCCGGTGGGATTCACGTACTCGAGCTTGATCCAGAGCTCCGCTCCGTTCGCGGGGACGCAGTGGCGCAGGCGGACGAGCGGCGTGTCCCCGATCTGGTCGAGGATTCCGTTCAGAGCTCTCCGTCCATGTAGTCGAGCTGCTCCAGGCGGGTCATGAGCCCGATCCCGCGGAAATAGACCTTCTTCGAGCGCGGGTAGTAGCAGATGTCGTTCGGTTCGCGAGTCCCGTAGACCAGGAGCCGCATCCCGCCCTCGCCTCCGCGGAAGGCGTGGGCCACGCGTGTCCCAGCGGGCCGCGCGACGACGTGTTCCTGCGCGAAGCGGATGCTCCTCGTCGCCGAGCAGGCACGTGCCTTCACCTTCGAGAACGACGAACAGCTCCTCTTCCGCGGAATGGCAGTGCGGGACGGTGTTCAGCTTCCCCGGATGGATCTGATCGATGTTCAAGCCGGTCAGCGTGGCGCCCGCGGGGCGGGCCAGCCAGCAGGAGGTGATCCCGTACTCCGGCCCGGGAGCCCAGTCGTCCCAGTCGACATCGTCGACGTTGACGATGCTCGCGGGGCGCGGTTCGGGCTCGCCGACCTCCGGCTCCCCGGCCGCGACCTCGCGCGCCCAGGGGTGGTCGCCGGTTCCCGCGTCAGTCCACGTGGGGAAGATCCAGGCAACGTCCCCGCGCGGCAGGTCGGCGATCTGCAGCGGGACGCGCATCCCGTAGATGAGGACGTCGAGTCCGTCGTCGCCGGCGCGGAGCGTGTGCGCCCAGCTGCTCGGCGGATGGACGATGCAGTCGCCGGGCCCGATCGCGTAGACCTTTCCGTCCTGCCAGGACAAGCCGGAGCCGCCGAGGACGTAGACGATCTCCTCCTCCGCGCCCTCGACGTGCGCCGGGGTCGACCACTTACCGGGGTCGATCTCCAGCCGCTTGAGACCGACGGTCACGGTGCCTGCCGCGCGGCCGAGGTCGCGCCAGACCGCGCCGAGATGGCCGAGCTCGTTGCGGCGTCCTTCGACGTCGTCCCAGTGAGCGATGAAATCAGTCATGCAGGACTCTCCCTTCCATTCCGCCGGCGACCGTGACGACCTGGCCGGTGACGTGCCCGGAGATCTCGTCCGAGGCGAGGACGACGACTTGTGCCGCGACATCCTCGGCCAGCGCGACCTTGCGCAGAGGCATCGTCCGCGTGATTCGCCGGACGAGCTCGTCGTCGATCGCGCCGCGTGTCATCGGCGAATACGTCCAGCCGGGCGCGACGACGTTGACGCGCGCGCGCGGCGCGACGCGCACCACCTCGTTCTTGAGGCTCAGCATCAACCCGTACGCGATGGCGGACTTGGCCGCCGCGTAATCGGCGTGTCCCGCCTCGCCGAAGAGCCCCGCGGTCGACGCGACCATGACAAGGCTGCCGTGCCCGCGTTCGGCGACTCCGCGCAGGAATCCACGCGCGGTCAGGAACGTCGAAGTCAGGTTCGCGCGCAGCGTCTCCTCCCAGCGCTCGAGCGGCAGCTCCCAGACCGGCTCGTCGGGACGCGGCCAGACGCCGGCGACGGCCGCGCATACGTCCAGCGGTCCCGCCTCGACGAAGAGGTGGTCCGCATCCTCCTCGCTCGTCAGGTCGGCCTGGAGGGCGACCCCGCCGATCTCGGCCTGGAGCGCCTCCGCGCGCTCCTTCCCGTGGTGGTAGTGCAGGACGAGCTCGCATTCCTCCGCCGCGAACGCCCGGGCGCACGCCGACCCGATCCCGCCCGACGCGCCCGTGACCAGAACGCGCTTTCCTTGCAGACCGGTCTCCACGCTGAGAGGCTACAAGCATGCGCGTCCACATCATCAGCGACATGGAGGGCGTCTCCGGGATCGTCAAATGGGAGCAGACGACCGGCGGCGAGAAGATGTACGACGAGGGCCGGCGGCTCTACACGGAGGAGATCAACGCCGCCGTGCGCGGGGCGAAGGCGGCCGGCGCGAACGAGATCGTCGTCATGGACTGCCACGGCGCCGGCGGCGCCTGGAGCTTCAACTCGCTCATCCCGGACCTGCTCGACCCCGCCTGCGAGTTCGTCGTTCAGGACATGTGGACGGAGTACACGGGCTTCCTCGAGGAGGGCTGCGACGCGGCTCTCTTCGTCGGCATGCACGCGATGGCGGGGACGCCCGACGGCGTGATGAACCACACCGTGTCGGGCCAGCAGTGGCAGAACCTGTGGTTCAACGGGACGCTGGTCGGCGAAACGGGGATCAACGCCGCGCTGTGCGGGCAGTGGGGATGTCCCGTCCTGCTCGTGACCGGCGACGACGCCGTATGCCGCGAGGGGAAGGAACTGCTCGGAGACGGACTGACGACGGTCGCCGTCAAGAAAGGGCTCAGCAGCTTCAGCGCCCGACAGCTTCCCGCCCAGCGTGCCCGCGAGCTCATCGAGGAGGGAGCGAAACAGGCGCTCGAGGACCTGAAGGCGGTCGAGCCGTACGTCCCCGGGCGTCCCGCGGAAATCAAAGTCGAGTTCAAGGTCACCGAAGCCGCCGACCGCTTCGGGCGCAAGCCGGGCGTCGAGCGGCTCGACGCGCGCAACGTCGTCTCCCGCGCCGACGACTGGTGGTCAGCGTGGCGCCAGTTCTTCTTCTGAGACGATCTCGAGCTCCTCGATGAGCGTGAAGAACGCCGTCGCAAACGGCGACTCGCTCGTTCGCTCGCGCACGCTCGGCCAGTCCACCTGCTCCCGCAGCGCCCGGGCGATCTCCAGGATCGGCTTGTAGTCGAGCGTCATCTCGTCCAGCGCGAGCAGCTTCGAGACGAGCAGGTCCTCGGGTGCGAGCACGAGCATGGGGACGGCATAGACCTCCATGTCGGTCGCCCGCTCGAACAGATCCTCGGTGACGTCGCCCTCGGCCGTCTGGAAGATGAGGTCCACGAACACGTCGCCGTCCCACGCCTTGTACAGCCAGCCCTCGGGAGGTCTCTCCGGCCGGAACCCGGCCTCGTCGAGGACGGCAAGGGCGCGGTCGGCGTCCTGGGGCCGAAGGAGGAGGTCGACGTCGTGGTCCGACTCGGGGCCGCCTTGCGCGGCGGAAGCGATCCCGCCGCCCAGCACGAACGTGATCCCGTCGTCGCGCAGCGCGCCTGCGGCTCTCTTCAGAGTCTCGATCAGCTCGCCGAACGTCGGCCGATAGGTCATCGGCTGAGTGGATACCCCGGGTCGCCGTTTGCGAATCGGCTCCCGCGTGGAACACCTCCAGGGTGAGCTCCATCCGCATCGCCGCAGCGGGCGACATCCACTGCTCGGAGGAAAACCGGGACGCGGTCGCCGCCGCCTTCCAGGAGGCCGAGCGCGACGCCGACCTCATCCTGCTCGCGGGCGACCTGACCACGTACGGCGAGCCGGAGCAGGCGGCGATCCTCGCGGACATCTGCCGCGGGATCGCGACGCCGGTGGTCGCCGTGCTCGGGAACCACGACTGGCACGCCGACCGCTGCCGGGAGGTGACCGCGCTGCTCGAGGAGGCCGGGGTGGAGGTCCTGCAGCGCAGCCACACGGTGCGGGAGGTCCGGGGAACGCGCATCGGGATCGTCGGCACCAAGGGCTTCATCGGCGGGTTCCCCGATTCGGAGCTGCCCGACTTCGGCGAGCCGCTCCTGCGCCAGGTCTACGCCGAGACGACTGCCGAGGTGCTCGCGCTCGACGAGGGCCTCGCCGCGGTTGCCGCGTGCCCGCTGCGCATCGTCCTCCTCCACTATGCGCCGGCGACGTCCACGCTCGAGGGTGAGCCGAGGGTGATCTGGGCCTTCCTGGGGAGCAGCCGCCTGGCAGCGCCGATCATCCGCCACCGGCCGGACCTCGTGCTGCACGGCCACGCGCACGCGGGAGCGTTCGAGGGAGCGATCGGGGACGTCCCCGTCTACAACGTCGCCGTGCCCGTGCTCGGGCGGGACTTCTGGATCGTCGAGCTCGAGGGCGCCGAAGTGAAGGTCGAGGCGGAGCCGGCCGAGCCCGTGGCCGGGCCGCACTAGTCCTTCTTTCCCTTCGCCTCCTTCTTCAGGCACTTGTCGGCGGCGTGCCTCGCCTCGTCGATCTCGTGCCGGTGCCCCTGGATCTGCTCGGACTCGTCGAGTAGTGCGGGGGCCTGCGAGCAGCTTCCGAGCTGGATCAGCGTGTAGGCCAGGTTGTAGTCCGTGTAGGCCTCGTTGATGTCTCCCGTCCCGTCGAGCTTCGCCAGCGCTTGCTGCAGAAGCGGCAGCGCCTCCGCGTAGCTGCCCTCCTGCATCAGCGCGTACGCCTGGTCGTTCAGCTGCGCGCCGCTGAGGCTGCTCGGCGGAGGCGGAGGCGGAGGCGGAGGCGGGCGGCGGTGGCGGCGGCGGCGGCGGGGGAGGTGGCGGCGGCGGCGGGGGCGCGGGCGCAGCTCTGGTCACCGTCCGTACCGAGCTGACCGTCGTGCCGGGAAGCGTGCGAGTGATCGTGTGCACGACCTCGCGCACGGTGGGCTTCGACTCGCCTCCGCTCGCGATCACCGCACCCGCGATTCCACCACCCGCGAGCAGCCCGGCAGCCACGATCGCGGGGACCAGCCATCGACGCGGCCGGCGCGGAGGCCGGTACTGGACGATGTGCGTCTGCTCCTCGTCGCCTGCGAGCGCGTCCTCCAGCTCCGAGACGAGCGCGAGGGCGGACGGAGGGCGCCGGGAAGGATCCTTCGCAAGCGCCCGCTCGAATACCGGGTCTATTGCGCGCGGGAGGTCGGAAGAGGCGGATGCCGCCGGCACGGGATCGTGGATGTGTGCGGCGGCCTCCGCGGTCGGCGTGCTCCGGCGGAACGGCCGGTCTCCGGACAGGAGCTCGTACGCGACGACGCCCAGCGAGTAGATGTCGCTCGCCGCCGACGCTCCCTTTCCACCGGCCTGCTCCGGCGAGAGGTAGCCGGCGGTCCCGAGCACGGTGCCCGTTTCCGTGAGCCCGCCGGAGGCGTCCAGGACACGCGCGATGCCGAAGTCGGTGACGTGCACGTCCTCTCTGGCGTCGAGCAGGAGATTGGCGGGCTTGACGTCGCGATGGACGATCCCCTTGGCGTGCGCTGCGTCGAGTGCCTCCGCCGTCTGCTCGAGCCAGCGCAGCGCCTCCCCGCGACGCACGCCGCCGCTGGCGATGCGGTCCGCAACCGTCCCGCTGTCGACCAGCTCCATCACGATGAACGGCCGTTGCTCGTCGCCGACGTCGTAGATCGTGACCACGTGCGGATGTCCTGAGAGCCGCGCGGCGGCCAGCGCCTCCCGCTTGAAACGCTTCCGGCACGATTCGTCGTCGGCATACCGCTCGGCCAGGACCTTGACGGCGACCCGCCGGTCGAGCTCGGAGTCCGTCGCCGCGAAGACCTCTCCCATCCCCCCGGCTCCAATCCGTTCGGGGTCGCTGTAGCGCGCAGGAAGCACACTGATGTCTTAGCCGCGAGAGGCGCATCGCAAACTAGTCGGTTCTTGCAACAAAAGCCTGTTGCAACTGCGTGAAATTACAGCGACAATGGAGGAGTGCGCGCCCACGTGGTCCACGAGAACGACGTCCGCGGTCACCGAGCCGCGACGGACACGGCGGAGGTCCGGATAACGCTCGACTCGTCGGTCGGCAGTGACCGGCTGGAGCAGCGCGTCATCCGCTTCGCCCCCGGCAAGTCCCAGCCCCAGAAGCTGGAAGGGCTGCAGGGGATCCTGTACGTCGTCGCCGGCCGCGCCACGCTCCACGCGGACGGCCAGATCCACGACGTCGAGCCGGAGTCGGGCGCATATCTGCGGGCGGGCGACCACTTCGTGATCGACAACCCGGGGCCGGACGAGCTCGTCACCGTGCTCGTGACCACCTGGCCGCCGGAGGGGATGCTCGCCCCGCCCGATCCGCGCGTCGTCCGCTACGGCGAGCGCCCGCCGCTGCCGGCCGGCAAGGACCGGGAGTTCCGCTACCTCGTCCATCGCGACACGGGCTCGCCGGACGTGACCCAGTTCATCGGGACGATCCCGCCCGGCCGCGCGCCGAACCACAGCCATGTGTACGACGAAGTCATCTACGTGCTGGACGGGCGCGGGAGCGTGCACGTGGAGGGGCGGTCGTTCCCGATCGAGGCCGGAACGTGCCTGCACCTTCCGCCGCTCCTCGAGCACGCGCTCGAGAACGAAGGAGACACGCCGATGCGGGTCCTAGGGATCTTCCATCCCTCCGGAGACCCCGCGTCGCGCGCGTACGAGGCAAACGAATGACCGGATATGGAGTCTCAGACTGAAATGCGGCAAAATCTGCGGTATCCAGTGAGGAGGAAAGGATGAAAAAAGCTGTCAGTCGTCGCAGCGCTTGCCGTCGCTGGCAGCGCTCGTGATTGCAGCGACTGGTGCGGGCCAGGCGCAGTTCAAGCCCGCCTCGGTCAAGAACGCCGCCAACACGCTCGTCAAGTGCGGCACCACGCGGACGATCGGCATCGCCTACCCGGCGACCGGCCCGGCCGCATCGATCGGCGTCCTGCAGATCCATTGGGCGCAGTTCTTCCAGACCCGCTGGAACAAGGCGCACCCGAAGGACAAGATCCGCCTCGTCCAGGGCGATACGCAGCTGCCCAACACGGCGCAGGCGCTCGCCGTCGCGCACCGCTTCGCGTCGAACTCGAGCATGCTCGGGCTCGTCGGCCCGGCGGGGAGCCAGGAGGTCCAGGACACCGTCGCCGTCTACAAGGCCGCCGGCCTCGCCGTCGTCTCCGGCTCCGCGACGCGCGTCGCGCTGACCCGCGGCAAGCCGAACGATCCGCGCGAGACGCCGGCGAACTACTTCTTCCGGACGGTTCCGAACGACGGCCAGCAAGGTGAGCGCGTCGCGTTCTGGATCACAAGAAGCTGAAGAAGACGCGCATCTACATCATCGACGACGAGGAGTCGTACAGCCAGGGCCTCGCCGATCAGGTGCAGACCAGGCTGACGGGCCGCCGGGTAAGACCGTGACTCGCGACCACGTCAGCCAGCAGATCTCCGACTTCTCGTCGGTGATCACCCGCATCCCGTCGAACACGCAGGTCGTCTACATCCCGTGGCAGCTGGCGGGGAAGGCTCAGCTCTTCTACACGCAGCTGCGCGCCGCGGGCAAGAGCGCGATCGTGTTCGGCTCGGACGGCACCTTCGCCCCGGGAACGTTCACCGGTGCGGGTTCGTATCGTGTCGGCCTTCCCGGTCGACTTCAACAGCGCAACGCTGAAGGCCTACAAGCGCACGCACGGTGGCCAGGACGAGGCCTTCGGCCTCCCGTCCTACACCGCGGCCGCTCGTCAACGCGAAGGCGATCATGAAGGCCTGCAAGAACGGGACGGCGACGCGCGCCGAGGTGCGGAAGAACGTCCGAACACCAAGCTGACCAAGAAGGAATCGCTTCTCGGCTTCCCGGTGAAGTTCCTCAAGAAGAACACGGGCGCGCAGCTTGGAGCGCCGGCGACATGGCCCTCCCGGCCGACTTCGCGATCTTCAAGATCGGCGCCAACGGGAACTACAACCGCGTGGGATGAGGTAGAAGCGAAGTGACGCTCGACGTGCGGCCCACCTCGGTGGGCCGCACGCGTTTCTGACAACCTTTTCCGCCTTGTCACCAGCTGCCCCTCCTCGACATCCTCGACACGATCAGCCAGCTCGGCTGGGGCGGCGCCGTCGAGCTGTTTCGGAACGGGCTCGTCCTCGGGAGCCTGTACGCGCTCATCGCGCTCGGCTACACGATGGTGTACGGGATCCTCAAGCTCCTGAACTTCGCGCACGGCGAGATCTACATGGTGGGCGCCTTCCTGGGCTACGGCGTCCTGTCGATCCTCGGTGGCCCGCTTGCTCCGGCCATCGCGACAGTGCCGCTGATCCTGCTCATGTTCGCCGGCGGAATGCTGGGTGCGGGAGTGCTGGGCGTTGTCGTGGAGCGCTTCGCGTATCGGCCCCTGCGCAACGCGCCCCGCATCGCTCCGCTCATCACGGCGCTCGGCGTCTCGTTCTTCCTCGCCAACAGCGTGCTGCTGCTCACGCACGGCCAGCGCTACAACTACGCCGCGTACCAGCTCGGCGGAAACCCGGACAACGGGCTCCCCGGACCGCTCGTCGATCCCGCCTTCAGCGTCCTCGGCCGCCCGGTCACCGTCGTGCAGGTGCTCGTCGTGAGCAGCGCGATCTTCCTGATGGTCGCTCTGACGCTGGTCGTCTCGCGCACGAAGCTGGGGAAGGCGATGCGCGCGACCGCCTTCGACCGCGAGGCGGCGAACATGATGGGGATCGACACCGACCGGGTGATCGCCTTCACCTTCTTCATCGCGTCGCTGCTCGCGGGGGCCGCCGGCGTGATGTTCGGCCTGTACATCGGCGAGACCTTCTACCTGATGGGCTTCCTCGCCGGACTCAAGGCGTTCACCGCCGCGGTCGTCGGCGGGATCGGGAGCATTCCGGGCGCGATGGTCGGCGGGCTCCTGATCGGCGTGACCGAGTCGTTCGCCGCCGGGTACGTCGGCGGCCAGTGGTCGGACATCGTCGTCTTCGCGGTCCTGATCGGCTTCATGCTGTTCCGGCCAACCGGGCCTCTTCGGAACGAGGGCCATCCAGAAGGTCTGAGATGACGGAACTAACGCCACCGCCCGAAGCCGCCGACGACGCCAGGATCGGCGTCGACGAGTGGGTCGCGAGCGAGTCGGAGCGGCGCGAGCAGCGCGCCGGGCTCAGCGGGCTGATCGCGCGCGGGTGGAACGCCCCGCCGCCGGCGGCGAAGCTGCTCGTCTTCGTCGGTCTCGCCTCGACGCTCCCGTTCTGGATGAACCAGGGCAACCTGTTCGCGTACGGGATCTTCACCCTGATCTACGCCCTCCTCGCGCTCGGCCTCAACGTCATCGTCGGCTTTGCCGGCCTCCTCGACCTCGGCTATGTCGCGTACTACGGGATCGGGGCGTACACGTACGCGCTCCTCTCTTCGAACCACTACGACATCCACTTGCAGGCCGAGTTCTCCATCCCGATTGCCATCTTCGGCGCGGCGTTCTTCGGCCTCCTGCTCGGAGTGACGTCACGGCGGCTGCTCGGGGATTACTACGCCATCGTGACGCTCTTCTTCGGCCAGGCCTTCGTCGTCTTCGTGGGCGTTGCAAATCCGCGCATCGCCGGCGAGGGGCTGACCGGTGGGTCGAACGGGATCCCCGGGGTGGACCCGCTCAACTTCTTCGGCTACAAGCTCCACTCGACGACGCAGTACTACTTCTGCCTGCTGATCGTCTTCGTCCTCGCGGCGGCGGCCCTGTACTTCCTGAACGAGTCGCGCACGGGGCGCTCGTGGCGGGCGCTCCGGGAGGACCCGCTCGCCGCTGAGGCGATGAGCATTCCGGTCTTCCGCCTGAAGATCCTCGCAGTCGTCTTCGGCGCCGGTATGGCCGGACTCGTCGGCTGCATCTTCGCCGCCATCCAGACCGGAGTGGTGGCCGGGAACTTCGACGTCTCACTCCTGATCATCCTGTACGCGATCATCATCCTCGGCGGCCTCGGCAGCATCGCCGGCGCACTCATCGGGGCGGTCGTCATCAACGGGACCCTCCAGTTCCTCGCGCCGCAGAACGACATCCCGGAGCTCAAGCGCTGGCTCTTCTACGGCGTGATCGTGCTCATCGTGGCCCGTATCCGGCCGTGGACCAAGGTGACCGCTGTGATCCTCGGGACGATCGCCTTCGGCTTCGTCGCGTACGCCGTTGCGGGAGCGATCGACTCCTCCTGGACGGCGGGCTCAGCAGTCGACGCCGGCTCGGCCGCGACCGGGATCGAGCACTGGGTGATCATCCCGCAAGGCCATCCCGGCTTCGACACCTGGGCATACGTCATCCTCGTGGCGGCGATCGTCGTTTGCAGCCAGCTGAAGGGTTGGTGGCGAACGGTCGCACTGATCCCGACGTTGTACTGGGTCGCGGTCGTATGGGAGAACGTCCTCGCCGAGAACCCCGCGGTCACCGCCCTCATCCTGTTCGGCGCGCTGCTGATCGCGCTCATGCAGGCGCGGCCGCAGGGGCTGCTGGGCACGGCGCGGGTGGAGATCGTCTGATGGCGGCGCCCCTGCTCGAGCTCGAGGGCGTCTCCAAGGCCTTCGGCGGCCTGCGCGTGATCGACGGGCTCGACCTCGTCGTGAACGAGCGGGAGGTCGTGAGCGTCATCGGCCCGAACGGCGCCGGCAAGACGACGCTCTTCAATCTCATCACCGGTCTCTACCAGCCGGACGGAGGCGAGATCCGCCTCGACGGGCGCAACCTCGTCGGCATGCCGCCGCACAAGATCACGCAGCTCGGAATCGCACGCACGTTCCAGACGCTGCGGCTCTTCCTGAACATGTCCGTCAAGGAGAACGTGATGGCCGCCCAGTACGGCCGGACGAAGGCAGGGCCGCTCCGCTCGATTCTGCGGACCCCCGGGATGCGGCGCGAGGAGAAGGAGATCCACAAGCAGGCCGAGGAGAAGCTCAGCTTCTTCGGCAAGCGGCTCATGGGTTACCGCTGGGACCAGCCCGCGTACTCCCTTTCCTACGCGAACCGGCGCCGGCTCGAGATCGCGCGCGCCATGGCGACCGAGCCGCGGATCCTCCTCCTGGACGAGCCGGCTGCGGGCATGAATCCCGTCGAGACGCACGAGATCACCGAGCTGATCGCCCAGCTGCGCGACGAGGGCGGCTACACGATCCTCGTGATCGAGCACGACATGCACGTGGTGGAGGGCATCTCGAACCGCGTTGCCGCCCTCGACCACGGCGTGAAGATCGCGGAGGGATCGTTCGAGCAGGTCGCCACCGACCCCCGCGTGGTCGAGGCCTACCTCGGGATCAAGGGCGCGGAGGAGGTGACCGATGCTCCTCCGGCTTAGCGGCATCAACACCTATTACGGGCAAATCCACATCCTGTCGGACGTCGACCTGGAGGTGGCGGCGGGCGAGCTCGTGTGCCTGCTCGGCGGCAACGCCTCGGGGAAGTCGACGACGCTGAAGACCATCCTCGGCATCGTCCAGCCGCGCAACGGCACGGTCGAGTTCGCCGGGGAGAACGTGACCGGGAAGAACACGAGCTATCGCATCAAGCAGGGGATGGCGATCGTCCCGGAGAACCGGCGCCTGTTCGCGCCCATGTCGGTGCGCGAGAACCTGGAGATGGGCGCGTACCTGCTCGGGCGCGGCGCGCAGGAGGATTTCGACCGCGTGTACCAGCTCTTCCCGCTGCTGCACGAGCGGCGCAACCAGCTGGCGGGGACGCTCTCGGGCGGCGAGCAGCAGATGGTCGCGATGGGGCGCGCGCTCATGTCCCGTCCCAAGCTCCTGCTCATGGACGAGCCGTCGATGGGGCTGGCGCCGATCCTGGTGGAGCGGAACTTCGAGATCATCAAGCAGGTGCACGAGTCGGGCGTGTCCGTCCTCGTCGTCGAGCAGAACGCGAACATCTCGCTCTCGATCGCCGACCGCGGCTACGTCCTCTCGACGGGCCGCGTCGTCCTCAGCGGGCCGGCGAAGGAGCTGCTCGAGCACGAAGAGCTGCGAAAGGCCTACCTAGGACGCTGAGCCGCAGGCGCCGCCGCTCGCGCCGCAGCCTTGGCCCCGCGGCCCGCTCGACCTCTGCCGCTACACGAGCGGCGTGGTCGAACGATCACCAGTACGTCGTACTGAACGAGAAGAGGAACGGGTCCGGCTGGGATGAACTCACAGGGTCCTTGTACCGTTCACGGCCACGAATGTTACGAGCTAGGCGTGCCATCTCGGGACTGCAGCTGAACGGCGAGCACGCTGCCGCCGAGGACGCGCGCGAGCGGCCGCTCCAGGTCGGCCCGCTTCCCGACCGGATTCGCCACCGGTTCCCCATCTTCCGGAACCGCATCTACATCAACTCCTGCTCGCAGGGCGCGCTCTCGGACTCCGTGCGCGAGGCCTACGAGCGCTACCTGGAGGACTGGGACGAGCGCGGCGCGCCGTGGGACTACTGGGTGGAGAAGTCCGAGGACGCGCGGCGGGCTTTCGCGGGCCTCGTGAATGCGGAGCCGGACGAGGTCGCGGTCACGACGTCGGTGTCCGCCGGCCTGAGCGCGATCGCCACCGGTCTGCGCTACGCGCGCCGCTCCAAGATCGTCACCACCGACTGGGAGTTTCCAACCGTCGGCCAGATCTGGCACGCGCAGGAGTTGCGCGGCGCGCGCGTCGTCCACGTCGAGGCCGACGCGGACGGGACGATCCCGCTCGAGCGCTTCGAGCGCGAGATCGACGACGACACCGCGATCGTGTCGGTGACGCATGTCTGCTACCGGAACGGCGCGCGCGTCGACGTGAAGGAGGTCGCCCGCATTGCGCACGAGCGCGGCGCGCTCGTCGTGCTGGACGCGTACCAGAGCGCGGGGTCACTCCCGCTCGACGTGCGCGAGCTGGACGTGGACTTCCTCGCCGCGGGCGTCCTCAAGTACCTGCTCGGCTCGGCCGGGCTCGCGTTTCTGTACGCGCGGCGCGAGGTCGTGGAGCGCGTCTGGCCGACCGCTACCGGCTGGTTCGCGGACAAGAACATCTTCGAGATGGACCACCGCGACTATTCGCCCGCGCCGACCGCGAGCCGGTTCCAGTCGGGGACGCCGCCGATCCCCGCGATCTATGCGGGCGTCGCCGGGATCGAGCTGATGCAGGAGATCGGCGTCGCCGACACGCGCAAGCACGTCAACGCGCTCAACGCGCGCCTCCTCGAGGGGGTGGACGAGCTCGGCGCGAGGGTCGCCACTCCCCGCCGTCCGAAGCGTCGCGGTGCGCTCGTCTGCGTCCGCTCGACGGACGCGCCCGAGCTCGTGCGCGCGCTTGGACGGGAGGGGATCGTCACCTCCGACCGCGACTCGAACCTGCGCATCTCCGCCCACGCGTACAACTCGGTCGACGACGTGGACGAGCTGCTCGCCGCCCTGCAGCGGCACAAGAAGCTCCTCGCCTGAATAGGAGGGCTCGGCGAAATATGGACTGTGCCGCCGGAACGCGCCGCGCGGCCCGTGGCGCGTGTCCTCAGTCGCGGCCGTAGCACAAGGCTACGCCCGCTCCCTGCGTCCGCGGCCACGAACCACGCGACGCGCCCCGGCGACGAGCAACATTCCGCCGAGCCCTCCTAGGCGCCGGCGAACTGCGGGCCGGCCGCCTGTTCGAGGGCGTCCGTGACCTTCGACGACGTCCCGAGGTAGACCGCGATCTCCTTGCCCTCGCGGTACCAGTGCGGAGGCGCCGACCAGTCGACCGCCTGGTTGATCCCCGACGCGGTCTGGATCGTGTAACCGTCCGGCTGGACGCGGGCGGACGCAGTCTTCGCCGCCTGCTCGTCCGGGAACGTGAAGACGTGGAGCTCACCGCCCGGCACCTCGTACACGGTCGACCGCACTTCGAGGACGCCCGGAGGCTCGGGGTGCGGCGCGGTCGGCTTGACACCCTGGACCTCGAGCCTGGGGACGAACCCCTCGACCATCGGGATGTCCCCGTTCTCGCTCCCTCCTCCGCAGCCTGCGAGCAGCAGCACCGCGGCGATCACGAGCGCGAGCCTCATGCGAGGTGCACGTCCGTCGCCTCGTCGTCGTCCACGGCGCGCGCGCAGGTCGGGCAGTACCAGCGGGCCTCCAGGGGCGTCCCACAGGCGCCGTGGCGGAGCGGCTCCGATCCCTCCGCGTGCCGCGCGCCCCAGTCGGCGAGGAGCCGCAGCGCTCCCGCGAGCTCGCGCCCGGACGCGGTCAGCTCGTACTCGTACCGCGGCGGCCGCTCGGAGTACGGCTGGGCCAGGATCACCGCGTCCTGCTCGAGCCGCTTCAGCCGCTGCGAGAGGATGTTCGAGGCGATGCCGATGCGCTCGACGAGGTCGCCGAAGCGGAGCGGGCCGTCGAGCAGCGACTCGATGATCAGGAGTGTCCACCGGTCCCCCACGCGGGCCGCGGCCTCGGCGAGCGGCGATTCCGGTTCGGTGGCCATCCCGCTCATCCTAGGGCTCTATGGTAACTTGCAACTCGCAAGTTACTTCCTGAAAGAACCAGTGAGGAGACAGGAAATGAGCGCAGTGCAGGAGATCGAGGAGCTCGTCGCGGGTGTCGCCGCCGGCGCCGGGCCAAAGGTGGTCGGGATAGGAAGGTTCGGATCGGGAGTCGTCATCGGCGACGGCCAGATCCTGACGAACGCGCACGTCGTGCGCGGTGAGCAGGTGCAGGTCACGTTTGCGGACGGCCGTACCGAGAGTGGCACCGTCGCCGGACTGGACGCCGAAGGTGACCTCGCCGTCATCTCGGCCGATACGGGAGGCGTCGAGCCGGTCGAGTGGGCCGAGGACGACCCGGGGATCGGCGCCGCCGTCGTCGCGGTGGCGAATCCGGGTGGACGGGGCTGCGCGCGACGCTCGGCTTGGTCTCGTCAGCAGGGCGCAGCTTTCGCGGCCATCGCGGAAGGCGCCGCCCCGGCATCGAGCACACGGCGCCGCTTCCACGCGGCTCGTCCGGAAGCCCGGTGCTCGACAAGCAGGGCCGGCTGCTCGGGATCAACACGATCCGCCTCGAGGGTGGGCTCATCGTCGCCGTGGCGGCGGACGCCGACCTGCGCGAGCACGTGCAGGCGCTCGCGCGCGGCGAGTCTCCGTCCCGCGCGACCCTCGGACTGGCCCTGGCCCCAGCGCGGGTGGCAAGGCGCATGCGCCACGCTGTGGGCCTGCCCGAGCGCGACGGCCTGCTCGTCCGTGGCGTCGCCGAGGACGGCCCGGCCGCGCGCGCCGGCATCGAGCAGGGCGACCTCGTCGTCGGCGCCGACGGCGCCGCGATCGGGGGGATCGACGACCTCTACGACCAGCTCGACAGCCGGGCTCCGGGAGCTGCACTCGAGCTCGAGCTCGTCCGCGGAACCGAGGAGCGCAAGGTCGAGGTGACGCTGGGATGACCGAGGTGGCCGAGCGAGAGGCAGAGGCGCTGGACGCATACTCGCGGCTCGTCGTCGACGTCGCCGAGCGCGTCTCGGCCTCCGTGGCGAGCCTCCGCGTGATGCGCCGCATGCGGGGCGGCTTCGTCCCCGTCGGGCTCGGGAGCGCGGTCGTCCTCACCCCGGACGGCTTCATGCTCACCTCGGCGCACGTCGTCGCCGGACGGACGAGCGGAGGCCGGGCCGGGTTCACCGACGGCCGCGAGCTGCAGTTCGAGGTCGTCGGCCGCGACGACCTGTCCGAGCTCGCCGTCCTCCGGGCGGAAGGGGACGGGCTCGTCCCCGCGCAGCTCGGGGACGCCGAGGTCCTGCGTGTGGGTCAGCTCGTGGTCGCGATCGGCAACCCGCACGGGTTCTCGGGCTCCGTGACCGCGGGGGTCGTCTCGGCGCTCGGCCGCTCCTTGCCGGCCGGCGGAAGCGGCCGTGTGATCGACAACGTGATCCAGACCGACGCGGCGCTCAACCCCGGCAACTCGGGCGGCGCGCTCGCCGACGGGCACGGCCATGTCGTGGGTGTGAACACGGCCGTTGCCGGGATCGGCCTCGGCCTCGCCGTGCCCATCAACGAGAGCACGCGCCGGGTGATCGGGACGCTGATGACGGAGGGACGCGTCCGCCGTGCCTATCTCGGCATCGCCGGCGGCACCCGTCCGCTGCCTCCGCGCTTCGCGCGCGAGCTCGGCCGCTCCGCGTGCATCGAGGTGGTGGACGTGGCCGAGGGGAGCCCGGCCGAGCGCGCAGGTCTCCGTACGGAGGACCTCATCGTGGCCGTCGGGGCCGAGACCGTCGAGAGGGCGACCGACCTTCAGCGGCTCATGGTCGCCGAGCTGATCGGCGCGCCGCTCCCGCTCACCGTCATTCGAAGCGGGCGGCTGACCGAGGTCGAGCTGGTTCCGGACGAGCTGGAGTAGGCCTTAGGAGGGCTCGGCGAAATATGGGCGGTGCCGCCGGAACGCGCCGCGCGGCCCGTGGCGCATGTCCTCGGACGCGTCCGTATTCCCGATACGAACGCGTCCTGCGTCCGTGGCCACGAACCACGCGGCGCGCCCCGACGACGCGCAACATTCCGCCAAGCCCTCCTAGAACCGCCGGGCAAGCCCGCGCGTATGACACAGTGGTAGTGCACATGTCGCGAAGACGCCTGATCGTGACGGCGTTCGTCGTCGTCGCCCTCGCCGGGCTCGCCGGGGGCCTGCTCGCCGCACGCGGGAGCAGCGCCGCCGTTCGCTCTGGCGTGATCGCGCACGGCGCCTTCCATTCGGTCTCGTGGTCGACGCGGGGGACGGCGGCAATCGTCGGCAAGAACGGACACGCGGTGCTCGAGCTGCGCAACTTCCAGACGCAGACGGCGCCCGAGCTCTGGATCGTCCTCGAGGGCAAAGGGGGCGTCATGACTCGCCACCAGCTCACCCACCTGAACCGCTCCTGGGGCAACCAGGATTACGCGGTTTCGGCCGACGTCGCCGCACATCCGCCCGCACGGGTCCTCATCTACTGCACGAAGTGCGGGAAGGTGTGGGGGTACGCCCCGCTGCGGACCTCGCACCCGTCGTCGCTCTAGCTCGAAGTCCCGGCCCCTAGTTTCGCCCCTAGTTTTCGCCGAGATTCCGGCGTACATTACGACCTCGCGAACCGACTCGGAAGGGGTGGTACCGGATGAACGAGAGCAACGTCCCACCGACGCCGTCCGAGAACGACCCAGCGCCACCGCAGCCTCCGGCGGCGCCACCGCAGGAGCCTCCGCCCCCGCCGGCCCCGGCTCCGACCCAGGCGGTGCCTTCGGACTGGGGCGCGGGCCGCATCATCGCCATTGTCGCGGGCGCGCTGCTGATCCTGATCTCAGTGGGGCTGCTCGGCGTTGGGGGTGTGGCCGTGTGGGCCGGGTTCCAGCGCGACGGCGGCTACGTCACCACCGACGTGCAGGAGTTCTCGGCGTCGGGGTCCGCGCTGGCGACCGATCCGGTCGATCTCGGATCGGAGGGGGTCAGCTGGGTGTACTCCTCGGACTTCCTCGACAGCGTCCGGATCCGGGTCACGCCGACGACCTCCGACCAGCAGCTGTTCGTCGGCATCGGCCGCTCCGCCGCCGTCTCCGGATACCTCGCGGGGGTGAGCCGCACAGTCATCTCCGACTTCTGGGGCGATGACGTCAAGGCCGTCCCGGGCGGCACGCCCGAGTCGCCGCCGGGAGAACAGGACTTCTGGGTCGCCTCGACGCACGGCTCCGGGACACAAACTCTGGTCTGGGATCCGTCCGGCGGAACCTGGACGGCAGTGGTCATGAATGCCGATGGCCGACCCGGGCTCGACGTCAAAGCAGACCTCGGCGGCCGGATACCCCACCTGGGGTGGTTTGCCCTCGGCTTCCTGCTGGTCGGGGGGATTGTCCTGGCCGGAGGCGTGCTCTTGATCGTGCTTGCGATTCGCCGCCGGCGCCCTGTACAGGCCCAGGCGGTCTGAGAGGAGAGCTCTGGGGGAACCCGCCGGGTTCCCCCAGACCCTTGACGGGACGGGCGCATCACCGTCTAAAGTGTCGGCGTGGACATCCCCTCGAAAGCGCCCGACGAACAGCCCGACGAGGACCAGCTCGCGTTCACGGAAGCCCTTCTGAAGAGTCAGGACGGGGACGAGACGCTGGTCGAGTGCGGTTACTGCAATCAGTCGTTCCCGTTCCGGACGACCCGTCTTCTGCTCGCAGAGGACTACGGAGGCGTGCCCGATTCGGGAGAGCAACACATATTCGTGTGCGAGAACTGTTGGTGGGACTTGATCGGGAACCCTCGGCGTGAGGCGCTTCGAGAGGTGATGACGCCGGACGAGCTGGAGCAGCGCGGCGCCGCAGACCCGAGCGTTGCTCTTGACGAGCTCGAGGTTGTCGCCGACCTCAAGCGACGTGAGGACGCGGCAGGAGAGTCGGGCTGAGCCCGCCCGTATCGCAGCTTCGTCCCTGACGCGTACGTCTCCCTCTTTCTAAGGCCCTCCCTCTCGTAAAGGTGCTGTAAGGGCCCGTTACGACCGGGCGCTGTGCGGGCATTCACCATGGAAACCGAGGGAGGCTCGAATGAACCGAATCAGCCCATTTCGCACAGTGCTGGCTGTTTTAGGAGGCGCCGCCGTAATCGCTGCGGTCAGCGTCGGGGGAGCGACGGCGGCGAAGGCGATCAGCGGGAAGGCGATCAAGAACCACTCGATCGCGCTCGTGAAGCTGACCTATGCCGCGCAGAGCGCGCTCCGTACTGGAAAGGCCGGGCCGCAGGGGCCGGCAGGGCCGGCCGGACCAGCAGGGCCGCAGGGGGCGCAGGGTCCGGCAGGGCCGCAGGGTCCCGCGGGTCCGCGAGGCACCGGCTCTGTTGCTGCGTACGCGCATGTCGCCGCGGACGGAACGCTCCTCGGCGACTCGAGGAACCTCAAGCAGTCGAATGTGAAGAAGGCCGGCAACGGCGCCTACTGCCTGCACGGCCTGTCGTCGTCGCTGCACAGCGCCGTTGCGTCGGTCGCCTTCGGCGGCTCGGCCGTGAGCGCGACTGTCCGCCCCGCGACGTCGACGTGCGACTTCGTCATCTACACCGTCAAGGCGGGTGGCGCTCCGACCAACAACGCGTTCTTCGTTCAGATCGCGTAGGGGCTCGATTGGACAGAGAAGGGGCAGCTTCCGGGCTGTCCCTTCTCGTCTGCCCGGCCATCTAGACCCAAAGGGACAAGAGGCGTAGAGTCCTCGAGACCGGGTGTCGGAAAGAGGGGGGTTTCATGAGGACGTTGCGAAAGCTGTCGTCAGCCGGAGCGATGCTGTGCTCTGCTGTCTCTGTTCGCGCCGCTGGCGGCCGGCGCCCGCCCACCGCAATCGGCGGGCTTGCTTGCACCGCTGCCGTCTTTCTCGGCACTGCGGCCGAGCATCGCCGGGCCTCATCTGCTCGTGACGAGGCTCAGCTCCGCGCCGGCTCACGCGCGCGCGGGACATGACTACGTCCTCCGCGGGATGGTCGTGAACGAGGGGAGCGCCGCTGTGCGCGGACGCGTCGTCGTTCATCTGCTGCACGTCGGTACGCTGCCGCTCGCGGTCGGCCGAACCGCGGTGAGCCTTGCCGCTCACGACTCGTCCTCTTTCCGCGTTCGCGTGCGGCTTCCCCGTTTCCTCCACGAAGGCTCGTATGCGGTCGTCGCCTGCGCACGACGCGGAGGGCAAAGCGGAAAGCTCGGGTGCGTCACCGCGGAGCGACATATCGCGGTCGGGACGGTGGCTCGCGCGGGCGTCGTTCGCGCTTCGACTGCCGCCCCGAGCCAGCCCTGCTCGTCGGGGGCTCACTCGCTGTCGCCCTTCGGTGCGCACGTCTATCCGGAGACCGGCAACGGCGGCTACCGGAGCGTGCACACCGACGTCTTCTTGAACTACGACACCGAGTCAAACCTTTTCCTGCCGGGAACACATGTCGTCCTGACCGACCAGGCGACGCAGTGTCTGACCGACTTCAGCCTCGACTTCGAGCGGACGTCGGCGAATACCACGGACGGCCCGAATCTCACGGTCGGATCGGTCCTCGTGAACGGGCAGCCGGCGAGCTTCACGTTCGTCCAGCCGACGTATCCGGGCGACCCGAATGGGCAGAACGATCCCGATCCGCGCGCACATCAGGCCGGCGAGCTCAATCCGGTCGGCGGCCCGCAGAACAACCCGTTCCCGCCCGCCTGCACCCCCGAGCTGCTGACGACGAACCCCAACAAGCAGTTCGACCTGGACGGAACGCCGTGCCCGGCGAACAAGCTCGTGATCACACCCTCGAGCCCGATCCCGAGCGGTGCGACCTTCGTCGTCCAGGTCAACTATGCCGGCCGGCCGGGCGTGCACAACGACGGCGACGGCACCACGGAAGGCTGGTTCAGGGTCAGTCAGCCGGGCGACCGGGGGAGCTTCGTGACGACCGAGCCGGTCGCGACCGAGGACTGGATGCCGCTGAACGATCACCCGAGCGCGAAGCCGACGTACGACTTCTACGACACCGTGCCGTACGGCAAGACGGCGATCGCCAACGGCGAGCTCGTCTCGCAGCAGGTGAACCTGCCCGACGCAAACTTCGCCGGCGGTTCGACGACCTGGCACTGGCACTCGCCCGAAGGGATCGCGTCGTACCTCGTCGAGAACAGCATCGGCTCGTACGACCTGAGCGTCCGCCTCGCCGCGAGCGGCATCCAGTACTACGAGGCTCAGGATCTCGCGATCCCGAAGAACAGGGCGGCCGGCAACAAGGCGATCATGGACATGCAGGAGGGCATCCTCAACTTCCAGAGCGGCTTCAACGGGAGCTATCCGTTCACGACGGACGGCGTGGTGATCGGCGTCCCGAACGCGGGCTTCGAAGAGGAGATGCAGACGAAGATCACGTTCGCCAACGAGTTCATCGACCTGGAGACGCTCCACCACGAGAACATGCACCAGTGGTGGGGCGACAACGTCTCCGAGGCGAACTACAACCTCACGTTCTTCAAGGAAGGGCTGGCGACGCTGGGCGAGTACTTCTTCGAGGCCGCGAATGCACAGGCCGCGGCGGGTGGCTCGAGCGCGGCGTTCGAGCAGAACCTCGTGGACACGTTCAACGCCAACTACGCGGGTTCCGATCTGCTGTGGACGGGCGCTCCGTCCGACCCGAGCCCGTACACGCTCTTCTCGGGGTCGAAGACGTACACCCGACCCGGGATCTCGTACATCGCCCTGCGCCGGATCCTCGGCCCGGCGAACTTCAACGCCGCTCTGCAGCAGATCCAGGGGACGTACCGGCAGGGGAGCATCACCGAGCCGCAGCTCAGAGCGGCGTTCGCGTCGTTCCTGCCCAGGGCGACGGGGCCGTGCAAGGCGCAGCTGAACCAGTTCTTCACGCAGTGGTGGGACACCGTCTATCCACCGGGCGGCGGAGCGAACCGGCCGCAGATCACCGGCCCCGGGCTCGACGGAGGCGGCTTCCACTGCTAACGACGCTGCCCGGACGAGAGCCCAGGGAAAGCCCATGACGGACTACGTGGTCAAGCCGCTCGATGCGAAGACCTGGGACGCATTCGCGCGGCTCGTCGAGCGGCACAACGGTGTGTTCGGTGGCTGTTGGTGCACCTGGTTCCACACCTTCCATGCCGAGAAGACGTTCACAGCCGAGGGCAACCACGCCCTCAAGAAGCGGTTGGTGAAGGAGGGCCGCGCACATGCTGCGCTTGTGTTCGACGGCGATGAGGCAGTTGCGTGGTGCCAGTACGGCAGTCCGGAGGAGCTCCCGAACATCCACCACCGCAAGGAGTACGAGGCCGCTCTCGACAAGCCGCCCGACTACCGGATCACCTGCATCTTCGTGGACAAGAAGTACCGGCGCAAAGGAGTAACCGCGGAGGCCCTTCGTGGTGCCGTGGATCTGATTGCGCAGGCCGGCGGCGGGGTTGTGGAGGGCTACCCGCACGACACCGACGGCAAGAAGGTCTCCGTCCTCTACAACAGCACCCGGTTGCTGTACGAGCGGGCCGGCTTCGACTACATCCGCGCCAAAGGCAAGCGGAATTGCGTGATGCGCCGGGTTGTGCCGCAGGAAGGGGAGTAGTATCGCCCGGTGCAACGAGTCCTCATCCTGGGGGCGGGTTTCGGAGGTCTCGAGCTCGCAACGATGCTGTCGGAAGCCGTCGCCGCAGAGGTCGACGTTGCCCTGATCGACAAGAACGACGCGTTTGTCTTCGGGTACTCGAAGCTCGACGTGATGTTCGGACGGACGGCGGCGGACGATGTCCGTCTCCCGTACCGTGAGATCGCGAAGCCAGGCGTGCGCTTTCTGCAGGAGACGGTCACCGCGATCGATCCCGAAGCGCGCCGGGTAACGACCGATGCCGGCAGCCACGAGGCCGACGTGCTCGTCGTGGCGCTCGGCGCTGACTACGACGTCGAAGCGACGCCGGGGCTCGCGACGGCGGGAAACGAGTTCTACTCCCTGGCGGGGGCCGCGCGGTTGGCGGAGCTGCTGCCCGGTTTCTCGCGGGGTAGAGCGGTCATCGGCGTGTGCGACGCGCCGTTCAAGTGCCCGCCTGCGCCGAGCGAGGCAGCGCTCATGTTGCACGACTACCTCTCGGCGCGCGGCGTACGCGACGCCTGTGAGATCTCGCTTGTGCTTCCGTTCGGGACCCCGGTACCACCGTCGCCCGACACATCCGCGGCGCTGCTGGCGGCGTTCGACGAGCGCGGTATCGAGTTCGTTCCCGGTCGGCGTGTGGCCTCGCTCGACGCGACCCGCAGCGCCGCGATACTCGACGACGGCAGGGAGTTGTTCTTCGACCTGTTCCTCGGTGTTCCGAAGCATCGCGCGCCGGACGTTCTGGTCGCGAGTGGCATGACGGAAGAGGGCTACGTCCCGGTCAGCTCCACGACGCTCGAGTCGCGGTTTCCGGGTGTGTATGCGGTCGGAGACGTCGCGACGATCGGTGTCCCGAAGGCGGGCGTCTTCGCGGAAGGGGCGGCGCGCGTGGTCGCCTCCTCTCTCATCGCCAGGCTGCAGGGCAGCGAACCGCCCGGGCCGTTCGACGGCCGTGGCTCGTGCTACATCGAGTTCGGTGCCGACCGGGTGGCCCGCGTCGATATCGACTTCCTCTCCGGGCCGGCGCGGACAGGCGTCTTCCACGAACCGTCGTCCGCGCTCGTTGCCGAGAAGCACGAATTCGGCGCGAGCCGAACCGCCCGCTGGTTCGGACGGTCATCTGCTCGCAGCCGACTGACGAGCCTGCCCGCGTAGGCGCTACTTCTTGTCCTTCTTCGCCTGACGCTTCTCCTTCAGCGTCTTTTGGGCCGGCTTCTTCGCATTGGCCTTCTTCGAATTCTTGTCCTTTGTCGCCATCGTCACCTCCTCGTGGGTGAGCCCGCAGTCTTAGCTCGACGCCGTGTCCGGCGTGATCAGAACCGCCGCGGCTCCGCTTCGCGCATTGTTACGCCGCCGTCCTCGTCGACCTCCACCACGAAACGACCGGGGTCGTCGCCGCTCCTGAACCGCCGCAGCCCTTTCGGGCGGCGGAAAATGATCGCGTGCGTGTCGCTCCGCGTCTCGACCGTGAAGCCTTGGGCGGTCTTCTCGTCCAGGAACGCGTCGAGTCCGTCCTTCCGAGTGCCTATCGGGTCGATCTCCCCCGCCATCTCGTCTCCCTAGTATGGACGCGCTGGGTGGCTGTGACCACCATAGGCCTTCAAGTGCCGGACATCTGCCAGCAGACGGCTCACCTGGCGGCGCCCGTGCACCACGATGACCGTCTTGCCGTCCCCGTGCTCGCGGAGCTCGGCGAGCAGCAGCGGGCGCGTCGCTGCCGGATAGCGCCAGAGATAGCGCAAGAAGGCGCGGTCGATCCGTTGCCCTGGCGGAGCGTCCGGACGCGGATGTCTTCCGTTCAGAAACCGCCTCCGGAGCAGGCCCAAGAAGCAACTCAGGCGGCCGACTTCGAGGACGATCACCGCATCGGCGGCCGGAATGCGGAGGTCGAGCGTGCTCTCGTATGTGCCGTCCATGATCCACTCGGGCGCCCTGGTCAGCTCGGCGACCGCCGGCCGCCAGTCGCGGTCGGGGAGCGCGACCCATCCCGGTTGCCAGCGATGAGCGTCGAGATGGACGAGCGGTAGACCGAGGAGGTCGCCGAGTCGAAGCGCAAGCTCCGTCTTGCCGGCTCCGCTCGGGCCCAAGACCAGGATCCGGTCCGCGCGGCAGAGTCGTTCGACCTCGCCTCCGGCGGCCATTACGCGAACACGACGGGAGGAGTCTCGAAGATGAACGCCGGGCTCAACGTCGAGTTGTACGCGCCCGCCGCATAGAAGACCAGGTAGTCGCCCGTTGCTGCACGAGGCAACAACCCACGGTAGAGGACGTCGTTCTCGCGGCAGGAAGCACCGAAGACGATCGAGGGCTCGAGGGCGCCGTCGCGAGGCTCGAGGTCTCGGGAGAACACGCGGACGACTTGCGGACAGTAGTGCGTCAGCGGAACCATCGAGACGGCTCCGTCGCAGGTGACAAGCTGCAGCCCGTCCTCGCGCTCCACACGCACGGTCTCCGACACGAAGACGATCGCATCCGCGACGAGGTAGCGCCCCGGCTCGAGGATCAGCGTCGGGCGCTCGTTCCCCGGAAAAGCTCCCGCGAGCTCTTCGGTGATGGCCTGCACGTACTCCTCGATCGGCCGGGGGGCCCAGCGCGCGCGGCTGCGGGGTTTCGGACCATGAGCGGGGAAACCTCCGCCGAGGTCGAGCGAGGCGACCCGGTTCCCTCCCAGACGCGTCGCGTCCGCGATGAATCGGGCGAGCTCGCGCGCCGCCTCGCGGTAGGAGTCGGGATCGTCGGTGTCGCCTTTCAGATGGAGGTGAAACCCGGCGAGCTCGAGACCGTCGACCGACGCAATTCGCGCGACGGCGGCCTCGGCCTCACCCCGCGCGAGTGAGAGCCCGAACCGGCTCGGCCCGACACCTGGTGGGTCGGCGCTGACGCGCAGGCCGATTCTCACGCCCGACGGCCGGGGAGGAAGCAGTGCCAGCAGACGTTCCAGCTCGGGCCGGTCGTTCACGTGGATCAGCGCACCGTCGCGCAGAGCGTTTCGAAGCTCGTCGTCGCGCTTGTACGGGCCGTTGAAGACGATCTCCTCGCCCGCGTAGCCGAGCCTCCTCGCCAGTCGGTACTCGCGCCCCGACACCACCTCCGCCCACGCGCCCTTCTCCTGGAGGACGCGCGATTCCGCGACCGCATAGTTGGTCTTGAACGAGTAGGCGATCGCGGAGGGCCCCCAGAGCTGCTCGAGCGTCCGGTGCAGGGCGAGGTAGCGGTCGACCAGGATGCCGGTGTCGGCGAGAAAGAGCGGCGTCTCGATGCGGCCCAGCACTGGTCCGAACCGGGCGCGGTCATGCGCGAGATCCGGAAAGAAGTCGAAGAAGCCCGGAGGGAGGAACGCCTCCCCGTCTCTCGCCTCGTCTGCAGCGGCGTAGCCTGGCACGGCGGCCACCGTGTGTCAGCTCCCGCCGGCCGCCGCAGCGGCCGGTTCGTAGAGCGTCGTGCGCTCGAGCTCCCGCAGGCGTCGGAGGTCGTCACGGACGACGCGAGCGCTGGGATCGACCAGAGTGACGACGCCGATGACGGGATGCCCGCGGTTCTGCCGAGCGATCGACAGCCGGTGGAACGACGCGAACCCGCGGATCTCGTCCAGAGGGGCTCGCGCCCGCAGCCGGTGACCCCGAGGTGGGATGAGGAAGCAATTCATCGCGCTACCCAGCAGGCGCGGCGCGGGTGCTGCCAGGAACCCTTCCGGATCGAGGCACGCCTCGACGACGAGGTCGAGCGCGCACGGACCCCCGCACAGCCGGCTGATGGTGGCGTTGTTGCCGGCACTCAGGCGTGCGCCGGTCTCGACGAGAACCGGGCCCTCACCGTTTCCCCAGATGAGCTCCGTGTGCGCGGGCCCGTACCGGATCTCGAGCGCCTCGAGCACCCCGAAGGCGTAGGCGAGCAGGGCTTGCTGGCGCTCTCCCTCGTATGGCAGGAGCTCGATGGCGTCGTAGAACACGCCCGCGCCCAGGCCGGCGGGTGCGCGGTGGTAGCACCAGAAGGCCGCGACGCGATGGTGACCCGCGTAGCTGACCGTGTCCACGACGTATTCCGGCCCGTCGACGAACTCCTGGACGAGGACGGACTCGTTCACGCCGCCGAGGACGTTCGTCCGCCCCGCGATCGCCTCGTGCGCCCGGCCGAGCTCCGCGTCGGTCCTGCAGACTGCGACCGCGTCGGAGGCGACGCTTCGGAGCGGCTTGGCGACGACCGGCCATCGCCCGTGGTCGCGCGCCCATTCCAGCAGCTCGTCGAGCTCGGGAGAGTGAAACTGGGCGGGCGTCCGCAGCCCGCGCGAACGGACGGCTTCGCCCATCAGGTACTTGTCGCGGCGCGCGGCGCGGTGCTCGGTCCCGTTCGCAGCGAGCCCCAGCTGCTCGCACAGCTCGTCCGCGAGCTCGACGCCGGGCTCCGAGCCGGCGAGCACGTGGCGCACGTCGAGCCGCGCGAGCTCTGCAGCCGTCGCCTCCGCGCCCGGCTCGGCGTCCATGACAGTCACAAAGTCGTCGGGAACGAACGACGAGCGGAAGAGCTCGGGAATCTCCCGTCGGCTGTGGACGGCGACGCACTCATGCCCTTGCTTCGCGAAAGCCGGAGCGAGCAGCGCGCCGGAGGAATAGGCGTCGACGATCGCCACGCGCGGGGTCGTCATCAGCGCCCGTCCAAGGCCTCGAGGAAAGACTCGAAGCATTCGGCCTTGGCCGTCGAAAGGAACTCATGGGCAGCCTTGTGCGCTTCGGTCGCGCGGCGACCGTATTCCTCGGGGTCTGCGAGGAGCCGTTGCAGGGCGGTCTTCCACGGCCCGATGTGTTGCGGGCGAGCGGCGTAGTGCCCGTTCCGGCGCTCGAGCAGCGCTACCGGCAGCAGAGTCGCGGCTCCCAGTGCGGCTTCCCGCAGGCCCCCGGCGTCGCTCGCGAGGACGGGGATGCCGCGGAGCATTGCCTCCGGGACGATGTAGCCGAACGTCTCCGGCCACAGCGAGGGTGCGAGGAGCACCCGCGTCGAGGCGAGGACCTCGTCCAGGTCGTCGGCGGGCTCCAGGACGCGGACGTTCGGCTGCTCCTCGAGCTCGCCGAGCAGCGCCGGATCCGTTCCCCACCCTCGGACTGCGGCGAACGCGACCTCCGGCAACTCTCGGGCGAGCGGGAGGAAGACGTCGACGCCCTTCTCGAGGCACGGATTCACCATCGTCACGTAGCCGTGGTCGCGCCGGGCTGCGGCGGGGAATGGCCCGTCGCCGTAGACGGGAAGCCGCAGGACGGTGGATTGCAGGCCGCCGTGCTCGGCGACGTAGCGCTGCAGGAAGGCGCTGATCGTGACGATCGCCCGCACCTCGTGCATGCGCCGGGCGTGCTCGCGGCTCGGCGCGACGGCGAGCGGCCCGAACGGGGTGTTGGTGATCGTCTGCAACACGAGCACGACGCGCTCCCGGCCGGCAGCCGACAGCGCAGCCGCCACCAGCACCCTGCCCTTGTCGTCGTTGACGAGCACCCAGTCCGGGTTCAGCTCCTGCGTGCGTCGTTCGACGTGCTCGCGCATCTGCACCGGGGACGGCGCGTGCAAGGCATCGACATCGACTCCCCGGAAGCGATACGAGGAGACATTCGGGCCGCGCGCGCGGACCGCGAGCCCACGTCTTTCCATCTCCTCGCGAAACTCGTGGTCGTTCGCCGGGCCGGCACTCGGAGCGAACGCGGGGGTGATCGCGGCACACTCGTGGCCGCGCCGGGCAAGGCCCTCGAGGAGCATCCGGTTCGCCTTGACTCCGCCGCCGTACGAGGGCAGGTAGATGTGATCCTGCAGGAGCAGGATCTTCACTGCGGCGGATTCTTCTGCACGACCGCCGTCCCGTACGCGACCGGGAACTGGACGACCGCATAGGTGCCGTCCCGGCGGAGCTCCTCGACGAGCTGGGGGACGCCGCACGGCTCGCGGTAGTTGCCGCTGTCGTGCAGCGTGATCACCCCGTTGTCGCGCACGAGGGGGGCGAAGAGATCGAAATCGAGTCGCACCCCCTCGTAGTGATGGTCGCCGTCGATGTGCAGGTAGTCGATCTCGATGCCGTCGGCGACGAAGACTTCCTCGTGCGCGGTCTTCGTCAGGCTGAGGACGACCTCGACGTCCGGAAAGCGGGTCCGAAACCAGGAATCCGCGGCGGTCCAGGTCGGCGAGCCCCAGATCTCCCGCTTCTCGGGCGCCACGGCGTCGGCCCCGTCGACCAGGATCGTCCGGCTCGGCTCGAGCGCGAGGTCGCGCTGCGCCTGGCGCATCATGCGCGGGACGAAGCCGCCGCCCGAGCCGAGGCAGACACACACCGCCGCGCGGAGGGAGTAGGTCAGCGCGTAATAGAGCATCCCGGCGCCGAGCTCCTCTGCGCCGGGCTTCGCGCCGTGGCTCGTGCACCACTCATCGGGCCCGGTCAGCTCCGACGCCGCGAACGCTTGATCGAGAAGACCGGTCGGCTTCGTTCGTTCCATCCGGATCAGGTGCCCTCGAGATCCGCGGCGAGCGCGGTCCCGGCGAGGGCGTCCTCCAGTTCGGCGAAGTTCGTGACCAGCTCGCGGAGGGGAGCCGGGTTCTGCCTGACGCTGCTCATGCGGAGCGTCGCGGCCGCGCGAGCAGCGTCCGGGAGGCCGAGGAACTCGAGCAGGCGGGTTCGCTCGCCACCGGCGACGAGTCGTTCGTACGAGACGCGCAGGTACGGTTCTTCCCCCGCTTCGAGGACGTGCTCTATCTCGTCGTAGTAACCCTCGTTCTCGGCGATGCTCTCGCGCAGGGCGGCCACGTCGACGTGGACGCGCGGCCGCTCGGAGACGAGGTCCTCCTCGCGGTACACCTCCCATTGGCCGGTCTCCTCCGAGACTCGCTGCGAGACGAACGTCCGGACACGGTTCTGTCGGCGGAGCACGATCTTGCGCACTTCGGCGTCGCGCAGGACCTCGTCGAGGACCGTCTCGTTCTGCCGGTGCGTCATCTTGAACCCGACATGCGAGTGTCCGAGGTCAGCCGCCCAGACGCGCTCGAGAAACGCAAGCGGGTCGCGATCCCGCTCCTCGATCCCGCCCAGGTCGAAGGAGCCGTCGCGAAGCTCGAGCGCGTAGTACGCGCCGTCGGGGTTGAACAGCTCGTGGTGGCAGAGGACGTCTCTGTGCGAGCCGAGCAGCGTGCAGAGCATGTTGCTCCCTGTCCTGGGCGCTGCGAGGATCACGAACCGGATCGGGCTCAAGATCAGACTGGGCGACCGTGCTCGTCGACGCGCTGTCGCATCGCCGCGAGCTCGTTGGCAATCGCCAGGTCGGTCGGGCGAACGAGGTAGACGCTCCCGTCGTAGGAGGTGACGACGGCATGGTCGCCGCTCCGAGCCGCCGAGCTGATGCCGTTGGTTGCGATCTGGCGGCGGAGCACCTGTTCGTCGGGAAGCGTGATCCGTATCAGCTCGCCCCAGTAGTTCGTGACGAGCACGGTTTCGTCGTCGAAGAAACAGACTCCTTTCGGAGAGCGGCGTCCCAGCGAGACCGTGTGGAGAAGGCGTCCACCATCGAGCTCGTGGACCTTGAGGACGAAGTCGCGGCCGACGCTCGCTATCCGGGTTCCGCCGGGGTCGATGTCGACGTCGTCGATGATGGCCATATGTCCGAGGAAGCGTTCGAGCAGCGTTCCGTCGAGGTCCCAGGACACGAGGATTCCGTCTGCGCTGCAGCTCACGCCGAGTGGCAGGGTCGGATGGAGACGGAGCGCCTTGACGGCGTTCTCGTGGACACGGAACGAGCCGGCCACCTGCGCGTCGGGATCCACCTTCACGATTGCGCCGCTGTAGCAGCCGACGAAGGCAGCCCCTTCGAGGCCGGCGTGACTCGAGACGCGGATCGAGTTGATCGGCCCCTCGCCGAGGAAGAGCTCGCGCTCGTTTTGGAGCTCGTCGCCGACGCGGTCGAAGATGTGCAGCCGGTGGTCGTGCGCGCCGCAGAGCACGCGGTCGGGGGCGCTCGAGCAGGCGACCGCATTCATGAGGATCGCACCCGAATCGGGTTTGGTCTTCGAGACCCACTCGGCCCGCTCCGGTGTCAGGCGCGCGAGCCGCACCCAGCCGTCGTCGCTCACGAGCGCGATGTCGCCGTTCTCCGCGGTCGCGACCTCGTTGAAGCACGCGTTCCCGCGTACGCCTGCGTCCGCTCCGATCTCGGCCTCGCACTCGCCGGTTTCGGCGTCCCACGTCAGGACGGTGCCGTCGAACGTGCCGGCGAGGATCTGCGTTCCGTCCGGCGACCAGTTGAACGAGCGCTCCCACAGGGCCGGACGCGCCTCGAGCTCCACGCGCTGCGCCAGGCTCGCCGCTTCCCAGACGATCACCCTTTGGTCGTACGCGGCCGAGAGGATGTCGCCGGTCCGCGGCGAGACCGCCACCTTCTTGATCCCGGATGCGTGGGCGTCGATCTCTCCGACCGTCAGGCCCGTATCGATGTCGAAGATGCGGACGACACCGTCGTCGCAGCCGAGCACGGCACGTCTGTGCAGAGGGTCGATCGCACACGTGTCCGTCTCGGACTCGAAAGGTCCCCAGACCTGCTGCTGCTGCCCGGTCTCGAGATCCCACACGCGCAGCGTCATGTCGTCGCCGGAGGTGAACAACTTGCCGTCGTGGTGGCTGATCGACAGGACGTCCTTCTCGTGGCCCTCGAGGACGTTCGTGATCGCGCCCGTCCGGAGGTCCCAGATGAACACGCGCCAGTCGCGCGACACCGATGCGCCGAGGTTCTCGTCGATGAACACGAAGTCCTCAACGTCGTCCGCATGACCGCGCAGGACGAGCTCGGGGCATCGGTCCTCGAGATCCCAGACGACGGTCGTGTAGTCGGACGACGGCGACGCGGCGCGGCGTCCCTCCTGCATCGACGACGACGCGGTTCACGAGGTGCCGGTGGAACCCGAGCAGCTCGACGCTCCCGCTCGTGAGGTTGTAGAGCGCGACTGCGCCGTCGTAGCCCGACGTCACGACCTCGTCGGTACCCGGGATCCCCGCGGCGCAGGTCACCGGCCCTCGATGCCGGACAAATCTGTCGACGGTTGTTTGAACGCTCACGGTCACAGTCTTTCTACTAGAAGCGGATCTCGTGCGTGTTGGCCGACAGCGGGACGAGCTCGTCGCAGTCGGCGTCCCGGAGCATGAGCCGGTACTCGCCGGCCCGGACGTCGTTCACGCTGCTGTTCGAGAAGTCGGATCCGTACAGGAAGAGATCCGGATTCCGCTCCGCGAGCTCCTCGACCCACCGCTCGTAGGCGGCTCTTCGTTCGGCCGCGTCGAGCAGCCAGTTGCCCCAGACGGAGAAGAAGGCGTTGCTCCACCAGATCACGGCGTGCTCTTCGGGCTCCACGCGCGCGAGCAGCGGCGCGGCGCTGCCCAGGACGTCGCAGCGGACGAACTCGTGGCGTAACTGCCGGTAGCGCGACCAGTGCTCCGCGAACGCACGCTCACCGCCCCAGCGTTCGAGCTCGCGCTCCCAGGCGCGCTCGACCGCCTTCGGGTCGAGCGTCTCCGGCGTGGCGCCGTCCCACAGGTGGTAGTGCGCATCGCCGGACGGCACCTTGCGAAAGAGATGGGGGACGAATGCGGGGAAGTCGCGCCCGTCCCATCCCTCCAGCAGCAGACGCTTCACCTCGAGCGCCCTCGTGCTGCAGTCGAAGAACACGACGCGGGTTCGTGCGTCGAAGCCGAGCGACTCCAGGATCATGTTCGGCTTGAAGCCCGAGGCGACGCTGTACAGCGTCGAGATCGGAGGGTCGAAACCCGTCGGCGGCGTACGGACGTCGTCGTAGGGCTCCAGGTTCCAGAGGAAGACGCCCCGCGGCGCGTTCAGCGACCTGCTGGCGTACCTCCTTCAGGAACGTCACCGATTCGCGGGTCGAGCCAGGTCTCTCCGTCCGGATAGCTCCGAATACCGCTCGCCGAGGTAGCGCGCCAAGAGCGCCGGCCCTCGGCCGGGTGATGACGGCCGAGCGAGAGGCGGCGTCCCTCGAGCGCTGGCCCGACGTCGACTGGGAAGCCCGTGCGAACGCTCAGGGCCGGGCGTCCGAGATCGTGCTAGCGACGGACGTCGACGAGAAGGCACTGGTCGTCGAGCCCGTCATCGCCCACGACGGCGCCGAGGGCGAGAAAGTCGTGCTCGCTGACCCAGTGCGACACGCATTGGTCGAGGCGCTTTCGACCCTCGTCCGCGTGCCAGCCCTCGAGGATGATGTGGCCCGGTCTCCTGGACGAGGCACCACCTGTAGCCGAGCTCCAGCGCCTGGTCGAGGACGCCGTCGATCGTCTCGCCCACCAGGATCCGGCCCCGATAGTCGTACCGCGACCACGAGATCGTGAGGTCGCGGAGCTTGGACGCGAGCGCCGCATCGCCCTGCGGCGAGGGACGATCGACGATGCCGAATACGAGCGCCTCGGGATACATCCGCAAGCGATCGTATTACGCGGCCGGACGGAGTTCGTAGATGAAGTTGTTCGACTCCTCGTAGTACGCGTGCAGGAGTGTCTTCGTGGCGTAGCCGAGCTCACGCGCGACCACCGCAGGGTCGTTCTCGGCAGCCGCCCGATCGGAGAACGCCATCACGGCGCTGCCTCCGGGAGCGAGGCGGGATTGGGCCTCGACGAGGAAACGCCTGGTGATCTCGTACCCTCCGTCGGAGCCGCAACCGCAGACTCCATCTCCGGCAGCCGGCGCGAAGGGCTGGTTGAAGACGACCAGATCGAACTCGGTCGACGGCGGAACAGCATCGAACAGGTCGCTCACGGCGGCAGTGATCGGGCCGACGTGCGCGTTTTGCTCGAGATTCTTCCTCGTACATGCCACCGCAGGTTCGTGCAGGTCGAGCGCCCACACGTCCGGAACTCCCTGCTGCTTGAGAGCGAGCGCCAGATATCCCGAGCCGCATCCCATGTCGAGGGCGCGTCGCGGCCGATACTCCGCGCAGACCTTGGCCAGGTTCCGGGCGCACCGCCCGAGATCCGGAGGGAAGACATCCTCGTCGACCGTGATCACGAGGTCGTCGATGACCACCGTGTAGGGCTGCAGCTCGAGGAGCCGGGCGAACTCGACGTGCACGGTGTCTGCGATCGACTGTCATCTGCCTACAGGGGACCAACGACTCTCTCGATGTGCCGAAGCATTGTCTGCGCCGTTCCCGCCCACGTGTACGAGGCTCCGATCCGGCGCGCGGCGAGGCCGAAGCGACGGCATGCTTCCGGATCGTCGAGCAATGCGGTCAAGCGTGAGGTGAGCGCGTCGACGTCGCCGACCTCGACCAGGTAGCCGGTCTCGCCCTCGGAGACAAGCTCCGGAAGCGCCCCGACCCTCGTCGCGACCACGGGCAGCCCGTGCGCGAGGGCCTCGAGGAACGCGATCCCGTACGCCTCCCGGCGGGTGGGGAGGCAGAAGACCGATGCCCGGTCGTAGTACGCACCGACCAGCCCGACGGGAACCGGGCCGACCACTTCGCAGTTCGGAAGGTCGAGTGCGGGAGAGCAGCCGACGATCGTCAGCTCGGCTCGGGGATGCGTCGCGAGCAGGCGCTCGAAGGCGGCGGCCAGCTCCGGGCCTCCCTTCGGCTCCCATCTCGCGGCGACGAACAGGATCCGCTGGCTCTCGTAGCGATCGGGAACCGGGACCTCACCGTTGGGCGGCGCGTTCGGCCCGGCCCGCACCCAGGCCACCTGTTCCTCCGGACATCCGTATTCCTCCACGAGGCACCGGCGCGTGGCGTCGCTCATGGTGAAGACCATCTCGGCGTTCTTGTAGATCGACGTCTCGAGAGCGATGAACCGCGGTGGGAAGAGGTCCTCGGGCGAGAAACCGGGAAGGCTGAGGCACTGCAGCTCGGCATGGTCCGTGTACACGAAGTGCGGGACGCCTGGGAGGCTCCCGTCGAACAGCGACTGCGTTTGCAGCGTGAAGACGTAGGTGCGCCCTGACAGGCGTTCCGCCAGCCGGCGGCGCAACTGCTCGAAGTAGAACGTCGTCCGGATCATGCAGCCGCCCGCGCCACCCATCCTCTCTCGCCTGAGGAGGAGCAGTCGCGTGAACTCCTTCAGCGCGACGAGGCGCGCGCGAACCTTGAACACCAGGCCCTCGTTCTCCATCAGCTCGAGGACGTCCACGACCTCGAAGTCGTAGCCGGGCAGCAGCTTCGTGAAAGCGGCGAGGAAGGCGTCGTTGATCGACGAGAAGCTTCCGCGCCTGATGATCGCGATTGCGGGTCGGCCGGACTTCGCCGGAGAAGGGCCGGTCATTGGGCCTGCGACCACCGGCGCGTGGCGTCGGCCACTCGTGCCAAGAGGCCGGGATCGAGGTCCTGGTGGATCGGCAAGCGTGACGACGTGGGTCTTCAGATAGGTGCTCTCGGGGAATTCCTGCGCGGGGAACGCGGGGTGAAAGTCGCTCCAGAAGAGCTCGGCCCCGATTCCGTTGCTCGCGAGGTGGCGCAGCAACGACGAGGGCTCGTCCACGACGAGCGGGAACGCGAGGGGGCACGTCCCATTCGGCAGCGTTGGACGGAGAGGGCGCGCCCCGGAGAGGCCGACGAGCTGCTCGGCCAGAAATGCGTAGTTTCGCCTTCGGCGCCGCGCGATCTCGACATGCGGGCTCCGGCGCGCGATCCGGCGGGACGCCGGGCTCATCGACCAGTCCGCGGTCGATCGATCGAAGGTCACGTGAGGATTGAGATTCGGCTCGAGGTCGATGGGCGGCCGCCGTGTGCCGCCCCACGTAGCTCCCCGCCCACGCTCCCAGGCGCGCGAGCAGCTCGGCGAGCTTGCTGACCACCTCACCCGCGCGGCCGAAGCGGAACTCGAGATGTGCTCCGAGAGCGACGCGAAGAGGGGTGAAGGACGCATCGAGCGGAGGCGTGGCTGTTCCACCATGCAGAAGGAGGGCGTCGTTTGCGAGCACGGCACCGCCGTCGGGCATCGGAAGTGTCTTCCACAGGCTGAAGACGCTGGCGTCTCCGAACGTGCCGAGCGAGCGACCGAGGTGCGTCGAATACAGGGCGTGCGCGCAGTCCTCGATCAAGACCAACCCGTGGTCCCGGCAGAGCTCGCCGATCGCGACCAGGTCCGGCTGCGGAAACCCGAAGTAGTGCGTCACGATCACCGCGCGCGTCCGTGGCTCGATCGCCTGCCGGAGATCGTCGACGTCGATCCGAGCCGACCGGTCGACGCGGTAGAAGCGAACCGTCGCAGGCGCCCTCAGGACGGCGTCGAGCTCTGCGCCGCAGTTGTAGGAAGGGACGAGAACGACGTCTGACTCCTGGAGGCCGAGCGCCTGGATGAGCTGCCAGATTCCGTTTCGGGCCCTGACGTGGAAGGTCACGCGGCCCGCGTCGAGAGGTGGCGGGAGCGCGCCGTCGCTCGAGCTGCCCAGGAGGACCGCCGGCGACAGCGTGGGCCGTGTTCTCAGGTACGGCTTTGACGAGCGGTTCGCCAAGCAAGTTGCTTCCTGCACGGAGCGCTAATACTCGCCGAGCGAGCCGGAGCGTCGCGCGGCGCGAAGTCCGAGCCCGAAGATAGCTGCCCCCAACGGGATGACGACCACGGCGATCACAAGAAGCGCGACGGCATCGAGCGCCCAGCCGTCGCCGCGGAAGAGCGCGTTGCGGACACCGTCGAAGGCGACATGCGGCGGAAGGACCTGAGCGATCGGCTGCAGCCACCCGGGAAGGCTCGAGAGGGGGAAAACCGATCCGCTGAAGACGACGAGCACGCCGATCATGAGCCCGACGAACACGTCTGCACGTTTGAAGACGAGGACGGCCGCCGCGGCCGCGATGGCGATTCCGGCGAACGCAGCCGCCGTCGCGAACAAGACGAGGACCAGCCCGATCCAGCTGGCCTGTCGCAGGTCGAGACCGATGAGCGCGGAGACGACCACGAAGTAGACGAGCGCACGCGCTACGGCAAACGAGAACGGAAAGCCGACCAGGCCGAGACAGAGCTCGCCCGTCGAGACCGGATTGCCTGCGAGCGTCTCGAGCGTCCCTCCGAGCTGTTCCTCGCGCAGACGCGTCACGAGCTCGACGCTTCCGCTCGTGATCATTCCCGCCACGAGGATGCCGCAAGTGGCGAACGCGAAGTAGCTCGGCGCATCGTTGAGCTCCGCGAGATTCGGCTGGACGATGAATCGAGAGATGAAGAAATAGATCGCGAGCGTGAGGGCGCCGTTGAAGACGTCCATCGCGAAGGCGAGGCGGTACGACCGCTTGGTCAAGTAGTCGCGCCAGACGATTGCGCCCAGAATCCGGCGGCGCGGCAAGGAAACGGCGGTCACGAGGATTCCTCAGGGTGGCCGACGGTTCGCTCGATGTGGTGCCGGATGCGCGCGCCTGTGCTTTCCCAGTTGTACCGCTCCTGCGTCAGCGCGTATCCGGCCGCCCCGAGCCGGGCGGCGAGCGCAGCGTCGTCGAGCAGAGCGATCAGCCGCTCCGCGAGAGCGTCTACATCCCAGACCGGCACGCAATAGCCGGTCACATCCTCGCGCACGAACTCCGGCAGTGCACCGAAGTCGCTCGTGACCACGGGAAGTCCATACGACAGCGCCTCGATGAACGCAGAGCCGAAGGCATCGCGGATCGAAGGAACACAGAAGAGCGAGGCTTGCTGGTAGTACGCCGCGAAGCTCCTCGGCCGGGACGACCCCGACGACCTGGCAGTTGGGCACGTGGACGGGAGGACTGCACCCGACGATAGTCAGGCTGGCGTCTGGATGAACCTCGAGGACCCGGCGGAAGGCCTCGACCAGCTGCGGTCCACCTTTGACGTCCCAGCGGAGCCCGACGAACAGGATCCGCTTGGCCGCGTACCGCGCCTCGTCGAAATCCGGGCGGTCCGGGCGGTAGGGGCGCGTTGCCGCCCGAGTACACGCAAACGACCTTGTGTGCGGGACACCCATAACGTTCGATGAGGATCGTTGCGAGGTGCTCGGTCCGGGTGAACACGATCGTGGCGTTCCGGTAGATGCTCGTCTCCAGCTCGATCCACGACCTCGGCAACAAGTCGCGCCGATCGAAGCCGGGATAGTCGAGGCTCGCGAGGACTCCGTGCGCTGTGTAGACCACATGTGGAAGTCCGACGACACTGGCGTCGAACAGGGATTCGGTCTGAAACGTGAACGCGTAGCCGTCACCCGAGAAGCGCTCCGCGGCGGCCCGCCGGACGGCGTTGAAGCGGGAGCTCGTCCATCCCGCGTAGTTCTTGACCGGTCTCCGCCGGCGAGCAGCCAGCGGGCCGAGCTCGCGGTAGGCGACGAGGCGATTCCGCGCTCTGGAAGAAAGAGAGCGCTGCTCGGGCCCGAGCAGATCCGAGGCCGTAAAGGAGTCGACCTCCAACTCGTTGAACTCCCGACGGAGCATCTCCAGTACCGCCGGGTCGTGGGGTGCTCTTCCGGCTGTGACGAAGGCAATCTTGTTGCGGACAGGGGTACGCAGCGTGTCTGTCACGTCCGAACGATAGATGCGGAGACTCGAAATGGGGCTACCGCCTAAGCTGAGTGATATGGCATCTGTCGAGACTCGATCCGCGGAACCCGGCGCCGCTCGCGCGCGAGACGGGGCGTCGGGATCCGAGCGCGTCCTCGTGGTGGAGGGGCTCTGCCGCGAGTACGGCACGCGTCGAGTGGTCGACAACTTCGACCTCTCGCTGTCGGCGGGCGAACGTGTGGCGCTCCGCGGACGCAACGGGTCCGGCAAGACGACGATCCTGCGCTGCATTCTGGGCACCCTCTCCCCGACGAGCGGTCGCATCCTGATCGGTGGACACGAAGCAGCCTCGCTCGCTGCCCGGAGCCTGGTCGGCGCACTGCTGCCGCAGGATCGCGCCTTCTACCTTCGTCTCACCGGGCGGAGGAATCTGCTCTTCTTCGCCAAGATCCGCGGTCTCGACCGGCACGAGGCAAGCCGGAGGGTGGAGGAGCTCGACGCCGAGCTGGGGCTCGCCGAGATCCTTTCCCGGCGGCTCGACCGGTGTTCGACGGGGATGCTCCAGAAGCTCGCGCTCGCGCGCGGGCTGATCGGGGAGCCACCGCTGCTCTTGCTCGACGAGCCGACGCGCTCGCTCGACGACGCCGCTGTCGAGGTTCTCTGGGCCGCGATCGAGCGACGACCCGAGGTGGCGGTCCTGATCGCGACCCACAGGCGAGACGATCTCGTCCGCTGCGATCGCGAGATCGAGCTCGGCCGTCCATAGATGGGCTTCGCCCTCGTCGACGAAGTGGGCATCACGTACGGCCCGGCCGAAGTGCCCGGGCGCGCCGTCCGCCTGCCGTCCCCGGCGCTGCGCTACCCGGTCTACGCAGCGCGCGCCGCAGACGGCACAACGGTCATCGTCGACGAGTTGGCGATCGAAAAATCGCTGCACCTGCGGGCCTGGTACCGGACGCTGAGGCTCGACCCGGACGGCGCGCTGCTCGCGGATTCGGCGGAGTGGGGGGACGACGACGCGTACGGCTTCGTCGCAGGCGAATCGCTCGCGATCCTGCGTGTGACCCAGTGGGAGATCGTCCTCCTGTCTCCCGACGGGGAGCATGTCTCGACGCTCGATCTCTCCCCGCTGTCGAAGCGGATGCCCCTGACCGCCTCGCCGACGCCGCAGGGCACGTTTCTCGTGGCGTTCGCCGACCGGCCTTTCGGCGTCGATGTAGTCGAGGTCGACGTGAGCGGGCGCCTCCTCTGGTATCTACCCCACCTGGACAGCTTGGGGTACGCCGGCAGCGTCCAGCTCCTCCGCAGCGGAAACCTCCTGATCGCAGACGAGTTCTGCCACGTCGTGGTCGAGCTCACCCGTGACGGCTCGGTCGTCCAGCAGGTAGGAAGCCGGCGCGATCCCGGCAGGCGCGGCAACCGCCTTTCGAGCCCGCGCGCGGCGTGGGAAGCCGCCGACGGCACGCGGCTGGTCGCCGACACCCGCAACAACCGCATCCTGAAGGTCGCAGCCGACGGGACGGTCGAGGTTCTGCCGCAGCCGGCGGAGGGCCTCTCCTCGCCGACGTTTGCCGTCAAGCTGCCGGACGGGAACCTGCTCGTCTGCGATGCGGGCAACCGCCGGGTCGTCGAGTACGACCCCGGCGGCGAGGTCGTGGTGCAGTACGGGGAGCCACCGGCCCAGCCCAGATGGTTCTCGTTTCCGCGGTCCGTCGAGACGCTCGCCGGCGGCGGGCTCCTGGTCTGCGATACCGCTCACGATCGAGTCGTCGTCGCGGAGAACGGCGCGCACAACCCGTGGCCGCTGGAGCGGACGGCACAACTCTTCTGGCCGCGATGCGCGCGGATGCTTCCCTCCGGCTCGCTCCTCGTCGCCGACGGCCGGAACGGGCGCGTGCTCGAGGTGGCTCCGTCGGGCGAGGTGCTCCGCGGGCTCGACCAGCTCGACGGCGGGCTGTCGCTTGACGACCCGCACGACGTCCGCCTACTCCCGAACGGCCATCTGCTGATCACCGACGCGCCTCTCGGGCTCGTCGTCGAAGCCGACTGGAACGGGCAGATCTTCCGGACGGTCGGCGGCGACGCCGGGCGGGAAACCCTCAAAGATCCACACAGCGCCCAGCTCCTCGAGAACGACCTCGTCCTCGTCTGCGACTCGGGCAACCACCGCGTCTTGTGGGTGGGAGCGGACGGAGCAGCAGTCACCGAGCTGCGCGCGTTCCGCTCGGACTCCGCCTGGTTTCGTTTTAGCGGCCCTCGCTACGCAGAGGTCTCACCGACCGGGGTTCTCGTGGTCGCCGACACCGGCAACAACCGTGTGCTCGCGGGCGCGGAGTCGGGCGAGCTGCTGTGGGAGCTCGCTTCGATCCCCGGGACCCGGCTCCCGTTCCTCAATCAGCCAAGGTGGGCGCAGTTGACCACGGCAGAGGAGGTTGTCGTGTCCGACCACTGTCATCATCGCGTCCTGCGACTTCGGTGGGAGCCGCAGGGAACCTCCACCAGCCGACCCGATGATCGGCGTTTCTTGCAAAACCGGTCGTAAGCCGCTTGAATCGACCGCGGATGGAGGCCGAGACGCGCGGGGGCGACAAACCGGCCGAGGTGGCACGGACGCTCTTCGCGACCGACAACGGGGAGTTCGAGCTGCGCGCGTTCGAGTATCCCTCGGGATACGTCTACGTCGTTCTCGTCAAGGGTCAGCTCGGTGAAGGCTCATCCGTGCTCACGCGCGTGCACTCGGAATGCCTGACCGGGGACGCCCTCGGGTCGAGGCGCTGCGATTGCGGGCTCCAATTGCGGAATGCGCTTGGGGCCATCGGGCGGGAGGGGCGCGGCGTGCTGGTATACGCGACCGGGCAGGAAGGGCGTGGAGTCGGGCTCGTCAACAAACTGCGCGCCTACGTCCTGCAGGAGAACGGATACGACACGGTCGATGCGAACCATCTGCTGGGCTTCCCCGCAGACGGGCGCGACTATGCGGAGGCGGCGCAATGCTTGGCGCTCGTCGGAGTCCGCTCGGTGCGGTTGCTCACGAGCAATCCCCGCAAGGTGGAGGGCCTGAGGAGAAATGGCATCGAGGTCGACGAGGTCGTGTCTGCTGCGACCGCGCCCCACGCTCGAAACCTCACGTACCTACGGTCGAAACAGGGCCGCCTCGGTCACTCCGCCGCGTCGGTGGCAGCGCCGGAGATGATCGCGGAAGCCGTTGACGTTCACGCCCTGTTCGGGCACGTGCGCGAATCGTCCTCGCGCCCATATGTCGTGCTGAAGTACGCGCAGACGCTCGACGGGCGCATCGCGTCGCGGACCGGCGACAGCAAATGGATCAGTGGAGAGGAGGAGCGGCGGATCTCTCACGCGCTGCGGGCAACGAGCGACGCCGTGCTCGTCGGGATCCACACCGTCCTCACCGACGATCCCCGGCTGACCGTGCGCCTTGTTCCCGGGGTCTCACCCGTCCGCGTCATCCTCGACTCGATGCTCCGCGTCCCGAGTGACGCGAGGATCCTCGAGGACGACGCGTGCACGATGGTCATCTCGACGAGCCAGGCGCAGGCCGAGAGGCGGCTCGTCCTTCTGAACCACGGTGTCGCCGTACACTCAGTCAGCCCGCATCCGGCCGGCGTGGACGCCGGCGAGGCCTTGCGGCTGCTCCGAGGCCTGGGAGTTCGCTCCGTCCTCGTCGAGGGAGGCGCCCGGGTTCTAACGTCGTTTCTGAAGGCGAGACTGGCCGATCGACTGATCGTCGGCATCGCGCCGACCATCCTGGGGGCCGGAACGGAAGCAGTGGGCGACCTCGACATCGTCTCGGTCGCCAACGGGCTCAGCATCACGAACCAGTCCGTCTATCGCGCCGGGAACGACCTGCTGCTCGCAGGCGATCTTCGAGTCGCGGATTGATCCCCTGGACGAGGCAGCCCACCGGCACCGCAGCGACCTGGCGGCGGTCGAGCTCGTCGCCGCGCTGGAAGCTGTGGGCATCCGCAGCATCCTCCTGAAGGGCCCGGCAATCAAGCGCTGGCTCTACGCGGAAGGCGAGGGCCGCCACTACTGGGACATCGACCTGCTGGTTCCGCCGGCGGAGCTGCCCCGTGCGGAGTCGATCGCCGCCGGGCTCGGCTTCGAGCCGCTCGTCTCCGACCAGACGCGAGTCCAGCGGGAGAGTCACCACGAGAGGTGGTACCGGGCGGTGGACAATGTCTGCGTCGAGCTGCACCGTGGGTTCCTCGGTGTCGAGGCCACCGACGAGGAACTCTGGGACGAGCTCGTACGGGACTGCGAACCGTTGCCGCTCGGGACCGACGGCGATGTCGTGCAAATCCCCGGCCTGGCGGCTCGAGCACTGCTTGTCGGGCTGCATGCCGCCGCAAGCGGGCCGGGCGGAGCGCCGCTCGAGGATCTCGTACGTGCCCTTCGGCAAGTGCCGATCGAGGTCTGGCAGGAAGCGGCGCTCCTCGCTCGCCGGCTCCGCGCCGAAACGGCGCTCGCTGTCGGCCTCTCATTGGTTCCCGAAGGAGTCGACCTCTCCGCCCGGCTCGGGCTGGCGGAGAGTGGATCGGCCGAGGTGCTCCTCCGCGGCAGCTCGGTTCCTCCGACCGCGATGGGATTCGAGCGCCTGGTCCAGGCGCCTGGCCTCGCCGGAAAGCTGGGTTACATCGTGTCGGAGCTCACGCCGCCGCCCGGCCTGCTCCGACAACTCGATCCTCTTGCCCGTCACGGGACCGCGGGGATCGTGGCCGCCTACTTCGTCCGCCCGTTCCGTCTCGCGGCCCAAGCTCCCCGTGGCTTCCGCGCCTGGCGCGTGGCGCGGCGGCGCGCGGGTGAGTAGCGTGTCTCTGCTGGCTCTGAACCTGAATAACGGCGTCCAGATTCCCGCAATCGGACTGGGTGTGTTTCAGACGCCTCCCGAGGAAACTGCGCGTGCCGTGGAGACGGCACTTGCTGCCGGTTACCGACACATCGACACGGCAGCTTCGTATGGGAATGAGCGCGAGGTCGGCGAGGGCATACGTCGCTCCGGTGTAAACCGCCGCGAGGTGTTCGTCGAGACGAAGGTCTGGATCAGCGACTACGGCTACGAGGCCACGCTCCACGCATTCGACAAGAGCGCAGGCAAGCTGGGCGTCGAGCAGATCGACCTGCTGATTCTTCACCAGCCGCTGCCGACAGCGTTCGACCGGACGATCGGTGCCTACAAGGCGCTCGAGACGCTGCTTGCCGAGGGCAAGGTGCGGGCAATCGGCGTCGCCAACTTCCTGCCCGAATACCTGGAGTCGCTGCTGGAGCAAGCGGAGGTGCTGCCGGCCGTCAACCAGATCGAAGTCCACCCGTACTTCACACAGACGCAGAGCCGCGAGTTGCACTCCCGGCACGGCATCCTCACGCAGGCGTGGTCGCCGATGGGTGGCATCACGTCCTACCGACAGGCTCTACCGCAGAGCACGTTCGAGAATCCGACCATCCTCGGCATCGCGCAGACGCACGGTAAGTCAGCTGCCCAGGTAATGCTGCGCTGGCATTTCCAGCAGGGTCGATCCGCGATCCCGAAGTCGGCACGCCCAGAGCGGATCGTCCAGAACTTCGACATCTTCGACTTCGAGCTCAGCACCGAGGATCTCGTAGCCATCGACGCGCTCGACACCGGCGTACGGGGCGGCCCGGAACCCGCAGACGTCAACCTGGAGAACTTCGACAGGACGATCCCCGAGGCGTGAACGATCCGCCTACCCGCTCAGCGCTGAGTCACGTCGTGCGGCGATTCGTCAATGTGCACGCAAGCCTGTCTCCGGCGACCAACGTCACGTCCAGCTGCGTCGTTCCGTCCACTGCCGGTCCCGGAAGACCGTTCAGCGTGCAAGCGATCGAGGTTGCATAGCTCGACAGGGTCGTCCCTGCCGCTCCGCTCTCCGTCACCCGATAGGTGCCGGGCGCGACTTGCGCCGTGCCCGAGTCGCCGTCGCCCGCGCCCGCTCTGACCACCGCCGGGCCGAGCCTGAGGTCGAAACGGCCGGGGTCCGAGGAGGGCACGAGTGACTTCGTCAGCGTCACCTGCGCCTTACGCCGGTTCGTAAAGGTGCAGGCCAGCTCGTCGTAGGCGGCCACCGTCACCTGCAACTTGCTCGTCCCGTTGGCGGATGGCCCGGGCCCGCCGTTCAGCGTGCACGAGATTGAGGTCCCGTAGTTCGTCGGGCTGCCAGGGGTCGCGGTCTCGGTCACCGAGTACGTGCCGGGAGCGACCTGCGTCGAGCCGGAGCCGCCATCCCCTGCGCCCGCCTTCACAATCGCCTGTCCGAGCCGTTCAGCGTGCAGAGCGATTCGTGGTCGTGGAGTTGGCACGAGCGACTTCGTCAGCGTGACCCTTCCGGTCCGGCGGTTCTTCAGCGTGCACGCGAGCACGTCTGCCGTCGCCACGGTCACGCTCAAGCTCGTCCCGCTCCCGCCCGGCCCGGGCGAGCCGTTCCGCGTGCAGGCGATTGTGGTCGTGTAGTTGGAGAGGTTCGTCCCGAAAGCTGCGCTCTCCGACACTTTGTACGTCCCCGCCGCGACCTGGATCTGTCCTGTGCCACCGTCGCCGGCGCCCGCCTTGAGCACCGTGGTGCCGACCTTGAGATCGAACCGCCCTGGATCCGAGGATGGGAGGACCGAGTTCGTCAGCGCGATCATCGCCCTACGACGGTTCGTGAACTTGCAGGCAACCTGGTCCAGGAAGGCGAGCTTGATCTCTATGTGAGTCGCGTTCGCTGCCGGGCCGGGAACGGCGTTCACCGTGCAGGTGATCGAAGTCGTGTAGGCGGAGAGGGACGTACCCGCTGCCCCGACCTCGACGATCTCGTGCTTTCCCGGAAAGAGCTGGATCGAGCCCGAGTCGCCGTCACCGGCGGATGCCGCCACGACCGTGCCATCGACGCGCAGGTCGAATCGACCGGGATCCGACGCGGGTTGCAACGCCTTGATCAGGGTCACCCTCGGCGTGGCGGGAAGCGGTGCTCGAAGCTCGTCCAGGCGCGTGGCCAGCCTCTGTCTCGTATCGGCGTACGCCGGTTGCTCAGCGACGTTTTGCAACTCGAACGGATCGGCCACCAGATCGTAGAGCTCGCGCTCGGCCCGTATCGGGGGTCTCGACGTACTTGAATCGGCGCGTCCTCAGACCCCAGAAGGAAGGCGGAGTGTCCGAGGACGTGTCGTGCTTGAAGCGCAGGAGCACCTCGTTTAGCCATCCGGGGGGCTTCGTCGAGCCGGTCAGGAACGGAACCAAGCTGTGGCCGTCGACCGGGAGGCCGGAATTGCGCGAGTGAAATAAGAGGCCGGAATTGCGCCCCCGAGCTCGGCGAAGGTGGGAGCGATGTCGACGTTGCTGACCAACTGCTGGATGGCCCGCGGCGTTCCCCCCGGATAGGCCACGAGCAATGGAGTCCGGATGCATTCCTCGTAGGCGCAACCCTTGCCGCGCCAGCGATGCTCCGCGAAGGTGACCCCGTTGTCGGTCATGAACACGACGACCGTGTTGCTCAGGAGCCCCTTGCTGTTCAGGGAATCGAAGATCGCCTTGACCCAGTCGTCGACCGCCAGCAGGCTCGCATACTGCTTCCTCCGTGCGTTGTCGGCGTTCGTCGGGTCCCGCGGAACGAGCGCCTGCCACCAGCTCGGCTTGTCCGAGACGTCGGGTTCGTTGTAGTTGGGCGTGTGCGGGATCGGTTCGTCCTTGAATCTCCCCTCGTAGCGGGGCGCTGCCTGGAAGCTGTCGTGCGGGGAACGGGTCGCGAGATAGAGGAAGAACGGCGTCGTACCGTCGGCCCGATTGATGAAGTCGACCGCCTTGGACCCCAGCACATCCGTCGAGTAGTCCTCGGGGTCCGAGCCGTAGAAGACCGGCGTGCCGTTTTCGTTCAGCGTGTAGTTGTAGTACGAGGCCTCGTCCCGGAAGGCGACCCATTCATCCCAGCCGGGCGGGATGTAGTCCGGGGGCGTTCCGAACCGGCTGCCGAGGTGGTACTTGCCGATGAGGCCCGTCCGGTAGCCGGCCGCGTCGAGCCACGTCGCGATCGTCGAGCTGTCGTCGAACTGGTTCCTGTCTCCGTTGTTCTCGACTTCAGTGTGGTGTGCGTACTGACCTGTGAGGATCGAGGCCCGAGACGGGCAGCACATCGGGTCGCCGATGAAGGCTTCGAGAAAGCGGTTCCAACCGCCGTAGTGGCCGACGAAGGGCATCTTGGCGACCGACTCCAACGACTGGTCGTCGGTCAGGACGAAGACGATGTTCGGGTGCGGATTCGGCTCGGTACTCGCGTGCGTGGGCTGGGCAGCGGGAGCAAGCGCGACCACCAGCGCAGCGAGGAGTGAAAGCGGCAGCGTCGCCGGGAACCTTCGGGCAAGGTCCGCGAACGGACCGAACTTGCGCACGTCGTCCCACCGTACTCCTGGTGAAGAAAGAGCACAAGGGACGCCGCCGGCTCCGCACTACCGCGAGCGCGCTGCTCCACCACTCGCAAGCGTGGTGAGTGCAGCGCGCATCGCGTTCTCCTCTCGTTTCCCTAGACCTTGTAAGTGACGAAGCTGAACTGCGCCTGCTGCAGCCCTCCGTCCGCGTCGAAGATCCTGACCAGGAGCTTCCCACTCGAAGCGCTCGTGGTGGCGAAGCGCGGCTGGGCCGACGTCGTCGGCGTCACCGTAGTGATGTAGCTCGCGGTCGCGTACGTCTCGTTCGCGATCGTGACGAGATAGCGATGGTTGGTGGCGTCGTAGCTGCCGGAGACGTTCGGCGTCCCGCTCAGGAGCAACCCGTCGGTCGCCCTGACCGTGCCGTAGGCGATCGGGACCGCCTGACTCGAGGTGCCCGAGGTATAGGCCTTGGTGATCCGCCCGGTCGTATGGAGGTGGCCCTCGAACTTCCCGGCGAGGCCGGTCGAGCTCTGGCCGAGAACGCCGACCGCGCTCGCGCCCGTGTCCGCCAGTCCGAGGACACCGGTTCCATTCTGGCCGTCGCCCTCGCCGATGACGCCCGTTCCGTTGACTGCATGGCTCCTGCCGCTGAGGCCGTCAGATTCGAAGCTTGTAAACGCCCCTCCGAAGTTACGAATGCTGCTGCCGAAGACGCCGAAGCCGTCGCTACTCCCGCCGGTGACCCCCTGGCTGTCGCCGTGCCCGAGGACTCCCACGCCTTTGCTGCCGTCACCGAACACGCCGATGCTGCCGGGATCTTGAGAAAGGACGATGCCCTTGACGCCGCTGCCGCCGCTGGTCCCCAGCGTTATGCCCATCACACCGACCGAGGTCGGAGTCGCCCCCGGGGACGTCTTGCCGAGGACACCGACGGCATTCGGGTCAAGGGAGAGCGTTTCGCCTTGAACACCGGGCGCGATGCCGCCGGTGGCGGCATGCCTCCCGACGACGCCGGTGCCGAACATGCTCTGCCCCGAGACTCCCGTCGCCCCTCCGCCCAAGGCCTGGCCCAGCACCCCGACCGCGCCTGGAGCGGTCGACGCCGTCTCCCCGAACACGCCCGGGGCGGCCCCGCTCGTGCTCGTGTGCTTGCCGACGACCCCGGTTCCCGCTCCGGTCTCGCCGAAGACGCCGACACCCGAGCCCTGGTGGAAGCCCCAAACGCCGAAGCCGTTCGCGTTGGTGCCCGAGTTGATCCCACGCACCCCTGCCGTCTGTACGGCGGGTGAGCCGGCGGTCATCCGACCGAGGACGCCGAAGGCGTTCTGGACCGTGGCCGAGTTCTCGACCCGTAGCTGCGGGTTGGCCCCGGCGTTGCCCGAGAGCGTCGTCTGGGCGTTGACCGTGTTCACCTCGCCCAGGTTGAAGACGCCGCCCACGCCGTTTCCGGCAAGAGCGCTGGTGGTGGTGATGAGCACGCCGGCACAGGCGCCGGCGAGCGCGTACAGGATCGACTTCCGCATGGTGTTCCCTCCGTTCTGGCTGTAGCCGCGCGTTTCGAGACGATTGTCACACGTTCGCGCGCTGCACGCGCCCCGCACTCGCTCACGATCCGTCGAAGCAAAATCGAGGGCCGGACCCAGACGTCGACGGCCGTCGGGGCCCGCACTGCGCGCCGACGGCCGTCGCGAGGTTGCCGTACCTACTTCGTCGCCGGCCCGGATGGAGCCTGCGCCGGCGGCGCGGCCTTCGAGGTAGGCGGCGCCACCGATGGATCCGTCACCGGCGTGTCCGTCGAGGACGGCCCGGTCGGAAGCGCAGAAGCGCCGCTGGGTACCGTAGGCGCGGTGTTCATGCGGTCCGTCTCGTAGCCCTTGCGTAGCGCCGTGACCCGCCAGGAGAAGCTGAAGTTGCCCTTGCCATGGTTGAGTTCTCGCACCTCGAAGCCCCTCGAGGTCTGGTTGCCAACGCCCAGGCCGGTCGTCTCGAAGGAGAGCGGCGTGACGATGACCATGTACGGCTTGCTCAGGTTGACAGTCTCGGCGAAGAGCGAGTCGAGAGTCACGATCGCACGGCCGTTGCTGAGGGTGGCCATGCCCTGGTCGCTGAAGAAGTTCTGTGTGGCCTCCTCGGCGTACATCAGGCGGTCGCCGCCGGTCGTATGGACGAGTGCAGACTTCGTGCCGGTGGCGGTGTAGCTGCCGACGATCCGCACGTTGCCGTCGAAGATCGCGGCGTAGTGGTCGTTGGCCTTGTTGGGGTTGACGGCACGCAGCGCGGTGATGCCGCCCGTCGTCACGTAGATGCCCGTGCCCTTCGTGGAGCTGAAGTATCCGCCGTAGGTGTTCGCACCGCTCCCTGTCGCCGAGCCGCGAACGCCCGTGAAGTTGGCGGACGTCCCGAAGACGCCGTTGCAGTTGGCGCATGTACCGAACACGCCCGAGTTGGTGGCCGACGCGCTGCCGAGTGCGCTCAGGCCCTCGTAGCCGTACACGCCGGCGACGTTGGCCGCACCCGTGCTCCCGCTGCTGGTGCCGTAGACCCCGTTCCCCCCGCTGGACGAGCCGACCATTCCGTACCCGTTGCCGCCGACGTCGCCCCAGACGCCGTAGAAGGACGAACCGGAGCCCGTCGCGTAGACAGCGTTACCGCTGCCTCCAGTCGACGTCGCGTACACCCCGTTCGCCGGAGAAGTCGCATACACACCGGCGGTGGAGCCGGACCCGTACACGCCGTTGGACTTGCCACCGCTCGCTGCGTTGCTGGCGGAAAAGTAGCCGCCGTACGAGGTGCCGCTGGCCGCGGTGGAACCACCTGACCCCTGGACACCTCTGCTGGCCGAGCCGGTGGGGTTCGACGCTGAGCCATTCACACCGATACCCGTACCTATCCCCTGGACGCCCCAGCAGGCGGTGCCGTTTGGACACGACGAATAGAGCGTGGTTGCGCTCAAGCCCGAGGAAAAGAAGTACCAGGGGTTGCCGGTCGCGGTCGTGTTGAACTTCGTCGCACTACCGCCGCTGTTCGTCGTGTCGCCCAGCAGGTAGTAGGCAGCAGGCAGTGGCCGGTCCAGCACTGGACGACATCGCCGAGCCGCTGACGGCCAGGCTCGAACAGGTGAGTGCGGCCACTGTGCCGCAGATCGCTACGTACTTCTTCATTTCAGCTCCTCCTGCCGTTGGTTGCCGCATGGGGGCGTAGCGTGGCCGCTGCACACGCACGCGCCTTATGGTTTGTCACGGTATCGCCCTGTGGCTGCAAATACAACGGGCGGGGCCTGCTGGGGCAGCTAGCGCGCGCAGGTGCTGGTAAAGAGAAAAGGCCCCGTTTACAGGGCCTTTCGCGATGGGCGGTGCCGGGTTCGAACCAGCGACCTCCTGCTTGTAAGGAAGCCGGTGCCGTTTCCCCTGGTTCCCGTCAGCACCCTTCCTCCCTTAGTTCCTCCAGATTCACGATCAGAGCGGTGGCCGCGGTTTCCCGCTGTTTCGGCCGTTACCCACCAGGATCCCGCCGTCGTCCTCGGAGACGACTGGCTCGGTCGCCTCGATCATCGCCGGCTGCACCGTGAAAACACCGGGCGTGACGACCGTACACGGTTCTCTGCCCTGCTAGGTTCGCGCGATAACTCGGGAACCCGCCACGGAGCCGGACAAATAGCTGCGCACACTTCCTCGGAGGTACTCGTCGTCGGTGCGGGCCCGTCCGGTCTCTTCGCCGCACTCGAGCTCGCGCGGCACGGCGTGCAGGCGCGAGTCGTGGAACGCGAGCCACGGCCGCACAAGCAAGCGCGAGCCACCGTGTTGCAGCCGGCCACGCTGGAGGTCCTCGCCGCGGCAGGACTTCTAGAGACGGTGCTCGCGTCGTCGGTTCCCTTGCACTGCGTCCGTCTACTCGACGTCGAGCTCCAAACGGTCGGCGAGCTGTGGTTCTCGGGTGTCGGCGCGCCGTGGGAGTTTCAGTGCAGCCTGCCGCAGTGGCGCACGGAGGCGATTCTCGCCGAGCGACTCGAGCAGGTCGGCGGTTCGGTCGAGCGCGGCGTCGCGGTCACTTCTCTCGACGCGCGAGACGACGGAGTGCTGGTCTCACTTAAGCATGGCGACGGAACGGTCGAACAGATGGACGTCGAATGGGTCCTAGGCGCGGGCGGCGCGCACAGCATCACACGGACATCGATGGACGAGACCCTGGTTGGCGAGACATATTCGGGTACTTCGCTGGTCGGCGACGTCCGCGTCCGCTGCTCCCTACGTCGCGACGGCGGGAACCTCATCGCAGGAGCGGAGGGCTACGTGCTGCTCGTCCCGTTGCCGCATGGGCGGTGGCTCACCGCCATCGGCGATCTCGACGAGGACGAGGCTGAGCGATCGAAACGCGACGTTTCGGTATCTGCCCTCGACGCCGTTATCCAGCGGCGGGCGTCGACCGAAATTCAGGTCGAAGACGTCTGCTGGGCATCGCTCTTCCACATGCACCGTCGCTTGGTGCCTAAGCTGGCTGCGGGCCGAAGGTTCCTGATCGGCGACGCCGGACATCTGTCGAGCCCGTTCGGCGGCGAGGGTATGAACTCCGGTATGCACGACGCCCAGAATCTCGCCTGGAAGCTCGCGCTCGTCTTGCACGGTCGTGGGCGCGCCAAGCTGATCGAGAGCTTCGCGGACGAGCGTCTTTCCGCCGACCGCCACGTCCTCGAGGTCTCGGACCGCCTGCACAGCATGGTGTACGACGCGGTCGAGTCCGCTCGGACGGGCGTCCGCAAGCCTCCACTCGGCCCTGATGAGGCACTGAAACTTATGCGAGCACGAGCGATGCTCGACGTCTCCTATGTGGGGAGCTCGATCGTGGGGGAGCGCGTCGAGTGGAAAGGGGGCGGGCTGCCGGGCCCGAGCCCAGGCGAACGCCATCCCGATCGCGCCGAGTTCGACGGGACAGGCCACCACCTACTCCTGTTCGGAGCCGTTGACGAGAGTGCCCTCGAGCGTCTCACTCGGCGCTGGGGGAGGCTCGTCGACGTGGTGAGAGCCGACTGGGATCCCGAGCGCTCCGGTGTTCGCTCCGAGAGCGCGGTGCTCGTCCGGCCGGATGGACACATCGGTTTCCGCGCTGTCCCCGCCGACGCCGCCGGCCTCGAGGCTCTCGACGCACATCTCGACTCCCACCTCGTCCCGGACTGAGTGGCTTGCGGACGATCTCGCTCACTGCCCTTCGGCGCCTTCTCGTCACGACTCAGGCGCCGCTCTTCGGTAGGGCCACTTTTCGGAGCTCGTAATGGGCGGTGCCGGGTTCGAACCAGCGACCTCCTGCTTGTAAGGCAGGCGCTCTCCCAGCTGAGCTAACCGCCCCTTCGCCTCAGGATACTGGGGCCGGCTGCAGGCTCGGCTCGTCCGCGGGTCGGCTCTGCAGCAGGTCGTAGTAGAGAAGCGTCGTCGCGATCCCGACGTACGGGTAGGTGAAGGCGAACACGCACGAGCTCGTCAGCGCCACCACATAGATCGGGGCGGCCGGGATGAGCAGGAGGACGGCGGTGCCTACCAGCAGCGCCAGCGTGACGGCCGGGAGGTTCATGACGGACGTCAAGGCGAAGGTTCGCCACCAGTTTCCGTGCGTGACGCGCACGCTCTGGCGGAGCGGTCCTTCGTCCCGGTCGCCGAGCAGGCACACCTGCGGGACGAGCGCCCAGCGGACGCTGCGCTCGATCGCGACAGGGATTCCGACAACCGTCAGGGTGAGCACGACGACCGTCAGTCCCGCCCGAACAACCGCGGAGAGCAGCAGCCAGAACCGCGCCCATACGGCCCGGTAGACGTCCCGCACGCGCGGGACCTCGCCCATGTGCCATCGACGAAACGGCGGTCGCCGTGGTTCCGACGACGATCGCGGCGCCGATGAGCGCGCCAAAACCGCCGACCCCGACTCCGACGAGGTCTCCCCCGGCACTGTTCTCGCCGGTCAGGCGCGCGAGGCCGAGCAAGTCCTCGAACAGCAAGGCCTCCACACCGACGAAGAACACGCCGACGGGGAGCGAGATGATCCCGATCCCGATGAAGAGGCGCCGATGGGCCCGGTAGATACGGAATGCGGCGCGGAGGATCTGGCCGATCGTCCGCTCGGTCTCGATGGGTTCCGTCAGGACCGGTGACCAGCGCGTACGCGTGAGAAGGAGCGCCACCAGCCCCACGATTCCCGCCAGGATCGCGAGTGCTAGCAGCGGGTTCTGCTGGAAGAAGATGAGCGCGTTCGAGCCCGCCGCGACGGCTCCGCAGAAGAAGTCGGTCACGTTGGGGCCGAAGTAGTGGAGAGCCGGGATCTGCACGCTCGAGTCGCGCTGCGACTGCTCCTGCCACTCGATCGGGCGCAGCCACTGGGGCTTGGTCGACGGCCCCGTCGGCCCGTTGTTGAACCCGGCCTCCTTCTGACCCCAGCGGCCGCCGAACCTGAGCCAGGCGTACGAGTCGGTCGGCGCATCCACGCCCGTCGGAACGAGGATCGGCGTCGGCTGGACGCGGACGCTCGGCGGGCTCGTGTCGTCGCAGCCGAATCCCTCCTGCGCGCTCCGTCCCATCCAGATCGCCGTGGAGTAGTAGTTCGCGTGCGAGCCGCCGCCCGGATACGCGATCGGATGAGTCCCGTCTTTCTGGAGCTTCGTGTCTTCCCAGGCCGCCCGCTCCCCGCCCTCGTGCTGGGAGAACGCGACTTCGTACGGATGCGTCTCGAGCGCGGCCGCCGCGTCGGCGGCGTGGAAGACGAGCTGGATCATCTCCCAGTCGCTCTCGTGCTTGTTGTTCCAGTCGTTGAAGACGTAGTAGAACCAGTACTGGAGCGCGAGCGTGTCCGGCCGGCCGGGCTCGTGCGCGATGTGCGCGTAGTCGACAGGCTTGCGATCGCCGTTCCAGCGCCGCCCGAGCTCCTCGTAGCTACACGCGGGGTCGAGCGGGTTTCCCGGGAAGTCGAGGTAGTAGCCGTCGGGCTTGCCGTACAGATCGGCTGCGGTCGGCCCCGTCTTCACGACCCCGTCCGGGCCGTGCAGGGTCACATCGGGATTCCCGAGGACGTCGTCGACCGAGATCGGCCGGTACGGCTCCCCGTCCCCGCATTCCACGGCCTGCTCCTGGAAAGCGAGGATCGGGGCGTACCGGTCGGCCAGCTCCTGTTCAGGCGACGTGGCGCCGAACGCGGGCGCAGCGGCGAGGCCGACCGTGACCAGGCCCAGCGCCGCTGCGCACGCGTGGAGCCGCAATACCTACGGCGTCATGCGGATTGCGACGTCGTACTTCTGGACGCCCGTCCGGGTGCCCGGCGTGTCGTCGGTCGGCATCGAGCCGAGGATCTCGTCCCCGCGCTGGTAGTCCTCCTCCGTGTCGAAGAAAACGACCGCCATCGACTTCTCGGTGTCGGGGTCGTGGAGGATGACGACCTCGGTCGCGTTCAGCCCTTCCGGCGGCTGTCCGCTCTCCATCTCGCCCTTCATCTGCTGCATGCGGTCCTTGCTCACGCCGTCGAACGTCACTACGCGTGCGATTGCCATCTCGAGACCTCCTCGTTGGTTGCGAGCACTCTAGTCCGGCGGAATCGAGCGTGCAGAGCTCCCCGACGGGCCTCCCAACTAGGCTGGCGTTCATGGTCGGGCACGACTACACGGTCAAGGCTCTCGATGAATCGACGTGGCCGGCGTTCGCCGCGTTGGTGGAGCGCAACAACGGCGTTTTCGGCGGCTGCTGGTGCATGGGGTTCCACCCCGAGGGCGTTGGCAAGGAAACCACGCGGGCTCTGAACCGCGAGCGGAAGCTCGAGCGTGTTCGGGCAGGGACGACCCATGCGGCGCTCGTTTTCGCCGGCGACGACTGCGTGGGCTGGTGCCAGTTCGGCGCACCCGACGAGCTGCCGCGGATCAAGAGCCGCGCGGCGTACGAAAAGAGTCGGACGACCTCGCCGGACTGGCGGATCGCGTGTAACTACGTCGGGAAGGGGCACCGGCGCCAGGGCGTGGCCGCCGCGGCGCTCGCCGGTGCGCTCGATCTCATCGCGGGCCTCGGTGGGGGAACGGTCGAGGGATACCCGGAGGACGCCGGTTCGGTGCCCGCCGGCTTCCTCTTCAACGGTGCTCTGTCAAGCTACGAGAAGCTCGGATTCATCCGAGACCGCAAGATCGGCAAGCACCGCTGGGTCGTGAAAAAGATCGTCGAGCCGAGACGGTCAAGGCGTTCGCGAGGATCGAGCGCGAGAGCTCCGCCTCACCATGGCGAAGACCGTGTGAGATCGTCGGCCGGGCCGACGTAGCGCCGGGCAGTCCTGTACGAGGTCGCCGAGTTCCTCCGCGCCGCGAACTGCCGCTGCGCGAACTGCGGCGCAGAAGGAGGAGTACTGACGTGGGGGACCTGTTCCGGTTCATTCCCGGCTACGAGACGCACATCTACAACGACAACAAGGAGCCGCTGCTCATCCTCTTCCTCGCGTTCCTGATCACGTTCGCGCTCACGCGCCTGTACACGCGACTCGCCCGCAAGCGCGGCTGGGGGAGCGCCTCGAGCGGGGGCGTGCACGTCCACCACGTCGTGATCGGCGTGATCCTCATGGGAATCGGCGGGCTGCTCTCGTTCACGCAGTTCAACTACGAGGAGAGCGTCTACAACGCCTCCGCCATCCTCTTCGGCGCGGGGCTCGCGCTGACGCTCGACGAGTTCGCGATGATCTTCCACCTGAAGGACGTCTACTGGTCCGAGGAGGGACGAACGTCGATCGACGCGATCCTGCTCGGAGCAGCCGGCGCCGGAGCGGTGCTGGTCATGGCCTCCCCGTTCACGAACGCCGGCGAGGCGAAACCGAAGAACAACAACGCCTCCGACTGGGTCGTCGAGAACAGCCAGTACCGCGTGAACCTGTGGATCATCCTGATGATCAGCCTCGCCGTCGCGATCATCGTGCTCCTGAAGAAGAAACCGTTCCTTGCCGTCATGGGGTTCGTCTTCCTGCCGGTCGGGATCATCTCGGCCTGCCGGCTGGCCAAGCCCGGCTCGCCGTGGGCCCGCTGGTTCTACAGCCCACGCAAGGGGAGCGGGCATGCGGCGGAGCGCCGCGCGCGCAAGCTCGAGCGAAGCACGTACCGCTTCACGGAGGGTCGGTGGGGCCGCTTCGAGCGCGCCTTCTCGGACCTGATCGGCGGGGCACCCGACCACGCCGAGGAAGCCTCGCCTACGGGTACGTGAACCCCGTCCGCTCGATCATCTCGGGGACCGTCACGAAGTCGTAGTCGTTCCAGCGCTCGAGGATCCGCGCAGTTGCCTCGACGGAACAGTGTCGGTCGTAGCCCATGTGGGTGTTGCTGCCGTCGTGGAGCAGGATCACGTCGCCGCCGCGCAGCTGCCGCTCGGCCTTGCGCATGATCTTGTCCGTCGTCACCCGCTTGCTCCAGTCCCACAGCGTGACCGACCACGTGATTGGGATATACCCCTCCTCGCGCAGCACCCGCAGCGTCCCCGGCCGCCGGCGGCCGTAGGGCGGCCGCATGAGACGCCGACCGAGCGGGCGCGCCATCTCGACGCCTGCGGCTTCGATCGCGGCCGTCGTCTTACGCAGCTCCTCCCTGATCGTGGCGTCGGTGTGAAGCGCCATGGTCACGTGCGAATAGGTGTGGTTTCCGATCGCGTGGCCGCGCTCCGCCACCTCCCGCAGGAGCTCCGGCTGCTCCTCCGCGTAGTGCCCGATTGTGAAGAACGTGGCCTTGGCGCCGTGCCGGTCGAGCAGGTCCAGCAGCGCCGGGGTCCACGCGGTGTTCGGACCGTCGTCGTAGGTCAGCGCGAGGAGGTTGCCGCGGCCGGGGGTGCCGACGAAGGTCTTCCCGAAGCCCTGCGGCTTCGGCGCCTGTCCGTTGTAGTACGCCCAGCCGGCGCCGGCCAGGCCCGCGGCGACGAACGGCCACTTCTTCATCGCTTCGCCTCCGTCTCCGTCTCGAGCGCGTGCAGGTCCGGCGGCCCGCCGTTCCAGACCGCATCGGGCTCGGGCGGCGGATACATCGGCGTCACCGCGCGGTCGTCGGCGCCCGCGCGCCGCATCCGCCGGTACCAGCCGTGGTACAGCGGAGCGACGAGCACCGTGAGCGCGACCAGGACGGCAAGACCCGCGAGGAACCACAGCTGGCGACGGAGCGGCTCCGCGTCGCCGGCCGCCCATGTCGCCAGGGCGGCCAGGACGACCGAGAGGGCGATCCCGAGGTAGTAGTCGATCGGGAACCGCCAGATCCACGGAACCTCGAACCACCAGACGGCCCCGCGGCGAAAACGCCTCACCGTGTACGCGGGATTGAGCACGAACCACAGATAGTCCCAGACGACCGCCAGGGAGAAGTACGTTGCGAGGACGATCAGCTCCCGCGCCAGGGTCCAGTGGACACCCGCGACGAACGGCAGGTGGAGCAGGAGCATGGGGATCGTGAACGCGTAGACGTGGTACCCGGTGAGCGGCCGGTTGCCCATCACGGTCCCGTACAGTCGCCCGACCGGCCCACGCTTGCGAAACCAGGTCGGGAGGTTCTCGGCCCAGCCGCGGCCGCCCTCGATCTCGATCTCGATCGCCGCGAGGCCGAACGCCCAGGCAAACAGGAGGAGCGTCCTTCCGATGTCGACCTCGTTCACCAGCGCCTCCGGCCGGCCATGACGTCTTCGATCACTTGCTCGATCGTTCGCAGCGTCTCGACATTGCCGTTCTGTTCGTACTCCGCGAGCGCGAGCTCGTGAAGCGGCTCGCGCTCGAGGAAGCGCTCGAGCGCAGGCTCGTCGAGGTTCGTCGCCCAGGTGCCGTAGTGCATGCGCTCGAGATAGCGCGCGTTCATCCCCTGCTCGAACTGGCCGGCCAGGGGCAGCGCGAGCATCGGCTTGTGCAGGTACACCGCCTCGCTCATCAGCGAGTGGCCGGCCGCGGCGACGACCCCCCGCGCGCGGCGGAGGTCGTCGATGAACCCTTCGTTCGAGAACGGGCGGTAGACCAGGCTCCCCTCCCGCGCATCCTCGGTCAGGCCATCCCGGGCCCCGTAGATCAGACAGGGGAGGCCACTCGCATCGAGGGCGGCGATCGCCGCGTCGCCGATCCTCCCGTAGACGAGCAAATGGTCGCCGCGTTCGGGCCGCACCTCGAAGATCTCAGGCCTGAGGAGCGGCGGTGCGAGCGTCGTGCGCCGCAGGCGCACCCGAGGGCGGAAGAGCGTCGCGATGATGTAGTGGTCGGCGCGCGGGAGCTTGGTGTTGACGTAAGTGCGGGCGGTGACGTAGTCCGGCCGGAGGCCGCGCAGGATCTCGGCGTCGTGTTTGCAGCGCCCGACCATGTCCATGTTGCCGATGCTTATCACGGGCTTCCGGAACGTCTTGGCGTAGAGGTACGAGAACGCGTCGAAGTCTGTGAGCACGAGGTCCGGCGCGTACGCGCGGGCTATCGCCGCCCCCGTCGACCAGGACCGCGGGACGCGCTTCGCGCCGCCGCGCACATTGCTCGAAAAGGTCTTCCAGCGCTTCACCTCGCCCTGTTCGAGGACGAAGCTCGTGCCCCAGATCTCCTCCACGTCCGGGAGGTACTGCTGAAGGTACGGCAACGCCTGCCCGGACGCGACCATCTTGACCTCGTCCCGCCGCTCGAGCAGGCGCTCGGCAACCACCCGTGAACGCGTCGCATGGCCGAGCCCTTCGCCCACGACCCCGTATAGGACGCGCATCGGCGCAGCCTACTCCGCCGCTTCAGACAGCCCTTCGATCACGCCGTGCTCAGCGCCGCATCAGGGACTTTCTCTGCTGCTCTCTCGCGACGCACCTTGAGGTCGAAGAACAGCAGTGTTGCGGAGATCGCGACGAACGGGAGTACGAGCACGTAGATAGCCGAGCCGATGAGGTCGATCCATCTCGGCTCGAGTGGGGTCGCAAAGAGGAGAACGAAGCCGATGATCGGTCCAGAGGAGATACCGATCACGTAGAGAGCCACGAGCAAGATCGCCGAGCGCCACCAGTTGCCCTCAGCGAGCGTCGGCGAGTTGCGGATGACGCCGACAGGCGAGGATCCGTCGAGGCACACCTGTTGTGAGGTGAGCGCCCAGCCCACCCACGCGCGAGCGAGCCACCAAACTGCGATGACGATAAGAACCGCGAGGACTGCGAGCCCGAGCTCCTCTACGAGCTGACTCAGGAGAATGGGGATTCCGACGACGACGACGACGATAAGCAAGAGCACGATCAATTCGAGCACGGACGCGCCGACGAGGGAAAATCCTCTCCTCAGAGCGAGCCAATAGGTTTCGGGCACCGTGACCTTCCGGTCCCTGTCGAGGCGATCCAGTGCGATCGCGACGGCGGCGTTGACGGCAAGCGCCGCGAAGGCCGTCGCCCCCAGTCTTAGCGTGACGTTGCCGAGTGGCGAGAAGGCGAGCTGTATGAGCTTCTCGATGCCCGTGACCGCGTAAAAGACGAACACCGCGAGCAGGCCGACGCCGATGAAGAGCCATCTTCGTCGCCAGTAGATCCTCCCTGAGGTGTGCAAGATCTGGCCGATCGTGCGAGCCGCCCGAATCGGAAGGTCGGACGCCAGTGACCAGGTCGAGCGTCGGGAGAGCCAGATCACGAAAGCGAGGATGCTCGCGAGGACGAGGACGAGGGTTAAGAGTGTCCAGCGCGGCGAGTTGTAGAAGTAGTTGAGAACCGAGGAGAGCGCCGCGACCGTTCCGCAGAACGCTCCGCTGATGCTTTGGCCGAGCACCTGCCCGCCCGGCAGGGACAAGCTCCTGGTGCGAACCTCGTCCTGCCACTCGAACGGAGTAGCCCACCTCGGCTTCATGTTGGGTCCGGTCGGACCGTTGTTCGCACCCGGGAGTTTCTGACCCCAGCGACCCCTGAAGTTCAGCCATGCATCGGGGCTCGTCTTGGACTCCACGCGCGAGGGGATCACGACGGCGCGCAGCGGTAACTCGTGATTAGGCCCCCGGGTGTCGTCGCAGCCGAAGCCTTGAGTCGCACTCGTACCGAGCCACAGGCCCGCCGAGTAATAGCTCGCGTGGGATCCGACCGCCGAAAAGACGAGCGGGCGCGTCCCGACCTTCTCCACCTTGTCGTTGTCCCAGTCCGCACGTTCGCCACCCTCGTGCTGTGCGTAGGCGACCGACTCCGGCGGCGTCTTCAGAGCGTCCTCGACGGTGCCGACGCCGAAGACGAGCTGGATTCCTTCCCAGTCAGCCTCGTGTTTGTCGTTGTAGTCGTTGAAGTAGTAGAAGAACCAGTACTGGAGGGCGAGCCGGCGCTGGTCGGGCTGGGCGAAGATGCGGGCGTAGGCGACAGAGGGCCGGCCACGGGCAAATCGTTTGCCGTCTCGATCAAACGTGCATCGAGGGACGTTGGGGTTGCCTGGAAAGTTGAGGAAATACCTGACGCCCTTGTCGAACAGGTCGGCTGCCGTTGGCGCTCGCTTGACGACGGGGTGCCCCCGGCCAGGGCCTTTGAGCAAGATGTCCGGATTCCCGAGGACGATGTCGACGGGAACCGGTCGCCAGGGCTCGCCCCTCGTGCACGGCTTCGCCTGATCAGCAAGCTCCATGATCGGCGCGTAACGGTTCGCCAGCTCTTGTGTGGGGCTCGCAGCCAACGCCACTGAGGCTCCTGAGAGCGCCACGAGAGCTGGCACACCGACTAGAAGAGGTCGAAACCTCAAACGTGGCGCCATCCTAGGGCACTCCGGTTCGTGTATGGCGCAAGGCTCCGGCGGCGGGATGCGCGCACCGCGTTGTCCGTGGTCGCCCTGATCGGGCTGGGCTCGAAGGCTCGGGTGGCCCTAGGATCCCAGCCGCAACTCGGCCTGAGCCGGCGCGGGCGAACCGAGCGGCGGGTTCATCGCGAGACTCGCCTCCTCGGGGCTGGGATCCTCTTCACCAGGTGGTACCCGGAGATGACGCACGTGTGTGCCGTTCCGCGTGAGAGCGATCACGCCGGGCGCCCCAGAGTCGACGATCGCGTCCAGCCGCGGCTGTAGCCCTTCCAGCTTTTGGCCAGAACGGCGATCGAGCGAGAGGTACGCGATCACCGCAATCCCGCCCGCCACCGCGGTGACCAGCAGAGCACCGAGGGCAATACGCCGTCGGATCACGCGCCGGTGACTCTACCCCGAGGCGGACGCGCGTGGGTAAGCCGGGACCGCCTCGGCGATAGCGCAATGCCGAGTGTCTCGCTTACCCTTCGATTGTGGCCGAGGCCGGAGCGACGGAAGCCTCCGACGGGGCAGAGATCCGGACGCTTCCAGGACTCTTCCGCTACTTCCTCGGTCTTGGCTCGTTCGGTTTCGGCGGGCCGATCGCGCTCGCGGGGTACATGCATCGCGACCTGGTCGAGAAGCGTCGCTGGTACACCGAGGCGGAATACCAGCAAGGGCTCGCCATCTCCCAGACGATGCCCGGCCCGCTGGCCGCGCAGCTCGCGATGTGGCTCGGCTACCTGGAGCGTGGCTCGTTCGGCGCGTTCGTCGTCTCCCTCCCCTTCGTCGTTCCGGCGTTCCTGTTCGTCACGGCGCTCGCCGCCGTCTACGCGCACTACCAGGGGCTCTCCCAGGTGCAAAGCATCTTCTTCGGCGTCGGCCCCGCGGTGATGGCGATCATCGCCATTGCCGCGTACAAGCTCGCACGGACGACCAACAAGCACGACCCGATTCTCTGGTCGGTCGCAGTGATCGTATGCGTGGTGACGGCAGCGACCGGCGCGGAGATCATCTGGCTGTTCCTCGGGGCTTGCCTGTTCGGGACGATCTACTACGGCGGCGGGATCCCGCGCATCCGGACGAGGCTACGCAGCTCTGCCCTGCTTCCGCTCGCCACCGTGAAGGGGTTCGCCTGGCTCGGAACCGGCGCCTCCCTCGGAGCGATGGCGCTCTTCTTCGCAGAGGCAAGCGCATTCACCTTCGGGTCGGGGCTGGCTGTTGTCCCGTTCTTCCAGCACGGGCTCGTCGAAACACACCATTGGCTGACCGAGCAACAGTTGACCGATGCCGTCGCAGTCGGCCTGATCAGCCCGGGCCCGGTCGTGATCATGGGGACGTTCGCGGGCTACCTCATGGTCGGGGTGGTCGGCGCGGCGGTGGCGACCCTTGCGATCTTCACGCCCACCTACCTGTTCGTCGTCATTCCCGGGCGTCTGTTTCGCCGCTACGAGAAGCATCCGCGACTGCAAGGGTTCGTCAAGGGAGCAACCGCAGCGGCCGCCGGTGCGATCGCCGGGGCCGCGATCGTGATCGGACGCCAGACGATCACCGGCTGGCTCTCGGCGCTGATCGGGATCATCGCCCTTGCCCTGCTCCTGCAACGGTGGGTACGCGTGCCCGAGCCCGCTCTCGTGGGGCTGGGTGCGGCAGCCGGCCTTCTCTTTCACTGAGCGGCTATTCGTCCCACGCGCCGCGGCTGTGCGCCAGGAGATCGAGAGTCTTCCGGACCGAGAGACCCTCCCTTCTCAGGTGACGACAGGTCGTCCCGTGCGCCAACCGCTCTACGATGGCACTCATGTCGCTGCCGGCCGGGACGATCACGTGCGTGTTCACGGACATGGAGGCGTCGACTGCGTTGCTGAAGCAGCTCGGGGATGGATACGGGGACGTGCTCAGAGCTCACCGCAGCATCGTCCGCGACACCTTTAGCCCGGCGGGCGGAGTCGAGATTGACACGCAGGGCGATTCGTTCTTCTTCGCCTTCCCCCGCGCCCGTGAGGCGGTGGCGGCGGCGATCGAGGTTCAGCGAGCTCACGCACGGACCGCTTGGCCCGGCGAAGCCGTCGTTCGTGTGCGGATCGGCCTGCATACGGGCGAGCCTGCTGTCGGCGACGAGGGATACCTCGGCCTGGACGTCGTCCGGGCAGCCCGTATCTGCGGCGTCGGGCGCGGCGGTGTCGTCCTGCTCTCGGAGACGACACGGGCACTTCTCGGTTCAGGCGTTCCGGACGGCGTGTCGATATCGCAGTCGGACGAGCAGCAACTGAAGGACCTCGACGATCCGGAGTTCCTCTACGAGCTCCGGATCGACGGCGTCGACGTCACCCCCGCGCCTGCGCCCGAACTTCCCGCTCCGACCGAGGAGGCAGGGAAGGGCGCGAGCACGGGGCGCCGGCTGCATGGATTCGCGCACGCGTAGCTGGCAAGCACTGCTTCTCGTCCCGCCTGAGCAGCTTCGTGCAACGACTTCGCCCCGCTCTTGAGCAAGCGGTCCCTTGCCTTGTCGCTTCTCCCCCGAGTCAAGGGAGCGAACGCTACCGGCTCCGTAGAGCACCTCGGCCCGGCCGGACTACCACGTCAATTCGTCGCGGCGTGCCCACCACGCCTCGGCCGCGTCCATCGCTCTCTCCGCCTCAGGCACGCCCTCCATGGCAACGGACGAGAGGCGCCGGTCCATAAACCCGGCCGTTGCGACCCAGTGCAGGGGAATCAGGGTGATCTGCGCCGGGAGCAACCGGCGCTCGTCGGGCGTCACTGGTTCGGGAGCGGAACTGTCGTAGGCGTCGCAGAGTTCGCGGAGCTCGACGTTGCCGCCACTCTCAGATGCCCAGTACAGGCTGGCGGCCACGTCGTAGAGCCGCTCCCGGACGCGCACGAAATCCAGATCGAGATTCAACCAGGAACCATCCGACAGTTGGACAGCGTTGCCGAGCTTGTAGTCGCCGTGGATCGGAGCGCGCGGGAGGTCGACGCCACGCCGGGCTCTGCCCAGCTCGTCGAGGAGGAGCTTGGCGCGGCGCACCACAGGCTCGGCCCCAGCGCCCAGACGGCGACGCGTGAAACCGAGCCAGTAGTGCAACTGGCGGTGGGTTCGGTGGTCGTCGAGCGGCTCGGGCAGGTCCGGCTCCCAGGCCGCGCGCAGCCCCGCGTGAAGGCGGCCGAGCTCCTCGAACAGCCGCAGGTACGACTCCTGGCTTGGGCTTGGCTGCACATGCGGGACAAACTCTTCGAGTTCCGCCCAGCGGCCACCGACCCTGGCGAGCTCCCGACCGAGGATCGGCACCGGCCGCGCGACCCGAATCCCTGCGCGCTGGAGTCGCTCGCGCAACCGGCGCAATCCCGCCACGCGGGCGCGCGTCGCCCATGGTCGATGCACACGCAGGACGAGCGTTGCAGCCCCGTCGAGCCGGATGTTCAGGTTGAAACCGCCGCCGATGTCTTGCCACGTCCTGTCAGGCGCGACCTGATCGAGCAGCGCGGCGACCGCGGGGTCATCGGTGCTGGCCCTTGGCCCGAACCAGCTGGGCAGTGGTGGAGGTGGTGTCAAAGCTTGGGTCCTTCATCGCGGTTGGGTGCTTAGATCGACCGGCACGACCCTTACGCCCTGATTGTCGACGACTGTCGCAGGTCTTGGCAGACTCGTTGATGTCTTCACAACGATTTGCCCCCAGCGGGATTCGAACCCGCGCTACGGCCTTGAAAGGGCCGCGACCTGGGCCGCTAGTCGATGGGGGCGGCTATCTCGATAGTACGCTGTCCCAGCGGGCTTCCGACGCCCGGGGGCCGGTAGCTCAGTCGGTAGAGCAGGGGACTTTTAATCCCAAGGTCGCAGGTTCGATCCCTGCCCGGCCCACTAAGAAAAGCCTGCTAATCGGTGCCCTTGCCTAGCTGGCACAGACCAGGGGAGGCGTTGGGGCAACGCAGTGCCGTTAGTCTGAAAAGCGAGAGAGACGGGATGGCTTTCACGATCCGCCGCGTCGAGTACTACTACGCCAACGTCCGAGACGAGCTTGGCGCCGCGTACCGTGTCCTTGCCCGGCTCGCCGAGCTGGGGGTCAACCTGCTCGCCTTCACTGCGATGCCGAGTGGGCCAAGCCTGGCACAGTTCGCGCTCTTTCCTGACGACCCGAGCAAGTTGATCGCCCAGGCGCGCGCGGCGGGACTGCCACTGGACGGCCCGTACCACGCATTGCTCGTTCAGGGTGACGATGAGCTTGGTGCGCTCGCAAACGTGCATGAACAGCTTGTCGAAGCCGGCGTGGACATCTTCGCATCGTCGGGCGTGACCGACAGCCGGGGCGCCTTTGGGTATCTGATCTACGTGCGGGAGGATCAGTTCGAGAAGGCCGCGATCGCACTCGCGCTGTGAGGTTCTGAACCCGCCGGCTGGCCGCGGTGAGAGCTGGTCTGTCGGAAAGCTCAGCGCTCGCGTCGCCGTGCGCGGCGCATCGCGTCGAGCCGGCGCCGCGCCTGCTTCGTCGGGCGCGGGCCGACGTCGGCTCCGAGCGGGCGGGCGAGCCGTCGCTCCAGCGCGTGCTGCTCGCGTGCGGCGCGCGACTCGGGCGTCTCGGCGTACATCGTCGCCGCCACGCTCGCGGGGCCGCGGCGATCCGCGACCTCGGTCACGGCCACTGTCCAGCGCACCGTCCCGATCGTCACCTCGACCGTGTCCCCAACACGGACGACCTTCGAGGGCTTCACGCGCTCGCCGTTGACGTGTACTCGCCCGCCGAGAACGGCCTCGGTGGCCGGGCCGCGCGTCTTGAAGAAGCGCGCAGCCCAGAGCCACTTGTCGATCCGCACCTCGTTCATAGCCGCATGATCACAGCCCGTGAATCCGCGAGCGCCTCACTACTGCCGGCGGCGCCGGGTAGAGTGCGTCAACGTGAGGGCGCGTGATCGGCACCGGTCCAATGCGTGAACGAACCGCAATAGCAGTCGGCGCCGGAGGGCTGCTCGCCTTCCTATTCAGTTGGATCCTCCACTCGAGAATCTTGCGCGTGCTCGGACTCGGCGCAGCGGTCGCGGGTGGCGCGCTCTACGCACGGCAGAAGTTCGTTCAGCGCGCAGAGAAGATCGAGGCGGCCGAGGGCGCCGTTCGGTCGGCTCTCGACGATCTCGATCCCGTCGCCCGGGCGCAGGTGATGATTGACATCGCGCGCCCCGACCAGTAGCGGCGAGCTCCCAAGGGAGGCAGCCGTGGAGGCAGGGGCGGAAAGCGCGTCGAGCGCTCGCACCGAGAAGAGTGCGGAGGAGCGTGAAGCGCTGCTTACGCAGGCGGTCGCCAAGGAAGTGAAACGCGGCTGGAGTCTGGAATCGCAGGAGGATTTCCAGGCCGTGCTGGTGAGGATGCGGCGCTCGACGTATCTATTGCACCTGCTTCTCACTGTCTTCACGAGTCCGCAGGCGCCGAGCACCGGCAGTGAAATCCGCGAGGTCATAACCGTGGACGAGTACGGCAACACCGAGATTCTGCGCTAGCCGCGCCGCTGCAGCAGGCGACTCTGGAAGGGAACTACGTCAGCGCTGCGTGACTAGCCGCGCCGGCGAACCTTGAAGACCGCGCGGGCGGGCGTCTGGTCGGCATTCCCGGCCTTGTCCACCGCGCGCACAAGGAACGCGTGCCGGCGGAACGACAGCCGCGGCCGCACCGTCTTCGGTGAAGCGCACAGCTTGAAGGGGCGGGCATCGACGGCGCATTCGAAGTGATCGAGATCCGGTGCCTCTACCGCCGCGAACCGGAGCGTCGGCGTGCGATCGAGCGTCCGCACTTTCGGCCGCTTCGTGATGCGTGTCCCCGGTGCCTTCGTGTCCAGCGTGAAGCTGCGCGACGCCGGCGTCTCGTCGGTGTTCCCCGCGCCGTCGATCGCGCGCACCTCGAACGTGTGTGCTCCGTCGGCGAGGCCGCTCAAGGTCGCGGGCGAAGTGCAGTTCGTCCACTCGACGGCGGGGCTCACATTGCACTGGAAGACGGAGCCGGCCTTGCTGGACCCGAAGGCGAACGTCGGCGTACCGTCGTTCGTCAGGCCGTTGGGGCCGTCGCTGATCGACGTCTCGGGCGCCGCTGAGCCATGCGGGGACGCGTTCCGGAGCGCGTCGAGCCGCTGACGGAGGTTCGCCTGCTCCTGTGCGTAAGCCGGCTGCCCGGCGACGCTCTGCACCTCGTAGGGATCGCTGTTCAGGTCGTAGAGCTCGACCTCGCCGGAGTCCGGCGTCTCGATGTACTTGTAGCGCAGCGTGCGAATCGCCCAGAACGTCGGCGGCGTGTCCTGCGAGGTGTCGTGCCGGAAGTGGAGCAGCGTCTCGTCGGGCCAGTTGGTCGGCGCCTGCCCCGTCAGGAGCGGGACGAGGCTTCTTCCGTCCACCGGCGAACCGGGCTTCGTCCCGCCGAGCTCGGCGAACGTAGGCGCAATGTCGACGTTGCTCACGAGCTGGTTGACCTTCCGCCCCGGCTGGCCCGGGTAGTAGACGAGGAGCGGCGTGTGCACGCATACCTCGTAGGCGCAGCCCTTTCCGCGCCAGCGGTGCTCACCGAACGCGTTGCTGTTGTCCGTCATGAAGACGACCACTGTCTTGTCCAGCAGCCCTTTCGACTGGAGCGTCTGGAAGATCTCCTTGACCGCGTCGTCGACAGCGAGGAGGCTCGCGTACTGCTTGCGGCGCGCATTGTCGATGTCCGGAGTCTTGCGCGGCGCGAGGTGGCGCCACCAGCTCGGCTTGTCGGACATGTCGGCCTCGTTGAAGGCCGCGGTGTGCGGGACCGGCTCAGTCTTGAACGCATTCGCGTACCGGACTGCGGGTTGGTATCCGTCGTGCGGCGAGCGCGTCGCCAAGTACGCGAAGAAGGGGGTCGTGCCGTCGGAGGCGTCGATGAACTTGAGCGTCTTCGCGGCGAGCACGTCCGTCGAGTAGTCCTTCGGGGTCGAGCCGTAGTGGACGAGCGTTCCGTTCTCGTTCAGCGTGTAGTTGTAGTACGCCCCGTCCGGGAAGGAGTCCCAGGCATCCCACCCGGGCGGAATGTAGGTCGGGCCTTCGCCGTGGGTGCCGAGGTGGTACTTGCCGAAGAGGCCCGTGCGGTAGCCGGCCGCGTCCAGCCAGGTCGCGATGGTCGAGGAGTCGTCGAACTTGCCCTTGTCCTGGTTGTTCTCGACGTGCGTGTGGTGGGAATAGAGCCCCGTTTCGATCGTGGCCCGCGACGGACAGCACATCGGATCGTTGATGTAGGCGTGGTCGAACTCGATCCAGTTCCCGTACCGGCCGACGAACGGCATCTTCGGGATCGAGTCGATGCTCTGGTCGTCGGTCAGGACGAAGACGATGTTCATTCGCTGCGCCGCGCTCGACGCGGCGGTCGTCGCCTGACCCGCCGGGACGAGCACGAGGAGCACAGCGCCGAGGGCCAGCAAGCCCGGAAGCGCGCGCATGTTCGACATCCGGAGTCTCATACCGCCGGAGCCTTTCTACCGGCCCAGAAGTTAGAGCCGTGTTAAGCCGCGTCACGGAGGCCCGGTAGGCTGCCGCGGTGTTCGACCGTCCCGTAGGTCTTTGACGCTCGCGGCCGTCGAAAAGCAGCCCGACCGAGCGTGGGGTGGGCTGTTGCGCCGTCCCTGGATCGTGGTGGTGGGCGTCGCTCTCGTCGCGGCGATCTTCCGCATCTGGGCCGCGTTCGAGATCCCGCTGCCATGGATCATGACCGACGAGCTGATCTTCCGCGAGCTCGCTACGTCGTTCGGACGGACCGGTCACTTCTTCGTGCGCGGCGAGTCGATCGGGCTCGTCAGCCTCTATCCGGTCGTCCTCGCGCCGCTGTGGCGAGCCGGCTCTGTCGCGCTGTCGTTCGACCTCTCGAAGGTGCTGAACGTCGTCGCGATGACGGCGTCGTCGCTGCTGGTGTACGCGTGGGCGCGCCGGCTCGTGTCGACGCCGTACGCGCTGGCGACGTTCGCGCTGACGCTCGTCATGCCGGCGGTCCTCTACACCAGCGAGCTGATGAGCGAGAACCTCGCGATGCCTGCGTTCGTCCTCTCCGCGTTTGCGATCTGGCGGGCCCTCCAGCAGCCGACGTGGACGAACCAAGCCTGGGCTCTCGGCTCGATTGTGCTCGTGTGCGCCATTCGGGCGCAAGGAGTCGTGCTCATTCCGATCTGGGCGACTGCGATCGCACTCTCGGCTGTGCTGTCGACCGAGTCGGTGGGACGGTGGCGCGGGTCGCTGCGCGCGTTTCGGCCCTACTGGCCGTCGGCGGTGGCAATTGCGGTGCTCGCGGGCGGTTACCTGCTCATCACCGTCGGCCGCGGGAAGAACCTGCTCGGCTTCTACGAGGGCGCGACCAGCTCGCCGTACTCCGCCGAGCGCCTTGGTCAATGGATCGTCTACCACCTGGCGGAGCTCTCGATCGCGGTCGGGTTGATTCCCGCCGCAGCGTTGATCGTGATGCTCGCGAGCGCCGGGCGACACAGAACAGCCGCGCCGATCGCGGCGCTTCTGGCCGTCACGACGGCGTCGGTCGTCTGGCTCGTCGCGCTCTCGGGGACGTGGGCGTCGTGGTACGCCGACGGCATCCGCGAGCGCTACGAGATCTACGCCGTTCCGCTCGTACTGATGACGTTCGCGGTCTTCCTGGAGCGCAACGTCACGCGGCGTGTCTGGGTGCTCGTCGCCGCGGTCGCCGCTTGCCTGCTGCCCATCGCGCTCCCGTTCTCGACGCTATTTCGGTTCGGAGTCCTCAGCAAGGCACCCTCACTCGACAGCTTGTTCTGGCTCTCCGCGCGGTCGAGTGGACCTGGTGAGGCCGCTCTTCGCCGTATTCGCCGTCGTGGCGGTTGCCGTTCTCCTCTTCGTCCCGCGCCGGCGGCTGTGGGCCGCCGCCTGCGTCGCTTTCGTCGGAGCGGTGTTTCTACTCGACACCGCCGCCGGGCTCAGGCTCGAGCGGGACCTCACCGTGCAGATCAGGCGGACATCGAAGGCGTCGAGCTGGGTGGATCAGCAAGTTGGGACGACCGGAAACGTCGGGTTCGTGTGGACAGGCCCCGCGACCGATCCGAACTGGATCTGGCAGACGGAATTCTGGAATCGCAGCATCCGCAAGGTCTATTACGTAAACGAGCGGGAGCCGGGCACACTCCCGGCGGAGCAGATCGTCGCTCTTCCCCGGTCGGGCGACCTTCGCGCCGACGGGCAGCCTCTCTCAGTCAAAGGAATCGTGAGCGATCGCAGCTTCGTCACCCGCGGCCGGGTGCTGGCCACAGTGTCCAACGGTCTGAGCCTCGCGCGCGTAACCCCCGTGACCGAGGTGGAAGGGATCTGGACCGGGCTCTATTCCGACGGGTGGACAGCGCCGGAGGCGACCTACGAGGGGCCGGGGTGTCGCCGGGGGTCGCACGTGGACCTGGTCCTCGCCAGTCCGGAGCCGGCAGGGCCTCAGAGGCTGGTGATCCTGGCCGGCGGCAAGGCGGTGGTGAGCCGAACCGTCGCACCGGGTACAACCCTTGTTTCGCGAGCGCCGCTCGAACCTGCTCGACGGTGCACGCTCGAATTGAGGACCTTGCCGGGATGGAGCCCGTCCGAGTTCGGATCGACCGATCCGCGGCGGCTCGGGTTCTTGCTCATCCGGGCCTCGTCGCCGCCGCCGCACGGCTAGTCGACGGTGATCACGATCTTCCCTCGGGCGTGTCCCTCGCCGAGATAGGCGAGTGCTTCCGGGGCACGGCTCAGCTCGTAGCGCCTGTCGATGACAGACCTGACCTTCCCGGTTTCGAGCAGCTCGCCGAGCACGGCGAGGTCCGCCTTCTCGATCTTGGCGGTGAAGAACTTGACGCGCTGGCTCCGCCCCTTCGACTTCAGCATCATCGCCGCGATGTGGGGAAGCGGCCCCAATCCCCGATACGTCATCGGTCCACCGACGACCACGACGGTCGCGTCGGGTGTCAAGACGCGTCTGCACTCGAGGAACGAGCGGCTTCCCGCAATGTCCAGCATGAGCTCGTGCCGCTCGGTGAGCCTCGTGAAGTCCTCCCGCGTGTAGTCGACGACGCGGTCGGCGCCGAGCGACGCTGCGAGCTCCACGTTTCCCGTGCTGCAGACGGCGGTGACGTCCGCTCCGAGCCACTTTGCGAGCTGGACGGCGTAGGTGCCGACACCTCCGGACGCGCCGTTGATCAGAACCTTCTGTCCGGGCTCGACCTCTCCCTGGTTGCGCAGGGCCTGGAGCGCGGTCAGCCCCGCAACCGGAACTGCCGCCGCTTCCTCGAACGAGACGTTGGCCGGCTTCGGCGCGAGTCGAGTCGCGCGGGCGGCCGCATACTCCGCCCATGCGCCGATCCCCGTGCCGAAGACCTCGTCACCCGGCCGGAGGTCCGTGACCCCGCTCCCGACGGCTTCCACGCGGCCGGCGAGATCGCCCCCCACCGACGTGGTCTTGGGCCTCCGCACTCCGTCTCCCATGCGCGCGAAGAACAGCCCGGTCACGCCGTACCACTCGACCGGATTGACAGATGACGCGTGCACGCGGACGAGCACCTGCTCGTCTTCGATGACCGGCATCTCGACGTCGCGCAACTGGAGCACGTCGGGTCGGCCGTAGCGTTCGTGGACGATCGCTTTCATTCGCTAAGCCCTCGGGGCGAGCCGGTAGGCCGTCCACTGGAAGGCTGCAGAGCGCGCGTCCGGCCACCCGCCCCTTCGGCGCCGAGCCGGTCGCAGGAGCTTCGTGATCCGCGCGGGCCGGCGGTCGAACGTGGCCTTCCTGAGATGCAGGACATGTGCGTGCATTTCCCCTCCTCCTTTGACGTACACTGTAAGCGTACGGTGTAAGGTACGCGTACAGTGTAAGTTTGTCAAGAGAGATGGCGAAAGAGATCGAAACAGAGCCAACGCCCCGGATCCCGCTGAGCAAGAACCGTGTGCTCCAGGCGGCCGTTGCGCTGGCGGACGAAGAGGGCATCGAGGCGCTCAGCATGCGCAGGCTCGCCGACGAGCTCGGCGTCAAGGCGATGTCGCTGTACAACCACGTCGCCAACAAGGACGACCTCCTGGACGGGATCGTCGACGCGGCGTACCTCGAGATCGTGGTCCCGGGTCCCGATGTCCCCTGGAAGATCCAGATCCGCGAGCTCGCCGTCTCGGCCCACGAGACGCTCTTGCGGCACCCGTGGGCGTCCGGTCTCCAGGTGCGCCGGGCGCCCGGTCCCGGGCGCCTGCGCTACAGCGACGCCTTGCTCGGATTCTTCCGGGACTCGGGCTTCTCGAAGGAGCTGACGTATCACGCCTACCACATCATCGAGAGCTACATCATCGGGTTCACCGTCCAGGTGCTGGGCTACCGGAACGTCGACATGGAACAGTTCGAGGACGTCGCTGCCACCTTCATGCGGGGGGAGTTCCTGGAGGAATATCCACACTTCTCCGAGCACGTGCGGCAACACATGGAGCCGGACCCGGGCCAGGACGACGTGAATGCGTACGAGCTCGGGCTCGACGTTCTCCTCGACGGTCTCGAGCGGCTTCGCGACGGTGGCTCGGCGGCCTAGATAGGTTTCGCCGATGGCCACGCGCGAAGCCGCCTGTCTTTGCGGACAGCTTCGACTGGAGGTCTCCGGCGAGCCGTTCGCGGTCTCCATCTGCAACTGCCTCGCCTGCCAGCGACGAACCGGGAGCGCCTTCGGCATGCAGGCGGGGTTCAACAAAGAGCAGGTCCAGATCGGGGGCCGCTTCGACGACTACTCCCGCATCTCCGACGAGGCGGACCGGAAGGAGCACGTCCTCCACTTCTGTCCCGAGTGCGGCTCGCAGGTCTTCTACACCGAGCCCACAGAGCCGGATCTGATCGTCGTCTCCATCGGATCGTTCGCCGATCCGTCCTTCCCGCCGCCGACCGAGTCCAGCTACGACTCGCGGCGGCATCCCTGGATCCTGTTGCCTGACACGGTCGAGCGTCACGTGCCCGAGGTGTGGCAAGTGTTGCAGCCGCTCTACGAGGCCGGTGCGCACGAGGAGGCGGCCGACCGTGCGCGCGAGCTGCTCGAGGCTTACCCGCGCAACGCTCGACTGCTGTACAACATCGCGTGCTGCGAGAGCCTCGCCGGACGCAAAGAGGACGCCATCGCGCATCTGCGGCTCGCGATCGAGATTGCAGCGCCGCTGCGTGACTTCGCCGCCGGCGACTCGGACTTCGATCCGCTGCGCGGCGAGCCGGAGTTCGAGAAGCTCGTAGGGTAGAGAGGCACTTGCCGCCGGCGCGCAAGTGTGAAAGGATGCAAGCGCTGTGTTTGGGGAAACACGGCTCCGGGTGCGTTGGGCTTCGGTCGCGGCCGTCGCCTGCTCGCTGGCCGCGGTAGGGCCGGCGATCGCGTATGTCTGCCACCCGGACAAGCCGGGAACGAAGACGATGTCGCTGCGCGGATCGGTGGCGATCGACGCCATGCGCGGGACGCACGTGAGCCTGACCCTGCGCCGCGCGGGCGGCTGTCAGCGCGTCAGCTGGAATGTCTCGATGGGGCGGAGTCACTCGGCCTCCTGCACGACGTCTCTCGCTGCGCGCACCGTCCCCGGCTACCGCGCCTCCATCCGCGGCGGCTACGTCGTGGTTCGAGACCGCGGCGCACTCGTTCGCAGGATCTGGATCGGCTACTCGCCGCTGCCCCTCCGCGCCGTCGTCGCCGCTAATCGCGTCTACGTCCTGACCGCGCCCGCCGCGAACGGGCCGGCGCGCCTGCTCGGCTTCGACGTGCGGACCGGGCTGAAGAGGACGGACTATCCCGTCCCGTATTCCGGCCGCTCGCTCGATGTCGCCGGAGGCGTGGCCATCTTCAGCACGACCGGCGGAGCCGGCCTGTACGGGCTTCGCCTGGCTGACGGGAAGATCGCTTTCCTCGGCGTGGAGCGCTTCCGCGACAACCCGCAGATAGAGCGCGCCGGCGTCGTCTACAGCGACAACATGTATCCGCGCCGCGCCCGCGCCGGGATCTCGACGCTGAAGTTCGTCCCGATCGGCGCGGTGCGCGACGGGCTGGCGAAGGTCGGGCGCACGCTGCGGACCCCGGGGACGATTCGCTCGTTCGCCATGGACGGGCCGCGCGTGTCGCTCGCCGTTGCCGGGCAGGGAAATGCGTGCGACAGGGTCATGCACTGGAACATCCCGTGGCGCTACACCTCGTTCATCACGCAGCCCTCGCAGCGCGAGGCGTCTTGTCCGAACGGGCGGACGCGGGTCGCGCGCGTGAGCTCGCTGGCCCTCGGCGGGCTCGGGTCCGCCTGGGTGCTGCGCGGCGCGGGTCGATCGGCGCTCGTGCGCGAGAACAGCGTGGCGTGTGTCGAGCGCGTCCTGACCACGGGGAACGTCCCACTGGTGGCGGGGGACGGGGCGCTGATCGCCTACGTCCGGCGGACGAGCGCGGGCTGGGAGATCGGGACGGCCGGCTGGCGCATGCGACACCGGATCGCCACGAGTCCGGTGGCGCTACGGGCTCTCTCGGTCGACGGGAATCGCATCGCCGTTCTCCGCGCTGACGGGCGGATCGAGATCCGCAGCCGCTGGGGCTCGCTGCTCGGCTCCGTCGCGGCGCCGGGCGCGCGTTCTATCGCGCTGAGCGGCGGCGAGCTGACGGTCCTGACGGCGAGCCGACTGGACGTCTACGACCGGAGCGGAGGCCTCGAGCGCTCGTGGCGGCTACCGAGTGGCGTACGCGGGCCGGTGGACGTCCACTACGGCGTTGCCGTCGTCACACGCGGCACCACCGTGCTCGGGATTCGCCTCTCGACGGGACGGACGGTCGCGCTGGCGCACGCGCCGGGCTCCGTGCGCGCTCAGATCGAAGGGCCGGGCGTTGCCTACCGCTGGAACGTGGGCGGCTACGGCTACGTCGGCTTCGTGCCGCTCGCGAAGATCGAGCAGCGGCTCGGCAAGATCTAGCCCGCCGCGTACCTCGCGTAGCCGCCGAAGTCGACCGCGACGCACGGTTCGTCGCCGACGACCCAGGCGTCATGGTCGGGCGCGATGGCGACGACGTCGCCCGGGCCGATCTCGGCTTCGGTTCCATCGCTGTGGGCGATACCCATACGTCCCTGGACGCAGTAGAGGAGATGGGTTGCCTCGCACGTGTCCGTCTCGGCGATGGGCTTGACGTGCTCGCTCCAGCGCCAGCCGGGCTCGAACGTCCCGTACAGGACGACGTGGTCGCCGACGTTGAGCACGTCCGCATGGCCTTTGTCCGCGAAGGGTCGCGTCTCGTCGGGGGAGTTGATGTTCTTGACGTCGATGCTCGCCACTGCTGCCTCCTAGGTCGAGTTCGGGCCCCGGATCCTTCCATACCGGTAAGCATTAGGTCGTGCCGTCCCGCCGGTTGACCCTCGCCGCGACCGTCGCCCTCGCGGCGGCGGTCGCCGTCGCCTTCTCGGACTCGTCCATCGTCGTCCTCGCGCTGCCCGAGCTGTACACCCACTTCCGCACGTCGATCGTCGGCGTCTCGTGGGTCATCACCGCGTACAACCTGGTCGTTGCGATCGCCGCTCTGGCGCTGATCCCCGTCGCAGGCCGCTATCCGCGCCTCGAGGCCGCCGGCGGGCTCGCGCTCTTCCTCGGCGCTTCCGTCGGGTGCGGGTTGGCGTGGAGCCTGCCGGCGCTCTTCACCTTCCGCTGCATCCAGGGGCTCGGCGCGGCGCTGCTCCTCGTCGGTGCTCTTCCCGTCCTCCGTTCGCTGACGGGATCCGTGCATCGCGGCGCCGCCGTCTGGGCCTCGGCGGGGGCGATCGGGGTCGCCGTCGGGCCGGCGCTGGGAGGGATCCTCACCCAGCTTTTCGACTGGCGGGCGATCTTCTTCGTGCAGGCGCCTGTGGCCGGCCTCGGGCTCGCGGCCGTGTTCCATCGCCGGATCACCGATCTGCCGCGCACGCGCCTCGACCGCCGGCGCCTGCTGACCGCCGACACCGGCCTCCTGTGCCTGTTCGGAGCGATCGTCGGGGCCCTCTTCCTGTCCGTCCTGCTCGTGGTGACGGTCTGGCAGTTCTCGCCGATCGAGGGCGCGCTCGTGGTCAGTGCCCTGCCGCTCGCCGGGATGGCCGTGCGGCCGCTCGCCCGGCGGCTGTCGCTCGTCCAGGGCGGAGTGGGAGGCGCGTTGCTGATGGCGGCCGGCCTCCTCGGGCTGGCGCTGCTGCCGGCGTCGAGCGCGGCCTGGGCGATTCCTGCGCTCGCGTTGTGCGGGGCGGGCTTCGGGCTCGCCGTCCCGCCGCTCACGCGCACCTCGGTGGACGAGGCCGATCTCGGCCGCAGCGCGACGCTCTCGGTCGGCGCGCGGCACATCGGCCTCGTGATCGGCCTGGCCGCGATAGCGCCGTTGATTGCGAGCACGGTCGAGGCGGCCGGGGACAAGGCGACGACGAGCGCGACCGCGGCCGTGCTCGACGCGCACATCTCCGTCTTCAAGAAGGTGCCGATCGCGCTCGGCCTGCGCGACGAGTTCAAGAAGGCGCAGGCAGGTGAGATCCCGGACCTGGCCAAGCCGTTCGACGATGCGGGGGCGGGGAACGACGCGTCCGTCCGCAAGGCGCGCGACCAGCTGCTCACCGCCGTCCGCGCTCCGCTGACGCGCAGCTTCCGCCCAGGCTTTGCGCTGGCCGCGCTCTTCGCGGCGCTCGCCCTCATCCCGCTGCTCTTGCTCGGGCGGAGGCTCCGTTGAAGTACATCGCCGTCCTGCTCGCCGCCGCCGTCGTCTTCCTCGCGGTGGAGCTCGGCATGGGCGCATGGGGCTTCGGCGAGGTGAAGCGGGTCGACCCGTGCACGGCGACGACCCCGAGCCTGGGGAGCGGGTTCGATGCGGCGCTGCAACGGATCGTCCTCGACGGGCTGAATGTGGCGGCCTGCCGGCTGCACACGACGCGGGAGCAGCTGGTCGAGGCGCTCGGCTCGAAGAACGGGCGGTGGAGCGACGAGCAGATTCAGGCAGCCGTGCGCGTGGGGCTCGTCGGTGCGATCGACAAGGCGGAGCACCGCGGAGAGATCCCCGGGATCGTCGCGCCGCTGCTACGCGAGGTCGCGAAGCATGCGCCCATCAAGTTCCTGATCCAGAACGGCTCGAGCCTGACCGGCCTGCTCGGCGGCATCCTCGGCTAGGAACCCCGGCGAGAGCGCGAACACCGTCGTACCCCAGCTTTCTTCGCGCTGGAGCTTGTTTCCGTACTCGGCCCCGACCCAGACCCGATTGGGGACGACGGGGTCCCGCCCGATGCCGAAGTAGTCGCCGTACCATGCCTGGGCGGTTAAGCGCGCAACCTTGCCGGCTCAAACCCGTCCTCTACTCGATCTTCCCCGTAACCTCGCCCAGCTCGACATCGCCGGCGCGGCCGCGGAGGACGACCTCGTCCCCGTCCTCCAGGAACCGCTCGTTCCAGAAGAGCTCGATCAGGCTGCCGCGGGAGTCGGGCTCGGGGCCTGAGATCGTGCCCGTGGCCAGCAGGTCTCCGGTTCGCAGCGACGCGCCGTTGACGGTCGCGTGCGCGATCTGCTGCTCGACGGACCAGTACAGGTTGCGCGCGCTCGTGCGGGAGATGACCTCGCCGTTCAGCTCCACCTCGAGGTCGATGTCGTACACGGAAGGCTCGGTGCGCAGGTAGTCGAGCGGCTCAGGTTCCTGTTGCGCTCCAGGCACGCGGTAGGGCTCGAGATCGGCCAGCGGCGTCACCCAGGCGCCGATCGAAGTCGCGAACGACTTGCCGAGGAACGGGCCGAGCGGTTGGTACTCCCAGGCCTGGATGTCCCGGGCGCTCCAGTCGTTCACGATCACGACTCCGAAGACGTGCTCCAGCGCCCGGTCGACCGGGACGGGCTCGCCGAGTCGGCTCGGCGTCCCGATCACGAAACCGAGCTCGAGCTCGATGTCGAGCCTCCGGCTCGGGCCGAAGCGGGGCTCGTCCGCGTCCGGCGGCTTCGACTGGCCGTGCGGGCGGCGGATGGGCGTGCCGCTGACGACGATCGTCCCGGCGCGGCCGTGATACCCGACGGGGAGGTGGCGCCAGTTGGGCAGCAGCGGCTCGGAGCCTGGCCGGAAGAGCTTGCCGAGGTTAGTCGCATGCTCGAGCGACGAGTAGAAGTCGACGTAGTCGGCGACCTCGAACGGAAGGTGCGTCTCGACCTCCGCCAGCGGCACCGTCTTCCCCTCCTCGACCCGAGCCCGCGTCTCGGCCCAGACGTCCTGTCCCTGGCCCATGAACGCGTTCAGCGACGGCTCGCGGAAGACGTCGCCGAGGACAGAGAGGTCGAAAACCTCGTCCCCGCGCCGGAAGCCGACGCGCGGCGGCTCGCCGGGCGGGTTGAAGATCCCATACCCCGTCACAGCCATCCGAGCGCCTCCAGCTCCTCGACCGGCTCGCTGAAGCTGCAGCTTCCGATCGACACGAAGAGGTCGCGCCGAACGCGCCCGATCTCATCGGCTCCCGCTTCCCGGTCGCGCCAGCCGAACGTCTCGCCGAGCCCGAACGCGCCGGCGTCGTTTTCGCCGAGCGCCCGCTCCTCGTCGCCGAAGACGGCGGCCGCCAGCACGTTGAGGAACCCCAGTTGTTCGTCCCTGCGGACGGCGTGGTGAAGGCCGGCGGTTGCCTTGAACGGGATGCCTTCTTCGCGGCAGCGACGGATGAAGCCGGCGAGCTCGTCCACGGGCGGTGGCTCCGGCCCGCAGCGCACCTTCGCGCGCGCGCCCGCCGCCTTGACCTCGTCCAGCTCGACTCCCTCCAGGTAGGTCTCGCGCCCCAGGCGGGCGAGCGCCGGGTCGCGCCCCTCCACGGCCTCGACTCGCTCGTCCAGGACGGGGTCGACGTCCGCCACGACGCTCAGCCGCAGCGGCTCACCGTCCAGCTCGGCGAGCCGCGAGGCGGGACAGACGAAGCGGGCGACCATCCACGAGTGCGGCGAGGCGAGCGCGCGCCGGTGATCCTCGAGAGCTTCCTCGAGCGGCAGCGAGGCAGGCGGAAAGAGCGGAGCGTGGTCGATCAGCCCGGAGAAGAGGGCGCGGGCGGCGGACACGGCGGAAGGTTATGCAAGGCTCGCGGCGCCGTGTCTAGTGGTGCGCCAGTCGCGCGAACCGACGCAGCGCGAGCCAGGCGACCCGGCCGGCGAGCACGTCCGAGTCGTAGCCGATCCCGCTTGGCCTCCACGTCATGACCGTGGCGACGAACGACCCTCGGCTCCAGAAGACGAGCCCGTTGTCGTGGCGGACGGTCGAATGCCATCCCGCCTTGTGCGCGACCACCACGTTGCGGGGCAGGTAGCGCGAGAGCTTGCCCGGGTCCTGGACGTGCGCCAGCTCGTACAGGAGGTAGCGCGCGGCCGCGGGCGTGAACGAGGGGTAGCGCTTGGACAGCTGTCCCTTGGCCGCCGCCGCCAGCTCGACATATCGGATCATCCGCGCGAGGTCGAACGCGGTCGTGTACTTGCCCGGCTCGAGCTCCGGCTGGCTCGTGATCCCCACGGGGATCTGCGGCGGCCGCTTTCGGGGCCCGACGATGTAGCTGCCGTCCATCTCGGTGTCGTTCAGCCCTATCGCCCGCAGCATCTCGTCGATCACATAGCCCCCGCCGCAGAGGTCGGCGAGCTCGTTCGCGGCCGCGTTGTCGGAGTTGATGAGCATCTCGTCCATGAGCGCCGAGACGCTCGACCCCGCCCGCGGCGGGCCGTGCAGGGAGCGCAGGACGCCGACCGCGATCGCGAGCTTCAGCGTGGATCCGGCGGAGAAGCGGGCCCGCGCGTTGAAGGCCGCGCCGTGCCCGCTGCGGAGATCCTCCACGTACACCGCCGACGTTCCCGAGTACTCACGGACGAGCCGCCCGATCAGCGACGTCAGCTTGCCGTCGCGGATCGAGCGGGTGTAGCGTGGCGTGTCCGCCGCCGGCAGGCCGAGCACGGGGCGGACGGTCGTGGACGCGCCGTGCCCGCTCCTGTCGAGGGCCGTCACGCGGATGGAAACGTCCCTCGGCGGCAGCCGGACGTGGAACGCGAAGCGTCCCCGCCGCGGTGCCCGCGCGCCGCGTATCCGCCCGTCGACCCGTATGACCACGCGAACAGCGCGCCGCCCGACCCGTCCCGAGACCGCGCCGAAGGAGGCCTGGCGCGGCCCGGGAGAGGTGATGACCGGCGGCGCCGGCCCCGCTACGGGAAAAATCACGCGGACATTCTGGTCTCTACGTCCGCACGGCGCGCTTGGAGCTCGAACGGGTTCTGCTCGTACGGCTCGGTGAGCCACGCCCAGAAGACGCGGAGCGGGTGGTGCTGCATCTGCCAGACGTGGCAGAGCTCGTGGCAGATCAGGTCCTCGGAGGCCGTCCCCGTCCCGGGCCGGTCGCGCAGGAGAATCGTCCACGGCAGGGCGTAGCCGTCGTAGCGGCGCATGCCGGGCAGGCGGAACAGCCTGGGCACCGTGAGCACCTGCACGCCGCGGATCGAGACCGGCCGCGGGTAGAAGTCGAGCCGGTCGAGGCGCTCCTTGGAGCGCTCGAGCTCCCTAAGCCGCAAGCGGCTGCAGCACGAGCACGGCCGAGAGGTCGGCGGCCTGCTGGTAGCTGAAGCGGAAGAGGAAGGGCGTAACGATCTGCGCGACGCGGGCCTGCTGCGCTACCGGAAAGTCGGACGTCGAGAAGGGACTGGCTCCCTCGAGCGTCTGCCTCAGCGGATGGTCGAGCTCCTCCTTGAAGTCGTCCTTCTGGAAGAAGAGGGCGTACGTCGGATTCGAGCCCTGGCGCGGCGGCTGGAGGGCGACGACCGAGTCGACGCCGTCCACGTACTTGAACGTGTAGAGCGCGAGCTCGAGCGACTCGCGGTGGAGCAGACGCGCCCGCTGCGGGGTCGCCTTCCCCTCGCCGATCGCGCACCTTCCGCCGCGTGAGCCGACTCCGCAGAGCACGTACTCGACGCTGTTGGTCGTGTTGAAGACCTCGATGTCCTGTGGCGATGAGCTCTGCGCCAGTGCGATGTGACTGATCGGAGTCTCTTGCGTCGAGGGCTCGACCGCCGGGGGCATCCGTGGAATGACGGCGACGAGCTGCTGCCCGCTCGGCAGCCGGTACTGGGCGCTGACGACGCTGGCGATGTCCCTGGTCTGGACGGCGGAGCTCCCGGCGGGCTTCCAGTTCGACCAGGCGGTTTCTTTCGGGGAGCCGCGCCCGAGCAGCACGATGAACGCGCCCACGCCGGCCCCGAGGACGATGGCCAGGAGCGCGTAGGCGAGGCGGAAGCGGACACTGTGAGGCTCGGTCGGCCGGCCCGGCGACGGCGCGCCGATCAGCAGCGGCTCCTCGGATGGGGGCGGGGTCACGCTATCGCCGGCCACGCTTCCTCCTTCGTCAGGTCCACTTCGGGGATTTTGAGCTTAGCGTCGTCGAGGAGCCGGACGAGCTCGTTTCCGTGCAGCTCCTTGCGGGCGATCACGACCTGAGCGATGCCCTCGACCGCTTCCTTGTTGTGCTCGATCAGGACGTGCGCGGTCATGTAGGCCTGGCCGAGCATCTGCGCGACCATCGCACGCTTCGAGCGGTCGCCCATCACGCCCGCGATCGGGTCGTGGCTGAACGGGCCGCCGCCGCCGGACGTGTTCATGATCTGCGCGCCGATCCGCTCGTACTGCTGCCGGATCTTCTCGCGTGCTTCCTCGCGCTTCGCCTCACCCCGCGGGGAGCCGTTCAGCTGGACCGCTTCAGGCGCCATCGCGCACGCGCCGACCATCCACGCCGCGCGAGCGGTCGCGCTCTGGACGTCGCCTCCGACTCCGGTGGAGTTCTCGTTGTAGAAGACGCGCTCCGCGGCCATCGCGCCCAGCGTCCAGATCAGCCGCGCCATCTCCTCGCTGCGCCAGGAGCTGAACCGCTCATCCTTCTCGAGCGCCTGGTGGTGGCCGAGGGCGGCGCCGCGACGGCGAATCGAGAGACGCGTCGACTCGGCGCCCTTCATGTACACGTGCGCGGCCACCGCATGGCCGGCCTCGTGGATCGCGACCGCCCGCGTCTCCTCCGGCACGTAGTCGATGTTGATCGCCGTGCCGGACTCGACGGTCGTCATCGCTTCGACGATGTCCTCCCAGTTGAACTCCGGCCGGCCCTCGTGGTGCGCGTAGGTGAGCGCCATCGAGCAGACCTGCTCGATCATCGCCGGGGAGTAGCCCATGGTGATGCGGGCGAGCTCGTCGCGCCGCTCGGGCGTGTCGAGGTCGGGATCGTGCGAGACCTTGCGGATGTACAGGTCGAAGACGTCGAGCCGATCGCGTTGCGTCGGCGTGCGGAACCAGACGTGGCGGCCCATCCGGCCCGGACGTACGAGGGCGGGATCGAGCGCCTCGAGCGGGACATTCGTCGCGCCGATGAAGTAGATCTGGTCGCCGCGCGGCTGCGGCCGCGGGAGACGGAGCGAGGCCGAGCCGATCCTGGTCGGGATGACGTACAGCGCATCCAGCAGCGTGTTCAGGCGGTTGGTGAAGAACTTGCGCATGAAGGGCGGGTTGTCGATGCCGTCCATCACGACGAGCAACTGGTTCAGGGCTCCGCTCTGCTGGCCGCCCATCATCCCGATCCCTCCGACCTGGTTCACGAGCGCGCTCAGGCGCGCGAAGACGGTGTTGATTCGCGGCTGCTCGGCGCGCTGCGCGAAGAGCTTCTCGCGCCAGGCCCTGGTCTCGAGGAACAGGTCTCCGCTCGGCGTGAGGGAGCCGTGCGGGCCGAAGAAGCAGTGCTCCTCGAAGCTGTCGATGCCGGCGCTCGGAGTCATCATCCCCCCGCCGCCGTCGAGCGCCTGGCGTCGGCGGCCGACCGCGTCGATCTCGTCGATGAAGACGATGCACTGTCCGCCCCACTTGCGCGCGAGCCGCTTCGCCTTCCGCGCCATGTAGCGGACGATGATCACGTCCATCCCGATGAAGGTCTGGGCGAAGCCGGAGCCTGGCATGGACAGGAAGGGGCAGTTGAAGCCCGTTGCGATCGCTTTCGAGAGCATCGTCTTCCCGGTTCCGGGCGCGCCGAGGAACAAGAGCCCTCGCTCTCGCTTTCCGCCCGCCTCCTCGAACGCCTCGCCGGACTGCCAGAGGTTGACGACGCGGCGGACGTCCTCCTTCGCCTCGGCCTGCCCGCGCACGTGCTCGAGCTTGACGCCCCACTCGGCGTCTCCGGGCTCGAATGCCTGCATCTGCGTGACGCCCATGGCCAGCATCGGGCCGAAGAGGATCAGGAAGTTCACGAGGAAGAGCGGGACGAGGATGATCGCGTACTGGAGCGTCTGCGGGTTCGTGACCCACCCCTTGAACGAGTCCCAGACGACGGTGGCGGTCTCCCACCAGCCGACGTAGCCGCCGTGCATGCCCATGCGGATGATCCAGGCGATCGAGACGACGACACCGATGAAGAGGGCGACCTTGAACCAGAACCGCCAGAACCACACGCGCCGCCGGGCGATGACGTCTTCTTCCTGAAGCTGCGTCTCCTCGGTCCCGAAGAGCCGCGGCCAGGGGATGGCCTTGCGCATGAGCAGGTCGACCGCGCCACGGAAGGCGGCGACCGCTGCGATCGTCCCCAGCAGCGCCCAGACGAGCGCGACGTGCTCGTGGTAGTAGAGGAAGACGAAGAGCGCGGGGCTGGTCAGAGCCGCGACGAACGTCGCCGCGCGCCTCAGGCCCTCGCCACTGCGTGGCAAGCGCCCGCGTCTCTTCGCCGGAGGCAAGGCGCGGGGTCAGCGTTTCTTGTGCAGTGGCCACTTTGAAATCAGTTTAGCTCTGGAGTCTGTCCTTTCCTTAGACGAGTACGCTGCGAACTAGTAAGTGGTTCACGGACATTCGCACTCGCATTCGCCGCAAAACGGCGATCGCCGCGCTCTCACCGGGGCGCTGGTCCTCATCGTGCTCTTCATGGCCGGCGAGGTCGTTTTCGGCCTCGTCGCCAACTCGCTCGCCCTCCTCGCCGACGCGGGGCACATGCTCACCGACGCCGCCGCGCTGGGCCTCGCGATCTTCGCAGCCTCGATGGCGGCCCGGCCGGCGCACGGACGCTGGACGTTCGGCTACAAGCGCGTCGAGGTCCTGGCGGCGCAGATCAACGGGCTGACGCTCCTGATCATCGGCGTGTGGATCGTCTACGGCGCCGTGCGCCGGCTGATCGAGCCGGACGACGTCCGGGGCGGGATCATGCTTGCCGTCGCGCTTGTCGGCATCCTCGTCAACGGGCTCGCGACGCTGCTGCTCTCGCGCGCGAGCCGGGAGAGCATCAACGTGCGCGGCGCGTTCGTCCACGTCCTCAATGACCTGGCCGCATTCGTGGGGACGGCGGTGGCCGGCGGCCTGATCCTCGCGACCGGCTGGGACCGCTTCGACCCCATCGCGAGCCTCTTCGTCGCCGCGCTCATCGGCTGGTCGAGCTGGGGGCTGCTGCGCGACTCGACGCAGATCTTCCTCGAGAGCGCACCGGCGGAGATCGACCCGGATGAGGTCGGCCGCGAGATCGCCGCTTCCCCGGACGTCGTCGACGTCCACGACCTGCACATCTGGACGGTCACGAGTGGTTTTCCCGCGCTGTCGGCGCACGTCCTGGTCAAGCCGGGCGCCGACTGCCACGCCATCCGGCGCCGGCTCGAGGGCATGCTGGTCGAGCGTTTCGGCGTCGACCACACGACGCTCCAGGTCGATCACGCGCAGGGCTCTTCGACGCCGGTCGAAATCAGTTCACAAATCAGCGCGCGACGCGGTTAGAGTCGCGCCTCGTGGCGGTTCTCGAGGGAAAGACTGCGATCGTCACCGGCGCATCGAGCGGAATCGGTGCGGCGATCGCGCAGATGCTCGTCCGCGAGGGTGCTCGCGTGGCGGGCGGCGCGCGCCGCGTCGACCGGATGCCTGAGGGGGTCGGATCGCTCGAGCTCGACGTCGCTGACCCCGAGAGCAGCGAGCGCTTCGTGGCCGCCGCGCTCGAGCAGCTGGGCGGCGGGCTCGACATCCTCGTCAACAACGCCGGCCTCGCCCTCGGCCGCGATCCGTTCTGGGACAGCAACGAGGAGGACGAGGAGACCGTCCTGGAGACGAACATCAACGGGTTGCTCCGGATGACCCGACTCTGCCTCCAGCACCTTCGCGACGGCGGGCACATCGTGAACATGGGCTCGGTGGCGGGCCGGGAGCCCTACGAGAACGCAGCCGTCTACATCACCTCGAAGTACGCCGTCCGCGGCTTCACCTACGCGCTCCGGCAGGACCTGCTCGGCCGCCCCATCCACCTCACCACGGTGGATCCCGGCCTCGTCCAGACCAACTTCGCGGAGGTTCGATTCCGCGGGGACGCGGAAATGGCCAAGAATGTGTACGCAAACGTCGAGCCGCTGACTCCTGAGGACATCGCCGAGTGTGTGCTCTTCGCGCTGACGCGGCCGCCGCACATGAACGTGGACGAGATCGTCGTCAAGGCGCTCGCCCAGTCGACCGCGTCGAGGATCCTGCGCAATGCCTGACGGCGTCCGCCTCGGGATCCTCGAGGGCTCGACCTTCTGCATCTGCGACGAGCGAGGCGACATCGACTTCGAGACCGGCGGTCTGTTCGCCGAGGACACGCGCTTCCTCTCGCTGCTGCGCCTCACCGTCAACGGCCAGCGCCCGCTCGTCCTTTCCTCGGACAAGGTCGAGTACTTCTCGGCAGCGTTCTACATGCGCAACCCGCTCGCGGACGGGCTGAAGCAGGACCAGCTCTCGATTGCGCGCACACGCTTCATCGGCGACGGCATGCAGGACCACATCACCGTCCAGAATCAGACGCTCGAGACGATCTCCTTCGAGCTCGGCCTGGAGTTCGGAACCGACTTCGCGGACATCTTCGAGGTCAAGGACCACGACTTCGCACTCGGCGACCCGCTGCACGCGAAGCCGCTGCCCCCGCTCGTCCCCAGCCACTACGACGCCGACAACGGGCAGCTCCTGCTCGAGGACAGCGGCAACGGCAACGTGGCGCGGACGCAGATCGTGCTCTCGCCGCCGGGCGAGCCGAACGGCTCGACCGTGAAGTACAAGATCGAGCTGAAGCCGCGGGAGCGCTGGAACCTGCGCGTCGACGTCGCGACGTCGCTCGACGGGGAGGTCGCGATGCCCAAGCAGGTCGAGCGGCGCTTCGGCGACGAGCGCGACCGCGTCATGGACTCGGTCTCGGCGTGGCGGCTGCGCGTCCCGCAGCTGCATGCCGCCTGGTACGACCTGGAGCACGCGTTCCGGCGCTCGGTCTCCGACCTCGCTGCGCTGCGCATGCGCGAAGGAGCGGCGGGCGGGCGCCTTCCCGCGGCCGGCATGCCCTGGTTCATGACGGTCTTTGGCCGGGACACGATCATCACGTGTCTCCAGACGCTCCTCTTCGGGCCCGAGCTCGCCCGCTCGGCGCTGGAGGCGCTCGCCGAGCTGCAGTCCACGGAGGACAACCCCATGATCGACGCCGAGCCGGGGAAGATCGTCCACGAGGTACGCCACGGGAAAGCAGCGCAGAACTGGTTCGAGTGCTACTACGGCACCGTCGACGCGACGCCGCTCTACCTCATCCTCCTGTCCGAGGTCTACCGGTGGACAGACGATGCGGCCTTCGTGCGCGGGCTGCGCGAGCCGGCGATGCAAGCGCTGCGGTGGATCGACGAGTACGGTGACCTCGACGGCGACGGCCTCGTCGAATTTCAGCGGCGCAGCGAGCGCGGAATCGACAACCAGTCCTGGAAAGACTCGTACGACTCCCAGCGCTTCTCGGACGGGCGTTTCGCCCAGCCTCCGATCGCCGCGGTCGAGGTGCAGGGGTACGTGTACGACGCGAAGCGGAGGATGGCCGAGCTCTCGCGCAACGTCTGGCGCGACCGCGAGCTCGCCGAGCGGCTCGACCGCGACGCGGACGAGCTGTACCGCAAGATCAACGAGCTGTTCTGGACGGAGAAGAACGGCGGGTACTACGTGCTCGCCCTCGACCGTGAGAAGGCGCAGGTGGACGCGGCCTGCTCCAACATGGGCCACCTCCTCTGGAGCGGGGCCGTCCCGCCCGAGCGGGTGGACGCGGTGGTCGATGCGCTCATGGGGCCGGGCCTGTGGTCCGGCTGGGGCGTGCGGACGATGGCCGCGACCGAAGCCGCGTACAACCCGCTCTCGTACCACAATGGGACCGTGTGGCCGCACGACAACTCCCTGATCGCCTGGGGCCTTGCCTCGTACGCCCGCTGGCCCGAGACGCAGCGCATTGTGCGCCGCATCCTCGACGCGGCCGCGTACTTCAACTACGAGCTCCCCGAGGTCTTCGCCGGCTTCCCGCGCGCGGACACCCCGTTCCCGATCGCGTACCCAACCGCCGCTCGTCCGCAAGCGTGGGCGGCGGGGACGCCCGTGCTGCTGCTGCAAGTCCTCCTCGGCCTGCGGCCCGACCGCGACAAGCAGATCCTCGTGACGACCGCGCCCGAGCTTCCGTCGTGGGCCCGGCGGCTGCGGTTGACCGGCATTCGCGCCTTCGACCGCACCTGGGACGTGCGCTTGGAGGAGGGAACCGTCGGGGTGGAGGAGATTCGATGAAGATCGCCGTCATCGCCCCCGTCTGGTTCCCCGTGCCGCCGACGGGCTACGGGGGGACGGAGTGGATCGTCTCGCTGCTCGCGGACGGGCTGGCGGACGCCGGGCAGGACGTGACGCTCTTCGCGTCTGGCGACTCGATGACGAAGGCGAGGCTCGCGTACGTCTACGCGGAGGCGCCGAGCCACCGAATCGGCCATAGCCTTCCCGAGGTGCACCATGCGCTCGCCTGCTACGAGCTGGCGGACGAGTTCGACGTCATCCACGAGCACTCCGGCCCGCCCGGGGCGGCGCTCGGCGGAGCCGTCTCGACGCCCGTCGTCCACACGCTGCACGGGCCGCTCGACGGCGAGGCCGGCCCGATCTACGAGCAGATCGCGCGCGTCTCCCCGCAGGTCGGCTTCATCTCCATCTCGTTCAACCAGCGCAAGCCGAAGCCCGACCTGCCGTGGGTGGCGAACGTCCCGAACGCGCTCGAGCTCTCCATGTATCCGTGCAAGCCGCACCGGGGCGACTACCTCCTGTTCCTCGGGCGGATGAGCCCGGACAAGGGCGCGCACCGTGCGATCGCGGTTGCGATGGAGACGGGGTTGCCGCTCAAGATCGCGGGCAAGCGGCGCGAGGCGAAGGAGCGCGAGTACTACGAGGAGCTCATCCGGCCGCACCTCGGCAACGGGATCGAGTACCTGGGCGAGGTCTCGCACGGGGAGAAGGTCGAGCTGCTGCAGAACGCGCGCGTCACGCTCTTCCCGATCGAGTGGGAGGAGCCGTTCGGCCTGGTCATGATCGAGTCGATGGCCTGCGGGACGCCCGTCATCGCGACGCGCTGGGGAGCGGTGCCCGAGGTGATCGAGGAGGACAGCCGCGGCGGGATCGTCGTGGACGACTACCGGCAGATGGCGGGGAAGATCGAGGAAGCCGACGAGATGGATCCGTACGAGTGCCGCGCGTACGTCGAGGAGCGGTTCTCGCGGGAGCGGATGGTCGAGGATTACATGGACGCTTACCGCGCCGCCATCGACCGCGCCGGGTGACCGAGGTCTGGGCTGATGAGCCCGCGCGCAAGGTGGATCGCGGGCCTGGTGGCGGTGGTCGCAATTGGACTGGTCGCCTCGATCCCCGCGTTCCTGGATCACTCGGGCGTTGATGAATCTCAAGTCGCGCGATACGCCTGGCTCGATCAGGTACCGGTGTCGCGGGACACCGCGCTTCCCGATCCGTCTACGCCGATCGGAGCGGCTCCGGACGGGCAGCGGCTGCTTGCAACCCGGATCCCTGACGGCGCGGTGTGCATGCATTTCGGGGACTCGGGCCGCCAGTGCGTCTCCGTCGACACCGACAGGCAGATTCAACTCGTCGCTCGGGCCCGCGGCCCGGAACAGAACGTGCTCTGGGGAGTGCTCGCCGACGACGTCGTCGCGATCAGCGTCCGGCGCGCCGACGGGAGCGTCTTCTCTCGCGACGTTCGCCGGGCGTTCGGCGTGCTCGAGGTGCTCGGCGAGAAGGTCGTCTCGATCGCGGCCGTCGACGATCGGGGCCGTCAGCTGGGAAAGGTCTCTGGGGTCGCCTCCATCCCGGTCAGCTGCGTGCTCACGAGCTGTGTCACGATCGACGTGAGCTCCTGAGGCCGCGGCCGAGCGTCAGCCGTCGCCCTTCAGCGGCGGCGCTCCGAGAGCCATTTCATCTTCCGCACCGGTGGCGGAGCCGGGCTTTGCCCGCGCGCAGCCAAAGAAGATGCGGGGCCGTGTTGAGGCGCCTAAGGAGGGGGCTCGCGGGGGAACCATGGGTTCCCCCGCGTTAATCCCAGGCGTGCCAGCGGTCGACCTCGATCCAGGCGCTGACGCGCTGCGCGTCCCGGCGGCGGAACGGGTTGCCCGTGTAGCGGCGGGCGAGCCGGTCGATGTCCACCAGGTCGGGATCGTCCTCCAGCGACACCACGCGTCCGAGCAGGCTGACGTGCGCGTACCAATTGTCTTCCGCGAGCGCCGTCAGCGACACGCGCGGGTCGCGGCGCATGAACTGCAGCCGCAGGCGTGTCACCTCCATGTTCACCAGCGCGCGTCCGTCCTCCCAGTCGTACCAGGTGGCCACGGTGTGCGGCGAGCCGTCCGGGCGGAGCGTTGCGATCACCGCGGGATTCGGCCGGCGGAGGAACGCGTCGACCTCGGGCGGGACCGGCGGCTCAGGCATCGCGCGCCCATTCGACGAACGCGGTGACCTCAGTCCGGTCGAGCTCGATCTCCGCCTCGCCGGCGTAGTGCGCGGCCGCATCCGCGATGAGCGGACGGAACCGCTCGGGCGCCACGCGCAGCCCCCATCGTCCGGCGTCGGCCTTCGACATCACGGTCCGCTCCCGCCGGTAGGCGACCACGCGGCAGCCGTTCAGAACCGCATATCCGGGCCGCTCGTCGATGTGGTCGCGAGCCCAGACGAGGTCGCGCTCGATGCAGTCGAGGAAGTCCTCGTGCGGCACCTCCGGAAAGACCTCGCCGGCCGGCGGGCCCGCGAGCGCGAAGCTGCGGGCGCGTGCCTGCACGATCTCGGCCGCGAAATAGACGCCGGCTCCGCCCTGCTTCTCCGCGCTTCCGGAGAAGTGGTAGTCGTACGGCGTCGGGTACTGCCAGGGCTCGAGATCGCCGCGCGCGAGGAAGCTGATCTCGAGCGGAGCCACGGACTGGAGCTGACGCAGTACCGAGGAGAGCGCCTGCCGTGTCTCCGGAGCCATCCGCCGCCGGGTGACGACGAGGACGTCGACGTCCGAGCGGGCGGGGTTGTAGCACTCGAAGGCGAGCGAGCCGTAGACGTACATCCCGCGCAGGTTCGGTCCGAGCAGGTCGCGCACGTGCGTCTCCAGCTCCTCCAGCACGGAGCCGGCGGGCTCAGGCCAGCTCACGCTTCTTCCTCCAGTAGCGCTCCAACCCAAGGTACGACTGCGCGAACGGCGCGGCCAGCGCGATCCGCTCCTCGTCGAGCTCGCCTTCGGCCAGCTCGTAGTCGTGGCGTGCACAGCGAACGAACTCCTCCTCGTCCATCCCCCGTTCGACGCGGCCCGACCACACGCGCAGGTAGTCCTGGCGCGCTCGAGGTGGTCGGCCACCTCCTCCAGGTCCTCGACCACCCCGAAATGGGCAAGCGCGAGCCGCTCCGGCTGGTGGTGGAGGATGTCGTCGAACGTTCGCTCCCACCCCTCGAGGTCGACGTCCGGTGGAGGAGCGTGCGGAATGACGTGCCGGGCTCCTTCCAGCCGCACGCCGCAGGCGTCGCCGGCATAGAGCGTCCCATCCCCGTCCATCCAGCAGACGTGGTGCGAGGCGTGGCCGGGCGTGGGGAAGGAGACGAGCCCGAGCTCGCGGTGGCCGGCGACATGGACGTTCTCCGCCTGCACAGGAACCGGCTCACCGAACAAGGTGTCGAGCGTGTCCCCATAGATGCGCCGCGCGCTGGCAATCAGGCGCGTCGGGTCGACCACGTGCGGCAGCCCGATCTCGCTGACGTGCACCTGTAGCTGCGGGTTGTCCCGCACGAGCAGCCCGGCGGCGCCCGCATGGTCGAGATGGATATGCGAGAGGAGTCAGATGCCGCAACTCCGAGATGTCGACCTCCTCCCGCAGCCGCTCGTAACAGAGCGCCGGCCCGGAGTCGAACAGGGCCGGGCCGTCGTCCGTCTCCAGGAGATAGACGCCGATGACGCGCTGGACGCCCTGGTGCAGCAGATCGATCGGCTGGCAGTTAACTTCGCGCATTCACCCGAGAAAGGAGAACGATGCTGATCGCTACGACGAACGAGATTTCAGGCTACGAGATCGACGAGGTGTACGGCGAGGTCTTCGGCCTGACCGTGCGCTCCCGGAACATGTTCTCGCAGTTCGGAGCCGGCCTGAAGTCGATGGTCGGCGGCGAGCTGAAGGGCATGACAAAGGCGCTGCACGACAGCCGCCAGCAGGTGATCGACCGGATGTGCGACGAGGCGGAGGCGAAGGGCGCGAACGCGATCGTCGCCATGCGCTTCGACGCGTCCGACCTCGGCAATGCGTGGACGGAGATCTGCGCCTACGGCACGGCGGTGCGCATCCACAAGGTTTAGGTTGACAAGACCATAACCCTGGTGTAAGTTATGGTCGCGATGACAAAAACATACGATCCGTCCGAGTTTCCGGCCTTCGCGGTCACGGTCGACATCGTCGTCCTGACCTTGGTGGAAGGCCGGCTTCACGTTCTGCTCGTTCGCCGCGGCGTCCCGCCCTTCGAGGGCATGTGGGCGATCCCCGGCGGGTTCAAGCGGCCGGACGAGTCGCTCGACGACGCGGCCCAGCGGGAGCTGCTCGAGGAGACCGGCGTCGACGGCGCGAGCCTGCTGCGGCAGTTCGGCGCCTACGGAGACCCCGGGCGCGATCCGCGCATGAACGTCGTGACCATCGCGTACCTGGCCGTGCTGCGCGACGTACAGGGGATCGCCGGCGGAACGGACGCGGCTGCCGCGGAGCTCGTCCCCATCTCGAAGGCTCTGAGCGGGAGAACCGAGCTCGCGTTCGATCACAGGCAGATCCTGCGGGACGCCGCCGAACGCGTCCGCACCGACCTCGGGCTCACGGGAATCGCCACCGCGTTCGTCGGCCCGACGTTCACCCTGGCGGAGCTGCGTGCCGTGTACGAGGAGGTATGGGGGGTCGAGCTCGATCCCGCCAATTTCCGCCGCAGCGTCCTCGCCGAGGACGGCTGGGTTATCCCGACGGGCCGGCGCGCGCGTCCGGGGGCAACGGGCGGCAAGCCGGCCGAGCTCTACCGCGCGGGACGGATGTGGCGGCACGGCGCGCCGATCAGGAGAGGCAACCAGTGAGGGCTGTGCGCTTCGACCGGTACGGGCCGCCGGAGGTCCTGCGGCTCACCGACGTGGAGCGGCCGGTCGCCGAAGGACGACGAGGTGCTCGTCCGCGTCCGCGCGACGTCCGCCTGCAGGAGCGATTCCGGAAGACGGAGCATGGAGTACTTCATCGGCCGGTTCTTCAACGGGTTCCTTCGGCCCAAGGATGGTCGCATCGGCATGGAGTTTGCGGGCGAGGTCGAGTCCGCCGGCGCCGCCGTCGAGGAATTCTCGGCGGGCGACCGCGTCTTCGGCATCGGCTCGGGGACCAACGCGGAGTACGTGTGCGTGCGCGCGGAAGGCGCGATCGCCCTCATCCCCGACGGGATGAGCTTCGAGGACGCCGCCGCCGTCCCGGACGGCGGGCTGAGCGCGATCTCGCTGCTGCGCACCGCGGGGGTCGAGCGCGGCCAGAGGGTCCTCGTCTACGGCGCATCCGGCTCGATCGGCGTGGGCTGCGTGCAGGTCGCGAAACACCTCGGCGCGCACGTGACCGCCGTCGGGAGCACGAAGAGCCTCGAGCTCCTGCGCGGCCTGGGCGCCGACGAGGTGATCGACTACCAGCGGGAGGACTTCCGCCGCAACGGCCGCAAATACGACGCCATCGTCGACGCCGCCGGCAAGACGACCTTCCTGCACGTCCGGCCGTCGCTCGAGCCGGGCGGGATCTACGTCACGACCGATCCAGGCTTCCTCTGGCACGACGCGCTGGTCTCACTGACGACGAAGCGCGCGAAGCTCGGGATCGTCCGGTGGACGAAGCCGGACCTCGAGACGCTCGCGGGACTGATCGCCGCCGGGGAGTACCGCGCCGTGATCGACCGCACGTATCCGCTCGAGGACGTGGTCGAGGCCCACCGGTACGTGGACACGCACCAGAAGGTCGGAAACGTCGTCTTGACGCTCTAGTACTAGGCGCCGGCGGCCGCGGCGGAGCGAACCAGCGCGGTCTCGAGGTCGGCGATCAGGTCGTCCACCGACTCGATCCCGACGGACAGCCGCACGAGGTTACGCGGCGCCGCGAACGGTGCGTCCGCAGTGGACGCGTGCGTCATGCGCGCGGGATGCTCGATCAGGCTCTCGACGCCGCCGAGGCTCTCCGCCAGCTTCCACAGCGACGTGCGCGCGACCAGCTCCACGGCCTCCTCTTCGGACGCCGCGAGGAAGGAGATCATCCCGCCGAAGTCCCGCATCTGCCGCGCGGCGATCTCGTGGCCGGGATGCGTCGGCAAGCCGGGGTAGAGAACGCGCTCGACGTGCTGGTGCGACTCGAGGAAGGCAGCGACGCGGCGCGCGTTCTCACAGTGCTGGCGCATGCGTACGGCGAGCGTCTTGATCCCGCGCAGCACGAGCCAGCAGTCGAACGGGCCGGGGATGGCGCCGAGCGACTTCTGCAGGAAGTAGAGGCGCTCGGCGATCGTGGGGTCGTTGGTCGCGAGGAAGCCGGCAACCGTGTCGGAGTGGCCGGCCAGGTACTTCGTCGCCGAGTGCATGACGATGTCGGCGCCGAGCGAGAGCGGCTGCTGCAGGTACGGCGAGGCGAACGTGTTGTCCACGACCACCACCGCGCCGACCTCGTGCGCGGCCTCGGCGGCCGCGCGGATGTCGATCACGTTCAGCAGCGGGTTCGTGGGGCTCTCGAGCCAGACGAGCCGCGTGCGCTCGTCGAGGTGCTCGCGGAAGTTCGTGTTGATCTCGTCAGCGGAGAGGAACTCGAACTCGTAGCCCTTGGGCGCGTAGACCTGGGAGAACATCCGGTAGACGCCGCCGTAGACGTCGTTGACGCAGACGATGCGGTCGCCGGGATTGACCAGGTGCATCGCGGTCGTGGTCGCGGCGATGCCCGAGCCGAAGGCGATCCCGTGCTCGGCGCCCTCGAGCGAGGCGAGGCAGATCTGCAGCGCCGTGCGGGTCGGGTTGGCGACGCGCGAGTAGTCGTAGCCCTTGTGCTCGCCGACCGCCTCCTGCACGTAGGTCGAGGTCTGGTAGATCGGCACGATGACCGCGCCCGTCGCCGGATCGGGCTCCTGACCCTCGTGGATCGCTCTCGTCTCGAAGTCCATCGCCGTCGATTCTACTCCTCCGGATCTCGCGGCCTGACTAGGCTGCCGAGGTGGGGTTTCGCGAGATCAATCCGGACGAGCTCGAGTGGACAACGCGGCCGCACGAGCCGGGGGAGCCGGCTCGCCACGTGGCCGAGCTCAGCGAGCTCGCCGGGTTCGCGCACACCCGCGCCAACGTTTGGCGTTACGAGCCCGGCGCGAAGGGACGGCGCCATAAGCATCCGCTTCAGGAGGAGACATTCGTCTGCGTCGCGGGCGCGCTGTCGATGTACCTCGGCGATCCCCCGGAGCGTCACGACGTGACTGTCGGCGGGCTCATCCATGTCGAGCCGGGTACCCCGCTCCAGATCGTGAACCACGGTGACGAGGAGCTCGTCGTCTACGCGTACGGCAGCCCTCCCGAGAGCGAGCACGCCGAGATTCTCGACTCCGCGGTGTAGCCACTTTCCTGCTGCTACGAGCCGCGCTTGAAGCTGATCAGCCTCTCGAAGCTCAGGTCCGGCGAGACGGAGATCGCGAGCAGCGGACCGACTCCGCGCGCGTAGAACTTGTACTCGAGCACCTTCGGCTCGAGGGGCGTCGTCTCGCGCGTCATCAACGCATGGTCGTAGTGTCCCTGGGGGACGGTCAGCTGCTCGTCCACGCTCATGTTCCGGGCGTTGTCCTCGGCGTGGCCCTTCAGGTACTCCTGCCGGTACGACGCGCCGATCCTCGGGTGGGCGGGGACGATGATCCCCGGCTGCGCGCCGTTCACGCCTGCGCGCCACGACCCTTCCGTGCTGACGCGTCCACCGGAGTACTCCTTCGTCGCCTCGCCCATGTACCAGACGTTGCCCTTGCGGTCCTGGGCATACCAGTCCTCGGTGTCCTCCTTCAGCTTCCCGTTCTCGTAGACGACGTCGTGGACGGCCCTCGTCTCGAAGCCGAGGATTCTCGGCGTCCCCGGCAGGACCGTGACGACGTTCTTCTTCGTCGCGCCTTCGCGGTACACCCACCGGGTCCCCGGCTTCATCGGCCAGTACGGGTTGGTGATGTTCGCGCTTCAGGCCGCTCGGCTTCGCGGACGTGCCCGGCGCGGCGGCGACGAGCGTGACCGCAGCGATTATCAGCAGTGCTCGCTTCATCGTTCGCTCCTTTCTCGTTGACGGCGCACACCGTATGAGGGCTAGATGAACGCCGGATGACACTCGCGTTCACCGGTAATTCATCTCGCCGTCGTACGGTCGGGCGAAACCGACAGGAGGTTCGAATGAGCAGACGCAAGCTGTACGTGATCGCCGGCCTCGTCGTCGCGGGCTCGCTGGCGGGCGGGGGCGCCGCCCTGGCCACGGGCGGCGAGGATCGCAGGTCCAGGGCGCGAAGGCCGACCAGGCGCGGAGCGCCGCCGTCCAGTACCTAGGTTCCGGCCGGGCCGGTTCGGTCGAGCTCGACAGCGAGCACGGCGCGACCTACGACGTCGAGGTGCACGCGTCGGACGGGTCGGTCACGGACGTCTGGCTGGACGGAGGGTTCAGGCCGATCAGCTCTGAGCGCGACTCCGAGGGCGGATAGCTCCCACACGGGGCGGCGCCCTGATCTGGCGCCGTCCCGTTCATCCCGCGTTCATCTTTCGGCTGACACCATTCATCCGTGCGGGTGCTGATCGTGGAGGACGAGCTGCGGATGGCCGGCCTCATCCGCAGGGGCCTGACCAGGGAAGGTCTTGCCGCCGATGTCGCCGGAACCGGCGAGGACGCGCTCTGGATGGCCGAGGCGCACGACTACGACGCCGTCGTCCTCGACGTGATGCTGCCCGGGATCGACGGCTTCGAGACGAGCCGCCGCCTGCGCGACCGCGGCATCTGGGTGCCGATCCTGATGCTCACCGCCCGCGACTCGGTCGCCGACCGCGTCGCGGGCCTGGACGCGGGTGCCGACGACTACCTGGTCAAGCCGTTCGCCTTCGCCGAGCTGCTCGCCCGCCTCCGTGCGCTCGTCCGGCGCGGGGCGGAGGAGCGGCCGGCCGTGCTCGAGGCCGGCGGGCTGCGGCTCGACCCCGCGACACGACGAGCCTGGCGCGGGAGCGAGGAGGTCAAGCTCTCGGCGAAGGAGTTCGCCTTGCTCGAGACGTTCATGCGCCGGCCCGGCGAAGTGCTCTCGCGCCTGTACCTGCTCGAGCACGCCTGGGACTTTGCGTACGAGAACCGCTCGAACATCATCGACGTCTACATGCGCCGACTTCGGCAGAAGATCGGCGGCGAGTCGCTCGAGACAGTGCGTGGGGCCGGCTACCGGCTGCGGGCAGAGACGTGACGCGCGTCCCGATTCGCGTGCGGGTCGCCGCTGCGTTCGCGCTGGCGATGGCGGTCGTGCTCGCCGCGACCTGTTGGTTCGTCTACTCGCGCGTGAGCTCCCACCTCGACGGCTCGCTCAACCAGGACCTTCGCCTGCGCGCGCAGGATCTGTCGGCGCTCGTTCGTCACGGCGGCTCGCTGGCCGCAGCGGGCGGGGGTCACCTTGTCGAGCCGGGGGAGTCCTATGCGGAGCTGCTCGACCGCCGCGGGCGCGTGCTCGACGCGACCCGGCTCCTCGGCCGCACCGCGCTGCTCAGCCCGCAGCAGGTCCAGCGCGCGCTCCGGCGGGAAATCCAGGCCGAGCTGCCGTCCGTGCCGGGACTGGACGAGCGCTCGCGCCTCCTGGCGGGCCCGGTCGACGGGAAGGTGCTGGCGGTGGGCGCGACGCTCAGCAACAACTCGGAGACCCTCGCCAGCCTGCGCGACGTGCTGCTGATCGCCGGCCCCGTCGCGCTCGTCCTCGCCTCGCTCGCCGGCTACCTGCTCGCCGGTCTCTCGCTCCGGCCGGTCGAGCGGATGCGCCGCCGCGCGGCCACGATCTCGGGCGAGAACATCGAGAGCCGGCTGCCGGTCCCGCGCACGCACGACGAGATCGAGCGGCTCGGCGAGACGCTGAACGAGATGCTGGGGCGTATCGAAGAGGTCCTGCGGCGCGAGCGGACGTTCGTAGCGGACGCTGGGCACGAGCTCCGGACGCCGCTCACGCTCCTCCGGACCGAGCTCGAGCTCGCGCTCCGGCAAGGCTCCTCGGCGGAAGAGCTGCGTGAGGCGATCCGCGGCGCGTCCGCCGAAGTCGACCGGCTGACGCAGCTCGCCGAGGGGCTCCTGCTGATCGCGCGCACCGACCAAGGCACCCTCCAGCTGAGGCCGGAGCGGATCGAGGCCGGTTTGCTGCTTCAGGGAGTTGCCGAGCGCTTCGGATGGCGGGACGAGCGCGGGCTCGACGTCGCCGTCCCGGACGGCCTCGTCCTGCGCGGTGACCGCCTGAGGCTGGAGCAGGCTCTCGGGAATCTCGTGGACAACGCACTGCGTCACGGCGCCGGGCGCATCGAGCTCGTCGCCGTCCCGGTGGACGGCACCGTGGAGCTGCACGTCCGCGACGAGGGCGCGGGCATCCCCGCGGAGTTCGCCGAGCGGGCGTTTGACCGGTTCGCCCGTCCCGACGGGGCGCGCTCCGCCGCGGGCTCGGGCCTCGGCCTGTCCATCGTCCAAGCCGTCGCCGAGGCCCATGGCGGAAGCGCGCACGTCGCGGGGGCGGACGTGTGGATCTCGCTCCCGGCAGAGCCGGCTCGGCAGCAGGAGCACGAACATCCGGTAGGCGAGAGCCCCGGCAAGCAGTCCACCGCCGATCACCGAGTCGCGCTCGACGACGTCGAAGCCCACGTCGATCGAAACGTGATCCGCCCGAGCAGCCTCGATTCGCTTTCCGAGGACCCGCCCTTGCTGCATCCAGCGCGCAAGCCGGCCGGCGAGCGTCCGCTCGGGTTCGATCTCGCTTGCAGGCGGATCGTCGTTGCCAGGAATCTTCGCGCCAGCCACTCGGATCAGCCCCGGTGCTCCACGGCTAACCGGTCGCGAGATCGACTTCCGGAGGCAGCTCGGCCCGCCGGTCGCCGGGCTCGAGCTCGACCCGAACCCGTGCGTCGAGGTAGACGTACGTCGTCGTCAGAGCGACAAACGGCATGGCCAGCGCATACACAACGCCCGCGACCACGTTGAGCAGGGGAAGCGGGGCATCCGTCCCGAGGATGAGCAGCGTGCCGAGCAACGGGCCGGCGATGACAACGATCGCTGCGCCGGCCCCGACCAGCGACGCGACGCGCAACCAGCGGCCGCGCACGAGCTCGGTGCTGCGGCGAAGGGCGTCGAGCCCCGAGCGATCCTCGAGCTCTACGGCCTGGGCCAGGAGTGCCCAGCGCACCGCGAGCCAGACCGCAACGGGGATGAGGACCGCCGTTACGGTGAGCGGCACGACAATTGCGACCGCGACCGCAAGGCCGCCGGCGAGCGGGCGCAGCTTCGCGAACGCGAATCGGTAGGCGCGCACGGGGCCTACCCGGTGACCCTGATCGATCTCGACGAGGGCTCGCGCTGTTGCGGCCTGGACGAGCGTGATCCCGAGCAACGTCAGGATCGCCCCGATGGCGACGACCAACAGAGCAAACGCTCCGGCCGACTCGCCGGTCGTGTCGACGCCGAGCAGGCCGAAACCTCCGAGCACGAGAGCCTCGAGTAACGAAACGACGATTCCGAGCGGGATGAACAGCAGGCCGATCCCGAGAAACAGCGGCCAGTTGGCGACGTACATGCGTCCTGCGGCCGTGAGAATTTGCCCCCAGCGGCGGCGGCGCGCGATTCGCAGCGGAGCGGAGGGGCGCCACCTGGTGCGCGTCGCCGCGAAAAGGGCGATCGCAAGCAGCGCTCCGAGGACGATGAGCGTCGCACCGGGATTCCGCAGCAGCTGGATCAGACCCTTCGAGCCGATCGCGACGGCGCCGCAGAAGAAATCAGTTGCGCCCGTCCCGAACAAGCCCCCGGTGGGGACGGCGTAGCTCCGCGAGCGCCAGCCTTGCGACCATTTGATCGGTTCCGTCCACTGCGTCTTCAGATTGGGGCCGGTCGGCCCGTTGAAGAAGGCGGGCTGGAGCTCGCCCCAGCGACCCTGGAAGGCGATCCACGGGAAGGCCCGTTGCGCGGCTGTCGTGTTACCGGGGATCGTCTTCACGATGGGAAGGACCTGGACGTGGGGGCCCCGCGTGTCGTCGCAGCCGACGCCGGCCTTGGCCGAGCTGCCGAGGTACAGCGCCGCCGTGTACTTGTTCGCATGCGAGCCGGCGGCCGGGTAGACGACAGGATGAGTGCCGTCGACGATCTCGAGCTTGTCTTCGTCCCAGTCCGCTCGCTCGGCGCCTTCGTGCGAGCTGTAGCCGACCGCGACCGGATCCTGCTTCAACGCCTCGTGTGCGCTCGAGGCGTCGAAGTCGAGCTGGATCATCTCCCAGTCGCCCTCGTGCAGGTTGTTGAAGTCGTTGAAGACGTAGAAGAACCAGTACTGCAGGGCGATCTTCCCGGGATATCCGGGGTCACGCGCGACGTGCGCGTACACCGTCGGGCTGCCTCCCTCCCTCGTCAGCCAGCGCTCCCAGCGCTCGTAGCTGCAGCCAGGGTCGAGCGCGTCGCCGGGAAAGTCGAGGTGGTACTCGAAGCGACCGACGAGATCCCCGGCGGTGGGCGCGATCGTCACCAGGTCCGGAGGTCTCCAGGGCCCGCGCAACGCCACCGTCGGCTCGCCGAACAGAAGGTTGACGTCGAGCGGCCGATACGGCTCGCCTGGCCCGCACGCCTCGGTCTGCGCCACGAGCCGCACGACGGGCGCGAAGCGTGCCGCGAGCGCCGACTGGTCGGAGAGGTTGGCCCGGCTCGCGGGCGCCAGGACGAGCGCAGCCAGCGTCCCGGCTCCAGCCAGAAGAAGAACGAGCCGTGAGAAGCGCATCTACACGGCGATTCTCCCACCGGCCGGGCCGAGACGCCGGGAGGTCGAGGCCCGCCGGGACGGCAAATCCGTAGCCCTCCCTCCCTCGTACCAACTGCACACGTCAACTTGGGGGGAACTATGCGAACAATCATGTTGCTGCTCGTGGCGGCAGCCGCGGGCTCCGTTCTGACCTTCGCAGTGGCAGATGTGGGGGCGGCGAAGAAGCCCGCCAAGCGGACCTTCCACGTCACGCTGACCGGCGACGCCGAGACTCCGAGCGGAGATCCCGTCGCGACCGGCTCGGCGACACTCCGCGTGACCGCAGGCAAGGGAAAGGTCTGCTACCAGCTCTCCGCGAAGAACCTTCCGCGGGCGGTTGCGGCGCACATCCACAAAGGGAAGGCCGGCGTCGCCGGCAACGTCGTCGTCCCGCTGAAGACGCCGAACGCGGCCGGGAAGTCGAGCGGCTGCGCAAAGGCGTCGAAGGCGCTCGTTCGCTCGATGATGAAGAGCCCGAGGGCGTTCTACGTGAACATCCACACGGCGGAGTTCCCCGCGGGTGCGATTCGCGGACAGCTCAAGGGCAGCTCGACCAACGTCGGCAAGATCGTCACGCGAACGTTGAACGGCACGAGCGAGCCGAACGCGACGGGCTCCGTCGTTCTGCGGTTCCGGCCGAGCGACGGCATGGTCTGCTTCCGGCTGACCGCCGCGAACGTCACGCTTCCGGCCGCCGCCGCACACATCCACAAGGGCGCCGCGGGCGCTAACGGTAACGTCGTCGTCCCGTTGACCGCCCCGGGCGCCAACGGCACGTCGGACGGCTGTGCGACCGCGGACGCGAGCCTGATCGACGACATCCTCGCCAACCTCTCCGGCTACTACGTCAACGTGCACACGAAGGAGCATCCGGGCGGCGCCATCCGGGCGCAGCTCGCCTGATCATCACGCGCAGGGAGGGTCGCCCCGGCAGCGGCCCTCCTTGCACCTACACGTGCGGAGCAACCTCCTCCGCGAGCCGCCGACTCCTCAGCGTTCTCGAGCGAGCCGGCGACGTTCTAGAGCCTGATCCCGAACCGAACCGGCATCGCGCTCAGTATCGGGCCAAGCCCTCGGGGTCGGTGACTGGGACGGAGGGCTGCCCAGTGCGGGCAGCCCTCCTGGTTGGGGAAGCTAGGCGCGCTGCAGGCGGTGGCGGTCGCCGCCGTGCCAGCGGCCGACGAGCGCGACCAGGACGATCGCCACGACGACTCCGATGGCGAACGCGATCCACCCGCTGGAGATCAGTCCCGCGATCAGCAGCGAGACGATGCCGATTGCCATCGTCAGCAGGAACCCGATCGCGTCACGGCCTGGATGGAAGAGCCGTCCGAGCAGACCGACGAGGGCGCCGACGAGGATGAACCAGATGAAATGCATCACTCCACCTCCAGTGGGTCTTTCTCGGATGCGAGCTGCGTGGAGGCCAGTTGCACGTCCTGGAAGTGCCGCTGCTGGATCGGCAGCCCCCACTGGACGAACTCACCGATCGAGGCGTCGCGCGCCCGCTCGTTCAGCGTCTCGAGCACCGACCAGTGGCCGACCTCGCCGGCCTCGGCCATCGTCAGGAACTCGAAGCCGTCGAGCGCGTCCGACTGCTCGTCGAGGTAGGTCGTGAGCATCTCCTTCGCCTTGCTCTTCGTCTCACGCGCTTCCTCGAGGATCGCGGTCTTCTTTCCCTCGTACTGCCCCGCGAGCTCGGTTCCGCGGCGCTCGGCCTCGGCCGCCTCCTTGTGCATGCGCTCGAGCTTCTGCGCGAGGTCCTCCTCGAGCTCGGGCAGCTTCATCACCTTCTGCGTCGCTTCCTGAGCCGCCATAGCGAGGCCTACGACCTCGCCCAGCTTCGACTCCAGGGTTGTCAGTTCTGCCATTGGTTCTCCTTCGATCGTTGTCACGGGCTTTCTTCTCGTTCAAACGGCCACGAAACCCCTTAGGGTCGGCGCGTGACCCGCGGCGTCACCGCCCGTACCGGACTGGCGCTCGGCGCGCTCGGCATCGTCTTCGGCGACATCGGGACGAGCCCGCTCTACACCGTCCAGACGCTCTTCAACCCGCACGACCCGCACCCCATCGCGGCCACGCGGGACTCGATCTTCGGAGTGGTCTCGCTGATCTTCTGGGCAGTGACGATCATCGTCACCGTCACTTACGTCCTGCTCGTCATGCGCGCTGACAACGACGGCGAGGGCGGGATCATGGCGCTCATCACGCTGATCCGGCGGAGGGGGATCCGCGGCGGCCGGCGCGTCAAGCTCACGCTCGCGCTGCTCGGCGTGTTCGGGGCGGCGCTCTTCTTCGGCGATTCGATGATCACCCCCGCGATCTCGGTTCTCTCGGCGATCGAGGGAGTGAAGGTCTCGGCGCCCTCCGTGAGCGACCTCGTCATTCCGATCACCGTGATCATCATCGTCATCCTCTTCCTGCTGCAGCGGCTGGGGACGGGGAGGGTCGGCCGCGTGTTCGGCCCGGTGATGGCCTTCTGGTTTCTCGTAATCGGCGCGTTCGGCGTCCGCGGCGTCACGCACCACCCGGAGGTGCTGAAGGCGCTCTCGCCCTCGTACGCGGTCCGGTTCTGGGTCGACCATCCCGGCACGGCGTTCTTCTCGCTCGCCTCCGTCGTCCTCGCGGTGACGGGCGCGGAGGCCCTCTACGCCGACCTGGGCCATTTCGGCCGCCCGCCGATCACGCGCGCGTGGCTCGTGATCGTCTTTCCGGCCTGCATCCTCAACTACATGGGCCAGGGCGCCCTCATCCTCGGGGACCACGCAAACATCAGCAGCCCCTTCTTCCTGCTCGCGCCCGGCTGGGCGCAGCTGCCGCTTGTGTTCCTGGCCGCGGCGGCGACGGTAATCGCCTCACAGGCGGTGATCACGGGGACATTCTCCCTGGTCAGCCAGGCGTCCCGCCTCGGCTACCTGCCGCGGCTGCGCATCATCCACACGTCGGCCGAGCGGATCGGCCAGATCTACGTCCCCTGGGTCAACTGGGCGCTGATGATCGCGGTCGTCGTGCTGGTCTTCTCGTTCCGCACCTCGTCCAAGCTGGGCTACGCGTACGGGATGGCGGTGACGGGGACGATCACGATCACGACCCTGCTCTTCTTCTACATCGCGCGCCGGCACTGGAAGACGCCGCTCTGGATCCTCATCCCCGGCGCTGCCTTCCTGCTGACGGTCGACCTCTTGTTCTTCGCCGCGAACCTGACCAAGTTCACGCACGGCGCCTGGCTGCCGATCGCGGTCGCGCTCGTCTTCTTCACCGTCCTCACCACCTGGCAGAAAGGGCGGGAGCTCGTCACCCAGGCGCGCGAGGAGGAGGAGGGGCCGCTCCAGTCCTTCGTCGACAAGCTGCATGCCATGGATCCGCCGCTCCTCCGCGTCCCCGGCACCGCGATCTTCCTCAACCGCGCCGACGGGACGACGCCGCTCGCGATGCGGGCGACAGTGGAGCACAACAAGGTCCTGCCCGAGAGCGCGCTGATCCTCGCGCTCGAGACGAAGCCCGTCCCGCACGTCCCGCCCGAGCAGCGGATCAAGGTGAGCGACCTCGGCTCTCGCGACGACGGGATCAGCTTCGTGCGCGCGCGGCTCGGCTACCTGGACGAGCCGAACATCCCGGACATGATCCCGCTGATCGAGCAGGCCGCCCTCGAGCGGCCCTTCGAGCCCGACGACCTTTCGTACTTTCTCTCGACGCTGGAGCTCGCGCGCGGCGACCATCCGGGGATGAGCCGCTGGCGCAAGGATCTGTTCCTGGCGATCTCGAAGATCACGGCGGACGCCGCGGAAGATTTCCGCCTGCCTCGCGACCAGACCGTGATCATGGGGTCCCGGCTCGAGCTGTAGCTCTCACGGGAGCCCGACACCGAGAAGCGCGACGATCGCGCCCGTCGCCCCCGCCAGCAGCAGGGTGACAACGACACCGCGCCGCAGTAGCAAGCAGGGCGATCGCCGCGGCGCCGAGCACCCCGAATTGCCAGGGCTCGTGCAGGGCGCGCGCGAGCGGGATCGCCGACCCGAGGATCGCGCCGATTGCGGCCGGGCCCGCCCCGGCGAGGAAGGAACGTGCACGAGCGTCGTTGCGGATCGCGTCGAACCGACGGCCGCCGAGCAGCACGAAGGCGAACGAGGGCGAGAAGGCTACGAGGGCGGCGAGCAGCGCGCCGCCGACGCCGGCAGCCGCGTAGCCGACCGCGGCGACGGTGTGCACCACGGGCCCGGGTGTCACCTGGCCGAGCGCGACCGCGTTCAGGAACTGTCCCGCCGTCATCCAGTGATGCCGAGAGACGGCGTCGTTCTGCATGAGCGGGACGATCACGAATCCGCCTCCGTACGACAACGCGCCGACCTTGAACGCGACCCAGGCGAGGGCGGGAAGACCGCCGATCGCGGCGATCGGCACGGCGGCGATAAGACGGGGCAGGCGGATCGTCCGCTGCAGGATGAGCTCGACCAAGCCACAGGCGAGCAGCACCAGGACGAGCCAGGGACCGACCGTCGCGGCCGCCGCTGCGCCGGCGAGCAGGTAGAGGAGCCACCGCGCCCGCCGGCCGGTCGCTTGCTCCCAGCTGGCCGGGACGAGCGACCACCCGGCACTGACGGCGACGGCGGCGACGGCGGCCCCGGCGCCCGCGCCGGCGCCGAGCACCCAGCGTGGGGGCGCCGTCGCGAGGAAGAGGGCCGCGAGCGCGATGATCAGCACCAGGCCGGGGACGATGAAGCCGAGGCCGCCGACCAGCGCGCCGATCCGTCCGCGAAGGCGCCAGGCGCAGTAGATGGCGAGCTGCGTCGACGCCGGGCCGGGAAGCAGGTTGCACGCGGCGATGGCGTGCTCGAAGTCCTCCTCGTCCATCCAGCGGCGGCGGCGAACGCAGAGATCCCGGAGCAGGGCGATGTGCGTCGGCGGCCCGCCGAAGCCGATGCAGCCGATCCGGCCCCACTCGCGGAGCAGCGTCGACAGTGGTACCTGGCGGGAGTGATTCATATATGCAACAATAGTGGTGCATGAACGATACAACACTGGAGCAAGGGCCGAAGGTGAGCGACGAGCTCCGGCTCGCCACGATCGAGGTCCTGCGCGAGCGCGGTTTCGCGGGGCTGACGCTCGAGCGTGTCGCCGAGGTCTCCGGTCTCGCTCGCTCGACCCTGTGGCGGCAGGGGCTCACACGCGAGGTCCTCGTCCGCGCGCTCGTCAGCGAGCTCGCGGAGGACTTCCGCTCGTCGCTGTACCCCGTCCTCACCTCGGGCGGCACCGGCCGCGAGCGGTTCGTCCGCGGGCTCGAAGCTCTGTGCGACCTCCTGGACCGCCACCTCCCGCTGATGTTGGCGACCGACGAGGCGTTCCACCAGGAGACGGCGCCGGGGGCGCCTCCCGACTACCTCCATCCCTTCATTCTGTTCTTGCGCGAGGGGGCCGCCGACGGCTCGCTTCCCGCGCTCGAGGATCCGGTCGCGGCCGCCGACCTCGCGTTCAACACCGTCGCCTGGCCGTATGTCCATCTGCGTGGCCGCCACGAGTGGCCGGCCGACGTCGCGCGCGAACGAATCGTCGATCTCGTCGTGTGCGGGATAGCCGAGAGAAAGGAGTCGAAATGACGACCATGACACTTCCATACCGCGAGCCGCTCGTTCCACTTGAGCCGGGCGAGCGCCAGATCCCGGAGCCTCCGCGACGAGGCGAGCCGGGCGGGCCGCCGTGCGGCATTTGCACCATGAAGGCGACAAATGCCGTGTGGTCGGACGAGAACTGGACGCTCCACCCACCTGTCGGCGGCAGTCTGCCCGGCTCGGTCTGGCTGGCCAGCCGCGTGCACGTCGACTCGTTCATGGACCTCCCGGACGATCTTGCGGCCGACTTCGGCCGCGTGGCGGCACGCGTCGAGCGAGCCATCCTCTCCCTCGACGACGTCGCGCGCGTCCACCTCTACCGCTGGGGCGACGGCGGCGCGCACTTTCACGTCTGGTTCATCCCACGCCCGCTCGGCATGATCGAGGCATCGGGGATGATGCTGCCGCTCTGGGAGGACGTCCTGCCGAACGTGACCGACGAGGAGCTCGCGGACGCCGCAAGACGCGTCGCCGCGGCCATGTAGGAAGGCCGTAAGGGCCGGGCTACACTGTCCGCCGCGCCCTCTTAGCTCAGTTGGTAGAGCACCTCCATGGTAAGGAGGGGGTCTCCGGTTCGAGTCCGGAAGAGGGCTTTCTCAAGCTCCTTCAACAGGAAAAGCCCCGATTAGCGCGGAGGCGGGCGGCCTGAGGCAGCACAAGCAGGGCCTCTAAGGAGGGTTGTCTTCAAGCTCGCAGCGTCCTTGACATGTGACCGTATGGTCACCTATAGTGGACGCATGAACAAGGACGAGGACCGTGTGTTCAAGGCGCTCAGCGACCCGACGCGTCGCTTCCTGCTCGACCTGCTCTTTCAGCGTGACGGCCGAACGCTGACCGAGCTTGAGTCTGAGCTGGAGATGACGCGCTTCGGCGTCATGAAGCACCTGCGAGTCCTCGAGGACGCAGGGCTCGTAGTCACGCGCCGGCAAGGCCGGGAGAAACTGCATTTCCTGAACCCGGTCCCCATCCGGCTGATCCACGACCGGTGGATCGACAAGTACACGGAGCGCCAAGTATCGGCGCTCGCAGACCTCAAGACCGAGTTGGAGGAGACAGGATGACGACGACCGAGATGCAAAATCTGACCGTCCAGGTCTACCAGGTGTTCATCAAGGCGACCCCTCAGCAGATCTGGGACGCGATCACGAAGCCGGAATTCACTGAGCGCTACTTCCACGGCGTGCGCTCCGACTTCGACCTGCGCCCGGGCGGCCACTACCGGCAGACGATGGGCGACACGGATCAGCTCGCGACGCAGGGGGAGGTGCTCGAGGCCGATCCGCCGAGACGCCTCTCGCACACGTGGACGTCCCTGTACGACCCCGAGATGGCGGTGGAGGAGCCGAGCCGAGTCACGTGGGAGATCGAAGCACGGGACGATGGGACGGCGCTCCTGACGGTCACGCACGACCAGCTCGAGGGGGCGCCGAAGACGGCCGTGGGCGTCTACGGGACGGGATGGATGGGTGTCCTCTCATCGCTGAAGACGCTGCTCGAGACCGGAGAGCCGCTCTAGGCGAACCAACACAGGGCGCGCGTGGCGCTTGTCGTCCCGCGCGCTCTGTATGGAACTCCATGACCGACGTGGAGGGCGCCGGGGAGGGCGAGGTCGAGTACGAGATGACCCGCGAGGACTGGGAGCGCCGGAAAGCGCATTTCAACTGCTCCGGCGATGCCTCACAAGGGTGCGGGTGCTCGTCGAGTGTTTGACACCGCCGCGCCGCCCTAGCAGAATCTGCCGTTCCTGTGTGCTGCCTGGGTCTCGCAATGGCCTTCATCGGCCCTCGCTTCGCGTTCTTCCTTCTCTGGATCTTCGACACGGACCGGGTCAATGCGGCCTTCTCGTCGACGATCTGGCCCGTGTTGGGGATCATCTTCGCGCCCTGGACCGCCCTGATGTACACGCTCGCATGGGGGCCGGTGCACGGCGTTTCCGGCGTTGGTTGGTTCGTCGTCGCCGTCGGCATCCTGCTGGATCTACTCACCTACTCGTCGCGGGCCGCACAGAACCGTTACCGGGCGCCCGCCGCCTAACCGATTCCGGTGCCCCAAACCGGTCCAGTCCTCTAGCGGCGTGCGTGACGTCGGCCCAGCCGGCAGGACCGGGAAGCCGGGCCCGCGTCGGGCGGTCGAGTCGGTTGCGGCCGCGATCGACGAGGCCGGGAGCCCGCTCACGATCGACGAGCGGGCCTTGATGCGCGAACTCCTCGCGCGCCTCGCAGATGACTAGTAGTAGACGCCCCCCAGCCCAGCCGCACCGCACGCCGAAACCAGACCTGACCACTCGCGCCTCGCGCGCCGAGCGCGTGATCGAGCGTGTCCGCGCGATCCCGAAGGGCTACGTCCGCACCTACGGCGACATCGACGAACGCGCGCCTCGCCTAGTCGGGCGCATCCTCGCGACCAATCACGACCTTCCCTGGCACCGCGTCGTGCGCGCCGACGGGACGATTCCCAGGGAAAGCCGCAACGAGAACTGCTACTCGCGGAAGGTGTCCCAATGCGCGGCGACCGCGTCGACCTCAACCAGGCGCGGCTCCCCGTGGAGCTCTAGCCGTGGCGCGCACATCGCTCCAAGCCACATCTCGCCGCCAACTCCCACCAAGCAAGGAGGGCGCATGCCCATCGACCTCCCCGACGTGATCTTGCGCTACTTCGAACGCGATGCCGATCGCGACATCGACTCGATCGTCAACCTCTTCGCCGACGACGCCACCGTCATCGACGAAGGCGAAGAACGCCACGGCACGGCCGGGATCCGAGCCTGGCAGACCGGCGCGGCCTCGAAAAACACCTACACGACCGAAATCACGAGCGCCGAAGCACTCGCCCCCGACCGCTACCTCGTCACCGGCCGCCTGACCGGCAACTTCCCCGGCGGCACCGCCGACCTCAAATGGGACTTCACCATCGCCGGACAACACATCGCGCGGCTCATCATCGCCCCATAGCCGGCCGCCGAACAACGGCACAGCACAGAGTTCCAGGGGCCCGGCCCATGCGGACCGGGCCCCCTTCAGCTCAGCTCGGTAGCCGAGGCTTGAGGCGACTCGCCTGTGGCACCGGGAAGGGGAATCCCAGAACCACGGCCTGGCCGCGTACCCGGTTCTGCGCCTGGCAGTCCTGCGTGCAGTTCGTGGCGGGGGGCGCGACTTCCGTAGCGTCCTCTCCGAAGACCGCTCCCATACGGCCACCACTGGCGACACTCCACACGGATACGCCACCGCAGTGATCGACGGTTGCGGTGCCTCCGGGGCGCCGAGGAGCGGGGACGGTGTTCACACATCCCTGCAGGATGCGCGTCGCCACTTGCGGACTATCTCGGCCTACGAAGTCGTCCGAGAAGTCATTGGCGAAGTTGATGCGCGGCGTGACCGTGACCGTCGTGTCCTTGAACGGCACGACGTCACCCTCGCGTGCACGGAAATTCGGGTTGTCGAAGTAGAAGACCCCCGACGCGAGCTTGTGCGTGATCGTCGTCGCGGTCCCGTCGTTTCGCTCCGGCTCCATCTGAAAGAGCCCACCGTTCGCGCAATCCTTGGCCTGGAGCTTCATGCTCAGACCGGGCCCCTGACGCTCCAGGACGAGGTCCGTGTCCTTCAGCTCGACGCCGACAGCGCCGGTCAACACCAACCCTCGATGGTCTGGCGTCTTGCTGGCGAACACGACCGTGCGTCGTCCGCCGGTGATGTCGAGCGGATTCGCCGCACCGGTGAGCGTGTAGTTCGTAATGCCGAAGGATTTCGCCACCACGGTGAACTCGACGTACTTCCCTTTGACGAGGAACGTCGCGGGAAGGCCGGCGGCCGGGACGCTTGTCTTGACGTCGCTGCCGCGGAGCCCGAGCACCGTGAAACCTCCCCCCTCGCACCCTTTGCTCGACGCCGCATTCCCCTGTCCGGCGAGCACAACCGAGGCTATGCACGCCAGCGCGAGGATGGCGGCGCCAATTCTCCACTGTCGGCCCGAGACTCTCCCAATCATGTGCAGCTCTCCTTTCACGCTTGGACGTCGACATGTGTCGGGTCCTCGAAAGGCAAGAGTCGGCTGAGCCCGATTCCTGACGCGGTTCGTCCCTCTCGCTCGGCGTTACTCAGGCGGCGCCGAAGTAACGGCCGACGAACCGCTCGCGACCAGAGCGGTGGAGTAGGCGTTGAGCTTCCGCCCACCGTCGTCCTCGCACACGAGGATGTCCTCGATCCGAACCGCGAAGCGGCCGGGGATGATGATCGAGGGCTCGTCGGTGAACGTCATCCCCGGCTCGAGCAACGTCGTCTCCTCCGCCGAGATGAAGGGTCGCTCGTGGATGTCCAGCCCGATGCCGTGGCCCATGCGGTGCCGGAAGTGCTCTCCGAGCCCAGCGCTTTCGATCGGACGCCGACACGCCGCGTTCACGTCGGCGGCCGGCGTACCCGCGGCTGCGGCTGCCCGCCCGGCTTCCTGAGCTTCGAGCATGACCTCGTAGACCTCGCGATAGTCGGCCGGTGGCTCGCCGCAGTAGATCGTGCGCCCGAAGTCCGAGCAGTATCCATCGACGACGCCGCCGAAGTCGAACATGACCGAGGTTCCCTCGGGAATCGGGTCGTGCGCCGTCCGCGTGGCGGAGTCGAAGTCCTCTGCGTCCAGACCGGTGAAGACGTGCGTCGTGAACGAAGGACAGCGCGAGCCCGCCCGCCTGAGCGCGTGTTCGACCGCCTCGACGAGACCAGCCATCGTCGCCCCCGCGAGGACGAGGGGCGTGACATCCTCCATCGCCTGTTCGACGGCGCGGATCGCCCGTCCCATCGCTGCGAGCTCGTCGGGCTCCTTCACCCGGCGGAGCTCGTTCACGAGCGTCGACCCGGTCCGCAGCCGGTCGAAACCGACGGTGTGGCCCAGGTTGAGGACGGTCTCGGCCCACACGCGGTCGCCGACGGCGACGGTGCCCTCGACCCTGAGCCCGCGGACGACGCGCTCGAACGTAGCGTGGCCATCGTCGGTTTCGGAGACGACGACGACCTCGCCCTGTGGCTCACCCCGCTGGTCGAACGCGACGAACATCCGCGGGAGCACGAACACCGGATCCTCGCCCGGCCGGAAGAACGCCCCGGCGACCCAGTGGTGGGCGTAGGACTCCTGGCCGAAGTTCGGAATCCCACGCTCGAGTCCGGTCAGGTACTCGAGGTCCGCGGACGGAGCCAGGAAGAGGAGGTCGACCCCTTCCGCGTCCATGCGCTCGGACAGCCTCTGGCGCCGCTTCGCGTAGTCGAACATCAGGCGACTCGAAGCCTGGGGAGCACGGATCGACAAAGCAGATCGACACCCTTTCGCTCGTCGATCCCGTGCGGTGTCCCGAAGTCGACGCGCGCTGCACCTGCGTCGAGGACCGCCTCCGCCTGCTCGGCGACCTCGGCCGGAGTGCCTGCGAACGCGAAGCGGCCGAGGACGCCGTCCGAGATGAGCGCTGCGCCCCGTTCTCCCTCGCTTCGCAGCCGCTCGAGGAGCTCGGGTTCGAGCGTCACCGTCGGATCGAGGTGTCCGACCACCGGCAGGTAGAGGGCAACCTCTCGCCGTGCCAGGTCGCGCGCACGTCCGCCGTCCTCGTCGACCACCGTCACGGCGCCGAACACGAGGCCGACTTCCGGGTTCGCTACCCGTTCGCTCATCACCGAGACGAGGTCGGGGTTTGCGCTGCCCCCCACCTTCAGCTCGGTTGCGGCCTCGGCTGCGAACGCAGTGAGCTTGACTGGACCAGGACCCGACGAGAAGGGAAACCTCGCGGCGCTCGACGGGATAGCGGAGGCGCGCGCCCACGGGCAGCGAGAAGCGTTCGCCCTCGAATCCGCGGTCGTCGCCGGCGAGCAGCCTGCGCACGATCTCCCACGCCTCCCGGACGGCAGTTACCCGACCGGACTGGTCGATACCGAGGGAGTCGAGCCAGGCTCCGGCCGCGAGCCCGAGGAAGGCTCGCCCGCCCGACGCCGTGTCGAGCGCCGCGATCTGGCCCGCGATCTCGACGGGGTGCAGCGTGAACGGGTTGAGGCACGACGGCCCGATGCGCGCGCGGCTGGTCGCCGCGGCAATCTCGAGCAACGCAGGCAGGGCGGGCTGGTACCAGAGGTCGTTGTAGACCGTGACCACCGCGAAGCCGGCGTCGTCCGCAAGTCGAGCCAGAGCTGCGTACTCGCCCGTGCGCTTGTTCGTCTGTAGCGCGAGCCCGAGCTCCCGAACCGTGCGGCTCACGTGAGCTCGTCGGTGCGCAGTGTCCGGGTCCCGATGCGCTCGATTCGCATGATCACCCGCTCGTCGGGATCCGGGCAGGCGACGAGCGAGTCCCGCTCGAGCCAGTCCGAATCGGGAAGCTGTCGCTGCTTCGCGGGCAAGAGCGGGAGGACGGCCTGCAGCGCGTACATGCAGAAGTGACGCCCCGGTGGAATCCGGATCCGGCTCGACTCCGTCACCTCGAAGTAGTCCCCGACCTCGAGCCCGCAGACGGAGCGGCCCTCGATCCGCTCGACCGTCACGCGCAGGTCGTAGAGCTGCATCACGTCCTCGGTCATGGCGCGACCTTAGACAACCGTCGGCTGGGCTGCGCGGTCGTCAGCCGCGATCGGCCCATGACGCCTCGTATCCCGATAGGCGTTGTGTTCACGGGCGGCCTCGCAGAGCGCCTTCAGCGAGGCGTACTGCTTCGGCACGTCGCGGCGGATGACGGGCGCGAGCAGCGAAAAGAGCAGCTTCAGAGCTCCTGTCGGTCGAAAGTCGAAGTCGCTCTCGAGATCCGTGCCGTCAGCGGTCGGCGTGAGCGTGTACGCGATCGTGAGGGCAGGCTGTCCACTCGCTTCGAACACGAGACGTGACGGCCGTTCGAAGGTCGTGATCGTCACGTCGTACGGCTTGCCGCCGTTGACGATCGAGAAGCGCGAACCCAGCTCGATCGGCTCATCGCTCCGCAGCTCAGCGTTGCTCACCCGGCTGTTCCACTGCGGCTCGTTGCGCATGTCCGCCAACGTGTCGAAGACGCGGCCAGGCGGGCATGCGATCCGGGTCGTAGCCGTGACGCGCACTTGGCGATCATATTCACCTCTCTCCGCGACGACTCTGCTTCCTCCTACTCAGGAAGAGCCTGCAACAGCGCGAGTAATAAGACCCTAAGAATCGGAGCGCGGGCGCCAACTCATCGGCCGATCGCGCGTCTCTTGTTCTTCGCATGAGTGCTGCCTCGACGACGGACCGACGGGAGACGATTGATGCCGCGATGACCGGTCGGTCGTCCCGTCGGCGCGTTCGCGTCGGCTGGTCGTGGCTCGCGGGTGGTGACGGCTTCGTCCTCCGGACGGTGCCCAGCGAAGCGAGTTTCTTCAACGGGCTGGGTATGTGGGTCGCGGCGATGGCGGTCGTCAGCGGCTTCGGGATGACCGTCGCTGCCAGCCAGTGGTGGAGCACGTCGATCACGAAGGTCCTGTGGGTGCTCCCGCTCTGGGCCGTCCTCTACTGCCTGATCGAGCGACTCGTCCTGAAGAGCTTCGGCACGAGCTGGAAATGGAACCTCGTGCTCACGATTCCGCGCCTTGCGCTCTCGCTCGCGATCGCGCTCGTGATCGGGCTGCCGATGGCGCAGGTGATCTACAGCGGATCGATCAACGACGAGCTGAGCAAGACGACGACGGCGCGGATCCACGAGGCGACGAACCAGATCACGCGAACCTACGACGCGAAGATCGCGGTCGCGCAGAAGGAGATCGCGGCGGCGCAGGCGAAAGAGGCGAGCCTTCAGCGGCAGGTCACGAACAGCCGCTTCCTCGCCGACTGCGAGGCCGGTCTTGCGACTTGCTCACAGACCCACAAACTCGGCCGCGGGCCGTACTACAGGCGTGACGCCCGCCGGGCGGCCGCCGCCGCGGCGGAGCTGAAGCGAGCCCAGCCGCAGATCGCGGCGACGATCGCCGCGAACCGCCGCAAGATCGCGGTCTGGCGCGCCGCCGAGAGCAGCCAGCTCGAGAACCGGGTCGCCACGATCAAGGCCGACCGCGACTTCCTCGCCCGTCAGGCGGCGCTCGACCGCGTCGAGAAGGCGAGTCCGGCTGTGACGAAGTACGTCGTGTTCTTCCTTGCGTTCCTGATCGCCATCGACCTGGTCGCGCTCATCCTCAAGCTCACCCATCTCTTCAGCACCGGCGGCGCCTACGAGCGAAGCGCGGCCGCGCTTCGGGCGGACGAGCTCGTCGACGTGCACCGTCTCCAGCAGCGCTCCAACGTCCTCACCCACCGCATCACGCTCGAGGCCCAGGCAGTGCAGGATGCCGACGAGCTCAGGCTTCGGGGCGAGATTTCACGCGCGCCTGAGCTCGAGAGCGATGAGCTCAGGCTGAACGACCGGCCGCACGAGCGCCCCGCGCTCGGCGGCCCAGCCACCGCCACGCAGCTCGGCGACTGACGACCGGCAACGATTTGCGGCCGCCCGACGCCGGTCCGCGGGGCGCCGGTGCTTCGCCGAGCGCGAGCTCTGGAGATGAGTATCGTGGCGTCGGTCGCCGCGCCTGACGCGTGCGCGCGCCACGCTCGAGTTCGTTCCACGCGAGGAGGCACGATGAAGAAACGCACGCTCGGACAGAACCTGGAGGTCTCGGCCATCGGGCTCGGCTGCATGGGTATGAGCCAGAGCTTTCCGCCGTTCCCGGACCGCGCCGACTCGATCGCCGTGATCCGTGCTGCCGTCGAGCGCGGCGTCACCCTTTTCGATACCGCGCAGGTATACGGCCCGTTCGACAACGAGGACCTCGTCGGCGAGGCGCTCGAACCGGTCCGCGACCAGGTACTGATCGCGACCAAGTTCGGTTTCGAGCTCTCGACCGGCGTGTCGACCGGCACGGACAGCCGACCGGAGACGATCAGGAGCAGCGTCGACGACTCGCTCCGTCGCCTCCGCACCGACCGGATCGACCTGCTCTACCAGCACCGAGTCGACCCGAACGTCCCGATCGAGGACGTCGCCGGCACCGTCAAGGAGCTGATCGAGGAGGGCAAGGTCCGCCACTTCGGACTTTCGGAGGCCGGCGTGAAGAACATCCACCGCGCCCACGCCGTGCAGCCGGTGACGGCATTGCAGAGCGAGTACTCGCTCTGGTGGCGCGAGCCGGAGGACGCGATCCTCGCGACGCTCGAGGAGCTCGGCATCGGCTTTGTCCCCTTCAGCCCGCTCGGCAAGGGTTTCCTCACCGGGGCGATCGACGAAAGCACCCAGTTCGAGAGCGGCGACTTCCGCAACACCGTGCCACGCTTCACTGACCCCGAGGCTCGTCGCGCCAACCTCGCTTTCGTCGAGCTCGTGCGCGCGATCGCCGAGCGCAAGAGCGCCACGCCGGCGCAGGTCGCTCTCGCCTGGGTGCTTGCGCAGAAGCGGTGGATCGTGCCCATCCCCGGCACGACGAAGCTGCACCGGCTCGAGGAGAACATCGCCGCCACCGAGCTGGAGCTCACCGCCGACGACCTGCGCGAGATCGAGGACGCCCTCCCGGATGCGCAGGGCGCGCGCTACTCCGAAGCCAACCAGCGGATGATCGACCGGTGACTCCGGGGGCTAGGCCCTCCGGGGAGAACGCTTAGAGCGGGCGCCGAGCGACCTCTTCCTCGCGCAGCGCCTCGAGCCGCTCGCCTACCTGCCCGACCATGGCCAGGTTCTTCTTGCGTTCGTAGCGTTCGAGCGCCTGCTCGAGCGCCTCGGCGGCTTCGGCGCGCCGCCCCGCGAGCTCGACGACCTCGGCGAGGTCGCAGAGCGCGTCTCCCTGCATGTTCAGCCCGTCGGTTCGCTCGGCGATCTCCACCGCCTCCTGCGCGAGTGTCCGGGCCGCGCGGGTCTCACCACGCGACGCGAGAATCCGGGCTTCCACTTGCCGCCAGAGCGCCTGCGTCACGATGTCGCTCGCGTCGGCGAGCTCCCGCCCGAGTTGCGCGAGCGGCTCTGCCTCGTCGTGCCGGCCGAGCGCGCACAGCGAGCGTCCGAGCAGTGGGGCCGCAGTCGAGAGGGCCGCGCGATCCCCATGCCGCTCGAGAAGATCGCAGTGTTCGCGCCAGCACTCGGCGGCGGCCGCGTGATCGCCCTCGAGCGTGGCGATCTGCCCGAGAAACTGCGCCTGGTTGTTACCCGTGAGCGCCTGCGCGCGTGCGCTGCTTTCTCGCGCCGTCTGCCACGCCTCCTCGAAGCGGCCGAGCATCGCCAGCAAGAGGGAGCGGTGCAGGAGCGGACCCGGATGAGACGTTCGCGGAAGCGCCTCGTCGAGTAGTTCCAGGCCTTCGTCGGCCGGGCGGGGGCCGTAGGCGAGTGCGTATTCGAGGAGAAGGAGCGCCGTCCGCGGACGTCCTGCGAGACGCGAGTGGTAGAGCACCTTCTCGGCCGACGTGAGGGCTTCCTCGTACCGACCGCGCAGATTCGCGATCCCGCCGAGCGCCGCCCACGCGCGGGCAAGGCCCGCATCGTTTCCCATGTCTTCGAGCAACGGGACCGCACGAAGGGCGAGCTGCTCGACCTCTTTGACCCTCGACTCGACCGTGACGTGCGATCGGTAATCGGCGGCAACGACCCGCGCAAGCGCCTCGCCGGCTCGATCACCCAACTGCCTGGCGCGCTCCGCCGCAGACTCGGCAATGGCCGCCGCCGCCTCCGGCGACCGCAGGTACTCGCATTCGCACAGGTCGAGCTCGAGCTCGATATCGAGCCGAAGCGGGCGCGTCAGAGCGAGCGAGCGCGCAAGTAGCCCCCGAGCGGCGCGGCTGTCCCCCCGCGCGAGAGCTCGACGGCCGGCGGCTGCCAGGCGATCGCCCGCTCGCCGCGCGAGCTCCGGATCCGTTTCGCCCAGCTCGTCCTTGCAGCGCGATGCCCGCTCGAGGTGGTAGCCGATGACTTCGTCCTGCTCGACCAGATCTAGCCCTCGCTCCTCCAGCCAGTCTGCGCAACGCTTGTGCAGCTCTGCTCGCGTCGACTTCGGGAGAGCTTCGTAGGTCGCGTCTCGGATCAGAAGGTGGCGGAAACGAAATGCATCGTCACCCGGGAACGACGATCTTTCCGGGGAGATCAGCTCCTTGCGAACGAGCGAGGCCAGGTGGGGAGTGATCCGGCTCTCTTCCGAGAGTGCCTGAACCGTTCCCCGGTGGAAGACCTCCCCTTCGACTGCCCCCAGCTCGAGCACGGATCGCTCCGGGCCGGGGAGATGGTCGAGGCGGGCCGCCATCAGTGCCTGCAGCGTCGGCGGCACGACGACGTCGTTGTCGCTCTCGCTCGCCATCGCCACCATCTCGGTCACGAAGAGCGGGTTGCCGCCCGCGGCACGCGTGATCTTCTGGCGGAGCTCCGGCGGAAGCGTGTCGGGCAGCAGCTCGCCTACCTCCTCGTCCGGCAGCGGCCTCAGCCGAAGTGCGACGGGCCACTCGGGTCGGCGATCGGTCAGCTCGGGCCGGGCAAGGCAGAGGAGAAGGAGAGGCGCGCGGGACGAGAGCACCGCCACCCCGTCGATCAGGTCGAGGAATGTCTCCTCGCCCCAGTGGATGTCGTCGAAGACGACGACCAGCGGAGCCTGCTCTTCGAGCGCCCGGCTGACCGCCCAGGCGATCTCCTCCGCCGACGTCGCGTGCTCGGTCTCGCGGAGCAGCGAGCGGAGCGCCTCGGCGGCGGCGGGATCCGACGGCAGTGCGTCCAGTTGCTTCAGAACCTCGACCACCGGCAAGTACGTGATGCCCTCTCCGTACGGGACGCAGTGGCCTCGAACTACGCGAGCTCCGACCGAGGAGAGGAACTCGATCGTCAATCGCGACTTGCCGGCTCCTGCGTCGCCGAGGACGGTTATCAGCTCGCACCGCGGTCCGTCGAGCACCTCTTGCCATGCGTGTCTCAGCGCTCGAAGCTCCGCGCCTCTGCCGACGAAGCGATTTTCATGCCGCCGCTCGTACGATCCTGTGATTGCGGCCAGCCGGAACGCCGGCACGGGCTTCGACTTGCCTTTCAATTCGAGCGGCTCGAGCGCTTCAACCTCGGCGGTGTCGCCGACGAGCGCGAACGTCTTCGCGCCGATCAGGATCTCGCCGGGCTGTGCCGCCTGCTCGAGACGCGCTGCGACGTTGACGGCGTCGCCGGTCGCGAGGCTCCCCTGGATGCCGCTCACGACTTCGCCGGTGTTGATCCCGATCCGTGCCTGCACGCCGAGCTCGGGGAGAGCGTCCCGCATTTCGAGAGCCGACCGGCACGCACGCAGAGCGTCGTCCTCGTGCGCGACCGGCATCCCGAACACGGCCATGACGGCGTCGCCGATGAACTTCCCGACGATGCCGCCGTGCGTTTCCACGATGCCGTTCATCCGCTCGAAGTAGCGGGCCAGCAGCGACCTGAACGCCTCCGGATCGTTCGACTCGCCGAGAGCGGTAGAGCCGGTGACGTCGCAGAAGAGGATGGTGACGGTCCTGCGCTGCTCGCGGGGTGCTGCCGACTTCGGCAGCTGGGCACCGCAGTGGGGGCAGAACGCGAAGTCGCCCTCGCTCCCCTGCCCGCAGTTCGCGCAGACGACCACGTCGCAAGGGTAGATCGGTGCCTCGTCGATGGCAACGCACTACCGCCCCGGTGCTTTACTGCCTGCGTTGAACGAGGGAGAGAACAGCGCTCAGCGCGTTGCCCTGGTAGCGGGCGCCACACGCGGCGCAGGCCGAGCGATCGCGATCGAGTTGGCCCGAGCCGGCCTGTTCGTCTATGCGACGGGCCGCAGCAGCCGGGTGTCGGGCCGATCCGAGCTGGATAGGCCGGAGACCATCGAGGAGACCGGGGACTTGATTGGCGCCGCCGGCGGGTCGGGTGCAGCTCTCGTCGTCGACCACGAGGATCCCGCGGCCGTGGCGGAGCTCCTCGACACCATCGAGCGCGAACGCGGCCGTCTCGACGTGCTCGTCAACGACATCTTCGGCGGCGACAAGTACATGGAGTGGGACAAGCCGTTGTGGGAGCACGACTGGCACGGCGGGCTGCGCATGCTCCAGATGGGGGTCCATACGCACCTCATCACCTCCACGGCCGCCATCCCGCTCATCCTGCGAACGGCTACCGCCGGCGGCACGCACGGACTGGTCATCGAGATGACGGATGGCACCTCCGAGGCCAACGCGAAATTCCGGCGCAACGTCGGCTTCTACTACGACCTGGTCAAGGCGAACGTCGAACGGATCGTCACGGGTCTCACCGCCGAGCTGGAGAACGAGCCCGTTACCGCTGCCGGTGTCACCCCGGGCTGGCTGCGCTCGGAGAAGATGCTCGAGAACTTCGGTGTCACCGAGAGCAACTGGCGCGATGCGTGCGCGAAAAGGCCCGGCTTCGCGATCTCGGAGTCGCCCGTCTATGTCGCCCGGGGAGTCGCGGCGCTCGCCCAGGATCCGGACCCGAGCCGCTGGGCCGGCACGATCATCAGCGCCCGCCAGCTGGCGGATGCCTACGGTGTCACCGACACCGACGGCAGCAAGCCGGACTGCTGGGGTCACCTCGCGGCCTATGGCTGGGAGCACGCGGGCGGCGAAGGAATCGACGACTTTCGCTAACGCTGATGGCCCGGTCGGGAACGACGCTTGACCAGTCCCGTCACCGGCGAGCGGATCGTGTTTCGGCGCACGGCGGCAGAGTCCGGCGCCGCGATTTGCTTGCACCCCGGACCCGTAGCCGGCGAGCTGGTCGACCGGCATGCCCCGTTCCTCCCAGACCAGGCCGCTACGATCGACGATTGGTAAAAACCCGCGCTAGTCGGAGGTGATCGGATGAACGACAACGCGAAGTGGCGCGCCGCGCGCCTCGACGACCTCGAGCGGCGCGGCAGATTCATTCCGGTGCGCGAGCATCTCGGAATCCACTCGTTCGGAATCAACGCTGTCACGCTCGGCGAGGACGGCACGCTGATTAACGAGCACGACGAGTCCGGGTCGGGCCAGGAAGAGGTGTACGTCGTACTCGAAGGGACCGCGACGTTCGACATCGACGGGGAGACGTTCGACGCGCCGGCGGGGACATTTGTGTCCGTGCCGCCCAAGTCACGGCGCAAGGCGACCGGCGAGGCAACCGTCCTCGCCCTCGGCGGCACTCCCGGCGAGGCGTACCAGGCGCTCGATTGGGGTGAGGCGTGGTCGGTCCATGACGAGTCGATGACCGCCTACGGCGAGCAGCGCTACGCCGACGCGCTTGACGTGGTGCGCAGTGGCCTCGAGCGGTTTCCGGACAACGCCGGCCTCAATTACAACTACGCGTGCTTTGCGACGCTCGCGGGTGAGATCGACGACGAAACGTTCAGTCATCTCCGGCGGTCAGGGGAGCTGTTTCCGCCGTTTCGCGAGCAGGCGCGAGCGGACGACGACTTCAGCTGCAATACGCGACGACCCGCGGTTCGACGAGGCTCTTCGCTGAGCGCGTCTCGACTTCGTCAAGCGGCTCGCGTGAGCGTCTCAGGCGTCATTCGTGAACGCTGGCCCAGGCGAGGGTCCTGCTCCGGACTACTGAGTTGCTTTTAGTCCGCCGAACGCTCGCACCGGCCCGAGCCCGGCGCCGTGAAGGTCATCACGAAGCTGGGTTTCACCGTCCAGGCCAAGAAGGCGAACACCGGTTAGACCAGCTCGCCCGCGGCCTGCGATACTGGCGTCATGGCGACGAAAGCAGACTTCACCGAGGAGGAGTGGAAGACGCTGCAGGGCGGCGTGACCGGTGCCGCCACGTACGTGGCGACGGTCGACCGGAGCTTCTTCGACAGCTTCAAGGAGGCGAGCGCGCTCGCGCACCATCTGCGCGACGCGCACCAGCAAAGCGACAGTGCCCTCATCCGCGACATCGCATCGGGGCACGAGCGCCCGTTCGGCCTCACGGCGTCCCCGGACGAGATCGAGCACAGCACCGTGGCCACACTCGAGCAGGCCGTCGCCACGCTCACGGCGAAGGCGCCCGACGAGCTTCCGGCGTACAAGCAGCTCGTGCTCGACGTCGCCGAATCGGTCGCCGCGGCGGCCAAGGGCGTCTCGGCGCAGGAGAACACCGCGCTCGATCACGTACGCGCCGCGCTCGATGCGGCCGGCCAGTCCTGAGCCGCTAGCGAGCGAGAAGATGTGTTGCGCGTGAAGCAGCGCCTCGGCCCTGCTCTTCGCCGACTCCGGGAATAGCGAGCCTCAGTCCCGCGTTTACTTGAGCCGTCAAGTAAATTCACCTGGAGGGGAAGCATGGCACTCGAATTCGGTCTCGACACATTCCTGCCGATCACAGTGGACGAGTCCGGCCTGCCCGTCGGCGGCGATCAGGCGATCCGGAACGCGGTCGAGGAGGCGGTCCTCGCCGAGGCGGTCGGCGTCGACTCCTTCAACATCGGCGAGCACTACCGCACGGAGTTCATGGACTCTGCGGCGTCTGTGGTCCTCGCCGCGATCGCAAGCCGGACGGAGACAATCCGGCTCGGCACCGCCGTCACGGTTCTCAGCACGCAAGACCCGGTGCGGCTGTACACCGACTTCGCCACGCTCGACGCCGTCTCGAACGGCCGCGCGCAGCTGATCGTCGGTCGCGGCTCGCTGACGGAGTCGTTCCCGCTCTTCGGGTTCGACCTCGCCGACTACGAGGAGCTGTTCGAGGAGAAGCTCGACCTGCTCGTCCGCCTCCTCCGCGAGCAGCCTGTGACCTGGTCGGGCAAGTTCCGGTCGGCGCTCACGGACCAGCTCGTCAGCCCACCGATTCCCGCGGGTCACATCCCGACCTGGGTCGGGGTGGGCGGCAGCCCGCAGTCGGTCGTGCGCGCCGCACGCTTCGGCCTCCCGCTGATGCTGGCCGTCATCGCCGGCCGGCCTGACCGCTTCGCGCCGTACGTCGAGCTCTACAAGCGAGCGTTGCAGCAGCAGGGACAGCCGGAGCTGCCCGTCGGCCTGCACTCACTCGGGTTCGTCGCCGAGACGGACGAGGAGGCGCTGGAGATTCAGTGGCCCTACTACAGGGAGCAGTTCGAGTGGGCGGCGCGCGAGCGCGGCTGGCACCCGCCGACGCACGAGCAGTTCCTGGCCGAGGTCGACCACGGCTCTATGTACGTCGGCTCTCCGGAGACGGTCGCGCGGAGGATCGCCGCCGCGATGCGGACGCTCAGCCTGAGCCGGTTCGACCTGCACTACGCGATCGGCCGCATCCCGCACGAGCAGCGGATGGACGCGATCGAGCTGTATGGCCGGGAAGTGATTCCGCGGGTGCGCGAGCTGCTCGAGGTGGAGCTCGCGCCTGCGCTGGAGGTACGGAGCCGAGCATGACCGTCGCGGCGATAGAGCGCACCGACCGGCTCGCGGAGGTCGACGATCTGCGGCTCGGCATCGTCGGCGCCGGCAAGTTCGGCACGACGCTGGCCCGCGCCGCGATCGCGGCCGGCTACGACGTCGCGATCGCGGGATCTGGTCCGGCCGACGAGATCGCGCTGACCGTCGAGGTGCTCGCTCCCGGCGCGCACGCCGCGACGGCCGAGGAGGTCGTGCGCCACGCGGACATCATCATCTTGGCAATCCCGACGCACCGCTTCCGGGAGCTGCCGGGCGACCTGTTCGCGGGCAAGATCCTCGTCGACGCGATGAACTACTGGGCGCCCGTGGACGGAGACGACCCGGAGCTCACGACCGCACCGGACGGCACCAGCGAGGTCGTGCAAGAGCGCTTCCCCTCCGCGCGGGTGGTCAAGAGCCTCAACCAGCTCGGCTATCACCAGGTCGAGGAGACCAGGCGCGCGAGCGGAGCGCCCGACCGCATCGCAATGGGCGCGGCCGGAGACGACCGTCTTGCCGTCCGGACGGTGATGCGGCTTGTCGACCGCCTCGGGTTCGATCCGGTCGATGCCGGGCCGTTGAAGAACGGCGTCGTCCTGGAGCCCGACGGCTCGCCGATCGCCACGACCTATAGCGCGGCGGAGCTCTCGGAGCTCGTCTCGAAGCCCTAGTCGCCGGTGCCCGGCAGAGTCGGTTGGTCGGTGGGGTAGACGCCCAGGGCGAACCCGTACATGGTCTGGCCCGACCGGGGAAGGCGGTCGAACTCCGCCACCAGGTCCGCCATTCGCTCCCAGAACTCGGACGCCTGCGCCTCCGAGATGCGGGCGTGCCGGATGAAGCCCCAGAGCTTTCCGTCCTCGAAGGCCGCCACCGACTCGCGAGCGGCGACCTCGAAGTCGTTGAAGTCCCGCGGCAGTTCGTCGCCTTCCGCACTCTGTTCGAGCGCGACGTAGAACATTCGGGCCGTGCGGCCGTAGAACCGTTCTTCGATCGCCCGCACCCGGCGGGTCCTCACCACCTGCAGCAGCCCGGCCTCGGTGAGCACCTTCACGTGGTGCGCGACCGTGCTCTTCGGCCGCCCGAGGGCGGTCGCCAGCTCGGTCACCGTCGCCGCCCGCTCGTGCAGCAAGCCCAGGATCGTGTTGCGCATGGGATGGCTGAGCGCCTTGACCTGGGCCGGCGTGGTGAGCGCCATTCGGTCGGCGAGCTCGTAATCGGGCGGGAGTTTGGCTGCCGGCCATCAGGGAATAGGCTAACATTGTAGAATGTTCCAAACAAATGGATCATTTACCTGAGGAGGACGGGATGACCGAGGTTGTGCTGTACCACCACGTCCAGGGACTGACCGACGGAGTGCGGTCGTTCGCCGACGAGCTGCGAGAGGCGGGACACACCGTGCACACGCCCGACCTGTTCGGCGGGCGCACGTTCGGAACGATCGACGAGGGCATGGCCTTCGCGCGCGAGACCGGCTTCGGCGCGCTCTTCGAGCGCGGGGTGGCCGCGGCGGAGGAAATCTCCCCCGAGTCCGTCTACGCCGGCTTCTCCATGGGAGTGGGGATCGCCCAGCAGCTCGCCCAGACCCGGCCCGGAGCACGTGGGGCCCTGCTCATGTACTCGTGCTTTCCCGTCTCGGAGTTCGGAGATGCGTGGCCCGAAGGCGTCCCTGTGCAGGTGCACGGCAAGGAGGGCGACGAGTTCTTCGAGGAGGACCTCCCTGCCGCCCGCGCACTCGTCGACTCGACCGACCGCGCCGAGCTGTTCCTCTACCCGGGGGAGCAGCACCTGTTCGCCGACTCCTCGCTCCCGGACTACGACCCGGCCGCGGCGGCGTTGCTCACGGAGCGTGTGCTCGCGTTCCTCGCCGCGGGCGGAGGCTAGTCGGACGCGGCTACCCTCGAGCGGTGTCCAGCTCGCCGCTCGCCCACCGCGAGGACCTCCGCAACGTCGCGATCATCGCGCACGTCGACCACGGCAAGACCACGCTCGTCGACGCCATGCTCTGGCAGTCCGGCTCCTTTCGGGAGAACCAGGATGTGGCCGAGCGCGTCATGGACTCCATGGACCTCGAGCGCGAGAAGGGCATCACCATCCTCGCCAAGAACACGGCCGTCCGCCTCGGCCCGACCAAGATCAACATCGTCGACACGCCCGGGCACGCCGATTTCGGTGGTGAGGTCGAGCGCGGACTGACCATGGTCGACGGCGTTCTGCTGCTCGTCGACGCCTCCGAGGGGCCGCTGCCGCAGACCCGCTTCGTCCTCCGCAAGGCGCTCGAGGCCAAGCTGCCCGTCGTCCTCGTCGTCAACAAGGTCGACCGTCCCGACGCGCGTCCCAAGGAAGTCGTCGACGAGGTCTACGAGCTCTTCCTCGACCTCGACGCGAGCGAGGCGCAGATCGAGTTCCCGATCGTCTACACGGTCGCGCGCGAGGGCCTCGCCGGCCACACGCCCGACGACCTCGCGCCGAACCTCCTCCCGCTCTTCGACACGCTGCTCGAGACGATCCCGCCGCCCTCCTACGATCCCGACCACCCGCTGCAGGCGCTCGTAACGAACCTCGACGCCAGCCCCTACGTTGGCCGGCTCGCGCTCCTTCGCATCCGGCACGGGACGCTCCGCAAGGGGCAGCAGATCGCCTGGTGCCGCGCGGACGGGACGATCTCGAACGCGCGCGCGACCGAGTTGCTCATCACCGAGGCGCTCGACCGCGTCCCCACCGACGAGGCCGGCCCCGGGGAGATCGTGGCGCTCGCGGGGCTACCCGACGTGACGATCGGCGAGACCATCGCCGACCCGGACGATCCGCGCCCCCTTCCGGTCTCGACCGTGGACGAGCCGAGCCTGAGCGTCACGATCGGGATCAACACCTCGCCGCTGGCCGGCACGGAGGGCGACAAGCTGACCGCGAGCCAGGTGAAGCAGCGCCTCGACCAGGAGCTTGTCGGCAACGTCTCGCTTCGCGTCCTCCCGACCTCGCGGCCGGACACGTGGGAGGTGCAGGGCCGCGGTGAGCTGCAGCTGGCGGTGCTGGTCGAGCTGATGCGCCGCGAGGGCTTCGAGCTCACGGTCGGCAAACCGGAGGTGCTGGTCCGGGAGATCGACGGAAAGCGCCACGAGCCGGTCGAGCGCGTCGCGATCGACGTCCCGGAGGAATACATCGGCGTCGTCACGCAGATGTTCGCCCTCCGCAAGGGCCGCCTCCAACAGATGGTCAACCACGGCACCGGGTGGGCGCGGATGGAGTACCTCGTGACCGCCCGCGGGCTGATCGGGTTCCGCACAGAGTTCATCACCGAGACCCGTGGGACAGGGATCCTGCACCACGTCTTCGAACGCTGGGAGCCGTGGCAGGGCGAGCTTCGCACCCGCCCGACCGGCAGCCTCGTCGCCGACCGGCGCGGGCAGGCGACGGCGTTCGCGATCGAGAGCCTGCAGGAGCGCGGTTCCCTCTTCATCGTCCCGGGAGACGAGCTCTACGAAGGGATGGTCGTCGGCGAGAACGCGCGCCGCGAGGATCTCGACGTGAACGCGTCCAAGCCGAAGAAGCTGACCAACATGCGCGCGGCCGCAGCCGACGACTTCGCGCGGCTGATCCCTCCGCGGCCGCTCTCGCTCGAGCAGGCGATGGAGTTCATCCGCGACGACGAGTGTGTCGAGGTGACGCCGAAGTCGATCCGGCTGCGCAAGGCCGAGCTGTCGGCTTCTGCGCGCCAGTCAGCGGCCTCGCGGCGCAAACGCGAAGCCGTGGCGTTGTAACGAGCGGATCGGTCCTCGATAATCCCTGCCGCAGTCGACCGCATTGTTCAACCAAGGGGCGTGCTCGAGCAGGAAGCGCTTCACGTGGAGGCCGCCGCCGAAGCCCGTGAGCGAGCCGTCCGCGCCGATCACTCGGTGGCACGGGAGGACGAGCGGAAGCGGATTCCGGCCGTTCGCGGCGCCAACAGCGCGGGCCGCGTCGCTTCCGAGCCCGAGCCGGCGCGCCTGCTCGCCGTAGCTCACCGTCTGCCCGTACGGGATCGACGCGAGTGCGAGCCAGCAGCGGCGGTGGAACTCGGTTCCTTGTAGCTCGAGCGGCAGGTCGAACTCCACGAGGTCGCCCGCGAAATAGGCATCGAGTTGGCGTGCGGCCTCGTCGAGCACGGCCGATCTGCCTTCGGCGGCGATCCTGCCGCCGTCGAACAGGACCGCCTGCAGCGCGGCCTCCGTCGCGACGAGGCCGAGGGGGCCGATGGGGCTGTCGACGACGGCGCTCGGCATCTCATGAATCTAGAACGAACGGAGAAGGCCGCGCGTGAGATCCTTACGCGCGCTGATGGGCCAAGACGCCGTGATCGAGTGGCTGCTGGCAGGCGACCCGGCCATCCGGTGGCAAGTGCTCCGCGATCTGCTCGACGCGCCCACCGAGGAATGGGAGGCAGAGCGCGCCCGAACCGTCGAGGAGGGTTGGGTCGCCGAGCTGCTCGCAGGGCCAGGACGCCGACGGCGAATGGCCCGAAGGACGGTGGACCGCCTCGGTATGGACGCTCCTCCTGCTCATCGCCTGCGGCGTGCCGGAGCGTCATCCGGCCGCGCGCGAGCCGATGGAGCGTCTGCTCGAACGGTTCACTGCCGCAGGGCGCGGACACCGATCCCGCGTTCCTGCTGCGCCGGGTCGACCTCTGCCACCTCGGCTTCTGGCTTGGGATCGTGGCGTACTTCCTCCCGGAAGACCCGCGCATACGACCGCTCGCGGACGCCGTGCTCGCGGCGCAGTACGCGGACGGCGGCTGGAACTGCCAGATGCGCAACTACCCGGACCGGCTGCACAGCTCCTTCAACACGACGTTCAACGTCCTCGAGAACCTCCGGATCGCGGCCACGCTTGGACTTGCGCACGAGGATGCGTTCCAGAAGGCCGAGCGCCGGGCGATCGAGCTGATGCTCGAGCACCGGCTCTACCGCTCCGACAAGACCGGCAAGGTGATCCAGGAGCGCTTCACGCACCTCACGTATCCGTGGCACTGGCACTACACGGTGCTGCGCGGGCTCGACTACATGCGGCTGACAGATGCGATCCACGACGAGCGGCTCGACGACCCGGTTCAGCTGCTGCTCGAGCAGCGCCGCCCCAACGGCCGCTGGCCGCTGCAGAAACGCATCCCCGGAACCTTGCTCGTCGAGATGGAGAAGCCCGGCGGCGAGAGTCGGTGGAACACGCTCCGGGCGCTCCGGGTGCTGCGCCGGCGCGACGGCGAATGACTTGCGATGAGTCCTCGGCGCGCGGGGAGTCATATCCCTCGAGGCGCTTTCCGACCGAGGAGGTTTGGCGATGACCAAGGTAACTGCCGGGATAACGATGTCCGTGGACGGCTACATCGCAGGCCCGGATGACGGGCCGGAGAAGGGGCTCGGCGAGGGTGGCGAGCGCCTGCACTACTGGGTGTTCGGCGGGCCGTGGACCTACGACTCCGAGGCGAGGGGAGAGGCGACCGGCGAGGATGCCGCCTGGCTCGAGCAGGCGATCTCCCGGCTCGGCGCGGTCGTCGGCGGACGGTGGACGTACGAGGCGGCTCGCCACTGGGGCGACGAGAACCCGTGGGGGCTTCCGTTCTTCATCGTCACGCACCGGCCCGACGAGGAGCCCGAAGGCGGCGCGTTCATCTTCGTGGACGGCGTCGCGGAGGCAATCGCGCGTGCGCGCGAGGCCGCCGGGGGCAAGGACGTCAGCGTGATGGGCGGCGCCGACGTGATTCGCCAGGCGCTCGAGGCGGGGCTCGTCGAGGAGTTGACGATCATCGTCGCGCCCGTGGTGCTCGGCGGAGGTAAGCGGCTGTTCGAGGGCTTCACGACTCCGCTCGATCTCGAGCACATCGGCGTCAGGCAGTCACCGTTCGCGACCTTCATCGACTACCGCGTGAAGAGTGGCTCCTAGGACTACCGCGGGCCCTGGACGCGCCGCCCGAACTGCTCGGCCATCCGGTCGAGCGCGCGGTCTGACTCCCGCTTCAGCGTCGGCCGCAGGAACGGCTCGGCCAGGCGCCAGACCCCGGTCAGGCGTACGACGGACTCGTAGCTCACGCCGGTCCGGTCTCCGCGATCGATGAAGGTGATCGTGTCCTGCTGTGAGCGGACCTTGCCGCCCTTGCCCTCCAACACCAGGCGCTGTCCGGCCTGGAATCCGGTGACTTCGTACTCCATGCGCTGCCTGCGGCCGCGGAAGAGGAAGACGACGTCGAACCGGCTGCCGAGGGAGGTGGGCGGCGGCGTCAGGCGCGTGATCCGCTCGACGCCGGGATCCCACTCCTTGGCGTTGTCGAAGTCCGCGAGGTAGGCGAAAGCCTCCTCTACGGGCCCGGCCAGCTCGAACTCGCGTCGGTATCGCATCGCCGGCCGTACATTCCAGCGTATGGACGAGCCCCGCGCACGGGTCGCCGAGCTCGCCGAGCTGCTCGACCGTGAATTCGGCGACGAGCTGCTCGGGCTCTACCTGTTCGGCTCGCTGCCCGCCGGCGGCTTCGTCGAGGACCGGAGCGACATCGACCTCCTGGCCGTCCTCGAGCGCGACGTGGACGAGGAGCGACTGACCCGCCTCGAGCGGATGCATGCCGGCTTCGCCTCGAAGCATCCGGGCTGGGTCGAACGCGTGGAGGTCGGCTACCTCAGCCGCAGGGTCCTGCAGACGCTTGCGGGAACACCCGAGGGGACGATCGCCGTGATCAGTCCCGGCGAGCCCCTGAACAGGAAGGAGATCGAGTGGGACTGGGTGCTCAACTGGCGCGGCGCGTGCACCCGGGGCGAGGTGATTCGCGGGCCGCAGCCGCTCGAGCTCGGCCCGGAGATCTCAACCGAGGCGTTTCGACGCGCCGTGCGCGAGCAGCTCCAGGCGTGGCCGGAGCATGCCCGCCGTCCCGAGCTCGCCTACGTCCCGGTCGCACAGGGCTACACCGTCGTCACGGTTTGCCGCGCGCTCCACGCGCTGGAAACGGGCGAGCAGGCCACGAAGGAGGCGGCGGCCGAATGGGCCGCCGCTCGCTATCCGGAGTGGGCCGCGTTCATCGGCGAAGCGCTCGCCGCGCACCGAGCCGATCTCGCCGGCCCGCACGCTAGAACCATCGCGTTCGTCGACTTTGCGACCGGCGAATCGCGCTAGGCGACCGACTCGGTTCGCCGCGGCAGCACCCAGTTCGGACGCGGGAAGTGGCACGTGTACCCGTGCGGGAACCGCTCGAGGTAGTCCTGGTGCTCCGGCTCGGCCTCCCAGAACGGGCCCTCGGGCGCCACTTCCGTCACGACCTTCCCCGGCCACAGGCCGGACGCCTCGACGTCGGCGATCGTGTCCTCGGCCACGCGCTTCTGCTCGTCGTCCACGTAGTAGATGGCGGAGCGGTAGCTCGTGCCCATGTCGTTCCCCTGACGGTTCAGGGTCGTCGGGTCGTGGATCTGGAAGAAGAGCTCGAGCAGATCGCGGTAGGACGTCTGCTCGGGGTCGAACAAGATCTCGATGGCCTCCGCATGCCCTTCGTGATTGCGGTAGGTCGCGTTGGGGACGTCGCCGCCGGTGTAGCCGACGCGCGTCGACAGCACTCCGGGGCGCTTTCGGATCAGATCCTGCATCCCCCAGAAGCACCCTCCGGCGAGGATCGCCTTCTCGACGGTTGTGTTCATGTTTTCCATCCTCCTATTCGGTGTCTCACTATGAGTAACGAAGGGCGCGTGGATGTCGTTCCCGGTCAAAGGGGCGACTCGGAGATCGCAGCCACGACCTTGCCGTCGAAGGAGAGGCTCCCCAGGTCGTGGAGCTCACTGCCGAGCACGACGTTGTCGAACGTAAGGCGAACCTCGTCCCCGCGCTCGCACCCGTCGAGCTCGACGCGGATCGTTCCGGACGACTCCTCCTCCGCGGACGAGAGCTCGTTTCCCCTGGGCACGTTGTCGAAGGCGAAGAGCGATGCCCCTCGGGGCTCGGTGAAGACAAAGCTGTTCGGAAGCCGCGTGACGGGGTCGCGCTCGACGTCCGCCCTAACTGCCGCGAGCTCCCAGAACGGTTTGTTCCCGCCGCGCTTTCCCGCCATGACACGCACGGCGTCGACACGGGCGTTGTCCTCATCGAAGGCGCCGCACCATGCGCGCACGCCCCGAGTGAGCGCGACGGTCGTGCCGTCTGCGCGGGTGACGGTCAGATCGACCGACGGCTTCGCCACCGGCCGCTCGCCCCCGCATCCGGCCGTGAGCCCGATCGTGGCCAAGAGAGCGGGGAGGAGGACACGGTGGAACAGGAGCCATAGCGTACTCGGGCGTTTCCGGTCGATGAATCACGCGGTGGTCCGGAGTCAAAATGGGTGGAGTGACGCCGGTCCCGCCAGAACGACATCTGCTTCGCGCCAAGGACATGGTCGACGCGCGCTTTCGCGAGCCTCTCGACGTTCCGGCGCTCGCCCGCGCCGCGTACCTGTCGCCCGCGCACTTCAGCCGCGAGTTCCGGCGCGCGTTCGGCGAGACGCCGCACCAGTACCTCCTCACGCGTCGCCTGGAGCGGGCGGCCGCGCTGCTGCGCAACACCGACCGCTCGGTGACCGACATCTGCTTCGACGTCGGCCTGCGCAGCGTCGGCTCGTTCACGACGAGCTTCCGGCGCGTCTACGGCATGTCCCCGACCGCCTACCGCGCGGCTCACCCGCCGCTCGAGCGCGTCCGCATCCCGACCTGCGTGCTGCAGGCATACGGCCGCCGGCACAGCAGCAGTTTTCGAGAAGACAGCAACGCGGCCTAGGACTAACGTCGCTCCAGTCAACGACCCGAAGGAGCTACGCATGCTGAGGGAGCTGCAATACGTGCAGGTGTGGGTTCACGATCAGGACGAGGCGCTCGCGTTCTACACCGAGAAGCTCGGGATGGAGCTGCGCGAGGACGTGACGGTGCCGGAGATGGGCAACTTCCGCTGGGTGAGCGTCGGGATCCCCGGCCAGAAGGTGGCGATCACGTTGATGGCGATCCCCGGCCCGCCCGTGTTCGAAGAGGAGACGCGCGAGCAGGTCCAGAAGCTGCTCGCGAAGGGGGCGAGCGGCGGGCTCTTCTTCTCCACGGATGACATCGAGAAGACCTACGAGGAACTGAAGAGCCGCGGCGTGGAGTTCACGCAGGAGCCGACCGAGCAGCCGTACGGCGTCGACGCCGGCTTCCGCGATCCGTCCGGCAACCACTTCCGGATGGCGCAGCCGCCTGCATAGAGTGCAGGCATGCGGAAGATCCAGGTCCAGGGCGTCCACCACATCACGCTCGTGGGGGCGAAGCGGCAGACGTCCATCGACTTCTGGGAGGGGCTGCTCGGGATGCCGTTCGTCTTCGAGCAGCCCAACCTCGACAACGAGGCGGAGAGCCACCTGTACTTCGACCCCGGTGACGGGCGGCTCATCACCGTGTTCACGAACGAGGAGCGGGAGCCCGTCGACCAGGGCGACCCGAAGCGGCCCGGCCGCGTGCATCACCTGGCGTTCGCCGTCTCCAAGGCGACGTTCGACCAGATCGTCGACCGGCTGAACGATCGCGGGATCGACCACAGCGGCGTCAAGGACCGCGGGTTCATGGACTCGGTCTACTTCGACGATCCCCTCGGCCAGCTGATCGAGCTCGCCGCCTATCGCTTCGAGCCGCCTGCCGGCCACACGCACACCGACGTGCTGCTCGAGGCGCACAAGCTGCGGGAGGAGCGGGGCGACTACAACATCGCGCCGGAGCATCTCGCCGACGCGATCGAGCTCCTCGTCGAGCGCTCGCAGGCCTCCCTCTCGGGCGACCGCGCGCCGAAGAACCCGTACGGCTAAGACTCCTTGCGCGCTCGGCTCGGCGCGACCCGCGGCGGCTCGTCCGGCTGCTTGGGATAGACGGGCGGCCACGGCGCGTCCATCAGTCCGGAGGCGCGATCCCGCTCGTTCATCTCCAGCAGCGGCTCGAGTGACTGTGGATGCTCGTTGATCTCCGCCCACGCGTCGCCACGCGCGGGGGCCGTCGCGATGGTCAGCTCGTCGGGCAGGACCTCGTTCAACTCGTCCCACGTGAGCGGCGTGGACACCTGCGCACCCGGCCGCGCGCGCACCGACCACACGCCGAAGACGGTCTTGTGCGGCGCGTTCTGGTTGTAATCGAGGAACACGCGCTCGCCGCGCTCCTCCTTCCACCAGGCCGCGGTGATCAGCTCGGGCCGGCGCCGCTCGAGCTCGCGCGCGGCGGCGACCGCGGCGGCGCGCACCTGGAACGAGTCCCAGCGCGGCTCGAGCCGGACGTAGACGTGCACGCCGCGGTTGCCGGTCGTCTTCGGGTAGCCGGTGATGCCGAGCTCGTCGAGGAGGACACGGAGCTCGGCCGCTGCCGCGCGCACCTCTTCGAAGCCGACGCCCGGCTGCGGGTCCAGGTCAAGGCGCAGCTCGTCGGTGAATTCGGGACGGTCGGCCAGGTACGGCCAGACGTGGAAGCCGAGGCACGCCAGGTTCACGGCCCAGATGACGTGGGCCATGTCGGCGAGGACGAGCGCGCGCGAGGTCGTCCCGTTCGGCGTGCTCACGATCGTCGTCTGCAGCCAGTCGGGGGCGTTCTCGGGCACGCGCTTCTGGAAGAACGAGCTTCCCTCCGCGCCGTTGGGGAAGCGCTGCATGAGCGTGGGCCGCCCAGCGTTGACGCGCAGGAACGGCTCCTCCACCGACAGGTAGTACCGCACCAGATCGAGCTTCGTCTCCCCGCGCTCCGAGAAGAAGACCTTGTCGGGGCTCGTCACCGCGACGGTTCGGCCCGCAACCTCGAGCTCGTACTCCTCCGGCACCGGGGAAACGCTAGCCGGACGGCCCTCAGTCGGCCTTGTTCCAGCCTTCTTCGCCGTGCGCCCACGGCACGGCTGTGCCGCGCACGAAGACGTGCTGGTCCTCGTCTCCCGCCCACACGCCGACCGTGTCGCTGTCCGGATAGACGCTGATCGCGTAGCCGTGCCCCTTGCGCGAGAAGAGCAGCGTTCGCGCCCGCGCGTCGCTCCGGTTCATGACCTTGTGCGCGCCGGCGGGGCCGGCCGGGAAGCGGACGAGATCGCCGCGCTCGAGCGTGTGCTCGCCGTCGGGCGTGCGCACGACGACCGTTCCCTCGACCACGAGCAGCCACTCCTCGTCGTACTCGTAGTGGTACGGAGACGAGCCCTCGCCGGGGTCGAGGTCGTAGACGAACATGAGGAGGTCGGTGGAGCCGAGCGCCTGCGCCACGTCGATCCGGCTGGGGTTCTCGGCCGTCACGAGGTTCACCTTGTCCATTCGGTCATTATGGTCAGATGGCGTCGAACGAGGGTGGGTGCTCGTGCGGAGAGGTGCGCTACCGCCTCTCGTCGGATCCCCTGTTCGTCCACTGCTGCCACTGCCTCAACTGCCAGCGCCAGACCGGTAGCGCGTTCGTCATCAACGCGCTGATCGAGGCCGAACGGGTGGAGCTGCTCGCCGGCGAGCCCCGGCCGGTCGCGGTTCGGCGCGACAGCGGCGACGACCAGGTCATCTGGCGCTGCCCCACGTGCCAGGTCGCCCTCTTCAGCACCTACGGCTGGCCGGCCGTCCGCTTCGTCCGCGCCGGCACGCTGGACGATCCCGCGTCGGTCGAGCCGGACGTCCACATCTACACGCGCTCGAAGCTCGCGTGGGTCACGCTGCCCGAGTCGGTGCCCGCGTTCGACGTGTACTACGACTCGGAGAAGCTATGGCCCGCCGAGAGTCTCGAGCGGCTCGAGGCGCTCAAGACTCGGGGATCGTGAGTCCCGAGTACGTCCACGGTTACGGCACGCGCGAGCAGCAGCGGCTCGTCGAGCAGGCCGAGCACTGGCGTGACCTGATTCTCGACGGCACACGGCTGGAGGCCGACACGCGGCTGCTCGACGTCGGGTGCGGGGTAGGAGCGGTGCTCGCGCTCCTCGGCTCCGAATTCCAGGGAGCCCGGCTATACGGGGTCGACATCGAGCCCGCGCAGCTCGAGTTCGCGCGGGAGCACCTCGAGCGCTCCAGCGTCGACGCGACCCTTCATGAAGCGGACGCGCTCGCGCTCCCCTTTGCGGACCGGTCGTTCGACCAGGTCTGGATGATGTGGCTGCTCGAGCACATCCCGGACGCTCGCGCGGCGCTGCGCGAGGCAAGGCGCGTCCTCGTTCCGGGCGGCTGCATTACGGCGATCGAGGTCGACTACTCGACCGCCCGGGCCGAGCCTTCCACCCCTGCGATCGAGGCGCTCTTCCGCGCGATGACGGAGGGGATGGCGGCGGCGGGATGGAGCGACGCCGGGACGCGGCTTCCCGGCTGGCTCGGGGAAGCGGGTTTCCGCGACGTAGACCCCGGCGAGCGCCGCTTGTGGTATCAGGGGGACGAGCTGCGTCACCAGGCGCTGTACGCGGCGGACGTGGTGGAAAGCGCGCTCGACGCGCTCGCCCGCCTTCCCGGTACCGACAAGGACGAGCTGCGCGCAGGGCTCGCCGACATGCGGGAGCTTCCGAACGTGTCGGGGGGCGGCTTCGGCTTCGTCGTGCACAAGTCGACCGCCGTGCGCTGATGCGTCCGGTCGTCCTCCGCCGCGGCGCCGAAGTCGCGGATCCGCTCGAGGTCGCGGTCGGGTTCCTCGAGAAATGGGCATACGAGGCCGATGTCGATGCGAGCCCGATGTCGTTCGAGGAGGCGGACCTCAGGCGCGCCAACCGGGGCGGCGCTCGCATCTCCGCGGCCGAGATCGCCGCGATCCTCGAGCGCCGGCGCGAGATCGAGCGTGCGCTCCGCGCGCTCGAGCCGGACGCGTCGCTGGCCGCGCGCTCTATTCCGTGGGCGCCGCTCGCGCGGCTCTTCGATGGCTTCGCCGGGATCCGCGGCGTGGGGTTCTCGAAGATGACGAAGGCGCTGCACAAGAAGCGGCCGGCCCTGATCCCCATGCTCGACAGCGTCGTCCAGGCGTACCTCGACGAGCCGCCGCAGCCGGAGGGATCGTTCGGACAGCAAGCGATCGCGCTCGTTCGCGCGCTACAAGGTCGAGCTCGACCGAAACCGCGCTGTTCTGCGTGAGGCCAAGCGAGAGCTCGCGCGTCGCGGCCACATGGTCACCGAGGTGCGCCTGCTCGATCTCATGATCTGGGCCGCGTTCGCGTAGACCTGCATACTGGCGGCGAGATGGGCGTGACGGAGAGACTCGCCCGCTCCTCGAGCAGGCATCCCTGGCGGACGCTCGGCGCCTGGGCCGTCGCGATCGTCGTCGCTCTGGCATTCACGATCTTCTTCCTCCCGGGCAACCTGACCACCAACGGGCATGTCACGGGCAACCCGGAGTCGAAGCAGGCGGAGGATCTCTTCTACGAGCGCTTCCCGCCGGACAAGAACGGCGTGGACGAGCTGATCGTCGTCCGCTCCGCGGCCCACACAGCCGCGGACCCGGCCTTCAAGACTTTCGTGCGGAACCTGCTGGAGCAGGCGAGGGCGACCGGAGTCGTGCACCACTCGTCCGTCCTCGCGATCTCGAGAGGACCGGCACGCCGCGCTGATCGGCGTTCAGCGCCAGCGCGACGTCGATCGACTACTCAGCCTCGTCGAGCGCAGCGACGGGCGTGACGGTTTCAGCGTCGTCATGACCGGCGGCGGCACGCTCGACCACGACTTCAACGCGCTCTCCCAGCACGACCTCAAGTCCGGCGAGCTGCAGGTCGGCCTGCCCGCGGCGCTCATCGTCCTCGTTCTCGTCTTCGGCGCCGTCGTCGCCGGGCTCGTTCCACTCCTGATGGCCTTCGTCTCCATCATCGTGGCCCTGGGGCTGTGCGCGCTCGTCGCAGACGCCTTCAGCCTCTCCGTGTTCGTCGTGAACATGCTGACGGGGATGGGGCTCGCTCTCGGGATCGACTACTCGCTGTTCGTCGTCTCGCGCTACCGGGAGGAGCGTTCCCGCGGACGGCCGGAGCCCGACGCGATCGGGATATCCGGCGCGACCGCGAGCCGCGCCGTCCTCTTCAGCGGGACGGTGTTCGTGATCGCGCTGAGCGGGATGCTGCTGGTGCCCTCGAACGTGATGAAGAGCCTCGCCGTGGGCGCGATCAGCGTCGGGATCGTCTCCGTCATCGCCGCCCTGACCCTCCTGCCCGCCCTGCTCGGGCTGATCGGCGACGGCGTGAACCGGCTGCGCGTGCCCTGGTTCGGGCGGCACATGGGAGCGTCCGGGGAAGGACGCTTCTGGGGCGCCGTCGTGCGCGCGGTCATACGCCGGCCGGTGCTGTACCTCGTGACGTTCACGGCGCTTCTGATCGCCCTCGCAGTCCCGGCGGCGGGTCTCAACCTCGGGGCGAGCGGGGTGAGCACGCTCCCGAACCGGCTGGAGTCGAAGCGAGGCTACGAGGCGCTCGTACGGGACTTCCCGCAGGCGAGCGCGAGCCCGGCGCTGATAGCGGTGGTCCGGAGACGTCCGCGCCCCTCGGCTGCAGAACGCCATAGCGAGGCTGCGCGCGCAACTCGCGCGCGATCCCGTGTTCGGCCGCAGCGACCTGCGGGTGACGCCGGGCGGGGACTTGGCCGCGATCGGGGTGCAGGTCGGCGGCGACAAGACCGGGCAGCCGGCGCTGGACGCGATCCGACGCTTGCGCAACGTCATGATCCCGAGCGCGTTCGCGGGAACGAACGCGCGTGTCGTCGTGGGAGGCGACACGGCGGACAACGTCGACTTCATCGATGCGATGAACGACTGGCTGCCGATCGTGTTCGCCTTCGTGCTCGGCTTCAGCTTCGTCCTCCTCACCGTCGTATTCCGCTCGATCGTGATCGCGGCGACCTCGATCGTGCTCAACCTGCTCTCGGTGGGCGCGGCCTACGGCCTGGTGATCCTCGTCTTCCGGCATGGAATCGGGAGCGGGTTGCTCGGTTTCCAGCGCGTGGACGCGATCGAGGCGTGGGTGCCGCTCTTCCTCTTCTCGGTCCTCTTCGGCCTCTCGATGGACTACCAGGTGTTCCTGCTCAGCCGCATCAAGGAGCGTTATGACGCCACGGGCTCGACCACCGACGCGATCACGTACGGCGTCTCGTCCACTGCGCGCATCATCACCGGCGCGGCTCTGATCATCGTGGCAGTCTTCGCCGGCTTCGCCATGGGAGATCTCGTCATGTTCCAGCAGATGGGCTTCGGGATCGCCGTCGCGCTGCTGATCGACGCGACGATCATCCGCTCGGTTCTCCTCCCGGCGGCGATGCAGCTGCTCGGGCGGTGGAACTGGTACCTGCCCCGCTGGCTGGAGTGGCTGCCTCGCATCCAGATCGAGGCGCGGGCGGCGGAGGCTCCGGCCTCATGACCGACGTCCAGCCCGAGCTCTGGGTTGACGCGCCCGGCGAGGCAGTCGAGTTCTACGGGCGAGCGTTCGGCGCGGCTGTGCTGCACCGGGTGGGGGAGGGCGACGAGACGGTCGCGCAGCTCGGCTTGGGTGGCGCCGCCTTCTGGGTGGCCGGCACGTCGGAGGAGATGAAGCGCCTCAGCCCGCGCGCGCTCGACGCGGCGACGAGCCGGACGCTGCTCGTCGTGGACGACCCGGATGCCTTCGTCCGTCAAGCGGTCGCCGCCGGCGCGGACGAGACGTCTCCGGTCGGCGACGAGCACGGCTGGCGGCTCGGCCGGATCGTCGACCCGTTCGGCCACGAGTGGGAGATCGGCCGCCCGCTCGGCGCCTGGCCGCCGGATCAGCGGTAGCCGGCTGCGCGCGGCGTACTCCTCGGCCACGTACCGCGGCACGGCACGCGCCCAGGCGTCCTCGACCAGGTCGCGCATCTCGTCGGCGTCGATCGCGGCGAGGTTGACGTGGATCCAGTTGAAGCGCATGTCCGACTCGCTCGGCAGCGCGAACTTGTCGGGCTCGGTATCCACGGCGGCCTGGCGGAACTCCTTCGGGAAGCCGCAGCCCATCGTCGAGCCGTCGGGGGCGAGCGAGAGGTAGACGATCTGGCCGATGCGGAACTTCACGCGGCCGCGCACGTGGGCCTCGTAGCTGCGAGGGAGCGAGCTGGCGAGCTCGCGGATCTCCTCGACCGTCACCGGCATCTCGCCCTCCGTACACGGAGCAGCTGGAGCGGCAGCGCGGCGAGGCAGGCCAGCTCGCGCGCGCGGACGGTGACTGGAGGCCGGCCCTCCGGAGACGACGTCCACACCGGCATATCCGGCAGTGCGGCGCGAACGAGCATGCCGGGCGCGCAGGGCGTGCCACGCGGACGTGACGACCGTCACCTCGGTCGCTCCGAGCCGTCGCGCGGCCTCGGCGACGCTCGCGGCGTTCCCGACGGTCGAGCGCGCCGTCACGTCCTCGATGAGCCGGGCGGGCCGGCCGTTCCAGGCACCGCGCATCAGCTCGGCCTCGGAGCTGTCGCCGCGTCGGCGCGACCAGCCGGAGAGAAGCACGGCGTCGTCGCCGGTGACGAGCTGCTCGGCGTGCCGTAGCCGTGCCGCGCACAACCCGTGCAGGCCGGGCGTCCGCCGGTTCGAGTAGCCAAGGACGGCGACGAGACGCATGCTCAGCTCCGCTTCCACCAGCGGCGGGTGGCGAGGAGCGTGCCGACGATCGTCACGACCACGAGGAGCGCCTTCTTGCCCCTGAGCTTCGACTCGCCGCCCGCGCGCGGCCGCATGTCCACTGGAACCTCGTCCACCCGCAAACCGGCTTCGCCGAGGCGCAGGAGCGCTTCGACCTCGGGCGCTTCGGTCGTGTACGGACGCGCGAGCACCTCCATCGCCTTCGCGTTCACCGCATACATGCCGCTGGTCGCGTCGTAGAAAGGCCTGCCGAGGGCGACTGCCATCGAGCGCCGTAGAAGCGCCGTGCCGAGCCGGCGTGGCCCGGACGGCTTGTACCGGTAGGGGGCAAAGCCGTCGCCGCTGGCGAAGCGCGAGCCGACCGCGACGTCGCAGACGCCGGCCCGCACGCGCTCCAGCAGCCGCACGAGCTCCTCCACGGGATGCTGGCCGTCGGCGTCCACGCGCACACAGAACGCGTATCCGTGCTCCGCCGCATAGCCGTATCCCGCTGCGATGCCGGCCGGGAGGCCGCGGTTGGCCGCGAACGAGACGACCTCGGCGCCGTGCTCGCGGGCGACGTCCGCGGTCCCGTCGGTCGAGCCGTCGTCCACCACGAGCACGTCGGCCGCGGGAAGCTCGCGGTGCACCTCGTCGAGAACGGCGGGAAGATTCTCCTCCTCGTTCCAGGCGGGAAGGAAGACGAGCGTGTCGCTGGCGGCGCCCACCGGGCCAGGGTATGTCGAGAATGAGCGTCGAGCTCCGTTCCAGGGGTGACAGTCCACCAGAGAGGAGTGAGAAATGCCCTTGTACGCACTGATCGTCGACTTCCAGCCCGGTGTCTCCGAGTCGCCCATGGAGGAGTGGAAGCCGGAGGAGGTCGAGGCGCACCTCGACTACTACCGGGCGCTCGGCCGGGAGCTCGAGGAGAGCGGCGAGCGCGTCCAGTCCGAAGTCCTGGCCGGGCCCGACCTGGCCAAGATCGTCACCTCCGACGGCTCGTCGACCGTCGTCACCGACGGCCCCTTCCAGGAGTTCAAGGAGTGGCTCGCCGGCTTCCAGATCGTCGAGGTCGACTCCGAGGAGCGGGCCCTCGAGATCGCCGCGCGGCTGTCGGCCGTCCCCGGTGAGGGCGGCGTGCCGACCCAGCAGCCGATCCAGGTCCGGCAGGTGATGGAGGCGGCGCCGAAGGATGCGGCCGAGATGGAGAACTACCTGCAGACCGCAGGCGGCGAGCGCTGAACGTCCCGCGTCGCGTCGAGGACCTGCTGCGCGAGCTGGCGCCGCAGGTCCTCGGCACGCTCGCCCGCCGGAGCGGCGATTTCGGGGCGGCGGAAGACGCCGTCCAGGAGGCGCTCATCGCGGCGGCGGACCGGTGGCCGCGGTACGGCGTTCCCGAAAAGCCCCGCGGCTGGCTCCTACAGACCGCCGAACGGAGGCTGATCGACCAGCTGCGCAGCGAGCGGTCGCGGCGGCAGCGGGAGGAGCTCGTCGCGCGGGAGCCTCCCGCCGTCGACGTACCCGACGAGGACGACACGCTCACCGTTCTCTTCATGTGCTGCCATCCGGCGCTGACCGACGCCTCGGCGATCGCACTGACGCTGCGAGCCGCCGGCGGGTTGACGACAGCCGAGATCGCCGCCGCCTTCCTCGTGGACGAAGCGACCATGGCGCAGCGGATCAGCCGCGCGAAGCAGCGGATCACGTCCTCGGGACTCGGGTTCCGGATGCCCGGGCCGGAGGAGCGTCCGGCGCGGGTCGGGCAGGTGCTGCGGGTCCTCTACCTGATCTTCAACGAGGGATACGCGAGCAGCGCGGGCGGCGAGCTGCAGCGCGCCGAGCTGTCGGAGGAGGCGATCCGGCTGGCGCGGATGGCCCAGCGGCTACTCCCCGAGGACGGCGAGGTCACCGGCCTGCTCGCCCTCATGCTCTTGATCGACGCCCGCCGTCTCGCCCGGACGGACGGAGCAGGCGAGCTCGTCCCGCTCGCCGAACAGGACCGCTTGCAGTGGGATCGCGCGCGCATCGCAGAGGGGACGGCGCTGCTCAACAGCGCGATGGGGAAGAAGCCGCTCGGCGAGTACCGCGTCCAGGCCGCGATCGCGGCCCTGCACGACCGGGCGGCGACCGCGGACGAGACGGACTGGCCCCAGATCCTCGCGCTGTACGGCCTGCTCGAGCAGCTGACCGACAACCCCGTGGTGACGCTCAACCGCGCGGTCGCAACAGCCATGGCAGAGGGGCCGCAGGCGGGGCTCGCCGTCCTCGACCAGGTGGGCGAGCGGCTCGCGGGCCACTACCGGCTGCACGCAGTGCGCGCCCATCTCCTGGAGATGGCGGGCGACACGGAAGGCGCTCGAGACGAGTTCCGCGCCGCCGCCGGCCGTGCGACGAACTTACGTGAGCAGCGCTATCTGACGGCGCAGGCCGCGCGCCTCACCAGGGCGCGACACTGACGCCGCCCCACTCTTCGGGTTCGACGTCGCGGACTGTCTGGGTCAGCTCCCACCGGTGGCCGGCGGGGTCTTCGACGACGCACGAGCGCTCGCCGTATTCATACGTCGTGGGTTCCTCGAGGATCCGTCCCCCGGCTTCACGGGCCTGCGCGAACGCCGCGTCGACGTCCTCCACGCGGACCTTGATCAGGTGCGTGACCACGCCGCCCTCCGGTGCGACCTGAGCGCCGTGAACGTCGGCGACGACGACGGCGCCGTCCGTGCCCACCCGTAACTGGGCACGGTGGTCGTCGCCGATCCGCACCCTCTCTCCGAATCCGAACGCCGATTCCAGCCACGCGACCGCCGCCCGCACGTCCGGATAGACGAGCACCGGGGTCACCGTCGCCGGAGGAGCGGATCGATTGGTCAGCACTAGAGATTCCTCCGCCAGAGGTCGAGCGTCCGCTCGAAGTGCCGCTCCGCCGCGTCTCTGTCGTAGATGTCCCGGTCGGCCATCGCGAACCCGTGCTCCGTTCCCGGCAGCCGCTCGACCTCGCCGCGCACGCCGGCGTCTGTCATGGCGTCGCGGAAACGATCGACGGACTCCGGCGTGGCCGTGCGGTCGTGCTCGGCGAAGGCGATGTACAGCTCGCCGCGCACCTGCGGCAGCTCGAGATGGGGTGAGTCCGGCTCGTCCGTGGCGAGAGCGCCCGGATGAGCCCCGGACGCCGCGGCGAACTCCTCCGGCATCGCCGCCGCGGTGTGTACCGCGAAGCGGGCGCCCATGCAGTACCCGACGCACACCTTCGGGCCCGGCGACGCGGCCGGGTCGTCCGCGACCGCCTCGAGCGCCGCGCGTGTGTCCTCGTCCACCATCTCCGGCGTCAGGCTCCGAACGAGCTCGAAGATCCGCTCGCGTCCCTCACCGTCCATCGTCAGCTTCTCGCCGGCGCGGTGGAAGAGGTCGGGGAGGACGGCGTAGTAGCCGTCGGCGGCATAGCGCCGCGCGTGCTCCTTCAGCTCCTCGCGGTAGCCGGGCGCGTCCATGAACACCACGGCGACGGGAAACGGCCCCTCGCCTTCGGGATGGACGGTGAAGACGGTCATGTCATCGGCGCGGACTTCCTGTTCAGGCATCAGTACTCCTCGTTCTGGGGGAGGTCGTCGGTTATCTCGTACCACGGTGCCTTCGATCCCACGAAGATGTGCTCCGTGGGACGAATGCCCGGATCGTCCTCGAGCGAGCCGAGCGCCACGTGCACCCACTCGCCGTCGCGCACCACCGAGTAGAGGAGCGATCCGCACGCCGCGCAGCGCGTGTGGTTCTCGTCCTCTGTGCCCACGATCATGAGGTCACCCTCCACGACGCGCAGCTTGTCCCGCTCGATTCCCGCGAAGGGCTTGAACGCGGACCCGGTGGACGCGCGGCAGTTCGAGCAGTGGCAGTTGGCCGCGTAGCGGAACTCGTCCGCGACCTCGTAGCGGACGGCGCGGCACTCGCACCGTCCCGCCAGCACACGCTGTTCGTTGTCGCCGTTCAAATCGCTCATCCCGTCCGGGTAAAGAAGGACAATTTCTCCGGTGGGAGAATCGCACGAAAAGCACCTAAAAGGGGGCGTGGATGACAACGGCAACTGGTAACCGCTGGGCCGGCTGGATCGCATTTGCCGGCTGGCTGATGGTCATCATCGCCGCGATCGACTTCTTCGAGGGGTTGATCGCGGTGATTCGCGACCAGTACTACGTGTTCGGCCCGCAGCAGATCATCGTCTTCGACATGACGACCTGGGGCTGGATCACCATGATCTGGGGGATCATCCTTGGTCTCGCCGGGCTCGGGCTGCTGGCCGGATCGTCGTGGGCCCGGTGGTTCACGATCGTGGTCGCCAGCATCAACGTGATCGGGCAGCTGGGCTCGTTCGGCAATCAGGCGTACCCGCTCTGGTCGCTGGCGAGCATCACGCTGACGATCGTCGTTCTCTATGCGCTGATCGTCCGTTGGGGACCGGCGCAAGAAGCGATAGTCAGAGAAGGGATGTAGGCAGTAGACGCGCGGGGCCGGCTCGCCGGCCCCGCGCGTCACGTCGCGGCCGCGAGTGAGGCGACGGGCGCCGTCGCCAGCAGCGCGTCGCGTGCTGCCAGCGCCGCATAGCGTCCTCCGGCAAGGAGGAGATCCTCGTGCCGCCCGCGCTCGACGATCTTGCCGTGGTCGAGGACGACGATCTGCTCTGCGTCGCGCACGGTAGAGAGGCGGTGGGCGATCGCGATCGTCGTCCGCCCCTCCGCCAGCCGGTCGAGCGCCTCCTGCACGAGCCGCTCCGTCTCGGCGTCGAGTGAGCTCGTGGCCTCGTCGAGGACGAGGATCGGCGGGTTGCGGAGGATCGTGCGCGCGATGGCCATGCGCTGTTTCTCTCCGCCCGAGAAGCGGTAGCCACGCTCGCCGACCATGGTGTCGTAGCCGTCCGGCAGGGCGGCGATGACATGGTGGATGCGGGCGGCTTCGGCCGCGGACTCGATCTCCTCGTCTGTCGCCTCCGGCTTCGCAAACCGCAGGTTCTCGCGCACGCTCGCGTGGAGGAGGTAGGTCTCCTGGGAGACGACGCCGACGAGGTCGGAGAGCGCCTTGAAGCTGAGGTCGCGGATGTCGACTCCGCCGATCGTGATCCGGCCGCGCGAGACGTCGTACAGCCGCGCCACCAGGTATCCGAGCGTTGTCTTCCCCGAGCCCGTCTCGCCCACCAGCGCGGTAGTCGTCCCGGCCGGCACCGTGAAAGAGATGTCCTGGAGCGTCCAGTCGTCGCCGTAGCGGAACCAGACGTCCTCGAAGACGACGTCTCCGGCCGTGGCCACCGCGATCGCGTCCGGCTTCTCCACGATGTCGATCGGCTGGTCGAGGTACTCGAAGATCCGGTCGAAGAGCGCGAGCGAGGTCTGGACGTCGAGGCTGACTCCGAGCAGCGAGCCGACCGGGAAGAAGAGGCGCGTCTGCAGGGTCGTGAACGCGACCAGCGTCGGGATCGTGATCGCGTGCGAACCGTTCAGGATCAACAGCCCGCCGACCCAGTAGACCGCGGCCGGCATGACCGCGAAGCTCGTCTGGATCATCGCCATCACCCAGCGGCCGGTCATCCGCTGGCGCACCTCGAGGTCGGCAAGCCGGAGCGAGTCCTTCTCGAAGCGGTCGGCCAGCTCGTCGCCGCGGCCCATCGTCTTGCCGAGCAGGATCCCCGAGACCGAGAGCGACTCCTGGACGAGGCTGGAGATGTCGGCCAGCGTCTCCTGCGTCGTCTTCGCGATCCGGCGGCGCTCGTTTCCGACGCGGCGCGTCAGCCACGCGAACAGGGGGATGAGCGCGAACGCGAACAGCGCCAGCTGCCAGCTGAGCAGCAGCATGCCGATCATCGTGGCCACGACCGTGGTCACGTTCGAGGCGATCGAGGTGGCCGTGTTGGTGACGACGCTCTGGACGCCGCCGATGTCGTTCTGGATGCGGGACTGCACCTCTCCGGTGCGCGTGCGCGTGAAGAACGCGAGCGAGAGCCGCTGGAGGTGGCGATAGACCGCCGCGCGCAGGTCGTGCATGACGCGCTGCCCGACCTGGTTCGAGAGCAGCGTCTGGTAGACGCCCAGCGCTCCGGTGACGATTGCGATCGCGATCATCGCGGCGGCGGCGATCGACAGCTCGGTGGCGTTGTTCTGGCCGATCGCCTCCAGCACGCGCCTGAGCAGGAAGGCGGGGAGGACGCCGAGGCCCGCCGACAGGACGATCAGCGACAGGACGGCGCTCAGCCGCGCCTTGTACGGCGCGAACAGCCGGCCGATTCGGCTGAGATTCGCCCGGCGAAGCTCAGGGTCGGAGGTACGCTCAGCGGGGGCTTGGGAGGAGTGGAAGAACATCCCCATGGAGAGAGGGTAACGACGTGCTGACGCTCTACCAGACGGAGTGGTGTCCGTTCTCGTCGGCGGTGCGAGAGGTGCTGACCGAGCTCGGGCTTTCGTTCGTCGCTCGCCAGGTCGAGCCGTGGCCGGAGGAGCGGGACGAGCTGCGCGCGCTTGCCGGTTCCGAACAGATCCCCGTGCTTCAGGCAGAGGACGGGACGCTCTACCGAGGGACGCGAGAGATCTTCACCCACCTGCGCCGACGGTCTGCATGGCCACACGCGCCTGGGCACCGCCACCGGTTCCACGAGCACCGTGACGCGCGCGAGACGGATGTGCCAGGACAGCTCATCGAGTACTTCCGCGGAACGGACGAGCTCGAGCCGGCGCCGGACACGTCCGACGAGGCGGTCGTCGTCGACGTCCCCGAGCAGAACCGGTACGAGCTACGGCTCGACGGGCGCCTCATCGGGCTCGCGGCCTACCGGCGGCGCGACGGGCGGATCGCCTTCACGCACACCGAGGTGGACGAAGAGTGCTCCGGGCGCGGCTTCGGGACGCAGCTCGTGCTCGCGGCGCTGGACGACGCTCGCCGGCAGCATTTGGACGTCATCCCGCTCTGCCCGTTCGTCGCTCATCTGATCGACGAACACCCCGAGTACCGGGATCTCCTCGAGACGGGATACGGTGTCCACTAGGAGGTGCGAATGGCAGACGAGCAGATCCACAATCACATAGAGCAGCTGGTCGAGGAAGAGCAGGCCCTGTTCGAGCGCGCCGGCCACGAGGACGGGCTGACCGAGGAGGAGCGGCGCCGGCTCGAGGAGATCCGCGTGAGCCTCGACCAGAGCTGGGATCTTCTGCGGCAGCGCCGGGCGCTCCGCGAGCAGGGTCTCGACGTGGACGCGGCGCACGTGCGCGACGCTGAGGTCGTCGAAAACTACGAGCAGTAGGGTCGTTGGCGCCCTAACAGATTCCTTCCGAAAGCCTTACGGACGGCTGAGGCACGGCTGCTTTCCTTCTTGGGAGAATCGTTCACCAACGAAAGGGAAATCCGTGAAGAAAGTTGCGGCAATGGTTGTTCTCCTCGGCGCGCTCACCATGTCGGCGGTCGCGTTCGCAGGCAACGGGGCCGGAATCGACGCCCGCGTCGCCAAGCTCGACGCGCACATCGCCAAGTACCACTCGAAGTGCGACGTCAACCCCAAGGCCAAGTGCTCCGCCGTCAAGACGCGGATCTCGGCCCGCCTGACCAAGATCGAAGGCAAGCTGGACGCCCGCATCGCCAAGGTCAACGAACGCCGACCGCAAGGCGAAGCTCCAGAGCGTGCGCGCCCACATCGCGTCGCTTCTCGCCTCTCTCTAACTCGTACGACCGACTCACCGAGTGGCGGACCGCTTGCCGGTCCGCCACTCTCTTTCTGTGCTCGACCCGGTCCACCGCTGGAGCGACCACGGCGAGAAGCCCGACTACGCGGGGCTGCTCACGTTCGGCTCGTTGCCGTGGACGGAGGATCCCGCGCAACTCGCCGGCGTGGACGTGGCCGTGGTCGGCGCGCCGACGGACGACCTCACCTCTGATCGCCCGGGCGCGCGGTTCGGGCCGCGTGCTATCCGCGCCGCCGGCTGTCCCTGGGGCCCTCACCTCGAGGCGAAGGTCGATGCCTCGCAGGTGCTACGCATGGTCGACTACGGCGACGCCCCGGTCATCCCCAGCGATCCGGGCGCGTCTCACGCGGCCATCGAGCGCGTGGTCGGCGAGGTCGTCGCCGCGGGCGCAATCCCGATCGTCCTGGGCGGCGACCACTCGATCGCCGAGCCCGACATCCGTGCCTGCTCCGCACAGCACGGCCCCGTAGGCCTCGTCCACTTCGACACGCACACCGACACCGGCCGTGAGGTCTACGGCGTCGAGATCTCCCACGGCACGCCGATGTTCCGCCTGGTGGAGGCGGGTGCAGTCGATCCGGAGCGCTACGTCCAGATCGGTCTGCGCGGATACTGGCCGGGCGAGTCCGAGTTCGGCTGGCAGGAGGAGCGCGGGATCACGAGCTTCTTCATGCACGAGGTGCGCGAGCTCGGCATCCAGGAGATCGTCGGCCGGACGCTCGCGCTGGTGGAGGACGGGCCTGTGTTTGTCTCCGTCGACGTCGACGTGCTCGATCCGGCTTTCGCGCCCGGGACGGGCACGCCCGAGCCCGGCGGGATGAGCAGCGTCGACCTGCTGTGGGCGTGCCGGACGATCGCCGCCGGCGTGCTCGCTCGTCGGTGCCGACGTGGTCGAGGTGTGTCCCTCGAACGTGGGCTCGCTGGATATCACCGCGCTCGTGGCCGAGCGCGCCGTCCGCGAGATCATGACCGGCATCGCGCTGCGACGCAGCTCGAGCTAGATCAAGCGGCGGCGACCAACTCGGCCGTGCGGTTGCACTCCTCCTCGCGGTCGAGCGAGCTGTCCTCGACGAAGCGGGCGGCGACGCGCACGACCTCCCGGCCGAGCCGGTCGAGCTGGGCTTCGACGCCCTCGTCCCGAAGCTCGGCTTCGGAATCGAAGACCCCACCCGAGATCGGCACGACATACGGGACGGCCCAGCCGCGCAGCGCGCGCACCGAGAACTCCATCGTGTTGATGGCCTGGAGGCCGTGCGCGCCCCCGGCCGCGCTCAGCAGGCCGATCACCTTGTCGTGGAGGTACGGCGGGTCGCGGTCGCCGATCAGGTGCAGCCAGTCGAGCGCGTTCTTGAACGCACCCGAGATCGTTCCCTGGTAGAGCGGGCTGCTCCAGATCATCCCGTCGGCCGAGTAGCTGGACTCGAGGAGGTGCTCGGCGGCTTCGGTCGGATCTGCGAGGTCCGGGTTGTACATCGGCAGGTCGAGCTCGCGCAGGTCGAGGAGCTCGGTCTGCGCGCCGGCCGCTTCAGCTCCCTCGAGCGCGTGGCGGAGCGCGGTCCGGCTCCGTGACACGCGGCCGAGAGAGCCGCCGAGGCCGACGATCTTCACGACTCCGGCTTGGGCCGAACGGGTGCGTCGACGCAGATCACCTTCGCGTCCTCGTCGCCGAGCACCTTGTAGCTGTGCGCCACGCCGGCCGGGGTGACGATCACGTCGCCGGGCCCGCAGTCATACGCCTGGCCCTCGACGGTCCACTGCATTCGCCCGGAGCGCATCGTGATCACATGGTCCTGGGGCGGATCGTGGACATGTACCTCCTTCACCTGGCCTGCGGGATGGGTCACGAGGTGAATCTCGAGGTGGTCCAGCCAGATCCCCTCGTCCTCGTCGTCGGGGCGCACGAAGCGGCTGTAGTCGGTCTTGTCGGTGATCTTGACCATCGGACCTCCTTACATCGTCTTGATCAATCCGCCGTCGATCACGTAGTTCGAGCCTGTCACGTTCGCGGTGCGCGGGGAAGCCAGAACCGCGACCAGCGTCGCGACTTCCTCGGGTCTCGTGAAGCGGCCGCTTGGCATGCCGGCCGTCGCGATCTCCTTCACCCGGGCCGGGTCGGTCCCGCTCGCCTCGCCGATCGTCGCCGCGACCCCGCGGTCGCCGAGCCAGAGATCGGTCGCGACCGGACCGGGCGAGACGCAGTTCACTCGGATCCCCTTCAGGCCCAGCTCTTGCGACAGGGCCTTGGACATGTTCAGGAGAGCCGCCTTCGCCGCGCCGTAGTCGACGACGAGCCCGTCGGGATGGAAGAAGGCGTTGACCGAGGCGACGTTCACGATCGTCCCTCCGTCGTGGTCGACCATGTGTCGCGACGGCCGCGCGCGTCGCCCGCAGCGCCGAGAAGAAGTTGAGCTGGAAGGAGTGCTCGAAGTCATCGTCCGTGACCTGGAGGAACCCGCCGACGCGAAGCTTGACGGCGCCGACGTTGTTGACCAGGACATCCAGGCGCCCATGCTTGCCGACCGCCTCCGCGACCAGTTCCTCCGGTCCGCCCGGTTCGCCGAGGTCGACGGCTACCGCGGTGACGCCGGCGAGTTGCGCGAGCGTGTCGACCGTGCGCGCGCCCGCGACGACCAGGCGCCCTCCTCGGCGAGCGCGCGCACGACGGCGAGGCCGATGCCCTTGCTCGCCCCGGTGACGACGGCGACCTTGTCTTCGAGCTCGAGATCCACCTAGGCGGTTTCCAGGACGCCGTTCAGCCAGCTGTCCACCGCGGCGGTGACCTCTTCCCAGCCGGGCGCGGCCATGTGCAGGTGCGGTCGTCCCTCGAACTCGATGTAGTCCGTGCGGGCGGGGGACTTCTCGTACTTCTTGTACTGCGCCTTCGTCACCGACGCGGGGACGGTGTGGTCCTTGTCCGCGCCCACCAGCAGGAGCGGCGCGCGCGCCTCGTTCTTGAAGTGGACCTCGGTCGGCGGGTGCAGGTGGAAGTTGGCGAAGCCGGCCTCGTAGAAGATCTGACCCGTCTCGGGAACGTAATAGCGCTCGTAGGCTTTCTGCGCCTCTTCCGGTGGGAACGTGTTCACGAACCCGTACGTGAACTCCTCGAGCGTGAGCGACACGACGCCGTGCCACTTGGACGGATGGGCAAGGGAGGCCGAGCTCACCTTCAGCGTTGAGTACGGAAGCTTGAGAATGCCCTTGGGGGGCGCGGGGCTCATCGCGACGGCGGCCCGGCCCAGGCCCCGGTCGACCAGCAGCTCGACGATGAGCCCGCCGAACGAGTGCCCGAGCAGCACCGGCGGCTGGTCGAGATCCTTGATCAGCCCTTCGTAGTGGTGGACGATCTCCTGGATGCCGAGGCCCGCCGACTCCTCGGCGGTCTCACGCATCTCCTCGACGTCGCCGTGCTTGCGCGGCCATTCCGGCGCCGACACCGCGTAGCCTCGCTTGGAGAAGTAGTCCGAATAGTTCTCCCAGCTGCGCGCCGAGAGCCAGGCGCCGTGGATGAGCAGTAGGGGGACGTTTCCGTTGGCGTCGTTCACGGTTCCTCCCTTCGTTGACAGGCCCACCCTACGCCGCGACTATCCTCGGCGCCGGTGGACCTGACGCGCTATGGGGAGATCACCAGCGTCGTCGTCTCGCGTCGCGGCGAGATCGTCCAGGAGGAGTACCTCGACGGCGACGCGGACACGCTCCGGAACACGCGCTCGTGCACCAAGACGGTCGCGTCGATGCTCACCGGCATCGCGATCGAGCGCGGCCTCGTCCGCGGGGTCGAGGCGTTGCTCGTCGAGCTGCTCGGAGCCCGTGTGGACGATCCGCGCAAGCGCGCGATCACCGTCCGCGACGTCCTCACGATGTCGTCCTGCCTCGACTGCGACGACTGGGACGAGGCCTCGCCCGGCAACGAGGAGCTGATGTACCCGCAAGAGGACTGGCTGGGCTTTGCGCTCGGCCTCCCGGTGAGGGAAGGGACGGGTTTCAGCTACTGCACGGCCGGCGTCGTCGCGCTCGGCGTCGCGCTCGAGCAGGCGGTGGGCGGTTCGCTCCCGGATTTCGCGCGGAGTGAGCTCTTCGACCCGCTCGGGATCGACCACGCGGAGTGGCAGACGACGCCGCTCGGCCAGGTCTCGTGCGCCGGCGGCCTCCTCCTGACCAGTCGCTCGCTCCTGGCGCTCGGCGAGCTGTACCTGCGTGGCGGCGACGGCATCGTGCCGCCGGAGTGGGTGGAGGAGTCGACGCGTCCGCATGCACGGATCGTGCCGCCGGAGTGGGTGATCGACGAGCTGACGGAGTACGGCTACCTGTGGTGGTTGCGCCGCTACCTCGGCGAGGACTGCTTGTTCATGAGCGGGATGGGCGGCAACCGGGTGCACGTCTTCCCGGGGCTCGAGCTGGTCGCGGTGATCACCAGCGCGAACTTCGGCCGGCGCGACGCGCACGCGCTCAGCGACAGCCTCTTGGAAGAGCAGATCTTGAGCTCTAGGATTGTGGAGTGAGCAAGGCGTTCGGAATCGCACTCGCCGTCGCGCTCATCGCCGCAGCCACTGTCGGCGCCGTCCTCCTTGCGTTTCCCTCCGGCACGCGCGCGGAAGGTGCGCTCCAGAGTTGCCCGGGAGCGTTCCCGCCGAAGCGTCCCGAGCTCGCGAGCGTCAAGGCCTCCGGGATGGCCTGCTGGGCGGCCAAGCTCCTGCTCGACGAGGCGATGGAGCAGCGGGTCGGATCGAAGAAGACGATCAAGCTGCTCGGGTTCACGTGCCGCTACAAGCCCGAGACCGAGGCCTCGGGCGTCGTCTCGTGCACGGGCCACGGCGCGTCTGCGCGCGCGGCCTTCAGCGTCTTCTAACCAGGCTGCCCCTTGGCAGCCTGGAGCGGGAAGATTCGTGACTCCGCAAGCGTTCTCTATCCTCAGAGGATGGCTAGCTATCAGGGATCTGCTGCAGAAGGTCAAGGCGGAGATCGACGAGGTCGACGCGCGGCACGCGCGCGAGCTGATCGACAGCGACTCGCCGGTGATCGTGGACGTGCGGGAGCGCGAGGAGTGGGACGAGGGGCATCTCCCCGGCGCGATCCTTGTCCCACGCGGGAACCTGGAATCGCGCATCGAGCAGGCCGTCCCCGATCGCTCCAAGCCGGTTCTGCTCTACTGCGCCGTCGGCAACCGCTCCGCGTTCGCCGCGCAGACGCTGAAGGAGCTTGGCTACGAGCATCCCGTGTCGCTCGCCGGCGGCTACACCGACTGGAAGCGGAACGGCTTTCCCACCGAGCTGACCCGCTCGCTCTCGCCCCAGGGCCGCATGCGCTACAGCCGCCACCTGCTCATCCCCGAGGTGGGGGAGGAGGGGCAGCTGAAGCTGCTCGACTCGCGTGTCCTGCTGATCGGGGCCGGCGGGCTCGGATCGCCTGCGTCGCTGTACCTGGCCGCGGCTGGGGTCGGGACGCTCGGGATCGTGGACGACGACGTCGTGGACGAGTCGAACCTGCAGCGCCAGATCGTCCATTCCACCGCGACCCTGGGTGAGCCCAAGGTCGAATCGGCCGCCCGCTCCATCCGCGAGCTCAACCCGGACGTCCAGGTGCTCCCGTACAGGACGCGCCTCACCTCGGAGACGGTGGAGGAGATCCTCGGCGACGGCTGGGACGTGATCGTGGACGGCGCGGACAACTTCCCCACCCGTTACCTCCTGAATGACGCTTCCGTCTGGCACCGGATCCCGGTCGTGCACGGCTCGATCTTCCGCTTCGAGGGCCAGCTGACCGTGTTCAAGCCCTATGAAGGCCCGTGTTACCGCTGCCTGTTCCCGCAGCCTCCGCCGCCGGAGATGGCGCCCAGCTGCGCCGAGGGCGGAGTGCTCGGCGTCCTTCCGGGGATCGTCGGCTCGCTGCAGGCGAACGAGGCGCTCAAGCTCGCGCTCGGGATCGGCAACCCGCTGATCGGCCGGCTCATGCTCTTCGACGCGCTCGAGGTGAGCTTCACCGAGCTGCAGGTGAAGCGCGACCCGAACTGCCCGGTGTGCGGCGACGACCCGACGATCACCGAGTACGTCGACTACGTGGAGTTCTGCGCCGCGGGAAGAGGCGCCTGATGGCGTCCGTGCGCATCCCGCCGCCGCTCCGCACCGAGACCGGTGGCGAGCCCGTGGTCGCGGCCGAGGGCGGCACCGTCCGCGATGTCCTCGTCGATCTCGTCTCGCGCTTCCCCTCGCTGCGCGCGCGTGTGCTCGAGGACGGGGAGGTCGCGCGCTTCGTGAACGTGTACGTGGGCGGCGAGGACGTCCGCACGCGCGAAGGGCCTCGACACGCCCGTCGCCGACGGCGAGACGGTCATCCTGCTACCGGCAGTAGCCGGTGGGCTGCACTAGCCCCACCGACACGCGGCCCTCGCTGCTCGACACGGTCGGCTGCACGCCGCTCGTCGAGCTTCCTCGGCTGGCCGCTGCCGCTGGGCTGGCGGAGGACGTGCGCCTGTACGGGAAGCTCGAGGGCCAGAACCCGACCGGCTCGATCAAGGACCGTGTCGCGAAGGCGATGATCGAGGCGGCCGAGGAGGAAGGCATCCTCGAGCCCGGCCGCGAGCTGCTCGAGCCGACCTCCGGCAACACCGGAATCTCGCTCGCGCTCGTCGCCAAGCTCAAGGGCTACAAGCTGACCTGCGTCCTGCCCGAGAACGCGACCGAGGAGCGCAAGCGCATGCTGCGGCTGTACGGCGCGGAGATCGTCGAGTCGCCGGGGAAGGAGGGCTCGAACGGCGCCGTCCGCCTCGCGCTCGAGATGGCCGAGCGCGACGCCCGCTGGTTCATGCCCTTCCAGTACGCGAACGAGGCGAACCCGCGCGCTCACTACGAGGGAACGGGGGCGGAGATCGCCGACGCGCTCGACCGGGTGGACGTGTTCGTCGCCGGCCTCGGCACCGGCGGCACGCTCATGGGCTCGGGCGCGCGGCTGCGCGAGAGCTTCCCCGACGTCGTCGTGGCAGCCGCCGAGCCGCTGCCGGGCGACCCGGTCATGGGCCTGCGCTCGCTGGAGGAGGGCTTTGTGCCCCCGATCCTCGACGTCTCGAAGCTCGACCGCAAGCTGCTCGTCTCGAACGCGGAGGCCGTGACCGCGCTTCGCCGGCTCCTCGACATGGAAGGCGTCTTCGCCGGCGTGTCCTCGGGCGCGGTGATCGACGTGGCGCTCCGCGTCGGGCGCGAGCTGGACGAGGGCGTCGTCGTCTGTGTCCTCGCCGACGGCGGCTGGCGCTACCTCTCCGCCGACTTCTGGCAGCTCCCCGAGTCGGAGCTCGACGAGGCGATGGAGGCCAACGTCTGGTGGTGATCCCCGCCGCCGTGCGGGACGCGCTCGAGGCGCACGCACGGGAGGAGGCGCCGAACGAGGCCTGCGGGCTGATCGTCCTCCGCGACGGGCAGGCCGTACGCTACGAGCGCGGGAGAAACCGGCTCGAGTCGCCGTATCGCTTCGAGCTCGACATCGACCCCGAGCTGTGGTTCCTCGAGGACGACGGCTACGAGCTCGCCGTCTTCCACTCGCATCCCGCCTCGCCCGCCAAGCCCTCGCGCACCGACGTCGAGCGCATCGGACTCTGGGCCGGGCGCCCGTTCTTCATCCTCAGCCTGTCCACCGGCGAGCTGAACGCGTTCCGTATCGACGGCAACGGGATCGAGCAAGAGCCCATCGCGTAGGCTCGGCGCATGGCCTACGACGAGGCACTGGCAGAGCGGATCCGGAGCCTCGTTTCGAGCGAGCCGCGCATGACCGAGAAGAAGATGTTCGGAGGCCTCTCCTTCCTCGTCGGCGGCAACATGGCCGTCGCGGCCAGCGGCCAGGGCGGGCTGCTCGTCCGCGTCGATCCGGCCGAGACAGACGCACTCCTGGAGACCACGCCCGCGACGCTGATGGAGATGGGCGGCCGCTCGATGGCCGGATGGCTGCGGGTCGCCTCCGAGCATGTCGATACGGATGACGCGCTCGCCGAGTGGGTTGGCCGCGGCGTTGCCTACGCGCGCTCGCTCCCGCCGAAGTGAGCGACTTCACCGTTCGGCCCGCCCGCGACGGCGACGGCAGGGCGTTGACCCAGCTCGCGGCGGCGGCCGCCGACACGGGCGCGGTGCGCATCGCCCCGCACTACCTTCACGATCCCCTCGAGACGTCGCGCGTCCTGCGGCCGGAGGCGGAATGGGCGATAGCCGAGACCGAGGACGGCCGCGTAATCGGGGCGGGCACGGTCGACTTCGGCGACGTCGAGATCGAAGGCGAGGTGTGTCCCTGTGCGCGACTGAGCAACCTGATGGTGGACCCCGGCCACCGCCGCCGCGGAGTCGCCCGCGCGCTGACCGCATGGCGTCTCGATCGGGCGGGAGACGTCGTCGTGGTCGCCGGGATCCAGAGCGGCAACGAAGGCTCGTTCGCGAACGCGCGGAAGTGGGCCACGCAGATCTTCGGAAACGTCGTGCTTCCGGCGTTCAAGGTCGCACGGGATGGGCGGCCGCCGGCGGGGCTGGAGCTGCGAGAGCCGCGGAACGACGACGAGTGGGAGCAGGTTGCAGCCGGTCTCTCGGAGTTCGAGGAGGGATGGAACCTGCGCATCCCGGAAACGGTTGCCGTCCTGCGCGAGCGGCTTGCGCGGACGCCTCTCGACGTCCCCGTGCAGCGTCAGGTCGTGGCGGTCGAGGGAGGGGAGGTGGTCGGTGGGTGCGAGCTGCACGAGGGCGCTCGCCTGCAGACGCTGGTGGTCGAGGAGTTGCCGCTCGTCCTGCGGGCGCTCACCGCCGTCACGCGGACCCTGCCCGCGGACGGGGTAATACGGGCGGTTGCCGCCGCCCGCCTGTGGTACCGGCCCGGCCGCCTCGACGTGGGCCGGGCGCTCTGGGCACACGCCCGGGCGGTTTCCCCGGACGTCGGCAACACGGTGAGCCTCCAGTTCGACCCGCGCGGCCCGCTGAGCCAGATAGCGCGCGTGCGACCGTGGACCCCGAAGGGGGAGATCGCGGTGGCGGTTCGCAGCCCGGTCAGGCTGTCCGAGGAGCGGCTGCTCGCTCCGCCCTAACGGTTACTGCGTGCGACCGCCTCGATCTCGACGAGCTGGCCGGGATAGCCGAGGAGGGAGACACCGAGGAGGGTGCTCGGCGCCCGACCCAGGCGAGCCGCGACCACTTCCCACACGCGCACGAGGTCGGCGCGTTCGCTCGTCGCGACGTAGATCGTCGTCTTGAGCAGTCCTTCGGCATCGGCTCCGGCCTCGTGGAGGGCGGCCAGCAGATTCTCGACCGTCTGCCGCGCCTGAGCCTCGAAGTCCCCTGGCCCGACGACGTTGCCCACGGCATCGAGCGGACATGCGCCGGCGCAGAACACGAGACCCTCGGCCGAGCGGCTGTATTCATAGGGCGCGCCCCGCCAGAGCTCCATGCTGCGGACCCTACGCCCACGAGCAGGGAGAGGTCGATTCTCATAACATCTGGACCGAAAACCGGCGTCCAGTCAGTGACTTGGCCGTCGTCCTGGTGGAGGTGCCTCATGGGCCTTCGGAATCGCATCGCCGTCTCGACGAATGCCTGATCACCGCCGGAAGAGAGACCAGCCGTGAACCAAGAGGGCCACTCCGACGCGGACACGGCGCCCTCGACACCGGCTGCGCCGAGTCCGCTCGAGCTTCTCCGGAGCCGCTCGTACGTCGTGCTGCTCGTGTTGGGCGCGATCATCGGTGTGCCGGTGGCTGCGGCCGCGTACTTCTTTCTCAAGGGTGTCAACGAGCTGCAGCAGTATGTGTTCGGCACGCTGCCCGGCGACCTCGGCTTCGAAAGCCAGCCTGCCTGGTGGCCGATTCCGCTGCTTGCGCTGTGCGGCCTGCTGGTGGCGCTCACGATCCGGTACCTGCCGGGAACGGCAGGGCACAAGCCGGCGGAGGGGTTCAAGTCATCCGGGCCCGTGCCGCCGATCGAGCTCCCCGGGATCGTCATTGCCGCGTTCGCCACCCTCAGCCTCGGGGTCGTCCTTGGCCCGGAGGCGCCTCTGATCGCGATCGGCAGCGGCCTCGGAGTCCTCGCCCTCCACTTGGTCAAGCGCGACGCGCCTGAGATGGCCAGTGCCGTGATCGGCGCCGCCGGGAGCTTCGCCGCGATCAGCACGCTCCTCGGCTCACCTCTTCCGGCCGCGTTCCTGATGATGGAGGTGGCCGGGATCGGCGGCCCGATGCTCGGAGTGGTGCTTGCGCCCGGTCTGCTCGCTGCCGGTGTCGGCTCGCTGATCTTCATCGGGCTCGACAACTGGACCGGCTTCGGCACCTTCTCGCTCGCGGTCCCGGACATCCCTCCGGCCGGCAGCCCCGGTGTGTCCGAGTTTCTGTGGGCGATCGTGATTGGTGTCATCGCGGCGATCCTCGGCGCCGGCATCAAGCGGCTGGCGCTGCTGCTACAGCCGATCGTCGAACGCCGAATGGTGCTGCTGACACCCGTCGTCGGCGTCGCGATTGGTGTTGTCGTGCTGATCTTCGTCGAAGTAACCGGGAGAAGCTCGGCCGAGGTGCTCTTCTCTGGACAGGATCAGCTCCCGGGCCTGATCGAAGGCGCCGCCGGCTGGACCGTGGGCGCGCTCCTGATGGTCGTCCTCTGCAAAGGCCTCGCGTACAGCTTCTCGCTGAGCAGCTTCCGAGGCGGCCCAATTTTCCCGAGCATGTTCATCGGCGCTGCCGGCGGCATTGCGCTCTCCCACCTTCCCGGGCTGCCGATGATCGCGGGTGCCGCAATGGGTATCGGCGCGCTGATGGTCGCAATGCTGGGACTTCCGCTCACGTCCGTTCTCGTCGTGAGTGTGTTCCTCCAGGCCGACGGCCTCAGTCTGATGCCGCTCGTGATCGTCGCCGTCGTGGTCTCCTACATCGTCTCAGCCCGGCTCCCTCCCGCACCCGGCTCTGCGGTCCACTCGTAGGCAGCTGTCATCGGTCGCTCGGTGCACCGGACCTGGTGGAGACCACGCCGGGCGACCTGGTGGGTCGGCGTCCTCTTCGCGATCGGCTCGGCCTGCTTCCTCGTCGGGCCGTTTCCCGGATTCGTGGAGCTCGTGGGCTCGACCGTCGACGGGATCGTCTTCTTCGTCGGCTCGATCTTCTTCACCTCGGCGGCGACGCTTCAGCTGGTGACGACGGGCAATCCCGGTCGAGGGCTCGACTGGTGGAGCAGCGCAGTCCAGGTCGCGGGAACGCTCTTCTTCAACATCAGCACGTTCGACGCTCTCCGGCAGGCGCTGGACACGACTGAGTACAACAGGCTCGTCTGGGCGCCTGACGCTTTCGGGTCGATCTGCTTCCTGGTCTCCGGCTACCTCGCCTACGTCGCCGTCTGCGGGCGGCCCTTCTGCCGGCCGCGACGGAGCCGCGAATGGTGGATCGCCGCCATCAACCTCCTCGGCTGCGTCGCATTCGGGATCTCGGCAGTGGCGTCCTACGTGATCCCCGCAACCGGGAGCGCGCTCGATCTCGCCCGCGCCAACGCGACCACAGCCTTCGGAGCGCTCTGCTTCCTGATCGGCGCGGTTCTGTTGCTGCCCGAGCAGGACTGAGCACCAGGCCAGTTCACTCTTCGGCAACGGCTGCGCGTCAGGTCGTGAACAGAGGCCAGACCACCCGCTCGAGAACGGCGAGGGGTTCAGCCCGCTCGGCTAACGTCGGATGACTCAGTACCCGGTGCCGGTTTTCACCCGCTTGCGGTCGAGCTCGTGTAGGCCGCCTTTCTTCTTCAGCGTCTCGCACGCCTCGGCGATGTCGTCTGCGAGCGTGGTGGCGAGCGTGTGGCCGAGTGTGAGCTTGACGAGCGCGCGCATGATCGTGACGTGGTCGGCGTTGGGGGGCAGCTTGTACGCGGGCACCATCCACCCGCGCTCGGCCGCCAGTTGCGAGGCGACGTCGAACTCATCGTAGTCGTGGTCGCCCTCGAGCTGGAACGCGACGAGCGGCAGCTGCTCCGCACCCTCGTCGCCGACCAGCTTGAAGTCGCCCATGCCCGCGATCCGCTCGGCAAGGGCGCGGGAGTTGGCCTGCATCGTCTCCATGATGTAGCGGTATCCGTCGTGGCCGTAGCGCACGAAGTTGTAGTACTGCGCGAGCACCATCGAGGATCCGGTCGAGAAGTTCAGCGTGAACGTAGCGTCGGTCTTGCCCAGGTAGTTCTCGTAGAAGACGAGGTCCTCGGCCAGGTCGCTTTTCTCGCGGAACACGAGCCACCCGATGCCCGGGTAGACGAGCCCGTACTTGTGGCCCGAGACGTTGATCGAGCGCACCTGCTCGAGGCGGAAGTCCCACTCGGAGTCGGGGTACAGGAACGGCCACACGAAACCGCCGCTGGCCCCGTCGACGTGCAGCGGGACGTCGAGCCCGCGCTCGTCTCGTAGCCGGACCAGCAGGTCGTTGATGCCCGGGATGTCGTCGGCATGGCCCGTGAAGGTCGTGCCGAGCACGGCGGCGACGCCGATCGTGTTCTCGTCCACGTGCGGCTCGACGTCCTCAGGCCCAATCGTGTACTTGTCGGGCTGCAGCGGGATGATCCGCGGCTCGACGTCGAAGTAGCGGCAGAACTTCTCCCACACGACGTGCACGTCGCCGCCGAACACGAGGTTCGGCCGGCTCGTGTCCTTGCCGGCCGCCTCGCGGCGCTGGCGCCACTTCCACTTCAGCGACAGCGCGCCGAGCATGATCGCCTCCGACGACCCCTGCGTGCGCGCGCCGGTCGTCTCGCCGGGGGCGTGGAACAGGCTCGCGAGGATGCGGATGCAACGCTGCTCGATCTCGGCGGTCTGCGGATACTCGGCGTGGTCGATGAAGTTGCGGTGCAGGTTCTCGGCGATGATCCGCTGCGCCTCGGGCTCCATCCAGGTCGTCACGAACGTCGCGAGATTGCGTTGCGGGATGCCGTCGAGGACGAGCTCCTCCCCGATGAGACGCATCGCGTCGACCGAGCGCATACCATGCTCCGGCAGCTGGTTGTCCGGCGCGGGCTCGAGCAGGAACCGGTTGCCATAGGCCTCCGCGAGAGCCTCGAGTTGATCGATGACCGCCGCTCCGTCATCCCCGTTCGTGGACTTGCCCGTCGGAGCGCTGTGCTGATGGATCGACATGGTTCTCTCTCCTCTCTTTCCTCTTTTACGCCGACCGCACCGATGCCGCCGGCCCCGGGATGAAGCATGAGCGTGCCGGCAAAGATGCGGACGGCCGGCCGCCGTACTGGCGTTCGACACGCTCACGGGTTCCGACGTGGACGGCTCGGGCAGGATGACGATCGCTCGGAGCGCCCCAACCTAGCGTGCCATTGCGGACCGGCCTGGGGCATCACCCGACCGGGATGAAGTTCATGGACCCCGCACGACGGTCACGAGCTCGCCGATCCGCCACTTTTCGACGAAGTCCTCGCGCCCTCGCAGCGTGACGCGCGCGGTCGGGTCGATCGATGCCGCGGACGCCGGTCGACTCGGGCTTGCCCCCATTCTCGGGAGGCCGATCCGTCTGCAAGAGGGCGCCTAGTGAGGCGCGGCGGCGGGTCGCTGCGCGAGCGCCTGCCTCAGCCCTGCGCGCAGCTCCTCGACGATCGCCAGATACTCAGCCGCAGGCCGCCCGAGCAGCGGCTCGAGGCGTTCGAAGGAGGCGACGACTGCCGGCCACCCCCGGTCGCTGAGCCGCCTGCCCTGCGCGGTCAGCACGAGGTGGTACGAGCGGCCGTCCGCGGGGTTCGGCACCTTGCGGACGTCCCCGCGCTCGACGAGACGCCGGACGTAGTCGCGGATCGTCGTCGGGGGCATGCCGGTCTCGGCGGCGAGTCCGCCGGGGGAGACCGGTTGGAGGACGGTGATCCAGCCGAGGAAGGAGAAGAGCTCCGGCGCAACGCCGGCTTTCTCGAGCTCCTGGCCGACGAGAACGGCGACGAGCGAACCCGCCGTGTACACCGACTGCATGAGATGGGCGTCGTGTCCGGCCGGGTTGGCCACGGTTCGGATCATAGGTTGACCTAGTGCGACTTCGTCGGTAAATTAGTGCGAGTTCGTCGCTATTTTATGAGAGCCTTCATCCTCGTATCTGTCCTTGCCGCCCTCCTCGCCACCGCGGCCGGCGGAGCGTCACGCCCACATCTGAGGCTGCCGTACGACCTGGCGGCTCGCGGATCGACGGTGTACGTCGCCGACGGGCTGCGTCACCAGATCCTGCGCTTCGACCTCAAGCGGCGCCTGCTGGTCGTGGTCGCGGGGACGGGGAAGACGGGAACGTCGGGCGACGGTGGCCCGGCCAGGAAGGCGCGGCTGACCGAGCCGGCGGAGATCACACTCGACCCCGCCGGGAACCTGTACTTCAGCGACGTGAACCAGGGGCGCGTCCGCCGCGTCGACCGCCGCGGGATCATCACGACCGTCGGCCGCGTGCCGGCCGCCGCGGGAGTCGCGGTCGACCCGAGCGGCCGCTACCTGGCGGTCTCCTCGATCGAGGGCTGGGTCTACCGCTTCGACCTCGTGAGCGGCGCCCGCGAGCGGCTCGCGGGTGACGGGACTCCGGTCTCGAGCGGAAACGGCGGGCCTGCTGCGGAAGCGCAGCTCAACGGCCCCCACGACGTGACGTACGAGCCGAACGGCGACCTCCTCGTCAGCGAGGCCACCGGAGTCCGTCGCATCGACGCCCAGACCGGCCGGATATCGAAGGCGTTCCCACAGCTCGGCTTCAAGGTCGTCGTCGGGCCGAACGGGACGTACTTCCTCATGGCCGGCGACCCGAACGGGGGCAAGATCACGCAGGTGAAGCGGAACGGCGACGTCGTCCGGGTCATCGGCACCGGGCGGCTCTCGCGCCACGTCCCGCGCGCTCCGATCAGTCGGGTCGGCTTCCTGCCGACCGACGTCGAGCCGGTCGCCGGCGCGCTGCTCATCTCGGAGACGGAGCCGGTCGCCGCGATCCGCCGCCTCGCAGCCGGCTCCTCGACGCTGACGACCTTCGTGCGCTAGCCAAGCAGCCGGTCGAGGCCGCGCGTGAGGCCCACACGGCCGGGGACGGCCCGGACCGCGAGGAGCGTTCCGGCTACATACGGCGCAGCGCTCTCGCCCGCGTCGTGGCGGATCGAGAGCCGCTCCCCCGGCGCGGCGAAGATCACCTCCGTCGACACCGTGAAGCTCGGTAGCCGGACCGAGTGCACCTGCGTTCCGGCCACGGTCGCGCCGCGGGCGTCGCGCGCGCCGTGCGTCTCGCCGACCGGAACGTCCATCGCCGGCTCGCCCACCTCGGCAAGCCGCTCGGCGAGCTCGCGCGAGGTGCCGCTGGGAGCATCCGGCTTGGTCGCGCTCGAGTAGTCGATGATCTCCCGGTACGGGAGATGCCGCGCAGCCTCGGTCGCGAAGCGGAGGAGGAGGGCGGCCGAGACCGAGAAGTTGCCCGCGGCGATCACGCCGACGCCTTTCTTCCGCGCGAGCGTGTCGATCTCGTCGTAGTCGTCCGCGGACAGCCCGCTCGAGCCGATCACCACGCCGACCTCACGGTCGAGGGCGGCGAGGACGTTCTCCTTCACGACAGCCGCATGCGTGTAGTCGACCAGCACGTCAGCCTGGACGTCGTCGAGCGCCTCGGCGACCGAGGAGAAGTGCGCCTGGTCCGAGCGCGCGACCCCCGCGACGAGCTCGAGATCCTCGGCCGCTTCCACCGCCTCGGCAACGGCGCTGCCGGTCCAGCCGGTGATGCCGGCGACGCAAACGCGGATCACGAGCAGAGATTACGGCGTGTTGAGGTTCGGCTTCAGCAGTGGGCACATGAAGCCGTACTCGGGATGCGGCACGAACGAGGCCGAATCGGCCGTCGGGCTACCGAACCACTTCTGGGGAACCGGCGCCTTGACTTTCTTGCCCGACACGCCGCCGCCGTCGATCCTGAGGACATCGACACCGCGATAGGCGTCCGCGGTGAAGACGATCTCCCCCTTCGGGTCGGTGGGCGACCAGTACGCCGCCCAGGTCGAGCCGTTGGCGGGGATGTAGTAGCCGACCTGTTTGATGTCGGTCGGAGTCCGGTAATCGAGGAAGCGCACGCCCTGCTCGTACCACCCGACCGCCGCGACCCCGTTCTTGGCGTCGAACCAGTGCGACGAGCAGTTGACCGTGACCGGCGCCTTCGAGTCGACCGCGCCGCCGGTGAACATTCCGTTCAGCTCGGTCTCCCACGTGTCCTGCGGCGTGATCCTTCCATTGCCGAGGCGCGAGAGATCCCAGGTCTCGAACTTGCCCTGCCCGCGGCAGCCGCCCGGCGGGACCTCGTCCGTGTCGATGTAGTCCTCCTCCGTGATCAGCAGCGTCGTCCCGCGCCGCTGGGAGTTGTGGAGGATGAAGTCGTTGTAGGGCGACGGATTCCGACCCGCCGCTCCGAGTCGTGCCGAGCAGCTTCGGGGCGAGCGGGTTCGCGGTCAGCTTGTAGCCGGCCGCGCCGCCGCCGCCGACGTTCCAGACGGTGCCCGTGCTGTCGCGCTCGGTGTCGTGGCTGACCCTGAACGCGTCGCTCCGGGAAGCGGCGGACTCGAACTTGCCGAGCGATCGCGGCGCGGTCGCGGGTCGCTGAGGTCGACCACCTCGACGTGGTCGCCGCCGTCCACCCAGGCCAGCGAGCAGTCGGCCTTGACGAAGTTCGCGATGTGGCCGGACCCGCGGCCGCTCCCGGTCAGGCCGAGCGGCAGGACGGCCTCGACCGCGGGCGACGTGCGGTTGGCGATGCTGATCACGTACATGATCGAGCCGAGATCCTTGGCCTCCCGGTCGTTGACGACGAGAAGCGTGTCGCCGCAGAGGTCCATGTCCTCGTTCTCGAAGTGCGGCAGCGGAAGCACGCCGGCGATCTGCGGGGAATCGGCCTTCGCGATGTCGAGCACGGTGACGCCGCCCCAGCCGCTGACGTAGGCGTAGTGGTCGTTGAAGTTCATCCCGGCCGCGGTGCCGGGGATGTGCATGAGGAAGTGGACGTTGCTCGAGGTCGCGAGCGGCGGCTCGGGGAGGCGCCGCCGCCTGCGGCCGGCATGACGCTCAGCACGGCGAAGAGCTCCGAGCGCGAGCAGAGCGACCAGGCTCCTGACGGCCCTTCGGTTATGCATCTTCCCCCTTCCCGCAGGAACAGCCGATGTGAGGCTCGCAACCCGCGCTCCGGGATTCCCAAACCGCGGCGGCCGTACGTC
>CAWJGS010000005.1:0-165738 GCA_963842575.1 uncultured Actinomycetes bacterium | reverse complement strand
CGGTGCCCAGACGACGCACTCGAGCGGTCGCCGGCGAGGCATCATGGGCGGAGGCCGCGCGGGCACAGCAAAAACGGGTGAAGGGAGCCGAGGTGGGATTTGCAGATCTGGTCGGCGGCTACTACCTGCTGCGCGGCGGGGACAAGAACAAGCTCGACCGGCGCGACGTGATGAACGCGCTGCAGGCGGCGTACGAGGCAGGCCGACGACGAAGGATGATTCGTGGAGTGCTTCCTGTTCTGCCTCGGGTACGCGCGCCGGTGAGGGCGGTTATCCGCCCTTCCGATCTACCCGCTAGCACGATCGACACGAGCGACACGCCTTGAGAGGATCAATGCCCGGCCAGCGGCGCGGGTCACCTACCAAGGAGGGAGCAAGGAAATGCGCAAGCGTCACATCAAGATCCGTGGGCTCACGCTCGCGACCGTGGTCAGCGCTGCCGTAGCGGCGCTCATCGTGCCCGTGGCGGCACAGGCTGAACCAGGAGGCCCAGATGGAGCGAATGTGCAAGCGCACTTCTTCGACTGCACCGGGCGAGCGGGAACACCCACGAGTTTCGACGCCGAGTCACAACACCTCGGAAGCGCCTGGCATCTGACGGATAGCCGACAGATTTTCGTCGGACTGATCGGGTTCGACGAAACCGCGAATACCCTGGACATCCTGACTCCCGGCTCCTGCGTAATGCCGTGCGAGCTGTGACGTGCCGAGCTGTCCGGGGATCAGGTGGACACGTGATCGTCGTCACCGAAGTTCTGACGCCTGCCACCGTGGGTAGGCGCTCACTGGATAGCGCCGCAAAGTAGTTGCGACCGGGAGTCGGTGGGGTTCACGGTTCGCCGCCCCCGCTAGGCCCGGCACCACGGGATAACAGAGCGGCATCACCTCTCCGCCCGTGACGTGGTCGACTCTGATCCGCTCGCCTCTCCGATCGTTCGCGCCTCCGCATCGGAGCGCGTAACTTGGGCAATCGCCGACTCACCGCAGAGATCAACGCGCTCCGCCGAGGCTTCGGCCGCTCTGCCACGCTCCCCGCACGCTGCTCGCTGTCGATACGCGGGCGGTTGGCGGTGGAACAGGCGCGGGCGATCTCGGACGCCTCCTGCTGATCGCGCTTCGTCGTTGGCTCTTCAGCGAGAGCGACACGCGGCTCCGAGAGGTGGAGAGAGCCGCCTCGGCGCGGCCCTCTCGAGGTGACGGGGTTACCGCGAGAGTCGAGAACGCTGTCGAGTTTGGTCAGTCGCGCATTCTGCGCGCCGAGCTGTACTCGAAGCGATCTGTTCTCCCACGCTGAACCGTCCGGTTCTTCCGCTCGAAGCGCTGTGTTCTGCCGGTACAGGCCCTGGATCGCGGCCAGCGCGACGCCGCCCTCGTCGATCGTGGTGATGTGCTTGTCGTCGAGCCCGAGCCCGAAGGCCGCGTAGAAGTCCTGCGCCATCGGGCCGACGTGGCGATGGAGGGCTTTTCTGCCTTGTAGCTCCAGCTCGTGATCGGCATCCGCGCCACCTTGTCGAGGACGTCCTTCGTTTTCAGCGGGCGGAGGTCGTGCTTGAGCGCCCGGTCGGAGGCGTTCGTCCACGCTCCGGCGCTCGACAGATACGCCCGGTCGAGGTGTCGATGAAGTGACCGCGGTGATCGCGGGGCTGGAAGTCGTCCCGAGCCAGATCCCCCCCGAGGCGCGCACGGTGAAGGTGTTGGCTGTCGGCGAGGTGAGATCGGCGAACGTATTGTCGCCCCAGACGAACGCGCCTTCCTGCGTCGCCTTGGCCTGCGTGCCGGCGGCGAAGCTTCCCCTGCCGCCGGCCGTGTTGTTGTACGCCGCCAGCCACGGCGGATGAGCGCCGCTGGCCTTGTTGTGGTCACCGCCAGCGACGGTGGAGCTTAGGCCGCTGGCCGTGTTGAGCCAACCGCCGCCGACAGTGGCGTTCTGGTTGGCGCTGGCCGTGTTGAAGAGCCCGCCGGCGACGGTCGAGCCGCTGCCGCCGGCGGTGTTGATTCGCCGCCGCCGACGGTGGTGGCGTGGTCGCTGGCCGTGTTCTGGTTACCGCCGGCGACGGTGGAGCTCAGGCCGCTGGCCGTGTTGACGACACCGCCGCCGACGGTGGAGGCGTCGCCGCTCGCCGTGTTGCCGGCCGCCGCCGACCGTGGAATTGGTGCCGCTGGCCATGTTGTAGTAGCCGCCGGAGACGGTCGCGCGCTCGGCGCTGAGTGGATCGCCGTCCGCGTCCTGGTCCCCGGCGACGTTGTGGATCCCGCCGCCGACGGTGCCCTGATTGTCGCTGACCAGGTTGTGCGGACCCGCTGGCCTCCACCTGCGATCGTCGCTCCGACGGCTCCGTTGGTGACCGCGTTCCCGAGAAGCCGCCGATCAGGTTGGGGCTGGTCGATCGGGCTCGATCCGCAGCGCACGCTGTCCGTTCACCTTGAGCTCGAGCGCCTGGTTGTCGGTCGTCCCGAGGAAGTTGGCGCCGGGCGTAGTGCCGGCGTTGCCGCCGAGCTTCCACAAGCCCGCCGAATCTAGGCCGTCCAGCAGATCGGCGTTCAGGTTCAGAACTTTGACGCTCGAGTTGACCGCCAGCGGAGGAGCGCCCGCGCTCACCGTTGCCTTCAGGCCAGGCCCGCCGCCGATTGTTTTTTCCGAGCACCCCAGCGCTGATCGGGTCGCCCGAGTTCGTCTCGCCGCGGATGGCGGCGCCGCTGCCGTTGTTAACCACCTTCAACTCCGGATTGGCGCCGGGGTTCCCGCTTCAGGACGGTCTGGGCATCGACCGTGTTCACCTGCCCGAGGTTGAAGACGCCGCCCACGCCGGAGCCGGCGAAAGCACCAGTAGTGGTCAAAAGCGTTGCTGTCAGCGCTCCTACAAGCGCATACAGGATCGGCTTCACATTAGGGGGCATCGGCGCCTTCCTTTCGTGGGGCACAGGAAGCGCCAATCGTCACACGGTGCCAACCATAAGTCGATTGGGGTCCCAGGCCTGCGGCACGCCGCTAAGCCGTGCCGCTGCGCGCTGGCACGGCGGGTGCGCCTGCTTCTCGCTCGAGCATCGCGCCGTACCGGGATGCTCATGTTGATTCCCTGCCATTGGCGTTCAAGTCGACCCGTGCACGGCGTCCGAACATCGAGGGCGTCTGGGGCGCTTTCGTGCGGTTTCCAACTCCAGCGGCCAGCGCCAGTAGGGCGCGTTGACGGTTTCCTCCGCCTTTGAAATAGTCCGCACAAACCGAGGAGGGAACGGCGCTCGGAAGGTAATCGACGGGGTAGGGGATGGATTCCTCAACTCAGGCGGTTGATCACTTCTCGGACGTGAACGCGCACGTCGAGTCCCTGGTCGCGCACGACGGGCTCTCGAGTGACGTGGCCGGGGCGCTCGGAACCCTGGCGGCGATGGTCCTGACCCGAGTGAGGGTGTGCTTCCCCTCAGGCCCGCGACCAGCGGTCTCGTCGCTACCCGGTTGTCGAGTTGCGCGGCAGCCCTCGAACTTCCGGTCGTTCGCAGCGCCCGCCGGATTGTCGACATCGGCAGTGGTCTCGGGTTCCCTGGCCTCGTGCTGGCGTCGATGCTCCCACAGGCGAGCTTCACGCTTGTCGAGCAGAACGAAGCACGATGCGCCTTCCTGGGGCGCGCGGTTGACGCCATGGAGCTGACGAACGTCGAGATCGTCAACGGGCACGCACAACGCTGGACGGAAGAGTCAACGAGCGCGGAGCTCGTCACTGCCCGCGCACTCGGACGGCTCAGGGTGATGGTGCGGTTGTCGGCACCGCTGCTCGAGATGGGCGGCACAGCAGTGATCTTCGGCAAAGCGAAGCGCGAGGCCGCGAAGGAGGCCGAGGCCGAGGAGGTGGCCGGAGCGGTCGGCTTGCGGCCGGTCACCGTGCACGAAACGACGCCGGTCGGTATCGGCACGCGTCATCTCTACGTGTTCGAGAAGGTGGCCGCCACGCCGACGCGACAAACGCTCAAGGTTGTTCGCGCAAGCGGGCGGAAGGAGCGAACGCGGACACGCGCGGTCGGGGCCGTCAAGGCGGATGGAACGCTGCCGAACGGCTCGAGCAGGCCGTGGATCGTGTCCGGCGGCTCGAGGCCGCGGGCGCTGGTCCCGACAGCGCGGCGGAGCTCGATCGTGCCCGAGCCGTGGTTCAGAAGATGGAGCGAAGGCTTGCGGTGCTGACTCAGCGACGCGCCCGGGCAGAGGGCCGACTCGAACGCTCCGAGAGCGGGCTGGGAAAGATGAGATCGAGCGAGTGGAGCGGCCGCGAAGGGCGGCGGTGTTCTCGACTACGACTAGCTCCAAGCCGAGGCTTCGAGGAAGAGCCTGAACGCTTCACGACCCTTCGTCGTCAGCGAGACTACATGTTGCAGGTTCGGCACATTGTGCTCATACGATGGACGTGAGAAGCCCTTGAAGCGTCGCCCACTGTGGAACTCCTGCAGAAAGGATCGAAATGCCCTCGGGATTAGCCACGACCATATCGCCACGCGGGTCGTCGACTACGACGGTACCGTGGCCTGGACCGCGAGAAGCCGGACTTCGAGCTCGACCAAGAGTGGCCCTTCGGTGACATCTGCTGGCGTACATGCGCAACGGAGCGCCTAAATCGAGATCCTCGGTGGCTCGACCGCGGAGCCCAAGAACAGGTCGACGTCACTTCAGCCCACGCTCGAACACGAGGGGCTAACCGCTTCTGGACTACGCGTCGACGACCTGACCTGACCCTCGCCGAGCTGGAGGCACGCGGCAGTCCCGCTGTTGGGCGAGCCGTTCGTGGTCGAGGAGATCGGACGCCGGCTGGCCTTCATCAAGGAAAACAGCGGAAACCGGATCGAGTTCCCCGGCCCCGTTGAGGGGCCTAGGCAACGGCCGGTTCGGAGAGCGCTCGGCGTGATGCCTTAGACGGTGCGGGGTCGCCACGGCTCGTGCTCGTGCGCGAGCCAGACCAGCTCGGGGTCGAGCGCGCGCACCCGCAGCTGGCCTTCGGTGTGCGGCTCGTCGAGCTCGCCGAACCAAACCGCCACGTCGCCGCCGACGACGACCGGACGCCCGCCAGTCTCGACGACGACCACCTGCATGCCGCGTGTGTGGCCCGGCGCCGGGACGAGCCGGAGCCCGGGAAGCAGCTCGAGCTCGCCGTCGACCGGCACGTACCGCACGCCGGGCGCCTCGACCCACTCGCGAATGGTGTAGTCGTCCTCGCTGCGCGCGTCGTCGAGCTCCCGACGCTGGACGTAGATCGGCCTGCCGGCGAAGAGGTGGTTGCCGCCGCAGTGGTCGAAGTGCAGGTGTGTGTTGACGACGATGTCGATGCCGGCGAGGTCGAAGTCCTGCTTGCTCAGTGGACGGAGGCGGGGATCGAGGTCGGCCACCGCCGGGTGCAGCTCCGTCATGCCGGTGTCGACCAGCACGCGCGCATCGGGATGGTCGATGACGTGCACGTAGACCGGCATCCGCTCGCCCTCGGCGAGCAGGTCGGCAACGCGGACCGGCGTGATGGTGATCGAGGCGGGGGCGTTCATTGTGTACCGACCGCCGCGGTGGTGGTTGATATGTGAGTCATGATGACCTCCTTTACCGGTTACTGGCTGACGCGCGGCCGGCCGCACTGCCTCGCGCGCCGTCGCCCGTGACATAGACCGTGCCTTGGCGCATGATCCACACATGGCCCGGAATTCTCCGTCCCGGAACCGTCAGCTTCCTGTTCACCGACGTAGAAGGATCGACAAAGCTGTTCAATTAACTCGGGCCCACCAGCTACGCCGAGGCGCTGGCTGCGCATCGGCGCATCCTGCGTGACGCGTTCAGCGCCCACGGTGGCGTCGAGGTGGATAGCCAGGGAGACGCGTTCTTCGTCGCCTTCTCAACAGCTCCCGACGCACTGGCGGCGGCCGGCGAGGCGATGAAGCGGCTGGGAGAAGAGCCGATCCGGGTTCGTATGGGCATACACACCGGCACGCCGCTCGTGGCCGAGCAGGGCTACATCGGAGTCGATGTGCACCGCGCCGCTCGGATCGCTGCTTGCGCCCACGGAGGGCAGGTGCTGGTCTCGGCGTCCACGGCTGCCCTCTTGCCCACGGAGGCGCTGCGGGACCTCGGTGTGCATCGGCTGAAGGACCTCTCCTCTCCCGAGCACGTCTACCAGCTCGGTCGAAGGGAGTTTGCGCCGCTGAAGAGCCTCTATCGGACGAATTTGCCGATACCCGCGACTCCGTTCCTTGGTCGGAAGCGCAGCTCGCTGAGGTGCTCGCACTGATGGAGCGGGATGACGTCCGGATGCTGACGCTGACCGGGCCGGGTGGGACAGGCAAGACGCGCCAGGCACTGCAGGCGACGGCCGAGGCTGCCGAGCGCTACCCAGACGGAGTCTTCTGGATACCCCTCGCGCCGCTGCGCGACCGCACGCTCGTCCTGGAAACAGCGGCACGGGTGCTCGATGCCAAGAACGTCCTCACCGAGCACATTGCCGACAAATCAGTGCTCCTCATGTTCGACAACTTCGAGCACGTCGTAGACGCTGCCGGCGAACTTTCGGAAGTGCTCGCCGCCTGTCGAACCTCAACCTGCTCGTAACGAGTCGCGAGTTGCTCCGTATTCCCGGAGGAGCAGGCGTGCCCCAGTTCCTCCGCTTCAGCCCGACGATGGTGCCGAGCTGTTCCTTGCGCGGGCGCGCGACTGCGCTGCCCAGCTTCGTGGGCGACGAGGCGGTGCCGGAGCTGTGCGCGAGACTCGAGCAGCTTCCACTTGCCCTCGAGCTCGCAGCGGCTGGCGTACCGGGTTATCGCCCCGGGGCATCTAGTCGAGCGCCTCTCGAGTCGGCTCGACCTGCTGAGAGGCAGGGCGGAGTCGACCCGCGTCAACAGACGCTGCGCGCAACGATCGAGTGGACGCTACGAGCTCCTGCGACCCCGAGCAACGGTTCTTCGTGCGGCTCGCAGTCTTCGCCGGTGGATGGACACTCGAAGCGGCGGAGGACGTCTGCGGGGACGACCTCGACACGGTCGACTCCGCTCGTCGAGAACACCCGCGTCGAAGGCCGCTCAGACGAAAGCCGCTTCACATGCTCGAGACGATCCGCGAGTACGCGTCCGAGCGGCTGAAGGAGTCACGCCGCGGAAACGGGCTGAGGGACGACACGCCGAATACTTCCTGGCGCTCGCCGAGAGACGGAGCCGAGTCTGATCGGACCCGGGAGCCGCATGGAGTGGCTCGAGCCACTCGAGCGAGAGCACGACAACCTCGAGCGGCCATGGACTGTTTCGATGCGTCCGGCGAGACCGACCGCGTCCTCCGGTTCGCGGCCGCGCTCTGGCGATTCTGGGACCGGAACGGGCATCTCGTGGAAGGCCGGCGACGCCTCGAGAGCGCGCTCGCGTGCCGACGAGCGCGCGACGGCGGCCGCGCGAAAGCGCCAGCGGCGCAGCCGACATGGCGCTGACAGGCGGAGACGTCGCCACGGGCGGGCGCCGGGCCGAGGCGCTCGAGCTCCACCGCACGCTCGGAGACACGTGGGGCGCCGCCTTCTCTCGCCTCATGGTCGCCTACGCCACCGGGCAGGAAGGCGACTCGCCGAAAGCGCAGCAGCTCTTCGGCGAGAGCGTGCGACAGTTCCACGAGCTCGGAGACGAGCACTACGCGCTGCGCGCCGCTCGGGCCCACGCTGGGCGTACTACGAAGCGGCGAGCTCGAAAAACACGCGCGCCAGCTCTTCGAAGAGATCGTCCGCCAGGCACCGGGAAGCGCACGACCCGCTCCCCGAGGCTGTCGCCCTCGGCCTCCTCGGCAAATCGCCCTCGACCAAGAGCGGCTCCAGGACGCCGTCGGATTCACCAGAACGCCTACCGAATCGCCGGGACCTCGACAACTGCTCTTGATCGCCGTCGAGCGTCTCTCGATACGCGCGCGTCCTCGCCCTCGCGGAAAACCGGATACCGCCGCCGGGTTCATCCGGCTCGGCGGCTCTGCTCGAAGAGACCGGCGCGATGCCCCCGCACTTCGCGAACATGAACACAAAGACGCTCGCCGCCATCCGTCCCCGGCTCGACGAAGCCGCGTTCGCTCACGCATGGGCGGAAGGCCAGGCGCTGAGCGCCGACGAAGCGGTCGCCCTCGCCGTCAATGCACTCGAATGAACCGCCGTGGCCGGAGCCATTCCGGACCGAGCAGGACTCAAACCAGCGTGTACCGATCGCGGAGGCGGGCTTTGCTCGCCTCCGCTGATAGCGCTCGTTCCGCCGAAAATCGCAATGCGAGCGCGTAGCGCGAGCGGATTTCGGCGAAACATGGGCGGTACTGGGCTCGAACCAGTGACCCTGGGCTCGAACCAGTGACCCCCAGCTTGTCGAGCTGGTGCTCTCCCAACTGAGCTAACCGCCCTGGCCGAGTGAGGGTATCGAATCCGGCGATAGGCTCCGCGACTGTGGACGTCAACCGCACCGCACCTGTAATCGCCGAGACAGAGACCGAGATCGCGGCTCCGCGCGAGCGGGTATGGGCGCGGCTGGTCGACGTCGAGCGCTGGCCGGAGTGGAACCACGAGGTCAAGAGGGTGGAGCTCGAGGGCGGTCTCCAGGTCGGCTCGTTCTTCCGGTGGAAGGCCGGGCCGGGCACGATCACATCGACCTTCCAGGCCGTCGATCCGCCTCGCCATGTTGCCTGGACCGGCAAGACGTTGAGCCTGAAGGCGGTGCACACATGGACGCTGGACCCGACGGAAACGGGAACGAAGGTCCTGACGGCCGAGTCGTTCGAGGGCGCAGCCGCCCGGCTCTTCCGCCGCATGTTTCAGAGCATGCTGCAGACCGAGCTCGAGAAGGGGCTGCAGGCGCTGAAGGACGATCTCGAGCGCGGCGGCGCGTCCTAGGAAGGCCGATTCGAGCGCGCCTCAGTGTGCGCCTACCCCGTGGTTAAGCTGCTGCTGGAGTACGCAACCCACCCGAAAGGCGAGCACACATGTCCTCAGTCACGTCGCTGCTGAAGAACGAGTACACGAAGAAGATCCTCTACAAGACCGGCGTCCGCAAGCCGAGCCTGAAGCAGGAGAAGACCCCGCACTACCGGATGCCCGTCCTCGAGGAGAACGGCGGCTGGCTCGGCCTGGACAAGTACTCCGGCCCGGAGATTCCGAAGGAGGAGTGGGAGAGCCTCACCTATGTGACGTACGGCAGCGATCCGAACACGTTCTTCGCGCCCATCACGTCGGCGACGGGCGAGCTGGAGCTGAAGGGGTTCTGGGAGCACGGCAAGCCCGACAAGGACGGCGTCTGGACGTCGAACGCGGAGAAGTGCCCGACGATCGTCAAGTGGGTGGAGTCGATCGGCGCCCGCTTCGGCCGCGTCCAGCTCCTGCGCATGCAGAAGAACACGATGCGCGAGTGCCGCTGGGGGCTGCACCTCGATCTGAACAACAAGCTCAACCCGGAGTCCGAGGGGTGGGTCGTGCGGGTCTGGCACGAGCTGACGGACGATCCCTCGAGCTCGCTCGTCGTCCGGCAGGAGCAGTTCGACAAGGACTCCGAGGTGCGGATCCCGCTGCCGAAGTCGCAGCAGGCGGTCGTCGACTCCGAGTTCCTCTGGCACGGCGGCCAGCACAGCGGCGACCACATGCGCTACGCCGTGATCGTGAGCGCGAGAGCGGGCCCGCGCTGGAGCAGTGGATCGCGTCGCAGCGCAGCGGCAACGGCCAGCCGGCGGCGTAGCTACACGAGCTCCGTGTCGAGCATCCCGAGGAATCCCTCGGGATCGCTCACCGCTGCCTCGGGCGGATGCACGCCCGGAGCGGAGAGCGCCCCGCCGCGAGCTCCGCGGCCGCCCGTGCAGCCGGCTCCGCCGTAGAGCGGGCGCTTCCGCCGCGCGTGATCGCCGCGCGCTCTCGCCCGTCCGCTTCGACGAAGTGCACCGCGACCGACTCGGCCGACTGCACGTATGGCTCCGGCCGCTCGTCGCCGAGCGCGAGCAGCTTCTCGACGAGCCCGGGGGAGAGGCTGAGGCGAAAGCTCGCCTCGCGCAGCGACGGAAACGAGGAGGGAAGCGTCGCCAGCTCGGAGTGGAGCGTGTAGATTCCCGTCGACCTCGCCGACCACGGGCAGCTCGCGCCGCGCCGCGCCGGAGAGCGGTTCCACCTCGACGAGCTCGCCTTCGCGCAGCACTACCGGGCGCAACTGCAGCTCGTCCAGCAGGGTCTGCGCGGAGTACGTGATCGGGCAGCGGATGGCCCGGCGGCCGCGGGGTCGCGCGTGGCCGCCCAGATCTCGAGCGAGGATGGTGCGCGCGGAAGCCTTTCGATCACCATTCGGGCGAGCAGGTTCGTCTTCCCGGGCGCCGAGCCCATCCCGAGGATCGCGGTCAGCCCCGCCGTCACGGAATCGTCGGTCCAGCTCGAGCTGGCGCCGCGTCATGTGGAAGAGGCCGCCGAGGTCGACGTAGTGGGCGCCGGCTGCGAGCGCGCCTTCCATCACCTCCAGGTTCAGCCGGTAGTCCGCGCAGTTGACGCAGACCGCCGCGCCGGCGAGCGCCCGTTCGAGCGACGCCGGGTCGCGCGCGTCCACGTGCTCGTCCCCCTCGAGCCGGAAGTCGCGCGCCGCCGCCGGCGCCTCCCACGATTCCAGGAATTCGAGCACCTTGCGGCCGATCGTCCCGGCTGCTCCGACGACGGCGATCATGGTTGCCGAATCTTCTCAATTCTGGTTGGGTCTATCTGTGGCAGTCGAGCAGCGCACCGAAAGCGACCGTCTCGCCGCTCTACGGGAACGCTACGTCGCGCGCGGCCTCTCGACGCCGCCCCTCTACGTCGCGCGCGCAGAGGGCGCGCGGATCGTGGACGTGGACGGGCGCGAGTACATCGACTTCGCCGGCGGGCTCGCCTGCCAGAACCTCGGCCACGGGTTTCCGCCCGCGGTCGCCGCCATCCACGACCAGGTCGACCGCTACCTGCACCAGTGCGCGATGGTCGGGATGTACGAACCGTACGTCGAGCTCTGCCGGCGTCTCGCCGAGCTGAGCCCCTGCGGCGAGGGCGAGCAGCGCAGCCTGCTCGTCAACTCCGGAGCGGAGGCCGTCGAGAACGCGGTCAAGATCGCCCGCGCCGCCACCGGCCGCCCCGGCGTGGTCGTCTTCGGCAACAGCTTCCACGGCCGCACGCTGTTGACGCTCGCGATGACGGGGAAGATCGACTACAAGCGCGGCTTCGGCCCGCTGCCGGAGGAGGTCTACCGCGCGCCCGGCCCATACCCGTACCGCGGTGTCACGAGCGACGATGCGATCCGCGGCCTGGAGGAGCTGTTCGCGCGCGACGCCGATCCGAAGTCGGTCGCCTGCGTCGTGCTCGAGCCGGTTCAGGGAGAGGGCGGCTTCATCGACATGCCGCTCGACTTTCCGCCGCGGCTGCAGGGGCTGTGCGACGCATACGGGATCCTGTACGTCGACGACGAAGTGCAGGCGGGCGTCGGCCGGACGGGGCCGGTGTGGGGCATCGAGAACTACGACGTCGAGCCGGACCTCCTCGTCTCGGGGAAGTCGATCGGCGGCGGGCTCCCGCTCGCGGGCGTGACCGGCAAGGCCGAGGTGATGGACGCCGTCGATCCCGGCGGCCTCGGAGGCACGTTCGGCGGCAATCCGGTCGCGTGCGCGGCTGCGCTGGCCATCCTCGACGAGGTCGCGACGGATGAGTTCCGCGCGCGGGCCGACGAGGTGGGCCGGAGGATTCGCTCGGCGCTCGAGGCCATCGCAGGCCGGGTGCAGGCCGTCGGCGAAGTGCGCGGCCTCGGCGCCATGTGCGCGATCGAGCTCGTCGAGGATCGGGAGACGAAGCGGCCGGCCGCGGCGCTCGCCAAGGCCACCACGCAGGCGGCGCGGGAGCGCGGGCTCGTCCTCCTCTCCTGCGGCCTGTACGGCAACGTCATACGCATCCTCGTCCCGCTCGTGATCTCGAACGAGGAGCTCGACCGCGGGTTCGAGCTCCTGGAGGAGTCGCTTGGCGACGCAGGCGCAGGCGGCGACTGACCCGGCTGCGGGACGCGAGACAGCTCCCGACGTCAGGCTCACCGATCTCAGGAAGGCCTACGGCGACGTCGTCGCGGTGGACGGCATCGACCTGGAGATCCGCCAGGGCGAGTTCTTCACCATGCTCGGCCCCTCCGGGTCGGGCAAGACCACGACGCTGCGGCTGATCGCCGGCTTCGAGCGTCCCGACTCAGGCTCGATCGAGCTCGGAGGAGAGGACGTCAGCTCGACGCCGCCCTATCTGCGCGACGTGAACACGGTCTTCCAGGACTACGCCCTCTTCCCGCACATGAGCGTCCTGCAGAACGTCGCCTACGGGCTGCGGGTGAAGGGCGTCAAGAACCCCGACCGCGACGAGCGCGCGGCGGAGGCTTTGCGCCTCGTCCGGCTGGAAGACTTCGGGCCGCGCAAGCCGGTGCAGCTGTCGGGAGGCCAGCGCCAGCGCGTCGCGCTCGCGCGCTCGATCGTCAACTCGCCGCGCGTGCTCCTGCTCGACGAGCCGCTCGGCGCCCTCGACCTGAAGCTCCGCGAGCAGATGCAGGTCGAGCTGAAGGCGATCCAGCAGGGCATCGGCATCACCTTCCTGTACGTCACGCACGACCAGGAAGAGGCGCTGACGATGAGCGACCGGATCGCCGTCTTCAACGAGGGCCGGATCGAGCAGGTCGGCACGCCCGAGGAGATCTACGAGCGCCCCCTCACCGAGTTCGTCGCCGGCTTCGTCGGCGTCTCGAACATCCTCGAGCGGGACTCCCGGCGCTTCACCGTCCGTCCCGAGAAGATCGAGATGACCGCCGGCGACGACGGCGCCGGAGAGACCGGGACGGTCAAGGACGTCATCTATGTCGGAGCGTTCACGCGCTACATCGTCGATCTCGACCAGGGGGGACAGCTGACAGTCATGCGCCAGAACCTCGAGACCACCTCTCGAGCAGGTGCTCGAGGAGAAAGGCCGGCGCGTTCGCCTCGAGTGGCGGCCGGAGCACACGTTCACGATCGAGGGAAGGGAGTCACACGAATGAGACGCAAGTGGAGACGGGTCACCCTGCAGAGCGCGGGGATCCTGCTCGTCGCGGCGACCGCGTTCCTCGCGGCCGGCTGCGGCGGCGGGGGCGGGGGAGGCAAGACGACGACAGGCGGCGAGTCGAACCTGCCGCAGTCGATCGGCAAGGGCGAAGGCGCCCTCAACCTGATCGAGTGGCCCTACTACAGCGACAAGAGCTTCGCCAAGAAGTTCGAGGACCAGACCGGCTGCATGATCAAGCGCAAGGACGCGGGCTCCTCCAACCAGATGGTCGCGCTCATGCGCACCGGCGGCGGAGGCGGCGGCGGCCAGTACGACATGGTCTCGGCCTCGGGCGACGCCAGCCTGCGGCTGATCGCTGGCGGCGACGTCCGGCCGGTGAACGTCGACCTTGATCCCGGCGTGGAAGGACTTCATCCCCGCCTTCCAGTCGCCGGCGCACAACACGGTCGGCGGCGTCCACTACGGCGTCTCGCTCCAGTGGGGCCCGAACACGCTGCTGTACAACACCGATAAGGTCACGCCGGCGCCGAAGGACTGGTCGATCCTGTACAGCCCGGACTACACGGGCCAGATCACCGTCCCGAACAACCCGATCCAGATCGCGGACGCGGCCCTGTACCTGTCCAAGACGAAGCCGAGCCTCGGCATCACGGATCCGTACGAGCTGAACAAGAACCAGTTCGACGCCACCATCGACCTGCTGAAGCAGCAGAAGCCGCTGGTCAAGACGTACTGGAACTATGCGGCTGACGAGATCCAGGCGTTCAAGCAGGGAGATGTCAACGTCGGCGCCTCGTGGCCGTACCAGACCCTGCAGCTCCAGGCGGCCAAGGAGCCGGTCACGGAGATCATCCCCAAGCAGGGAGTGACGGGCTGGGCGGATACGTGGATGATCGCCAAGCGGGCGCCGCACCCGAACTGCGCGTACATGTGGATGAAGTACGTGTCCACGCCGCAGGTGCAGGCACAGCAGGCGATCGTCTTCGGCGAGACCCCGGTCAACCCGAAGGCGTGTCCGTACATGAACAAGCTCCAGGCCGACTCGTGCGCGCAGTACCACCTGAACGAGCCGAGCGCCTACTACGACACGATCAAGTTCTGGAAGACGCCGGTCGCCGACTGTGGGAACGGCAGTAAGGACTGCATGGACTACAACGAATGGCAGAAAGCGTGGACCGAGGTCACCGGGTAGCTGACCGTTGACCGAAGCAGCAGTTGAAGCACCGAGGGCGGGCTCGTCGCTACGACGGGCCCGCCTTCGGGTCTCCGCGGCGTTCTGGCGGCACAAGTGGCTCGCTCTGCTCGTGCTCCTCGTCCCGCCCGTCGCCGCGTTTCTCGTCGTCTACGTCGGTGCGCTGGTGGCGCTGTTCATCTCGGCCTTCTGGCAGGTGGACGCCTTCACCGGCAAGATCGTCCACGACTGGACGCTCCAGAACTTCAGCGACATCCTCCACTCCGGGGGGACGTACCTCAGGATCGCCGGCCGGACGATCGGAATCGCGGCCGCGGTCACGGTTCTCGACGCGATCCTCGCCTTCCCGCTCGCGTACTACCTCGCGCGGGTCGCGAAGCCGAAGACACGCACGCTTCTGCTGATCGCGGTCCTCCTGCCGCTGTGGTCGAGCTACCTCGTCCGCATCTACGCCTGGCGGACGATCCTCGGCCACGACGGAGCGCTCAACTGGACGCTGAACAAGATCGGGCTCCCGGACGTCAACCTGCTCTACACGAACTGGGGGATGCTGATCGTCTTCACGTACATCTGGCTGCCGTTCATGGTCATCCCGGTGTACGCCGCGCTCGAACGCGTGCCGGACAACTTCCTCGAAGCCTCGGCCGACCTCGGTGCGAAGGGCTGGCGCACTTTCAGGAGTGTGCTGTTGCCGCTCGCGCTGCCCGGGATCATCGCCGGCTCGATCTTCACGTTCTCCCTCACCCTCGGTGACTTCATCACGCCGCTCCTGATCGGCAGCGGCAAGAACCAGTTCATCGGCAACGTGGTCGAGAGCTACATCGGCATCAACTCCAACATCCCGTTCGCGGCCGCCTTCGCCACCATCCCCGTCCTCGTCATGGCCGTCTATCTCGTGATCGCGCGCCGGCTCGGCGCCTTCGAGGCGTTGTGATCGAGACGAAGGGCGCACGGATCGGGCTCCGGATCTGGACGATCGCCGTCGTCCTCTTCCTCTGGATCCCGATCCTGACCATCCTCGTCTACGCCTTCAACAAGTCGAACATCCAGAGCTGGCCGATCACGAGCTGGACGACGCACTGGTTCAGCGCGGCGTGGAACGACCCGGATGTCCGCTCGTCCCTCTGGCTGTCGCTGAAGTGCGGCCTGATCGCGACGGGGATCGCGCTCGTGCTCGGCTCGATGGTCTCCTTCGCCATCAGCCGCTTCAAGTTCTTCGGCCGCGAGTCGGTCACGTTCCTGCTGCTTCTGCCGCTCGCCCTCCCCGGGATCATCACCGGGATGGCGTTGAACTCGTTCTACGTGTTCGCGGGAGTGCCGTTCTCGATCTGGTCGATCGTGATCGGGCACGCGACGTTCTGCGTGGTCGTCGTCTACAACAACATGCTGGCGCGGCTGCGGCGGACGTCGCCGTCGATCGTGGAGGCCTCGCAGGACCTCGGCGCGGACGGGTGGCAGACCTTCCGCTACGTCCTCTGGCCGACGATCGCGACCGCGCTCGTCTCGGGCGGCCTGCTCGCGTTCGCGCTCTCGTTCGACGAGGTGATCGTGACCACGTTCACAGCCGGCGCGCAGACGACGCTGCCGATCTGGATACTCGACCAGCTGCGCCAGGGGCAGAACCTCCCGATCGTCAACGCCGTGGTCTTCGCGGTGATCGTGCTGACGATCATCCCCGTTCTGGTATCGGTGCGGCTGACGCGCGACACCGGCGTGATTCGGCGAAGATAGAGGCTCCAAAGGAGGATTTGATGAGCGTGACGACTTCGACCTATGAAAACTTCGTCGGCGGTGAGTGGGTCGGCGCCGTCGAGGGCGGCACGATGGAGGTGCTGAACCCCGCGACCGGCGAGACGATCGCCGAGGTGCCGCAGGGGACGCAGGCCGACGTCGACCGAGCCGTCGAGGCGGCCAAGAAGGCGCTGCCGGAGTGGCTGGAGACGACCCCCGGCCGAGCGCGCCGAGATCCTGCTCAAGCTCGCCGACCTGATCGACGAGAACGCGGAGGAGCTCGCGCAGCTCGAGTCCGTGAACGTCGGCAAGCCAATCGCGGTCTCCCGCGAGGAGCCGCCGGTCATGTCCGACAACCTGCGCTTCTTCGCCGGCGCGGCGCGCATCCTGGAGGGCCGCTCGAGCGGCGAGTACATGCGCGGCTACACCTCGTGGATCCGCCGCGAGCCGCTCGGGATCGTGGGCGGGATCGCGCCGTGGAACTACCCGCTGATGATGGCCATCTGGAAGCTCGCGCCGGCGCTCGCGGCCGGCAACGTCCAGGTGCTGAAGCCGTCCGAGCAGACGCCGCTCGCGACGCTCCGGTTCATGCAGCTCGCGCAGGACGTGATCCCCGCGGGCGTGCTCAACGTGATCACCGGCGACGGCGAGCCGGTCGGCGCGGGAATCGTCCGGCATCCCGACGTCCGCCTCGTCTCGCTGACCGGAGACGTCGCCACGGGGAAGGAGGTCGCGCGGGCCGCGGCCGACTCGCTCAAGCGCGTCCACCTCGAGCTCGGCGGCAAGGCCCCCGTTCTCGTCTTCGACGACGCCGACCCGGCCGCGGTGGCCGAGGGGATCAAGATCGGCGGCTTCTGGAACTCGGGCCAGGACTGCACCGCCGCATCGCGGATCGTGGCGGGGCCGAAGATCTACGACAAGCTGCTCGAGGAGCTCGTCCCTGCGGTCGAGTCGCTCCAGGTCGGGGATCCCGCCGAGAGCGAGGACGTCGAGATGGGGCCGGTGATCTCGCAGGCGCAGCAGGAGCGCGTGCTCGGCTTCCTCGACCGCGCGAAGGGCGCGACCGTCCTCACCGGCGGCGGCACGAACGGAGACCGTGGCTTCTTCGTCAAGCCGACGGTCGTCGTCGACGTCGGGCAGGAGGACGAGATCGTCCAGCGCGAGGTCTTCGGCCCGGTGGTGACCGTCCAGCGCTTCGCCGAGGACGACCAGGCGATCGAGTGGGCGAACGACGTCCCGTACGGGCTGGCCGCATCGGTGTGGACGCGCGACATCGGCCGCGCGCTCAACGCCGCCCGCAAGCTGCAGTTCGGGACGGTCTGGATCAACGACCACATCCCGCTCGTCTCCGAGATGCCGCACGGCGGCTACAAGCAGTCGGGCTACGGGAAAGACCTTTCGATGTACTCGCTGGAGGACTACACCCAGATCAAGCACGTGATGGCGAAGGTGGATTGACAGAGCCGGCCGAGCCAGACGTTCGTCTCGAAGGGGTCACGAAGCGCTTCGATGACGTCGTCGCAGTCGACGACGTATCCCTCGAGATCGAGCACGGGAGCTTCTTTGCGATGCTCGGTCCGTCCGGCTGCGGCAAGACGACGACGCTGCGGATGATCGGCGGGTTCGAGGAGCCGAACGAGGGCACCGTCTACCTCGGCGGCCGCGAGGTGACCGGGCTGCCGCCGTACAAGCGCGATGTCAACACGGTCTTCCAGAGCTACGCGCTCTTCCCGCACCTGGACGTCTTCGAGAACGTCGCGTTTGGGCTCAAGCGCCGTCGCGTCGCGCGCGACCAGGTCCGCGGCCGTGTGCTCGAGATCCTGAAAATCGTCGGGCTCTCCGGGACGGAGAGGCGGAAGCCGCGGCAGCTCTCCGGCGGCCAGCAGCAGCGTGTCGCCCTGGCCCGCGCGCTCGTCAACCGTCCGCGCGTTCTGCTCCTGGACGAGCCGCTCGGCGCGCTCGATCTCAAGCTGCGCAAGCAGATGCAGCTCGAGCTGAAGATGATCCAGCACGACGTCGCGGTCACCTTCATCCACGTCACGCATGACCAGGAGGAGGCGATGACGATGGCCGACCGGATTGCGGTCATGAACGCGGGCCGGATCGAGCAGCTCGGCACGCCGGACGACCTCTACGAACGGCCGACCACGAGGTTCGTCGCTGGATTCCTCGGCGTCTCGAACCTCATCAGCGGCTCGGCGGCGCCGGACGGGACGGTTCGCGTGGACGGAACCGAGATCCGCGTCACGCCCGAGGCGCTTGGCGGGCGCTCGGGTCCGGTCGCGGTCGGGATCAGGCCCGAGAAGATCCAGCTCGGAGAGGACGGCGAGAACCAGGTCCGCGGCGAGGTCAAGGAGCGCGCCTACATCGGCGTCTCCACCCAGTACATCGTCGAGACGGAAGCCGGCGAGCTGTCCGTCTACGTGCAGAATGCGGGTCCTCAAGCCGCACTGGCCGCACCCGGCGACCGCGTGGTGTTGAGCTGGAACCGAGAAGCGAGCTTTGTCGTGGACGACGAACCCGAGGAGGGGACGAATGACCCAACGTCTGACGCGTGATCAACTGCTTCGCCGAGGCGCGGCCGGCGCCTCGCTCCTGACTATCCCCGGGCTCCTTGCCGCCTGCGGCGGCTCCGGTAGCAAGACGACGCCGGGTACCTCGACCGGCAAGCAGCAGCTCGCGAAGACTCTCCGCTTCTCCAACTGGACGCTCTACATGGACACGAACCAGAAGAACCACACGTTTCCCTCGCTCGACGAGTTCGAGAAGAAGTTCGGCGTCCACGTCGACTACATGGAGGACATCAACGACAACTCGACGTTCGGGGCCAAGATCGAGCCCGCGCTGTCGCGGGGCCAGTCGATCGACCGCGACATCATCGTCATGACCGACAACTCGAAGTGGCCGTCACTCCTCGTCGAGAAGGGCTGGGTCGAGAAGCTGGACAAGAGCGCGATTCCGAACATCAAGAATCTCGTCAAGGTGCAGCGCCACCCGGCGTGGGACCCCAACCGCGACTACAGCCTCCCGTGGCAGTCGGGCATCGTCGGAATCGCCTACAACGACACGCTCACCGATCCCGTGCTGACAATCGACGACCTCCTCGGCAACCCGAAGCTGAAGGGGAAGATCACCGTGCTGAACGAGATGGCGGACTGCATGTGCAGCGTCATGCTCTCGAACGGTGACGACCCCACGCACGTCACCGATGCGACGTTCAACCGGGCTCTCGACAGGCTCCAGAAAGCAAAGGACTCCGGGCAGATCCGTCAGTTCACCGGCAACGACTACGCGCCGCCGCTCGCGCGGGGCGACCTCGCCGCGGCCATGTCCTGGTCGGGCGACATCCCGCAGCTCGGGCCTCAGCAACAGACCCACCTGCACTGGAACATCGCCAAAGACGGCGGCAACATCTGGACGGACAACATGCTCATCCCCAACGGCGGCGACGCCTATACCGCGTCCGTGTACATGAACTACGTATACGACCCGAAGGTCCAGGGCCCGATGGTGGGCGGAAACCCCAAGAAGAACATCACCGGCATCTACTACATCACGCCCGTGATCGGCGCGAAGGAAGCGGCGCTGAAGACCAACCCCGCCGTGGCGAACAATCCGCTGATCTTCCCGACGCAGCAGATGCTGGACAACGTCTACCTCTTCGATCCGAAAGCGCTCACGAACCAGAAGTACGAGGAGGCCTGGAACAACCTCGCGTTCTAGCGCACGCGCTTGGGCTTCCTCCACCGGCACCGAGGGCTGACGCCCTACCTGCTGCTCGCGCCGGGCGTGCTGTGGCTCGCCGCCTTCTTCCTCGTCCCGCTCGGCTTCCTCGCCTACCAGTCGCTCGAGTCGGGGTCGCTCGACGTCGGCTTCGCGTTCACCTGGACGTGGAGCAACTACAGCGATGCGATCAGCAACTACGGCGACGAGTTCCTCCGCTCGCTCGAGTACGCCGCGATCGCCACCGGCTTGGCGCTCGTCCTCAGCTACCCAGTCGCCTACTGGATCGCCTTCCGCGGCGGCCGCTGGAAGAACCTTCTGCTGCTGGCGATCGTCGCGCCGTTTTTCGTCACGTACCTGATCCGGACGCTCGCCTGGGAGTCGATCCTGTCCGACCACGGGATCGTCGCCAACACGCTGCGCTCCCTTCACCTTCTCGGTGAGGACGGACGCCTGCTCGCCACCGCCGTCGCCGTCGTCTGCGGGATCACCTACAACTTCTTGCCCTTCATGGCGCTGCCGCTGTACGTGTCGCTCGAGCAGATCGACAAGCGGATGATCGAGGCTGCGCACGACCTGTACGCGAACAGCTTCAAGACGTTCGTCCGTGTCACGCTGCCGCTCTCACTGCCGGGGGTCGTCGCGGGGACGCTGCTGACGTTCATTCCGGCCGCGGGCGACTTCATCAACGCGGAGCTGCTCGGCTCGCCGAACAACCACATGATCGGGAACGTGATCCAGTCGAAGTTCCTGCAGCTGAACGACTATCCGGCGGCCGCCGCGATGTCATTCGTGCTGATGGGCGGGATCCTGATCGCGATCCTGATCTATGCCCGGGCGGTCGGCACCGAGCAGCTCACGGGGTCGGCCGAGCTGTGAGCTCGGCCACCGCCGTCTCCGCCCGCCCGCGCCGAAGCGCGCTCGCGAACGTATGGGCTTTCGTCCGGCGCCACGTCCTGACCGCGTACTCGATCCTCTTTTTCATCTACCTGATGCTGCCGATCGCGGTCGTCGTCGTCTTCTCGTTCAACAATCCCGTCGGCCGCTTCAACTACACCTGGCAGGGCTTCACCTGGGACAACTGGCGCTACTGGGACGGCGTCCCGGGAATCCGCAGCGCGATCATTCTCTCTCTCGAGATCGCGCTGATCGCGAGCCTCGTCGCGACCGCGCTCGGGACGCTGATCGCGCTCGCCCTCGTCCGCTACGGATTTCGTGCCCGCGGCGCGACCAACATGCTCATCTTCCTTCCGCTGGCGACACCCGAGATCGTCCTCGGCGCGTCGCTGCTGACGCTGTTCCTGAACCTGAACGTGGTGTTCGGCTTCTGGACGATCCTGATCGCCCACATCATGTTCTGCATCAGCTTTGCCGTGGTGACCGTGAAGGCGCGCCTGATCGGATTCGACAGGCACCTCGAGGAAGCGGCCATGGACCTCGGGGCCAACGAGTGGACCACGTTCCGCAAGGTGACGCTGCCCCTTATCGCCCCGGCCGTCCTCGCCTCGCTCCTCCTCTGCTTCGCAATCTCCATAGACGACTTCGTGGTCACGTACTTCAACGCTGGATCGGAGGTGACGTTCCCGCTGTTCGTCTGGGGAGCCGCCCGAATCGGCGCCCCTGCGCAGGTGAACGTGATCGGTACCGCGATCTTCGTTGTCGCACTAGCTGCGATGCTGTTCGGCGTCCTCATTCAAAGCCGGCGCGGGAGGAACGCATGACCTCGGTTCAGACGACGTTTTCTGCGGAAGAGCTTCAGCAGGCCGCAAAGGACCACCTGTGGCTGCACTTCACCCGCATGGGCGGCTATCGCGACGGCGAGCTGCCCGTGATCGTGCGCGGCGAGGGCTGCCACCTGTACGACGCGAACGGCAAGCGCTACCTCGACGCGCTGGCGGGGCTGTTCGCCGTCCAGATCGGCTACAGCTACGGGGAGGAGATCGGCGAGGCGGCGGCCGAGCAGATGCGCGAGCTGCCCTTCTACACGAACTGGTCGTACGCCCATCCGCGCGCGATCGAGCTGGCTGCGGAGGTCGCGTCGCTCGCGCCCGGTGACCTGAACCGCGTCTTCTTCGTCTCCGGCGGGTCGGAGGCGGTCGAGTCTGCCTGGAAGCTCGCCCGCCAGTACCACACGGTGCGGGGGGAACGGCGCTGGAAGGCCATCGCCCGCAACGTCGCCTACCACGGCACGACGATGGGCGCGCTCTCGATCAACGGCGTTCCCGCGCTGCGCGCGCCGTTCGAGCCGCTCGTCCCGGGCGTCTTTCACGTGCGGAACACGAATCGCTACCACCGGCCCGACGGCGAGACCGAAGAGGAGTTCACCGCCTTCCTGCTCGACGATCTGGAGCAGACGATCGACTCGGAGGGGGCTGACACGATCGCGATGGTGATCATGGAGCCCGTCCAGAACGCGGGCGGGTCCTTCACGCCGCCGGCCGGCTACTTCCAGGGCGTCCGGGAGCTCTGCGACCGCCACGGCATCCTCCTGTGCGCCGACGAGGTGATCACCGGCTTCGGCCGCTGCGGGGCCTGGTTCGCCTCGGACCTGTACGACATCCGCCCCGATCTGGTCACGTGCGCGAAGGGCCTCTCCTCCGCGTATGCGTCCATCGGCGCCGTGGTCGCGCGCGACGCCGTCATGGAGCCCTTCCTCGAGGGGGCGCGGACGTACACGCACGGGATCACCTTCGGCGGCCACCCCGTCGCCTGCGCGATCGCGCTGAAGAACCTGGAGATCATGAAGCGGGAGCGCGTGGTCGAGCACGTCCAGCAGGACGGGCCGATGCTGCGCGACCGTCTGGCCTCGCTTCTCGAGCTACCCATCGTCGGCGACCTGCGCGGTGTGGGCTGGTTCTACGCGCTCGAGCTCGTGCGCGACAAGGAGACGAAGGAGACGTTCACCGACGAGGAATGCGAGGCGCTGCTGCGCGGCTTCCTCTCACCGGAGATGTTCCGGCGTGGGCTGATCTGCCGCGCCGACGACCGCGGCGACCCCGTCGTGCAGATCTCGCTGCCGCTCGTGGCCGGCCCGGCCGAGATCGACGAGCTGGTCGGGGTCCTCGGCGACGTGCTCGCCGAGGCCGGTGAGAAGATGGCCGGGAAAGAACGGAAACCGGCCCCGGGGGTCAGCGGGGCCGATTCCCAGGTGAGATCAGGCGCTAGTTGACCTTCGCGCAGAGCGCGTAGACGCTCAACGACCAGGCGAACCCGTCCGGCTCGTCGACGGGCGTGACATCCGGATCGGTCTCGGCCTGCGCACGAACCTCGGTGCCTGCGGCCGACCAGCCCTGATTGTCGTTTCCGGAGATGTACGGAACGCTCCTCACGACGAACGCGCGGCCGCTGCTTTCCGGCGTGACCGCGGCGCCGCCGCTGATCTCCCGCTCACCGGTCGGGCACGCGATCGACGCGGACTTGTAGTTGTCCCCGTTCGAATCGGTCTCGAAGCTGACGATGTGGGGATTCCTGATCCCCGGGCCGGGCGGCCCTGGGGGCCCCTGGTCGCCGGCTGGCCCACTCGGGCCCTGCGGGCCCCCCGCGCCCTGCGCGCCGGGGCTCCCTTGCGGCCCGGCGGGACCGGGGTCGCCCTTCGGCCCGACAGGGCCGGTCGGGCCGGTGTTGCCCTGCGGTCCTTCGACCTCGATCTGGTACGGGAGAACGGACTGCGGCAGTTGGTGGTTGGCCGGAAGCGGGAACAGATAGCCGGCCCTGGGCTTGCGCGAAACCTTTACTCCTCCGACTGCGCCCGCATTCAATGCGTACCTCGCCGTCGAAGGGATCTTGGCGGTGACCGCGTGTACCGACGCTTCGCCGATCGGCGTGAACCCGAGCACGCCGACGGCCAGCCCGGCGACGCCCAGCGCGATCGGAAGGCGCCGGTCGAATCGTTGTCTTCGTTTCATCTCGACCCCCTGCTGTTGCGTTCGCAAAACCTGATCTCTTCCAATGTGACCGCCATTCAGCTCAGCCTCACGCAGGTGGCGTAGACGGTGAGCGACCATTCGTACGAATCCGGCTCGTCGACAGGCGTGACGTCCGGGTCGGTCTCGGCTTGTGCGCGGACCTCTGCGGCAGCCCCCGACCAGCCTTGATTGTCGTCTCCGGAGACATAGGGCACGCTCCGGACCATCTTGACGCGGCCGGTGCTTTCCGGCGTGACAGCAACGCCTCCGCTCATGACGCGCTCACCCGTCGGGCACGCGATCGAGGCGGACTTGTAGTTGTTGGCGTTGGTGTCGCTCTCGAAGCTGACGATGTGCGGAAGCCTCATGCCCGGGCCGGGTGGGCCGGGGTCGCCGTTGGGCCCAGGAGCTCCTGACGGGCCGGGAAAGCCCTGCGCTCCATTCGGCCCCGGACCGCCCTGGGGGCCCCGAACCCCGCTCGGGCCTTTCGCTCCGGCAAGGCCTGGAAGCCCGGTGGGCCCGGCAGGCCCTCCTGTCGCGGCCGTGGTGTCGAAGGGAATCACCGACAGCGGGAACTTGCCGCTCTTGGGGATGGGGTACAGGTAGCCGGCGCGCGGCACGCGCGACACCTTCAAGCCACCGACCTTCGCCGCGTTCAGCGCGTACTTCGCCTTCGGGATGACCTTCGCGCTGAGCGCGCGCACGGAGGCTCCGCCGAGCGAGGTGAAGCCGAGGGACACCATCACTACTCCCGTAAGGGCGAGCGCAATGGCCAACCGCCGGCTCATTCCGTGCCTTCCTTCATTCTGACCCCTTAGTTTTGCCTGCAGATTCGCCCGAAAGTGTAGTGACAAAAGCACTCGGATCGCTGGCGGAGAGCCGATGAGCCGTCTATCGTGACGAACGTGCGCCGGACAGGAATCCGCCTGCTGATCGCACTTGCGCTGGGAACAGCAGGCGCCGCGACGGCCGCGCTGCTCGCGCCCGGCGGCGTCGCCGCGCCCACTCCGTGCGATCCCGCGCAAACGGTGACAACGGACTGCACGTCCACGGAGCCGCCCCCGACGGACACGACAACGACCACGACGACTCCCACCACGACGACCACTACGACGACTCCCACTACGACGACCACCACCACCACGACGACACACCACGACGACGACCACGCCGCCTCTTCCGACGGAGCCCATTCCGACGGTCACCGTCCCGGACGCCGGAAAGGGGTCGGTTGCAACCCCGAAGCCGAAGCGGACGAAGCCGGCGAAGCCGTCCAAGCCGGCGCACAAGCCGGTCGTCGTCGAGCCGCTGCACAGCGGGCCCACGGCCGACACGCCCGCCCTCGGCGCGGGGGTGTACGTCTTCCCGGTCTTCGGCCCGGTCGCGTACACGGACACGTACGGCGTCCGCGGCCCGCGCGGGTGGCATCACGGGGACGAGCTCTTCGCCCCGCTCGGCGCGCCGGTGCTGGCGGCCACGGACGGGACGCTCTTCCTCGTCGGCTGGAGCCCGATCGGCGGGAACCGCCTCTGGCTGCGTGACGACAACGGCACCTACTACTACTACTCGTACCTCGCAGCGTTCTCGACCGCCGCCGTGGCCGGCGCGCGCGTGCATGCCGGGCAGATCCTCGGGTTCGTCGGCGACACCGGGGACGCTGTGGGGACGCTTCCCCACCTGCACTTCGAGATCCATCCGCCGTCCCGGTTGGCCTACGGCTACGACGGGGCGGTCAACCCGACTCCGTACCTCCGCGCATGGCAGCGTCTCCAGCGGCTCCAGTTCACCGCCAGCGACCTGGCGCTGACCACCCTGACGGGCTGGTCCGCCGCAGTCGCCGCTCCGTCGGCGCCGCCGCCGGGAGCGATCCTGCTGCGCGCCTCGGACATCTCGAGCGCGACCTCGCTGGACAAGCATGCGGTGGCCCGCGCGCTCGCGACGCCGGCGCCGAGCACCCGCCCGTGGGCTCTGCGCGAGGCGCTCGCGAAGCGGACCCACTCCACGATGTTCAAGGTCTCGCGCAAGCAGCGCCGCCACGCGCTCCAGGCGCAGCGGCTCGACCTCCAGGCATCGCTTCCGCCAGGCTTCCCCGGCTCGACCATCTGGGACACGCTCGCGCAATGCGAAGCGAACGGAGACTGGGCTGCCGACAACGGCGACGGGTTCTACGGCGGGCTGCAGTTCACGCCCTCGACCTGGACGGAGAACGGCGGCGGCGCCTACGCCCCGTACGCGAACCAGGCGACCCGTGAACAGCAGATCGCGATCGCGAAGCGCGTGCTCTCGATCTACGGCTGGGTCGCCTGGCCCGTGTGCTCGCAGAAGCTAGGACTGCGTTAGCGGCGTCTTAGCCCGCCTGGGCCTATTTTTCCGCCATGGACATCGTGAGAACCGCGCGGGAGCGCGGCCTGATGCTCGTCCGCTTCCTGTGGTGCGGCAACGACGGCACCGTCCGGGCCAAGGCGACCGCGCTCGGCGGGCTCGAGGCGCGCCTGAACAGCGGGATCGGCGTCACCCTCGCGATGGAGGCGATGAACTCGCTCGACCGGCTCCAGTCCGTTGAGGGCATGGGACCGGTGGGCGAGCTGCGCATCGTCCCCGACCCGACCACGTTCCGCGTCCTCCCGTACGCGCCGCGCACGGGCGCCGTCCTCACCGACCAGGTCGGTCTCGACGGCAACCCGGCGCCGGTGTGCCAGCGCTCTTTCCTCAAGCGGATGGAGGCCGCCCTCGACGCCCGCGGGGCACTCCTGCGCGCGGGGTTCGAGAACGAGTTCACGCTCGCCCGGCTGGAGGAAGGGAAATGGCGACCGGTCGACTCGAGCCTCTGCTTCTCGACCATCGGGATGACGGCCTCCCAGGAGTACGTGGACGCGCTCGTCGAGGCGCTCGAACAGCAGGGGATCGTCGGTCGACCAGTACTACGCCGAGCTCGGGCCCGGTCAACAGGAGCTGACCACCGGACACGCTCCGGCGCTGCTCGCGGCCGACACGCAGATCCTGACCCGAGAGACGATCCGCGGTGTCGCCGCCTCGCGCGGGCTCGCCGCGTCGCTCGCTCCCAAGCCGTGGCCTGACGCGGCCGGAAACGGCTGCCACATCCACGTTTCGCTCTGGGACCGCGACAGCGGCCGCAACCGGTTCTATGCACCGGAGGCGCCGCTCTCGGATGAAGGGCGCGCGTTCACCGCCGGCCTGCTCGCCCATCTCCCCGGCCTGTGCGGCCTCACGGTGCCCAGCTTCAACTCCTACCGGCGCATCTCCCCGCAGACCTGGTCCGGGGCGTACACCTGCTGGGGCTACGACAACCGGGAGGCGCCGCTGCGGGTTCCGTCCGTTTTCCGCGGAATGGAGGAGGCGTCGACCAATGTGGAGCTCAAGGCCGCGGACACGACCTGCAACCCCTATCTGGCCCTCGGCGGGATCATCGCGGCGGGCCTCGACGGGATGGAACGCGGCCTCGAGCTCCCTGAGGCGATCGACGTCGACCCGGCAACGCTGAGTGACAGGGACCGGGAGGAGCGGGGGATCGTCCGCCTTCCGCGGACGCAGTCGGAGGCGCTGGACGCGCTCGAGTCCGACGGCGTTCTCGGCGGCGCGCTGGGCGAGACGCTCCTGCGCTCGTACCTCGCGGTCCGGCGCTCGGAATGGGAGGCCTATTCAGCGGAGGACGACGAATTCGAGCATCAGGGTCACTTTCTGAAGTACTAGCCCGCGTCGGCCTCGTCGACCAGCATGCGCACGGAGTCCTCACCGGGCATCCGGAGACGCTCGACGAGTTCCGGGGCCTCTTCTCGGAGAGCACGGACGAGCGCCAGTGGCCGCACGTGGCGACCTCGGTCTCGTACCGGCGCGCCATCGTCGAGCTGGCGGCTGAGCTCGGTTGCGAGCCGGAGGAGCGCGCCGTCTTCGAGTATCGCGTGGCCCGTACCCCGGAGGAGTACGCGTCGGCGCTGTTGCGCGCCACAGGCACCGAGCTCCTGCTTCTCGACGACGGCTTTCCGGCGCCGGGAGAGGGATTCGGCTGGCAGGCGATGGGCGAGCTGGCCGGCTGCCGTTCATGTCCCGTCCTGCGTATCGAGACGCGGTCGCGCCCCGAGGTCGACGTCGGTTCCGCCCGCACGCACGGCTTCGCCGCGCTGAAGACGATCGCGGCCTACCGCGGCGGCCTGCGACTCGCGGAGGATCATCCCCTCTGGCGCGTGCTCGAGGCCAACGAGGAGACGGGCGACCCGCTCCCCGTCCAGGTGCACTGCGGCTTCGGAGACCGCGACCTCCTGCTTCCGCTCGCCGATCCCGGCTGGCTCAAGCCGGTGATCGAGCGGTTCGAGGACACGCCGTTCGTCCTCCTCCACTGCTACCCGTTCGTGCGGGAGGCGGGCTGGCTCGCCCACGTCTACGCGAACGTGTGGTTCGACCTCTCGCTGACGATCCCGTACGTCTCGCGCGGGTCGGAGATGCTCCGGCAGGCGCTCGAGCTGGCACCGGTGTCGAAGCTGCTCTATGCCTCCGACGCGGCGCTGGCGCCCGAGCTGTACTTCCTCGGCGCCAAGCGCTGGCGCGACGCGCTGACAGAGGTGCTGCCCGAGGTGCTGCCGGCCGGCCGGGCAGTCGAGGCCGGGCGCGCGATCCTGCGCGAGAACGCCCTCGGGCTCTACCGCCTCTGAATGCGACGCGTCCTCTTCATCACCGGCGCGATCGTGTTCGTGGACACGCTGTTCTTCGCGGCGCTCACGCCCCTCCTCCCGCAGTACGCGGACCGCTTCGACCTCACGAAGGCGGGGGCGGGGCTGCTCGCCGCCGCCTATCCCCTCGGCGTCCTCGTGGGCGGGATCCCGAGCGGCTACCTCGCGGCGCGCGTCGGGGTCAAGCCGACCGCCGTCACCGCGCTCTGCCTCATCGCCGTCACCTCGGTGGTATTCGGGTACGGCGACTCGATTCCGCTGCTCGACACCGCCCGCTTCACGCAAGGGATCGGCAGCGCCTGTGCCTGGACGGCGGCCCTCTCGTGGCTGGTGTCCCTGGCGCCGAGCGGCCGGCGAGGTCGGGTGATCGGAAGCGTCCTGGGCGTGGCCATCGGGGGCGCGATCTTCGGTCCGGTCGCGGGTGCGCTCGCTTCCGTGGCCGGCACGGGCCCGGTCTTCGCCGGCATCGCGGGCCTGTGCCTCGTGATTGCCGTCCTGGCGCTGAGAACGCCGGCGCCGCCGGTGCGCACGGATCAGTCCCCCGGCGGGCTCAAGCGCGCGCTGACCAACCGGAGGATCATCGGCGGCCTCTGGTTGGTGACGCTCCCCGCGCTCTTGTTCGGCGCGCAGGGCGTGCTCGTCCCTCTCCGCCTGTCGGCCCTCGGTCTCGGCGCGGTCGCCATCGGCGCCGTGTACCTCGTCGCCACCACGCTGGAGGCCGGGGCCGCCCCGCTGGTCGGTCGGGTGACGGACCGGCGCGGGAAGCGCCTGCCGGTGATGGTCGGCCTGGCCGCGTCCGCCGTGGCGACAGCCATCCTTCCGTGGCCGGACGTGGCGGCCGTGCTCGCCGTCATCGCTGTGTTCTCCGCCCTCTCCTTCGGAATCTCCTGGACGCCCGCGATGTCGTTCGTGACCGAGAGCGCGGAGCGGATCGGGGTCGACGTCGCGTGGGGAGTCGCGCTCATCAACCTCGCCTGGGCGCCGGGCCAGGCCGTAGGCGCGCTCGGCGGAGGAGCGCTCGCACACGCCACCTCCGACGCCGTCCCGTACCTCCTGCTGAGCGCCGCCTGTCTCCTGACGCTCGCTGCGGTCGTATATTCGCCTCGTGCGCGCGATGTTGCTGGAGGCGCCTCGGAGCCCGCTTCGTCCGGCTGAGCTCCCCGATCCCGAGCCCGGCCCGGGCCAGGTGCTCGTCCGCGTCCACGTCTGCGCCGTCTGCCGCACCGACCTGCACGTCGTCGACGGCGAGCTCCCCGATCCGAAGCTCCCGCTCGTCATCGGCCACCAGATCGTCGGGACGGTCGAGGGCGGGGAGAGCGCTTCGAGACCGGCGACCGCGTGGGCGTCCCCTGGCTCGGCTGGACGGACGGCACCTGCCGCTATTGCCGTTCCGGCCGCGAGAACCTGTGTGACGGCGCGCGCTTCACCGGCTACCAGCTGGACGGCGGCTACGCCGAGCGCGTCGTCGCGGACGAACGCTTCTGCTTTCCGATCCCCGTGGGCTATGACGACCGTCAGGCCGCGCCGCTCCTCTGCGCGGGGCTGATCGGATACCGCTCGCTGGGCATGACCGGCGACGGCGAGCGCCTGGGCCTGTACGGCTTCGGCGCCTCCGCGCACATCATCGCGCAGGTCGCCAAGCACCAGGGCCGGACCGTGTTCGCCTTCACGCGGCCGGGCGACGAGGAGGGACAGCGCTTTGCGCGCTCGCTCGGCGCCGACTGGGCTGGCGGCTCGGACGAGGCGCCGCCCGAGCCGCTGGATGCCGCGATCGTCTTTGCGCCGGTCGGCGCGCTGATCCCGGCGGCTTTGGCCGCGACCGCCAAGGGTGGTGTAGTCGTCTGCGCGGGCATCCACATGAGCGACATCCCTCAGTTCCCGTACGAGCTGCTGTGGGGCGAGCGCTCCGTGCGCTCGGTCGCGAACCTGACGCGCCGCGACGGCGAGGAGTTCCTGGAGCTCGCGCCGCGCGTCCCGGTGCGGACGGAGGTTCAGTCGTTTCCGCTCGAGCAGGCGAACGAGGCTCTGGACGCGGTCCGCTCGGGCCGCATCCACGGCTCCGCGGTGCTCGATGTCTGAAGGCCGCATCCGGATCGGCACGTGCTCGTGGGCGGACGAGGCGCTGTCGAAGCACTGGTATCCGAAGGGGGTCAAGCCGGGCGACCGGCTTGCCTGGTACGCGCAGCACTACGACATGGTCGAGGTGGACTCGACCTTCTACCGGCTCCCCGCGGAGGAGATGGTGCAGCGCTGGGCCGAGCGGACGCCCGACGGCTTCGTCATGCACGTGAAGGCCTTCGCGCTGATGACGCGGCACCCGGTGCGGCTCGAGCAGCTGCCGCCCGAGCTCAGGGAAGGAGTCCCCGTGGACGCGCGCGGCCGCGTCGAACGTCCGCCGCGCGAGTTCCGCGCCGAGGTCTTCTCCCGCTTCCACGACGCGCTCGAGCCGTTGCGCGCCGCCGGCAAGCTCGGCGGGATCCTGCTGCAGTTTCCGCCCTACGTCGTCCACAAGCCCGTCTCGTTCGAGTACCTCGAATGGGCGCAGGACCAGCTGCAGGGGGACGAAGCACTGGTCGAGTTCCGCCATCACTCCTGGCTCGAGGAAGAGCACCGCGCCGACACGCTCGGCTTCCTCGAGGAACACGGCATGACGCACGTCGTGACGGACTCGCCGCGCATCCAGGGCGCGAAGAACATGGTGCCGACCGTCTGGGCGAGCACCTCCCAAACGGGCTATGTCCGGCTGCACGGCCGCAACGCCGAGACCTGGAACGTCCGCGGTGGAAGCGCGGCCGAGCGCTTCAACTACCTCTATTCGGAGGAGGAGCTACGTGAGCTCGCGGGACCGCTGAGGGCGCTGGCCGAGGACGTGGAGCAGGCGTTCGTCCTCTTCAACAACAACGGGCGCAGTGCGGACGGGAGCGGGGGATGGATCTCGCAGGCGGCGACGAATGCCGCCCAGCTTCAGTCGATCCTGAAGGGCTAAGTACCCCAGTCGAAGCCGATGGCGGCCGGCTCCGGGGCGAGCGGGCTCTCGGGGAGGCCCGGCCGCAGCTCGTTCTCGTTGTACGCCGTCGGCGCGAGGTCGTTGGGCGCGCCGGGATGGAAGAGCGAGGCCAGGTACTGGTTCTGGACGCGTCCGACGCCGAGCTCGAACTGTCCTCCGCCGTACGCGCCGATTCCCTGCTCCTCGAGGTAGTCGTAGGTGTCGCAGAGCGCCTCGATGCTGCCGAACCGCGACGGCTTGATGTTGATCGTCCGCGGCGGGAACGGGAGGGACTCGATGTCCGCCACGGAGTGGATGGGCGCGTCCCAGGTGATTCTCTCGCGGTAGGGCGCGAGTAGCGGGTCGGTCTCGGGCGTCAGCGCGGGATCCTCGATCCACGCGTCGGGGAACCCCTCGGCGACCAGCTTGTACAGCCTCGGGTCGGGCGGTTGGTCGACCAACGTCCCCTTGTACGCGCCCTTGAGGTCGACCGATTCGACCGCGCCGGTCGCCGCGAGCTCGGCCACGAGCGGCTCGTCCCAATCGCTCGTGGGATCCAGCTTGAAGCGCAGCGTGGGATAGAGCTCGAGCCGTTGGAGGACGCGGTCGATCGACGGCGGCGACCCGAGCCGCATCGACGAGACGAACGTGACCGGGCGCGGCTCCCGTCCGAGCACCTCCCACAATGGCTTGCCGGCCTGGCGCAGCGCGAGGTCGAGCGCCGAGCTCTCGACGGCCCAGCGGCGGTACGAGTCCATCTCCTCGAACAGGGCGGAGAAGCTTTCGATCGTGTGCGTGCCGGTGACCGGGAGCACCGACCCGGCCTGCTGGAAGGCGAGCTGTTCAGGCTCGGAGTAGGTCGTGTCCTCGCCTCTGCCCTCATGGCCCGCGCCGCGCAGGTGGATGATGGTCGTCCGTCTGGTGAAGCCGCTCGACACATCGGCCGAGAGGCCCGTCAACTCGTCCTCGTCGACCGTGAGCTGCAGCTCCCGGACGAGGTCGTAGGTGCGCAACGAGTTGAGTTAGTTGCCGATGAAGATCGGCGTCCCGACGTCGACGCGATCGTAGAGGTCGATCACGTCGGGGATGGCCATCCGCACGCAGCCGTGCGAGGCGGCCGACCCGAGCGACCCGATGTCCTCGGTGCCGTGGATGCCTGCCCCGTTGTAGATCCCGAGCCAGCGTGCCTTCAGCGGGTCGGACGGTCCGGGCGGGATGACCTGCCCCGCGAGCGAGCCGGCCCAGGCGCTGTTGGGCACGTGCCACCAGGGATTGACCTGCTTGTCCTGCACCGAGTAGATCCCGGCCGGCGTCTCCAGCCCCTGCTGGCCGACGGCTATCGCGTAGCTCCGCGCGAGCTTCAGGTTCTGGTAGACGCGCAGCGTGAAGTCCCCGCGGTCGATCGTGATGTAGGACGGGTAGTCCTGCTTCAGCGTCGAGATCGTCACCTCGGGCGTGACCGCGCGCATCGGGACCTTGTACCAGCGCCGCGCATGCCGGCTCAGCAGCGAGTGGCGGATCTGCCAGCGGAGAAGCGCAAGCTTGACCTCGGCGCCGTTCTTGCCACCGTGAATCAGGAGGCCGTTGTAGTTGGCCTTCAGCCATGCGTTGACCGGCTCGCGCTCGACCCGGTTCTGGATGCGGACGAGCGTCTGGTTGATCGCGGCCTTGGAGTACGAGACGTGGGGCCGGAGGCCGGCCTCGACCCTGCCTCCCGTGAGCTCACGCCACGCGCGGGCGAGGAACCAGCCGTGGTGGCTCTCGGCGAGCGCCTGGTCGACCAGGGCGTTCACGTCCACGCGCAACTGCGCCTGCTTCGCCGTGAGCACGAGGCGGCCACCCTTGTACGTCAGGATGATCGGCCGCGACAGCACCTTGAACTTCGCGTTCAGCCTGGCGCGCGCCTGATCCGCGCTCATCCCGCCGACCGGAATCCCGCCGACGTGGACGCCCTTGGCGATCATGTCGCTCTGGCTGCGGTCGTAGCCGTAGGCCGCGGCGGCGAGGCCACCGAGGACGACGAGCACTGCGATCGCGGCGATCAGCAGCCACTTGTGCCAGAAGACACGCCGGAGCCCGTGGCCCGTCGCCGACCACCCCTTCTTGATCTTCTCGTTCACGGTCCCCATTGAACCATCACGGGCGGAGGTCAGACAAGACCCTTTTGGCGCAATTCCTCTCGCGCGCCCTCGGATTTGGTCAAGCCTCCCAGATTCATACCTTCGAGTACCTCGGGAGCCTTGGTGAACTGGATCTGCGAGTACTCGACGACCTGGATGAAATTGCCCCACGGATCGCGGAAGTCGTTGCCCCTCCCGAAGAGCTCGACGCCCGCCTCGCGCGCCGCGGCCAGCGCGGCCTCCCGGTCGTCGACGACGAGGCCGAGATGCCGGTCGTCGTCCCGCTCCTGCGTCCGCCCCTCTGCCAGCGCGAGGAACTGGTCGCCCATGCTGACGAAGGCCATGCCGGGGATGCGCGACTCCACCTCGATGTCGAAGATGCGCCCGTAGAACTCGAGCGCCTCATCGAGGTCGCCGACCTCGAGAGCGACGTGATTGATCCCGACCAGCCGGGCGCGGTCCGCCATGTCCCTATAGTGCCCACTTCCGGGCTTGCTACAACGGGCCGGTGAGGTTCCTCCTCTGCGCCCTCGCGCTGCTCGTGTTCCTTCCGTCCGCGGGGACGTCCGCTGTGGCCGTCCAGCGGCAGGTCATGATCGTCCGCGCCAAGGCCGGCCACGCGTCCGCCGTCGCGGCCGAGGCCAGGCGGCTCGGAGGACGGGTCGAGGCGCGCCTTGGAAACCTCGTCCAGGTTCGCGCCCCCGCCGGCGTCATCGAGAAGCTGTCCTCGAGCGGGGGCGTTGTCTCGGTCGACACGCCGCTCCTGCATGTCCCCGCCGCGGTCACCGGCCAGGAGATCTCGGCCAGCGGTGTCGAGGGGCTCCATGCGTCCGGCGTCACGGGGAAGGGCGTCAAGATCGCGGTGATCGACATCGGCTTCGCCGGCGCCAAAGCGGCGATCGACAGCGGCGATCTGCCGGCGACTCTCGTAACCCCGGGGTTCTGCGGGGTATCCGGCGCCACTGCGCACGGAACCGCAGTCGCCGAGCTTGTCCACGACATGGCTCCGGACGCACAGCTCTACCTGATCTGCGTCGACAGCGAGCTCACGCTCCAGATCGCCCTCGACTACGTGATCAACCAGCACATCCCGATCATCAGCCACTCCATCACCTGGCTCGCGGGAGGACGGGGCGACGGCGTCCACAACCGCACCGACAGGGTCTCGGCCGACTCCATCGCCAAGAACGCCTATGACCACGGGATCCTCTGGGTCAACGCTGCAGGCAACTACGCGCAGAGCCACTGGAGCGGTCCCTACAGCCACCGGCCCGGGAGCGTGTTCCAGGACTTCGGCGGTGGCGACGAGGGCAACGCGTTCACGATTCCCGGGAACGCGACCGGGTGCGCGTCCCTCGTCTGGGACGCCTGGCCGGAGACGGACCAGGACTTCAACCTCTACATCCAGCAGTCGGGGACCGGCACCCTGCTCGCCTGGTCGGAGACCATCCAGCAGCCCGGTCGGCTCGCGCCGCCGGTCGAGGGAGCGTGCTACGCCAACACGAGCGCGGCGCCGCTGCCGGTCTACGTCTCGATCAAGGCACTCCCGCCCGCAACGACGAGCCGCTTCGATCTCTTCGTGACCACGGGGACGCTGGAGCACAGCGTCCCACAGGGAAGCGTGGCCCAGCCCGCCGAGTCGCCCTGGGTGCTCGCCGTCGGGGCGACGTGCTGGCAGGTTGGCAACGCCATCCGTCCCTACAGCTCGCAGGGTCCGACGATCGACGGGCGGATCAAGCCCGACCTGGCAGCCTACGACGGGGTTTCGACCCAGACGTTCGGGCTGGCCAGCACCTGCAACGGCGGCTTCCTGGGGACGTCGGCCGCCACGCCGGAGGTCGCCGGTGCCGCGGCGCTCGTCCTGCAGCAGCAGCCGGGCCTCATGGGGAATCCAGGGGCGCTGATCAAGGTCCTCGAGTCGGACACGGCGCACGTCGGGACACCCGGGCGAAACAACCAGTTCGGCTCCGGGCGGTTGTGTTTCTCCGCCTGCGCCCCGATCGCTCCGCCGCCGCCCCCGCCACCTCCGCCGCCCCCGCCGCCTCCTCCTCCCCCGCTCGGGCTCAAGGTGACCCGCTTCGCGACGATCCCGAAGCAGTCGCGCGCGGGGAAGCTGCTCGACGCGAGGATCGCCGTCGTCCGCACCGACACGGGGGCCCAGGTGCGGAGTGGGGGAGTCAAGTGCACAGCGAAGGTGGCCGGCGTGCGGCTGCGCGTCCGCTCCGCGCGCTTCCGCAGCGGGCTCGCCGAGTGCTCGTGGCGCGTGCCGGTCTCGGCGGCGCGCAAGATGCTGCGCGGATCGGTCTCCGTCACCTTCGAGCGGCGTGACCATCCGCCGCGCCTTCTCCCGCCGGGTTCAGTCGGGGTAGATCTCCGGGTCGGGCTCGACCCGCCGAACGGGGCGGCGCGGCAGATCTTCGTCGGCCGCCGCCCGCCGTGCGGCTTCGACGCAGCTGACGAACTCGACGTCGCCGCACTCGAGCGCGTGCTCGATCAGCCGGCGCAACCCCTCGACCCGGCCGGGCCGGCCGCTGAGGAACGGGTGCATGGTGAGGACGAAGAGGCAGCCGTGGCGGCGCATCCCGTCCAGCTCCGATTGCCAGAGCGCGATCGCGCGCGACGGCGGATGGACGGTGCCGGGGCCACTGCGCGGATCGGGCATGTACGCGTACTGGTTCCAGTCGTCCAGGCTCCAGTGGGGCGGGAGCTCGACCAGCGTCCCGCCGGCCGTCTCGAGCAGATACGGCTTGTCGTCGTCCATCAGGCTCGAGTCGTAGGCGAAGCCGTGCTCGGCCAGCAGGTCGAACGTGCGCAGGCTCGGCTCCCAGCTGGGAGTGCGGTAGCCCTCCGGCTTCACACCCAGCCGCTCGAGTGCCTGGAGGGCGCGCTCGAGGTCGGCACGCTCCGCGGCTTCGTCCATCCGCAGCGGGCTGTGGTGGCTGTAGCCGTGGTGCGCGATCTCGTGCCCGGCGGCGGCGATCCGCTCGACCGACTCGGGGTAGTGGTCGGCCGTGTAGCCCGGGACGAAGAACGTGGCGGGCAGCGAGTACTCCTCGAGCAGACCGAGGATGCGCGGAACCGCGACCTGGGGCCCGTAGGCCTGGTGGCTCATCAGCGTCAAGTCGTCCGCGTACCGGCGGCCCTCGACGAGGATCGGCGACTCGGCGTCGACGTCGAAGCTGAGGATCGCCAGGGCCGCGCTGTCTCCGAGCCAGCTCACCGTCGTAGAATCGCCGAATCGCAGCTTCAGCGGTGGAGAACGTGATCGGCGGGCGCCGGGCCCCGGTGGACGGAGCCGAGCTGCAGGACGTCCTCGACCCGGCGACGGGCGAGCGGATCGCGCAGGTGCCCCTCTCCGGAGCGGATGCGGTCGACGCGGCGGCGCGCGCCGCGGCGCCGGCCGCGGAGGAGTGGGCGGACGTCCCGGTGATGGAGCGAGCCCGCTTGATGTTCCGCCTCCAGGCGCTCCTCGAGCGCGACTTCGAGGATCTCTCGGAGCTCGTCGTCCGGGAGAACGGGAAGTCGCTGGACGAGGCGCGCGGCGAGGTGCGCCGCGGGATCGACGTGGTCGAGTTCGCGGCCGGGATGCCGACGCTGATGCTGGGCGGCGCGCTGGAGCAGGTCAGCCGCGGCGTCGACACGGAGCTCTTCCGCCACCCGCTCGGCGTGGTCGCCGCGATTACGCCCTTCAACTTCCCCGTGATGGTTCCGCTCTGGACGGCGCCGATCGCGGTCGCCTCGGGCAACGCCTACATCCTCAAGCCGTCCCCGCGTACGCCGCTCTCCGCCATGCGACTGGCCGAGCTGTTCGAGGAGGCCGGCGCGCCTCCCGGTGTCTTCAGCGTCGTCCACGGCGGGGAGGAGGCGGTGAACGCGATCTGCGACCACGAGCTGATCCGCGCCGTCTCGTTCGTCGGCTCCGCTCCGGTCGCGCGCGCGGTCTACGCCCGCTCGGCCGCGGCGGGCAAGCGCGTCCAGGCGCTCGCCGGGGCGAAGAACCACATCGTCGTCATGCCCGACGCCGACCTCGACCTCGCTGTCCCGGGGATGTTCTCCTCCGCGTTCGCGAATGCCGGCCAGCGTTGTCTCGCCGGAGCGGTCGGCGTGGCCGTGGGCGACATCGGCGACGAACTGTCCGAGCGTCTGGCCGGGATGGCCCGCGAGGCCCGCGTCGGCCCGGGCCTCGACCCGGAGAGCACGATCACGCCGGTCACGAGCGCGCAGGCGCGAGAGCGGATCGCGGGTTACATCGGGCTGGGCGAGCAGGAAGGAGCGCGCATCCTCGTGGACGGACGCACGCAGGACGGCGACGGCTTCTTCCTCGGCCCCACGATCCTCGATCTGGTGCGGCCGGAGATGCGGGTCGCGCAGGAGGAGATCTTCGGGCCGGTCCTGGCGCTGGAGCGGCTCGACTCGCTGGACGAGGCGCTCGCGGCGATCGCCGGCAACGAGTTCGGCAACGCGAGCGCGATCTTCACGCGCAGCGGCGCGGTCGCACGTGCGTTTCGGCGCAAGGTGACCGCCGGAATGGTCGGAATCAACGTTCCCGTCCCGGCCTCGATGGCGTTCTTCCCGTTCGCCGGCTGGAAGGGCTCGTTCTACGGCGATCTGCATGCCACGGGCACGGACGGAGTGCGCTTCTTCACAGAGACCAAGGTCGTCACCACGCGCTGGTGATTGCCCTTGAATCCCGCGCTCGGCGGGGCTAGACTCGCGTTCCCCCGCGGGGTTGGCGGGCGGTTTTCCACAGAATCCACGATTCCCTGTGGAAAGAGCAGCAAGGCGCCTGATTGAGCCGTTTTCTCGTCTTCGTACCCATTGCAGCACTAGCTGCCGCAGCGGCCGCCCCGGTCGGCGGACATCCCCTGCCGCCGATCGAGCAGGGCGTGAAGATCGGCGGGATCTCGGTCGGCGGGATGAACGCCGAGACCGCGCGGGTGCACGTCGAGCGCGTATACGGACGCGCGGTCCTCTTCACATACGGCAAGCAGAGCTGGCGCGCGCACCCGGTCGCCCTGGGCGCTCGTCCTCAGATCGGACGCGCGGTGCAGCGTGCGCTCCGGGCCAGGGGCGCGAAGAAGGTGCCGCTGCAGGTGTCCTTCAACCGCAAGCGCCTGGACGGCTACCTCGCGCGGCTCGATAACCGGCTTTCGGAGCCGGCGTCCGACGCCTATCTCGTGGGCCTTTCCGACTTCGCGCCGGTGATCGCCGCGGGCCAGCCGGGGCTGAGCGTGAACCGGGGGATGATGAGGGGGCGGATCGTCACGACGCTCCGGTCCTTCCACCGCACGCCGATCGAGCTGGCCGTCGAGCAAGTCGAGCCCAGCGTCACGCCGGAGAGCTTCGGGCCGGTCATCGTCGTCAAGATCAAGTCCCACCAGCTCCTCTTCTACGAGGGCGAGAGCCTGGACAACGAGTTCAGCGTCGCCACGGGCCAGTCCGCCTACCCGACGCCGGTCGGGCAGTGGGAGGTCGTGACCATGCGCCGCGACCCCTGGTGGGTCCCGCCGCCGGACTCGAAGTGGGCGCAGGGCGCGAAACCGATCCCCCCGGGGCCCGGCAACCCGCTCGGGACGCGGTGGATGGGCCTGTCCGCGCCGTACGTCGGGATCCACGGAACGCCCGACGCGGCCTCGCTCGGCTACTCGGAGTCCCACGGCTGCATCCGGATGGCGATTCCCGACGCGGAGTGGGTCTTCGACCACGTCCAGCTCGGGACGCCGGTCTTCACCGTCTCTGCCTGACGTCCCTGGCCGTCGTCTGCTCCCGCCGGGCGGAGCCCGGCTCCGCAGACGACTGCCGCCGCTCGCGGCAGGATGCCGCGCGGGCCGGGCTTGTCCGTACTGGGTGTACTGTCCTGCGCCCGGCCCGCTTGCCTCCTTTGCGAGCGCCGGCCCAGGAACGTCAGGATGACTGAGCGCGTCCTCACGACGCGCGAGCTGAACCGAGCGCTGCTTGCGCGCCAGCTGCTGCTCGAGCGCTCTCGGATGCCGCTCGTGCGCGCGGTCGAGCAGGTGGGCGGGCTGCAGACGCAGTACGCGCCCTCCGCCTACATCGGGCTGTGGACGCGGCTGGAGCGGTTCGACCTCGATCAGCTCACCCGGGCGCTCGAACGCAAGCGCGTCATCCAGGGGACGCTCATGCGCTCGACCATCCACGTCGTCTCCGCGCGGGACTACTGGCTCTTCTCGGACGGGCTCGGCCCTTCTCGTGAAGCGTGGTGGCGGCGGTCGCACGGCAAGAACGCCGTCGGCGACATCGACGCCGTGCGCGAGCGGCTCCGCGCCGAGCTCGCCGGTCGCGTCTGGCAGCGCAAGGAGCTCGACGAGGTTCTCCGCACCCACGGGTCGACCTTCTGGCAAGGCGTCTGGCTGGAGCTCATCCGCGTGCCCCCGTCAGGGACGTGGGAGCGGCGGCGCGCCGATCTCTTTCAGCTGGCCGAGGAATGGATGGGGAGACGAGAGGCCGGCGAGGAGGCGGGTCTCGTGCATCTGCTCCGCCGCTACCTCGACGGCTTCGGGCCGGGCACGGTGAACGAGGCGGCGAACTGGGCCGGCGTGCCGGTGACGAGAATGAAGGAAGCGTCCGAGCGCCTGAGGCTGCGGCGCTTTCGCAGCGAGGAGGGCAAGGTGCTGCTCGACCTCCCGCGGTCACCGCTGCCAGATGCCGGCACCCGGGCACCGGTTCGCTTCCTTCCGACGTGGGACGCCACGCTCCTCGTGCACGCGCGCCGGACGCTGATCCTCCCCGAGCAGTACCGCGAGCGCATCTTCAACACCAAGAGCCCGCAGTCGTTCGCCACCTTCCTGGTCGACGGCGCCGTTTCCGGAACGTGGCGTTGGGAGCGCGCCGGCGAGAAGGCGACGGTCGTGGTGGAGCCGTTCGAGCGGCTACCGCGCGGTGCCGTTCGGGAGGTGCGCGACGAGGCCGCGCGGCTCGTCAGGTTCGTCGAGCCGGACGCGACCTCGTACGCGGTGAGGCTCTAGCCCTGGGAGATCTCCTGGACGACTTCGCCGGTCTTGGCGTCGTCACCCTGCTCGGCCACGTCCTTCTGCGCGACCACGCCGACGAGCCTCCCGTCCTCCTCGACCACCGGCAACCGGCGCACCTGGTTGCTCGCCATCAGGCGGAGCGCGTCGTCGAGGTCCTGCTGCGGATCGATGGTGACCAGGTTGGTCGACGCGATCTCGCGAACCGTCGTCGACTGCGGGTCGCGCCCCTCGGCGACGACCTTCATCGCGATGTCGCGGTCGGTCACAGTCCCGATCAGCTTGTCGCCCTCGACGATCGGCGCGAAGCCGACGTCCTCGTCCTTCATCATCTTCGCGGCGTACGAAACCGGCTTGTCCGCGTCGATGGAGCACGGGTTCGAGGTCATGACTTCCTGGATCTTCTTCCCCATGGTGCCTCCTTTCGTGTTTCTCCCGGGCTACCCAGCCCATGGCCCCGAGAAACGGACAGAATGCGGAGGTGACGTTCGCCGACCGGATCCGCGAGCTCGCCCTCTCGCTTCCGGAGACGTACGAGGACGAGCCGTGGGGCCACCCGGTCTTCAAGGTCGCGGACAACCGCATGTTCGCCTCGATGTCGGAGGATGGGCGCACGGTGTTGCTGACGGTCAAGCTGACCGCCGAGGAGCGCGAGATCGCGCACCTGCTCCCGTACGTCAGCCGCGCGCGCTACGTCGGCCGCTACGGGTGGATCACGGCGGAGGTCACGGACGACGAGTCGCTCGAGGCCGCGCTCGAGTGGGTGCGGGAGTCGTACTGGCTGAAGGCGCCCGCCGAGCTGCGGGGCGCAGTGGAGGTGCATGACTGATGGGGCTCTGGAAGAAGATCCGCGACTCGTGGCGCGAGTCGAAGGTGCGCGACGAAGAGGCCGAGAAGCAGGCCGTCATCGACCGGCACATGCGAGACCTGGAACGGGCACAGCAACAGCAGGGCCAGTCTCCGCGCCTGCCGCCGCGCGGCGACCTGCGGGCGATAGATGGATGGAGATCCGCCGGCTCGGCCCCGGCGACGAGGACGTCGTCCGCGCGCTCGCGACGCGCACGCCGCGCTTCGAGCTGCTGCGGAGACGACGCACGATCTTCCTGGTCGCGTTCGAGGACGGGGAGCCGGTCGGCTTCGTCGTTCGGCTACGTGCTCCCGCGCCGGCACGGGCCGCCGACAGCCCTGTTCGTCTACGAGGTGGAGGTTGACGAGCGGCAGCGCGGGCGCGGCATCGGCGGAGAGCTGATGCGCCGCCTGGCCGGCCTGGCCGAGGCAGAGGAGGGCTTCGTCCTCACCGACGCCGACAACGAGCCCGCGAACGCGCTCTATCGCTCGGTGGGCGGGTCGTCGAGCGAGGTCATCGAGTGGGACTTCGACTACGTGGATCGCTGACCGAGGTCCGCCGGGCGACCGAGGACGACATCGAGCTCCTCGTCGCCTGGCACGCGGATCCCGACGTCTCGCGGTACTGGGACGGCGAGACGTTCACGCCGGACGACATGCGCGCGCGGCTGGCGCGGCTTGACGTCGACGCCTACGTCGTGGAGGCGGAAGGGCGGCCGGTCGGCTATCTGCAGGCCTGGCGCGAGGGAGACGCAGGCGGGCTGGACATGTTCCTGATCCCGGAGGCGCGAGGCCGTGGTCTCGGCCCGGATGCGGCCCGGGCGCTGGCGACCGCGCTGCGCGACGAAGGCTGGACGCGGATCACCGTCGACCCCTACCTCTGGAACGAGCGCGCGATCGAGGCGTGGAAACGCGCCGGCTTCGAGCCGGTCGAGCGCCGTTCGGCCGACGACGAGCACACGGCCGACTGGCTGCTCATGGAGCTCGCCTAGTCGGCGCCCGGATCGTCGTCCTCCCGCTCTGGATCGACGTCCTCGGGATCCGGAGCGGGTGACTCGTTCGGGATGAGCTCGTTGCGATCGTCGTCGCGCGGGACCGTATTCTCCTCAGACATGCGCGTGATTCTTCCCGATAGCTCCGAATTGGAACTCGCCGACGGCGCGACCGGCCTCGACGCGGCCGCCGCGATCGGCCCGAAGCTGGCCGAGCAGGCCGTGCTCGTGCGCTCGAACGGGCACGTCAAGGACCTGCGCCTACCGCTCGAGGACGGGGAAAAGATCCAGATCCTGACCACGCGCGACACGTCCGATCCGGACGCACTCGCCGTCCTGCGCCACTCGAGCGCGCACCTGCTCGCCGAGGCCGTCCGCCGGCTCTATCCCGGGGTCAAGATCGCGATCGGGCCGCCGATCGAGAACGGCTTCTACTACGACTTCCAGTTCCCGGAGCCGATCACCGAGGAGGACCTCGGCCGCATCGAGGAGGAGATCCGCCGCGAGCTCTCCGAGGGCCGCTCGTGGGAGCGCCAGGAGATCTCCCGCGACGAGGCGCGCCGGCGCTTCGAGCAAGAGCACGAGCCGTACAAGGTCGAGCTCGTCGCCGACGCCGAGGAGCCGATCTCGCTGTACACGCAGGGCGACTTCACCGACCTCTGCCGCGGCCCGCACCTGCAGAGCTCCAAGCCGATCAAGGCGCTGAAGCTGACCGGCCTCGCGGGCGCGTACTGGCGCGGCGACGAGAAGAACCCGCAGCTGACGCGGATCTACGGGACGGCCTTCTACTCGCAGGCCGATCTCGACCTGCACCTCGAGCGCCTCGAGGAAGCGAAGAAGCGGGACCACCGCCGGCTCGGCCCGCAGCTCGACCTGTTCCACTTCTCCAAGCACGCGCCGGCCATGCCCCTGTGGCACCCCAAAGGGGTTGTCCTCTGGAACACGCTCGAACAGCTTCGCGTCCGGGAGAACCGGAAGCGCGGCTACGTCGAGGTGCGCACGCCGCTCATGTGGGACGAGGACACGTTCTGGACCTCGGGCCACTTCCCCAAGTACGAAGACCTCATGTTCAAGGTGGATGTCCGCGGCCAGCTGTTCGCGCTGAAGTCGATGAACTGCCCCGGCCACATGCTCCTGTTCGGAAGCCGCCCGCGCAGCTACAAGGAGCTGCCGCTGCGCTACTCCGAGGCCGCGTCGCTGCACCGTGACGAGCTGCCGGGCACGCTGCACGGGCTGCTGCGCGTCCGCATCGTCACCCAGGACGACGCGCACATCTTCTGCACGGAGGAGCAGATCCAGGACGAGATCGCGAGCTGTGTCGAGCAGGCCCGCTACCTCTACGAGGTCTTCGGGCTTGAAGGCGAGCGCCGAGTTCGGGACGCGGCCGGACAACAAGATCGGCACCGACGAGCAGTGGGACCGCACCGAGGCCGCCATCGAGGAGGCGCTGCGGCTGAACGAGATCCCGTACACGATCGCCCCGGGCGAGGGCGCGTTCTACGGGCCGAAGATCGACCTACACATGGAGGACGCCCTCGGCCGCAAGTGGCAGATGGGGACGATCCAGCTCGACTCGCAGATGCCCTCGCGCTTCGGGCTCAAGTACGTGGGCGCCGACAACGCCGAGCACGACCTGTACGTCGTGCACCGCGCGCTGTACGGCTCGTTCGAGCGCTTCATCGGCATCCTCATCGAGCACTTCGCCGGCGACTTCCCGTACTGGCTCGCACCGGTGCAGGTGCGGGTGCTGCCTGTGCAGGAGGGCCACCGCGAGGCGGCCGGCGCGATCGCGGAGAAGCTGCAGGAGGCCGGCGTCCGCGCCGAGGTCGACGAGCGGGACGAGACGGTCGGCAAGCGGATCCGCGAGGCCGAGCTGGAGAAGATCCCGTACGTGATCGTCTTCGGCGACCGCGAGTCGGAGGAGTCGCTCGCGGTGCGCGCGCGGGGCGGCGAGCAGGCGACGCAGAGCCTGGACGAGTTTCTCGCCTCGCTGCCGCCGCAGCCGTGAAGGCGCTCGCAGTCTCCGCCCTCGCGGCACTTGTCGTCGGCGCGGCCGCGGGCGGGACCATGGCGCTGCCCGAGGCGACTCGCGCCTCTTGCTAAGCTGCGTGCCTGAGCAAGCAGGAGCGATCCCGTTCCTCACCTCCCGAGCAACGCTCTGTGGGGGTTCAACCGAGTCGAACGACGAGGGTTTCGGGACCGCTGCCTGCAGCGGTTTTGTCGTTCGTACAGGAGGAAGCAATAGCTTGGTGAAAGCCCTTTGAGACCTCGGCGGCATGCGGAGCCGGTACGCCCGGTACCGCAAGCCCGAGTCAACGACTCGATTCGCGCCTCACGCGTGAGGCTGATCGATGAGGACGGTTCGCAGGTAGGGGTGAAGGAGATCAAGGAGGCGCTGGACTACGCGCATTCCAAGGATCTCGACCTCGTGGAAGTGGCCTCTGGAGCCGACCCGCCGGTCGCGCGGATCATGGACTACGGGAAGTACCGCTACGAGCAGGAGCAGAAGGCGAAGCTCGCGCGGAAGCACCAGTCCCAAATCAACGTCAAGGAGATCAAGCTCAGGCCGAAGATCGGGCAACACGACTACGAGACCAAGAAGGGGCACGTCGTCCGCTTCCTCAACCAGCGGGCCAAGGTCAAGGTCACGATCATGTTCCGCGGGCGCGAGACGACGCACCCGGAGCGCGGGCGCGACCTCTTGCTGCGGCTGGCGGAAGAGGTCGCCGAGATCGGCCAGATCGAGTCGCCGCCGCTCCTCGACGGTCGCAACATGGTCATGGTGCTCGGGCCCACCAAGAATGCGGGAGTTACAAAATCCGATGCCGAAACAGAAGACACACAGCGGAGCGAAGAAGCGGTTCAAGGTCAGCGGGGCGGGGAAGATCCTGCGCCGCCGGCGCCACCGGACGACGCCTCCGGGCCACCTGATCAAGAGCCGTCCGGGGAAGCGGAAGCGCGGGCGGCTGAGCGAGTCGGTCGCGCCTAGCGACCAGAAGGCCGTGAAGAAGCTCCTGGGGAGGGGCTAGGCGATGACGCGAGTCAAGCGTTCCGTCGCCGCGCGCAAGAAGCGCCGCAAGGTGCTGCACGAAGCGCGCGGGTACTGGGGGCTCAAGCACTCGAGCTACAAGGCCGCGAAGGAGCAGGTCGAGCACTCGCTCGTCTACGCGTACCGGGACCGCAAGAACCGCAAGCGGAGCATGCGCTCGCTCTGGATCATCCGCATCAACGCGGCCGCCCGCCAGAACGGCCTTTCCTACAACCAGTTCATGTCCGGCCTCCGCAAGGCGGAGATCGAGCTCGACCGCAAGGTTCTCGCGGACCTCGCCGTCAGCGATCCGTCGGCGTTCACCGCCGTCGCCGATCAGGCGAAGGCCGCGCTCGAGAAGGCTTGAGCCGAGAGGAGCTCCGGGCGACCTTCGAGGAGGTCCCGGAGCTCTACGATCGCGCCCGGCCGACGTACCCGCCCGAGCTGTTCGCCGATCTCGTCGAGCTGGCCGGGCTACGCGCCCAGGGGCGCATCCTCGAGGTCGGCCCGGGCACCGGAAAGGCGACTCGGCCGCTGGCCGAACGCGGCTACGAGATCGTTGCCGTCGAGCTCGGAGAGCGGTTGGCCGAGGTGGCGCACCGGAATCTCGGCGCCTTCCCGAACGTCGAGATCGTCAACGCGAACTTCGAGAGCTGGGAGCCCGCCGTAGCGGGCTTCGACGCGGTCGTCGCCTTCACCGCTTTCCACTGGATCGATCCCGACGTTCGTCTCGCCAAATCAGCCCGGCTGCTGCGGGCTGGTGGTGCGCTCGCGGTCGTCCAGACGCATCACATCGTCCGTCCGGGCGGCGACGGTTTCTGGGCCGACGTGCAGGAGGACTACGACGCGGTCGTTCCAAGCCCGGACAACCGCCCGCCGCCGCTCGCGGAAGAGGTCGCCGACCTGCGCGACGAGATCGAGGGGAGCGAGCTGTTCCGGTCGCCGCAGATCCGGCGCTACGAGTGGGACATCACCTACACGGCCGACGAGTACCTGGCGGTGCTCGACACCTACTCAGGCCACCGGTCGATGACGGACGGCGAACGCGGCGAGCTCTACCGGCGGATCCGTCGGCGGGTCGAGGCTCGGCCCGAAGGGCTCGTGACGAAGAGCTACCTCGCGATTCTCAACGTCGCTCGAACGCTGTGATCACATCGTCCTCCAACCCTCGGCTGAAGCTGATCCGGCGCCTCCAGTCGCGGCGGCAGCGCGAGCGGCTCGGGCTGTTCGTGTGCGAGGGGGAGGATCTCGTGGACGCTGGGATCGCCGCCGGGGCTGAGCCCGTCGACCTGCTCGTCGCCGGCGAGGACGCCGAGCCGGACCTGCTGGCGGACATCTCCACCCTCGCGCATCCGCCGCGCGTGCTGGCCGTCTTCCGCCGCGCCGACCTGCCTGTCGCCCGCGAGGACACGCGCGGGCTGGCGCTGTGGCGGGTAGCCGATCCCGGGAACGTCGGCACGCTCATCCGCGCCGCCGACGGCTTCGGCGCGGCCGTCTACCTCTCCGCCGGCTGCGCGGATCCGACCGGGCCGAAAGCGCTGCGCGCATCGATGGGGTCCGTGTTCCGGGCGCCGACCGGGCGCTTCGACGACGCGCCGGGGCGGCGCATCGCCCTGGTTCCGCGCGGCGGAACGCCGCTCCGCGAAACCGACCTGTCCGAGCCCGTCACCTTCGTCCTCGGCGCGGAGCGCGACGGGCTCCCGGACGACCTCCTCGCCGCCTGCGACGCGACCGCGTCGATCCCGTTCGAGGAGGGCGCCGAGTCCCTGAACGTCGCTCTCGCGGGCGCGATCGCGCTCTATGAGCTACGGCGCGCCCTGTAGGGCTTGCCCGCCGTTCCACTCCCGACCCAGGAGGCTAGGCTTCGTCCCGTGCGCAACGCTTGGACACTACGCGTGTCGCAGACTGCCGCGAAGTACGGCGAACATGCCCCCGCGGCTGCGGTCTGCTGCAACGCCTGCCGAACCTGCGTCACAACGAACCTCGTCGGGCTTGCCACGGGCGGCATCGTCGCGGCGTGGGTTGGTGTCCGCCGCTTTCTCGCCAAGCCCTCCCAGTAGCTACCAGGCTCCGCCGCCACCCCCGCCGCCGCCTCCGCCACCGCCGCCCGAGAACCCGCCGCCGGACCCGCCGGAGCCGCTCGACGACGGGGGCGTGAGCGCCGACCCGAAGCCTGCGCTGAGATCGCTGATCCCCAGCGCGCTCGGCCCCGAGCCGAGGTCGCCGTACGGGCTGATCCAGTAGATCGTGCTCGCGTTGTGCAGCTCCTCGGGCATGTGCAGCTGCGCGCCCTGGAGCACGCGCTCCGCGATCCCGAACGCGATCCCGTAGACGAGGAACCGTTCCCAGAGCTCGAGCGTCGCGGGCGGCGCCTCCTTGAGCCGCGGAAAGTCGGTCAGGTAGCGGCGGAAGGCGTCCCAGCGCTCGGCCTCCTCCTCGGCCTTCGGCCGGCGCCGCCGCCACATGCGCACGCCGGCGGCCCCGAAGAGCAGGAGGACGGCGTTCACGACCGCGCATCCCCCGAGCGCGATCAGGACGATGTCCGTCCAGCGCGGCGCGACCGGCCGGAACCCTGAGATGCCGATCGCCAGCAGCACGACGGCGATGACGGCGAAGACGGCGATGCCGGCGCCGATGATGACGGCGCCGCGGTTGTCGTACCAGTTCCTGCGGTCGATCGACGTCGCGACGGCTTTCTTGAAGGACGAGAAGCGCGCGGCGTTCCCCGTTCGGTCGGCGGTGATCCGCTCCCGGAAGTTGGAGAGCCGCTCGGGCTTGTCGGCGACGATGCTGTCGACGACCTCGGCGACGTCGTCCTCGAAGGACGTCAGCTTGGCGCCGTTGCCCTTGGCGATCTCGAGATCGGCGACGTCCTGCTTCTTCATGCCCCCCCACGTCGAGTGCTCGGTCGTGACCGGCGTCGCCTTGTAGCGCCCGCGCCGGATCAGGTCGAACAGCGTGGCGGTGAACTCGTTCGATCCGACTCCCGAGCGCTCGCGCAGGAGCGGAGGCACGAGCGCGGGCTCGAGCTCGGTCGGCGGGTCCTGCTCGTACTCGCGGTCATAGGTCGTCTTGCGCTCGCGGCCGAAGAGGAGATAGACGCCGAGCAGAACGAGCACAGCGGGGCCGACTCCGAGCGCGAGCAGGATCAGGAACGTGCGCCCCGGGTGATCCTTCGCGTCCTGGATCTGTCGGCGGTCGGATTCGAAAGAGGCTGCCGATTCCCGCTGCTCCGCGACGATGTTCTCCAGCCCGTCGCCGTGCACGACCTTCGCGCCCGAGGTCGACGTGAGCAGCCGCCGGGGGAAGACCGTCCTCAGCTCGACGAACTGCTTCGAGGGGATCTCGATCGCGAGCAGCTTGGTGTGGGTGGGCGTGCGCCCGACGGCACCGCGGACGTACTCCGGCGCCCCCCAGACGCGATAGGACGGGCCGAGCGTGGTTCTCCGCGGGAGGAAGGTCGACGCGTGCAGCTCCCCGAGCCCCACCGGCCACTGGTCGCCCCAGACCTTCAGGTTGACGTCCACGACGTCGTCGTAGGCGACGGCGAGGCCCTTGATGCGGTACGCGACCGTGAACGTCCGGTCCTCGAAGGCCGCGTTGAAATGCCACACGATGCGCAGGGCGTTCGAAAGGCGCGCGGTGCCGTAGGTGCCGGGCGAGCCGGAGCTCCCCAGCTCGGCCGATGCCCCGGGGGCGTAGAGCGCGTCTCCCTCCGCTACCCCGACGTGGTCGATCGTCTCGCCGGACCGGATGGGGATGTCACGGTAGGCACCGGTGAAGTCGCCGTCGAAGGAGAACGTGAGCCGCTCGGTGACGTCCACGGCTCCGGTCGGCGTCACCCGTGCGCTGACGTGCGCCGCGGGGAGCGTGTACTCCTTGGCGAGCGCGGCGGGGACGACGACGAGCGCGACCGCGGCGACGGCCGCGATCAGAACTGCACGCGTGGTGCCTCCCGGACCGGATCCTCGATCTCGAAGAACGTGCGCGGCTCGAAGTGGAAGAGGCCGGCGACGATGTTCGTCGGCACCGTCTGGATCCCGTTGTTGTACGTGAGGACCGTGTCGTTGTAGACCTGGCGCGAGACCGCGATCTTCTGCTCCGTGTCGCTCAGCTGCTCCTGCAGCTGCTGGAAGTTCTCCGTCGCGCGCAGCTGCGGGTAGGCCTCGGCCACCGCGAAGAGACGGCCGATCGCCGCCGTCAACACATTCTCCGCCTGCGCCTGCTCCGGCACGGTCTGCGCCTGCTGCGCGGCTGTCCGTGCGCGCGTCACCTCGTCGAACGTCCCGCGCTCGTGAGCTGCGTAGCCCTTGACCGACTCCACCAGGTTGGGGATGAGGTCGTAGCGGCGGCGCAACTGGACGTTGACCTGCGCCCACGCGTTCTGCGTCCTGTTCCGCAGCCGGACGAGCCTGTTGTACATCCAGACCAGGAACAGCAGGATGAGCGCCACGACGGCGACGACGATGACGATGACCCAGATCACGAGCGGGAGCCTAAACGGTCGGGCGCCGGGCGACCCAGATGCTGTCCTCGCCGCCGGCGAACGGCCGGCGGTCGAACCAGCCGTAGCAGACCTCGATCTCGAAGCCGCTCTTCTGGAGCAGCATGCGCCACTCCACTGGGGAAAGCCACGCGAGCGCCATGGTGGTGGCACCTGAGGGCCCTCTGACGGAGAGTGTGAGCGTCCGCGTGGCGGTGTCCCAGTCGGCGCGCTCGAAGATGCCCGGCTCGCGCTCCAGCCAGCGGCCGTGGGTCTCGTCGATGTCGTCCTGCGCCGGGGTGAAGACGTCGAAGACGAAGCGGCCGCCCGGTGGGAGGAGATCGTGAACGGCGGTGAGTGTGCTGATCCGCTCCGGGTCGGACTGGAGGTGCAGGAGCGAGCGGAAAGGGCAGATCACGAGCGGCGCTCCGGTGCCGGCGGGCGGCTTGCGGATGTCGCCGCGCCGCAGGTCGAGGCGCTCGGTCACGCCGGCCTCGGCGGCGGCCGCCCGCGCGACGGCGAGCATTCCCTCCGACGCGTCGACGCCGATCACGTCCACGCCCGCTTGCGCGATCGGGATGGCGATCCGGCCGGTGCCGACCCCCAGCTCGAGGACCGGCCCTCCCGAGCGCTTCGCCTCGTCCACGTAGAAGTCGATGTCCTCGCGGACGCTGCGGCTCCACGCGTCGTACAGGCCCGCGATCGCGTCGTAGGAGCCGCGCGGCGGTGTGCTATTTCGGCTCTCTGTCGGCACAGACGTGTGCGCTCTTCCTCGATACGATCGCAGTGGGGAGGAGGCTGGTGGCCCCGAACGATCGGTGGCTGGAAGGGGCCGATGATACATTCGCTCGATGGACGCGAAAGCCCTCGAATCTGAGGCTATGAGCGCGATTTCGGGCTCTTCGACCCTCGAAGAGCTCGAGGATGCGCGCGTGCGCTACCTGGGCCGCAAGAGCGAGCTCGCCCAGGCGCTCCGCGACGTCCGCGACCGCGAGACCGGGATGCTCCTGAACCCGATCCGCGAACGTCTGGAGGCAGAGGTCGAGGCGCGGCGGCGGGCGCTGGAGCGCGCCGAGCTCGACCGCCGGCTCCGTGAGGAGCGCGTCGACGTCACCCTTCCCGGCGACGAGCGCCGGATCGGGTCCCTCCATCCGACGACCCACATCCGCCGGCTCGTCGAGGACGCGTTCCTCGGCCTCGGCTACGACATCGTCGACGACCGCGAGGTCGAGACCCCGCACTACAACTTCGACCAGCTCGCGTTTCCGCCGGCGCATCCGACCCGTTCGCCGCGCGACACCTTCTTCATCGACCCGGAGCGTCTGCTCCGGACCGAGACCTCGCCGTCGCAGATCCACACGATGGAGGCGAAGGAGCCCCCGATCTACATGGTCTCGATCGGCCGCGTTTACCGCCGCGACGAGGTCACGCCCACGCGCTTCCCCATCTTCCACCAGTTCGAAGGCCTCGCCGTCGACCGCGGCATCACGCTCACCGATCTCAAGGGGACGCTTCTGCACGTCATGCGCGTGCTCTTCGGCGACGACCGCGAGGTGCGCTTCCGCACGCACAACTTCCCCTTCACCGAGCCGTCCATCGAGCCCGATGTCTCCTGCCCGAACTGCAACTTCGAGGGCTGCCGCATGTGCAAGTTCACCGGCTGGATCGAGCTGGGGGGCGCCGGGATGGTCGACCCGCAGGTGTTCGAGAACGTCGGGATCGACCCGGAGGAGTGGAGCGGCTTCGCTTTCGGCTGCGGCCTCGAGCGGGCGGCCCAGCTCCGCTACGACATCACCGAGATCCGCCCGTTCTGGGAAAACGACCTCCGAGTCCTCAGGCAGTTCTAGGCATGAAGATCCCGCTCAGCTGGCTGCACGAGTACGTCCGACCGGAGCTGCCGCTCGACGAGCTCGTCTCGCGCATCGACGTCTCCATCGGCGTGGTGGAGAACGTCGAGCGGATCGGTGTCCCCGACGTCGACGGGAACCTCGGGCTCTACCGCGTGGGCCACGTGCTCGAGGCGGGCAAGCATCCGAACGCCGACCGGCTGCAGCTCTGCCGCGTGGACGTGGGCGAAGGGGAGCCGGTCCAGATCGTGTGCGGTGCCTGGAACTTCGGCACGGGCGCGACCGTCGCGGTAGCGCTTCCCGGGGCGGTGCTGCCGGGCGGGACGAAGCTCGAGCGCGCCAAGCTCCGCGGCCAGGTCTCCGAGGGGATGATCCTCTCGGAGCGCGAGCTGGAGCTCGGGCCTGACCACAGCGGAATCCTCGTTCTCCCCGCCGGCGAGCCGGGCGCGCCCCTTTCCGACGTCCTTCCGCTCGGCGAGACGGTCATCGGCTTGGAGGTGACGAACAACCGCGTCGATCTCCTCTCGGTCTACGGCGTGGCGCGCGACATCGCCGCCCTGCTCCGCCTCGACCTCGCTCCGCCGCCGGGCAACGATCCGGAGCAGGTCGGCGACGAACCGGTGGACGTCCGGATCGAGGATCTGGAGGGCTGCCCGCGCTACATCGGCCGCCTCTTCCGCGACGTCGAGATCGGCCCCTCGCCTCCCTGGATGCGCGCTCGGCTCACGGCGGCCGGGATGCGCCCGATCTCGAACGTCGTCGACGTGACGAACTACGTCATGCTCGCCCTCGGCAACCCGCTGCACGCCTTCGACTTCTCGACGCTGGCGGAGAGCCGCGTGGTCGTTCGCCGGGCGCACCCGGGCGAGGAGATCCGCACGCTCGACGACGAGCTGCGCAAGCTCGACCCGACCGATCTCCTCATCGCCGACGCGGAGCGCGGGATCGCGCTGGCCGGGATCATGGGCGGCGAGGAGACCGAGGTATCCGACTCGACCACGAGCGTCCTGCTCGAAGCGGCGAACTTCGAGCCGGTCGGGATCTGGCGCAGCTCCGAGCGGATGCGGCTGCGCACGGAGGGCTCCAATCGCTGGGAGAAGGGCGTCGACCCGTACCTGGCCGAGCAGGCCGCGGCGATGGCGACCGAGCTCATTGTCGAGCTCACGGGCGCACGCTGGACCGGACACACCGACGTCCAGGGCGAGCTGCCCGACCGGCCGCTCGTCCCGTACCGTCCGGAGAAGGCGGACGCGGTGATCGGGATGGAGGTCGCCCGCGGGGAGCAGGAGGAGACCCTCGAACGTCTCGGCTGCGAGCTCGAGGGCAGCGCCTACCGCGTCCCGACGTGGCGCGCTCGCGACCTGACGCGCGAGATCGACCTCGTCGAGGAAGTCGCCCGCTTCGTCCTTGCCGACGTGCCCTTCACGTTGCCGCTCCGGCGCGCGATGACGGGCCGGCTGAGCCGCGAGCAGCGACTGCGCCGCCGGCTGGAGGACGTCCTCGTCGGTCTCGGCTTCAACGAGACCGTGACGCCGTCCCTGCGGCTCGACGATGCCGACCCGGACGCAATCGCGCTCGAGGAGCCGATCTCGATCGAGCTCGCCGTCCTCCGCACCGAGCTGCTCCCCAGCCTCGTCGACTTCGCCCGCCGCAACGCCGATGTGGGGAACCGGAACGTTGCCCTGTTCGAGGTCGCGCACGTCTACCTGCCCAAGGGGAACGAGCTACCGGACGAGCCGCTGCACGTGGCCGGGATCGTCGAGGGAGGGTTCTCGGCCGTGAAGGGAGTCGTGGAGGCGATCTACGGCGCGCTCAAGGCGACGCCGCTCATCGCCCCCGGCGAGCACGCGCTCCTTCATCCCGGCAAGGCCGCGCGCACCGAGGCGGGTGTCTTCGGCGAGGTCCATCCCGCCGTTCTGGACGGCAACTGGGGCGCCTTCGAATTCGACCTCGAGCTGCTCCTGGCCGATGCGCGCGATCCCGTCCGCTACGCGGACGTCAGCACGTACCCGGCCGTCCGCCAGGATCTCGCTTTCATCGTCCCAGAGGACGTTCCGGCGGCCGACCTCGTGGACGTGTCGCGCGCGGCCGTCGGGCACGAGCTTCGCGAGATGCGCGTGTTCGACGTCTACCACGGGCCGCAGGTGGGGGAGGGGCGCAAGTCGCTCGCCTTCTCCGTCGAGTTCCAGTCGCCCGAGCGGACGCTCTCGGACGAGGACGCGGCCGTCCTGCGGCAGCGCATCGTAGACGCCCTGCGTGAGCGGTTCGGCGCCGAGCTGAGAACGGGTTAGTGCGACGCGACCACGCGCTCGGCGACCGCCTGGAGCACCTTCAGCTGCATGTCGGGCATCCGCCGGAGCAGGCTCCTGAGCGCCTGATCGGTGACGACGAGCGCCCGCGTGGGCTCCGTCGTCTTGACGGTCGCATTCCGTGGGACGCGCGCAATGACCGCGATCTCGCCGACGAAGTCGCCCTTCGCGAGGTGCGCGATGCGCTGACCGCTGCGGATCACGTCCGCGCCGCCATCCAGCAGCACGAAGAACTCGCGCCCGCGCTCGCCCTCCCGGATGATCTCCTTGCCGCCGGGAAAGTCGATTTCGTCCGCGAGCGCAGCGACCTCGGCCAGCTCCTTGCGCGACAGCCGCGCGAAGAGAGGGATGGTCTTGATCAGCTCAATCTTTGTGTTCTTACCTATACGCACCCAAGCGAGTCTAGAACAGACAATCCGATCGGTACAGGTCCGCGTACCCTGGGTCTATGCGACGACTACTGATTCCACTGACACTGGTGGCCGCTGCCACGGCGATGCTCGTGTTCCTCCTGCCGTCCGGCTCGGCCGCAGCCAATCCCATTCTCCAGGCCTCCGTCGGCCCGGGGTTCACCATCACGCTCAAGGACGCGAACGGCGCCAACGTCAGGCACCTCGATACGGGGACCTACGACGTGCACGTTGTCGACCAGGGAGTGGAGCACAACTTCCATCTCGAGGGCCCGAACGTGCAGGAGGCCACCTCGGTCGAGGACACGGGCGACGTGACCTGGACGGTCACGTTCATCGACGGCGTCTACCACTTCCAGTGCGACGCCCACGCAACCCAGATGAAGGGCGACTTCGCCGTGGGGACCGCGACGATCGAACCCCCCCGCCGCCCCCGCCGCCGCCCCCGCCGCCGCCCTCCGGGTTCGCGAAGGGGACGAAGCTCAAGGGCACGGTTGGCCCTGGCTTCACCATCTCGCTGAAGGACGGCGCCCGCAAGACCGTCCGCAAGGTGCACGCCGGGAGGACCTACACCATCTCCATCACGGACAAGTCCGCCATCCACAACTTCCACGTCACCGGCAAGGGCGTGAACAAGAAGACCGTTGTCGGCAAGAAGCAGAAGGCGACCTGGAAGGTCAAGTTCAAGAAAGGCACGTACCGCTTTCGCTGCGATTCCCATCCGACTGTCATGAAGGGAAGCTTCAAGGCCTCATAAGCCGCGAGGCCGAGGAGAAGAGCCGCCCGGCGTGACCGCAGCACGCCGGGTGGCCTCCCTTTTCCGGAGCGCGCTACGAGGATTCAGTCGCGCGGGTGCTCGCGCCCGCGCCTGAACATCAGCCGCACGGTCGCGCCGATCCCGCCCGCGAGGAAGAACCCGGCGCCGAACGCGGCCGCGGCCAGCACCGGGACGTTGACGCTCGACCTCGCCGCCGTCCGCAGCGAGTCGACCGCGCCGGCGAGCTGCTCGCGCTCGAGCTCGATCTCGCGTCGGACCGACTCCGGTGTCTGCGGCTCGGGCTCAGCCATGTCCGGCCTTGATCGCCTCGGTGGTCAGCTTCGCCTCCTCGATCGCCTGGTTCGGCACGGGCGGCGTGGCCTTCTTGAAGGACGACACGGCGAGGAATCCGAGGATCGCGATGACGACCAAGAGGCCCACGGTGACGATCAGGAGCGAGGCCCAGGTGTCGAGCGGGATCGCGGCGGCGATCGCGGCGAGCCCGAATCCCAGGGCGTAGAGCAGGAGGAGGAGCGCCGCGAGGGCGAGCGCGATCCCCACGGCGAAGACCTTCCCCTTCCGGCTGAGCTCGAGCGCGGCCAGGCGCAGCTCGAGCCGGGCGAGCGCGCTCGCGTGCTCGGCGATCTGCTTGGCGGACTCGCCGAGCCCGGCCGGCTCAGAACCTTGGATGGGCATGTCCTCTCCAGTCGACGAACTTGGCGACGAGGATGCCGGCGACCAATGCGCCCGCCGCGACGGCGATGGGATTGATGCCGCCGCCTCCCGTTTTCTTCTTCGGCTTCTTCTGCTCCGGCGGCTTCGGCTCCGGCGCTGGCTCGGGCACGGGGGGCGGGGGCTGCATCGTCGGCGCGACGTTACCGTTCGTGGGTCCGTTCGTGGGCGCCTCGCCCCGCAGCCGGGCCAGGACGAGGGTCGGCTTCATCTTGCGCAGGAAGGCTGCGTCTTCACCCAGCGGCTCGACCAGCTTCGCCACGAAGCCGCCGTTAGCAGACGCCTTGCGCGACAGCTCCTCGAGGAATGCCGCACCGCGTTCGAACAGGAGGTCGGCCTTCGTCATCGCTTCTTCGGGGGATCCTCGCCTGTGGCCATCTTCCAGATCCTTGTCGCGACCAGGCGCGCGACGGCGGCCCCGCCGGCGGCGAGACCGGCGTAAAGACCGGACCACAGCAGTTTTCGCAACATTTCACTCCGAGCTTACCGGGACTGGAGCTCGAACAAACCTCCCGCCCTGGAGGGTTTGGCGAAATATGGGCGGTGCCGCCGGAACGCGCCGCGCGGCCCGTGGCGCATGTCCTCGGACGCGTCCGTATTCCCGATACGAACGCGTCCTGCGTCCGTGGCCACGAACCACGCGGCGCGCCCCGACGACGCGCAACATTCCGCCAAACCCTCCTGGCGAATATTTATTCTCCGTTCATGCAACGGCTACGTCCGCTTCCGAAGCAGGAAAGACAGCGGTTGCTGACCAGCGTCATCGCCAGCGGGAGGATGGGGACGCAACTCGAGCTGCTCGGCGCGCTCGACCGGGCGGGCTGCAAGGTCACGCAGGCGACGGTCTCGCGGGACATCCGCGAGCTCGGGATCCAGAAGGTGCGCGACCCGCTCGGCCAGCCGCGCTACGCGCTGCCGCAGGGAACGTCGCGCGGCGATCCGCGGGAGGCGCTGGTGTCGGTGCTCTCCCAGTTCGGCCGCCGTGCCGTCGCGGCCCAGAACCTGGTCATCGTCCGCTGTGAGCTCGGGACGGCGCCGGCGGTCGCGCGCGCGCTCGACCGCCTGGAGGACGACCGCATCCTCGGGACGTTGGCGGGGGACGACACCTGCCTTGTGGTTGCGCAAGGGCCGCGGGAGGCGAGGGCGATCGCGCGCGAGCTCCGCCGCGAAATATAGTTGACAGATATATCTAGATGATGTATCTTCCGGCGACATGCAGGAAGGACAGCTCTCGCCGACCGCCTACGTCATCCTCGGGATGCTCAACCTGGGGGCGCTCACGGGCTACGAGATCAAGAGCATCGTCGACCGCTCGACTCGCTTCTTCTGGGCCGCGAGCTACGGCCAGATCTACCCGGAGCTGAGCCGGCTCGAGGCCGCGGGCCTCGTCAAGGGGAAGCTCGCGCCGACCGGCGGCCGCAAGCGCAAGGAGTACGAGCTCACCGCCGCCGGCAAGCGTGCTTTGACCGAATGGGCGGCCCGGCCGCCGGAGATCATGGAGATGCGCGACGAGAACCTGCTCAAGCTGTTCTTCGCGGACGTGCTCCCGCTCGAGCAGGCGCTCGAGCAGTTGCGCATGCGCCGCGCAGGGCACGAGCAGTTCCGCGCGCTGCTGCGCGAGATCGAAGCGCGGGCGGGCGACGATCCGCCGTTCGTCGGCCTCGTCCTCCAGTACGGCATCGACTACGCGGAGTTCAACATCGAATGGTGCAAGCGCCACGAGCGGCGCCTGGGAAAGAAGGAGGCGGCATGACCGTGGCAACCGAACGAGAACCCGGCACAGTCGTGGGTGCCCGCGAGCTGGGCCTGCCCGAACCGAATCTCCGTTCCATCTTCCTCGCCGGCGCGCCGCGGTTCGCGCGCGAGCTGTTCGGGCCGGTGCTCGGCTTCTACGCGGGGTACGAGCTCTGGGGGCTCACCGCGGGAATCGTCATCGCCACGGTCGTGGCGCTGGCGATCGAGGCGTACGAGCGCAAGCACGGCCGCCGCGGCGCCCTCGCGCTGGTCTCCGCGGCCTTCGTCGTGCTCCAGGGCGTGGTCGGGCTCATCGCGGACAGCGCCGTCGTGTACCTGGCACAGCCCGTGATCGTGAGCGCGCGTCTGGGGCGTCGCCTACCTCGTTTCTGCGGCGATCGGCCGGCCGCTCATCGGCGTCTTCGCCGATGCGTGGTACCCGTTCCCCGACTCCGTCAAGGCCTCGCGTACGTACAAGCGGATCTTCAGCTTCGAGTCGGTCGTGTGGGGCGTGTACCTCCTCGCCCGCAGCGGCCTGCGCATGCTCGTCCTGTCCAGCGGCAGCATCGGAGCCTTCGTCGCGATCCAGTTCGTGACCGGCGTTCCGCTGGTGATCGCACTCGTGCTCTGGTCGCTCTGGTACTCCGTGCGAGGCTTCGAGCGAAGCACCGAGTGGGACGACGAGCCGCCGCCGGGTCTCGTGCCTGATACCAAGCAGGCCTGAAGAAGGCTGTTGTCATCGGCTCCGGCCCGAACGGGCTCGCCGCCGCGCTCGAGCTGGCGCGAGCGGGGCTGGACGTCGAGGTGCGGGAGGCCGCGGACGAGGCGGGCGGCGGCGTCCGCTCGGCGGCACTGACGCTCCCGGGCTTCGTGCATGACGTCTGCTCCGGCGTCCATCCGCTCGCCCGGGCCTCGGTCGCCTTCGAGGGCATCGAGGTCGAGTGGGTGCAACCGGGCCTTCCGGCCGCGCATCCGCTCGACGACGGCACTGCCGTCGCCCTCCACCGCTCATTGGAGGAGACCGCGAGCGCGCTCGGCCAGGACGCGGCGGCGTACAGGCGTCTGATCGGGCCGTTCGTGGGCGCGTGGCTCGACATCGCGCGCCTGCGGCCGGTCGCATCGTTGCGGCGGCTCGGCCTGGCGCCGCTGCACGCGGCGCTCTCCCAGGCGGCCGCGCTCGCGCGGCGGCGCTTCACCGGAGAGCCGGCGCGGGCGCTCTTCGCCGGCAACGCCGCCCATTCGATGCTGCCGCTGGAACGACGGCCGTCCGCCGGCTTCGCGGTCGCGCTGCTGACGATGGGGCACACCGTCGGCTGGCCGTTTCCGCGCGGTGGCGCGGCAAGGCTGACCGAGGCGCTCGTGGCGCGGCTGCAGGAGCTGGGCGGACGGGTGGTGACCGGGGCGCCGGTGGACGAGCTGCCTCGGGCGGATCTCGTCCTCGCCGACGTCGCCCCGCGCGAGCTCGCCCGCATCGCCGGCCGGCGCCTGCCAGAACGCTATGTCGCGGCGCTGCGCCGCTACCGGCACGGCCCGGGCGCCTTCAAGCTCGACTGGGCGCTGTCCGCGCCGATCCCGTGGACGGCGGCCGAAGCCGGCCGCGCCGGCACGGTCCATCTCGGCGGCACGCTCGACGAGATCGCGGCGTCCGAGCGGGATCCATGGGAGGGTCGTGTCTCCGAGCGGCCGTTCGTCCTCCTCTCGCAGCCGGGCCGCTTCGATCCCACGCGGGGCCAGACCGCCTGGGCGTACTGCCATGTTCCGAACGGCTCGGCCGAAGACATGACCGAACGGATAGAGGGCCAGGTCGAGCGGTTCGCTCCGGGCTTCCGCGAGCTCGTCCTCGCCCGCCACGCGCTCGGCCCGGCCGACCTGGAACGGCACAACCGGAACCTCGTGGGCGGTGACCTGAACAACGGCGCCATGGATCTCGGCCAGCTCCTGTTCCGGCCGGCGCGCCGGCTCGTCCCCTACCGGACGCCCCTCCGCGGGGTCTATCTCTGCTCCGCGGCGACGCCGCCCGGCGGCGGCGTCCACGGCCTGTGCGGGTACCTGGCCGCCCGTCTCGCGCTGCACGACCTGCGCCGGCACTGACGTTTCCTCCGGCGGCCCGCCAGGAACAAGACCGGGATACCGAAGGGAGACGAAATGGCCGACACGATCGACGAACAGCTGACCAAGTACCTTGCCGACGCGCACTCGATCGAAGAGCAAGCCCTGCAGCAGCTGCGCGGCGCTCCCGATGCGGTGAGCGATCCGGAGCTCGCCGGGATCTTCCGCGAGCATCTGGTCGAGACGGAGGAGCACGAGCGTCTCGTCCGCTCGCGGCTGGAGGAGCACGACTCCGATCCCTCGCGGCTCAAGGACCTGCTGATGCGCGTCGGCGGCGCGGGCTTCCTGCTCTTCGCCAAGGCGCAGCCGGACACCTCCGGCAAGCTCGTCGCGCACGCCTATTCGTACGAGCACCTCGAGCTCGCCGCATACGAGCTGTTGCGGCGCGTGGCCGAGCGCGCCGGCGACACCGCAACAGCCGAGACGGCGCGAAAGATTCGCGACCAGGAGGAGCGCATGGCGAAGCGGCTCGAGGAGAACTTCGACCGCGCGGCCGAGGCATCGCTCCGGGAGGTCGGCCGGGACGACCTCGACGAGCAGCTGAACAAGTACCTCGCGGACGCCCACGCGATCGAGGCGCAGGCGATGCAGCTGCTCGAGAAGGGGCCGCAGCTCTCCGGCGATCCCGACCTGGCTCGCATCTACGAGCAGCACCTCGAGGAGACGCACGAGCACGAGCGGCTCGTCGAGCAGCGGCTGGACGCCCGCGGCGGGGACACAACCGGTCTCAAAGACGCGGCGATGCGCGCCGGCGCGCTGAACTGGGGCATGTTCTTCCAGCTCCATCCCGACACGTCCGGCAAGCTCGCCGCCTTCGCGTACGCGTTCGAGCACCTGGAGATCGCCGGCTACGAGGAGCTGAAGCGAGTGGCGCGGAAGGTCGGCGACGAGGAGACGATCCACATGGCGGAGATCATCCTCGGCTCCGAACGGGCCGCGGCCCAGAAGCTCTACGGGGCGTTCGACCGCGCGGTCGACGCGTCGCTACACGAGGTGGGCGTCGCCTAGAACCGTGCCTTGAAGCGCTCCCACCACGAGGTGGGCTCGGCCAGGATCTTCTCGCTCGGCGCCGGCTCCTGGTATTCCGTCAGCTCGGACAGGTCGGCGACGTCGACGTAGACGGCCCCTTCCTCGATCCGGGTGATGCGCTCAGCGGGGAGGTAGCGCGCCTTGTCGAACGTGCCGGACGAGATGGACAGCCCGTCGAAGATGTCCTGCCCGCTGTCGCCGGTCACCTCGTGGACCGTGCCGACCTCGTTTCCGTTCGCGCCGAACACCTTCCAGCCGCGCTCGATCAGCAGCCAGGAGACTGGATCGCTCATACAGCGCGGCCCCCGAGGTACCAGACGGGCCCCTGCGCCCCGACCGGCTTCGTGTCCGAAAGAGCCCAGAGGATCTGCACCGAGCCGGTGATGCCGTTCTCGTCCAGGCGCTGGAAGCAGCGCTTGACCATCTGCGGCGAGGCGCCGTAGCCGAAGCGCCGCGCGGACCGGAACCGGAAGCCCGCGGAGTCGTCGTACCGCGCGGGATTGACGGGCGCCAGATTCAGCGCCGCGGGCTCCAGGTAGTCGCTCGAGTCGAGGTCTACCTGGGCGTACACATCGCTCCAGTCCTCCGGGAGATGGGCGGTCAGGTGGTCCCATGCGTCGGCGAGCCATTCGTCGCCCGTCGAAGCTGCGGCCTCGGCCTCGACCACGCCGGCGAGCTCGAGCTGGGCCCGGACTCCTTCTGCGTCGAGCCGCGTCAGCAGCCGGGCGACCGCCTTGGGGGCGGTCGCGGCGCCGTGCGGAGCGGTGTAGAACGTGACGTCGTAGCCGTGCCGAAGGGGATTGGCGGGAGCGAGGAGCATTGCGGCGCGCCCGGCGTTGGTGTTGCCCTCGGCATGGAGGACGAGCCGCGCCTCCTTCCAGCCGGCGGGCAGCGAGTGCTCGATCTCCCACCATTTCTCTGCGAGTCCCACGAGCCGGAGCGTACACTCCGGCCGATGGCGAAAGTGGAGCAGCGAGACGCGCTTTCGAAGGAGATCCTGCGCGATTTCTACCGCGAGATGCTCCTCATCCGGCGCTTCGAGGAGAAGGTCGAGGAGCTCTTCCGTGCCGGCGATCTTCCCGGCTTCCTGCACGTCGCGATCGGGCAGGAGGCGGTCGCCGTGGGCGTCTGCCGCGCGCTCGAGGAGACCGACGTGATCGCGTCCACGCACCGTGCGCACGGCCACACGCTGGCGAAGGGCACGCCGCCGGAGGCGATCATGGCCGAGCTGTACGGGAAGAAGGAGGGCTGCTCGCACGGCTTCGGCGGCTCGATGCACCTGTACGACGTCGAGCGCGGCAACATGGGCGCGAACGCGGTCGTCGGGGGAGGCATCCCCGCGATCGTCGGCGCCGCCCTCGCGTTCAAGCTGCGCGGCGAGCCGCGCGTCGGGGTCGCGTTCTTCGGGGACGGCGCGACCAACATCGGCACGTTCTACGAGGCGCTGAACCTCGCCCAGCTGTGGCAGGTTCCGGCCCTTTTCGTGTGCGAGAACAACCGCTGGGCGGAGTCCACGCCCGCGAGCCAGCAGCTCGCGATCGAAGACCTCACGCAGCGCGCCGCCGCGTTCGGGATGGAGTCCGTCCGCCTGGACGGCCAGGACGTGGAGACGGTCTACCGCGAAGCTGTGCGAGCGATCGAGCGGGTGCGGGAGGGTACGCCGATCTTCTTCCTCTGCGACACGCACCGCCTGCACGGCCACTACATCGGCGACCCGCAGGTGTATCGCTCGAAGGAGGACATCGAGGACGCGCGCGAGCACGACCCGCTGGAGCGCACGCGTCCGCAGCTCGACATCTCCGACGAGGAGCTGGACGCGCTGGAGGAGGAGATCCGCGAGATCGTCGAGGGCTCGGTCGAGTTCGCGAAGAACGGCACCGACCCAGCCCCGAAGACGCGCTCAAGTATCGTGTCTATGCCTGAGCTCTCCTACCGCGAGGCCGTCGCGCGGACGCGCTCTCCCAGGCGATGCGCGAGGATCAGGACGTCTTCATCCTCGGCGAGGACATCGCCGAGATGGGCGGCTCCATGGGAGTCACGCAGGGGATGCTCGAGGAGTTCGGGCCGGAGCGCGTGCGGAACACGCCCATCGCCGAGATGGCGATCGTCGGCGCCTCGATCGGCGCGGCGATGCAGGGGATGCGGCCGGTCGTGGAGGTCATGTACGAGGACTTCCTCACCCTCGCGATGGAGCAGATCGTCAACCAGGCGGCCAAGCACCGCTCGATGTCGGGCGGCCAGCTGAAGGTGCCGCTGACGGTGCGGACGCAGGGCGGCGCGGGATGGTCTCCGGGCGCGCAGCACGCGCAGCAGGTCGAGGCCTGGTTCGTCCACGTCCCCGGGCTCAAGGTCGTCTTTCCGTCCACGCCGGCGGACGTCCGCGGGCTGCTCTGGTCGTCGATCTACGACGACAACCCGGTCGTCTTCTTCGAGCACCGGACGCTGTACGGGATCAAGGAAGAGGTGCCCGAGAAGCTGGAGCCGATTCCGCTCGGGAAGGCGCGCGTCCACCGCGAGGGAACGGATGTCACCGTGGTCGCAACCGGCCGGCTCGTGCACGAGTCGCTGAAGGCGGCCGAGGAGGCCGACTCCCAGGGCATCTCGGTCGAGGTCATCGACCCGCGCACGCTGCTGCCGCTGGACGAGGAGGCGATCGTGTCGTCGGTGGAGAAGACGACTCGCTGCGTGGTGGCGCACGAGGCGGTTGCGCACATGGGGTTCGGCGCCGAGGTTGCGACGGTCGTCCAGCACGGAGCTTTCGACTACCTGGACGCCCCGATCGAGCGCGTGGGTGCGAAGTTCGCGCCCATCCCGTTCGCGCCCGTGATGGAGAACTACGTCGTCCCGCACGCGGCCGACGTGCTCGAGGCGATTCAGCGGACCGTTCGCCGAGATGGCTAACGAGGTCAAGCTACCCCGGCTCGGGCAGGGGATGGAGGCGGGCACGATCGTCAAGTGGCTCAAGTCCGAGGGCGAGCCGGTCGAGAAGGGCGAGCCGCTGTACGAGCTCGACACGGACAAGGTGACGCAGGAGGTCGAGTCCGACTTCGCCGGCACGCTGCTGAAGATCGCGATCGAGGAGGGCGAGGTGCCGGTCGGCAAGACGATCGGCGTGATCGGCGAGCAAGGCGAGGAATTCGCTATCGCGGAGCCGGAGGCTGCCGAGAAGGTCACCGAGAAGGAAGCGCCGCAGGCCCCTCCTGCTCCCGAACCTGAACCGGAGAAGCCGGCTGCTTCGCGTGACGGCCGCGTCAAGGCTTCGCCGCTCGCCCGGCGCATCGCGCGGGAACGCGGAATCGACCTCTCGACCGTCCGCGGAACCGGGCCGGAAGGGCGGATCGTCGCCGAGGACGTGGAGCGCGCCGAGGCGGCGCCCGCGGCCGCGCCGCCGGCCCCGGTAGCCGTCGGCGAGGCCGAGCGGCGCGAGCTCACGAGCATCCGGCGCACGATCGCCAAGCGGCTCACGGAGGCGTGGACGATCCCGGTCTTCAACCTCCAGGCGTCCGTAGACATGACGCGCGCGAACGCACTCGTTGGCCGGCTGCGGGAAGCCGAGCGGAAGGTGACCGTGACAGACCTCCTCGTGAAGGTGAGCGCGGCCGCCCTCATGGAGCACCGCGAGGTCAACGCGGAATGGACCGACGAGGCGATCCTCCTCCATCCGAGCGCGAACGTCGGCATCGCCGTCGCGGCTCCGCAGGGGCTGGTCGTGCCGGTGATCCGGGCGGCCGAGCGGCTGCGGCTGGCGGAGATCTCCGCTGCGCGCGCCGAGCTGGTCGGGCGCGCGCGCGAGGCGAAGCTCACACGCGAGGACCTCGAGGGCGGGACGTTCACGATCTCGAACCTGGGGATGTTCGCCGTCGAGGCGTTCACGGCGGTGCTGAATCCGCCTCAGGCCGCGATCGTCGCAGTCGGTGCCACCGAGGACCGCGTCGTGGCGGTGGACGGCCAGCCGGCGGTGCGGCCGACGATGACGCTGGTCGCGACGTTCGACCACCGCGCCGTGGACGGGGCTCCGGCCGCGGGATTCCTCCAGACACTGAAAGAGCTCTTGGAGGACCCGGCGCTAGCGCTGTGATCTGGTACCGCGTCCGTGACCTCGACGCAGCTCGGGCCTTCTACGCCGGCCCGCTCGGGTTCACGGTGGACGAGGTGGCCGAGGACTTCGTCCGGCTCTCGCGCGGCAGGACGGTGATCGGTCTGGCTCCGGGCGAGCCCGAGGCCGAAGGCGGCGTCGCAATGATCGACGTCGACGACATCAAGGCCGACGCCGAGCGGCTCAGGGAGCAGGGGGTCGACGTAGGCGTCGTCCTCGAGCTGCACGACACGATGCGGATCGTCGACGTCTACGACCCGGACGGCAACCGGATCCAGCTCGGAGAAGAGATTTAGTGCACCGGACGGCGCACCAGTGATCCGCCGCGGCGGGCCGCACGACGTCCCGTTCCTGCGCGACATGCTCCACCATGCGTACTACTGGCGCGAGAACGCGCCCGAGATGGAGGACCTGCCGGTCTCGCGCTACGTGCTCGGCTGGGGACGGCGCGGGGACGCTTCGGTGGTCGCGATCGAGGATGCGTGGCCGGTCGGCGCCGCCTGGTACCGGCTGTTCACCGAGGACGAGCCGGGCTATGGATTCGTGGACGAGGAGACGCCGGAACTGTCGATTGCCGTCGTCCCGAGCAAGCGGGCGCGCGGCTACGGCAACAGGCTGTTGAAGGCGCTGATGGACCGCGCGCGCGACGACGGGTTCGCGCGGCTGAGCCTGAGCGTCGAGCCGGACAATCCGTCGATCGCGCTGTACGAGAAGTTCGGGTTCCGCAAGATCGGGGAGCGCAACGGCACGACCACCATGGTTGCCGACCTGAAGAACTAGGCCAAGCCCTCCCTACGTCGGAGAGATCCTGCGTCTCCTCGGCACGCCGGCGGGGACGATCACCAGCAGGAGCGGCGCGAGCGCGGCGAGCGCGACCGCCGGCGCGATCGAGGTCTCGCTGCGGCGGTAGCCGACGTTCGCGGTCGGGCCGGAGCCGATCGCGGCGCGTACGCGCCGGACGACGGCGGGCAGCTCGGTTTCCGAATAGGCGGGCCAGCCGGCTGCCCGCAGCCGGGCGAGGGCGCCGGGCTGCGTCGACCGGTAGAGCGCGTGCGGGATCCGCTCGCCTGGATGCCAGAAACGGACGACCACCGGCGTCGTCCGCGCGCGGCGGAGTGCGGCCAGCGTGCCGCGTGCGTCGAACGGGCGCGTCTCCGCATCCGAGAGGACGACGAGCACGCGCTTCCTTGCCCGCGGCGAGAAGAACGTCTGCGTCGTGACCTCGTTCAGCTGGTCGAAGGCGGTCGCGACGGGATCGGGATCGATCGCCGGCGGCGGCTTCTGGATGCCGTAGGCGCGGGCGACGACCGAGGAAAACGCCTGTTCGTCGACCGTCGGGAAGAGGTACGGGAGGAGGCGGTTGTTGAGCGCGGCCACGCCGGTTGGGAGCTCCGGCAGGTCGGCGCGCAGCTTGCGCGCGAAGAGGGCGGCGCGCCGGAAGCGCGGACGGGTGCGTGGGCCAGAGGACGCGAGCATCGAGCGCGAGTTGTCGAGGACGAGGAGCATCTGGGCGTCCGTGCGCACGTGCCGTTCGCGCTGGCGCACCAGCAACGGCTGCGCCGCCGCGAGGCCGAGCAGCGCGAAGGCGCACGCGAGGGCGAGCGGCCGCGTGATGCGGGCGGGCACCGCGGGCTCGGGCAGCCCGAGGACGCGGCGGAGGCCGCCTGCCCGCCGGCTCTGGACGAGCCAAACCGCCAGCGGAACGAGCCCGGCCAGTCCGGCGAGCGCGGCGATGGGCGTCGCGAGCTCGATCGACATCAGTAGCCGCTCCCGCTTCCGTACACGCCGCCCTGCTTGAGCCTCTTCTTCGTCCGCGGGTGCTTCGCATCCTGGCCCTGATGGCGATTGCGCCCCGGCGGGCGCTGCGTCGGTGTCTGCCGGCGGCCGGACAGCGCCGAGAAGGCGGGGTTCTGCGCCGTGAGCGCAAGCTCGAGGTCGTACTTGGCCGCCTCGTTGCGATCGTCCAGAAGCGCCGCGGCCCGGAACTCCTGCGTCGCCTGGTTGAGCAGGCGTCCGCCCCCGATCTGCCGCAGGCGCGTGAAGCTCATCGAGCCGTTGCCGGCCGGGAGGGCGAAGACTGTCCCGACCATGACGTGCGCCTGCGCCTGCTCGGTCCGTGGGCCCACGCGTCGTGCGAGCGTCCCGAGGCGCACAGGTGTGGACGAGTCGATAGTGAGCGAGGTATCCGCGACGGCGCGGCGGTACGTGCGCACGAGCTTGAAGAACGGATCCGGATCTCCCACGCCGAGGAGCCAGTCCGCCGCCCGGTCGAACGGCGATCGCTCCTCCTGGGTGCCGCCCGCGCGCGCGGCTTCGACGCGGTCGGGCGCCGCCAGCACGGCACGGCCGAGAAGAGCGAACGCGATCGCGACGACGAGCGCGGCTACGCCCGCTGCCGTCAGCAGCAGTGGTCGCCTCACGCCTGCGTCCTCCAGGTCAGAGGATGGAGCGCGAGCTCGTTGACCGCTGCGAGCAGCCCGAGCAGCCCGACGAGCGCCGCGAGCAGGATCGGGAGCGCGTCTCTTCCACCGGTTCGGGTCGGATCGATCGTCTGGTCGGCGGCGCTCGCCACGAAGGCCGCATTGGCGAGCGACCCCGTGGACGGAGTGGCGTCCGGGCTGACCCTGATGACCCGCAGGTCGATCCGCTCGCGCTGGTACTGGGCGATGACCGTCTCCAGCTTCTGCAGATCCGACTCGGCATCGGACAGGTCGCTGACCAGGACGACGTGCGGATGTGCGATGTGGTCGCGGCGCAGCAGCTTGCGCGCGAGCACGAGACCGCTGGAGATGATCGTCCCGCTCGCGAAGGACGGCGCCCACGGGTACTCCCAGGCCTTCCCCGTGCGGAAGAGCTGGAGCCACCCCTCGAGCCCCTCCACGGGCGTCGAGGGCGGCAGCGCCTCGTAGGCGGCGTCGGAGAAGAGGACGAGCCCGAGGTGCCGGCGCGGGTCTCGGGTGAGGGCGAGCAGCACGCGCGAGATGCCCTCGGAGGACGGAAGCGCGCTGCCGGAGAGGTCGATGACGATGATCGCGTTCGACCCCGGGCTGAGGATCGGCGCCTCCTCCGGCTGTGCGCGCGCCTGGACCGCGAAGACGACGAGCACGGCGAGGATTGCGCCGAGGAGGGAGACCCACACGAGCCGGGTGCGGCGGCGCGCGCCCCCGAGGGATCCGGCGTCGGCGAGCTGGAGCGCGGGCTCGCGCCGCCCACGCCGGACGAGGACGGCGAGGGCGAGGAGCAGCGCTGCGCCCACGACGGCCCACAGCAGCGCGGTCATCGAGGCACGCCCTTCCGCACCCGGGAGGTGAGGTCGGAGATCGCCTCCGGCTTCGGCTCCTCGGGGCCCCAGGCCAGCACGCGGCTCTCGGCGCTGAGCGGCTCGTCGACCGTCTCGAGCTGCTGCGCCAGCTCCTCCAGCGCGCGCCGGCGGCGGCCGGAGTCGCCGTTCGAGCTCGCCGCCGCGAGCTCGCCGAGCACCTGTTCCAGCGGCGGGACGCGGCGGCGCGTGGGCGTTACACGGCGCAGGCCGACCTTGAGCAGGAGGAACACGCCGGCCGCCCCCAGCAGCCCCGCCAGGGCCAGGAGCAGGTATCCCGTCGCGTCCGGCGAGACCCGGTACTCGACTGGGGCCGCGACAGGAGGCTGGAACGCGGAGGACCGGAGCGGCGGCGTCGGCCTTCGTGATCAGCGAATGGACGCGCAGCGCCGGCCACTTGCGCGTCGTCGATCCCCGCCCGTACGAGACGCGCGCCTGTCCGAACCGAAACGTCTTGACGGCTCCGCGTGGGACGCAGCTCACCTCGAGGCAGCGCAGCCGCCTCACGATCCGCACCGAGCCGTCACCGGCGTGGCGGACCGTCGAGACAACCGCGTACGGAGTGAAGTCCGAGCGCACGCGGACGCTCGACGGATCGGTGCCGGAGACGTCAACGGTTGCAACCACCGTGTCCCCGAACTGCGCCTCCTGCGGTGTGAGCTCGGTGCGAACCGACACGGCGCGATCGCTGCGGGTTCCAGCCGGCTCGTGGACGAGTGCGACCACCAGGCCGGCGACGAGTCCGACCAGCAGCACGAGCGCGACGACGGGGAGCGCCCGCTTCATCGCAGGCTCATCCGCCGCCGGCGGCGCTCGTGCCAGCGCATGAAGGCGTCGAAGACGTCCAGCGGCTCCGCGCTCGCGAGGACGACCGGATCGATCTCGAGGGAGCTGAACGTCTCGAGCAGCTGGGCGAAACGCCGCTCGTTCGCCTCACGCCGCTCGCGCACCTCCCGCCGGGTCAGGCGTACCGGCTCGGCCACCGGGAGCAGGAAGCCGGCCACGTCGGGGAACGACCTCTCCCAGGTGACGTCCTGGACGACTACCGGGACGAGATCCCAGCCGCGGGAGAGGCCGACGCGCCATACCGACTGCGGAGGCGAGACGAGGAAGTCGGACAGGACGAACACGAAGGAGCCGGGAGGGACTTGCGTGCGCGAGCGCTCGAGGTGGCGGAAGGCGTGGACGAGGTTGTCCTCGGGCGCCGTGAACGCGGAGCGCGCGAGCTCGTGCTCGCGCACGAGGGAGGCGTTCTCACGGCGGTTCGGCGGCAGCCAGCGGGGAATGTCGGCGCCGCCGAGATCGAGGTAGCCGGGAAAGCCCTGCGCTGCAAGCGCGCTCTCCACGATCATCCGGCCGGCCACGGCGACCGCGGCCGGCTTGTGCAGCCACGGCGAATCCGCCGGATACAGCGCCATCGACGGCCGCCGGTCCACGAGCAGCACGACGCGCGGCCGGTCCTCGGCGAAGTGCTCGCGGACGACGAACTCGTCCGCGTGCCGCGCGCTGGACATGCGCGCGGAGGCCTTCCAGTCGATGGCGCGGACGCTGTCGCCGCGCCGGTACTGGCGCGAGCTCGCGATCTCGAAGCCGCCGCCCCGGTGGAGGCTCCTCTGCGTCCCTCCGACCAGCCCGGTGCCGCGCCGGCGGCTCAGCAGCGGGAAGCTCGGCTCGGTTTCCACCTCAGTCCGCGAGCGTGAGGCCCGGCCGCGGAACGAGCTCGATGCAGCGCCGCGTCAGGTCGAGGCGCCCGGGCACGTCTCCGTTGCTCGCTTCGAGCCGGTACAGGTTCACGAGCACCCGGTGCTCGAGGACGGGGGAGAAGAGCGCCTCGACGTCCTCCGGCTCGACGAACGGCCGGCCGTGCATGAGCGCCCGCGCTCGCGCCGCGCGCTCGAGCGCGAGCGAGCCTCGGACGGAGGCGCCGACGTTTACGAACTCGAGCTGGCGCGTCGCGCGGACGAGCTCGATCAGCCAGCGCTGGATGATCGGGTCGATGTACACGCCCTCGACCGCGGCCTGGATCCAGCGGAGGTCGGCGACGTCGATGACGGGCCTGAGCGAATCGAGCGGGTGGCCGTGGAGCTGGGCCTGGACGATGCGCAGCTCGTCGTCCAGGTCCGGGTACCCGAGTGTCGTCTTGAGGAAGAACCGGTCGAGCTGGGCCTCGGGCAGCGGGAACGTCCCCTCGTGGTCGAGCGGGTTCTGCGTCGCGAGGATGAGAAACGGGTCTGGGAGCGGGTGCGACTCGCCGTCCACCGTGATCTGGCGCTCGGCCATCGCCTCGAGGAGCGCCGACTGGGTGCGCGGCATGGCGCGATTGATCTCGTCGACCAGGACGACCCCGGCGAAGATCGGCCCGGCCTGGAACTCGAACTCGCGCTCCTTCTGGTTGTAGATCGAGAGCCCGGTGAGGTCGGTGGGCTGGAGGTCGGGGGTGCACTGGACGCGCGACGAGTGCGCACCTTCGATGGACGTCGCGATCGCGCGGGCGAGCACGGTCTTCGCCGTCCCCGGCACGTCCTCGAGCAGCACGTGGCCACGGCAGAAGAGGGCGCACAGGACGAGGCTGACCTCGTCCCGCTTGCCGCGCACGACGCGTTCGATGTTCCCGAGCAGCCGCTCGGCCAGCCCGGTCGCGGTGGTGAACTCCGCGGACGGCTCGACGTGCTTCCTGAGGATCTCGTTCTCCAGCTCGGCCTCCGGCAGGACCCGAGCCTAGCTGAGGCTCCGCTCAGGAGTAAGGGCACGTTCCCTCGCTGTAGTACGCGTACTGGTCTGCGCTCAGGATCCACTTCCACTGTCCCTTGACGGCGATTGCGTGGAACGTCTGCTCGATCGTGACCGGGAAAGGCGTGGTAGATACGGCGACACGACCTTGACGCGGACGCGTCACAGCGCGCGTCATCAGCTTGCGCTGCAGGCCCGCGACGCGGATCCGCTCGTCGAAGGTGCGGAGCACCCTGATCCCGATCAGCGTCAGCTCTCCCGCCGCCGGCGTGAGGCTCTCGCACGCGACGTAGGCGTCGAGGCTCGCGACCCGCTGATGCGGCGGGTAGAGCGACTGCCACGCCAGGTCGTACTGGTTCGTGATCTTTTGCTCGACGATCCCGGCCATGTACTTCCCGGCGGGCTCGGCGGGGCGCACGCCGCGGTCCGCCTGGGCGGCGCCGACGGCTGCGAGTGCGACTCCTGCGACTGCAATGGACAACCAGATACGGAACATCTCTTCCTCCTCGCTCGATTGACACGAGGGATGTTCCGGAGCGGCCTTCGAGTGACCTTAACCCGGGCTTAAAGCCGGTGCCGGGAAGGATGCAGGCTCGGTTCCGATCTCCTGCATGCGCGAGGCGTAGGCCCGGTAGGCTCGGCGGGCCTCGCCGTGCGCTCCGCGCGCCTGCAGCGCTGCGACGAGCCCGAGGTGAGCGGGCTCGTCGTAGGGGTCGCGGTCGATGATGCGAAGGAAGTACTTTGCGACTCCGGTGGTCTCCGCCAGCTTCCGCAGCACGTCGATGTAGACGGCTCGAGCCTCGTTCCGAAGCGGTATCGCCCAGTCCTCGTAGCGATCCTCTTCGAGGAAGTCGCCCGTGTACGCGGCCTCGGCGAGCTCGAGCATCGGCAGCGGATCCTCCGTCGAGCGGAGCCCTTCTTGCGCGGTCGCGAGGAACGACTCGATGTCGAGCTCGACGGCTTCGAGCGACAAGCGAAGCGCGCCGTCCGTGGACACGACGAAGTGGTCCGGCGAATGCGCCCGTTCGGGATCGAGGACGGATCTCGAAGTGCTGAGCGCGACGGAGAGCCGGTTCCCGGTCTTGCTGGGATCCTCGTTCGGCCACAAAGCCTCGATCAGCGCGTCTCGCGCCACAGGTCGCCCGCGGCGGGCGGTCAGGATCTTGAGGAGATCGCGTGCCTTCTTCGACTTCCACGCTTCCGCGGGCACAGGAATGCCTTGGCGGATGACCCGGAAGCCACCCAGCGTCTGGAGTGTGAGCGGCGCCGGCCCCTCGGAACCGGCGGCCATCAGTATCCCCGCCGTACGGCCGGCCGTATCGCGGAAGCCGAGCTTCCTCAACTCGCGCTCGATCCGCTCCGCGTCGAGCCTCGCGCCCGAGAGGCGCGCGAGGCCGAGCTCGATCCGGGCGGCCGCTACCGGTTCGCCGAGGTCGCGCCGGAGCGAAAGCGCTTCCTCGAGCAGGGAGGTGTCTGGCGTTCCCGAGCAGAACGCTTGCAATTCGAGTGACGCCGCGATCACCGGCCGAGCGCCACGACGCCTGCTGTCTTCTGCCGCCTCCTCGGCGAGGAGGGCTGCTCGCTCGAGCTCTCCTCGCCGCAGGGCGACCCAGCCTGCGATTACGAGCAGCTTGGGGCGCTCGTTCACCGCCAGCTCCAGCGCTTCCGAGGCGAGCTCGGCGGCTCGCTCAGGATCGTCGCCCGCAAGCATTTGTGCCAGGCCTCCGAGGGCGATCGACCGCATTCTCACGCCCCGGGGGTCGGCTCTGTCCAGCGCCTCCTGGTAGGCGATGCGGGCGCGCGCGACATCGCCTCGCTCGCTGTAGAAGTCGCCGTGGGCGACGAGGTCCCACGTATCCGCTCCGCCGGCGAGCTCGTCGAGAGCCGCGGCCTCCGCCAGCTCGGCCGCGCCTTCGTCGAACCGGCCAGCGCGGGCGTGCAGCCAGGCACGCAAGTGCCGGCCTTCGCTCCGCATCAGCGCAAAGCCGATGCGGTCCGCGAGCTCCGTCGCGGCGTTGTTGAGCGACCAAGCTTCCTGATAGCGGCCCTGGACGGTCCAGAAACGGGCGGTCTTTACCTGCGCCGCGCACAGTGCGAGCAGGTTGCCGCCACGCTCCGCGACCTCGCGCGCAGCCTGGTAATGCCGCTCTGCATCCCGGACCTCCCCGCGTGCCTGTGCGATGTCGGCGACAGCTGCGTGCGCATCCGCCAGGTTCCCGAGGTCACCGCTCTCCTTCGCCAGCTTGAGTGAGAGTTGCGCAGCCTTTCCGCCGGCGTCCAGCTCCCCCAGCTCCGGCGCTAGGAACGCGATGTAGATGCAGCAGTAGGTGTGCGGCGGGTCCGGATAGCGGTCCAGCGCCTCCACGAGGACGTCGAACGCCTTGCTCACCTCGCCGCGCCCGGTGTAGACGTCGGCGAACTCGAACGCCCGGTCGGGGCCGGGCGGAAGAGCAGCGAACCACTCGAGTGCTTCGCCCGACCTGCCGACCAGTACGTGTGACCTGCCGATCAGGTGGCGCAGCCCCTCGGTGACGAAGCTCTCCGGGAGCATCTCAGCGGCGTCGACCACCGCGCCGACCAACCCCTGGTCGTACCACTCGCGCCAGTGGTCGCGTAACGCGGCGGCGATCAACTCAGGCCTCCGGGCCGTCTTGAGCGACGTCAAACCCTCGCGCAGTAGACCTTGCTCAAAAAACCACTCTGCCGCCTTCACGTGCAGCTCACCGAGCTCGGCATCCGACAGCGGAAGCTGCTCACGAAGAAAATCGCGCAGCACGGCGTGGAGCGTGAGCCAGCCGCCCGGGCCGCTGCGCGCCGCGACCAATCCCCGTCGCTGGAGGCCGACCACCAGCTCGGCCGGCGGTGACGCGCCCACCGCCTGGCAGAGCTCGGGGCTGAAACGGTCGAACTCCGCGGCGATCCGAAGCAGCTCACGGACCTCGTCCGGTTCGCGCTCGAGCACCTCCCGTGCGAGGTAGGAGCCGAGGCGATCGCCACTTCTGCCGAGTTCGGTGAGAGTGCGGACGCGCTCGTCCTCCGGTACCGACTGCAGCATTTCCGCGGTCAACTGGACCGCGGCCGGCCAGCCGGCCGTGAGCTCGTGGATGGGGTCACGGAGCTGGTGGCCGACGACGCCTGCAACCTCGTCGCCCGTGAACGTGAGCAGCGCCGCGTCGACGTCGAGGACCTGGCCCTGGCCGCGCAGACGGTCGATCGGGAACGGCGGCTCGTCCCTCGAAGCGAGGACCAGATGAAGCTCGGGCGGCGCCTGCCGAACGAGGCTCTCTAGCAGGAGGGCGGCTGCTCCGCCGGGGTCGAGCTCGTGTACGTCGTCGAGGACGAGCACCTGGTCGCTCTTCGTTTCTTCCTCGAGCGCCTGAGTAAGTACGGCTGCAAGCGCTTCGGCCCGCGAGCTGTCCTCGCTTCCGGTAAACGCCTCGTCTCCGACCGTCGAGCTCGAGGGCATCAGCGAGGCCGCGCGCGAAGGAGGTGAGGGAGCGATCGGCGCCGTCGACCAGGTACCAGCGCCAGCCCCGCTCGGTCGCAACCGACGCCGTGAGCGTCGACTTGCCGAATCCGGGCCCGGCGACGATCGACGTCAGCCGGCGTCGTCTCCGCTTCCTCGAGCAGGCGTTCGAGCGCGGGCCGGCGTACGTGCGAGGCCGGGAGGCGCGGCGGGACGAGCTTGACGCGTGGAGTCTTCAAAAGCTCCTCGGTGGATAGGATCGAATCATGGAATGTGACATCGCGGTGCTCGGAGGCGGGCCAGGGGGCTATACGGCCGCCATCCGGGCCGCGCAGCTGGGCGCGAAGACCGTTTGCATCGAGAAGGAGCCGGAGCTCGGCGGCACCTGCCTGCGCGTCGGCTGCATCCCGACGAAGGCGTGGGTCCAGACCGCGTTCTTCCTGAAGGCGGCAGAGGAGAGCTTCTCCAAGCTGGGCGTCAATGTGAGCGAGCCGCAGCTCGATTTCGCGAAGGCGAACGAGTGGAAGGACGCCGTGTCGCACCAGATGACCCAGGGCGTCGCCACGCTGTTCAAGGCGAACGGCGTCGAGTGGGTGAAGGGCGAGGGGCGGTTCAAGGACGCGAACACGATCGCCGTGGAGGGCGGGGAGGACGTCACCTTCAAGTCCGCGATCGTGGCGACAGGCTCGTTCCCGCTCCGCCCGCCCATCGAAGGGCTCGACTCGGAGCTGTGCGTCGACTCGACCGGGCTCCTTGCCCAGACCGAGGTCCCGCGCCGGCTCGTCGTCCTCGGAGGGGGCATCATCGGCTGCGAGTTCGCCTCGATCTTCAACCGTTTCGGCTCGGAGGTGACGATCATCGAGATGCTCCCGAGCCTGATCCCGCAGGAGGACGCGGACGCGTCCAAGGAGCTCGCCAAACAGTTCGGCAAGCGCGGGATCACCCTCCAGCTGGAGAAGCAGTGCAAGAAGGTCGAGGAGACCGGCGGCGCGCTCACCGTCCATTTCGGCGAGGGCGAGACCGTCGAAGCCGACCTCATGCTCGTCTCGGTCGGCCGGGGCCCGCTCGTCGAGGGGCTCGGCCTGGAGGACATCGGCGTCGAGCTCGACCGGCGCAAGGGCATCGCCGCGGACGAGCATCGCCGCACGACCGTTCCGCACATCTACGCCGTGGGCGACTGCGCCGGCTACTGGCAGCTCGCGCACACGGCGTTCCGCGAGGGGGAAGTCGCGGCGGAGAACGCGATGGGACACGACGCCGTGGTCGACAACCGCGGCGTGCCGCGCCCGATTTACACCGATCCGGAGATCGCAGGCGTCGGCCTCACCGAGGCGGAGGCGCGCGAGCAGTACGGCGACGACGTCGCCGTCGGCAGGTTCCCGTGGGTTGCGAACGCGCGCGCTGTCATGCAGGACGAGACGGTGGGCTGGGTCAAGTCGATCCACGAGACCCGCTACGGCGAGTTCCTGGGGCTCGTGATGGTCGGCCCGCACGTGACCGACCTGGTCGAGGCCGGAGTCGTCGCGCTCGATGCCGAGGCAACGGTCGAGACGGTCGCGGACGGCATGGCGCCGCACCCGACGCTCTCCGAGGCCATCAAGGAGGCCGGCCTCGTCGCGCTCGGTCGCCCGATTCACGTCGGGGCGCGGAAGAGGGCGGCGGCGAAGGCCTAACGAAAGGAGACCGATGAAGATCCTGACGAGGCGAAACGCGATGCTCGGCTGGGCGACGTGGAAGGCGGCCAAGGGGATCGCCAAGTACCAGAAGGCGAAGAAGGCACTCCCGACTCCGACCGCGAAGAAGACGTCCAAGAAGAAGAAGGCCGGGAAGGCCCTCGCCGGCGTCGCTGCGGCGGCGGGAGTGACCGCGGTCATCAAGCGCAAGCGCGGCCAGAGCCACGGCGACAGCTACAGCCCGCCGGACAGCAGCAGCGAGTAGTGGCAGGGCCGGCGCGGGTCCCGGAAGGCGTCATTCGCCGCGCGCTCGCGAGCGTCAGGGCCTACGAGCCGGGGAAGCCCGTCGAGGAGGTTCAGCGCGAGCTCGGGCTCGAGCGAGTGGTCAAGCTCGCCTCGAACGAGGGCCCGTTCCCTCCGTTTCCCGCCGCGCTCGAGGCGATCGAGCGCACCGCCCGTGAGTCGAACCGCTACCCGGACGGGGGCTCCTACCTGTTGCGCGCCGCCCTTGCCGACCGCCACGGCGTCCGCTTCGAGGAGGTTGCGGTCGGAGCGGGCGCGGACGGGCTGATCGACTGCGTCTCGCAGGCGACGCTCGATCCCGGCGACGAGATGGTCTGCGGCTGGCCGTCGTTCGCGAGCTACGTGATCGACGCGCTGAAGCTCGGGGCCGTGCCGAAAACAGTTCCGCTCGTCGACCACCGCTACGACGTCGACGCGATCCTGGCCGCGATCGGACCCAAGACCAAGCTCGTCTACCTCTGCAATCCGAACAACCCGACCGGGACGATGAACACGCGCGCCGAGCTCGACTCGTACTTCGACCGGGTTCCGGGCCACGTCCTGACCGTGCTCGACGAGGCCTACTTCGACTACCTCGACGATCCCGAGTATCCGGACGGCATCCAGGAGTACGCGAAGGCCGGGCACGCCGTCCTCGTCCTGCGCACGTTCTCGAAGATGTACGGCCTGGCCGGGCTCAGGGTCGGCTACGGCATCGGCGCTCCGGAGCTCGTGACCGCGCTGAGCAAGGTGCGCCGTGCATTCGACGTGAACCAGCAGGCGCAGGCGGCTGCGCTCGCGAGCCTGGACTCGCCGGAGGAGGTGGAGCGGCGCCGCCGCGTCAACGCCGAGGGCCTCGCGCAGCTCGAGCGCGTGCTGCGCGAGCACGGCTTCGATCCTGCAACGCCCGCGGTGACCAACTTCCTCTTCTTCGAGGTCGGGGACGACTCCGGACGCCTGTTCGAGCAGCTGTTGCGCGAGGGCGTGATCGTTAGGCCGATGGGTGCCTTCGGAGCTCCGGGCGCAATCCGCGTGACGGTCGGGACCCCCGAGGAGAACGAGTTCTTCGCGCAGGCCCTCGGCAGGGTTCTGGCGCACGCGCGATAGCGAGATGGCCAAGCGCCGCGAATGGACGGGCGAGACGCTCGCCGCGGGAGTGCGCTCCGGTGACAGGCGCGCGCTCGCGCGCGCGATCACGCTCGTCGAGAACTCCGATCCGCTCGCCTATCAGCTCGTGCGCGACCTCTACCCCGACACCGGTCGCGCCTACACGATCGGGATCACAGGCCCGCCCGGGGTTGGCAAGTCCACGCTGATCGGCTCCCTGATCCGCCATGTCCGCGCCGAGGACCGGAGCGTCGGCGTCGTCTCGGTCGATCCCTCCAGCCCGTTCTCCCACGGCGCATTGCTCGGCGACCGCATCCGCCTCTCCGAGCACTTTCTCGACCCCGAGGTGTTCATCCGCTCGATGGGCACACGTGGCCACCTGGGCGGCGTGGCCGAGACGACCCTCCAGGCCATGCTCGTGCTCGACGCGGCCAGGCAAGGACTTGCTGTTCGTCGAGACGGTCGGCGCCGGGCCAGAGCGAGGTGGAGGTGATCGGGATCGCCGACACTGTGGTGCTCGTGCTCATGCCGGGCTCGGGCGATTCCGTTCAGGCGCTGAAGGCGGGGATCATGGAGATTCCCGACGTGATCGCGATCAACAAGATGGACCACCCGGCCGCCAGGACAATGCTGAACGAGGTCCGGTCCATCCTCTCGCTCGACCGGGAGCGCTCGTGGCGGCCGCCGATCGTGCTGACCGAGGCCGCGCGCGACGAGAACGTCCCCGAGCTGTGGGAGAAGATCGAGGCGCACCGCGAGCATCTCGAGAGCGAGGGGCTGCTCGAGGAGCGGCGGCGGAAAAACCTGGCCGGGGAGGTATTCGCGGTCGCGTCGGGGCGGGCCAAGACACATCTCGAGCACGCGGTGGAGGGCGACCCCGAGCTGCGCCGCGTCCTGGACGCCGTCCAGTCGCGCTCTCTCGACCCCTTGACAGCGGTGCGGGAGATACTCCAGAAGGTGTTCCACGTTGACGGCGAAAACGGCACCTAGCCTCGAAGAGATCCAGGCTGCGCAGCGCCGGATCGCAGGGATCGCGCGGGTCACGCCGGTCTACAGCTCGGAGACGTTCTCCCGCCTGACCGGGCGGCCCGTTCACCTCAAGGCGGAGAACCTGCAGCGCACGGGCGCCTTCAAGATCCGCGGCGCGGTCAACAGGATCGCGCTTCTGACCCCGGAGGAGCACGCCGCCGGCGTCGTCACCGCGAGCGCGGGCAATCACGGCCAGGCGGTTGCGTGGGCGGCGCGCGAGGCCGGCGTGCTCGCGCGCATCTTCATGCCGCATCACACGCCCATGGCGAAGATCGAAGCGACCCGGAACTACGGTGCGCAGACACATCTGCACGGCGAGACGTTCGAAGAGGCGCTCGCCGCCGCGCTCGACCACGCCGAGTCCGAGGACGCCACCTTCCTGCACGCCTTCGAGGACGAGCAGGTGATCGCCGGACAGGGGACGATCGGTCTGGAGCTCCTGGAGCAGGTTCCCGACCTCGAGACGGTGATCATCCCGATCGGCGGAGGAGGGCTCGCCTCCGGCATCGCGCTTGCCATCAGGGCGGTGAAGCCGAACGCGCGCCTGGTGGGCGTGCAGACGGCAGCGTTCGCGCCGCTCGCCGGCGGTGAGGTCGGCGGCTTCACGATCGCGGAGGGCATCGCGGTGAAGCATCCGGGCGAGCTGACCTCCTCGATTCTGCGCGACGTCCTCGACGACATCGTCGTCGTGACGGACGAGGAGATCAGCCAGGCGATCGTGCTCCTGCTCGAGCGGACGAAGCTCGTGGTCGAGGGCGCCGGCGCGGCCTCGGTCGCAGCGCTGCTCGTCGGATCGCGTCGGAGGAAGCGGTCCAGTCGTCGCCGTCCTCTCCGGCGGGAACATCGACCCGACGCTGCTCATCTCGGTCATGCGTCACGGGCTGTCCCTCTCCGGCCGCTACCTCGTCCTGCGCACGCGACTTCCCGACCGGCCCGGCGAGCTGATCAAGCTCCTCTCGCTCGTGGCCGAGGAGATGGGGAACGTGCTCTCGGTCGAGCACCACCGCGAGGGCATGGACATGCCGGTGACCGAGAGCGAGATCGAGCTGACGCTGATGATGCGCGACCAGGAGCACTGCGCGATCCTCATGGCGGCGCTGGAGGCGCACGGGCTACCCGGTCGAGAGGGTGCAATGAGCGCGCGCCGCGAGCGCAAGGTCGTGACGGTGCTCTTCGCCGACCTCGTCGGCTTCACCTCGCGCGCCGAGTCGCTCGACCCCGAGGACGTCGAGGCGATCCTCGGGCCGTACCACGAGCGGTTGCGCTGCCGAGCTCGAACGCTACGGCGGCACGGTCGAGAAGTTCATCGGCGACGCCGTCATGGCGCTCTTCGGCGCGCCGCTCGCGCACGAGGACGATCCGGAGCGCGCCGTGCGCGCGGCGCTCGCCATCCGCGACTGGGCGCGACGAGGAAGGCGAGCTCGAGGTGCGGATCGGGATCACGACCGGCGAGGCGCTCGTCTCGCTGGACGCCCGTCCGGAGGCGGGCCAGGGCATGGCGTCCGGCGACGTCGTCAACACCGCGGCGCGTCTGCAGGCCGCAGCGCCGGTCAACGGCGTCCTGGTGGACGAGACGACGTACCGTGCGACGAGCAGGCGATCGAGTATCGACGAGGCTGATCCGGTCGAGGCGAAGGGGAAGCGCGAGCCTGTCCCCGTCTGGGAGGCCGCTCGAGGCGCGCAGCGCGGCTTCGGCGTTGACGTCATCGAGGAGGCGCGCACGCGCGCTTGTCGGCCGGGAGCGGGAGCGACAGCTCCTCGCCGCCACGCTCGAGCGCGTGAAGAGCGAGCGCTCGGTGCAGCTCCTGACACTGGTCGGCGTGCCCGGGATCGGCAAGAGCCGCCTGGTCGCCGAGCTGTTCCAGATCATCTCGGACAGACCCCGAGCTCGTCACGTGGCGCCAGGGTCGCTCGCTTCCGTACGGCGAAGGCGTGACCTACTGGGCGCTCGGGGAGATGATCAAGAACCAGGCAGGAATCCTCGAGACTGACGACGGCGCGCAGGCAGGAGCAGAAGCTGCACGACTGAGGTCGCGCGGTTGTTCGGAGACGACCGGGAGGCCGGCTCGGTCGAGACGAAGTTGCGTTCGCTCGTCGGCATCGAGACGGCCGCGGCGCAGACCGACGACACGCGCCAGGAGAGCTTCTACGCCTGGCGGCGCTTCTTCGAGGAGCTGGCGGACAGCGCGCCCGGCGGTGCTCGTGTTCGAGGACCTCCATTGGGCCGACGCGGATCTGCTCGACTTCATCGACCATCTGGTCGACTGGGCCGAAGACATCCCGTTGTTGTGCGTCTGCACGGCCAGACCCGAGCTCTTCGATCGTCGTCCGGGCTGGGGCGGAGGCAAACCAAACGCTTCGACGATCTCGCTTTCTCCGCTTTCGGACGAGGAGACCGCAACGCTTGCTCGATGGCGCTGCTCGAGCGCACCGGTGCTTCCTGCCGAGCAGCAGGCGGCTCTGCTTCGGCGCGCCGGGGGCAACCCTCTCTACGCGGAGCAGTTCGCCCGCATGCTCGTCGAGCGTGGTGATGCGGATGAGCTACCGATACCCGAGACGGTCCAGGGCATCATCGCCGCCCGCCTGGACGGTCTCGATCCGGAGGAGAAGACGCCTGCTCCAGCACGCGGCGGTCGTGGGCAAGGTCTTCTGGTCGGGTCCGCTCACCCAGATGAACGGACGCAACCGGTCCGGAGTCGAGCACATGCTCCACGCCCTCACCGGAAGGAGTTCGTTCGCGGTCAGCGTCGGTCCTCGGTCGAGGGCGAGAGCGAGTACGCCTTCCTGCACCTGCTGGTCCCGGACGTCGCCTACGGTCAGATCCCGAGGGCGGCGAGGCTTGCGAAGCATCGCGCCGTCGCCGAGTGGATGGCCTCGCTGGGGCGAGCCGAGGACCACGCGGAGGTCGTTGCCCATCACTATCTCCAGGCGATCGACTATGGCCGAGCCGTCGGCGCGGTCGATCCGGCGCTCGAGGAGAGCGCGAGGCACGCGCTTCGCAGCGCCGGCGACCGCGCGCTCGCGCTGAACGCGTTCTCGTCTGCCGCACGCTTCTATCGACGCGCCCTCGATCTCTGGCCGCGCGACGACCCGGAGCGGGCATACGTGCTCTTCGGCCTCGGGCGCCGCACGCTATTGGGCAGAAGAGGCGACCACAGAGCTCGAGGAGGCCCGCGACGAGCTCCTGAGCCGTGGCGAACTGGGAGAAGGCCGCCGAGGCCGAAGCAATGGCCGCGTTGTCGTCGCGGCAGAAACGTCCGAGAGCTCGCTCGCCCGTTTGCAGCAGGCTTTCGAGCTTGTGCGGGAACGCCCGCTCTCGCGCTCGAAGGCGTTCGTGCTCGCCCAACTCGCCTATCGTGCCGCTTCGGTCCGCGCCCCAGGGTGGGAGCAGTACGCGCAGGAAGCGCTCGCGATGGCTGAGGGTCTCGGAGCGGAAGACGTTCGCGCGACCGTCCTGACAGCGATTGGGGACGCCGCAGCCGGGGGGAATCGAGGCGCTCGAGCAGGCAGTCGAGATCGCAGACGCGATCGGCTCGATGGAAAGCATCAGAGCCAGGATCAACCTCGCTGCTCGATTCCAGGCGTCGGGCGAGCTGCAGCGCTGCTTCGACCTTCAGGCGCGGGCACGGAGCGATGCCAGGCGCTTCGGCGGTCGTGATTGGCTCCGCCATCTCCGCGCGGAGCTCGTGTTGGAGTCGTACTGGCGCGGGCGCTGGGACGAGAGCACCGAGGAGGCGGACGCCCTTCCTCGACGAAGTCGACGCCGGTAATCCACACCCGGTCGCCGAGATGTTCTGCCGGTACGTGCGGGCGCACATCCGCCTCGCACGCGGTGACATCGCCCACGCCATCGCCGACGGCGAGCAGGCCGTCGACGTCGCCCGCGAATGGACTGCTTGGGGCTTCCTGGTAGTCGCGCTCGCCGGGCTCGCGCGCATCCTCCTGGCCGCCGGCAGGACCGAGGAGGCGGACGCGCTCGTGACCGAGGCGATCGGGCTGGGACTGCGCGATGTCGACGTATGCCGCGCCGGATCTCGCCACGGCCCTCGTGGACCTCGAGTCGACAAGGTGAGCTCGGTCGCGCCATCGAAAGCTCGCCGCGCTTCCGTCTGGCTCGACGCCGCAAAAGCATTTGTCGCCGGCGATTGCATCGGCGCGGCGGAGCTCTATGCCGAAATCGGCTCAGTGCCCTACGAGGCAGACGCACGGCTCCGATCGGGCCGCGCCGACCAGGTACGGCGCGCGCTCGCCTTCTACCGGTCGGTGGGGGCGACCCGCTACATCCGCGAGGGCGAGGCACTGCTCGCCGCGACCGCATGAGCACTGCCCGGCGCGAGCGCAAGGTCGTGACCGTGCTCTTCGCCGACCTGGTCGGCTTCACCTCGCGCGCCGAATCGCTCGATCCCGAGGACGTCGAGGCGATCCTCCGCCCGTACTACGAGAGGTTGCGTGCCGAGCTCGAACGCCACGGCGGAACGGTCGAGAAGTTCATCGGCGACGCGGTGATGGCGCTCTTCGGGGCGCCGCTGGCGCACGAGGACGATCCTGAGCGGGCCGTTCGCGCCGCGCTTGCCATCCGCGACTGGGCGCGAGAGGACGGCAAGCTCGAGGTCCGGATCGGCATCACGACCGGCGAGGCGCTCGTCTCGCTCGACGCCCATCCGGACGCCGGCCACGGGATGGCTTCCGGCGACGTCGTCAACACCGCGTCGCGTCTGCAGGCCTCAGCGCCGGTCAACGGCGTCCTTGCGGACGACACCACGTATCGCGCCACGACGCGGGAGATCGAGTATCGAGAGGCTGAGCCGGTCGAGGCGAAAGGGAAACTCGAGCCTGTCCCCGTCTGGGAGGCCCTCGAGGCGCGCAGCCGCTTCGGCGTTGACGTCATCGAGGAGGCGCGCACGCCCCTGGTCGGACGGCGGGAGGAGCTCGACGCGCTCGTCGGCGCGCTCGCGCGGGTCCGGAAGGAGCGCACTCCGCAGCTCGTCACGCTCGTCGGCGTCCCCGGGATCGGCAAGTCGCGGCTCGTCTTCGAGCTGTTCCAGCAGGTCGAGTCCGAGCCCGATCTGATCACGTGGCGCCAGGGCCGTTCGCTTCCGTACGGGGACGGAGTGACCTTCTGGGCGCTGGCGGAGATGGTTAAGGGGGAGGCGGGAATCCTCGAGACCGACTCTGCCGAGCAGGCCGCAGAGAAGCTGCGGGCGGCGACTGAAGCCGTCCTCCCCGAGCGGGGAGAGGCCCGCTGGGTCGAGACGCACGTCCGGCCGCTCGTCGGCCTCGGGGGCGAGGGCGACTTGGGGGGCGAAGGGCAGGCGGAGGCATTCGCAGCGTGGAGGCGCTTTCTCGAGGCGCTCGCCGAGCGCCGGCCGTTTGTCGTCGTCTTCGAGGATCTCCACTGGGCGGATGACGGCCTGCTCGAGTTCGTCGACCACCTCGTCGACTGGGCGAGCGAGGTGCCGCTGCTTGTCGTCTGCACGGCTCGTCCCGAGCTGCTCTCGAGACGTCCCGGCTGGGGTGGAGGCAAGCCGAACGCGGTCACGCTCTCTCTCTCGGCGCTCACGGGCGACGAAACGGCGCGGCTCGTCCACGCGCTCCTCGAGCGCGCCGTGCTCCCGGCTGCGCTGCAGTCGACCCTGCTCGACCGTGTGGGAGGCAATCCTCTCTACGCCGAGGAGTTCGCGCGGATGATCGAGGACCGCGGATCGCTCGGGGACGGTGAGCTTAAGCTGCCCGAATCCCTGCAGGGAATCATCGCCGCGCGCCTTGACGCCCTCTCCACCGAGGAGAAGACCCTCGTTCAGAACGCGGCCGTGATGGGCAAGGTCTTCTGGCCGGGCGCGCTCGCTGCCCTCGGGGGGCGCGAGAGCTGGGCGCTGGAGGGGCCGCTGCACGGACTCGAGCGCAGGCAGTTCCTGCGCCGGGAGCGGCGCTCCTCGGTCGCCGGCGAGACGCAGCACGCTTTTCTCCACCTACTCGTACGCGACGTCGCCTACGGCCAGATCCCCCGTGCGCAGCGGGCGGAGAAGCACCGCCTCGCCGCCGAGTGGATCGAGTCACTTGCGTCCGACCGCTCGGAGGACCGGGCGGAGATGCTGGCCCATCACTACCTGTCCGCGCTCGAGCTCGCGGGAGCCGCCGGGCTCGACACGTCGGCCCTCGCCGCCCCGGCGCGCGCGGCCCTTCGCGACGCCGGCGACCGGGCCCTGGCCCTGAACGCATTCACCGCCGCCCGGCGTTTCTACGCCGCAGCGCTCGACCTCGTCTCGCAAGACGATCCCGCTCGCCCGTATCTCGTCTGGAAGCTGCTGCAGGCCGATGCAGTCGTCCGCGAGTCCGACCTCGACGCACTCGCGGAGGCGGTGGCCGGTTTCCTCGCTGCCTCCGACACGGAGGCTGCTGCGGAGGTCGAGGCGTACATCGGAATCACCCTTTGGAACAGAGGGCGTCGCGGCGACGCCGACGTGCATCTCGAGCGCGCCTTTGCGCTCGTGGAGGACGCCCCGCTCTCTCCGCAGAAGGTGCGCGTCCTGGCCGAGCGCTCGAGGTTCCGGATGTGGTCGGGCGACAACGACGGCGCGGTTCGTGCCGGTCGAGAAGTCCTCGCCATGGCCGAGGAGTTGGGTCTCGACGACGTCCGCACCTCCCTCCTGAACAACATCGGCACCAGCCGCGTCGTGCTCGGGGACGAGGGAGGGTTCTCCGATCTCGAACAGAGCCTCGCCATCGGCCTCGAGCACAGCCTGGCCCAGCATCTGCACAGGACGTACCACAATCTGATGGAGTCGTACAGGGCCGTCGGCCGCTTGGTGGAATCCGCCGAGGTGCTTGCGGAAGAGCGGATCTCGGACGAGCGATTCGGCCTCGAGCGACAACTCCGGTGGGTCGTGGGCGAAGAGGCTGTCGACCGCTATTGGCGCGGCGACTGGAAGACAGCGCTCGCCCTCTCGGATGAATTCATCACCGAAGTTGAAAGCGGCTCACCCCATTACATGGAGTCGGGGTGCAGATTCGTTCGCGCTTCGATCCGGCTAGCCCGCGGAGACGAACCGGGCGCCGACGAGGACAGCGCGCGGGGGCTCGACCTGGGACGTGAGCAGAAGGACTTGCAGGCCTTCGCGCCGATGCTTGCCCTGCGTGCGCGCATCCTCCTCGCGCTCGGGGCGACCGTGGAAGCAGCTGGGCTCGTGGATGAGGTCCTTGCGCAGCCGCTTCATTACGCGTCGGTCGTCGACCTCGCGTGGGCCCTGACGGACCTCCAGCGGACGGATGAGCTTCTCGGCCGGGCGGATGAGCTCGGGCCGACGCGCTGGCTCGAGGCCGCGTTGGCAATCGCCGGTGGGCGGATCGAATCTGCCGCCGACATCCTCGCCGGGATGGGCAATGTCGCGGACGAAGCGTACGCACGCCTCCGCTCGGGGCGAGACCACGAAGTCCGGCGCGCGCTCGAGTTCTATCGCTCGGTCGGCGCGACCCGCTTCATCGAACAGGGCGAGTCGATGCTCGCCGCGTCGGCATGAACGCGGCTCGCCGCGAGCGCAAGGTCGTGACCGTCCTCTTCGCCGACCTCGTCGGCTTCACCTCGCGCGCCGAGTCGCTCGACCCCGAGGACGTCGAGGCGATCCTCGGGCCGTACCACGAGCGGCTGCGCTCGGAGCTCGAGCGCTTCGGCGGCACAGTGGAGAAGTTCATCGGGGACGCAGTCATGGCCCTGTTCGGCGCGCCGGTCGCGCACGAGGACGACGCAGAACGGGCCGTTCGCGCGGCGCTCGCGATCCGTGAGTGGGCCGAGGAGCAGCGAGAGCTCGAGGTGCGGATCGGGATCACCACCGGCGAGGCGCTCGTCTCGCTCGACGCACGTCCCGAGGCGGGGCAGGGAATGGCGTCCGGCGATGTCGTGAACACGGCCGCGCGCCTGCAGGCAGCAGCGCCGGTGAACGGGATCCTCGTGGACGAGACCACCTTCAGGGCGACCGAACGGGCGATCACCTTCGGCGACGAAGGCCTGATCGAGGCGAAGGGAAAGGCCGAGCCGATCCGGGTCTGGGAGCCGGATGAGGCGCGGGCGCGATTCGGGGTCGACGTCGTCCAGCAGCTGGAGACGCCGCTGTTCGGCCGCGAGAAGGAGCTCGACTTCCTGGTAGACGCCTTTGCCCGCGTGCGGGCCGACCAGCAGCCGCAGCTGGTGACCCTCGTCGGCGTGCCCGGGATCGGCAAGTCGCGGCTGGTCTACGAGCTCTTCCTCGCCGGCGAACGCATTCCCGACCTGATCTTCTGGCGCCAGGGACGCTCGCTTCCGTACGGCGAGGGAGTGACGTACTGGGCCCTGAGCGAGATGGTCAAGGCGCACGCCGGGATCCTGGAAACCGACTCGGCGCAGGTGGCCACGGAAAAGCTCGGTCTGAGTGTTCGCACTGCGCTCGACGATGCCGTGGACGCGGACTGGGTCGTCCGGCGGCTGCAGCCGCTCGTCGGTCTCGGCTCGGACCAGGAGCTGAGCGACGACCAGCGCAGCGAGTCGTTTGCCGCCTGGCGTCGCTTCTTCGAGGCGCTGGCCGAGCGCAGCCCGCTCGTCCTTGTGTTCGAGGACATCCAGTGGGCCGACGACGGCCTGCTCGATTTCATCGACTACCTGGTCGAGTGGGTGAGCGACCTGCCGGTCTTCGTCGTGGCCACCGCGCGTCCCGAGCTGCTGGAGCGCCGGACGGCGTGGGGCGGAGGAAAGGTCAACGCCGCCACCGTCCAGCTGCAGGCCCTGTCCGAGGACGACACGGCACGGCTCATCTCGGCGCTCCTCGAGCAGGCGGTGCTGCCGGCAGAGACGCAGGCCGTCCTGCTCGCCCGCTCGGGCGGCAACCCGCTCTACGCGCAGGAGTTCGTCCGGATGCTGATCGACCGCCGCTATCTGCGCCGCGAGGGCTCGGGCTGGAGACTCGAGCAGGACGTTCACCTGCCGCTTCCGGAGTCGGTCCAGGGCGTGATCGCGGCGCGGCTGGACGCTCTTCCCCAGGAGGAGAAGGAGCTTGTGCAGAACGCGTCCGTCCTCGGCAAGGTCATCTGGGAAGGCGCCCTTGCCGCCGTCGCGAAGCTGCCGCGGCCGGTAGTCGAGGAGCGCCTGCACGCCCTGCGGCGCAAGGAGTTCATCCGGAGCGAGCGCCAGTCTTCGGTCGCCGGCGAGACGCAGTACTCATTCCTCCACCAGCTGATGCGCGACGTCGCCTACGGCCAGATCCCGCGGGCGGCCCGCGCCGAGCGCCACCGCCTCGCCGCCGAGTGGCTCGAGTCGCTGCCGGCCGACCGTGCCGAGGACCGGGCCGAGATGCTCGCCCATCACTACCTGTCGGCGCTCGAGTTCGGGCGCAGCGCGGGCCAGGACGTCTCGGCCTCTGGCCGCGCCTGCCCGGCTCGCCTTTCGCGAGGCCGGCGAGCGTGCGTTCGCCCTGATCGCGGTCGAGCAAGCGGCGCGGTTCTTCTCGGCGGCGCTCGAGCTGTGGCCGGAGGACGACCCCGAGCGCCCCCGGCTCCTGCTGAGGCTCGCCTATGCCAGGTCCTACGGCCGCGCCATGGACGAGAGCTTCTTCCAGGCGCGGGATGCGCTGCTGGAGGCGGGCGAGCACGAGCTCGCTGCCGAGGCGGAGGTCCTGATCGGGCGGACCGCCTGGGAGCAGGGAGACCAGGATCTCGCGTTCGCCCATCTCCGCCGTGCGCACGAGCTCGTGCGGGACGCTCCGGTGTCGCATTCGAAGGCGCTCGTCCTCCACTGGCTGTCGCGCTCGCTCGCACTCGCCGATCAGATCGACGAGGCGATCGTCCTCGGACGGGAGACGATCGCGATGGCGGAGGTCCTCGGCCTCGACGAGCTGCGCGCCAACGCGCTCACGACGATGGGGTTCACGCGCTTCACCACCGGCGACCTCGGAGGCCTCGCCGACGCGGAGGAAAGCATCGAGATCGCCCGCGCCGCCAACTCGCCGGACGTCGTCCGTTCGCTCGGAAACTACGCGAGCTGCTTGAAGGATCTCGGCGAGATCGCGCGGGCCGCCGAGATAATCGAGGAGGCTCGAGCAGGCGCCGTCAGGTTCGGTCGCGGTATCTACAGCTCGTGGCTCGACGGGGAAGGGCTCATCTACCGGTACTACGACGGGCGCTGGGACGACGCCCTCGAGCTCGCGGACCAGATGACCGAGGAGTTCGAAACCAGCGGCTCCTCGAGCTTCATGGAGGCGGGCGTTCGCGCCTATCGGGCGCTGATGCTCCTCGCCCGGGACGACCCGGAGACGGCGCTCGAGGAGACCGCCAGGTCGCTCGAGCTGGCGCACCGGGCAAAGGACGCGCAGGTGCTTCATCCCTCTTTGGGCACCTACGCCGTGGTGCGGTCGCGGCTCGGACTGCTCGACGAGGCCACGCAGGCGGCCGACGAGTTGCTCGAGGACTGGAGCCAGGGGACGATGCTCGGGACGGCCGAGTGGCTGCTCGATCTCGCGTACGTGCTCGTCCCGCTCGGCCGCTTGGACGACCTGGAGCAGGCGCTGGGCCGGGTCAAGCTCGACTTTCCATGGCTCCGCGCGCGTCCAGGGCATACGCGGCCGGCGATCCCGCCGCCGCCGCCGAGGTGTTTGGCGAGATCGGCAACCGGCCGGACGAGGCCTACATGCGTCTCCTATCGGGAATCGACGCAGAGGTGCGCAAGGCGATCGACTTCTACCGCTCGGTCGGCGCGACCCGGTACGTGCGCGAGGGCGAAGCGGCGCTGGCGGCGACCGCATGAGCGGGATGCGCGAAGAGCGCAAGGTCGTCACCGTCCTCTTCTGCGACCTGGTCGGGTTCACCTCTTCTTCTGAAGCGTCGGATCCCGAGGATGTGGCGGCCGTGCTGCGCGGCTACCACGGACACGTCGGCGCCGAGCTGGAGCGCTTCGGCGGCACCGTGGAGAAGTTCATCGGCGACGCGGTCATGGCCCTGTTCGGCGCGCCGGTCGCGCACGAGGACGATCCCGAGCGGGCCGTGCGCGCGGCCCTCGCGATTCGGGACTGGGCCGAGGAAGCGGGCGAGCTCGAGGTGCGCGTCGGCATCACGACGGGCGAGGCGCTCGTCTCGCTCGACGCGCGTCCTGAGTCGGGCCAGGGGATGGCGTCCGGCGACGTCGTGAACACGGCCGCGCGGCTCCAGGCCGCGGCGCCGGTCAACGGCATCCTCGTGGACGCGACGACCTACCGGGCGACCGAGCGGGCGATCGTCTTCGAGGAGGCTAAGCCCGTCGTGGCCAAGGGGAAGCGCGAGCCGGTCCCCGTCTACCGGGCGGTCGAGACTCGCGCCCGGTACGGCGTGGACATCACGGCCGATGTCGAGACGCCGCTGGTCGGCCGGGAGCGCGAGCTCGACCTCCTGCTCGATGCGCTCGCCCGCGCGCGCAACGAGCGCGAGCCGCAGCTGGTCACGCCTGGTCGGCGTTCCCGGGATCGGCAAGTCGCGGCTCGTCTACGAGCTGTCGCGCGCCGTGGACGAGGACGACGAGCTCATCGCCTGGCGGCAGGGTCGGTCGCTGCCCTACGGCGAGGGCGTCACGTTCTGGTCGCTCGGCGAGATGGCCAAGGCGCAGGCGGGCATTCTCGAGAGCGACTCGGCCGAGGAAGCGACGCAGAAGCTCGAGCACGCCGTCCACGCGGTGCTGGCCGACGAGTCCGAGAGCGAATGGGTGCTCCGCCAGCTACGCCCGCTGGTCGGGCTCGCCGCCGGCGACGACCTTGCGGCGATCGCCGCAGCGAGGCGTTCGCCGCCTGGCGCCGCTTCTTCGAGGCGATCGCGGAGCGAGAGCCCCTCGTGCTCGTCTTCGAGGACCTCCAGTGGGCCGACGACGGCGTCCTCGACTTCATCGACCACCTGATGGAGTGGTCGAGCAGCCTGCCGCTGCTGATCGTCGCGACCGCGCGCCCCGAGCTGCTCGAGCGGCGGCCGGGCTGGGGTGGCGGAACGCTGAACGCGGCGACCGCCCAGCTCGCCGCGCTCTCCGAAAACGACACGGCGCGGCTGATCGCCGCGCTGCTCGAGCAGGCGGTGCTGCCGGCCGAGACGCAGGCGACGCTGCTCGCGCGCGCAGGAGGGAACCCGCTCTACGCGCAGGAGTTCGTGCGGATGCTCTGCGACCGCGGCCTGCTCCGTCGCGACGGAGGCGCGCTCACGCTCGCGGCGAACGGCGACCTGCCGCTGCCCGAGTCGATCCAGGGCATCATCGCGGCGCGGCTCGACGTGCTCTCGCTCGAAGAGAAGGAGCTAATCCAGGACGCGTCTGTGCTCGGGAAGGTCGTGTGGACCGGAGCGCTCGAAACGATCTCGCGAAGCGGCCGCGCGCCTCGGTCGAGGAGTGCCTCCACGCGCTTCGGCGCAAGGACTTCCTCCGCCACGAGCGCCGTTCGGCCGTCGCCGGCGAGACGCAGTTCACGTTCCTCCACCTGCTGACGCGCGACGTGGCCTACGGGCAGATCCCGCGGGCGAACCGCGCCGACAAGCACCGCTCGCGCGGCCGAGTGGCTCGAGTCGCTGCCCGGCCGACCGCGCCGAGGACCGGGCGGAGATGATCGCGCACCACTACCTGTCCGCCCTCGAGCTCGCGCGCAGCGCCGGACAGGACACGAGCCGAGCTCGTCGGAGCGGGCTCGCCTGGCGCTCGCGCGAGGCCGGTGACCGCGCGTTCGCCCTGAACGCCTTCCGCGCCGGCCATGCAGTTCTACAGCGCAGCGCTCGAGCTCACGACCCGAAGGCCGATCCGCAGCCGGGCCCGCTTGCTCTACCGGCTCGTGACGGCGAAGGTGCACGGAGGCGGAGTCGAGACGAGGAGAGTACGAAGAGGCCCGAGACGCGCTCCTCGCGGTGCGGCGAGCGTGAGCTGGCGGCCGAGGCGGCCGTGCTGGCGGCGGTGACGCGAGACGAACCGCGGCAATCAGGACGTCGTGTGGACGAGCATCGAGCGGGCGCGAGAAGCTGATCGAGGACGCCACCGCCGTCGCGATCGAAGGCGTTCGTCCTGCAGTGGATGGCGCTCTCGTACTCGCTGGCCGGCGCGCTCCGACGAGGCGCTCGAGGCGGGTCGGGCCGCACTCGCGATCGCGGATGACGCTCGGCCTCGACGACATCCGCGCGAACGCGCTCAGCACGATCGGCATCACGCGCCTCTGCACGTGGGCGATCCCGGCGGCGTCGAGGACCAGGAGCGCAGCATCGAGGTCGCCCGTGCGTCGAACTCCGTCGACGTGATCCGCTCGCTCGGCAACCTGGCCAGCTGCCAGCTCGACCTCGGGCAGATCGCGCGAGGCGCGCGAGACCCTCGACGAGGCTGCGGCAGAGGCCCAGCGCTTCGGGAGCGTCTGGTACCGCGACTGGCTCGCGCCGGAACGCGCCACGCTACCTCTACTACGAGGGCGCGTGGGACGAGGCCTTGGCGGCAGATCGGACGAGCTCGACGCGAAGTTCGAGGACGGGCCTCATCACGTTCATGGAGGGGGCCAACCGGACGATGCGAGCGTGTATCCGCGTCGCGCGAGGTGACGTGGACGGTGCGCTCGAAGACATCCGAGCGTACCCGCGATCTCGCCCGGCTCGCGAAGAACCCTCAGCTGCTGCACACGGGGCTCGCCTCGTTTGCGCTGCGATCCACGCGGAGATCGGCCTGCTCGACGAGCCGCCTCCGCTGGTCGACGAGCTCTTCGCGAACTGGCGCGCACATCCGGTTCTTGCGTCTGCCTTCTGGCTGCTCGAGCTCGCGTACGCGCTCGTGCCGCTGCGGACGCGCGCGCCGAGCTGGAAGAGGTGCTCGGCGGCGGTCAAGGCACGACGCCGTGGGCCGACGCCGCACGCGCATACGCCGCGGGGGATCTGCCGGGTGCGGCCGGCGATCCTCGACAGGATGGAAGCACTGCCCGAAGCCGCCTACGTGCGCCTCAAGTCCGGCAGCGAGCGCGGAGGTGCGCCGCGCGCTCGAGTTCTACCGCTCTGTAGGCGCGACCCGCTATGTGGCCGAGGGCGAGGCGATGCTGGCTACGAGCCGCAGCGCCTGAACTCGACGCACTGTCCGCCGCGCTGGCGCCACTCCGCAACACCTTCGCCCAGCACCGGCCTCGCGTCGATCCCGGCGGCGACGAGGATGCTGGCCGCCGTGCTCGCCCGCGAGCCGGTCTCGCAGATCGTCACCACCGGGCCGTTGCCGCGCAGCTCGTCCGCGCAGGCTCTCATCCGCCGGTAGGGGATGTGCAGGCTCTCGGGGATGTAGCCGTGGTCGCGCTCGTCCTTCTCGCGGACGTCCACGAGCGACACGCCGCCGTTGTCCAGCATCTTCTCCAGGTCGTCCAGCGTCAGCGGCTCGAGGCGCTCGCTCGCCTCGCCTCCGGTGAGGTAGCCGGCGACGCCGAAGAGGCCGACCGCATGCAGCCCGCGCGCCGCGAGTTGCGCCTCGTCCTCCGAGCCCGCGTACAGCGCGACTCGCTCGTCGCCGCCCAGGACGAACCCGGCCTTGGTCGCGAACGAGCCTCCGGTCGGGATGTTGATCGCGCCGGGGACGTGGCCGCGCGCGAACTCGTCCTCGTGGCGAACGTCCAGGATGGTCGCTCCGTCCGCCGAGGAGAGGCGCGTGAGCGGCGGCCGGGCGCCGACGAACGTCCCGCGGTTCAGCTCGACGATCCGCTCCATGTTGGGCGGGCGCGGTGTCCCGCTCGAGGCGGCCGACTCCCCGATGAAGTCCGCGAGCTCGGTATGGGCGAGCGAGGGATTGAAGCGGCGCTCGAAGCCGATCGTGGACGAGGCCTTGGAGCTCATCCCCGCGCCGCAAAGCGAGCCCGCGACGTGGCCTGGGAAGAGCTCGACTCCGTCCGGCAGCTCGAGCAGGCGCCGCAGGCTGTGGAAGAGGCCCTCGGCGCCCTCCTTTGCCTCGACCGCGAGATCCGGCCGCGCGGTGTCGCCGACGAGCAGCGAGTCGCCGGTCAGGACGAGCCAGGGCTCGTCCGCGCGCGAACGGTCGATCACGGCGAAGGAGCAGTGCTCCGGCCGGTGCCCCGGCGTATGGATGACGCGCAGCGCCACCTGTCCCACCTCGATCTCCGCTCCGTCCTCGAGCGGCTCGAACGGGTACGCGGGATCAGCCTCGGGATGGATAGCGATCGGGACGCCCTGCTCCAGCGCCAGCCGCCCGTGGCCGGAGAGGTGGTCGGCGTGCGTGTGCGTCTCGAGGACGCGTGTCAGGCGGACGCCCTTGCGCTCCGCCGTCTCCAGGTACTGCTCGACGGCGTAGGCCGGATCGACCACGACGGCTTCCCCGGTCTGCTCGTCACCGATTAGGTAGGACGCGCAGCCGAGCCCTTCTTCGACGTACTGCTCGAACAGCACAGTGGTCATTATCTACGCGGTCGCCCGGACGCGACGCCGGTTCCGAAAACCGAGCGGGCCCCTACAGTGAATGTGTCACAGATGGATTTGCCCGGTTCTCATGCACCACGATCGGCACAAAGCCGGCACAGACGCGTACGGAGTTCGACGATACGATCGCAGTGGGGTGGAGGATGGTGGCCCCGAGGATGGTGGCCACACGGTCGGCCGGCGACCTGGATGCTCCCCGCGCTTGCGGGCATCTGCGTGCTCCTCGGCGGCGCCGGCTGCGCCGGCGGGTCGGGTTCCTCCTCGATAACCATCCCGCCCGCGAAGGGACGCCCGCAGTTGCCGCCTCGCAATGCCGTCGTGCAGGCGAGACAGGACGGGAGGCTGGCCGTCGCACTCGCCGCGCAGCCGGCCAAGGGCGGAGACAAGATGATCGCGACGATCGTCGATCCCGACAACGTGGGTAAAGACGGCTTGGACGTGAGCTTCGGCCGCGGCAACGCCAGTCGGGCGGGTACGCCTTGCGGCTCGGGCTGCTATTCAGCGGTTCTGCCGAAGACGGGGCCTCGAGCGGTCGACGTGGACGTGGCCGGTCGAACCGTCGAATTCCAGCTCCCCGCCCGTTGGCCGGCTCCGGATGCCACCGCGCTCGTCCGCCGGGCGAACCAGGACGTACCGGAACCTGAGGAGCATCGCCTATGCGCAGCGGCTCGCTTCCGCGCCCGGGATAGAGGTCTTCGCGCGCTGGCAGGAAAGCGCGCCTGACCGGTTCGCGTATCGCATCCCCGGTGGGGCGGCCGGGATCGCCATCGGCTCACGCCGCTGGGACCGGACGAAGCCCTCCTCCGCCTGGATCGAGTCGACCACGTCGCCTACACGGATGCCGTCCCCGATCTGGGGCCTACAGACCACGAACGCTCACGTCCTCCGCACGGGGACGCTGGACGGGCGACGCGTCGTGACCATCTCCCTCCTCGCGCGCTCGGTGCCCGCTTGGTTCACGATCGACTTCGAAGCGGGGACGCTTCGGCCGCTGTCGCTACAGATGACGGCAGCGGCGCACTTCATGCACAACGCCTACACCGGGTTCAACTCTGGAGCGAAGATCAGGCCGCCGCGCTAGAGCCCGAGGTGCTTCGCAAAATCGGGGTCAGACCCCGGGTCGGGTGTCGCGCCCCAAACGCGGTTCCTAAGCCGCCCCGGTGTTACGAGTTGCATGTTCCGCCGCGGAATTGGCGCCCTCTTGTAACCGTGGGGTCAGACCCCGGTTTATTGATCGTATTAGGGCTTCTTATCTCTTCCCGCTACAGACCGAGGTGTTTCGCGATCACCATGCGCTGCACTTCGTTCGTGCCCTCGCCGATCTCCAGGATCTTCTGGTCGCGGTACAGCCGCGAGATCGGGAACTCCTCCATGAAGCCGTAGCCGCCGTGGATCTGCAGCGCCTGGTTCACGACGCGGTGTGAGAGCTCGCCCGTGTACAGCTTCGCCATCGCCGCGGCTTCGGCAAACGGACGGTTCTGGTCCTTGAGCCAGGCCGACCTGTACACGAGCTGGCGGCCCGCTTCGATCTCGACCGCCATGTCCGCCAGCTGGAACTGGATCGCCTGGAACGACGAGATCGGCCGGCCGAACTGTTTCCGCTCCTTCGCATACGCGAAGGCGAGGTCGTACGCGCCCTGGGCGAGGCCGAGCCCCATGGCCGCGACCGAGATCCGGCCCCCGTCGAGGATCTCGAGGAACTGCTGGAAACCTTTACCGCGATCGCCGAGCAGGTTTCCCTCCGGCACCGAGCAGTCGCGGAAGGACAGCTCGCGCGTGTCTGAGGCCCGCCAGCCGAGCTTCTCCATCGGCGCCGAGATCTCGTAGCCGGTGGTCCCGTTCGGGACGATGAGGTTGGAGATCTCGTCGTCGCCGGTGCGGGCGGTGATCGTCACGCAGGCCGTGATGTCCGTGCCCGCGTTGGTGATGAAGATCTTCGATCCGTTCACCACCCACGAGCCGTCGCGCTGCTCGGCGCGCGTGCGCGTGGCGCCCGCGTCCGATCCCGCGTCCGGCTCGGTCAGCCCGAACGCGGCGAGCTTGCGGCCTGAAGCGAGGCCGGGCAGCCACTCCTGCTTCTGCTCGTCGTTGCCGAAGAGCAGGATCGGCATCGTGCCGAGGGACGTGTGCGCCGCGACCGTGATCGCGACGGAGGAGTCGATCCGCGTCAGCTCCTCGATAGCGATCGCGTACGAGAGCGTGTCGGAACCGGCACCGCCGTGCTCCTCTGGGATGGGGATGCCCATCAGCCCGAGCTCGGCCATCTCCTGGACGAGCTCGTACGGGAAGCGGTGTTCGCGATCGAGCTCGGCCGCGACCGGCGCGACGCGCTCCGTCGCGAACTCGCGCACGGTGCTGCGCAGGAGCTGGTGCTCGTCCGAGAGGTCGAAGTTCACGCGAAGGAGGAGGCGAGCTCCACGAGCAGGCGGACGCCGAAGCCGGTGCCGCCCGGCTGAGAGAGATAGTCGCCCCGCCCGTAGCGCAGGAAGGCCGGGCCGGCGACATCCAGGTGGGCCCACGGCCCCTCCCCGGCGAACTCCTTGAGCAGCTCGGCGCCTGCCTGCCCGCCGGCCATCCGGTACCTGCCCGCATTGCGCATGTCGGCGTAGGTCGAATCGATCATCCGCCGGTAGCGCGGATCCATCGGCATCGGCCACACCCGGTCGCCGGTGGCGGCGCCCGCCGCGATGATCCGCTCCCGCCAGTCGTCGTCGTTCGCGAACACGCCTGCGTAGATGTCGCCCAGCGCGATCACCATCGCCCCGGTCAGGGTGGCGAGATCGACCACGTGGGTCGCGCCCAGCCCGCGCGCGTGGACGAGGGCGTCCGCGAGGACCAGGCGTCCCTCGGCGTCGGTCGTGATCACTTCGATCGTCTTGCCGTTGCTTGCCGTGAGGATGTCGCCGGGGCGGTAGGCGCCACCGTCCGGCATGTTCTCGGTGGCAGCGACGACGGCGATCGTCCGCACGGGGATCCCGAGGTCCGCAATCGCTCCCATCGCGGCCACGACGGCTGCTCCACCGGACATGTCGTGCTTCATGTCCTCCATCCCCTCGGATGGTTTGATCGAGATCCCGCCGGTGTCGAAGGTGATGGCCTTGCCGACGAGGCCGAGGACGAGGCCGTCCGGGGCTCCCTCCGGCTCGTAGCGCATGACGATCATCTGCGCGGGGTTCTCGGCACCCTGCGCGACTGCGCTGAAGGCCCCCATCCCGAGCTCGCGCGCCTGCTCCAGCCCGAAGGCTTCGACGGTGAGTCCGCTGACCTCGGTGGAGATCTCCTGTGCGATCTCGGCCAGCCGCTCGGGCGTGAGCTCGTTGGGAGGCATGTTCGAGAGGTCGCGTGCGCGATTCGTCCAGGTCGCGACTCGCTGCGCGCGGTCCGCCTGCGAGGCCAGATCCGCGTCGGTGACGAGGACGAGCCGCTCGATCTCGCGCCGCTCCGGCTTCTTGGACTTCCACTGCCCCGGGTCGTACGAGCCGAGGATCACGCCGTCAACGACCGCACGAGCCTGGTCGGGCAGGTCGACCGGTAGCGAGTCGTCGAGCTGCCAGGCGATCGTGCCCCCGAAGGAGGCGCGTCGGGCGAGCGCCGCCGCGGCGGTCCGCACCGAGTCGGCATTCAGCTCCTCCGGCTTGCCCAGGCCCGCGACCGCGACGCGCTTCGCCCCGCCCGCGCCTGCGTGGACGATGGTGGCGGAGTCGCGATTCCCCCTGATCTCGCCCGAGTCGACGAGATCACTCAGCTGCCCGTCGAGCTCGCGGTCGAGCGTGGCGGCGGGGCCCGTGAGGGCGGCGGGCTCGGGAACGGCCACGGCGAGGACGTCAGCCTCGACCTCCCCCGGCGCCGCAACAAGGACGTGGATCTCTCCCATCGCGGAGCGATGCTATCCGACTGATTTCCTAGGGTGCCGCGCGGTACAACTTTTCGCCGTGGGTGCCGTCAGAACAAGGTCATGGACACAGCTACCCGAGTAGACGACATCCTGCGGAGAATCTCAGCGCTCGTGGCCGAGCGGCAGGAGCTGCGCGATGACCCCCAGCGCTGGTCCGATCTGGAGCGCAACCGCCTCGACATCGCCGAGTGCCAGCGCGAGCTGAACCACGCGCTCATCCAGCTGTACGGGAAGAAAGCCGCCTAACTCCGCGGCAACTGAAAGAGCGTGAGGTCGGGCTCGCGCTCTCCTCGCAGCACGGCAAGATCGACCTCGACGCAGCGGATCCCGCGTGACTCCGCAAGTGCGATCGCCTGCGGCTTCATCCTCTGCGCGGCGAGGATGCCGCGGCACGCGGACTTCGCCGGGTCTGCGCGGATGAAGCCGAGGTAGCGCGTCAGCTGCTCGACCGCGTCGATCGTCCCCATCCGCTTGATCTCGACGGCCACCCACCCGCCGTCCTCGTCGCGGCACATCAGGTCGACCGGCCCGACCTCGGTCATCCACTCGCGCTGCACGAGCCTCAGCTCCTCACCGAGCGCCGTCGGCTCGGCGGCGAGCTCGAGCTGCAGGTCGCGCTCGACGCCGTCCTTCTGCAGCGCCGCCGACTCGCCCATGTCGTGCGCGACGTCGCTCAGGATCTCGGCGAGCCGGATCTCGAGCATGTCCTCCGTCTTCGGCTTGCGGACGAAGAGCACGTCGCCGAGCTCTTCGATGTGCGTCGGCCCGGTCATCCAGTTGAGCGGCTTGAAGCCGCCGGCGTCGTCGTGTACCAGAACGGAGCCGTCGGCCTTCAGGATGAGCAGCCGCACCGCCTCCGGCAGAAGGGCAGTCAGGCGACCGGTGTAGCGGACTTCGCAACGAGCGACCAGCAGGCGCATCGGGCCGCACCCTATTGTCCCGGTCGGATTGTCCCTTTCGGACAGGTCCGTCAGCAGCCGGCAGGCCCGGCCTTGAGCTGCTTGAGGCTCGGCGGGTTCTGCACCAGCATCTGCGGGATCGTCACGGTCTTGAACCCGCGCTTGCGCAGCGCGGGGAGGATGTTGAACTTGAGCGCGCGGATCGTCTGGCCGCGGTTCTCGTGGAAGAGGATGATCGACCCGGTGCGGACGTTGTTGAGGACCTCCCTCGTGATCCCGTTCCAGTCTGCGCCCTGCGAGTCGAGGCTGTCGATGCTCCAGAGCACCTGGAGCATTCCGAGCGATTTCGCCTCCGCGTCGATCCTCGCGTCGCGGGCGCCGTAGGGCGGGCGGAAGAGCGTCACCGGCCGGCGACTCGCCTTCTCGATCGCGTTCTGCGCGGACGCGATCTCCTGCGCTATCTGCCCGAAGCTCAGCCCCGGGAGGTACGCGTGCGTCCACGTGTGGTCACCGAGCGGGCCGAACGCAAGCTCGCGCCGCGCCACGCCGGGATAGCTCGAGAGAAGGCGGCCGACGAGGAACCACGTGACGCGCACGTTGAACTGCTTGAAGATCTTGAACGCGTACCGCGTCGTGTACGGGCCCGGCCCGTCGTCGAAGGTGAGGGCGACGTAGCGGCCCTTGTGGCCGCCGCACCAGAGCGGACGGCCGAGCTTGACGAACCGCTTGACCGCGGCCGCCTCCTTGCTCGGCCCCTTGGTGTGTGCAGCCGGCATGCGCTCGACGTGGCCGGCCGGGGGCTTCTGCCGCGCCTCGTGCGTGCGTCCGGTCCCGCCGAAGGCGGTCAGCACGCCCGCGACAGCGCCGGCCACGATGACGCCGCCGATCAGTGCCGCCGTGAATCGCCGTCGCCGCAGCTGGTGCTGCCGAGCCAGGCGCCTTCCGGTGCGGTTCGGGTCCATGGCCGCACAGTACCCCGGGGTTAGGCTGCCCCTGATGCGCGAGCGGGTTGACCGGAGGGCGATGGCGGCGCTGTCCGCCGGGCACATGGCCACTGACTTCGCCAATGGCTCGCTGCCCGCGCTGCTCCCGTTCCTGGTCGAGCGCTTCTCGCTCAACTACGTGCTCGCGGCGACGCTGATGCTGTCCTCGACCGTCTCCTCGTCGGTCATTCAGCCGCTCTTCGGATTGTGGTCGGACCGCAAGGGCGCGATGTGGCTGCTTCCTGCAGGCGTCGCGCTCGCAGGGATTGGGATCGCCCTCGCCGCCGACGCCCCGAGCTACTGGCTGGTCGCTGCGCTCGTGGTCGTCTCCGGCGTGGGCGTGGCGGCGTACCACCCTGAAGGCTCGAAGTTCGCGGCGTTCGTCAGCGGCAACCGACGGGCGAGCGGGATGGCGCTCTTCTCGATCGGCGGGAACATCGGCTACGCGCTCGGCCCGCTCGTCGCCACGCCGATCGTGCTCGCCTTCGGCCTGCGCGGCGGCCTGCTGCTCGCCGTCCCGTGTCTGGCGATCGCCGCCCTCCTCCTCGTCGTCTCGCGCTACCTCGGCGGGTTCGTCCCGTCGGCGGCCGCGCGCGCGCGAACGGCCGGACAGGACCGGTGGCGGCCGATGTCCCTCCTCCTCGGCGCCGTAGCGTTCCGCAGCGTCACCTGGTTCGGGCTGATCACCTTCGTCCCGCTCTGGGAGGTCTCGCTCGGCCATTCCAAGGCGTACGGCAACCACCTGCTGTCGCTCATGCTGATCACGGGCGGTATCGGAACGCTCATTCTCGGGCCCATGGCCGACCGCTTCGGGCGCCGGCCGATCCTGGCCCTGAGCTCGATTCTGACGGCGCCGCTCGTCCTCGTCTTCGTCGTCGTCGGCGGGGTCCCGGGCGCGGTCGCGCTCGGTCTCATCGGCGCCTGCGTGATGGGGACGTTCGGCGTGACGATGGTGATGGGACAGGAGTACCTGCCGCGCCGCGTCGGGCTGGCCTCGGGCCTCGTCATCGGCCTCTCGATCGGCCTCGGCGGGATCGCAGCCGTCGCGCTCGGCGCGCTCGCCGACACGGTCGACCTCCGCAGCGCGCTCTATGTCTGCGCGGCGTCGCCCCTGGTTGCGCTCGCGCTGACGCTCTTGCTCCCGGCCGGCCGGGAGCGGACAGGCATCGAGCCCGAGTTCGTCGTGAGTTAGGCTCGAATCTCCCGAATCCAAGGAGGGACCACCCAGATGGCGGAAAGCGTCAACGAATTCTTCGAGGGGCTTCGCGTCCCGCGCCGACCCGGCCAAGATCGCCGGCGTCAACAACACGTATCGATTCGACGTCGAGGGAGCCGGGACGTGGACGGTGGACGTCCGGGACGGCACGGTCGACGTCACTCGGGACGGCGACGCCGAGCCGGACGTGACGATCGCGGCCTCGGAGGAGACGTTTCAGAAGCTGGCCAGCGGCGAGCAGAACCCGACCACGGCCTACATGACCGGCAAGCTGAAGATCAAGGGCGACATGGGCGCGGCCATGAAGCTCCAGAAACTGTTCTAGTCGCCATTGGGGGAGGCGGAGCGTGAGCCGATTCCGGCGTGGAGCCTTCCGGCCGACGCCGTCGATTCGATCGCGCTCCCGGGCCGCTGGCCCGAGCGAGTCACGCGCGAGTGGGCGTTCGGCGCCTCGCAGGGGGCGGGCGTCGCCGTGTGCATCCTCGACAGCGGGATCGAGCGCGGCCACCCGCTGGTCGGCGAGGTCGACCGTGCGGTCGCGATCGAGGTGGGCGAGGACGACGAGACGGTGGTCACCGAGGACGAGGAGGGCGACCTCTGCGGGCACGGGACCGCCTGCGCCGGAATCGTCCGCTCGCTCGCGCCGAACTCCAGCCTCGTCAGCGTGCGGGTGCTCGGCGCGGGCTACACCGGCAGCGGGCCTGTCCTGCTGGCCGGCCTGCGCTGGGCGATCGAACAGGGCTTCGACGTGATCAACATGAGCCTCTCCACCACCAAGCAGCAGTTCGCAGGCCTGCTGCACGAGTTGGCCGACAGCGCCTACTTCAAGCGCACCGTCCTCGTCGCCTCGGCGCACAACATGCCGGTGGAGAGCTATCCGTGGCGGTTCTCGTCGGTCATCTCGGTCGGCAGTCATGAGGGGGCCGATCCCCTCGCCTACTACTACAACCCCGATCCGCCGGTGGAGTTCTTCGCCCGCGGCGTGGGCATCGACGTCGCCTGGCTGGACGGCGGCGAGCTGCGCGTGACCGGCAACAGCTTCGCCACGCCGCACATCTCAGGCATCTGCGCGCTCATCCTGGGCGCGCATCCGGAGCTGACCGCGTTTCAGCTCAAGAATGTGCTGTATCTGACCGCGACGAACGTGGGAGGGCTCGATGAGTGAGGACCGATTCCGAGCGGCGGTCGCGGCCGGAGTAGCCGGCTCGGAAGAGTCGTACGCCGAGCTCCTCCGGTCGATCGTCCAGGTTGCGCGCGCGATCTTCAGCGCCAAGGGCTCGTCGATCTGGCTGCTGGACGAGCAGGCGGACGAGCTCGTGGTCGAGGCGGTCGCGCGCGAGGAGGACCGCGGGCTGCTGGGGATGCGGATGCCCTCCGGGCAGGGCATTGCCGGCTGGGTGCTCACCACCAGGCAGCCGATCGTGATCGAGGACGTTCAGAGCGACCCGCGGCACGCGAAGGACGTCGCGGAGCGGACGGGCTATGTCCCGAAAGGGCTGATGGCCGTTCCCGTCCTGCACGAAGAACGCGCGCTCGGGGTGCTCCAGGTGCTCGACCGGCAGACCACCTTCAGCCTGGGGGAGATGGACCTGCTCGGGATGTTCGCGAACCAGGCCGCCATTGCCCTCGACCTCCTGCTCCGCGCGCGCACGGCGAAGAGCGTGCTCGACGGTGCCGGGGCGGACGTCGCGAGCGTCGCACGGCTCGCCGCAGCGCTCGACGGGCTGGAGGGGAAGCGGCGGGAGTCCGCGCTCGCGCTCATGCACGCGCTGGAAGATCTCCTGAAATGAGAAGGGCGGCTCGCGCCGCCCCGCTCGAGCACTCGATCGGGTCGCCCTAGTCGATGTTGCGATCGACGTTGCGGTCGACGTTGCGGTCCATGTTCCGGTCCATGTTGCGATCCATGTTCCGGTGAGCTTCGACGTCGGGCTCGCCGGCGTTCCGCTCGGGGTCGTCCTTGGAACGCTCTGAGTCGTCCTTGAGGCGATGGCCCTCGACGTCATCGTCCTTGGGCTCTGTGCTCTCGAACCGATCCTGCTGCTCCGTCACGATTCCTCCTTTCGGTGGCCGCCTGTGCGGGTATCTGGCCCACTAGACGGGCGGCTTACCCGAAATCTTCCCTGTTGGCCGGTAAAGATGCAATTCTCGACCGGTGCGGGAGCGGCTTCGCGAGTCCCTGAGCGCATTTCGGGCAGTCTTCGCCAACCCGAACCTGCGTCGTGTCGAGCTGGCCTGGGCCGGTTCCGAGACCGGAAAGTGGATGTACGTGGTCGGCGTGGCCGTGTTCGCGTACGACCAGGGAGGGGCGAGCGCGGTCGGGATCGTCGCGCTGATCCGCGTCCTCTCGGGCGCGATCACGGCGCCGTTCGCGGCCGTCCTCACCGATCGGTTCCGGCGCGAGCGCGTGATGTTGTTCTCCGACATCAGCCGCGCGCTCGTGCTGGCCGGGGCGGTGCTCGTCGTCTCCTTCGACGGGCCGCCGGCGGTCATCTACGGCCTTGCGGCGCTGGTGAACGTCCTCTCGACCACCTTCCGGCCGGCTCAGGCGGCTCTCCTCCCGTCGATCTCGCGCACGCCGGAGGAGCTCACCGCCGCCAACGTCACCATGAGCACCATCGCCGCGGCCGGCCTCTTCCTCGGCCCGGCGCTCGGAGGCGTGCTCCTCGGCGTGACCAACGTCGAGACGCTGTTCGCGATCACCGCCGGGACCTTCCTGCTCTCCGCGTTTCAGGTAGCCCGCATCCGCGCGGACCCGCCGCCGGCACGCGAACGCAAGGCGGCGGCCGAGCACAGGGTCGTGGAGGAGGCGCTCGTCGGCTTCACGACCATCGCCCGGGAGCCGCGGTTGCGCCTGATCATGGGGTTGTACTGCGCTCAGACGCTGGTCGCGGGCGCGCTGGGCGTCCTGGTCGTCGTCGCCTCGATCCAGCTGCTCGACTTCGGGAGCGCCGGGGTCGGGTACCTGAACTCGGCGTTCGGCATCGGCGGGCTCGTCGGCGCCGCGTTCGCGATCCTCCTCGTCGCGCGGCAGCGGCTCGCCTCCGACTTCGCCATCGGGACGCTGCTCTGGGGCGCGCCGCTCATCCTCGTCGGCGTCTTCCCCGGCAAGGCAACGTCGCTCGTCCTCTTCGCCCTCGTGGGAGTGGGGGACACCATCGTGGAGGTCGCAGCTCCGACGCTGCTCCAGCGCGCCGTGCCGGACGAGATCCTCGGCCGCGTCTTCGGCGTGGTCGAGAGCCTGCTCTACGCCGCAATGGGGATCGGTGCGATCCTCGCGCCGGTGCTCGTGAACGGGCTCGGGACGCGCGGGGCGCTGATCGTGTCCGGTGCCTTCCTCCCGGCGCTCGCGATCCTCGCCTGGAGGCGCCTGACCGCGATCGACGCCGCGTTCGGGCCGCCCGAGGGCCTCGATCTGCTGCGCAGGATCGCGATCTTCGCACCGCTCCCGCCGGCCGAGCTGGAGCACCTCGCGCACGAGCTCCGGCCGGTGCACGTCTCGGCCGGGGACGCCGTTGTGCGGGAGGGCGAGGCGGGCGACCGCTTCTACGTCGTCCGCTCGGGCGAGCTGCGAGGTGACGGTCGACGGCAAGCCGGTGCGGACACTCGGGGAGGGTGACCATTTCGGCGAGATCGCGCTCCTGCGCGACGTTCCCCGCACGGCGACGGTGACCGCCTCCTCCGACGTCGACCTCTACGCGCTCGACCGGGACGAGTTCATCGGCTCCGTCACGGGTCATGCGCCGAGCGCCGAGGCCGCGGACGCAGTCGTCATGCAGCGCCTTGCTACGGCTCGTACCGGCCTCGCGACGGAGTAAGGTCGCTCCATGTCGGACTTGCAGCGCAAGACCGTCACGGTTCTCTTCTGCGACGTCACAGGCTCCACTGCACTCGGTGAGTCCACGGACCCCGAGGCGCTGCGCGCGCTCCTCGCCCGCTACTTCGAGCGGATGAAGGCGATCGTCGAGTCGCACGGCGGCACGGTGGAGAAGTTCATCGGCGACGCGGTCATGGCGGTCTTCGGGGTTCCGCAGGTGCACGAGGACGACGCGCTCCGGGCCTGTCGAGCCGCGATCGAGATGCGCGACGCACTGCCCGAGCTCGGCGTCGAGGCCCGCATCGGCGTGAACACCGGCGAGGTCGTGACGGGCACGGAGGAGCGCCTCGCAACCGGCGACGCCGTCAACGTGGCCGCCCGCCTCGAGCAGGCGGCACAACCCGGAGAGATCCTGATCGGCGCGGAGACGCTCGCGCTCGTCCGCGAGGCCGTCGACGCCGAGCCGGTCGAGCCGCTCGAGCTGAAAGGGAAGGCAAACGCTGTGGCGGCCTTCCGGCTCGCCGGCCGTCCGCGACACGGCCGAACGGCGGCACGAAGCCCGGTTCGTCGGCAGGGAACGCGAGCTGGAGGCCCTGCGACAGGCCTGGGAGGAAGCGCGAGCGGAAGAGCGCGCCCGGCTCGTCACGATCGTCGGCGACCCCGGGGTCGGCAAGTCGCGGCTGGCTGCCGAGTTCCTGGCAGACGTCGATGCGAGGGTGGTACGCGGCCGATGCCTTTCCTACGGCGAGGGGATCACCTACTGGCCGGTGGGCGAAGTGCTGAAGCAGCTCGACGTCCTTCCGTCCGATCCCGAGGCCGCGGCGCCGCTTCGTTCGCTGCTCGGTGAGACGCACGAGGCCAGGTCGGCCGACGAGATCGCGTGGGCGTTCCGCAAGCTGCTCGAGGAGCAGGCGCCCCTCATCTGCGTCTTCGACGACATCCAGTGGGCGGAGGAGACCTTCCTCGACCTGGTCGAGCACGTCGCGCTCCTCTCGAGCGGCGCAGCGCTCCTCCTTCTCTGCCTCGCGCGGCCCGAGCTCACGGAGCTCCGCCCACAGTGGCCGGTCGCCGCGCGCCTCGAGCCGCTTCCGAGCACCGACGTCGACGCCCTCATCCCGGCGACCGTCCCGGACGACCTCAGAGACAAGATCGCCCGTGCGGCCGGCGGCAATCCCCTGTTCGTGACCGAGATGGTCGCGATGGCGCGAGAGGCGGAAGGCGATGTTGCGGTTCCGCCCAACCTGAAGGCTCTCCTCGCTGCCCGGCTCGACCAGCTCGAGCAACCGGAGCGATCGGTGCTCGAGCGCGGCGCCGTAGAGGGCGAGCTCTTCCACCGGACCACGGTCCAGGCCCTGTCAGGGGACGGCCAAGTTGCTCCCCGGCTCGCCTCGCTCGTCCGTAAGGAGCTCCTGCGCCCCGACACGCCGGAGCTGCCCGGCGACGACGCCTTCCGTTTCCGCCACCTCCTGATCAGGGATGCCGCCTACGACGCCCTACCGAAGGCAACTCGCGCCGAGCTGCACGAGCGCTTCGCCGCCTGGCTCGAGGAGCGCGGGGCCGACGTGGTCGAGCTGGACGAGATACTCGGCTACCACCTCGAGCAGGCGGCGCGGTACAAGGCGGAGCTCGGTCAGCCCGACTCCGAGCTCGCCGAGCGAGCGGGCGAGTTGCTCGCCGCTGCGGGGCGGCGCGCGAGGTGGCGGGCGGACTATCGAGCGGGGGACGCACTCATCGTGCGGGCGCTCGAGCTCATCCGGCCCCTACGCCTCGACGTGAAGCTCGAGCTCGACAGGTTCGACGAAGACAGAACGCCGGAAGAGGCCGAGTGCGAACGCCGAGCGCGTGAGGCTGCAGGCGCGGGAGGCGGGCGACCGGACGGGAGAGGCGCTTGCTGCAGCCGTCGGCGCTTATGCGCGTGCGCAGCTCGGGCTCGAGTCGGCTGAGGAAACGGAGCGGAGCGCCCACGAGGCACTGCCGCTTCTCGAGGCGGCCGAGGATCATGCGGCCCTCGGCCGGGTGTGGCACTTCCTGGGGCACGGAGTCGCGAACGTCCGCGGTCACTTCGACGAGTGGGCGCGCGCGGCGGAAGAGTCTCTCCGCCACTACAAGCTCGCCGGCTACGACTATCCGGTTGGGCGGAGCGGGCTGGCGACGGCGCTCGCCTCCCACGGGCCGCGCCCGGCGGACGAAGCGCTCCAGACGCTCGATGCCGCGCTTCCGACCAATCCCGATCCGTGGGCACAGCTCCGCCGTGCGGAGCTCTTCGCCATGCTTGCGCGTTTCGACGAGGCGTGGGCAATCGCACTTTCGGCGAGCGCGCGGCTGGGTGAGCTCGAGCCTGACGACGCGGGGTGGGAACCACTTGCCGATATCGCGGCCCTGGCCGGCGATCACGAGAGCGCCGCTCGGTACCTGCAGCGCGCGTGCGATCGGTTCGAGCGGCAGAGCAGCTGGGCGCTCCTCTCCACGTACGCACCCGCACTCGGCCGCTCGCTGTGCGCTCTCGGCCGCTACGACGAGGCGGAGCCCCTCGCCCAGCGTGGACGCGAGCTCGGCACCGAGGACGACCTCGTCACGCAGGCGCTCTGGCGTCAGGTCCAGGCGCTCGTCCATGCCCATCGCGGCCAGCACGCCGAGGCGGAGCGACTGGCGCGCGAGGCAATCTCGATCACCGAGCGGATGGACGGGCTCAACTACCAGGGAGACGTGCTCTGCGACCTGGCCGAGGTCCTCGCCGCCGCCGGCCGCACCGACGAGGCCGCCGCTGCCCTCGAGCAGGCGCTCGAGCGCTACGGGCGCAAGAAGAACCTGGCGATGGTCGCTCAGGTGACGCCCAGGCTGGAGAAGCTCCGTGCCGGCGTGTCCTAGCTGCGGGCAGCAGAACGGTGACCGGGCGAGGTTCTGCGAGGAGTGCGGCTCGCCGCTCGAGGCAGTGTCTCTTTCACGTGAGCAGCGTAAGACGGTCACTGTTCTCTTCTGCGACATGACCGGCTCGACCGCATTGGGAGAGTCGACCGACCCCGAGGCGCTCCGCGCCCTCCTCGCCCGCTACTTCGAGCGGATGAAGGGCATCGTCGAGTCGCACGGCGGGACGGTGGAGAAGTTCATCGGCGACGCGGTGATGGCCGTCTTCGGGGTCCCGCAGGTGCACGAGGACGACGCGCTCCGCGCGTGCCGCGCCGCAGTCGAGATGCGCGACGCGCTGCCCGAGCTCGGGCCTCGAGGCCCGCATGGGAATCGACACGGGCGAGGTCGTGACCGGGACCGAGGAGCGCCTGGCGACCGGGGACGCGGTCAACGTCGCCGCCCGCCTCGAGCAGGCGGCGCAGCCGGGCGAGATCCTGCTCGGCGAGGAGACGCTCAGGTCTGGTGCAGCGACGCGGTCGAGACCGAGGAGGTCGAGCCGCTCGAGCTGAAGGGCAAGGCCAAGCCGGTTGCCGCACACCGGCTTCTGGACGTCCACGAGGCGCCCGAGCGCGTCCATGAATCCATCTTCGTCGGCCGAGCGCGCGAGCTCGAAACACTGCTCCAGGCCTGGCAGCGCGTTCTCGCGGAGAAGCGCTGCGAGCTGCGTGACGGTGCATCGGTGACGCCGGCGTCGGCAAGTCGCGCTTGACCGCGGAGCTGGTCTCGTCCGTCGACGCCAAGACTGTCCGCGGCCGTTGCCTCTCATACGGCGAGGGGATCACCTACTTCCCCGTCGTCGAAATCCTGAAGCAGCTCGATGCGGCTTCCTTCCGACCGCCGCAGCAGCCGCTGCGCTCCGCTCCCTTCGCGGCGAGAGCGGCACGGTCACCTCGCCCGACGAGATCGCCTGGGCGTTCCGCAAGCTGCTCGAGGAGCAGGCTGCCGATCGTCTGTGTCTTCGACGACATTCAGTGGGGCGAGGAGACGTTCCTCGATCTCATCGAGCACGTCGCGCTGCTCTCGAGCGCGCCGATCCTCCTGCTCTGCCTCGCGCGTCCGGACTTCGTCGAGCGCCGTCCGAACTGGCCGCGTCTCGCTCCGGCTCGAGCCGCTTCCCGACGCCGACGCGGAGGCCCTGATACCTACGTCGTTACCAGCCGAGCTGCGCTCCCGGATCGCTCATGCGGCCGGCGGCAATCCGCTCTTCCTGACGGAGATGGCGGCGATGGCCGCAGACACCGGTGCGGATGTCCTCGTCCCGCCGAACCTCCAGGCGCTGCTGGCCGCACGCCTCGACCAGCTCGAGGAGCCGGAGCGCGCGGTGCTCGAGCGCGGCGCCGTCGAGGGCGAGATCTTCCACCGCGGCGCGGTGCAGACGCTGTCCGAGGACGGGACGGTCGTCCCGCGACTGGCCGGGCTCGTCGCGCAAGGAGCTGATCCGGCCCGATCGCACGCAGCTGTCCCGGGCGACGACGCCTTTCGCTTCCGGCACCTCCTCGTCCGCGATGCCGCCTACGACGGCCCTGCCAAGGCGATCCGCGCGGAGCTGCACGAACGCTTCGCCGACTGGCTCGAGCGAGCGCGGGGCCGATCTGGTCGAGGTGGACGAGATCCTCGGCTTCCATCTCGAGCAGGCGCGCGCTACCGAGCCGAGCTCGGGGAGACCGACCGGGAGCTGGCGGAGCGTGCAGGCGCCCGACTGGCGGCCGCGGGTCGGCGGGCTCTGCTCGCGCGGAGACCGGCGGGCAGCCCCGCTCCTCTGAGCGCGCTCTCGTCCTGACGCGGCCGTGGTCTCTGACCTGCACCTCGAGATCGACCTGGCCGATGCCCAGGTGTCGCCCCCGACAACGCGCGGTGGCAGAAGCCGCCGCCGACGGGCCCGCGAGGTGGGCGACCGGCCCGGTGAGGCGCTCGCACGCGTCGTCGTGGCAGAGGCGTGGCTGCACTATGCGAGCGAAGCCGATGTGGACGAGCTGGAGCGGCGATGCCGCGAGGCGCTTCCGCTCCTCGAACAGGCGGAGACCACGCGGGCCAGGGGCGTGTCTGGAGCGCGCTCGGGTATCGGCGTGTGGAACATGCGCACGGCCGCCTCGAGGAATGGGCGCAGGCCGCCGAGCGGGCTATCGAACGAGTGGCGGCTCGCCGGGCGGTCGTCCGTTCAGCGATGTCCGGCTTGCCCACTGCATTGCTCTTCGGCCCGCGTCCCGCGGACGAGGCTCTCCTGGCTCTCGACGCCGTCCTTGGCATCGGCGGAAGCGACGTCTGTGCGGCTCCGGCGGTCCGAGCTGCTCGCCATGCTCGGTCGATTCGACGAGGCGTGGGCGAGCGCGCTTCCAGCCGCAGAGCGCCTCGCGGGAGCTGAGTGGCGACGATTCGGCCGAGTACGCGCTCGGCGAGATCGCCACTGCTCGCCGGCGATCACGAAGCGGCTGCGTACTGGTTCCGTCGCGCCTGCGCTGCCGATGGAGGAACGCGAGAGCCGCGCGCTCCGTATCGACGTACGCGCCCAAGCTCGGCCGTCGCTCGTGCGAGCTCGGTCGGTACGACGAGGCCGAGCCGGCTGGCCGAGCTCGGGCGCGAGCTCGGCGACGAGCGCGATTACGTCACGCAGATGTACTGGCGGCGAGGCCAGGCGCTCGTCGCTCGCCCATCGAGGCGAGCACGGCGAAGCCGAGCGACTCGCGCGTGAGTCGGTGCAGGTGACGGAGGTGCACGGACGTGCTCAGCGACCAGGGCGACGCGTACTACTACCTCGCCAGGGTGCTCGACGCCGCCGGACGTACCGGCGAAGCCGCTGAGGCGCTCGAGCACGCGCTCGAGCGCTTCGAGCGCAAGAAGAACCTGGCCATGGTCGCGCAGGTGCGACCGAAGCTGGAGGAGCTCCGTGCCCGCGTGTCCTAGCTGCGGCCACGGAGAACAGCGAGCGCGCCAAGTTCTGCGACGACTGTGGCGCCCCGCTCGAAGCCGCCCCTGCCCCGCGCGAGCAGCGCAAGACGGTCACCGTCCTGTTCTGCGACGTGACCGGTTCGACCGCCCTGGGAGAATCGACCGACCCGGAGGCGCTCCGCGCCCTGCTCGCCCGCTACTTCGAGCGCATGAAGGGGATCGTCGAGGCGCATGGGGGAACGGTGGAGAAGTTCATCGGCGACGCGGTCATGGCCGTGTTCGGCGTTCCTCAGGTGCACGAGGACGACGCGCTGCGCGCCTGCCGTGCCGCGGTGGAGATGCGCGACGCCCTGCCCGAGCTCGGCGTGCAGGCCCGCATCGGCGTCAACACCGGCGAGGTTGTCACCGGAACCGAAGAGCGGCTCGCGACCGGCGACGCCGTGAACATCGCTGCTCGGCTCGAGCAGGCCGCAGCTCCGGGCGAGATCCTGCTCGGCGAAGCGACGCTTCGGCTCGTCCGCAATGCCGTCGACACCGAGCCGTCGAGCCGCTCGACCTGAAGGGCAAGGCGAGCCCGTTCCGGCCCATCGGCTGCTCATGGTTCACGACGCGCCGGAGCGCCGCCACGAGATGCACTTCGTCGGCAGGTCAAGCGAGCTGGAGCTGCTTGCAGAAGACCTGGAAGCGCGTCCTCGACGAGCGACGGTGCGAGCTCGTAACCCTGGTCGGGGACGCCGGCGTCGGCAAGTCCAGGCTGGCAGCCGAGTTCCTCGCCTCGATCGAGGCGCCGATCGTCGGCGGACGCTGCCTGCCGTACGGTGAGGGGATCACCTACTGGCCGGTCGTCGAGGCGGTGAAGCAACTCGACGCGCTGCCATCCGATCCGGCCGCTGCGGCCTCGCTTCGCTCCCTGCTTGGGAGACGGAAGAGGGAACGAGCGCCGACGAGATCGCCTGGGCGTTCCGCAAGCTGCTCGAGGAGCACGCGCCGCTCGTGGGCGCCTTCGACGACATCCACTGGGCCGAGGAGACGTTCCTCGACCTCGTCGAACATGTCTCTTTGCTCTCGACCGGGACGCCGATCTTGCTCCTCTGCCTCGCGCGGCCGGAGCTCGTGGAGCGCCGGCCGCAATGGGCGGTCGCTCTTCGGCTCGAGCCGCTCCCGGAAGCGGACGTGGACGAGCTGATCCCGCACCGGCTCTCCGCGGGCCTTCGCGAGCAGATCAGCTCGCGCGGCCGGTGGGAACCCTCTCTTCGTGTCCGAGATGGTTGCGATGGCGCGCGGAGTCCGAGGACGAGGTGGTCGTCCCGCCTACGCTGCAAGCCCTGCTCGCGGCTCGGATCGACCAGCTCGAGACATCGGAGCGGAACGTGCTCCAGCGGGGAGCGGTCGAGGGCGAGGTGTTCCACCGCGGCGCCGTCCAGGCGCTGTCGAACGACGGACAGATAACGCCGCGGCTGGCGGCGCTCGTTCGCAAGGAGCTGATTCGCCCCGACAAACCCGTCCTTTTCGGCGAGGATGCGTTCGGTTCAGGCACCTGTTGATCCGCGACGCCGCCTACGACGCGCTGCCGAAGGCAACGCGAGCGGAGCTTCACGAACGCTTTGCCACTGGCTGGAGGAGAGACGACAGGAGCTGGTCGAACTGGACGAGCTCGTCGGCTACCACCTCGAGCACGCTGCTCGCTTTAAGGCCGAGCTCGGGCAGCCCGACCCGGATCTGGCCGAGCAGGCCGCTGAGCGGGTCGCCGTCGCGGGCCGGCGAGCGCTCTCGCGGGGAGACGACCAGCCGGCGCCGTGTTGCTGAGGCTCGCGCTTGAGCTCACCCGGCCCTTGCGCCTCGATGTCGCGCTCGAGCTCGACCTCGCGCAAGCGTCCGGGACGGAGCCGGAAAGAGCCGCGGCAATCGCCGGCACTGCAGCGGATCGCGCCCGTGACGGCGGCGACGAGGCCGGCGAGGCCCTCGCTCGCACAGCGGAGGCCTTCCGCCGCTCATGGCTTGTGCGCGACCCGGACGTCGGGGAGCTGCAGACGGTCGCGCATAGCGCGCTCGAGCTGCTCGAGGCGCAAGCCGATCACGCCGGCCTCGTCTACGTCTGGACTGCGCTCGGCTTCGGGGTCGCCAACTTCCGCGGCCGCTGGGACGACTGGGCGCAGGCATCCGAGCAGGTCAGCCGCCACGCCCTGCTGGCCGGCCAACCATCTGTGCGGAGCGGCACCCTCGGCCTGGCGCTTGCCAGCGGCTCGAGACCTGCGGACGAAGCTCTCGAGAAGGTCAAAGCGCTCCTGGAAGAGGGCCAGAACCCATCGTCGTCGCTGATCGAGGCCTGGTTGCTGGCCATGCTCAACCGCTTCGAAGAGGCCTGGCCCATTGCAGAGCAGACGAGAGAGTGGATATGGGAACTGAGGGGTGATCACTGGGTCGAATGGATACCGGCGGAAATTGCGGCGCTCGAGGGAGATCACGAGGCTGCAGTCCGCTATCTCGGCCCGTTCTGCGACCTGCTCGAGGAGCGCGACCAGCGCTTTTACCTCTCCTCGGTCGCACCAATGCTGGGCCGCGAGCTCTGTGCGCTCGGACGGTACGAAGAGGCCGAGCGGGCTGCGGACCTCACGCGCAGACTCGACGTTCGTCGAGAACGTCCTCGGCCAGGCACTCCAGCGTCAGGTTCAGGCGCTGCGCTGCACGCGAGCCGCGGACGAACACGCAGTCGAGCAGTGCGGTTGGCGGGCAGCCGGACACGGGGCCCCGTCGGGCTTCGGCCGGCGTTGCTGTTCGGGCCGCGCCCTGCGGACGAGGCGCTCGCGAGCTCGATGACCGTCGCGGCCCGGACGTCTTGAATGTCATCCGCGGCGTTGCGGCGAGCCGCGTTGCTTGCCATGCTCGGCCGTTTCGACGAGGCGAGGACCGCTGGCCGAGGACGTCGCGCGTCGCCAGCGCGACTCCAGCGGCTGGGACGGCGCCGGCAGCCCGACGTTCGCGGACCTCGCGACGTGCGAAGGGGATCACGAGACGGCCGAACGTCATCTTCGGATCGTCTGCGCGAGGATGGAGGCGATTGGCCGACAGGGCTACCTTGCCACCTACGCGCCGTTCCTCGGTCGCACGCTCTGTGCCCTTGGTCGCTACCAGGAGGCCGAGCCCCTGCGGAGCTCGGCCGAGAGCATTGGCGATGTCGAACGATTACGTCGCGCAGACCCTCTGGCGCGCGTGCTGGCTCGCGTGTACGCCAACCGCGGCGACGTCGCCGCGGCCGAGGAGCTCGCGCGTGAGGCGGTCGAGATCGTCGACGGCACCGACTCGCTGAATAGTCAGGCCGAGGCGCGATTCGACCTCGCCGAGGTGCTCGCCGCGGCCGGCCGCACCGACGAGGCGGCCGGGGCGCTCGAGCAGGCGCTCGAGCGCTTCGAGCGCAAGAAGAACCTGGCCATGGTCGCGCAGGTGCGAGCCGAAGCTGGAGGAGCTCCGTGCCCGCGTGTCCTAGCTGCGGCCACGAGAACCCGGAAGGGGCGCCAGTTTCTGCAACGAGTGCGGCTCGCCGCTCGAGGCCGCGCCGGCCGCTCGCGAGCAGCGCAAGACCGTCACCGTCCTCTTCTGCGACGTGACCGGCTCGACCGCCCTGGGAGAGTCGACCGACCCCGAGGCGCTGCGCGCCCTGCTCGCCCGCTACTTCGAGCGCATGAAGGGGATCGTCGAGTCGCACGGCGGGACGGTGGAGAAGTTCATCGGCGATGCGGTCATGGCTGTGTTCGGCGTCCCCCAGGTACACGAGGACGACGCCCTGCGCGCCTGCCGCGCCGCGGTGGAGATGCGCGACGCGCTGCCCGAGCTGGGCGTGCAGGCCCGCATCGGCGTCAACACCGGCGAGGTTGTCACCGGAACCGAGGAGCGCCTCGCTACCGGCGACGCCGTCAACGTGGCCGCGCGCCTCGAGCAGGCTGCACAGCCAGGCGAGATCCTGATCGGCGCAGGAGACGCTCGCCCTCGCGCGCGACGCGGTCGAGACCGAGCCGGTCGAGCCGCTCGTGCTGAAGGGCAAGGCCGAAGCCGTCTCCGCGCACCGGTTGCGGGCCGTGCTGCGGGACCTGGAACGCGCACATGCCACCCGCTTCGTGGGCCGCGCGACCGAGATTGCGCTGCTCGAAGCGGCATGGCAGAGGGCCGGCAAAGAGCAGGGATGCCAGCTCGTGACGATCGTCGGCGATGCCGGCGTGGGGAAGTCACGCCTGGTTTCGGAGGCGGTCGGCTCCATCCCGGCGCCGGTCGTCAGGGGACGGTGTCTCTCCTACGGGGAAGGCATCACGTACTGGCCGGTCGTCGAGGTGATCAAGCAGCTCGACGCTCTGCCCTCCGACGAGACGGCAGCGAACGTGATCCGCTCGCTCCTGGGTACGAGCGAACACCTCACCAACTCGGACGAGATCGCGTGGGCGTTCCGCAAGCTGCTCGAGGAGCGAGCGCCGCTCGTCTGCGTCCTGGACGACCTTCAGTGGGCGGAGGGCACGCTCTTCGATCTCGTCGAGCACGTCAAGCTCTTCTCCGGAGGAGCGCCTCTTCTGCTCGTCTGCATGGCTAGGCCCGAATTGAGCGAGCGCCGGCCGGAGTGGGAGATCACCGTGCGTCTCGAGCCGCTTCCACGAGAGGACGTCGACGCGCTCATTCCCGACACGATCGAAGACGAGTTGCGCGAACGGATCGAGCGCGCAGCGGGCGGAAACCCGCTGTTCGTGCAGGAGATGGTTGCGATGGCGAGCGAGACGGAAGGCGACGTCGCGGTTCCGCCCAACCTCAGGGCCTTGCTCGCCGCACGCCTCGACCAGCTGGAGACGGCCGAGCGCTCGGTCTTGGAGCGAGGCGCGATCGAAGGGGAGGTCTTCCACCGCGGCTCCGTCCAGGCGCTCTCCGGAAATGGACAGGTGACGCCTCGCCTCGCCGCGCTCGTCCGCAAGGCGCTCGTCCGCCCGGATCGCACGCAAGTCCCGGGGGACGACGCCTTCCGCTTCCGCCATCTCCTCATCCGCGACGCGGCGTACGACGCGCTTCCCAAAGCGACCCGGGCCGATCTGCACGAGCAGTTCGCGTACTGGCTCGAGGAGCACGGTGGCCAACTGGTCGAGTTGGACGAAATCCTCGGCTACCACCTCGAGCAGGCCTGCCGGTACCGCAGCGAGCTCGGCGCGGCTGAGAACGCTGTTCTGAAAGAACAGGCTCGCGGGCGTCTGACGGCGGCAGCGCGGCGCGCGTGGTTGCGTGGAGACGTTCAAGCGGTCGTGAATCTCGTCGAACGAGCCATCGCCCTCGTGCCCGAAGACGAGATCGATCTCAAGCTCGAGCTCCAGCTGCTGGACGCGCTCTTCGTGTGCGGCCGCATGGGGGACGCCACCGACTGGGCGCAATCGTTGGCCCGACGCGGTCGCGCCGCGGGCGAGCCCGTACCCGAGCTGTGCGGGGAGCTCTGGGAGCTGCTGGTGGCCATCTACGTCGAGCCCGAGGGGGCGACGGAGCGTCTCGAAGCGCTGGCCGACCGTGCGATTCCGGTGTTCACGGCCGACGGCAACGACCTCGCGCTTTTCCTCGCGCACTACTCCCACGGCCAGGTCGCGCATATGCGGGCGGACTTCGACCAGGAGCTCGAGGACCTCGAGCAGGCGCAGATCCACGCCCGGCGTCTCCGGCTCGTGCAGCTCGAGCTGAAGCTCGCTCCCTCTGCAGCCGCAGCCCGTCTCTTCGGCTCGACGCCCATCCCGGACCTGCTCGTCTGGCTGGATGAGCAGCAAGCAAGGGGGTTGCGCCACGGAGGCCTCCGCGCACACCGGGCCATGGCGCTCGCCTGCCTGGGTCGGTTCGAGGAAGCGTGGACGATTTACGACGAGCTGTGCGCGCAGTTCGTCGAACGGGGGGCAAAGGTGCCGCTGGCGCTGGCTCTGGGACACCAGGGGCCCTGACATCGCTCTCTTCCAGAACGATCCTGCGAAGGCGGCCGAGCTCGGTGAGGAGGGGTGTCGCCTCCTGGAGGAGCTGGGTGAGCGGAGCTGGCTCTCCGGCGCCGTCGCCAAGCTCGCCGACTCGTACTTCAGGCTCGGCCGCCTCGACGAGGCCGAGGCCACGGCTCTGCGCGCGGCCGACCTCGGCGCGACCGACGATGCCGTGACCCAGCTGGACTCGAAGCTCGTGCGCGCAAAAGTGCACGCGCGCCGCGGCGATCTCGAGGATGCCGACCGGCTGCTGGCCGAGGCAACCGCACTAGCGCAGGAGGTCGGCATGCCCTACTGGCCCCTCGATCTCGACGCCGCGGAGGTGCACGAGCTGGCAGGCAGGCTTCCCGAGGCGGTTCAGGCGCTCGACATGGGCATCGCCAAGCTCGAGAAGAAGGGGATCGTGTCGGTCGCCGACCAGGCGAAGAAGCGACGCGCCGGGCTACTCCTCGAGCTCGAGCAGTAGCGCTCCTCCCTCGACGCGGTCGCCTTCGGAGACGTGCACCTTCTGCACGACGGCCTCGTACGGCGACGTCAGCGGCGTCTCCATCTTCATCGCCTCGAGCACGAGAAGCGGCTGTCGGGGCTGAACGGTCTCTCCCTCCGCGACGAGGACGCGGATCACCGTTCCGGGCATGGGGGCGGTGAGGGCGCTCTGCTCCTGCCCCGGGCCGTGGTCGTGCGTCCCGTCGGTGCTCGGGACAGGTGTGGGAGCCGGAGGTGCCAGGTTGAGCCGCCACGGCCCGCGCCAGGCGGGATCCGGCAGCTTCTCCGGCGCGCGCGAGAGCGGCGGGTACTCGGTCAGGAAGGCGGTCGTCGCCTGGCCGGCGCGCACGACCGGGTGCCGAACGAGCCAGCGCAGGAAGGGCAGGTTCGTGGTCAAGCCCTCGACCTCGGTCTCGTCCAGCGCCTGCCTGAGCCGCTCGAACGACTCGTCCCGGGTCTGCCCGTACGCGATCAGCTTGGCGATCATCGGGTCGTAGCCGACGCCGACCTCGTCTCCCTCCTCGACGCCCGCGTCCACGCGGATCGTCTCCGGAAGCCGCAGCCGCTCGATCCGACCTGTCTGGGGGAAGAAGGTCTCCGGGTCCTCCGCATAGAGCCGCACCTCGACGGCGTGGCCCTCGAGCCTCGGCGCGGCCGCATCGATCCGCTCGCCTTGCGCGATTCGGATCTGCTCCTGGACGAGATCCACGCCGGTAACCGCTTCGGTGACGGGATGCTCGACCTGGATGCGGCCGTTCAGCTCCAGGAAGAAGAAATCGTCCCCGTCGAGCATGAACTCCGCGGTGCCCGCACTGCGGTAGCCGATCGCGCGCGCGAAGGTGACCGCCGCAGCGGACATCCGCTCGCGCAACTCGGCCGAGAGGACGGGAGACTCCTCCAGCACCTTCTGGTGGCGTCGCTGGATCGAGCACTCGCGCTCGCCCAGCGCGACGACCGTGCCCTGTCCGTCCGCGAGGAGCTGGATCTCGACGTGGCGCGGCCGCTCGACGTAGCGCTCGCAGAAGACGCGGTCGTCGCCGAAGGCCGCCTTGGCCTCGCGCTGCGCTGCCTCGAGCGCCTCCTCCAGCTCTCCCGGCGAGCGGACGACGCGCATCCCGCGCCCGCCGCCGCCGGCCGCAGCCTTGACGATCAGCGGGAACCCGACCTCTTCCGGCTCCCCGGTCGGCACCACGGGAACGCCTGCCTCCGCCGCGATCCGCTTCGACTCCAGCTTGTCCCCGCCCGCGTGCAGCGCCTCCGGCGACGGCCCGACGAATACGAGCCCGGCCGCTTCGACCGCCTCCGCGAAATCGGGACTTTCCGCCAGGAATCCGTACCCGGGGTGGATCGCGTCCGCGCCCGTCTGCTTCGCGGCGCGGATCTGCTCCTCCGAGAAGAGGTAGCTGAGCACCTCGATCGTCTCGTCCGCCGAGCGTGCGTGCAACGAGCCGGTGTCGTTCGGCGCGACGACGGCGACGGTGGAGATCCCCAGCTCCCGGCAGGCGCGGAAGACACGGAGCGCGATCTCGCCGCGGTTGGCGACGAGCAGCTTGCGGATCAACGCACGAGGGCGGGCGTGTGTTTCCGGCCGGCGCGCGCCGCCTTGAGCGCGAAGCGCATCATCGCCGCCGGGATCTTCTGTGCCCGCTGGAGTGTCTGCTCGAGCGCCGACGCGAAGTACTCGATGTCGGCCTCGGTCACCGTCAGCGACGGGATGCCCTTGAGCACGTTCATGTGATGGCCCGCTGTCTGAATCAGGATCGCGTGCTCCGAGAAGAGCGGCACGGCGACCAGCTGGCTGAAGATCCCGGGCTGCCTGCGCTCGAGCATCCGCCAGGTCCGGCTGCCTCCCTCGGGCTCCTGGAACTCGATCGCCCACATGAGACCGAGCCCCCGAACCTCCCGCACCACGTCGTAGCGCTCGACGAACGGCTCGGTTCGCTCGAGGAGGAGGTTCCCGAGCGTGGCCGAGCGCTCCACTAGGCCCTGCTCGTCCAGCTCGTGCAGCGTTGCCAGGCCGGCCGCCATGGCCAGGTCGTTCGGGGCGAAGGTCGAGCCGTGGCTCACCGCGTGCTCGAGCGAGTCGAAGACGCTGTCGTAGACCTCCTTGCTCACCAGGCATGCGCCGACCGGGATGTAGCCGCCGGAGAGCGACTTCGAGACGGTGACGATGTCGGGCTCCAGGCCCCAGTGCTCGAGGGCGAACATCTTCCCGGTGCGGCCGAAGCCGGTCTGCACCTCGTCCAGCACGAAGTACGTCCCGTAGCGGCGGCACAGCTCCTGCGCTCCCTCCAGGTAGCCCGGCGCGGGGAGGTTCACGCCCTTGCCCTGGACGGGCTCGACGACGAAGAGAGCGACGTTCTCCTGTTTCAGCTCGTCCTCGAGCGCGTCCAGGTCGTTCCAGGGCACCTGGTCGAACTCTGGGAGGAGCGGCCCGAAGCGCTCCGACCATTCGGCGCCGCCGTTTGCGGACAGCGAGCCGAGCGTGAGGCCGTGGAAGCCCTTGCTCGCGGAGAGGACGCGCGAGCGGCCGGCGGCGGCCCGGCCGAGCTTGAGCGCCGCCTCGACGGCTTCCGTTCCCGAGTTGGTGAACAGGCAGTGCTCGATCCGCTCGGGCATCCGCTCGAGCAGCTCGCGGCCAAGGAGGCCGGGGAGGAGGCTCACGCCGAGCTGCACGGAGCCGGGCGTGTCCAGGTCGAGTACGTCCTGGAGCGCCTGGCGGATGCGGGGATTGTTGCGGCCGGCGTTGAACATCCCGAAGCCGCCGTTCATGTCCAGGAAGCGGCGGCCGTCCGAGTCGAAGATGTAGGCGCCTTCGGCGCGGCTCCACAGCCGGTCGTAGCCGATCGTCCGCAGCATCTTGACGAACTGCGGGTTGATCGTCTGCGCGTAGAGGTCGTAGTCCTGGCCCTCGTGGTCGGCCAGCACACCGCGGATGTCGAGCCCGGCCATGGCGAAGAGCCTAGCCTGCGCGCGCTCACCCGCGCCGGCGACCAGGTGTGTTTTGCGCCTGACGCACCTGATGCGTGTTCTGAGTTAGCATCGCCGCATGTGCCGCGCACCACGATCGACATCGACGGCGCCGCACTCTCGACGGCTGAAAGTCGCGTCAAACGGCGTGCGCGCGAGACGCTCGGCCGGTTGGTCTCCGAGGCCGTACGCCGCCGCGCTCGACGAACGGTGAGCTTCACGTTCGACGCAAACGTCCTTCGCTACGCGTCCGACGAGAGCAGTAGGTACCACGCGCGGGCTCGGAGCTTTCTCGACCGCATCTCGAGTGGCGAGGAGGCCTCGTCTATCCGTTCTGGCCGACGGTCATGGCGTATCTGCGGATTGCCACGCACCCAGCCATCTTCCGCGAGGCCGCTCGCTCCGGCAGACGCCGCCGCGAACATGAAGCGCGACCCGTTCGAGTTCTAGTCCCGTCTCCACGAACGGGCGCGGCGCTTGTCGAGGAAGGCGCGCAGCCCCTCCTGACCCTCGTCACTCGTCCGCCGCTCGGCCGCGATTCGAGCGGTCTCGACACCGGTTGGACGTTGCCGGATCAGGAGCTTCGCGGCGCGGATCGCGTCGGGGCCGCCGCTCAGGATCGCGCCGAGAAGCTCGTCGATGACGGCGTCCGGATCGTCCGAGACCTCGTGCACGAGCCCGATGTGCAGCGCCGTGTCGGCGTCGAAGCGCTCGCCGGTCAGGAAGTAGCGCCGCGCATGCGCGCCGATCTTCGGCAGCACGAACGGCGAGATGACGGCGGGAATGATCCCGAGCCGCACCTCGGAGAAGCCGAAGACGGCGTCGGGGGCGGCGACTGCGATGTCCGCGCACGCCACCAGCCCGCTCCCGCCGCCGAGCGCGTAGCCGTGCACCCGCGCGATCACCGGCGCCGGGCAGGTGTCGATCGCCTCGCACATCTCGTACAGCCGCATCGCGTCCTCGACGTTCTCGTCGTAGGACAGGTCGATCGAGGAGCGCTGCCACTCGACGTCGGCGCCGGCACAGAAGGCGGGGCCTTCGCCCGAGAGGACGACGGCGCGCGCGTCGCCGACCAGCGTGAACGCCTCGGTCAACTCGGCGATGAGCGCGGCGTCGAACGCGTTACGGCGGTCGGGACGGGCCAGCGTGACCTTGTAGACCGGCCCGTCCCGCTCTGTGCGCAGCCCGCTCACGCGGGCAGCATACGAATCACCGTCAGCCCGGCGGTAGCGTCGCCACCTGCGCGAGCCGCCGTGACGAGACGCCCGCCAGGAGGTTCTCGCCGGCCTTGCGGGCGCGCACGAAGAACTGCACGCTGAAGCCTTCCTTCAGCGGGAAGTCCAGCCGCGGCGTCGTCGTGAGCGTCACCCAGCCGTCGAGCCCCGTCGGCGTCTCGGGCGGCGCCGCCGTCACGAGCGGCGTCGACCGGACGAAGACGAGCGCGTCGCGGACGTAGAAGCCGCGCGTGTCCGAGATATGCACGCGGACCTGGATCGGGGCGGTCTTCGACCGCACCGGATTCGGGCTGAAGCGCACCTGATTGATGATCAGCCGCGCCGGTAGCGACACGCTCGAGATCGGGATCGAGACCTTCCCGTTCGGGAGCCTGATCTGCCCGGCGGGGCCGGTCGGCTGCGCGGAGATCACCGCGGTCGGGACGGACGTGCGCCTGGCCGACCCGACGCTGTTCTTCGCAGTGACGACCACCCTCAGCGTGTGACCGAGGTCGGCGTCCGCCAGCGCGTACGTCGCTGCGGTGGCGCCGCCGACGGCCGTGCAGCCTCCGCCGACGGAGGAGCAGCGCTGCCACTGGTACGAGAAGGCGATTGGCTGCCGCCCGGTCCACGTTCCCGGCGACGCCGTGAGCGTCTGTCCGGTGACGGGCGTTCCCGAGACGGTGGGCGGCTCGGTGCTCGCCGGCCGGGCTCCGGCTCCGGCAACGAGGACGACGCGCGTCGGCTTCGAGGTGGCCGCGGCCGTGCCGTCGCTGTTCTTGGCGTGGACGCGGACCCGGATCGTGTGGCCGATGTCGGCTCCCGTGAGCCGGTAGTGATCACGGGTTGCTCCGGATATCGCGGAACAGGATCCGCCGCCTCGATTGCACCGCGTCCACTGATAGCTGAACGTCAGCGGCAGGGTTCCCGACCAGGATCCCGGCTTTGCATTAAGCGTGCTTCCTTCCCGCCGCTCGCCAGTGATCGTTGGCGGTGCGGTGTTGGCGGGCGCAGCTTGGGCTCGGCCGGGAGAGCCTCCTCCGACCGTCGGGAAAACGGCCAGTAGGAGAACGGAGAACCCCGCCACGAGCAACGTTCGGAGATAGCTGGCAGGACGATTCATGTTTGACCCCCTTGTCGCCTGCTCTGTTACCCGGTCAGACGGCCGCCGCACCACCTAAGTTGCATCGTTGACGGATCTTTTACGTTTCCGTCATGGCTCACCGGACGCTCGCCGCCGCCGCAACGCCGCTGAAGGACGGCGGCGCGTCCCTCGACGAGGACGCTTTCGGGCCCCTGGTCGAGTTCCTGGCGGCCGGCGGGCTCGACGGTCTGCTCGCGCTCGGGACGACGGGGGAGGGGATCCTCCTGAGCGTCGACGAGCGGAGGCGGGTCGCCGAGCTGTTCGTCCGGGCGCCCCTCGACGTGATCGTCCACGCCGGCGCGCAGACGACGGCCGCCACCGTCGAGCTGGCGGGGCATGCGGCCTCGCTCGGTGCCGCCGGAGTCGCCGTGATCGGGCCGCCGTACTTCCAGCTCGACGAGCGGGCGCTGCTCGCGCATTTCTCCGCCGCCGCGCGCGCCTGCGCGCCGCTTCCCTTCTACGTCTACGAGTTCGAGCGCGCGAGCGGGTACGCCGTTCCGCCGGCCGTTCTGCAACGTCTCGGCGAGGAGGCACCGAACCTCGCCGGGCTCAAGGTCTCGGACACGCCGTACGAAGGGTTCGCGCGCTACCTCGACCTCGGCCTGGACGTCTTCGTCGGGCCGGAGGCGTTCATCGCGCGCGGGCTGGAGGAAGGTGCGGTCGGTGCGGTCTCGGCGCTCGCCACGGCGCTTCCCGGAGCGTGTCGCCGCCGTCGATCCACGGCTGGCCGAGATCCGTGACACGATCGAGCGCTACCCGCGCCATGCGGCGCTGAAGCGCGTGCTGCAGCGGCGAGGCGTGCCCATCCGGGAAGACGTTCGCGCCCCGCTCCGGCAGCTGACCGACGACGAGCGACGGGAGCTGGACGCGTGGCTGGACGAATTGTCGTAGCCGGCGCCGGCGCGGTCGGAGCGAGCATCGCGTACCACCTCGCGCTCCTGGGCGCGAGCGACGTCGTACTCGCCGAGCGCGCGTCGATCGCCTCGGGGGCGACGGGGAAGGCCATGGGCGGCGTGCGCCAGCAGTTCTCGACGCCGGCGGAGGTCGCGTTGGTGCGCGCCAGCGTGCCGCTCTTCCGCGAGCTCGGCGCGCCGCTCTTCGAGCCGGTCGGCTACCTGTTCGTCGCGACGACCGACGAGGGGCGGCGACCGGCTCCTCGACCGCGCCGAGCTGCAGCGCGGGCTCGGCGTGCCCGTCGAGGACGTCGATCCGGCCTCGGTGCGCGGCCTGCGTGCGGACGACGTCCTGGCCGCGGTCATCTGCCGTCGAGGACGGCGTCGCCGAGCCGGGGGCGGTCGCGCGCGAGCTCGTCCGCCGCGCGGCCGAGCGTGGGGTGGAGGTGCGCGAGCGCACCGACGCCCGCTCCGTCCCGCACGACGTGCTGGTCGTCGCGACGGGGCTGCGTCGGCCGGAGCTCGTGCCGGATCTCCCCGTGCGTCCGCTCTGCCGGCAGTTGGTGGACGTCGGCCCGGTCGAAGACCTGCCGGCCGACCTGCCGATGGTGATCGAGGAGGAGAACGGCTTCCACTTCCGCCGGCGCGGCGGACACGCTTCGGCTCGCCATGCCCGAGCCCGCGCCGCGCTGGGGCCCAGACGAGGTGGTGGACGAGGCGATCGTCGAGGACAAGCGCCGCCGACTCGCGCACCGCTATCCCGTCGGCGCGGAAGCGCCGATCGTGCGCGCCTGGGCCGGCCTGTACGACATGACGCCGGACGCGCACCCGATCATCGGCTGGGTCGGTGAAGGTGTCTACGCCGCGTGCGGCTTCTCCGGCCACGGCTTCATGCAGTCGCCCGCAGTCGGCCGAGCGGTGGCCGAGGAGCTGCTCGGCCTCGAGTCGAACGTCGATCTCACCCCGTATCGGCTCGAGCGTTTTGCCGCCGACGCTACATTTCCCGAGACGCTGGTCCTTTGAGGGTTCGACAGATCGAAGTACGCTTTATTGATGCGGCCTTGTCCAAACTGCGGTAAAGAACATCGCTGCTGAGCAGAAGTTTTGTGGCGAGTGCGGCAGCCGGCTAGGTGCCGTCTGTCCCTCGTGTGGCAGCGAGAACGGGCCCGAGAACAAGTTCTGCGGAGAATGTGGAACCTCGTTGAGCGCGGATGCCTCGCCGGCGGAGCAGGCCGAAGCTCCCAGCGCCGCACCTGCCGCCGAGCGCCGCCTGGTCTCCGTTCTCTTCGCCGACCTCGTCGGCTTCACCTCGGCCTCCGAGAAGCGAGACGCCGAGGAGACGCGTGAGCTCCTCTCGCGCTATTTCGACACCTGCCGCCGCCTCATCGAGTTGTACGGCGGCACGGTGGAGAAGTTCATCGGCGACGCGGTGATGGCCGTGTGGGGCACACCGGTTGCAACCGAGGACGACGCCGAGCGAGCCGTCCGTGCGGCGCTCGACCTGGTCGCGGCCGTCACCGCTCTGGGGGACGAGATCGGCGCCGAGAGCCTGCGCGCCCGCGCCGGTGTCCTCACGGGAGAGGCAGCAGTCACGATCGGCGCCGAAGGCGAGGGGATGGTCGCCGGCGACCTCGTCAACACCGCCTCCCGGATCCAGTCGACCGCACCGCCCGGAAGCGTCTACGTCGGGGATGCCACCCGTCGCGCAACCGAGCAGACGATCGCCTACGAGAATGCCGGCTCGCACGAGCTTCAGGGCAAAGAGGGCCTCTTCCCGCTCTTCCGCGCCTTGCGGGTCGTCTCCGGCGCACGTGGGTCGCTCAAGGCCGAGGGACTCGAAGCGCCGTTCGTCGGCCGCGACCGCGAGCTGCGCCTCGTCAAGGAGGCCTTCCACGGCGCCGCCGACGACCGGACGGCACACCTCGTCTCGATCATCGGCTTCGCCGGAATCGGCAAGAGCCGTCTCGCCTGGGAGTTCTTCAAGTACATCGACGGACTGCCGCTCGTCACCTACTGGCATCGCGGCCGCTGTCTCTCCTACGGCGAGGGCGTGACCTACTGGGCGCTGGCGGACATGGTCAGGATGCGCTGCCGGATCGCCGAGGACGAAGACACGGACTCGGCGCTCGAGAAGCTGCACGCGCTGCTCGTCGAACATGTTCTCGACGAGGAGGAACGGCGCTTCGTAGAGCCGCGCGTTGCCCATCTGCTCGGCCTCGAGGAAGGCGGGCGCTACGAGCGCGACGATCTGTTCGGAGCATGGCGGATCTTCTTCGAGCGCCTGAGCGAAGTCGAGCCGGTGGCGATGGTGTTCGAGGACATGCAGTGGGCGGACGACTCACTGCTCGACTTCATCGATTACCTGCTCGAGTGGTCGCGGCAGTACCCCATTTTCGTCTGCACGCTCGCCCGCCCGGAGCTGAACGAGCGCCGCCCGACCTGGGGCTCAGGCAGGCGCAGCTTCACCTCGCTCTACCTCGAGCCGCTGTCGGCCGAGGCGATGGGGCAGCTGCTGGACGGGCTCGTGCCGGGCCTCCCCGACGAGCTCAAGACGCGGATCCGGGAGCGGGCGGAAGGCATCCCGCTGTACGCCGTCGAGACCGTGCGGATGATGCTCGACCGCGGCGTGCTCGTCCAGGACGGCCCCGTCTACCGGCCGGCCGGGCCGATTACCGAGCTCGAGGTGCCGGAAACGCTCCACGCGCTGATCGCCGCACGCCTCGACGGGCTCGAACGGCCGGAGCGGACGCTGGTCCAGGACGCAGCCGTGGTGGGCAAGACCTTCACGCGCCAGGCGCTCGCGACGCTATCCGGACTGAGCGAGGACGAGCTGGAGCCGCTCCTACGGGCCCTCGTCCGCAAGGAGATCCTCGCCGTTCAGGCGGACCCGCGTTCCCCCGAGTACGGTCAGTACTCGTTCGTCCAGGACCTGCTCCGCCACGTCGCCTACGAGACGCTGACGAAGCAGGAACGGCGGGGCCGCCACCTGGCCGCCGCCGCCTATCTACGAGGAGCCTTTCCGGACGAGGACGAGGTCGTCGAAGTCGTCGCGTCCCATTACCTGAACGCCTACCGTGCGGTCCCGGACGCCGAGGACGCTGCCGAGATCAAGGTCAAGGCGCGGGAGATGCTCGCGCGGGCGGGCGACCGAGCCGCCTCGCTTGCGGCGGCAAGCGAGGCGCAGCGCTACTACGTGCAGGCGGCCGAGCTGGCCGAGGATCCGGTGGCGTGCGCCGAGCTCGAGGCACGCGCCGCTCACATGGCGTGGCGCCGTAGCCGGGCCGATGAGGCCCGTGAGCTCTTCCAGCGGTCGATCGCTGCGTTCGAGCAGGCAGGGCTCGCGCGTCCGGCCGCGCGTGCGTCGGCCGTCCTCGCGGAGATCGACTTCAACCAGGGACGTGCCCAGGAGGCGGCGGCTCGGCTCGAAGCGACGCTCGAAACGCTTGCCGACGAGGAGCAGGACGAGGACGTCGCCATAGTGACTGCGCAACTCGGGCGTTTCCTCACGCTGGGCGGCGCAAACGAGGAGGCAGCTCCGTACCTGGAGCAGGCGCTCGAGCTCGCCGAAGCGTTCGATCTGCCCGAGGTCTTCGTCGACGCCCTCGACGAGCAAGAGCGTGCTCCTCAACACCGAGGGTCGCCTGGAGGAGGCCCGGATCATCCTCGAGGGCTCGATCGCCCGTGCGGAGGCCGCCGATCTCCCCCGGGCGGCGGCCCGGGGGCTCAACAACCTCGCCGTCGTCTGCGAATCCGCCGATCTCTACAGCAAGTGCCTGGAGATCGTCGGGCGCGCCATCGACCACGCCGTTCGCGCCGGCGATCGATTCTGGGAGGGCCTCCTGCGCGGCGGTAACGTCAGCGCGCTTGTCCTGACGGGTCGCTGGGACGAGGCCCTTCAGACGGCGGAGGAGCTGAGCGAGAATCTCGACAGCGAAGTGTTCTCCACGCACCTCGAGCACGCGGTCGAGGTCCATTGCTGGCGCGGTGAGCCCGCTCTCGCGCGCGAGACGTTCGAGCGATTCCTGGTGGAAGACACAGACGACCCGCAGGCACGCGCGGGGAACGACCTCCACGAGGCGTTCGTCCTCAGAGCGGAAGGAAAGCCGAAGGCCGCGCTCGAGACGCTGGAGCGGGTGCTCGAGGCCCGGGATCAGCTCGGGATCAGATTCCTGACCGTGAAGCTCGGCTTCGTGGAGGCGCTCGAGTGCGCCTTCGAGCTCGGCGACACCGCGAAGTCAAGGGAGCTTCTCGGCATGATCGACGCTCTCCGGCCGGGCGAGCGGCCACCGCTCCTAGCGGCCCACGCCGCTCGCTTCTGCGCCCGCCTGGCGACCGACCCGGCGGGCGCAGAACGAGACTTCCGGCGCGCGGAGGAGATCTTCGGCGACCACGAGCTCGTGTTCTGGCTCGCCGTCACGCAGCTCGAGCACGCCGAGTGGCTCGTCGCACAGGGCCGGGAGGATGACGCCGAGCCGCTGCTGGCCGAGGCGCGCGCGACCTTCGAGCGGCTGGAGGCGACGCCGTGGGTGCAGCGCGCCGCGGCGACGACGACTCCCGAGCGAACGGAAGTCCCCGCCTAGCTTTCGAGCTCGAACTCCTCGCCGATCTCGGGATCTTTCCCGATGAGCTCGCGGATCTCCGGCGGGACGATGCCCGAGAACGCGATCAGCCCGAAGCGCTCGCTCGGCTCGTGTGAGATCCAGGCGTCGCCCTCGGGAAGCTCAGGGAGCTGCGCGCGCAACTCGTCGAGTGTCGTCTTCGAATCCGCGAGGCTCCAGAGGAGCAGGCGGACCGTCACTCGTCGAAGTAGTTCTCGCCCGAGGGCAGCTTCGCGAGCAAGGCCTTGATCTCCCGGAGGAGATCGGCCTCGTCGTGTCCGAAGTCGTCCAGGTACGACCGCAGAGCGTTGTGGATGATCTTCAGCTCGTCGTCTGTCAGCTCGATTGTCTGCATGGGCGCCATTATCCCCACGAGGGCGGTTCGTAGCCGCCCCCGATCGGTGCCCCGAAGGTGACGAACTCGAGGCCCTCGTCGCCGGCGACCGGCATCCGGGTCGAGGAAGGGTCGACGCGGACGAACCGTCCGGGCTTCAGCTGGATCTCCTCGCCGTCGATCCGCATGACGCCCCCGCCGCGGACGACGAAGTAGACCTCCTCCTGATTCTGCTCGGCGTGGTCGTGCTCGCGGCCCTCGACGCCCGGCGGGAGCGTGAAGTAATTGAAGCCGAAGGCCTGTGCTCCGAGCTCCCGCCGCACTTTGCGGACGGCGCCTCCCGGCCCTTCGCCCTCGAGCGATTCGACGTCGACGTAGCTGTACGCCACCACTAACGCTCCCTTTCCGACACCTCATCGGGCCGATCGAGTTCGCGCCCGAACGCCGCCACCATAGCTCCTCCCGGCTGTGCCAGCAGCAGGGGCGAGCTCGCGTCAAGACGGGGAGTGATGCCTAACGGGCGTCCCCGTCAGGCATAGGCGTGCCCTTCTGTCGTGTGACCGTCCGGCCGGACGCGCCTCCGCATCCCAGCCCGCCCTTGAGCTCCGCCCGGCCGAAGCTCGAACGGTAGTTCACGCAGACCGCGCACGATGAGCGTTCAAAGCGACAGCAGGCGCACCCTTCCGGGCACGCCTGCTCGATTTCTGGTCGTCAGCCGCCGTAGAAGCCGACGGCGTTCAACGACGTTGGGAGGTCTGTGTAGGTGTATGCAAATACACAGGCCTTCGTGTTTGCTGGCGGCTTCCACTGCAGCGGCGTCGGGAAGGTGAACGAGAGAGGCGTTCGGCCGTCGCCGAGGTCGCTGATGTGCCAGAGCAGGACGTCGCGCGTCGAACTGTCGCACGTGGTGGCGCTGTTTGGCACGTGGTCGCCATACAGGTAGAAATGCCACTGCTTTCCGTCGGGCTCGTCCGTCGAGAGGGACAGGCTGGTCAGGTTGATCGGTACGGAGCTCGGTCCGGCGATAGGCGTGCCGGGACCCTCGGTTGCCTGGACGTTGTGCACTGCCCGCCAGGGAGAGGCGGGCGCGGCAGGGCGATCCGAAACGGTCCCGTCGACGCTCAGCGGCCCCGCCCCGTCGCCGACGGCCAACTTCCCGCTCGGAGCTGACCTTGGCGAAGTAGGCCGAGGCCGAGTTGTCGGAGATGTTCACGGTCTGCCCGACGGTGGCGAGAGCGGTGCCGACGAGCGGGCTGAGCAGGCTGGCAAGGCCGACCCCGGCCAGCACGAAGAGCGCGGCCAGGGCCACCCGCAGTTTGGTGATGCGAACCTCCATGGATGGTTCCTCCTTGGTAGCTAGGTTCCGAGATCGTCTCCGAGCGAGGTGCGAAACGCCCGGCCGTGCCCGCCGAGTTTTACCATAGTCGCTCCTCGAGGGCCGCGTGATGCAGACCCGCTCCATGAAAAGAGCCGAAGGCGCGCCGACAGCCTACTGCGGCGGCTCTTCGTCGCGCGACTCGAGCTTCTGCAGGAACGCCTTGCGGAGATCGTCGCCGCTCTGCGGACGCTTCGGAGGAGGCGGAGGGGGCGGGGCGTGCTCTTCCCGGGGCGGCTTTTTGGGCCACAGTCGCACGGCGGCAACGAGTTCGCCGCGCGAGCCCGGCTTCCTACATTCGAAAAACGCCGAACGTGGTCTCGGGGATCGGCGCGTTGAGCGCAGCCGGAGATCCCGAGCGCGAGGACGCGGCGCGTGTCCAGCGGATCGATGATGCCGTCGTCCCACAGCCGCGCGCTGGAGTAATACGGGTTCCCTTCCTGCTCGTACTTGGCCCGCACCTCGTCGGGATCGGCGTCACCGACCATGGTCAGCACCGTCGCAGCCTGCTCGCCGCCCATGACCGAGATGCGCGCATTCGGCCACATCCACAGCTGGCGCGGGCCGTACGCGCGCCCGCACATCGCGTAGTTGCCGGCGCCGAACGAGCCGCCCGTGACCACCGTGAACTTCGGCACCTGCGCGTTCGCGGTCGCCATCACGAGCTTGGCGCCGTCGCGCGCGATCCCGCCGGTCTCGTATTCCTTCCCGACCATGAAGCCGGTGATGTTCTGGAGGTAGACGAGCGGCACCTTCCGCTTGCAGGCGAGCTCGATGAAGTGCGCGCCCTTCTGCGACGACTCGGCGAAGAGGACGCCTCTGTTCGCGAGGATTCCGACCGGAAAGCCCTCGATCCGGGCCCAGCCGCAGACGAGCGTCTCGCCGTAGAGCGCCTTGAACTCGTCGAAACGGCTGCCGTCCACGATGCGCGCGATCAGGTCGCGCGGGTCGGTCTGATGGCGGAAGTCCTCGGGGATGAAGCCGTAGAGCTCCGAAGGGTCTTCGGCGGGCGGCTCGGAGTCGGTGACGTCCCACGGCGGCGCGGGCTTGCGCGCGTGCAGATCGCGGACGATCGTGCGGGCGATCGCGAGCGCGTGCTCGTCGGAGGTCGCGTAGTGGTCGGCTACGCCCGACCGGCGCGTGTGAACGTCGGCGCCGCCGAGCTCCTCCGCGGTCACGTCCTGCCCGGTCGCGGCCTTCACCAGCGGCGGTCCGCCGATGAAGATCGTCCCCGTCCCGCGCACGATCACGGTCTCGTCGCTCATGGCCGGGACGTACGCGCCCCCGGCCGTACACGAGCCGACGACGACGGCGATCTGCGGGATGCCCTGAGCGGACATCTGTGCCTGGTTGTAGAAGATCCGCCCGAAGTGGTCGCGGTCGGGGAAGACCTCGTCCTGCAGCGGGAGGAAGGCGCCGCCCGAGTCGACCAGGTAGATGCAGGGCAGCCGGTTCTGCTCGGCGACCTCCTGCGCGCGCAGGTGCTTCTTGACCGTCAGCGGGAAGTACGTGCCGCCTTTCACCGTCGCATCGTTGGCCACGATCACGCACTCGCGGCCCTCGACGACGCCGATGCCGGTGACGATCCCCGCGGACGGGGCCTGGTTGTCGTACACGTCCCAGGCCGCGAGCGCGTTCAGCTCGAGGAAGGCCGAGTCCGGATCGACGAGCCGGTCGATCCGTTCCCTGGCGAGAAGCTTGCCGCGCGAGCGGTGCCGCTCGATCGCGCGCTCTCCGCCGCCCGCGGCCACCTGCGCCGTGCGCTCGCGCAGCTCCGAGACCAGGCCGGACATGCGCTGCTTGCGGGTCTCGAAGACGTCGGATTCATGCGCCGTCTGCGCCATGTCCATTGAGCGTAACCGGTCTTCCCGCTACCCTCGGGGGCTGCGATGGGAGGAAAAGGGGTCAAGCTCCTCGTCGTTGTGGCCGCTCTGGCGGCCGTTGCGATTCCCGGCTCTGCGCAGGCGGCGGCCACCGCGCCCACGCGCGCTGCCATCAGCAACTGCACGCCGGGCCCGGGCTGGGGGACGTTGCGGCCCGACCTTGCGTCCGCGGCGCTTGATCTCATCAACGCCCATCGGGCGTCGATGGGGCTCGGGGCGCTAACGACATCGCCAACCCTCACCGCCTCCGCCGACTGGAAATCGCTGCACATGGCCGAGTACCAGTACTTCGGCCACTCAGATCCTGCGCCGCCGGTGACGCGCGACGCCTTCGGACGAATCTTCGATTGCGGTTACACGTACAACACGGCTGTCGGCGAAAACATTGCCGAGGGCAGTTACCCGTATTACGGCCCGGCTCAGATCGTGCAACTCTGGCTCAATTCGCCCGGCCATAGGGCGAACATCGAGTACGGGGGCTACGTCGTATCCGGGATCTCCGCCGCGATGGATTCGAATGGCCTTGTCTTCTGGACGCAGGACTTCGGCGGCTACGACGACAGCGCGGCCTCGCCGCCTCCGCCGCCGCCTCCGCCGCCTCCGCCGCCGCCGCCTCCGCCGCCTCCGCCGCCTCCGCCGCCGCCGCCTCCGCCTCCGCCTCCGCCGCCGCCTCCGCCTCCGCCTCCGCCGCCTCCGCCGCCTCCGCCACCTCCGCCTCCGCCTCCGCCTCCGCCTCCGCCTCCGCCTCCGCCGCCGCCTCCGCCGCCGCCGCCTCCGCCGCCTCCGCCGCCACCGCCGCCGCCTCCGCCGCCGCCGCCTCCGCCGCCTCCGCCGCCTCCGCCGCCTCCGCCACCTCCTCCACCAACGACGGCCGTCAAGTCCTTCGTGGCGTTCAAGAAGGGCAAGCCGGCGCTGCGGGTGGTCGAGAAGGAGTCAGGCGACTGCTGGGGCGGCGCCGTCGGGCTCCGCCGGGCGGACGCGTGGCGCTGCCACACGTCGAACCACATCTACGACCCGTGCTTCTCGAAGCCGAACCTGGCCGGCGGTGTCGTCCTGTGCCCGACCTCGTTCCCCTGGGTGCGCCGCGCGGTCGAGATCAAGCTCGACTCGCCGCTGCCCTACCGCTTCGGCAACCCGAAGGGGCCTGCGACCGCAGGCTCACCGTGGGGAATCCAGACGATCGACGGAAAGGACTGCCGGGTTTACACCGGCGTGACCAAGCTGATCGGCGGAAGGGTGATGACCTACAGCTGTAGCGGCGGCGGCGGGCTGATCGGGCAGCCGCGCAAGCAGGCGAGACTCTGGCGGATCCGGTTCGCCAAGGGCAGCTCGACACCCGTCTGGAAGAGCGTCAAGACCGCCTGGTATTGATCCAGGCCGCTACGACCCGAATGGGTTCACGAACAGGTCCGGCGGCAGCCGAAGCGGGAAGGCGATCGACTTCGCGTTCGAGATGCGGGCACGCATGAACGCTGAAGCCGGGAGCTTCAGCGGCAGGGTGCGCGAGAAGATGCCGACGCCGTTCGTCTTCAGCTGCGCCACTCGTTTCCAGCCGCCTCCGCTCTTCCGTTCGATCACCGCGGTCGCGCGGACCCCTCCGGGCGTGCGTCCCCACACGTAGACGCTCTTCGAGCTCCGCAGGGCCACGAAGGGGAAGCGAAAGGCGGTGAGCGCCGGCTTGGCCTTGCCGTTGCGGAAGAAGAGGCCCGACTGGTACGGCGAGCTGCTCGGATCGTCCTTGAGCAAGAACCAGGTGAACATGCTCACGCCGGCCTTCCAGACCCGGAAGAGCGCCTCCGAAACCCATTGCGCTTCCAGGCCAAGCGGGACGCCGTGCGAATCGGGCGGCTTCGAGTCCCAGCTGAACTCGGTGACCCACAGTTGCACCGGGTGCGTCGACACGACACGGTGTGCCCGCACCGCGGCGTCGAGCAAGCTCCGCGCCTTGGGCAGGTCGCCGAGCGACACGTCGGTCGACTTCACCGCGTGGTGCCGCGGGCCGCCGGACGTGTACGGATGCACCGCCCAGATGTCGAACTCCGTCCGCCCGGAGAGCACCGCCTTCATGAACTTGAGCGGCCCGGGATCTTTCCGGAACGTGAACGGTGCGACCAGGCCTGCGACGACCATGTTGTCACGGCGTACCGCGTGGGCGGCCGAGGCGAAGGCGTTGACCATGCTCCGATATCGCACCGCGCCGACGAGCGTCTTCCCGGCCACCTGCGGCGCCAGGTAGACCGACAGGTTCGGCTCGTTCCAGATCATCCAGTACTTGACGTGCGGGAGCCCTTCGAACGATCCGTTGTAGCGGGACGTGATCGCGGTCGCGAATTCGCCGAGCGCCGGCGCGCTCACCTTCTTCGCGCCGGCCCACGAGGGCGCATCCAGGATGTCCACGAGCGGCGTGAGCCCGTTCGCGATCGAGAGCGATATCGCCCGGTCGGGATACGTCCAGTTGTACGCCGTGTCGGCCGGATCCTTGGGGTGGAACTCGATAGGCAGCGTTGCCGGAGCGATGTCCCGCCACGAAACCGTCAGCCGGACGGCGGTCGCGCCCGTCTGCTTGATCCGCCTGAAGAAGAGGGTTGCGGACGCGTCGTCCGACGGGATGTCCCCGTTCTGGACGTAGATCGCGGTCTGCAGCGGGCCGGCGGCCTGCGCGGGCTGGACGGCGAAGAAGGCTGCCGGGAGCAGCACGAGCAGGATCGCCTTTCGCACGCAGCCACCGTACCTTGGTTCCCTGTGAAGAAAACGTAAGACCGATCAGGCAGCGCGGCGGTCCGCGCAGGCAGTGAGCGGCCGGACCTCGAGCTCGGCCGGAGGGCGCCGGAGGAACGATCCGACCAGCAGCAGCTCGTCCACCGATTCGGCGTCCAGCTCGAGCAGCCCCGCGCGTGCGGCAGCCACGCCGGCCTCGAGCTCCAGGAAGGCGCCGCCGCCCGGAGGCACCGTCCGCACCGCCTGGATGCGTCCGTCTGCGAGGAAGAAGGCGCGCCGCATTCCCGGCTGGACTGCCGGGGCGAGCAGGCACAGCTCGAGCGCGCGCAGACGCTCGACCCGGCGAAGGTGGCTGATGAGCCGCTCGAGCGCGGCGATGCGGTCGCGCAGGCGGGCGGCATCCTCGTAGCGCAGCGCGTCGGACAGGTTGCGGAGCTTCGCGCGCAAGCGGGGGAGAGGGCTGCCGAGGCCGAGCAGGTCGTCGAGCTCCGCGTCCGAGGCGCCTGCGAGCGCCCGCGCTGCAAGCTCGGCCTGGCGGCGGCTCCTGATCGGCCCGAGCTCGCCTGGTGTCTTCGAAACCACGATCCCGTCGCCCCGCCGCCGCAGGTAGACGTAGCGGTCGGGACGCGACTGCCGCGCGTTCGCCGGTGGGCGCAGCTCGCGGATGAGGCGGAGCTCCTCCAGCCCGGCCTCCAACTCTGAGCCGAGCACGTCCCACTCGATCCGGTCGACGGCGCCCAGCGCGGCCTCGACCGAGTGTCGCTGCCGCTCGGAGCGGAAGTACGAGCGCAGGCGCGCCCGTAGGTCGCGGGCGCGGCCGACGTAGAGCACCTGCTCGCCGGCGTAGAAGCGGTATACGCCCGGCCGCGGCGGCGCGCCGTGCGCGAGCGAGCGCTTGTCGTACACCTTGCGCTTGCGCGGCGCAGCCAGGTCGTAGAGATCCGAAACGGTGCGCGCGCCACGCTCCTGGGCGAGCCCGATGAGGGCCAGGAGGATCTCCCCGGTCGCCTCCGCGTCCGGGAGCGCGCGATGGCACGGCCGCGCCGCCGTTCCGAAGAAGTACGAGAGCGAGGCGAGCCCTGTCCGCTGCACGCGTCCGGCCAGAAGCGTGCGCGCAAGTGCCAGCGTGTCGAGCACGGGAGCGGCCAGCCGTCGCCCGGTCATCCGGTCCAGGTCGCGGTCGAGAAACGAGCGGTCGAACCGCGCGTTGTGCGCGACGAGCACCGCCTCCCCCGTGAAGGCCATGAAGCGGCGGACAGCCGTGGCGGCGGAGGGCGCTCCCCGCAGGTCCGCCTGGCGGATGCCGGTCAGCGCGGAGATCTCGGCGGGAAGCTCGGCGCAAGGGTCGACGAGCGTCTGGAACGTGCCGGCCTGCTCGAGACCGCTGATCCGGACGGCGCCGATCTCACAGATACGCGCGCCGCGGCCGAGCCCGGTCGTCTCGAGGTCGAAGACGACATAGTCGGCGTCCTCCAGCAGCGGATCGACCTCGGGGCGCGCAAGCCCGACCGCCGGACCGATCCAGCGCACCCGGGCATCGCCGGTGACGAGGTCGTCGAGGAGCGAGCGCGCGAGCCCCTCCGAGACGGAGCGGAGGGCGAAGAGCGAGCGCGCGGCGTCCGAGGCCGCCACCGGCGCCCCGCGCTCCTCGAGCAGCTCCACGAGCCGGTCGGCGGAGTCGAAGGCGAGCTGCACGCCTCCGATGATAGGCGAACATGTGTTCGTCTACAACTATGCTCCAGGCGTGGAGCAGACGAAATACCTGCTCGACGAGGCGGAGCTGCCAAGGCGCTGGTACAACGTCCGCGCCGACATGCCGAACCCGCCCCAGCCGGTGCTGCATCCCGGCACGGGCGAGCCGGTCGGGCCGGACGATCTGGCGCCGCTCTTTCCCATGGAGCTCATCCAGCAGGAGGTGAGCGAGGAGCCGGAGGTCGCGATCCCGGAGGAAGTCCTCGACATCTACCGGCTCTGGCGGCCCACGCCGCTGTATCGCGCGCACCGTCTGGAGCAGGCCGTGGGGACGCGCTCGCGGATCTTCTACAAGTACGAGGGGGTCAGCCCGCCGGGCAGCCACAAGCCGAACACGGCCGTCGCGCAGGCCTTCTACAACAAGAAGGAGGGACGGACGCGGCTCTCGACCGAGACCGGCGCGGGCCAGTGGGGGAGCGCGCTCGCGTTCGCCTGCCAGCTGATCGGCCTCGAGTGCAAGGTCTACATGGTCAGGATCTCGTACGACCAGAAGCCGTTCCGCCGTTCGCTGATCCAGGCCTGGGGCGCGGAGATCGTCCCGAGCCCGTCCGAGGACACGCAGTCGGGTCGCGCCGTCCTCGCGGAGCATCCGGACTCGCCCGGCAGCCTCGGCATCGCGATCTCGGAGGCCGTGGAGGACGCGGCCGGGCGAGAGGACACCGCGTACTCCCTCGGCAGCGTCCTCAACCACGTGCTCATGCACCAGACCGTGATCGGCCAGGAGGCGCTCCAGCAGATGGAGCTCGCCGGCGCCTTTCCGGACGCCGTCATCGGCTGCGTCGGCGGCGGCTCGAACTTCGCCGGCCTCGCCTTTCCGTTCCTGCGCGAGAAGATCGCGGGACGTGACATCGACGTGCTCGCCTGCGAGCCGGCGGCGTGCCCGACGCTCACGCGCGGGCTCTTCGCCTACGACTTCGGCGACACGGGAAAGCTGACGCCGCTCGTCGCCATGCACACGCTCGGCCACGATTTCATCCCCGCCCCGATCCACGCCGGCGGGCTGCGCTACCACGGCGTCGCGCCGCTCATCTCGCAGCTCCTCCTCGACGGGCTGATCCGCGCGCAGGCCTACCTCCAGAGCGACGTCTTCGACGCGGCCGTCCGCTTCGCGCGCACCGAGGGGATCATCCCCGCGCCCGAGTCGGCGCACGCGATCTACGGCGCACTCGAGGTCGCGCGCGAGGCCGACGAGGCGGGCGAGGAGCGGACGATCCTCTTCAACCTCTCCGGCCACGGCCACTTCGACATGGCGGCCTACGACAACTATTTCGCCGGCAACCTCGAGGACGTCGCGCTCGAGGACGCCGAGATCGTGCGCGCTCAGCGCGCGCTCGAGGGGCTGCCGACTCCGGCCTAGCGGCCCGCTGCGGCCTGCCGCCGGCGCAGCAGCGTGTCCAGCGTGACCGCGGCCAGGAGGATGACGCCGGTGGTGATGTACTTGACCGCGTCCGAGTAGCCGATCGAGTCGATCCCGTTGGCGATCATCCCGATGATGATCCCGCCGAAGAGGGCGCCGGTGACCCGGCCGCGCCCGCCGAAGAGGCTCACGCCGCCGATGACGGCCGCCGAGATCGAGTCGAGCAGGATCGTGCCGCCGCCCGCGGTCAGGTCGACCGAGTTCAGGAACGAGGCGAAGATGACCCCGCCGAACGCGGCCATGGAGGAGCAGATCACGAAGCAGAGGATGCGGACGCGCGCGACGTTGATCCCCGCGCGGCGCGCCGCCTCCGCGTTCCCGCCGACCGCGTAGACGTGCCGGCCGAACGACGTCCGCGTGGCCAGGAACGAGAGGGCGATGACGAGAGCGAGGATGATCAGCGCCACGACGGGCATCCCGCGCGAGTTGTTGGCGACTGCAAAGGCTCCGAAGACGAGTCCGCTGTAGAAGAGGACCCGGATCACGATCAAGATGACGTTCCCGGCGGGAAGCCCGGCCCGCTTCCGGCTGAAGTAGGACCACGCCGAGGTCGCGGCTAACCCGGCGCTGAATATCCCCGCCACGATCCAGCCGACGTTCGCAGGGAGCAGGTAGAGCTCGATGTTGTTGATCAGCTGGTTCTGGATCCCGATGACGCCCTCCGTGCCGAGGAGGTTCAGGATCACGCCCTGCCAGATCAGGAGACCTGCCAGCGTGACGACGAACGAGGGCACGCCCAGGAGGGCGACGAATCGACCCCTGCACGAGTCCGATCACCGCCCCCACGAGCACCGCGCAGATGATCGCGATCAGCCCCGGGAACTGGTGGCCCGAGCCGGGCATCTGCAGCTCGGCGACGGTGACGCCGGCGACCCCGCTCACGAACCCGACCGAGAGGTCGATCTCGCCGATCAGGAGGACGAAGACGATCCCGATGGCGATCACCGTGGTCCCGGCCAGCTGCCCGATCAGGTTGATGAAGTTGACCGAGCTGAAGAAGATGTCGGTCTGGAAGGTGAAGTAGAGGCCGATCCCGATGATCCCGATGATCACGGGAAGGCTTCCGACGTCTCCGCCCTTCAGCGCGTCCCAGCGCGCGCGGAGGATCGCGCCGAGGCTGTTCTCGTCTTCTGCCGCGAACTGGACCTCGATCGGCGCGGCCGAGCTCATGCGCTAGGCGGCCTCGTGCTCGGGGATGCCGGCCGTGATCGCCTGGACGATCTCCTGCTCGGACGTCTTCTCCTTCTCGTACACGCCCACCGAGCGGCCGAGCCGAAAAACGGTGATGCGATCGGCGACCTCGAAGACGTCGACGAGGTTGTGCGAGACGAGCACGACCGCGAGGTTCTGCTCGGCCAGGCGCCGCACGAGGTCGAGCACCTGGCGCGTCTGAGCGACGCCGAGGGCCGCCGTCGGCTCGTCCAGGAAGAGCACCTGTCCCTTCCACATGACCGCGCGTGCGACGGCGACCGACTGCCGCTGCCCGCCGGAGAGCTGTGCCACCGGCTGGCGGACGGAGCGGATCGTCGTCACCGACAGCGTCTTCAGCGTCTCGGTCGCTCGCTGCTCCATGTGCGCTTCCCGCAGCCGGTAGACGGGGTCGTGCTCCTCGCGGCCGAGGAACATGTTCTGGACGACGTCGAGGTTGTCGCAGAGGGCGAGGTCCTGGTAGACGACCTCGATGCCCAGCTTGCTTGCGTCCTTCGGGCCGTGGATCTTGACCGCCTTGCCGCGGAAGAAGACCTCGCCTCCGTCGATCGAGTAGATGCCCGCGGTGCACTTGATCAGCGTCGACTTGCCCGCGCCGTTGTCGCCGACGAGCGCCATGACCTCGCCGTCTCTCACCTCGAAGTCCGCACCGCGCAGCGCCTGGACCGATCCGAAGTTCTTCTCGATCCCGCGCAGCTGGATTGTCGGAGCGGTCGAGTTCACGCGCGTCGGATTATCACAGTGGAGGCGCCCGCGAGCGGGCGCCTCCACCGATTGTCGACGTTTACTTGCAGTACTTCTTGTAGATCCCGGCGCACACCTGGCGCTTCTTCAGGAACCCTTCCTTGAAGAGGGTCTTGTAGTTCGCCTTCGTGATCCAGACCGGGGTCAACAGGATCGAGGGCGTGCCGCTGACCTTGCCGTTGACACCGGGCACCTTCTGGCCCTTGATGATCGCGATCGCGGCGTTGGCCGCAGCGTTCGCTTCCTTGTGGACGGACTTGTAGACCGTTCCGCTCTGCCAGCCGGCGAGGATGAACTGCGTGCCGGTCGGCGTCGCATCCTGGCCGGTCAGCGGGATCGGCTTCAGGCCATGGGCCTTGAGCGAGGCGATCACGGCTCCGGCGAGGCCGTCGTTGGCCGCGAGGACACCGCCGATCTTGTTGCTGTTGCGGGCGAGCATCTGATCGAAGATCCGCCGGCCCTTGATGGGATCCCAGTCGGTGTACTGGTCTCCGGCCTGCGCCTTCTTGAACGTCCCCTTGCCGAACAGCGGATTGAGGACGGAGTCGTAGCCCTGCTTGAACAGCTTGGCATTGTTGTCCTTGATGTCCCCGTTCAGCTGGGCGATGACGGGATGCTTCGAGTACGTCCCTTTTGCCTTCAGCGCGCTGACGAGGCCCTTGCCCTGCAGCTTGCCGACCTTCACGTTGTCGAACGAGACGTAGTACGAGGCCTTACTCCCGACGACGAGGCGGTCGTAGTCGATCACCTTCGCGCCGCGCGAGACGGCGAGATTCGTGATCGCGGCTCCCGAGCCCGGGTCGAGCTGGTCGAGCAGGATGACCTTCGCACCCTGCGCGAGGCACAGCTGGGCCTGGGACTTCTGCTTGATCGGGCTGCCGAGCGCGTTGACGACCGATGCGGAGACGCCGGCCTTCTTGAACGCCGCCTTCAGGTACGGAGCGTCGAACAGCGTGTAGCGGGTCGACGACTTCGTGTCCGGCAGCAGGGCGCAGGCCTGGATCGACGCCTGCGGGCGTGCGCCTGCTGAGGACGCGAAGAGCGCGACTGTGACGCAGGCGCCCAGGGCTCCGGCTACCAGGAGCGGCTTGGCGTAGCGCCAACGTGGTTTATGCATGAGTCCCCTCTCTCTCTGCGGATTGCCATCAACTCTACGCAGAATTTGCTGGGTCAAGCAACCGGGACCGCATGGTCGATGTTCCTCGTAGTTCGAGGAATGACGCACTCTCGTCCCGCCGCGTTCCTTGCCGGCCTCGTCGTCCTGCTCACGTCCCCGCCCGCATGGGCAGGCGGAGAATTCGTGGACCTTGCGGTGGCCGGCGCGCGCGGCGCTGTCTCGGTCGCGACGACTTCGGGGCTCTATCGCTTCGACCCGGAGACGCTTCGGCAAACCCTCCGGTTCACTGCCGACTGACCTCGTCGACCGATTGCGGGAAACCCGTGCCGCCGCTCCGAGGGGCCACCGATGCGCGCTCTCCTTTCGGCCCCGACAGTTGCGTGAAAGGCGCGCGCAGTGCGCGCCCCCTGCTGGGAAAGGAGGAGGAATGAAAGGCCTGATCTATGAGGGGCCTGGCCGGCGGAGTTGGGCGTCGAAGCCCGATCCGTCGATCGAGGCGCCGACAGACATCATCGTGAAGATCGATTCCTCCACGATCTGCGGGACCGACCTGCACATCTTGAAGGGCGATGTTCCGGAAGTAACGCCCGGGACGGTCCTGGGCCACGAAGCCGTCGGGACGGTCGTGGAGGTCGGCGCCGGTGTGACCACGCTGGCACCTGACGATCGCGTCCTGATCTCGTGCATCACCTCGTGCGGTCGCTGCGCGTTTTGCCGCGAGGGCCATTACGGGCTCTGCACCGGAGGCGGTGGTTGGATCTTCGGCCACCTGATCGACGGCCTTCAGGCCGAGCTCGCCCGAGTCCCGTTCGCGGAGACATCCGTCTACAAGGTCCCGGACGAGCTCACGGACGAACAGGTGCTGTTCCTCGCCGACATCCTTCCTACGGCGTTCGAGGTCGGCGTCTTGAACGGCGGCGTCAAGCCGGCGGACACCGTTGCGATCGTCGGCGCGGGGCCGATCGGGCTCGCCGCCATCCTGACGGCGAAGCTCTATACCCCGAGCCGGATCATCGCGATCGATCTTGCGGATGCTCGTCTCGCGCGAGCGCTCGAGTTCGGTGCAGACACCGCCGTGAACAACGGACGCGAAGATGCCGTCGAGGCCGTGCTGGCCCTGACCGACGGGCTCGGCGCCGACGTGGCGATGGAGGCCGTTGGCGTTCCGGAGACGTTCGAGCTGTGCACGGAGCTGATCCGCCCTGGTGGCCGGGTGGCGAACATCGGCGTACACGGCCACGAAGCTGCATTCCACCTCGAGCGTCTGTGGATTCGCGACGTGACGGTGACGACGGGGCTCGTGGACACCGTGACGACGCCGCGGCTCCTACGGTTGATCGCCGAGGGGCGCCTCGACGCGGAGCGGTTCGCGACCCATCGCTTCCCGCTTGCCGAGACGATGGCCGCGTACGACACGTTCGCCGCACCTGAGGAAACAGGGGCGCTCAAGGTCGTCCTGGAGGCCGAGCCGGCGGCGCTGGCTGTCGAGGCCGTCGCCGAGCCGGTCGCCGCGGTCGTGTGACCGAGGGCGCATGGTGAAGGCGCAAGTGCTCGCCCGCAGGAATGACGCGAACACCGCGCCTTCACCGCCCGACGTCGACGCGCTCACGGCCGACTGGTGCAAGGCCCTCGACGCAGGGCACGCCTCGGTCGATGCGGCCCGCCTCTATCTGAAGCCCGACTATCTCGCCGTCCACAGCCAGAAGCTCGAACAGGAGCGGGCGGAGGTCGTGGGGCTGCTGCGCCACCTCGCGCACGAGCAGCACCGCCAGGGCTCGTTGATCCGCTGGCTCGCAACTCCCAGGCACACGCGCGCGATGCTGAGCCTGCCGGAGGAGATTGATGCGTGCGTTTTCGATCTCGACGGAGTGCTGACGACGAGCGACGCCCTACATGCCGAAGCCTGGGCCGATGCCCTCGACCCTTTCCTTCTCGCCCATTCCCACCCGCGCGTGTTCGTTCCGTTCGACCGCCGCCGCGACTACGAAGATCACCTGGCGGGAAGGCCGCGCCTTCAGGGTCTGCATAGCTTCCTCGCCGCGCGGGGTCTGAGCCTGCCCGAGGGAAAGCCTGACGATCCACCCGGGACGGAGACGGTCGCTGCGATTGCCGCGCGCAAGAATCAAGCACTCCGTGCCCGGCTCGATCATGAGGGGATCGCGGCCTTCGAGACCGCGCGCAGCTACCTCGAGGCCGCAAGCACGCTCGGCATCCGTCGCGCAGTCGTCTCGGCCAGCCTCAACACGCCGGAGATGGTGGAGCGCGCCGGCTTGAGCCACCTCGTCGAGGCATGCGTCGACGGCCGCTCGATGAGGGCAGGAGAGCTCGAGGGCAGGCCCGCCCCAGACACGGTGCTCGAGGCCTGCAGCCTCCTCAGCGTTCCGCCGGACAGAACCGCCTCGTTCGAGACGACAGGCGTCGGAGTGCGCGCCGCGCGAGCGGCCGGCGTGGCACTCGTGATCGGCGTGGAAAGGGGCGGCGACGTGAGCGGCTGTGACCTGACCACCCACGATCTCGGCGCGCTGCTGAAGCCGCGGTAGCCAAGTCAGAGACCCAGCAGGAGCGCCTGCAGGGCGAGCATCAGGGCAGCGGCGGCTCCCGCCATGACACCCACGCGTCGAGCGGAGGTCTCGTGGAGTGCGTCCGGGAGGAGTCTCGTCGCGACCAACCAGAGCATCGCCCCTCCGGCGAATCCCAGACCGAGCGGGAGGAGCGACCGGAACTGCTCGACGAACAGAAACGCGGGCACGGCAACGAGTGGCTGCGGAAGGCTGGTCACGATGCTCCACATCGCTGCGCGACCCACGCCGGCTCCTCGAGGCACCATCACCAGGCTCACGGCGAATCCCTCCGGGATGTTGTGCACTGCGATCGCAATCGCGATCAGGAGACCGAGCGTCGCGCCCTTACCGAAAGAAACACCGACGCCGACGCCCTCGGTGACCGAATGCACAGTCATCGCGGCGACGAATGTCGCGGCCTCGAGCGCGGCGGCCCCGCGCAGGGTCGCGAAGGTCAGCCGCTTGCGGTGTGCGAAGACCATGCGCGTGCCGACCATGAACAGGGCTCCGCCGACGACGCCAAGCACCGTGAGCGCAGCTCCTTCGAGGGCTCCTTCGTAGAGCAGCGCGACGCTGGCCGCGAGCATCATTCCGGCGGCGAGAGCGTCGCCGAGACCGAGCCAGGAGCGTGTCCGTGCTCTGACGAACAGAAACGGAATCGCTCCCAGCCCGGTCGCGAGCGCGGTTCCCAGCGCTACGGCAAAAACGAGCCAGACACTCACACGGGGACGGCCGCGTGTGGCCGCGCGACCAGAACCGGTCGATCGGCGTCGTGGACTACCTCACGGGAAACGCTCCCGACTACCGTTCCGGCAATCGCGCCGCGACCGTGCGAGCCGACCACGATCAGATCCGCCTCTCGCTCCCTGGCCAGGCCCACGATCTTGCCCGCCGCGTCGCCCTCGAGAATCTCCCAGTCGGCGTCGACTCCCTCCTCGAGCGCGACCTGCATCGCCTCTCCGACCGCCCTGCGTGCCTCGGCGGTCTCACCGGTCAGCTTGCGCTGGTAGTACGGCGCTCCGAATAGGTTCGACGGAGCCGGCTTCACGTAGACGAAGAGCACGCGTGCGTCGAGGTCGCGCGCAAGCGCGACTCCCTCCGTCACCGCTTCACGGCTTGCCTCGGATCCATCGGTTGCGATCAACAGTCGCTTCATCACGTCACACCTCCATGTCATTGGAGACGGTCGCAGCCGGAGGCGTTCCGGGCATCGGTGGCCGGGCGGATCGACCCTGCGGAGAAGCCGCGTTTGGCATCCGTCAGCGCACGGATGCCCCTGGATCGTTCAGGCGTACATTTTCAGGCGTGAAGGGAGTCGACACCATGGTCGACGTCCACGACGTCCTTCTGCGTGACGGCAGGACGTTGCGTCTGCGCCCGCCGCATGCGACGGACGTCGAGGCCATGCTCGAGTTCTTCTCCCGCCTCTCCGAGCGGAGCTTCTACCAGCGCTTCCATGGGGCCCCGCACATCGGGCCTCGTCTGGCAGAGCCGTTCATCGAGCCGGACTGGGACGACCGGGGGTCGTACGTCGGTGTGGTCGCGGGGCCGGAGGGGGAGGAGCGGATCGTCGCGCTCGCGAGCTACACGCGTCTGCGTGACGTCTCGACTGCCGAGGTCGCGTTCGCCGTTGCCGACGAATTGCAAGGGCACGGGCTCGGAACCCGTCTGCTCGAGCAGCTCGCGGGACGTGCGCACGAGTTCGGGATCGAGCGGTTTGTGGCGGAGGTGATGCCGGACAACGGGCCGATGACGCGAGTGTTCGCGGATGCGGGCTTCGACGTCGAGCGGGAGCTCGAGGGCGGTGTCTTGGAGGTCCGCTTCGAGATCGGACCTACCGAGGCGTACCTTGCCCGGGTAGACGAGCGTGATCATGTCGCCGTCGCGCAGTCGCTTCGGCCCTTCTTCGCCCCCGCGTCCGTTGCGGTCCTCGGCGCCTCTCCCAGGCGTGGATCCGTTGGAGGTGAGCTCTTCCGCAACATCCTGCGCGAGGACTTCTCGGGCGTCGCCTACCCGGTGAACCGTGCCGGACAGCCGGTCTCCGGCGTCCCCGGCTATGACTCGATCGAGGAGATTCCGGCAAGCGTCGACCTCGCGGTCATCTGCCTTCCCGGTGAAGCCGTGATCGGCGCAGCCGAAGCTGCCCTCCGCGCAGGCGTCAAGGCGCTGTGCGTGATCTCGGCGGGCTTCGCCGAGACCGGCCACGAAGGCGCCGAGCGCCAGGAACGGCTGCTCGCGCTCGTCCGCACCCACGGTGCGCGCCTGATCGGCCCGAACTGCCTCGGGATCGCCGTAGCCCGGCCTCGACTCAATGCGACGTTCGGGCCGCGAGGCGTTCCTCCGGGAAACGTGGGTTTTTCGTCGCAGAGCGGTGCGCTCGGCCTGGCGTTGCTGGAACGCTCGTACGAGCGGGGCCTCGGGCTCTCCGCGTTCGTCTCGATCGGCAACAAGGCGGACGTGTCCTCCAACGACCTGCTCGAGTACTGGGAGGACGACGCGGATACCGACGTCGTGATGCTCTATCTCGAGTCGTTCGGAAACCCGTTCCGGTTCGGGCGGATCGCCCGGCGCGTCGCGCGGAAGAAGCCGATCCTGGCGATGAAGAGCGGGACGACGAGCGCCGGCGCGCGGGCAGCGAGCTCCCACACGGCCGCCCTCGCCGGCTCGGAAGCGGCTGTCGACGCGCTGTTCGCGCAGGCAGGCGTCATCCGCGCCGGGACGCTCTCCGAGCTGATCGACACCGCGGTGCTCCTCTCGACGCAGCCGCTACCGCGTGGACGACGCGTCGCCGTGCTGACGAATGCGGGCGGGCTGGGGATTCTCTGCGCCGATGCGTGTCACGCCGCCGGGCTCGAGCTCCCGGCCCTCGAGCCGAGCACCGAGGCCGCGCTGTCGAACGCCCTCGCCCGCGAAGCCAGCCTCGCCAACCCGATCGACATGCTCGGCTCTGCGACGGGCAAGACATACGAGGACGCCATCCCGCACGTTCTGGCCGACAACCGCGTCGACGCTCTGATCGTCAACTTCGTCCCGACGGTGACGGCCGGCGCAGATGAAGTCGCCGCGGCGATCGAGCGGGCTGTGGAGCGGTCGAACATGAAGGACAAGCCGGTCCTCACGGTCATGATCAGCGAAGGGGGCATACCGCGCGAGCTCCTCGAAGATCCTCGCCGAGTGAGCGCCTTCGCTGAACCCGATGCGGCCGCGCGGGCTCTCGGCCTCGCCGCCGCTCGAGCCGAGTGGCTCAGGCGTCCCGCGGGCGCGATTCCGCCGGTCGCGGGAATCGACCGGGAGCGCGCCGAGTCGGTCATTGACACGGCGCTCTCGTACCTCGGCCGACATTTGGCTCACTCCCGAGGACGCGCGATCGCTGCTGGGGGCGTACGGCATATCGCTCGTCCCCGAGCGCGTAGCCGGCTCGCTCGACGAAGCGGTCGCCGCGGCGTCCGACCTCGGCTTCCCGGTTGCGGTCAAGACCGCGGTTCCCGGCGTCCACAAGACCGAGACGGGCGGCGTCGCTCTCGGACCTTGCGGACGAGGAGCAAGTCCGGCGCGCCGTCGCGCGGATCGGTTGCCCGGTGACCGTCCAGGCGATGGCGGAGCGCGGCATCGAGCTGCTCGCCGGCGTGACCCAGGATCCGGTCTTCGGGCCGCTCGTCGCCTTCGGGCCGGGCGGGACGATGGCCGAGCTGATCGGCGACGCCGGCTTCCGGATCGCGCCGCTGACGGACGTGGACGCCCGGGAGCTCGTCTCGACCGGCAAGGCGGGAAAGCTCGTCCGCGGCTACCGCGGTACGCCTGCAGCCGACCAGGACGCGCTGACCGATCTTCTCCACCGGCTCTCGCGGTTGGGCGAGAGCCATCCGGAGGTGGCCGAGCTCGACCTCAACCCGGTGATTGCGGGCCCGGACGGATGTGTTGCGGTCGATGCGCGCGTGCGCATTCGTGCGCAGGAGGCGGCGCGGAGCTCCAAGACCTGGTGATGCGAGGCCGCAGCAAAGGTGGTTAGGTTAGGGGCGTGCATTCGTTCGAGATCCGGAGCGTCCAGCAGCGCCTGGCGTCCGGGAGTGGGGGGTACGAGGTCGTGCACGAGTCTCCCGGGCTCGAGATCGGCGTCTACGTGCTGGTCGCGCCCGAGCCTGACCGCCAGCAGCCGCACGAGGACGACGAGATGTACATCGTGCTGGACGGATCCGGCCGCCTCGAGGTCGAGGGCGAGCAGACCGATCTTCGTGACGGGGACGCCGTCTTCGTCCCCGCGGGCGCCGACCACAGATTCACCGGCTACGAGCACCTGAGCGTGCTCGTGGTGTTCGACCGAAAACGCTGACGCGCCGGTCTACGGGGAGTAGATGTCGCCGCCTTCGCTGTCTCCGGGCCCGGGAGTGGGCTCGAAGAACAGGTCGTCGCGGGGAACGACCGCCTCCCAGGCGAAGAACGGCCGTGCGATTCGGGGTGGCCCGCCGATCACGTCGTGCCAGGAAGCGGCCGATGCCCACACTCTGGAGTCTGCGAGCAGTTTCTGGATGCTGAACCCCGGAGGCGCGTTGAAGACGAAGACCGCCTCGTCGTCGCTGAGGAATACCTCGTGGCTTTCGAGGCCCATCTTCGCGGGATCGAACGGCGGGCCTTGATCGAGCAGGCGTTCGGCCTTGTCGCGCTTGCCCTTTCGCAGAGGCACGACGACGGCTACGCGTTCGGCGGTGTTCGCGGTTCCGGTCTTCATGGCTCCCACCTGGTCGACGATCTCTGAGATTACTCCCGGTGCTCCCACGCTCGCGAGCCGGATGTCGCCGGCTCCGCGACGGCCGAGCACGAGGGTCGGCCGTCCGCCGAGACGTTCCTGCCCTGGCGCGGCTCTCAGATCGAGCAGCTCGTCGTAAGGGATGAGGGTCGCCGCCGGTCCGGTTCCGTTCCGCCCTTCCAGCCTGAGGCCGCTCGCACGTAGCTCGAGCTTGCCCGACCGAAGCGGGCCTATGGGCTCCTGCCAGGCGATCGCATAGCTGCGCGACATAAGACGGCAAGGATGCCTCCGGCCGGCCCATTCGCCATCGGGACGTGGACGGATCGTCTTTGCGGGAAAGCCGCACCCGGAGCGGGGGGTCCTGCCGATGCCGCGAGCCGCCCCTGAGGCGACGATGCGCGCATGAACGCATCAGCCCCGGAACTCGACCAGGTGACGGTGGAGCAAGCGATGCACGCAGGCGTGTTCACGTGTGCGGAGGATGCTTCCCTCGAGGCCGCGGCGGCGCTCATGGCGAGGTACTCGATCCATTGTGTCGTCGTCCTGGAAGGCCCCGACGACGAGAAGCCGTGGGGCATCGTTTCCGACCTCGATCTCGTCAGCGCCGCATTCGATCACGACGCAGCCGACTGGACGGCGGGAACGTCCGCGGGCACTCCTGCGGTGACGATCGACGCGGACGCACCGCTCCGCCGGGCTGCTCAACTGATGCGTGAGTACGGGATTTCACATCTCGTCGTCGTCGATCCCGGCGCACAGACACCGCTCGGCGTCATCTCCACGCTCGACCTGGCACGCGTCATCGCGGGCAGCCAGGGGGCACGACTCCGGACGACGCTGACACATGTTCAAGAACATCCTTGTCGCAGTGGACGGTTCCAAGCACGCAGAGCGCGCATTCGAGGAGTCCGTGGATCTCGCGCGGAGCACAGGGGCGTCCCTGACCGCCGTGACCACGTTCCCGGATATCGCGCCCTGGGTGTTCGTCGGCGGGTACGGCGCAATCGTTCCTGCCGAGAGTCTCGAAGGCGTGCACGAGCAGAGCCGAAGGGAGCACACCCGCATGCTCGACGAGCTGATCGAGCGCGCCGGGGCGACCTGGAGGTCGAAAAGGTCGTCGTCCAGGGATCGCCGGCGGAGGCGATCCTGAAGCAAGCCGAGACCGGTGGCCACGACCTGATCGTGATGGGCACACGAGGGCGAGGCGAGCTGCGCTCGCTACTGCTCGGAAGCGTCAGCCACCACGTGCTTCAGACGAGCCCGATCCCGGTGCTCGTCCTCCACGCCGCAGAGACCGACTGACCGCCTAGTCCTGCTGCTCGAGCAGTCCCTGCTCCATCGCGTAGTACACGAGCTCCGCCCTGGTGCTGAGCCGGAGCTTCTGCATGATGTGCGCCCGGTGGGTCTCGACTGTCCGGACGGACAGGAAGAGCGACTTGGCTATCTCCTGATTCGTGTGTCCGAGCGCGAGCAGCCGAAGGACCTCGCGTTCACGCTCGGTGAGGGGATCCGCTTCGGCGCGTGCCCGCTCCTCCGCGTCGGCGGCGACGAGCCGCGCGCCGAGCGTCGGATGGACGTAGCGGCCCCCGCCGGCGACATCACGGATCGCGCCGACGACCTCTTCGTCGGCCGCTTCCTTCAGCACGTAGCCGCTCGCTCCGGCCGCGAAGGCCTCGCGCACGTAGGTCGGATCGTCCTGCATGGAGAGCACGAGCACGCGGGCGGCAGGATGCTCCTTGCAGCACTTCAGGAGTCGCCTCGATCCCGCTCGCACCCGGCATGACGACGTCCATGAGCACGACGTCGGGTTTCAGCGCGCGTGTGCGGAAGACCGCTTCCTGGAGATTGCCGGCCTCGCCGACGACCTCGATGTCTTCTTCCGCGTCGAGCAGGAGCTTGAGCCCGCTGCGCACGACGGCGTGGTCGTCGACGATCACGACTCTGATCTCGCTCACACCGGCACCTCCGCGCGCAGAGTGGTTCCGCTCGTACCGCTCGACTCGATCGTGAGCCGGCCGCCGAGCAGCTGTAGTCGCTCGCGGATTCCGAGCAGGCCGAGGCCCTCGTGCTCGGCCGCCGGGTCGAACCCGAGCCCGTCGTCCTCGATCACAGCCGCGGCGCCATGGTCCATGAGCGTAAGCAGGATGCTCACACGGCGTGCCTGCGCGTGCTTGACGATGTTCGTCAGCGCCTCCTGCACGATGCGGTACAGCGCCGTTTCCCCAGCCGGTGGGAGCCGCTTGCCTCCGAGCGCGTCGGTCAGCTTGACCTCGATGTCGGTTTCCTCCATGAAGGTGTCGACGAGACGCTCGAGCGCCGGCACGAGGCCGAAGTCGTCGAGCGCCTTCGGCCTGAGCTCGACCGCCAGCCGCCGCACGTCCTGCAGCGCCGTCACGACGCCCTCGCGCACGGTAGCCACGGCCGCTCTCACGTCCTCGAGGCTCTCTGCCCCCTCGAGGGCCCGCAGCTTGAGCAGCAGGGACGTGAGGTCCTGGCCGATCTCGTCGTGCAGCTCCCGAGCGAGTCGGCGCCGCTCCAGCTCCTGCGCCTCGACGGCGCGGGTGAGCGCGTCGCGCGTCACACGCTCGGAGAGGTCGACCGCAACCGCCGCACGAGAGGCGAATACCTCGGCCAGGCGCTGGTCGTCCGCGGTGAAGCGGTGGTCGGACTGGAGCTTGTCGACTGCCTGGAGGAGGCCGATCGGCCGGTCGCGCAGGACAAGCGGAACGTAGAGCGCCGTCGTCATTCCGATCCTCCTGGCGATCTGCTGGTCGGTCTCGGGGTCGTCGACGATCGCGTCGACGCGTTCGGAACGCTTCCTCTGGAAGACCCGTCCTGCCTTCGAGTGGTCGAGGTCGAACGTGATCCCGAGCACTTCCTCCTCGTCCTCACCATCGGCTGTGATCACCCGCAAGCCGCCGTCCGCCGGCAGGGCGATGAGGACGAGGCGGGCATCCACGAGCTCGCGCAGCCGGGCGGCGACGAGCTCCAGCAGGGCGGCGAGGTCGAGCTCACCCACCAGAGCGGCTCCCACCTCGTTCAGGTATTCGAGCTGGCGCGACCAGCGGGTCGCCGATTCGTACAGGCGCGCGTTTTCGATGGCGACGGCCGCCTGGGCGGCGAGAAGCCTGACCAGTTCCTCGTCCTCGACGGTGAAGTCGCCGCCGCCGCGCTTCTCCGTCAGGTACAGGTTCCCGAAGACAACGCCTCGGAGGAGGATCGGCACGCCGAGGAACGTTCGCATCGGCGGGTGCCCGGGTGGAAAGCCGACCGAGCGCGGGTCCTGCGTCAGGTCGTGTAGGCGCAGCGGCTTCGCGTCGCTGATCAGGACGCCGAGGATGCCGCGTCCGCGCGGTAGATTGCCGATCTCGCGCGCCGTCTCGTCGTCGATCCCGTGGACGATGAAACGCTCCAGCTCGCGACCGGCCGGATCGACCACACCGAGGGCGGCGTACTCGGCGTCGGTCAGGTCCGCCGCAGTCTCCGCGAGCCTCTGCAGGACGACGTCGAGCGAGAGCTCCGACGTGAGCGCGATGCCCGACTCGAACAGCATTCGCAGACGTGGCTGCAGCGAGACGTCCTGCACGCGGAGGATTAAACGCCTACTCGTGCAAGCCCGGCGGCAGAACCTGGTTCAGGCTGCCTCTGATCCGCCGCATCTCCTCGGCGGACCGCGCGTTCTCGAGGTCGTACCGAAGCTTCAGAAGCCAGCGGGCAACATCCGGCCGGGACTCGAGCTCGAACCGCACCCGCTCGAGCACGCAGCCGGCGTCGATGGCCGCGCCTCCTTCTTCCCAGAAAGCGCAACTGCTTTCCGGACACTCTTCACTTTCGCCGACGGACACGTGCAGCGTGCATAGAGGGCGAGCATTCATGCTGGATCTCCTTTACTCGAGCTAGAGGCAGGATGCGCCGCCGAGGCGGTCCCGGTTGTCGGTCCGCCCTGAGCCGCGCGGACGCGCAGGAGCACCAGCAGCGCGATGACGGTCATGATCGCGTCGCTGGCGAGGCACCAGTCGCAGAAGGCGCCGATCGGCACCGCCTGCGCCCAGAGCAGGTAGCCGCTGAAGGTGACTCCGGCCAGGGCGATTGCGAGCTGCGCCGCGCGCGCCGTCTCGGTGAGGATGAACGAGAGCGCGAGAATCGCGAGGTACGCGCTGAGTCCGAGCACGGCGACCGGGACGCCGGCAAGGGACGAGTAGCTCGACTGCTGAACCGTCTCGCAGCCGCCGGTCGTGCACGAGATGACGCCGCCCGTGTAGCGCTCGACGACGAGATATCCGGCGACGGCGGCGCCGAGCGCGGCGAATGCGGCGATGACGCCGCGCAGTCGCCGCTCGCTCACGCTGCGAGGAGACGGTCGAGCGTGGGGCGCAGCGCCCCCGCGTCGAGCGAGGTGATCGGCACGGGCCGGAGAGTGCCGCCGGTGTGGCCGGCGTAGAAGGTGGGCGTCGATGCGATTCCGGCGGCGCGTGCGCGGGCCGTCGAGTCGTTCACGGCGCGGGCGACCGCCGACGATCCGCGCTCCGCCTGGAAGCGGGGCACGTCGACGCCGACCCGGTCGGCGATCGCGCCGAGAAGCGCGTCGTCGATCCAGCCGGTGTTCTCCGCTCCCTGGTTCGCGTACAGAAGGTCGATGAGGTGCCAGAACTTGCCCTCGTTCCCCGCGGCGAAGGCCGCCGCGAGCCCCTTGCTCGAGTCCGGCCCGACGAAAGCCATCCCGCGGTACTCGATCCGGAGTCGGCCCGTGCGTACGTAGTCGCGCACGAGCTCCGGCAGGGCGTCGCGCGCCCATTGCCCGCAATACGGGCACTGCGGGTCTGCGTACTCGACAAGCGTGACCGGCGCGTTCGGCGACCCGAGCACATTTCCGCGTTGCGGAAGCCCGTCGAGCAGCCCCTTCGTTGCCGCCACTCCGGTCAGGGCCGTCGTCTGCGCCGGCGATGGCGAAGAGGCATTGCCTCCGCGCATCGCAACGCTGACGATCACGAGTGCGGCTGCGACGGCGACTGCTATCCCGAGCGCGCCGAGGTACAGCGTGCGCGTGGGCACCTGCGCGCCGCGCCGCGGCCGCGGCGGCGGCATGGTCCTCGTCCCGAGGACGTGGCTGGCTGCCTTTCGCTTCGCCATGCAGCTGAGGGTGCCCGCGCGCCGGACCGGCTCACATCCGCGGCTCTGCGGAGAGCGGATCAGCGATTTCCCGCAACACATGTGCGGTGCGGCGCAGATGGCAGCAAGGCCGCACAGGCGCAGACTTCGGTGCATCAATCGACGTCGCCGTCCACAAGCGAAGAACGGCGAGCCACCAGGGAGGTGGAGAGGATGCGCAAGATTTTCGAGCTAGGCGGAGTGATTGCAGCAGCCGTTCTGATCGCGCTCGGCATCACCACGGTCGTGATGAGCATCAACGGCCACAACACTGTCCAGAACAGCCTCAAGCAGGAATACATCGTCGGATCGTCCGACATGACGCCGTCGGCGATCGCCGCCGAGGCGAAGAAGGCAGGACTGCCCGAGTCGATCGCACTGCCGACGAGCAGCGTTGCCGGCAAGACCATCGACACCGGGAGCGAGGCCCGCACGTTCGCGCAGTACATGCGGATCCACGCGCTCGAAGCAAGCGGTGGGTACACGTATGCGCAGATGGGCCGCTTCCAGGCCAAGCCGGACGCGCCCAAGGCGCAGCTGGCCGTCGGCGGTGGGACCGACAACCCGGCATTCGCCGCAGTCGATCCGAAGACCCAGCAGCCGATCTCCAACGCCGCTAGGAACCTCTGGGTTACGGAGACCGCCCTGACGACGGCGCTGAACGCCAGCTACATGGCGGATCAGATCTCGCTGTTCGGGCTGATGGTCGGGATCACGCTTCTGATCTCCGGCTTCGGATTCGGGATCCTCGCGGTGGGAGGAGCACTCCGGAACAGGGAGTCGCTCGTCACCTCCCGCAAGCCGGTGTTCCACAAGCATCCGGCGCCGACGACCTAGCGGTCGGCTCACCGGACGACAAGGAAAGGCCGCCGAGAGGCGGCCTTTCCGTTAGGTCGGCATCGGGCGGCTACTTCATCATCAACCTCGACCCGAATGCCCCGCCAGGCGCGCTGATCTCGTGGCGCCCCTCCCTCAACACCTGGCAGGTCTTCTTCTACAACCCGAGCCCGATTCACGATCCAGGCGAACGATCGCGTACTGCGCGCCCATGTCGTAGTTTGCGACGGAGCCCCGCCGGTCGGACATGCCGGCTGGCGGGCTCCTCCTGACGGAGAAGGCAAGAACGCAGCGATAATCATGGAATGGGGTCGAAGCTGCGACGTGTGCGTCTCGCGATAGCCCTCGCCCTCGTGGCTGCCGGCCCGGCCGCCGCTGCACCGGGCTACACGATCACCGAACTGAAGCCGCTGCACGGAAACATGAGCTACACGCGCGACGTCAACCTCGCCGGCCAGGCGACAGGAGTGATGACAGACGAATCCGCCTCGACCTTCGCCTACCGCGGGTTCTTCTACGCCCCCAAGGGCGGCCTCGTCGACATCGGCAGTCTCGGCGGCCGGAACACGTTCGCGGTTGCGCTCAATGACGCGGGCCTGGTCACCGGGTGGTCGCAGACCGCCTCGGGAGCTGCCCATGCGTTCGTCTTCACGCCGGGCGTCGGCATGCGCGATCTTGGTCCCTCCGGCCGGCGGAGCTTCGGTAACGACATCGGCGCATCCGGAGATGTGATCGGTGGCTTGCTCCCCGGTGACAATGCGGTCGTCTGGAGCTCGAGCGCCGGCATGCGCAACGTCGGCTCGGGAAACATGGCGGCCTTCAACTTTCAAGGGGACGTGTTCGGCGACCGGCGGGGGAGCTCGATCGTCCCCGGAATGTGGCAGCCGCCGTACTCGACGTTCGTCCCGTTCGGCCCGGCTCCGACCAGCTTCGCCGGCGCCGAAGTTTCGGGCGGCAACCTCTTCCGCCACGCAGCCGGCACATTTCTCGGGCGCAGCGGCGGGAGAGACGCTGCCTTCTACTGGGACGGTCGCACCTACCGCAACCTGACGCCGGCCGGCATGCGGGACTGCGAGCGCCGAGTCCCTGAACGACGCCGACAACGTTGTCGTGCATGCGTCTGACGCCAAAGGCGCCGGCTTTCCGTTTCTTTTCCGGCTGCCCAGCTCCCCTCCGGTCAACGGAGCGTCGCTGAACCCCACGGGCTCCGCGTTCTCGAGCCTGCTCGAGTTCAGCTCGATCGACGACGTTGGCGACATCGGCGGAAATGGCCGCGTCGGGGGCGAAATTCACGGGTTCGTGCTGACGCCGCCATTCGTGACCCAGCTCGACACGGTGAGGTCGATCCTGCACGGCGGCATACCGCCTGCGAGCCCGTTTCTTTCGTACGTCGATCGCATTCTCGGGCCGATGACGACGGCCGACGTTACGTCTTGCTTCGAGCTGCGGGAGCTGCGTGGGTCACTGTCGGTCTCGCGCGGGGTTCCGTTCACGGCACCACAGCGGCAGGTCTCGGCCAACGCGCTCCAGGCCGTCGTCTCACGGAACGCGTGCACGGAGGGGCTGCCGACCGTGCCGGTGACGGTGCCGCACGTGTTCGCGCGCAAGGGGGAGCGGGAGCAGGTCACGGTGCGCGTAGCACGCTCGGTCACGATTCGTGCCGACGTGCCGCTCGGCGCGCGGTTCGACGTCGTCGGCATCCGCGAGAAAGGCAGGACTCCGAAGCTGAAGAAGACGCGCACGAAGACGTCGGTCACGGTCAAAGTCACGAGGTTGAAGCCGGGGATGCTCCGCTTCGCCGTCGTAGCGCGAAAGCTCCTGACGACCAAAGGGACCCCCGTCATCACGACCGTCGCGTAGCGCACGGAAAGCCCGGCCTCGGGTATAAATCGAGGCTAGTACTGCGGACGATTTACCTGAGAGGACAACAAATGCCGGAGCTCGACTCTGCCGGGCCTTCTTCCCCTCTTCGCAGCCGCGATGCAGCGAGTGCGAACGGTCAGGAGAAACGGCACACCGCTGGCCCTGCGCGCCGGGGCCGCTCGGCCGGCGACGCTGAGGCCGATAACGGAGCGATCGACATCACCCTTGCTCGCCTCTGGAAGGTTGTGATCCGGCTCGAACGATCTCAAGCAGCTCAGCGAGAATTGCTTGATTCTCTGTTGAGGACCTTTCGAGACTCTCCAGGCGCTGAGCGAGGTTCGCGACCGAGACTGGATCTAGTTCGGACTCCACGAGCAGGGAGCGCGGAACACCCAGAACCTCCGGCAACTCGATGAGCGTGCCGGACGACAAATGCCGGAGCTCGACTCTGCCGCGTCGGGGGGCTCAGGCATGAGTCACGATGTTGCTTGGTCTCGCCCCGACAGAAGCCGCTGCGGCCCAGCGCTGGGCCTCAGCGGCAGGTCAACCGCGGCTGCCCGCCGGGAGGGATGCACAGCCGCCCCGCGAGCTTCGCGCCCCCCGCGATGACCTTGATGCGCAGGAGATCGCCGGTGCGTCCCGGCTTCGTCACTCTCACGCTGAAGATCGAGCCGACAGGAAGCGTCCTGTTCACGAGCTTGCGGCTCGGCAGCTCCCCGAGCGGTTTGTCGTTCCCGTCTCGATCACTCCCCGCGCCTTGAGCGTCACGCGTGCTCCCGGCGGGGCGTTGAACACGTTGACCACGCGGTAACGCACCGTAGAAGTGGTCTGCGATCCATATGGAGCGATCAGCACCTTCGCCCGGATGCTCCGCGCCGTGGTCTTGCCGCCGCCGAGGCCGGCGGTGATCGAGTACTGGATCGGATCGCCGGGCAGGTAAATGAAACTGCTATTGGAGTCGTCGGGGTCGGTTGAGTCGTCCGTCGGTGGTGAGGCGTGTGGTGTCTGTCTCGTTGCGTTCAGCAGCCTCAGACTCAATCCAGGCAGCAACTAAGCCCGTAGGCTTGTTATGAGCAGTCTTGCGCGCGTCGGTGGGCGCGGTGCGGATCGGGACCGGCTTCTTGCGGCGCTCCGCGACGTCCGGCTTACCGAGGGTCGCCGGTCTCGTGATCTCGCGGCGGGGCTGCGTTCGGCGATCATGAGCGGCGAGGTTCCTGTCGGCGCGAGGCTGCCGCCGCAGCGCGAGCTCGCGTTGCTGATGTCGGTCGGGCGGACGACAGTAGTCGTCGCCTACAACCTCCTGCGTGGGGAGTCGCTCGTCGAGATGACTCAGGGTGCCGGTACGTGGGTTGCGGGACGCTCCGAGTCGGCGGCGGGGAGGGATGTGTAGTCCTCCGGAAATTGGATCGGCGTATCTACTGATTGCCGGCCTCATGGCCTCGTGTAGACCAGGGGCAAGTAGACCGTAGGAGGTCGGATCATGAGGGGACTGCGATTTCCGCTCGCTAACGGGCGGCGTGGAACGGGTGTGAGGGGCGTGTGGCGGCTGGTCGCGGCGGCGGTGACGGGGCTGGTGATGGTCGGCCTGGTCGCGGGATCGGCAACGGGTGCCACGAGGCTGCCCGTGTTGTGGGAAGCCGGCGGTCTGGACGCGGGATCGACGGGCGCGGGTCAGGCGGCGCGGATCGCGTCGGACCCGGTGGGCAACGTCGCCGTGGTGTCCGGGCCTGCCGTTTTTCAGGACCTGGCGGTGACGTCGTACACGCCGGCCGGAACGCTCAGATGGCGCTCGACTGTGTCTCCTTCGATCGGTGTTTTCATCGGTGACTGGGTGGCTGCGGCGGCCAACGGCGACGTCCTGGCGGTCGGTCACAACGTCACCTCCAGCGGCAATCCGATTGGGCTGACGCTCGTTCGCTTCGGCTCCGACGGCGGGCTCAAGTGGCGGGTCGACCTGGCGCGCACGGTGCCGTCGGTGGGGCGGCTGCTCGTCGATCGCGCGGGGAATGCCTACCTCGTGTTCAACGCGGCGGGGAACCCCCAGGCCATCGAGTTGGACAAGTACAGCCCCGCGGGCGCTCTGCTGTGGTCGCGGGTGGTGTCGGCCGGCGTGGCAAAGTCGCTCGCGCTGAGCCCGGACGAGGCGGACGTCGTCGTGACGGGGGACGGCCCCGCCTACGCGTGGGTCACTGCCGCGTACGACACGACGACCGGCAACCGGAGGTGGCTGGTGACCGCGGCCCCGAATACGACCCTCGGGGTCGGTGACGTTGTCGTCGACGCCGCGCGGGTGTACGTCACCGGTCGGGGCGTGACCGGCGCAGGCACGCCAGCGCTCACGCGCTGGCTCACCGTCATCGCCTACAACCGGGCAACGGGAGCGCAGTTGTGGCGCACGGACCGGAAGGCTGCCGACGCCACCGAAGCCGCCGGCTTGCGGATCGACCTGGCGCCGGACGGGAGTCTCGTGGTCGCCGGCCAAGCCGCGCGGGGGTTCTTGGACTGGTACACGGTGGCACTCGAGACCACGGGCGCGGTTCGGTGGGAAGCCGTGCGCGACGGGGGACTGAACACCAATGAGATCCCGGCCGAGGTGTTGGTGCTGGCGGACGGGACGACAGTCGTGACGGGCGTCGGGGGCCCGAATCTTCCGGGTGGGTTCATTCAGGGCGTCACCGCCGGATACGGGTCGGACGGTGCGCTCCGCTGGGAGGCATTCGCGAGAATGGCCACCGTGTGGGCCGCCGCGCTCCCGAGCGGTGACGTCTGCGCGACCGGCGGCTACGACGCGCTCGTCACCTGCTGGCGCCCCTCGGGCGCCGCTGTTCCTCCTGCCGCGCCGACGAACCTCACGGCCACCGCGCTCGGGCGAAGCTCGATCGGCCTGCACTGGACGAACGGCACGGCCGCCCAAACCCAGGTCAGCGTCGAGCGCTGCCGCGGCTCCGGCTGCACGGCATTCGCCCAGGTCGGCACGCTGCCCGGAGCCGCGACCACCTTCACCGACTCGGGGCTGTCACCGCGAACGACCTACAGGTACCGCGTCCGCGCACACAACGCGGCCGGCGATTCGCCCTACTCCAACACGGCGAGCGCTCGGACGACGAAGTAACCCCACCGGCCGAGGAACCGCCCGCCGGTTGCCGTGGCGGGCGGGTTCCTCGTCCCGGAGCAGGGACCGACCGGGCCGGCTGCGACTAACGCACCTGACCCCGAGCGCGGACTCTCGACGCGGCCACACGAGAGAAGCGCCGATGTGCACCAATCGCATCGCCACCCTGGGCACCGCGCTCGCGCTTGCGGCAATCGCCGTCCTGCCGGCCTTCGGCGGCCAAGGACGGCCGCTTGCACCTTGCGCGGAGCGCGCACGCAGAACCCATGACAAGATGAAGCTCGGCAACGAGCCCGCGCGTGCCAGGTCGTAGGACCAATGTCCTCTTGTGGTTAAGACGCGCATTCCGCGAGGCTGGATGCGATCACCACTAACAAGGAGGAAACATGCGCAAGACGCTCACAACCATCGCCATCGCAGCTGGAATCGTTGGGGCAACCGTCGCGGTCGCGCCGATCGCCGTCGCTGCGACCAACGTGCACGAAGCGCCCCTCGCCGGCGCCGCCGGATTCTCCGCCGTGAAGGGGAAGGCAAAGTTTTCCATCGACGACGGCGTTCGCCGGCTAGAGGCCCAGATCGAGAATGCGCTCTCGCTCAAGGGCGCGGCCCTCCTCGTGCGCATCGACAGTACGCTCGCCGGCCGCATGACCGTCAATAACCTCGGCGCCGCACGGCTCCGCGTCTCCGGTTCTTCCGTTCCGTCAGTCCGGACGGGGTCGGCGATTACGGTCCGCCGCGCTTCGAACGGCGCGCTTGTTGCCTCAGGCAAGTTCAACTAGACGCCAACGACTATTGCGTTCCGACGAGGCCCGCGAGAGCGGGCCTCAGTCTCCTTCGATGGAGGTCGGGCAGGCTGTTGACCTGTCTCGTAGTTGTCCGCGTTCGCCTGCCATCGTCGAACCACTCAGCTGCGTAGTTGTCCGCACAGCGCTCGGCGGACGCCCCGATGCTGTGCCCGCGGACCGCGAGCAAGGTTGTCGGCAGAGACATGAGTCTCACAGCAACAGCCCGCTCGATCCCCGGCACGCTGCGGCAGGAAGTGGTGATCGACGGCCAGCATCGCCTGATCACCGACGAGCCCCTGCGCCTCGGCGGCGACGGCAGCGGACCGGCCCCGCACGAGCTCTTTCCAGCCGCGCTCGCCGCCTGCGTCTCGACGACGCTCGTCATGTACGCGCGCACGAAGAACTGGGCGCTCGGTGAAGTGGTCGTCGAAGTCGACTACGACAACCACTCGACCCCGCGCAAGTTCGAGATCGTGATCAAGCTCAGCGGCGACCTCAGTGAGGGGCAACTCGAGCGCCTCGAGAAGGTCGCCCGCTCATGTCCGCTTCGCCACTCGATCGAGGCCGGCATCGAGTTCGTCGAGCACCTCGAGGTCATCAGCGTCGGCGAGTTCTACGAGAAGGCCGCCGGCGACCAGATCATCATCACCTAGGAATGCCGAAAAGCAGACACGCCCTCATCGGTCTCATCACCGCGGTGAACGGCGGTCGGCAAGACAACGCGCTCAGGCCGTGGCCAGCCGCCACAGAAGGCACGACAAGATGAGAAAGGACGTCCGCGAGTTCATCCGCCGTCTCGAAGCGGCCGGTCTCACGGTCGAGTCGACACCCGGCCACTATCGCGTCCTGCGCGATGGCAAGCCGCTCCGGAAACAAAGCGGGATGCCCTTCATGCTGCCGTTCTCACCCGACACGACCCGCTGGCGCAGAGCAGCGATCGTCGACCTACGCAAGCTCGGTATCGAGGTCTAGCCCCTCTCTCGACCGCCGGGCCGCCGCCTGGAGCCTGCGTCGGCCCATCAATCGGGACAGGTGCCATCCGGATCGGACGCGGTTTCAGCCGCCCCGCTCCCTCCAGTCGCGCTTCGCTTCCTCCTCCATCCGTTCGAGACGCGTGTAGTAGTCCGGGAACTCGTTCAGGTGGGCGCGGGCGATCTTCGCGGTCACCTGCGCATCGTCGTCGGTCACGTTGGTGGCTGGGTCGTGGAGCCCATGCTCCAGCTCGACGTCCATGCCGGCGCGGAACTGCTCGACATCGAAGAGCGAACTCAGCCAGTCGATCCCGATCTCCTCGCCGACGCGGCGCGCTTCCTCGACTGTAAAACTCCTGCGTTCAGCCATCCACGACCTCCTCGCCCGCGACGGACATGTCTTTTCGGTTCACGATACTCCTAGTCGTCCCGTTCAGCGCCGGTCGCAGGAGTTACGGATACCGGCTTCGGAACGACCTTCAGCGGGATGGCGGGGCTCAGCCTGCCAACCGGCTCGCCGGGCGGTGATGCGTAGCCCAGCAGCACAAGGTTGAGCGCGATCGCCGCCGCCCCCGCGGCGAGCACTCCCAGTGCGACGAAGAAGAAGGTGCGCATAGCGATACAGCCTACGCCGCTCTCGGCAGTGCATCCGAGAGGTCGCGCCGGAGCCGCCCGAGCTCGTGTGGGCGATTGGCGACGAGTGCTGCCAGCGGGCGGCCGTCGCGGTCGAGGTAGAGGGCCCGGAACTCGTCGAATTCGCCGTCCAGCTCCACGCAAGCCCATTCCCGAGCATGGCCCACGTACTGGAGACGCAGGCCGAATTGATCCGACCAGAAGAACGGCAGCTCGCGCCGCGCCGGGTCGACCCCGAGGATCGTCTCGGCAACCGCGCTGCCCTGAGCCGCGGCGTCCGTCCAGTGCTCGACGCGGACGTGCTCACCCAACAGCGGATGGTGCGAACGGGCGACGTCGCCGCAGGCATACACGTCGTCGAATGCGGTGCGTCCTCCGGCATCGGTGAGGATCCCGCCAGCCGGCGAGGGAGCGAGCCCGGGAGGGACGTTCGGCTCCGCGCCGACAGCGATCAGCACGGCGTCACTCGCCACCGACGTTCCATCGTTGAGGCGCACGCCGCGAACCCTCCCCTCGGCCACGTCGATCCGGTCGAGGGTGACTCCGACCCGAAGGTCGATCCCGTGGTCGCGGTAGCGCTTCGCGAGCAACTGCGCGATCTCGTCTCCGAGCACTCGTGAGAGAGGTGGCGAGGGATCGACGAGCGTGACGGCCACGCCGAGCGCATTCGCCGTGGAGGCGACCTCGGTCCCGAGGAAGCCGGCACCGACGACGACCAGGCGCCCGCCCGGTCTGAGACCGCTTCTGAGGACAAGCGCGTCCTGAAACGACCGCAGGGTGTGGACGCCACGCGCGGCGGGGAGGGACGGCAGACGTCGTGCGCGCGAGCCGGTGGCGACCACCAGCGCGTTCCACCGGATTTCCGAACCTCCCTGAAGCGTCACGCTCCGGCGCTCCGGGTCGATCTGCTCGACTCGGCGTCCGAGCGTCAGCTCGATCCCCGACTCCGTCCACCAGTCCTGGCTCCGCAGACGGAGATCGCCGAGGCCGACATCGCCGGCGAGGAGCCCCTTTGAGAGCGCGGGCCGGCGGTACGGAGGGACGGGCTCCTCCCCGATCATCCGGATCCGATCCGCGTAGCCTCCGGACCTGAGCCGCTCGGCGCAGCGCGCGCCGGCCAGTCCGGCACCGACGATCACCACTCCCGACACCTATGCCGCCTCCTCCAGGACTTCGACGACGGAGATCGCGCCCATCGGGCACGAGCCGGCGGCCTCGAGCACGTCGGGGTCGTTGCTCTCGCCCGAGCGAATCGCGGCGATGCCGTCGTGGGCGAGCTCGAAGACTTCGGGCGCCAGCTCGGCACAGGCGCCGAAGCCGCTGCAGAGCGAGCGGTCGATCTCGATTCGGTACTTCATCGTGAGCCTCCTTGGATCGGAACGGGAGTGGAACGCGGAGCGAGGGCGCGCCAGGCGGTGGCCGCGGCAACCAGGCCCATCGCGCCGAGGTAGAGCGCTATCGCCCACGGCCGCCCGGAGTCCGTGCCGCTCGCGAGGCCGTGCACCGTGGCCCCTGCGAAGACGGCGTATGTCGCCCAATGGAGCCGGCGCCAGTTCTTCGGGCCGATGCGCTTGCGCAGGGCGAACGACACGTACACGAGCAACATCAGCTCGGCCGTGAGCACGCCGATCGCAGTGGCGACTGGGCGGTAGGGGATCAGCCCTGGAACGGCGAGGCCGAGCAGCGGGATCTGGACGGTCGAGTCGAGGACGAGCGCGATGCCGTGGAGCGCGACCATGCCGAGGCCGAGGAACGCCAAGAAGCGGTGGAGGTCGGTCACGGTCGCCTGGCGCAGCCGCCGGAACGGGCGCGATTTCACAACGAGACCCATCAGCACCGAGGCGGTCAGGAGGCCGTATGCCGTCAGGCCGCTCGCGCGCGCGATGAACCAGAACGTCGGGTCCTTCACGCGAGCGCTCCGGTCATCACGGTCCGCCCGTCGCCGGTGACGAGGACGGCGGCCACTCCACCACGCGCCGCTTCCACGATCGCCTGCTCCTCCCCGGCGAGGAAGAGCGACTTCGCGAGCACCTCGGCCTCGGCGGCCGAGCTACCGACGACGGTCACGCGCACGAGGTCGCTGTTCGAAGGGCGCCCGGTTGCCGGGTCGATGAGGTGGTGCTGCTCCTCGCCGTTCCTGCGCCAGCGCCTGCGGTCGCGGCCGGACGTGGCGAGCGCGCCGGAGACGAGCTCCAGCGTGACGAATCCGTTCGCGGTCTCGACTCCGATCGGCCAGCGCCTCCCGCGGACCGCGACGTCGCCCCCGGCATTGACGAGACAGGGGCCGAGCTTCGAGAGACTCTCTGCGGTCCGGTCGACCGCGTAGCCCTTCCCGATCCCTCCGAGGTCGAGCCGGACGCCGGCGGCGAGCCTGATCGTGCGCGTGAAGCGGTCGATCTCGACGGGGCCGCCGCAGGAGTGGTTTCCGTTGCCGTTCGCCGACCTCCGGTCGGCCGGCACCTGCTCGAACGAGCGGTCGTAGCCGGCGGCGACGAGCGCGTCGTGGATGGTTGGATCGAACCGGCCGCCGGTGCGAGCCCGCGCTGCGAGCGCGAGCTCAGTGGCGGCCATAAGGTCGGGGCCGGCCTTGACCTGTCCGCTGCGGTTCAGGGTGGAGAGCTGAGAGCCGGGAAGGAAGCGGGACAGAGCCGCCTCGATCCGCCCGAACTCCTTCTCGATCTCCGACGAAGGCATGCACGGCGGCGGGGCCCGCGCGGGACGTCGAGCATGAGCTCGACCTCCGTGCCCATTGCATGGAACTCGTGCCGTTCCATCACGAGGTCCTCGTGATGGTCAGCGGCGGCAGGGTCACGACCTGGACCGAAGGTGACGACGAGTAGCTCGGCGCCGGGGCGGCCGCCGCGGCGGCGAGCGCCTGCTTGTGCTGTTTCTGCGCAGCCGCGATTTGGCGGTTTCGCTTGGCGAGAGCGACGTGGTAGTGGTGCCAGCGCCTCGTCACGACCCGCCTGACGACCAGCGAATCGTGCCTGATTCGCCTCTCGCGGAGGACGAGCGCACGCACGCGCGGATCGACGGCTTGGTGGCCCTTGGTCTGCCACGGGTGCGTTGCGACGACGGCCCAGGCCGCGAACAGGACGAGGACCGAGACGGCAAGGGCGTAGAGACGGGTGACGTGGTTAGTCATCGCCGCCACCGCCTCCTTCATGCTCATGCTCGCCGGAGTCGTTCTCCTCTCCGCCGGCACGGTGTGTGGTCACAACGATCGGCGCCGGTCTGACGTAGCGAATTCGCGGAGGAGCGGGCGCGGCGGCCGCGGACTGAGAGCCGGCGACTGCCGAGAAGTGAGGAACCTCGGGAAGCTTGGGCGGTCGGCGCGAGAGCGCCTTTCGCAGGGCGATCTCGGCCCGGTCGAGCCGAGCGCTGCGCTTGGCGAGCGCCTGCGAGGAGACGGCGGGTTTCGCCGAAGCACCCCTGAGCTCCGCGGTCTTGAGCGCCGCGACCGATCCGATCACGACGGCCGCGCCGAGCAGAAGGGCGATGACGAAAGCATTGGCGCGTTGCATCTGTGACCTCCTTGATTGCCTTTCCATGCACCGTAGGAGCGCGCCTTCCAGCCCCGGGCCACGGGGCTTCAAAGACCCGGCAAAGAAAGGTCAAAGCTTCGGGAAAACCCCTATTTGCAGCGGAAGAACCCCGATCCCATCGCGCCGCGCAGGTGCAACCATGGGTTCATGGACGTGCTGATCGTCGAGGACGAGGACGCGATAGCGGAACCTCTCGCCGAAGGCCTGGAACGCGAAGGCTTCCGTGTGCGGCGCGTTGCGACCGGTGAGGATGCCCTGGACGCTCCGCCGGCCGACCTCGTTCTGCTCGACCTTCGCCTTCCCGACCTCGACGGCTACGACGTGTGCCGGAGCCTGCGGAAGCGCTCGGACGTGCCGATCATCGTCGTCACCGCCAAGGGCGAGGAAACCGACCGCGTGATCGGTCTCGAGCTGGGCGCCGACGACTACGTGGTGAAGCCGTTCGGCCTGCGTGAGCTGGTCGCACGCATCCGCGCCGTGATGCGTCGAGCGAGCGCAACCCGCGGGAGGGAGGACGGTCTCCGGGCGGGATCGCTCGAGCTCGACGCCCGTACGCGCATCGCTCGGCTCGACGGCAACGAGCTGCGGTTGACCGCGAAGGAGTTCGACCTCCTGCTGCTCTTCATGAGGGATCCAGGGGCAGTCGTCAGCCGGGAGCGGATCCTGCAGGAGGTCTGGCAGACGACCTGGTACGGCTCCTCGAAGACGATCGACGTGCACGTCGCCGCGCTGCGCAAGAAGCTCGGCGACTCCGGCTGGATCGAGACCGTGCGCGGCGTCGGCTTCCGTCTCCGCGCCCCATGAACCGCCGGCTGCTGTTGAGCTACGTCGGGCTCGTCCTGCTCGTCCTCGTCGTGCTCGAGGTTCCTCTTGCCGTCTACTACTCCCGCAACGAGCGGAACGCGCTCGCGGACAAGGTCGAGCGCGACGCCGTTGCGCTCGGCTCGGTTGCCGAGGGCGCGTTCGAGCAGCCGCCCGAGGTTCCCGCTTCTCGCCTGCAAGGGCTGGCGGTCGGGTACTCGCGCCAGACGGGTGGACGTGTGGTGATCGTGACCTATCCGCGCGGCATCGCCGTGGCGGATTCGGCGGGATCACCCGGCGCGAGCTTCGCTTCCCGCCCCGAGATCCGCCGGGCACTCCACGGCCACGTCGCCCAGGGCGTGCGCTACTCCCACACTCTTGGCACCAACCTGCTGTACGTCGCGGTCCCGGTCGCCTCCGCCGGACGGCTGCACGGGGCCGTGCGCATCACGTATCCGACGTCCACGGTCGACGCCCGGACCCACCGCTACTGGCTGATCCTGGCGGGGATCGGCGCGATCGTCTTCGGAGTTGCTCTCCTCCTCGCGCTGACGATGGCGCGGTGGATCTCCAGGCCGC